>CAVSZI010000014.1:0-172567 GCA_963732345.1 uncultured Actinomycetes bacterium | reverse complement strand
TCTTCCGCCGCGTCGAGCTATCCGCCTGACCGGATGTGGCTGGCTCGACCCGAGCGGGCGTCGGCCAGCTCTGATCCGCGGCGGCGCCGGCCGCGGCACCCATCACGCCCAGGTCCGCCGGGCAGCCGGTCACTGATTCCCCACACCTCGCTGGTCAGCCGCATCGCGGTGTAGTGCAGCATGATCGCGGTGCCCTCACCGGTCGCGCCGGCCGCCCGCCACGCCTCGGCCCAGCCAGCCAGCAGGGCCTGGGCGAGCGCTGGGCCGCTGGCGGGCTCGGGAGCGGCGCCCGGCCCTGCCCCGGGCGGTCCTGTCAGACCATGCGGTCACGGTCAGATCATCCCCAAGCGATCCGGAGGTAGTGCCCGATGGCGGCCAGCAAGATGATGATCCTCCAGCCTCTGCCTCCCCGGCCGCTCCAGGGCGGCAGCCTCACCATCGAGGACGGGGCTTACGGTCCGCTGCGGCAGTTCCGGACCGAATACCTCGTCGCGTGGGCCTTCGCCAGCCGGGGCGATGACGCCCTGCTCTGCGGTGGCCGCACGCGATGTTCGACATCGACACGGACCCGGAGTACACCGATGTCAAGTCACTCGTCGAGATGAACCCGTCAGAGCAGGCTGCCTGGCCGGGATGCCGCTGGAAACTCGACACGGGTATTTCTGGCGCGATATGGATGGACGGCGCTGTCTCAGTTGACCTTGTCGTTCGGCTCGTTGTGTCTCAGGTGTTGCAGCCTCCGATCTTGGCTTGCCTCATCCGGTACTCCATCTCCGGAGAGCTTCAACCCCGTTACTTTCGGTGATAATTTGGTGGTTGTGGAGAGGCGGGGTGCCGGTAACAACGGCGCCAGGGACCGTGTTAGGCCGTCCAGTTTGCTGAACACCGTCGGCAGGGGCAGGGTGTCAGCGTGACAATCACGGACCCGATGCCCGCCTGGCGGCGGGAACGGCGGGTGCTGCTGCGGGTGTCGCGGGCGGCGTGGCGCCTAGCCGTTTCCTGGCTAAGGGGGAGTGCCGGGCTCCGTCAGTGCGCTTGCCTGGCCCACCGCATACGTGCTCCAGTTCTGGGAAATCAGGTGGCCGACTCGAAGGATGGCAGGTCATGCGCTGGCTTGGATGGATGTTCCCGATCTTGGCCGCTACGGCGGCACTGTTCATCAGCCCCGCTTCCGCGATAGCAGCAACAACGTACTCGGATTCGATCAGCGGGTATGAATACGCGGCGACATCGACACAGGGCCACTTCGCCGGCATCGCGTCGGGCGCGTTGCCCGGCGTTTGGTCCGTAACCGTGGACCACACCCCGCTCGGCACCTCTGCCACCATCACCGGCGCTGACTTTCACCTTGCTACCCACCTGCACGGCACCCTCACCGCGGTCACCGGTGACTTCACCGGAGGCACGGTCACGCAGCTGTCCGGTTTCACCGGGTGCGTCAACCAGCGATATGCCGTGAACGGCGTTCTGGGCGACGTGGGCTTTGGTCCAGCGCGTAGCGGCACCGGCACCTTCGTTGCCACGCTGACGCACCACCGCACGAAGGTCTTCGGACATTGCGTGACGTATTCCGCGAGCGTCAGCGGATCGCTGTCGCTGGCCCCATCCTGACGACCCGCTGATCCTCGTGATATAGCCTCAACAGCCAACGCAAGACGTGTCGGTAAGACTCGTGTCCAGGATCGCCCCCAGGGAACGGGCCTGCCCGGCAGTCACCGACGCGGCCAAAGTGGGCAGCTGGCCCGACGGGCACGTCTGCCGGGCCTGCGCGGACCGAGCGCTGCGGAGCCGGGGAACCTGCCCCGCCTGCGGCCAGGAGCGAGTCCTTCCCGGTCGGCGGCCCGGCGACGGCGTGGCCATCTGCACCGGCTGCGCGGGATTCTCGCAGTCCTTCGCCTGCACCCGCCGCGGTTTCGAGGGCAAGCTGCACGGCGGCCGGCTGTCCCTGGACCGGTCGCCGATCTCCTGCTCAGCTGGATCGGCAGCCGGACCAACATGAACAGCGCGACGAACCGCGACTCGCCCAGTGAGGTGCCCCGAAGCTTGCCTTTGACAGCGAGAAACATCAGATGTGTTCTCAGGCCGGCATTTCAGGGGGTGGGAGCCGTGAAGCTCCCAGTTACGAGGTTCAGCCACCAGGAAGATGCGGAAGTGCCCCGGACTACGGACAGGATGACGGACCGGCCCGCACTTTCCGCGCCCGCGCGGTTCGAGGGGGAGGCGAACACGTCCCGCGGTTCAGCGCGCGGAACCATTTTATTCCCGGGGCCGGATGACCCGGCGCCAGATTAGTGGCCCGCCGCCCGGCGCCCGGAAGCGTACGCTTTCGTACGTGACCTCGCCTGACACTAAGCCAGCCTTCGACGACCTTCTGCTGATGCTCAAGGAAACGCGGGGATTCGACTTCACCGGGTACAAACCGCCGACGCTGCAGCGGCGGATATACCGCCGCATGGCGGCGCTTGACCTGTCGACCTTCGGTGAGTACCGCGATTACCTTGAGCTGCAGCCCGAGGAGTTCACGGAACTCTTCAACAGCGTGCTCATCAACGTCACGAGTTTCTTCCGGGACCCGGCGGCGTGGCAGGTGCTGAGCGAGAAGGTCGTACCGGCACTCCTGTCGGCCAAGGGGCCACAGGCGCCGATACGTGTCTGGAGTGCTGGATGTGCCACCGGTGAGGAGGCGTACACCCTCGCCATGCTCCTGACCGAAGCCCTGGGGCCCGATCAATTCCGCGCCCGGGTAAAGATTTACGCGACTGACCTGGATGAAGACGCCCTGCAGCAGGCTCGCTACGGGGTCTATGACGCCCGGGCGCTGGGTGACGTGCCGGAGGGCTTGCGGGAAACCTACTTCGAGCTGGAGGGCGACAAATGCACCTTCCGGCGTGATCTCCGGCGGCAGGTGATTTTCGGCCGCAACGATCTGACCCGCAACGCGCCTATTTCCCGTGTTGACCTGCTGGTGTCACGCAATACCCTGATGTATTTCAACGCGGATACGCAGGCTGACGTCCTCCGCCGGTTTCACTTTGCACTGTCTGATCCCGGTTATCTCTTCCTCGGCAAGGCCGAGATGCTGCTGAACCACTCCAACCATTTTCAGCCAACAGATCTGCGCAGGCGCATTTTCCGGAAAGTGCCGTCGAGCCGGCGGCTACCGGGTGAGCCGGGTTTGTGGGCGGAGCCACCCGGACCTGAGTTGGCTGTCGGCCGGCTGAAGGCCGCGGCGCTGGCGTCGGTACCGGTTGCGCAGCTTGCCATCGACCTGGTCGGGAACCTGGGGGTGGTCAACGCGACCGCGGAGGCGCTGTTCAACCTGCGCCCTCGCGACGTGGGCCGCCCGTTCCAGGACCTCGAGGTCTCCTTCCGTCCGGTCGAGCTGCGGTCTCCCATCGAGCAGGCTCGCGCGGACATGCGCGAGATAGAGCTACGCGACCTCGAATGGCAGCGGGTGGGCTCGCAGCCGCGCTACTACGACGTGACGATTGCCCCGTTGTTCGGCACTCCCGGCGATCTCGTCGGGGTGGGCATCAGCTTCATCGACGTCACCCGGGACCGGCGGATGCGCGATGACCTGGAGCGCGCCCACGCCGAACTGGAACGGGCGCACGAGGAACTGCAGTCGCTCAACGAGGAACTGGAGACCACCAACGAGGAGCTCCAGTCCACCAACGAGGAACTGGAGACCACCAACGAGGAGCTTCAGTCCACCAACGAGGAACTGGAGACGATGCACGAGGAGCTCCAGTCCACCAACGACGAGCTGCAGGAGATCAACGAGGAACTGCGGCAGCGCACCGAAGAGGTCAACCAGACCAATGATTTCCTCGGCTCGGTCTTCCGCAGCCTCGGCAACGCCGTCATCGTGCTGACCGAGGAGCTGTGCGTCAAGGTCTGGAGCCTGGGAGCGGAGGAGATGTGGGGACTGCGGGCGGATGAGACCGTGGGCAAGAGCCTGCTGGCTCTCGACATCGGGTTGCCGACCGAGGTGGTCACGCCACACCTGCGCACGCTGCTGAACCAGGCCGGTAACGGCTGGCCGACGCTGGAACTCACCGCGGTCAACCGGCGCGGGAAGACGGTCAACCTGCGGATCGCCGCCACTCCGCTCCGCACCGGGGAGGGTGCGACCAGTGGCTTCATCTTGGTGATAGATCAAGTCCCCACCGAGGCGCCGCGGGCGGAACAGCAAATTCCCAGATGAGTTGCCAGGCGGCTGATCTGTACGCTAAGAAAATGATCACTTACATCCTGTAGTCCTTAGCGCCGGATTGGGCAGTTTTGTTCGTCAACCCCCAGCACCGACCCGAGTGGTCACCCGTCGGCACTCCGGCCGGTACGGCGATCACAGAGAGCTACTTTGGGGCTGGTCGGGCCGACCCGAGTGGAGGGCCCAAGAAAGAAAGAAAACGTCGGCAACTTCAGGAACGGCGGCCGGAATGGCGGCCCAGGGGGAGTCCCGAGCGGGTCAACGTCCACGACTTCAAGGACAAGGACCTGGGCAAGGTGACGCCCTAGGTGCAGGATATCGCGGCGTCGCCGCCGACCAGGATCTTCCTGATGGGCGTCCTCGCCGCGACGATCAACTTTGACGCCATCGCCGTTTTCTCAGCCGGCGTCAAGCAGGTCGCTGTCGCCGGCGTATCCGCCGGATACGCCGCGGGGGCGCTCCTGCTCGGGCTGGCGCTGATGCTCGTCTTCTACTACGGCGCGGGCGTCATCTACGTGCTGTTCCGGGCCCGTACCGGACCCGCGCTCCGCGCGATGTCCGGGTGGATCCTGAGCCATGCCAGGCCCCTCGAGATCATCACCGGCATCGTGCTCGGCGCGCTCTTCCTCTGGCACGGAATCGCCGATCTCCTCTACTAGCGGCTCCTCTCCACTCCGGGCGCACGCTGGCCAGCGATCAAACGCCGCCGGAAGATGCTCCTCACCCGGTAGATGGCTAGCCCGGGGAGACACTCCTGATGGACGCGCCCGGCGAAGCCGGCTGGACCACTGAGGACAACCACCCGCTGCGGGTCAGGCTGCTCCTGACCTACCAGGAAGCGCGCGAATCGGCAGGGGCAGCGCCGAGTCGTCGTCGGTGACCCGCGCCTCCCCGGCGAAGTGCACGATCTTCCCGGGCGGGATGCCCTCCAGCCACGCCTCGGTCGGCCCGAGCGCGTCGATGCTGGCCAGCAGTTCGAGCCGCTGCGTGAACTTGCCCAGCGACGCCGCCTTCGCCACGTCCTTCAGCCGGTCGAACTCGCTGCGCCGCGTGACCGGGTCCGCCAGCAGCAGCCGGGCCAGCCGGGCCCGGGCAGCCAGGTCTACCCGCCCGGCGACCGCCTGGTAGAAGGCAGCGTTCACCTCGGTGCGGATCGCGGTGGCCATCGCGTCCAGCGTCGTGTACCCGGGCAGCTCGTATCGCGCCCGGACCAACTCCTCCAGCGCGACGTTGATCAGGTCGGCCGGGTTGTCCTTGGCCTGGACCGCCTTGCGGATGGCCTGCTCGGCGACGTGTCGCACCCTGGCGGCGTCGTAGGTGACCTTCATCCTGGCCCGGACGAGCTCCCGGTACCGCTTGGCCGTCCGCTCTGCCGCCGGTTCCAGCTCCACGTCCCCGGCCAGCCCCAGGGCGTCCCGCACGTGCCGGACCACCGCTGGCGGCACGTCAACGGCCTTCGGGAAGTAGCCCAGTCGCTGGTAGGACTTCAGCCACACCACCAGGGCCAGCAGGCGCGGCTTATCCTGATTCCTGGCCCGCGCCCATTCCATCTCGGCATCCGTCGGGGTAAACGACTCAGCAAGCTCTCGCCCCGACACCACCCGGCCAAACCGCGGATACGCGGTCCCATCGACCGACGTCACACCAAACCCCCGCAGACGCCGCCAAGACGACGACCACCCTAACGGCCCTCCGCTCGGGTCCGTCGCGGTGCAGCCGCCAGGGCACCTGGTCCTCGGCCTGCCCGACGGTCTGCCAGAAGTACACGTAACCGGCCAGGGTGGTGCCGACCAGCGACATCACATCCGACAGGTAGCCGCTGTTCCACCCGATGCGCGGCACCACGCTGCCGGTGGCGACCGCGCCCCAATCCGGGCGGGCCAGCACCGCCGCGACCGGGTAGGCCAGCAGGCACAGCAGTTGGTACTTCAGGGCCCGCTGCATGACGTGGTAGCCGACGAACAGCAGGCCCGCCAGCAGCATGATTGACAGGGGGACGACGAACCAGCGCCAGTCCTGGCGGAAGATCAGCCCGGCCGCCGCCGCGCGCCCTTCAGGTCGGCGGCGATCGTGACGATGTTGACCGCCACGATCGAGATCAGCAGCGACCACCGCGCTGCCGGGCCCCGGGTCCTGGTGACGGCCGTCTGCAGGTCCACCCGGCCGGCCACCCCGACCCGGGTGGCGATGGACTGGACCACCGCGATCAGCGGGAACAGCAAAAGCGTCAGCCAGCCCAGCCCGTAGATGGTGCACTGCGCCAAGACCGCGATCATGGCCACCATCGTGGTCCGCGTCGCCGGCGCCCGCGATCACGCCCGGGCCGATCGCCCGCATATAGTCGCGGGGACGGAGCGCCCGTGCTGCGGGCGGGGTGGTATCGGTACCTGCTATGGAGAGATCAGCCCCTTTGATCTGATCCCGATGTTCTTCGCCGGTACCGATGTGCCGCCGATGGAGATATCGCTCGCACCGCGCCTGGACAGCCGGCCGCCGCGGCGGTTGAGGAACAGCGCCCGCTGCCGGTCGGCGGCCCCGGCTAGGCGTCGCGTACGTGCCCGAGCAGATGACGCAGCGCCGGCTCGAGCCGCGCGTGGCGGAACGACTGGCCGGCCGCGAGCAGAGCGTCCGGGCGGACCCGCTGGCTGGCTTCGGCCAGTTCGCGCGCGCCCTGCTCGCCGAGCAGCAGCCGCGGCCCGAAGGCCGGGACCGGAATGACCGTCGGCCGCCGTAGCACCTTGCCGAGCGTACGGGTGTAGTCCGCGTTCCGGACCGGATCCGGCGCCACCGCGTTCACCGGCCCGGACAGCGCCGGATCGACGAGAGCACGCAGGTAGACATCGGCCAGGTCGTCAATGCCGATCCAGGACAGCCACTGCCGCCCCGAGCCGAGACGGCCGCCGAGCCCAACCTCGAACAGCGGGTAGAGGAGCTTCAGGACCCCGCCCTTCGGGGACTGCACGATCCCGGTGCGCACCTGCACGACCCGCAGGCCCGCTTCCGCGGCGGGGGCGGTGGCCGCTTCCCAGTCCGTGACGACACGGGCCAGAAAGTCGTCGCCCGGGGGGCTGTCCTCGCCCAGGATCTCGTCGCCGCGATCGGCGCCGTAATAGCCGATCGCGGAGGCAATGACGAACGTCCGCGGGCCGCCGGCGGTGCCACCGGATGGGTCGCCGGACCCGCCTGGCCCGCCCGGGCCGCCGGCCGTGGCCGCCGCCAGCTCGGCCAGCCGCCGGGTAGGCCCGATGCGGCTGTCCCGGACGGCCCGCTTGTGCGCGGCCGTGAAACGGCCGGCGATGCTGGCCCCGGCCAGGTGAACCACGGCGTCCACGCCGGAGAGCAGGTCCGGAGCGGGCTGGTCCGGCTGCCACTGGCGCTCGTCTGCGCCCTGGGCCGGGTGCCGGACCAGCTTGATCACACGGTGGCCGCCCGTGCTGAGCAGGGCGGTCAGCGCGGTTCCGACGAGCCCGCTGGCCCCGGTGACCGCGACCGTCATCGGCTCACTGCGGTGCACCCTTGCCCAGCGGTGGGCGGCCAGGTCGGCCGCGAGCTGCCGGTGCCGGTAGGCGAACATCTGGCGAAGGGCCGCCCCGGGCACCGGAGTTTCGACGCCGTTGCTGACCCGGGTCTCGTTTTCGCCCTCCGCCTCGCCCTCGGCGCTGAACATGTGGGTGTGCCGCCAGGACACCACCGAGGACCACCCGGCCGACACCAGCTGGTCGACGAACTGATGCGGCGGGTTGTAACCGTCCGGCTGGTGGGCCGCCACCCAGCGCACGCCGCCCGGCAGCAGCAGCACGGCGCGGCCGTCGCGCAGCGAGCCGGCCTCCTGGCCGACGCGGACCGGCTGCCACGGCGGCAACAGGCGGGTGATAGCGCCGGGACGCGCGTGCCACTCGAACACCTCGCTGATCGGCGCGTCCACCACGCTTGAGTAGGTAATGCCCATCGCCTGCGGTCCTCCTCTGATCTGACCGGCCAGCGCTGCGACCGGCCCGCGTTATCTGACCGGCCCGTCTGATCCGGCCGGCCGGGCCCGCGTCCTTGCCCGCGTCATTGCCGGGATTCGCTGACCATGTCCGCTAGCCGGGCCAGTGACTTCTCGATGCCGCGGGCGTTGCGCCGGGGAAACGGGCTGAGCGTGATGAGCAGCGGGATCCGGGCTGTCGACCAGTCGAAGGTCTCGGTCACCTCGGTCGTGCCGGTGCCCAGCGGCCTCAGCTGCCACCGCCAGCGGTGCCCATTGAAGTGGCGCCAGGCGATGAGGCGGTCCTGATCGTACTCGACCACCGTATTGAGGACCTTGTACGGCGCGCCGATTCTCATGTCCATACCGAACTGGGCGCCGAGAGTGAGCCGTTCCGGGCCGCCCGGCTGGACCGCGAGGACGCTGCCCGTTCCGTCGATGAGCGGATGCTTCGACGGGTCGGTCAGCGTTGCGAAGATCCGTTCTGGGCTGGTGCCGATGACCTTCGTCGCCGATACCTGCTTCCGGTTCATTCCTCAACCGTAGGCTACGGTCACACAGGTACCCGCCCGCCCCCCCGTGATCGCGCGACCGCCCGCCGTGACCGCCCCCGCGGCCGCGGCGGGTGACCACCACGGGCGGCCGGCGATCAGCCGCGGGGGTAGTCGCGCTGTGTGCGCGCGTGGTCGGCGAAGACGTCGAGCGAGGCCGGGTTGGCCATGGCGTTGCGGTTGGCGCGCTGAATCGACGTGGTGGCGTAGGTTCACTGGCAGCAGGGTGATCTGGAGCGGCGGAACGGAGCCCACCATGGAGACGGCGTCCCTGACAGCGATCGACGTTCACGTGCACGTCGAGGGAGACGGGCGCGGGCACTACTCGATGGACGACGAACTGCTCAGCGCGTCGGCTAAGTACTTCAAGACGGGGGACGAGCGCACCCCGGCGGTCGAGCACATCGCCGCGTTCTACCGGGAACGGCAGATGGCCGCGGTCGTCTTCACCGTGGACGCGACGACGGCCACCGGTCATCCGGCGCTGTCCAGCGAGGAGATCGCCGACCGCGCGGCCGGGCACGCCGATGTGCTGATCCCGTTCGGCTCGGTGGATCCCCTGGTTCCGGACGAGGCGGCGCGCCGCGCGCGGCGGCTGGTGGCCGAGCACGGGGTCCGCGGGTTCAAGTTCCACCCGAGCCTGCAGGGGTTTACGCCCAACGATCCCGCCGTGTACCCGCTGTACGAGGCGATCGAGGAGCTGGGCGTGCCGGCGGTCTTCCACACCGGCCAGACAGGCATCGGAGCCGGGCTGCCGGGGGGCCGGGGCATCAAGCTGCGGCTGTCCGACCCCATGCTGATCGACGACGTTGCGGCCGACTTCCCGGGGCTGACGGTGATCCTCGCGCATCCGTCGGTGCCGTGGCAGGACTCCGCGATTTCCATCGCCACCCACAAGGCCAACGTCTACATCGACCTGTCCGGCTGGTCGCCGAAGTACTTCCCGCCGCAGCTGGTCCGCGCCATGAACTCGCTGCTGCAGGACAAGGTGCTGTTCGGCACCGACTATCCGCTGCTGACGCCGGAACGGTGGCTCCGCGACTTCGACAGGCTGGACATTAAACCGGACGTCCGTCCCAAGATCCTCAAGCAGAACGCCATCCGCCTGCTCGGCCTGCCCGGCTGACGCCGGCAGGATGTCGCCTGGCTCAATGACCTGTTTTGTCCCGTCTCGGGTCTCGAACTCCAGCTTGCCGGTCAGGGTGATCACGTACTGCCGGTGCGGGGTGGTGTGCCAGGCCAGGCTCGCCCCGGCCGCGGTTTCTTCGAAGATGATCGCGCCTGCCGGGCCGTCGGATGAGATCGCGTTGAGCGCGTCGTGCTGATGCAATGCGACCTGGCCCACCGCAAAGTGTGACTGGCCGTCGTGACCGGTATAGAGAGGCCAGGGCCACATCCAGCCGCCGCCGCTGGCCGCCTGACATCCGGGCGCACCGGGTGGCCCGGTGATCGGTAAGCCCCACCAGGTCCAGCGTCTCAGCGACCGGCCGGGGCCGCCCGTAGTAGCCGGCGTACATCGACAGGCATTCCCCGGCCGTGAGCTCGGGGGTTACCGGCACAGTCCCGGGGGTTGCGATCAGGTGCTCATCGACGAGGCTCCCTCCGCGCGAGCCGAGGCCAGTGCCCAGGCGCGTTCCCGCTCGGCCTGCTCCAGGCGCCACGCCGCCCGGGATACTCTCCGCAGCACCCGCCGTTCCCGCCGCCAGGCGGCCATCCGCTTCGTGATCGTCACGATGACACCCTGGCAGGTGTTCAGTGAACTAGACGGCCAAAGGCGGTTCGTCGCGCCGCTGTTACCAGCACCCCTTGCTGGCCCTGTCGCTCTGCGACTTGCCCCCGTCATCCCCTGGCCATCCCTGTCGCTACCCAAGGCCCGGAGCTACGCGGTGGATCGAGGCTTAGAGCCAGACCGCCAGGACGGCCATGATGCCGAAGCCAAGGGCGGCCGCCAGCCACTTTTCCGCGTGGTACCTGGGGCTGTCGAACTCTGTCTTGAGGCGGCGGATCCCGAGCCACCTGGGTGCCAGTCGATCTCGTGCCGGACCGCGGCAGAGGCCGGTTGGGGAGGGGGCGAGTGATGGACCCACTGTCGTGCTGGCGGATTGATCTCGGTTTGGGTGTACTGGCCGGTAGCGCTCGGGCGTGCCCGTACGGTCACTGATTGTGGCTTTTGAGTATCTGCCGGATGAGCAGGCTCGCCGGTACGGGGCGTTGCCGCCGCCGGAGGGCTTCCAAGCCGTCCACGACGCGGTGGCCGCGATGCTGCACCGGATCGACTACCCGGAGCTGCTGCTGGAGGTGAACGCGCACACCGGGTTCCTGGACGCCATCCCGCACATCTCCGGGTCCGAGGCCCGCCGCAACGACCTCGGCCTCTCCCTGGCCGTGCTGCTGGTAGGCCGGTCGTGCAACATCGGGCTGACGCCGGTGGCCAAGCCGGGTGTCCCCGCGCTGACCGGGAGCCGGCTGACCGGGACGGAGAAGGGCTACTTCCACGGGGAGGGCATCGGCGCCGTCTCCGCCGCCCTGGTCGACGCGCAGGCCCGGATCGGCATCACCGCGGACTGGGGCGGCGATCTGGTCGCCTCGGTCGACGGGATGCGGTTCGTGGTGCCGGTCCGGTCCCTGCACGCCCGGCCCTCGCCGCTCTACTTCGGTGTCGGCAAGCGGCCCAGGGGCTCCACCTGGCTGAACACCGTCTCGGACAAGGTGATGGGGCTGGGCGGCCTGCTGGTGCCCGGCACGCTGCGGGACTCGCTGTAGCCGACCATGCGGAGCGGGGGCGCCGAAGGCCGTTTCATCGGCGGAAGTTTTGCATAAACGACCGTTTACGCAAAAGTCCGGGGCCGATCGACCCCGGCAGCGGCACGTCTCCCCCACCCGCGTACCATCGATCGGGACCCGCGGGGGCTTCGCGTATCGAGGCTGAGAGGGCGGCAGGACCGGCCGCCGACCGTTCGAACCTGACCCGGCCAAGACCGGCGTAGGGAGACCCTTCATGACCGTTGCCCCGAACGATTCCGCCATCGACACGACCGCCTTCCCCGGCTCGAGGAAGATCCATCTCCAGGGCAGCCGACCCGACATCCAGGTACCGATGCGGGAGGTGGCGCTCAGCACCGGCGGCAGCGTCGTGCTCTACGACACCTCCGGACCGTACACGGATCCATCGGTCCGCACCGACGTCCGGTCGGGCCTGCCCCGGACGGCCCGGGAGACATGGCGGAACGAGCGCGGTGACACCGAGGAATACGAGCCCCGGCCGGTTCAGCCGATCGACGACGGACTCAAGCCGAATGACACCCGTGACCTGGACCGAGTCTTCCCGACGACGCGGCGGCCGCACCGGTCGGTGACCGGCCGAACCGTCACGCAGCTCGCATATGCCAGGCGTGGCGAGGTAACACCTGAGATGGAGTTCGTCGCCCTCCGTGAGGGCGTCAGCGGCGAGTTCGTGCGTGACGAGATCGCTCGTGGCCGGGCCGTGCTGCCGCTGAACATCAACCACCCCGAATCGGAGCCGATGGCCATCGGGCGGGAGTTCCTCGTCAAGGTGAACGCCAACATCGGGAACAGCGCCGTCGCCTCCTCGATCGACGAGGAGGTCGAGAAGATGACCTGGGCGACGCGGTGGGGAGCGGACAACGTCATGGACCTCTCGACCGGCCGCAACATCCACACCACGCGTGAATGGATCATCCGCAACAGTGCGGTGCCGATCGGCACCGTGCCGATCTACCAGGCCCTCGAGAAGGTCAACGGGAAGGCCGAGAATCTCTCGTGGGAGATCTACCGCGACACGCTTGTCGAGCAGTTCGAGCAGGGCGTCGACTACATCACCGTCCACGCCGGCGTACTGCTGCGCTACGTCCCGCTCGCGGCCACTCGAAAGACCGGCATCGTCTCGCGCGGTGGGTCGATCATGGCGGCATGGTGTCTCGCGCACCACGAGGAGAATTTCCTCTACACGCACTTCGAAGAGATGTGTGAGCTCATGGCGCAATACGACGTCACGTTCTCACTCGGCGACGGCCTTCGCCCCGGCTGCATCGCCGATGCGAACGATGACGCCCAGTTCAGCGAGCTGCGGACCTTGGGTGAACTGACCAAGGTCGCGTGGAAGTACGACGTGCAGGTTATGGTCGAGGGTCCTGGCCACGTGCCGATGAACAAGATCAAGGAGAACATGGATCTCCAGCTTGAGGTGTGCGCTGAGGCGCCGTTCTACACACTCGGGCCGTTGACGACCGACATAGCACCCGGCTACGACCACATCACCAGTGCCATCGGCGCGGCGATGATCGGGTGGTACGGCACCGCCATGCTCTGCTACGTGACGCCCAAGGAGCACCTCGGCCTGCCGGACCGCGACGATGTCAAGGACGGCGTGATCGCGTACAAGATCGCAGCGCATGCGGCCGACCTGGCCAAGGGGCACCCCGGGGCGCAGGTGCGGGATGACGTCCTTTCCGACGCCCGGTTCGACTTCCGGTGGGAGGACCAGTTCAACCTCTCCCTCGATCCGACCACCGCGCGCGACTTCCACGATGAGACGCTGCCCGCTGCCGGCGCCAAGACCGCGCACTTCTGCTCGATGTGCGGTCCGCACTTCTGCTCAATGAAGATCAGCCAGGACGTCCGCAAGTACGCCGCCGACAAGGGCATCGACGAGGACGCTGCACTGGAACTCGGGATGGCCGAGAAGTCCGCCGAGTTCCTCGGGGAGGGTGCGCGGGTCTACCTTCCCGTAGTTTCTTAGCGCCCCCGCGGGATGGGACCCGCTGCCCCGGATACATTTCGGCACGAGCGATGGTCAGCACGTCCTTGACCGAGCGGCCGAGCCGGTCGAGCTTCCAGACGACGAGGGTGTCACCTATCCACTGAGCTGGGACAGCCACGCCCAGAGTGGCTCCGTGCGCGGCGCCTGTGCGCGGCCATGACGGACCACCTGCTCCGCCGCCACGAGGGCAGCCGCGTCGTGACGGTCACCCCGGCCCGGCCAGGACGGCCTGGCGGACTGGCTGGACCTGGACTGGACATCGCCGCCCTGAAGGAGTCCACGGCCGCCTGACGCCGCCCATGACGGCATCAATGACGCCAGATCCATCCATAGTGACGTCATAAGAAACATGGTGACGCCATATTCAAATTGACATGACGTCATTGTGACGCCATAGTGGAGTCGTGAACCTGATGCCGTACGTCGAGAACCTCCGCCGCGAGCTCGCGGTGGCCGCCGAGGCCGGAGGCCCGGACGCCCGCGCGCTGGCCGAGCGCCTCACCGGCCCCCTCGAATCGGCGGCCCGACTCGCCCTGCTGGAGGCGCTGTCGGCCGCGGCGGGCGAGATCACCCGCGACCTCGCCCCGGGCTCGGTCGACGTGCGGCTGCGCGGCGGCGACCCGGCGTTCGTGGTGACGCCCCCGCCCGCCCCCCAGGAGGACGCGGCCGGCAGCAGGGCCGAGACCGCCCCGCCCGTCGGCCCGCTCCCCGGCGAGGACGGCGGCACCGCGCGGATGACCCTCCGGCTCCCCGACCACCTGAAGGCCCGCGTCGAGGAGGCGGCCGGCCAGCAGGGGATCTCGGTCAACGCCTGGCTGGTCCGCGCCATCTCCGCCGCGTTCGAGCCAGGCGCGGGCAGCCGCCGCGTCAGCCAGCCGCGCAGCGGGCGCAGCTATACCGGCTGGGTGCGCTAGCCCGCCCCGCTCCACCATTCTCACCGCCCGGCCCAGCGGCCGGGATCGCTCCACCAGACCCATGAGGAGGGCACCGCCATGCCTGTTTTCGACACCCCCGAACCCATCACCGCCGACATCGACATCGTCGGCCGCGTCCAGGTCACCGCGAATGACCGTGCCGACACCATCGCCGAGGTGCACCCGGCCGACCCGGCCGATGAGGCGAGCGTGCAGGCCGCCGAGCAGACCACCGTCGAGTTCTCCGGCGGACGGCTGCTGGTCAAGCGGCCCAAGCTCGGCGCCCTCGCGTCCCTGATCGGCCCGCGCGGCTCCGTCACGGTGACCGTCGGGCTGCCGGCCGGGTCGCACGTCAAGGCCAGCGGCCTCTCCGGCATCACCACCGTCGGCCCGCTCGGCGAGGCCATCCTGCACAGCGCGATCGGCGACGTCCAGGTGGCGGAGGCCAGTCGGCTGGAGGCCAAGGCTGCCATCGGCTCCGTCACCGTGGACCGGGTGGCCGGCCCCGCCGAGGTGACCACCTCCAACGGGGCGATCCGGATCGGCACCCTCGAAGGCCCCGCCACGCTGGAGTCCGCCAACGGCTCTATCACCGTCGACAGGACGGCCGGCGCCCTGCAGGTGAAGTCCGCCAACAGCGACATCACCCTCCGCGAGACCGTCGGCGTCGTGCAGGTGAAGTCCGCCAACAGCAGCATCACCATCGGCCGCTCGCTCGCCGGCATCACCGCCAGGACCGCCTGGGGCCGGGTCCGCATCGACGAGATGGTGAGCGGCACCGTCCACCTGGAGACCGGCCGCGGCGACGTCAGCATCGGGATCGCCGAGGGCACGGCCGCCTGGCTGGACCTGCACTCGAAGAGCGGCGTGGTCCGCAGCGACCTGGACGCCGCCGACGGCCCCCAGACCAGCGACACGGTCGCCGAGATCCGCGTCCACACCGACCGCGGCGACATCGACATCCACCGGTCCTGACCCTCCACCACCAGTAAGGAAGTAAGGAAGTAAGGAATTGGAAGCGGCAATACAGGTCCACGGGCTGCGGAAGTCCTACAAGGACCTGGACGTCCTCAAGGGCGTCGATCTTGACGTGGCGCGCGGGTCCATCTTCGCGCTGCTCGGCTCCAACGGCGCCGGGAAGACCACGCTCATCCGGATCCTCGCCACCCTCCTCAAGGCCGACGGCGGCACCGCCACCGTCAGCGGGTTCGACGTCGCGGCGCAGCCCGCGGAGGTCCGGGGCGCGATCAGCCTCACCGGCCAGTTCGCGGCGGTGGACGAGATCCTCACCGGCCGGGAGAACCTCATCATGATCGCCGAGCTGCGGCGCGTGAAGGGCGCGGGGAAGCTCGCCGACGGCCTGCTCGCCCGGTTCGGCCTCGCCGACGCGGCCGGCCGCCGGGTCGCCACCTACTCCGGCGGCATGCGCCGCCGCCTCGACATCGCCATGAGCCTCATCGGCGACCCGCGGGTCATCTTCCTCGACGAGCCCACCACCGGCCTCGACCCGGAGGGCCGCCTCGAGGTGTGGCAGGTCATCCAGGACCTCGCCAGCGGCGGCACCACCGTGCTCCTCACCACCCAGTACCTCGACGAGGCCGAGAAGCTCGCCGACCGGATCGCGATCCTGCACGGCGGCACCATCATCGTCTCCGGCACCCTGGCGGAGCTGCGGCAACTGCTCCCGCCCGCGAAGGTCGAGTACGTCGAACGCCAGCCCACCCTCGAGGAGATCTTCCTCGCCATCACTGGGAGCAGCAAGAAATGAACCCCCGCTTCTTCGGCGACACGGCCGTGATGCTCAAGAGGTCCCTGCGGCACATCCTGCGCAGCCCGGACACCATCATCACGACGGCGGTCATGCCGATCGCCTTCATGCTGCTGTTCCGCTACGTGCTCGGCGGCGCCATCAAGGCCGGCACCGGGAACTACACGACCTACCTGATGCCCGGCATCCTGCTCATCGCGATCGCCAGCGGCATCTCCTACACCGCCTACCGCCTCTTCCAGGACATGCAGGCCGGCATCTTCGAACGGTTCCACTCGATGCCGATCGCCCGCTCGGCCGTGCTGTGGGGCCACGTCCTGACCTCTCTGGTGGCCAACGCGATCTCCGTGGTCGTCATCATCGCGGTGGGCCTCCTCATGGGCTTCCGCTCCTCGGCCGGGGTCCTGCCGTGGCTCGCGGTCGTCGGCATCCTCATCCTGTTCACCCTGACGCTGACCTGGCTGGCGATGATCGCGGGCCTGACGGCGAAGTCCACGGACGGCGCGAGCGCCTTCGCCTACCCGCTGATCTTCCTGCCCTTCATCAGCTCGGCCTTCGTCCCCACGGCCACGATGCCCGGCCCGGTCCGCGCCTTCGCCGAGAACCAGCCGGTCACCTCGATCGTGAATACTATCCGCGACCTGCTGTCCCGGCAGCCCACCGGGACCGCGATCTGGATCGCCCTCGCCTGGTGCGCCGGCGTACTGCTCGTCTTCTACACCTTCGCCATGCTGGCCTACCGCCGGAAGATCGCCTAAGAACCGGCAGTAGCCCAGCCAGAGGGAGCCCCGTCTCGTCCAGGACGAGGGGGCTCGCGCCTGTTGTAGGTTCTCAACCTAGTTGGCCAACGACAGGCCGCTGACCTGCGCTTCTCCGATCCTTCTCACCGATCTGGCCAATTCCTCGGAGCGGCAGTAGGCGACTTCCTGGCGGAGCCCGCGGCACGTTCTAGATGTAGGTGATCTGTCCGGCGAGCAGTTCGCCTAGCAGGGCACCGTGTCAGGTCTGCTCGGGTGCGCCGACGCGCTCTATCCGGCTCGGCCTGCCGCGTTCGTGATCCGTGGTCTCGGGGACTCGGGATGTCGTTCAATGCGGGCATGGACGCTGGCGAGGTCTGGGCCTACCGAGAACGCCCCCGGGTGCTGGGCGAGCCTGTTCACCGCGTGGAGGTCGACGGGACGATCACGCCGGACTGTCGGATATGGTCGCGTGCCAGAAGCCGCTTCCGTCCCCGATCCCCGATCCTGGGGCAGCGGTGGCTCGGAGGTCCACTGACGGCGGGGCCAGCACCAGCCACATCCGTCGCGCCGGTGCCTCGACGTGCACTCTGGACTCCCAGATCAGCCACCAACCGACGTCCATGATGTCCAGGGCGTTGTGGAAGATGATCAGGTTGGCCAGCAGGGTGTTGAGCTTGATGAGCTTCTCCTGCTCGGCGGGTCGTTGTCGGCGAGCACGCCGTTGTTGCCGAACGCCAGCCAGTGGGCGAGGAGTCGACCTCGGCCACCGCCTCGTGCGCGGCGCTCAGACGCTCACCACCCCCGCCCTCGGCCAGGGCCTTGAGCACCAGCAGGCCCGTTCTGCGCGCCGTCTCGGCATCCGCATCCCGCCCGGCCTCGTCCGCTCCGGCAGCGTCGCCAGGTGCGGCATCGGGCCGGGCGGCAACGTCGTCATCACCGGCGGTCGGCCCTGCCGCGTCCTCGGACGGTTCGCTCGCCTCGCGGGCGGCGGCCAGCACCTCGCCGAACACCTCCAGCAGCCGCTCGGACCTGCTGGCAACGGGGCGGGACCGTAACGGCGTCACTAAGCTATTGCCGTTGCGGCCCCGCCCCGACTCGGCCCCGTAAGGTGCCCTTGGCGTCGGCCTAGCGGTATTCACCGCCCGCGACCCACGATTATGAGCTTTCTGCCTAATCTCGCGGCAACTGACGCCTACGGGCGGATTAGGAACTCAGGGCTTAATATCACGAAGCCAGGGTGGTCAGACGTTGACCCGATTTGCTATGTACTTGACGCCATCGCCGAAGACGTAGAGATCCAGTTTGAATGGCTGCGTGGGAAGGCAGCCGAGCTTGGTGATGCATTCCTGGACCGTTCCAGTGACAACGGTCTCGCGCGTCCAGAAGCCCCCATTCTGGGGATCCTTGTCAACGTTGGCTGGCGGGTTGGTGTTCCACTCCAAGAGAGCGCCGTCCACGGTCTTGCTTGTCCATACAACAGGGTCGGTCACGTGTGTGATCTTGTTTCCGTCCCAGCACCAGTACACCTTTAGGTTCACGCTCCCTTCTCGCATCCCGGCCCCGAGAGGGGAGTGGTCGATGATGTTCATACTGTCTTGGACGGTCCCGCAGTGCCCTGGCGCGGGGGTAGATGGTACCTGCGCGGGGGTAGATGGTACCTGCGCGGGGGTAGATGGTACCTGCGCGGGGGTAGATGGTACCTGCGCGGGGGTAGATGGTACCTGCGCGGGGGTAGATGGTACCTGCGCGGGGGTAGATGGTACCTGCGCGGGGGTAGATGGTACCTGCGCGGGGGTAGATGGTACCTGCGCGGGGGTAGATGGTACCTGCGCGGGGATGGATGGGGGGACCGTCGCCGGGACCGCCTTAGGGGTGGGCACCGAGCCCCAGAGGGCGGCTTCGAGGGCCTTCTTTGTGGCCGGGCCGACCATGCCGTCCGGGTTAAGGCCGTGCGCCGTCTGGAACGCGGTGACCGCGTTCGAGGTCTGCGAGTGGACCAAGCCGAAGAGGCCGTCCACGTCCAGGCTAGGGTCCTGGACAATCCTCAGGTCGGTCTGCAGCTGAGCCACGCATCCGCCCTGCGGATAGCCGGTGTGCAGGATCGGGCAGTCATCGAGATTTACCGGCGGGAACGATCCAGGGTTGTTGGCGGCGAGCGCCGTATGCGTGGCCGTCTGGCTGGTGCCGGAGCTGGCCGTGATAGCCACCACGGCCACTGCCAGGCTTCCCGCCGTAATGGCGGATAGGATGCGGAATTTTCTTGGTTGCATGGCTGATTTCCCTCCTAGGTCTGAATAGACCCGAGGACGCTGGACATCTCCCTGTGACGGGCGCCGGCGGCTTCCCGGCTTTGGCTTTGAAAGACCTACGAGCACGATGAGCGGGACAGTTCGCATTGATGTCATGATCCTTCACGTGACCGCTGCTGCTCCCTCTCCCTCTGGTACGCGTGAATTGCTGTCAGTCCTGCCGGTGGTGAAACGACCTGATTGCTGCGACGAAAGCGGCTACGCAGCCAGCAACTGCGAGAATGATGCCGATATTCGGGAAGAACATCACGGTGGACATGTCACCGAACGGGTACGGGTTTGGCACTCCATTGATGCCGACCAGGATGAAACCCGCGTACAGCAGGCCGGCCAGGGAAGAAAGGCCCAAAGTCGCGATACCTGCGACGAGCCGGCCCGGTAGAGGTGCCGCGCGCAGCGCGAATCCGAGCTCGGCGTCGGCCCCGGCCGGGGCCGACGCCGGTGCCCGCCTCCCCAGCGGCGGGAAACTCCTTACCCCACCGCTTGACCCGGTCGAAGTCGTTCTCTTGAGACGTCGTCGCCATTTGCCCTCCCTGGTCAGTGGTTGCTAGGACGCTGCACTTACGGGGCCAGGGAGGAGATCGGTTCGCTCAGCCGGCATGTTTTTCCGGGGCAAGCGCCCTCATAATGAAACCGGGTGCCACGCCTCGCTGAACCGATCGGCAGGTGAACCGCAGAACTTGGCAGGGGTGGGGGGTGGGGTGGCCGTGACGTGGCGCGACAGTGGAGCACGCACCGGTCCTCACGAGATGGGTTTAATCGCCAGGATCGCCGCCAGAAACGACCCGGACGATGCGGCCCGGCGGCTCTATCGCAAATACCACATGGAGCTGTTCAGATTCGGCGTCCACGTGCTCCACAACCAGGGGCTGGCCGAAGACATGGTCCAGGAGACGTTCATCAAGTTCTGCCAGCAGGCCCGGAACTATGATCCCGGCCGGGGCCCGGTCCGGGGCTGGCTGTTCACCATGGCCCGCTCAGTGGCCTATGACATAGCACGGCGCCCCTCATCCCGCCCGTTCCTGCCGGTCGAGGACTTCCAGCTGCCACCCCAGTACGACACCGTTGATCAGGCGCTCACCGTCCTGACCGTGGACCAGGCCCTCGATAAGCTGCCATCGATCCACGCGGATGTGATGCGGCTGGTCCGGGACGGCCTGACTCATTCGGAGATCGCCGGGCGTCTCGGTATCCCGATCGGTACCGTCAAGTCCCGGTCGGTTAAGGCAGCAGGCACGCTGCGTGCCGAGCTGGCCAGCCTGCGAGGAGGCGGCGATGCTGACTGAGCAGCAGATTGAGCTGGCCCATCCCGAAGCTTTCGACTTTGCGTTCGGCACCCTGCCCACGGCAGCGGGCGTCACATTCATCCGCCATCTCACCGGCTGCCGCCACTGCCGGGCCGTCGTTGACGAATGCAGCGAGATCGGCGAGATCATCAAGCATCTTCCCCCGCGCGTCGAACCGCCAGCCGGCCTCGAGGACCGGACGGTCGCCGCCATGACCGCAGCGCTGGCCGAACACAAAGACGAACCCGGCGGCCACCCAGATGCCAGAGACCAAGATGCAGAAGACCGTGCCGTCACCCGGATCTACCCGAAACCTGAACGCAAGCTTCCGGCCGGGCACAAGACCCGGGTCCTGCCAGCGCCACAGCCCGGTCCACCGGAAGAGCCGGAGCCTCGGCCGCGGGTCACCCACCTGCCGGTGTGGCGACGTCACCGCGGCCGCCTGGTCGCGGCCGTTGCCGCCGCAGCCGCCATCGTCATCGCCGCGATCGTCGTCCCGCTCAGCCTTACCGGTGGCCCGGCCACCCCCGCACAAGCCACCGTCGTTATCCCCCTTCATGCCACCGCGGCGGCCAAGGTCTTCAGGACCGGAGCCGCGACCGCACGAGCGACAGCCCGCCAGGTCGGCGAGAGCTGGACGTTCGATCTGACCGTTCATGGCCTCAAGCCACTTCCCGGCAACGACGTTTATGTGTGCTGGTGGGTAGGCCCGGGCAGTACACCTGGCCGCAAGCTCCTGGTCACCGGCGGCTCGTTCGTCGTCGGAAAATCAGGATCGGCCGCACTCACCATGACGACGGGAGTCGATCCCCGCCAGTTCCGCACCATGGAGATCACCGCCGAATCGCCAGGCAACGGCGCTTTGCACGGGCCGGTCCTTCTCACCGGCCAAACGCTCTAACTGCAGGTCCGCACTGCGGTGGTGGCCGCCAGTCGGCTCGTGGTGGTCCGCGGCGGCGGCCGGGGCGATCCCGCCGAACCGCCACCATCCGCGGCATGGCAGGTGACCAGGAAACGGTGACCGCGGCGGCGGCCGTGGCAGCGGGCGGCGAGCTGGTGCCTCGGGCCAGTGCCCGGCCGCCGGGGCCGGCGGCGATCGCCGCCGAGCTGCTCGCGCGCACGCGGGCCGAGTGGCCGGTGCTGGCCGGGCTGGGTGAGCGGGAGGAGCTGCTGGCCGCCGTCTGGCTGGCCAGCCTGCGTGCGCCCCGCACCCGGCGCGCCTACGCCGCCGACGTGCGCGGGTGGCTGAGGTGGCTGACCGAGCGCGGCA
The DNA here is from genome assembly GCA_963732345.1 of uncultured Actinomycetes bacterium. Lineage (GTDB taxonomy): Bacteria > Actinomycetota > Actinomycetes > Streptosporangiales > Streptosporangiaceae > Bog-532. The sequence goes on along the minus strand of CAVSZI010000014.1, from coordinate 150,769 downwards.
CCGATGTGCTGGACGCAGGCCGGGTACACGTGGACCACCGAGTCCGCCGCGGCGGGCGCAGCGACGCGCGGCGGCTGGCCGGGCCGCTGCTGGCCACCGCCCGGGCACGTTAAGACCGGGCCGAATTACCCGGGCACGTTAAGACCGGGCCGAATTACCCGGGCACGTTAAGACCGGGCCGAATTACCCGGGCACGTTAAGACCGGGCCGAATTACCCGGGCCGAAATAACGGGGAAAAATGCCCGGCTCAATTGAGAAATTCGGCTCTGCGGCCACAACAACAAATCACGGAGAGTGGCTCTCAGGTAACAGAAAACGAAAGAAGGAAGAGCCATGATATTCGGGAGGAAGCCCAAAAGTACCGCCACAGACCTGCGCGCGCCACCGGCATCCCGGATGCAGTCCGGCCGGGCCCGCGTCGTGCGGGCCGCTGCCGTTGCCACCGCCGGGCTCGCCGCGGTGGGCCTGACACTCAGTGCAATCTTCGCGTTCGGGGCATCGGCGAGCACCCACTCCGTGAAGAACCGTTCCGGCATGCCCTGGGCCAGCGGGGTCTACCTGCCGAACGCTACCCCGGCATCCGTCGCTGCCTTTGGTGCCTGGCGCGGAACCATGGTGGACGCCGCCACCGTCTGGCCGAACCGCGGCAGCTGGAATGACATCGTGGATCCGGCATGGCTCTACCAACTCTGGCGTGGAGCACCGGAAAAAGTGGCCTTCACGGAGGCGATGCTGCCCGAGAAGGTCCCCGGAGTGTCCCTCCAGGCGTGCGCCAACGGCGCGTACAACTCCTACTGGCGCCAGTTCGGCACCAACATCTCGGCCTACGGCCTCGGCAAGTCGATCATCAGGCTGGGCTGGGAATTCAACGGGAACTGGTACGTCTGGCGGGCCACCAACCCGACGGTCTGGGCGGCATGCTGGCGGCAGATCGTCACCTCGGCGCGAACCACCGCCCCGGGCCTGCAATGGGACTGGAACGTCAACCGCGGCGTGTCAGCCGGGCTGGCCGATCCCACCCGGGCCTACCCCGGAAACGCCTACGTGAACACGATCGGGGTCGATAGCTACGACATGTGGCCTGCCGCGACCACCAGTGCGGGCTGGAACCAGCAGCTCAATCGGACGCAGGGACTGATGTACTGGTTCAACTTCGCGACGGCGCACGGCAAGCAGTTCGCGGTGCCCGAGTGGGGCAACGTCATGCCCGGCACCGTAGCGAAGGGGACCCACGCGGGCGGGGACGACCCGGCGTACGTGAAGGACATGCTCGGGTTCTTCCAGGCCCACTCCGCCAACCTCGCCTGGGAGTCCAACTTCCAGGGCACCATCACCCGCGGGACCTACCGGTCTGGCTCACAGGTGCCCAAGGCCTCAGCGGCCTACCAGGCGGGCTTCTGATCCGCCCGGCACCAGCCCGGGGCACGGCGACCGCCCAAGCCCCGGGCTGACCGGAAAGCCCCGGGCTGGGCGTGCAGGCGGCCCCTGTTCGCCTGCACGCACCCAGCCCATCACCACAGCCCATGCGCTCGCCTGGCAAGACCTCAGTCAGCCAGGCGGAACGCCAGCTCCGTCACCCACTTGCCGGGGTCAGGCGCTTCGGCGGGGCTGGTCTGGTAGATCTCGAGCTGGCATCCCCACCGCTCGCCCTCCGGCATGTCGGACAATTGGACGTGGGCGCCCGGCGAAACTCATCGGTCCGGCCGCGGTCAGATCGGTACCTCACCCAGCCGCGGCTGAGCACCGGTGCCGCACCCGGAGCAGGCGCCGCACCGGCCGACCGCTCTGGTCAGGAGATCCAGATCGGCGGAACCCGGTCAGATGTCGCCGCGGGCCATTCCGATCAGCCGGTTCAGCACGGCCCCGCGGCCGGCCCGGACGCCATCGTGCTCGTACTCGTTGGTGACCCAGGGCCGGAGCCCCCGGATCGCGACCGCCGTCCGCGGCGAGTCGTCCCGGTCGACGTACATGTCGCCGAAATAGACCGCGGCCGCCACCGGGACGTCGTTCGCGCCCAGCCGGATCGGGTCGTACAGCATCGGCCAGGCGTCCCGGTCGGCGAGCAGGTCGGCCACCTCGCGCAGCGGTCTCAGCACCGGGTCAGCCTCGATCATCCACGGGTAGATCAGCTCGCCGGTGAACAGCAGCGGCGCGTCGCCGTCGAGGGCCGCCGCCGGATCGAACGCCGGGAATTCGGAGCGGACGCGCTGGGCGGACCATTTCGTCGCGCTGCCCGCGATGATCGCGGAAAACTCCATGACGGCCGTCAAACCGGTGGCCCATGCACTGTCGCCCGGGGCCGGGCTCGGCATGCTCTGCCTGTACGCGGCGGCCCTGCTCGGCGCCGGGGCCTTTTTGCTCGCCAAACGGGACGCGTGACCGGGACAATGGGTGCATGAGCGGCACCGCTGCGGGGGACTTCGCGCCGTCGCGCCGCCAGGCGCCGCGCGGCGGCGCGCCCCGCACGCTGGCCGAACGGGCCCTCGGCGCGCCGTTCTCGCTGCGGGCCCGGCAGGAGATCCGGTACTGCCTCGTTTCGCTGCCGCTGGGGATCGCCGGCTGCGCGGCCGTGGCATGGGTCCTGGGACCCAGCCTGCTCGTGGCGGGCTCGGTGGTCGGCACGGTCGTCGGCCTGCTGGGGGTGGTCCTCGCGCTCCGCATCGCGCGGCGCCTCGGCGGTCTGTACCGGCGGGTCGCCACGCGGCTGCTGGACGAGCAGATCACCGCGCCGCCGCCGTTCCGCCGCCCGGCCGGGAGTGTCATCGTCCGCCTCGACGCGCGGCTGCGGGACGGGGCCGGATGGCGCGCCATCGGCTACACGCTGCTGAGACTGCCCCTCGGATTCGGCCAGTACCTGGCGCTGGCGTTCTGGGCGTGCGGCCTCGCCGACCTCGCCTGCCCGTTGTGGTGGCCGCTGTTCCGCAACCACCCGCCGGGAACCACCCCGTCACCCGTTTCCGCGGCCACCCCGCCGCCGTTCGGGAGTTTCGCGCACGCCACCAGCTGGGGCGGCGCCCTGCTCGTGGCGATCTTCGGCGCGGCCCTGCTGCTGATCGCGCCCTGGCTGACCAGGGGAGTGGTGACGGCGGACCGCTGGCTGGCCCGCTCGCTGCTCGGCCCCGGCACCCTCACCCAGCGGGTCCGCGACCTGGAGCAGGCCCGCGCCCGCGTGGTGGACGACTCGGTGGCCCTGCTGCGCCAGGTGGAACGCGACCTGCACGACGGGGCGCAGGTCCGGCTGGCCGCGATGGCGATGAACCTGGGCATGGCCAAGGAGAAGCTCGGCGCGGACGGCCAGGCACCGGACGTGGAGCGGGCCCGGGACCTCGTCGACGCCGCCCACCTGGGGGCTAAGGAGGCCCTGGTCGAGCTGCGCGAACTGGTCCGCGGCATCCACCCGCCCGTGCTGGAGGTCGGCCTGGCCGAGGCGCTGGCCACCCTCGCGGCGGGCAGCGCCATCCCGGTCCGGGTCACCGCCGACCTCCCGGTCCGGCCGACGCCGGCCATCGAGACGATCGCCTACTTCTGCGCGGCCGAACTGCTGGCCAACGCGACCAAGCACAGCGGCGCGAACAAGATCGACATAGGTGCGGATATCACCGATTCCGAACGGGCGCCGGTGCTCCGCGTCGGCGTCTGCGACGACGGCCGGGGCGGCGCCGATCCCGCTGGGGGCAGCGGTCTGGCCGGGCTCGAACGGCGCGCGGGCACCGTGGACGGGCGGCTCACCGTGGACAGCCCGCCGGGCGGCCCCACCCAGGTCACCATCGAGCTCCCGATGAAGGCGTGAGGAATGGGCACGATGCGGGTCGTCATCGCCGAGGATGCGGCGCTGCTCCGGGAAGGGCTCACGCGGCTGCTGCAGGAGCGCGGGCACCAGGTGTGCGCCGGCGTCTCCGACGGGGACGCGCTGCTGGCCGCGGTGGCCGTGCACGAGCCGGACGTCGCCGTGGTGGACATCCGGATGCCGCCGACGCACACCGACGAGGGGCTGCGCGCCGCGCTGCGGCTCCGCCAGGACCACCCCGGCACCGGCGTGCTGGTGCTGTCCCAGTACATCGAGACACGCTACGCGGCGCGGCTGCTGGCGGGCAACGCGGCCGGGGTCGGCTACCTGCTGAAGGACCGGGTCGCCGACGTGGCCGACTTCGTGGCCGCCCTCACCCGGGTCGCGGACGGCGGCACCGCCCTGGACCCGGAGGTCGTCAGCCAGCTGTTCCGGGCTAGCCGGCACGCGGACGGGCTGGCCAGGCTGACCCGCCGGGAACGCGCCGTGCTCGCCCTGATGGCCGAAGGCCGCTCCAACGCGGGTATCTCGGCCGCGCTCGTGATCTCCGGCGGGGCGGTGGAGAAGCACGTGGCCGGTATCTTCGGCAAGCTGGGGCTGCCACCGTCGGAGGGCGACAACCGGCGCGTGCTGGCCGTGCTGCGCTACCTGGGCGGCTGAGGCCCGGTTCCGGGCGCCCCTGATCCGCCGGGCCGCCATACCGGCCCAAATCCGAATTGGGCAGAATGGGAAACTGGTAGCGTTCGACGATCCGGGGGTAGGGACAATGCCGTGATCTCCGTCGTGCTGGCCCTCCTGACGGCGGCCAGCAACGCCACCGCGTCCGTGCTGCAGCGCCGCGCCGCTTCGCAGGCCCAGACGTCGCGGCCGTTGGGGCTGTCACTGATCGCCAACCTGGCCCGGCGCCGGATCTGGCTGGCCGGCATCGCCATGGTCGTGATGGCGTCGCTGCTGCAGGCGGGGGCGCTGGCCACCGGGCCGATCGCGCTCGTCCAGCCGATCTTCATCGTCGAACTGCCGCTGGCCCTGCTGCTCAGCAGCTACGTGTGGCGCCGGCGGCTGGACCGGCGCACGTGGGGCGCGGTCGCGCTGGTCACGGTCAGCCTCGGGACGGGACTGGCCGCGGCCGAGCCCAGCGGCGGGAGAGACCACGCGCCGACCCATATCTGGATCCTGGCGCTGATCGCGACCGGGTGCTTCGAGACGGTGCTGATCCTGGCCGCGCTGCGGGTCAACGGCGAGCCGCGCGCCGCCCTGCTCGGCCTCGCGGCCGCGTGCGGGTACGCGCTCACCGCGGCGCTGATGAAGGATGCCGTCGCGGCGCTCAACCAGGGCGCGGCGGCCTTCTTCGGGACGTGGCAGCTGTACGGGGTGGCCGTCGCGGGGGTCGGCTCGCTGTTCCTGCTGCAGAACGCCCTGCAGGCCGGGTCGCTGGTCGCCTCCCAGCCGATGCTGACCGTCGGCGACGCGCTGATCAGCATCACCTACGGCGTCCTGCTGTTCGGGGAGCAACTGCGGCTCGGCTGGTTCCTGATCCCGGAGATCGTCGCGCTGGTCCTGATCGTGGTCGGCTACATCGAGATCGCCAAATCGCCGGTCGCGACGGCCCACGACGAGGCCGTTCAGGCCCCGCGGCCGGTCGCCGTGGACGCAGCCGCCGCTACCGGACAGGCCGGTGCGGGACAGCCGGACGGCCGGGAGGAGGCGCTCCGGCGCTCCGGCGGCCACCTGCGCGGCCGCGCCGAGGCCGAGCGCGGCCGCGGCTGACATCAGTGTAATTCCGGAGCGGGTGCCCGTCCGGGGAGGCGGGCTCCCCGGACTGGCGCTCAGTAGCTGGGCGCCCGGTAATGTCAGCCCGGCCGACGATAATGGGCGCCGTGGACAACAGCCACTACAGTCTGGTCATCGCGGCCGCTCAGGCCGCGGGACCGTGTCCTGTAGGTGAAGAGGCGGCCTGGGGTCGCCGGGTACACGGCCTGACCGTAGACCTTCACCTGATTGCCCAGCAGGCGAGGCAGGACATCGAGCGGCTGGAGTCAGCGCGGACCTTCATCGCGTTCCTGGAGAAGGTTGAGATCGAGGAATCGAGCCGCCGCGGGCTGCTCACGTTGCGCCTGCCGTCGGGCGAGAGCGAGCCGATCCGCACCGAGCAGAAGGACACCGACCGCGGGCGGGCGCTGATCGACCGGGCCCGTTCCCTGGAAGGACGCTGGGTGCTGGTCTACCGGTACAACGAGCGGAAGACGGGGCAGCGGAGCCAGTCGGTCCGGATGCTGGCGCACCTGATGGATCTCGGCGCTGACGGGGCCGTGCCCAGCACTACGGCGAAGAAGATAGTGCTGCAGGAGGCGGGCGGGGACACCGCACGCGCGCAGGAGGCGTGGCTGTCCGCAGGCCTGCCGGGAACCGGCCCAATCAGCGTCGACCAGATGGAGCAGGCCCGCGCTGCCGCACGAAAGGCCAGGTAGGGGTGCGGCCAAGATAAGGGCAAAACCCGCCATGAGCTGATCTTGAAAAGTTAGAACCTCACGGTTTGCTGACCGCTGTGACGTGGCCTGCCGGGGTCGTGGTCATATCCAGCCGGGATTTCTCGATAGATCTGAGCCGCAGGTCCGGGGCCCGGACTATCGGCGTCGGCAAGACCGCCGAACGGCTCGGCGAGGACTGGCCGTTGGCCTCCGTGGCGGACGACGAGGCCGGCGAGTCGCTGGAGCTGCTGTGGGGCACCACGGCGGTCAACACCTGGAACGCCGCCGGGCGGCGGTGCTCTCGTAGCTGGGCTGGCCCCGGCTTCCTGGTCTAGCCCCGCGAACGGGGCGGAACGAGAAGCCGGGGCCCGTGGTGGGCTGGGCTGTACGTCACCTTTGGGGAGCCGGGGCGGTTCGCCTTCGGGAGCCGGTCGGCTGCAGCGGCTGCCCGCCGTTCTGGGCCGGTTCGGGGTGCCGGGCCTGTTCTGTGGCGGTAGGGGGCTGCCGCATGAGGTAGCGGTAGGTGAAGGCGCTGCCTGCGGCCAGGGCGATGGCGGTGATGGCCAGGGCGAGGGTGTAGCCGTTGTCGAAGGCGCCGGCGGCGGCGTCCAGCAGGGTGTGGGCTTGGCCGGCGGGGAGGTGGCCTGCGGCGGCGCGGGCTTCGTCGATGCTGCCGGCGGCTTGGGCGGGGGCGATTGCGGGGAGGTGGATCGTCTTGGTGTAGACGGCGGTGAGGATGGTTCCCAGGAGGGTGACGCCGGCGAGGCTGCCGAGTTCGTAGGAGACCGACTCGATGGAGGAGGCCATGCCGGCGCGCTGCGGCGGGGCGCCGCTGATGATCGCGGCCGAGGCTGCGACCATGACGATGCCCAGGCCCACGCCGGCCAGGACCAGGCCCGGCACGACCCATGCCGGGCTCCGGCCGCCGCTCAGCAGGGGGACCGCACCCGGGGTCAGCAGCAGGGTGACCAGGACGCCGAGGGCGCTCAGGAGCAGGCCGCCGCCGGTCAGCGGGCGCACCCCGGTGCGGTGGAGCAGGCCGCCGGCCAGCACGCCGACGGGCAGGGAGCCGGCCGCGAACGCTGTCACGATCAGGCCCGCGTGCAGGGGGGTCAGGCCCAGGACGAGCTGCAGCCGCTGGGTGAGGAGCAGTTCGATGCCGGCGGTGGCGGCCATCGCCAGTGCGGCCGCGATCACCCCGGTGAGCAGGCTCCGGTTGCGGAACAGGGAGAAGTCGATCAGCGGGTAGGCCTGGCGGCGCTGGCGGCGTACGAACGTGAAGGAGCCGGCGGCTGCGGCCAGCAGGGCGAGCACGATCACCAGCGGCATCGGGCCGGGCTTGGCGGCTTCCTGGATGGCGTAGACGAGGCCGGCCAGGGCGACCATGGCCTGCAGGGAGGCGATCAGGTCCCAGGGGCGGTCGCGGTGACCCGAGCCGCCCGGCACGAAAGCGGCCGTCGCGGCCAGGGCGAGCAGCACGACGGGGATGTTGAGGAGGAAGACCGAGCCCCACCAGAAGTGCTGAAGCAGCAGGCCGCCGACGATCGGGCCCAGCGCGGCGCCGAGTACCGCCATGGTGCCCCAGACGCCAATGGCGAGGCCGCGCTCGTGCTCGTCGTCGAAGGTGATGCGGATCAGTGACAGGGTGGCGGGCAGCATCGCCGCCGCCCCGACCGCCAGGAAGGCCCGGGCGGCGATCAGCGCCGGCGGGGAGGGGGCGAGCGCGGCCAGGAGGGAGGCGGCTGCGAACAGGGCCAGGCCGGCCAGGTACATCCGCTTGTGGCCGATGCGGTCTCCAAGCGTGCCCGCGCCGAGCAGCAGCCCGGCCATCACCAGCGGGTACGCGTTGATGATCCACAGTTTCTGCGAGGCGTCGGCGTGCAGGTCACTGGTCAGGGTGGGCAGGGCGGTGTAGAGCACCGTCGTATCCACTGAGACCATCAGCAGTCCCGCCGAGACGGTGGCCAGGACCAGCCAGCGTCGTGTCTTGCTCATGGGTGCACCTATGACTTTCTGGTTGACATGGGCCGTGCGGGGCGCCGGGCAGGGTGCACGGCGGTGTCAGGCCGGTGGTTCGGTGAGCGCGGCGATCCTGCGGATCAGGGCTTCCTCGACCTCGGGGGCGAGCGGGGCCTGGCCTGGTCGCCTCGAACAGCCACAGGCCATCGGCGGCCAGCCGCGCGAGGAACAGGTCCAGCTGTGCCGGATCGGGCACCGGCGGCTGGGGCACCCAGCGCGCCATCAGGTCGTTCCACACCTGCGCCAGCTCGGAGCTGGTTGCCGACTCCACCATGAACGCCAGGTCCGCCTTGCTGGCTGAGCCGTGCGCATTGACCCGCACATAGGCCGCCGCGCGCTCCTGCGCCGTCGACTGCTCCAGCGGCTTGCCCAGTTCCGTGAGCAGTTGCTCCTCCCACGTTTCGGTCAGGTGCCGCTGGATCGCCATCAGCAGGTCGTCGCGGGTGCGGAAGTGGTACATGAGCCCGGGCTTGGTCAGGCCCGCCTCCTCGGCCGCCGCCTCCAGGGTCAGGGCGGTGATGCCGTGCCGCTCGGTCACCCGCACCGCGGCCTGCAGAATCTGGATCTTCGAACTTGGTCGCATCCCATAACTTTACCATCCGGAAGGTAAAGTTACTTGCCTAGGGAGGTCCCAGTAGCAATCGCGGAAAACCCAACGGACGCACCGCTGGCCTGCGGTGATGTGGTGTTATTCGGGCTCGGTCAGCGAGTCCTGCGTCGTGCTGCGGGGTCTGCGTCGGCGGTGACCTGGGCGGAGGTCTGTTCGCCGAGCTGGACGTACCGGCCGAGGCCGCCCAGGTGCAGATGCCGGGATTTGGCCTGGAGCTCGGGGGCGGACCTGCCGCTGGCGGCCAGGTGCCTGAGCGCGGTGTGCCGCAACTGGTGCAAGGTCCAGCCGGTGCCGTGCGGGTCGTGCGGCGCGCTGCCGAACTCGACGAGCGGACCGGCCAGGCACTCAGCGCGCGGACCGGGGAGGACCTGGCCGGCCTGATGGCCGACCTTCCGCCCCTGGCCGTCGCGGAGGTGACCGACGCCGCTGGCCCCCGGCGAGCCGGATACCGCGCCCTGGCCGCCTGGGCCGCTGTAGCGGTGGCGGCCATCGGATCCGTCGTGGTTGTCCTGGCTGTCCGCGGACCCGGGCACGGTGCCCTGTTCCCGTGGTGGCTGATCCCGTTCGCCTTCCTCGTCCTGCGCCGGCTGGGCCGGAGCACGCTCGGCGCAGATGACTGCGCACTGGCGGCCCTGGTGTCCCGGATAACAAAGTGCCGTTTGGGACATGATGCCCTCACTGGCACTGCCCCTAGTGACACAGTGCCCTCAGTGACACAGTGCCTCAGTGACATAGTGCCCTGAGGGCACGGCGCAGTCGGGAGGTTGGCGCATGCGCGTGCTGGTGATCCGTCACCACGGGATCGACGATGCCGGGTTCATCGGGGCCGCATTCGCGGCCCGGGGTGCGCAGCTTGCCGTGCACCTGGTCCCTGATGGCGGGCCGCTGCCCGCGCAGGACGGCGTGGACCACGTTGTCATGCTGGGCGCCAGGTGGTCGGTCTACGACGAGGCCACCATCGGTGCCTGGATCGGTGACGAGCTGGCCTGGCTGCGGCGAGCTGACCGGGCCGGTGTCCCGGTGCTGGGAATCTGCTTCGGCGCGCAGGCCCTGTCGGCGGCGCTCGGCGGCCGGGTGGAGCCCGCGAGCCGCGCTGAGATCGGCTGGACGATGATCGAGTCGCTTGACCCGGACCTCATCGACGCCGGCCCGTGGCTGGAGTTCCACAACGACCAGTGCCTGCCACCGCCGGACGCGCGACTGCTGGCCCGCAACGACGTCGGCGTGCAGGCGTTCGCGCTCCGCGCCAACCTGGCCGTCCAGTTCCATCCCGAGGTCGACGGTGCGCAACTGCGGCGCTGGCTGGATGATGGCGGACGCGCCGAGGCCGAGCGGGCCGGCGAGGACCCGGACATGCTGCTCGCCCGGACCATCGCCGAGGAGCCGGCCGCGGCCGCCCGTGCCGACCGGCTGGTGGCCGCGGCGCTGCGGATCGCCGAGCGGGCGGGGCCGACCACCTCGTAGCCGCTTCGGGCTCCTAGCCGCTCGGAAGATGAGCCGCGGCCGGACGGCCGGGAGCCGGTCTCTAGCTGGCCTGGTTTTCCAACCCGCGGGCGTCACCAGGCGTCATGGGGGCATGAGAGATTATCTTCCCCGCGCGCTGAGCCGATCCGTTCCGCTGGCCGCCGCGACCGTAGCGGCCGTCGCATTAGCCGGCTGCGGCGCGGTCCGTCCTGCGGCCCGGACGACGGCATTCCCGGCGACGGTTCTGCGGTCGGCCACTGTTCGGCGGTCTGCGGCTCGGGCTCATCTCGCGCGGGCGAGCGCAGCACGGGCGTTCGTCACGCCGCGGCCGCCGCCCGGCGGATCGCGGCGCCCTATCTGAGCAGTGTCTTCTTCCTCACCCCGATGACGGTGTACCAGAACATCCGTGCCCGGCCCTGCTGACCAGCGGGTCAGCCATATCCGTTGATTTTTCGGCCAGCACTACCGAGACCCCGGGTAAGGGCGGAGGGCGGAGGGCGGATGGCGGATGGAGCTGGGAGGTGCTTCTTGCTCCACAGCTGATAACAGCAAGAAGCACCTCCCAGCTCCAAGTCGGCTGGGGGCGCCGCTGACGGGGGGACCGGGACGTACCGGTCTGGTCCGATCCGATCCGTACCGGAACCGACACGGCCCACGACTCTCCCGAGGGGCGGGGCCGGCCAATCGCGGCTCCATGCTTCTTGCTGTTATCATCGTGATCAGATAGTTTTCAGGCATGTCAGTCCCGGACGCCCGCTCGCCCGCCGCCGAGGCCGTCGGCGGCTTCATCCGTGATCTGGCGAGCCGCCAGTTCAGCAGCACAACCCGGCGGATCCGCCGGCATTTCCTCGAGGAGTACCTGCAGCACGCCCGGGAGGCGGCCGGCGCCACTCACATCACGGTCGGCGAGCTCATGGACCCCGCGCGCGCCGGCGCATGGCTTTCCGATGCGGCCGAGGGCAAGATCCGCGCCCGCAACACCCTCTACGGCCGCGATGCCGCCGCGTATCTCAACTCGATGCGCGTGCGCATCGACTCCTACAACGCCTTCGCTGAATTCGTCGGCCTGCCCGACCGCCGTAACAGTCCACCGCCTGCCCGCGGCTTCTACCTAACCCCCGCCGATACTGACCGGGTCCTCCACGACCTGACCGTCCGCAGGCCCATCCACGCCAACGCCGCCACATCGCTGCGCACCGCCGCCCTGGCCGCGCTCGTCGCCGACACCGGCCGCGGCGTCCCCGAACTGGCCCGGCTCAATGTCAGCGCCCTGCGCCTGGACGGCGGCGCAAGCGTCGAAGTCACCGACGGCTCATGCCCGCTTGGCGCCGCGACCGCGCAGATCCTCACCCGGTGGCTCAGGGCCCGGGCGGCGATCACCGCCGAACTCGAGGGCAGCGACCCTGGCTACCTGTGGATCCCGACCAAGCCCGGCCGGCCCCGGGGGGCCGGCCGCCCGTCAAGCCCGGCCTCACGCGCGCGGCCGTCCGCACCCTCCATGCCGCCCACCGGACCCTCGTCAGCCAGCTGCTCGGCACCCCGCTGCGCCCAGGTGCCCTCCGCGACCACGGTGCCGCACAGTGAGCCGGCGCCGGGGGAGCGGACGCCGTGAACGGGGCGTCGGCCTTGCCCGCGAACGGCGGGCCCAGCCGCCCCGCTCGGCCGCCAGCTCCATCGCGCGCAGGGCGCGCGGGCTGCCGGCCAGCAGGTCCCGGCGCAATCGCGGCGCGCGTCGCGCGAATCGTTGCCGGCGGGCGCTGGGCACGGTAGCCTTGCGCCCGTGCTGAGGCAGGTCGCGGAGGGCGTGCTGATCCACGAGAGCGAGTTCTGCCAGAGCAACGCCGTTGCCGTGCACGGCCGGGCTGGCGTGTTGCTCATCGACCCCGGGGTGCGCGGCTACGAAATGGCCGCCCTCGCGAACGACCTTGGCGAGCTGGGCCAGGCCGTTGTGGCAGGGTTTTCTACGCATCCGCATTGGGATCACCTGCTCTGGCACGCCCGGCTCGGCGCGGCGCCCCGTTACGGCACGGCTCGCTGCGCGGACATTGTCCGAGGTCTGCTGTCGGACGCGGGCTGGAAGGCCCGCATCGTCGAGTGGATACCGCCGGACATCGCCGAGCAGGTACCGCTGGACCTGCTCGGCCTCATTACCGGCCTGCCCGCCGAGACGGCGCAGATTCCCTGGGATGGCCCTCAAGTCCGGATTATCGAGCATCAAGCGCATGCCCCGGGCCATGCGGCGCTGTTGATTGAGGAACGCGGGGTTCTGGTCGCCGGCGACATGCTTTCTGATGTCCTGATTCCGTTGCTCGACTTGAACGGCACCGCTGACCCGATCGAGGACTACCTCGCCGCGCTGCGGCTGCTCGAGGGCGTGGCGGCCAACGTCGATGTCGTCATCCCCGGCCACGGGTCCATCGGCGGAGCTGATCAGCTACGCGCGCGGATCGACCAGGATCGGGCGTACGTGCGCGCCCTGCGTGACGCTCGTGTTCTCAGCGACCCGCGGGTCGGCCCATTGGCCAAGGACGGCTGGGACTGGGTGGCCGGCGTGCGCGCACGGCAGCTCCAGCGTCTCGCCCAAAGAAGCGAGCGCGACGGGACGCCTGGCTAGCGATCCTGTGCGGGCGCCGCGTCAAACGGTGTGACGGTGATCAACTGGCGGGCCGCCAGGCGCGCCGATCTGCGCCGTCGCGTCGTCCAGGCTGATGTTCACGGGCGTTGCCCAGCGGCGCGGCGGATGGCGATGGTGACCAGCTCCAGGTTGTGCTGGTCGAGGCCGGGGATGGCGTCGCGGAGGCTGACGGTCCCGTAGGCGCCGTCGGTAGCGAGCACCTACGGGAAACCGGGTTACGATGACCCGCCCGGCTGAGGGCGCAGGCTGGTGAGCAGCGTCGCGTCATCCTCCGACATTCCGTCGATGGGCTCGCCGTCCCAGTTCATGTCGCCGACCATGACGCCGAGGTGGCCAATGTGCTCGCGGAAGCTCTGCCCGGCTGAGTGGCACATGGCCAGCGCCGAGTACAGCGTGGGCAGCGGGTCATGCCAGCCGCTGCCCGCGTCCCGGACCTGGGCGAGGTCGCCGATCGACTCGGGCAGGCGGTGCAGGTGATCGGCGAAGCCGTCGGCCAGCACGGCGAGGTCGAGCTGCACGTGGCCGCCGGGCTCGAGCACGAACGTCTCGGCCCGCGGGGCGAGCAGCCCCGCCGCCAGCTCTTCCCGAGGCATCAGCAGCAGGCCGTCGGTGGCGCGCGGGTTGCACTCCACGAAGGTGAGGCCATCGTCGGTAACCAGGAAGTCGAAGGAGATCTGGCCCGTGTAGCCCAGCTCGGCCACGATCGGCTCGATCAGCTTCAGCGACTTGGCGGCGTCGATCGCCTCGAACTGGATACCGGTGCTGTGCTTCCGCTGCCGGGGGATGCGGTACATCAGGTGGGAGCTCACCCGCCCCCCGTGGGCCGTGCTGTAGGTGCAGGCCGTCTCGCCCTCCAGGAACGGTTGCACCAGCCAGGGTGATGCTGGCGTGGGGTGGACCCCGTCCATGTCCAGCCAGCCGGCCAGCGGGCCAGTGTTGGTCAGACAGCTGACCCCGCCGCGCGAGAAGGCGGCGCGGGCGAAGTAGTTTCCGAGGCGGCCGGCGGCCTCGCGCAGCTCGTCGTGGGAGGTCACCAGGGCCGTCTCGGGGACCGGAAGCCCCAGCTGGGTGACCAGTCTCCCGAATGCGCCCTTATCGTGAAGACGGGCCAGCGCGGAGAAAGGCGATGCGAAGACCTTGGTGAAGCGGCTCAGCCGCTCGATCTGGGTCGAGATGTAGAAGGTCTCTTCGAAGGTCGGCACGATCACGTCGATCCCGTGCTCCCGGACGATCCGCTCGAGCTCGGCGAGGAAGCCCGCCGTGTCGCGGCGCGGCGAGGGGTAGACGAAGTGGGCCACCAGGTACTTCGAGTGGTTCCCCGACGACAGCGAGTAGTCGTCGGCGGCGTAGACCGCGTGCCCCCCGGCGGCGAGCTTGCGCACCATCCCGAGGGCGAACGGCATGCGAGAGCTGGTGATCAGGACCCTCACGTATCCATCTTGCCATCGAAGACCGCGAAGCAGGCGCCAGACCTCGCGCTGCGGGCCGCCCTCCGGCCCGAGCGTCCTGACGGCATCGGCGGCTTCCGCCGCGGATAAGGCTGCTTCCGCCGGATCGCGCGATCCTTTGCGCAGGTGGGCCGGGCCTATGCGGCCAGTGCCGAGGTGTGATGCCCCCAGTGCGTACCGGCGACGAAGCTTGGCAAAATCGCTAGGATCGTCGCCGTGGCCCGCGTTGTGATCCTCCATGGCCGCGTCGGCGCCGACGAGTACTTCAGCGACCGGTATCCGTCGGCGTCAAACAGTCACTGGATTCCCTGGCTCCAGAAGCAACTGCTCATCAAGGGCCACGATGTGCAGACGCCCGAGGTCGTGCGCCCGTACCTGGCCGATTACGATGGCTGGCGGACGGAATTCGAGCGGCATCTCGATGACGAGCCGATGATCCTGGTGGGCCACAGCTGCGGGGGCGGGTTTCTCGTCCGGTGGCTTTCCGAGCATCCCCTGGCGCAAGTCGGCAAACTCGTGCTGGTCGCGCCGTGGCTCGACCCGGAACACAGCATCTCAACGGACTTTTTCGATTTCACCTTCGATCCAGCCCTGGCACTGCGGATCGGGGACTTCCATCTGTTCCACTCTTCTGACGACGGGGAGCCGATTCGCCGGTCTGTCGGCATCCTTCTGGACGTGTATCCCGGCATTGTCCAACACGCATACGGCGACATGGGACATTTCTGTTTGAGCGACATGAATACTGACCAGTTTCCGGACCTGCTCAGGGCGATCACGGGCTGACCGGTCATGGGCAATTATCCGCCCATTTGCCAGGGCAATTTCACACCGCAGAGCTCGCGGACCGGGAAGACACCGCGCCGGGCCGGGCCGGGCCCGGCCCGGCAACGTTATGGCTCACATCAGCGCGGGAGGCCCGGGAAACCGCAGGTTCAGGGGCTTAACCACCCGGCACGGCAGCACCGGCACGGCAGCAGCGGTCACGAAGAGAGGGCCGAATGCATCGGTTGCAATAAAGGAGATTTGACTTTACATAATGTTCATTATCGGCGCTGTGCCGGTCAGCGGGCTCGGCCTGTGACGAGGATCGGTGACCATCAGCACGGAGGTCAGTGCGCCGAGCGCGGCGAGCACAGCCATCATTAGCGTCAGCAGGCGGATATAGGCAGTGTCCACCAGCTCGAAAAACGGCGCTCCGCTTCGCGGGAGGGACACAAAGAAGCTGGGCCCCGGGGCCCGGCTCAGCGCTGCTACGTAGCTTGTCTCAGTAGCTGAAGGTGGTCGCAGTTTCGCCGCCGATCCATTCCCACATCGGTACGGTGCCCCGAGCGCGGCGTTCCACCGACAAGACCCCGCCGGTTTGGCCGGTGAGGGGGGTGCCAGGCGCCGTGTAACCGGCTGCAATCCTTGGCCGTCACTGCCTGGCGAGGATATCGTCGAGGCATCCGCTACTACAGCGAGGGCAGGTCGATGAAGGCAGCGCGATTCCACGGCCGGATGGACATTCGGATCGACAACATCCCAGAGCCGGAGTTGCGGCCCGGCGCGGTGAAGCTCAAGGTCGCCTGGTGCGGGATCTGCGGCACCGACCTGCACGAGTATCTCGAGGGACCCATCTTCATCCCCTCCCCTGGGCATCCACATCCGCTCTCCCACGAGGACGGACCGGTCACGATGGGGCACGAATTCTCCGGCACCGTCGAGGCGGTCGGCGAAGGCGTCACCGACGTTGCCGTCGGCGACAACGTGGTAGTTGAGCCGTATTTCGTCTGCGACGAGTGCGCGCCGTGCAAGGCGGGCAACTACCATCTGTGCACCAAGATGGGATTCATCGGTCTCGCGGGCGGCGGCGGTGGACTCAGCGAGAAGGTGGTGGTCGACCGGCGCTGGGTCCACAAGATCGGCGACATCCCGCTCGACGAGGCCGCACTCATTGAGCCGCTCAGCGTGGCTCACCACGCCGCGATCCGCGGCGGCGTGAAAGCAGGCGACGTGGCGCTCATCGGTGGCGCGGGCCCGATCGGGCTGCTCGTCGCCGCGGTACTCAAGGGTCTCGGCGTCACAACGATCGTCAGCGAGCTCAGCGAGGCACGCAAGGAGAAGGCGCGCTCGAGCGGGGTCGCGGACCACGTCCTCGACCCCTCCGCAGAGGACGTCAAGGGACGGGTGCTGGAGCTGACGGGCGGCATCGGCGTCGACATCGGATTCGAGTGCGCCGGGGTTGATGCGGTACTCGACACGCTGCTCGATTCGGTGCGGCCGGCTGGCGTCATCGTCAACGTGTCCATCTGGGGCCATCCGGCCATCGTCGACATGCAGCAGCTGGTACTCAAGGAGATCGATCTGCGTGGCATCATCGCCTACGTGCGTGACCACGAGGCCGCGATCACGCTGGTACATGACGGGATCGTCGACCTGAAGCCGTTCATCACGGGGCGGATCGCGTTGGACGACTTGGTTCTCCCGGGGCCTGACGACGCTGATCGAGCACAACGACACGGCGGTGAAGATCCTTGTGCACGCGTAGCTGGCCACTCCATGGCCATGGTCGACGTCTGACTCAAGAATGACGCGGCGCCGGGTCGCACCCTCATCATTCACAGCTTGGCGTTGTAGGGGAAGTAGGAGCAGAACTTCAGGAAGAACGGGCCGAAGTCGCTGTCCACGCAACCGGCGCGGCTCGTCGGGCTGGGGCTAAGCCCGTGCGCCGCGAGGCGCTTCGTTATATCCCCGGTTCAGCCGGGAAGGATTGGAGGAATGTCCTTGGGTCTAATGGCTTACCCGATGCCGAAAGGTTGTCAGGGACAAGAGCATGCCAGGAAACCGGTGGCCGGGTCCAGGTATCAGGGACGGCGCACCGGGGGACCCGCGCGATATGGTGAAAGCTGAATTGCCTGAAGCCTAATCTCCAGAAGGCGCAAGCCTCCGCCCGTCGGAAAGATACCCGGGGCCGACGCCGCATCCTGTGCCGAGTCAGGGGCTTGCCAGGCACATCCTCCGGATGCGGAGCGATGTCCAGCGAGGACATTCAAGGAGATGAGTGGGCCACCTACGTCGCGCTATGACGTATGACGAAGACGAACGCGGGATCGCCTAAGGGACGCGAGTCCTATGGCGACGGAGTTCCCATAGTAGTCGGCAGGGGTAACGGCCTGCCAGAGAGAACGGGAAAGCCGTTCACAGGGCAAAGGGGAACAGGTGACCTGGATATTCACGACCGGGAGGTACGCGGAATGCAGAACGCCGAAACGGTACTGGGTGTCCTTCGTGAGCGCGGCAAGAAGGGATTGCCGCTGGATGAGCTGTACCGGCAATTGTTCAACCCGCAACTGTATCTGCTGGCCTACGGGCGGATCTACGCCAACGACGGCGCGATGACGCCCGGGACCACGCCAGAGACCGTGGACGGCATGTCACTGGACAAGATACGGGCGATCATTGATGCGGTGCGTCACGAGCGCTACCGCTTCAGCCCGGTCAGGCGGATCTACATCCCGAAAAAGAACGGGAAACTCCGTCCTCTAGGATTGCCTGCCTGGTCGGACAAACTCGTCGGCGAAGTGGTGCGCCTCCTGCTGGAGGCCTACTACGAGCCGCAGTTCTCCGGCCGTTCCCACGGGTTCCGTCCCCGCCGGGGCTGTCACACCGCACTGCGCGAGGTGGCCGACACCTGGAGCGGGACGGCCTGGTTCGTCGAGGGTGATGTCGCCGACTGCTTCGGGTCTTTTGATCAAGAGATCATGATCAGCATATTGGCGGAGAAAATCCACGACAACCGGTTCCTGCGGCTGATGCGGAACATGCTGACAGCCGGATACCTGGAAGACTGGCGGTGGAATGCCACGCTCAGCGGCGCGCCGCAAGGCGGGGTGGTTTCACCAATCCTCTCCAGCATTTATTTGCACAAGCTGGACGAGTTCGTCGAGAACACGCTCATCCCAGAATACACCAGAGGGGAAACGCGAACCCGGAACAAGGAATACGGGAGAGTGACGGCAGCCTATGCCTATGCGCGGAAGAAAGGTGACCGGGAGAAGGCGCGGGACCTGAGAAGAAGGCAGGCACGCCTGCCGATAGGGAACTGCGACGATCCTGGCTACCGCCGACTCCGATACGTACGCTACGCTGACGACACGCTATTCGGGTTCGCCGGACCAAAAGCCGAAGCCGAGGAGATCAAACAGCGCCTGACACAGTTCATGCGGGACGACCTCCACCTAGAACTATCAGGCGAGAAAACCCTGATCACGCACGCGCGCACCAGCGCGGCGAAATTCCTCGGCTACGAGATCACCACCCAGCACAACACGAGCGGCCGGAAAAGCGTCAATGGCGTCATCGGCCTGCGCGTGCCCCGGGCGGTGATCACCGCCAAAAGCGCGCCCTACCTGCGGCACGGCAGACCCGCCGCGCTGAACGCCCTGCAAAACCTCGACGACCACGACATCGTGGAGGCCTACGGGGCTCAGTACCGGGGCATCGTGCAGTACTACCTGCTGGCCGGCGACGTCTACCGACTGAACCGGCTGCGGTGGGTGATGGAGAGCTCGCTGCTCAAGACGCTCGCAGCCAAGCACGGATCGTCGATGTCGGCGATGGCGGCCCGCTACAAGACCACCATCGGCACACCACACGGCCCGCGCACCTGCTTCGAAGCTGTCCGCCAGCGCGAGGGAAACCGTAAACCCCTGGTCGCACGATTCGGCGGAATCCCTCTCAAACGGCAAAAATACGCGGTCATCAGCGACCGCATCCCGGGCCAGAACCCCTACCGCTACAAAGAGCTGGTCATCCGGCTCCTGCGGAGACGGTGCGAACTGTGCGGGAACAGCGACCAAGTGCAAGTGCACCACATCGCCAGACTCGCCGAACTGCCACCACCCGGCCCCGGCCAGCCCGCATGGGCGAGACTCATGGCGAAGATGCGCCGCAAGTCCCTCGTGGTCTGCGAACCATGCCATGACCACATCCACACCGGGCAGCCATCAGCCGCTATCCCAACCACGACATAGGTCACTAGAGAGCCGGATGCCTGGAAACCGGGCACGTCCGGTTCGGCGGGGGACCGCGCCGAAAAGGACCCGCCAACGCGGGCACCTCGCGGCGCGGTCTACCCAACCGTTAGTGTCAGTGGATGACTTGTTGGCCGTTTTGACGCCGTTACTCAGACGACCCCAACGTGGTCGCCGCGTGAGCCGCCGCTACCCGCGCACGCCCGCGGCGTGGACGCCGATGGCAGCACCGGCCCATCCGCCGGCACCGGGCCGGACGCGACCGTGGTCCCGGCGCTGCAGCGCCTCGATGAGGTCCCCGGGATCGGGCCCGGCGGCGCGCAGGTGATCCTCGCCGAGATCGGCCTGGACATGGGCAGGTTCCCCACCGCCGGCCACCTGGTGTCCTGGGCGAAACTATCCCCCCGCACCATCCAGTCCGGGGCCACGAACCGGTCCGGGAAGACCGGCAAGGGCAACCCCTATCTCAAGGGCACCCTCGGTGAGGCCGCCGCCGCGGCCGCCAAGACCGATACTTTCCTCGGCGAGCGCTACCGGCGGCTGGTCAAGCGCGCCGGCAAGCTCAAGGCCCTGGTCGCCGTCGCCCGCAGCATCCTGGTGATCATCTGGCACCTCCTCGCCGATCCCGCCGCCCGCTTCTGCGACCTTGGCTCCGGCTACTACGCCAGCCGCACCGACACCGGCCGCAAGGCCCGCGGTCACATCCGCCAGCTCGAAGCACTCGGCTACACCGTCACCCTGACCCAGGCCGCCTGACCCTGCCGCACCACCTGCGACCCCTGCCGGCGATCGCTGGCCGGGGTCCGCTGCCGCACGCCCACTCAAGATCGTTATTTTCCGGTCAGATCGTTATTTTCCGGTCAGGGAGTCGATGATCTCGTCCGCGGTCTTGTGCCAGACGTAAGCGCGGGGGTTTTCGTTCCATGCGTTCACCCATTCTGTGATGGAGCCGGCGAGTTCTTTGACACTGCAGTGA
Source organism: uncultured Actinomycetes bacterium (assembly GCA_963732345.1). Taxonomy (GTDB): domain Bacteria; phylum Actinomycetota; class Actinomycetes; order Streptosporangiales; family Streptosporangiaceae; genus Bog-532. Next base: position 130,346 of record CAVSZI010000014.1, on the reverse strand, counting down.
GTACCTCGCCCAGCACAAGAGCGCGTTCAGCACCGGCACGCCGCCCGCATCAGGCGGCGCCGATCGCTTCCTTGATGGCGGCGATCACCGCCTGAGGCTTCTCCGCGTGCGCCATGTGTCCGGCTCCGTCAACGATGTGGACAGTCGCCTTGCCCTCCAGCGAACCCGCGTTGCTCGCTGGAACGACCTTGTCCTCCGCACCCCAGACGGCGACCGTCTTGCCTGCGAAGGACGCCTGCTCGGCGGTCACGTCGACGGCGGACCTCTCGCCGTCCAGGAGCGCGGCCACTATCAAGGCGAGCGCGGCATCGACGCCGTCGAGACGCTTGTACTTCAGGAGGTCGTCGATGAGCTGCCGATTGACCAGCGATTGGTCAGCGAACAGCTGCTGCAGATGCGGCTTGAGCTCGCGACGCGTCTCCGCCTCCGCGAACCCCCGGATGTAGCCCGCATTGACGTCCGGACCGTAGCCGGCCGGGGAGATGAGCGTGAGCGAGGCGACCTTGCCCAGGTTCGCGGGATCGGCTGCCACCACGGTGGCGACCGCCCCGCCCACCGAATGCCCGACCAGGTGCACCCTCGGCAGCCCCAGCTCGTTCACGAATCCGACGAGGCTCGACGCAAGCGTGGCCACCGACCCGTCGCCGACGTCCTTCGACGAGGCCCCGTGCCCCGGCAGATCCAGCGCATAGGTGGCCCGGTCGGCGGAGATCGGCTCCTGTACGAACAACCACGAGTTCTTGTCACCGCCGTAGCCGTGCACGAACACCACTGGGGTGGCCTCGGATTCGGTGTCCCCGAGCACTGCATACGAGATCGAGCGTCCGCCGACGTGGACCTCGGCCACCTTCGGACCGGACACGTCCTCGATGGCCCCGGAGGCGAGCTGCTCCTTCGCCGCCGCGACCACCGCGTCGATCTCCTCCTGCGGCACGTCGGCCGGGGCCACGACCGCGATCGTGCCGCCGACCGGGACGTCGACCATGGCCTCGACAACCAGCGCCCGGATAACGCCGGACCACGTCGACTCGAGCGTACCGTCGATCTTGTCGGTGTCGATGTCGGCGACGTCCTGCCCCTTCTCGAGTTCGTCACCCTCGGAAACAAGCCATTCGGTGACCTTGCCCGACTCCATGGACAGGCCCCACTTGGGCATGGTCACCCGTTGAATCTGGTCGTTGGTCATCGCGAACTCACTTGCTCCATTCGGTTACTGTTTTGACCGCGTTGACGATGTCCTGCGCCGACGGGATGTAGAGATCCTCCAGCGAACCCGCGAACGGAACCGGAACGTGCGGGGGGCTGACCATCTTGACGGGTGCTTTCAGATCGCCGAACGCCTCGGAGACGACTTGAGCGGAGATGTCGGTGGCGATGTTGCAGCGCGGGCTCGCCTCGTCCACCACCACGAGCCGACCGGTCTTCTCCACCGATTCGAGGATGGTGTCGAGGTCCAGCGGGCTGACCGTGCGGGGGTCGATGATCTCGATGCTGATGCCGGAGCCCTCGAGTTTCTTGGCGGCCTCCTCCGCCACCGATACCATCCGCCCGATCGCGACGACGGTGACGTCGTCACCCTCGCGCACGACGTTGGCCTCACCGAATGGGATCGCGTAACTTTCCTCCGGTACCTCACCGGTGACGTCGTACATCGCCTTGTGCTCGCAGAAGATCACCGGATCGTTGTCGCGGATCGACTGGGCCAGCAGCCCCTTGACCTCGTACGGGCTGGACGGGATCACGACCTTGAGTCCTGGGATGTGGGTGAATATCGGGTAGAGCGCCTGTGAGTGCTGGGCGGCGGCGCGCAGTCCGGCCCCGTACATCGCCCGGATGGTCACCGGGGTGACCGCCTTGCCCCCGAACATGTACCGGAACTTCGCGGCCTGGTTCATGATCTGGTCCAGACACACGCCGGCGAAATCGATGAACATCAGCTCGGCCACCGGGCGCAGGCCACGCGTGGCAGCGCCGACGGCGGCGCCGATATAGCCGGACTCGGTGATGGGCGTGTCCAGCACCCGGCCGGGGAACTTGCCGTACAGGCCCTTCGTCACACCGAGAACGCCGCCCCAGGCATCGTCCTCACCCTGTCCCCCGGCGCCGCCGGCCACGTCCTCACCCATGATGATGACCGTGGAGTCGCGCTCCATCTCCTGCGCGAGCGCCTCGTTGATGGCTTCGCGGTAACTGATCTTTCGGGATGCCATTTCAGTAGTTCTCCTTCTCGAATCAGCCCGGGGGTCAGTACTTGACGTAGACGTCGGTGAGCAGGTCCTCGGGGCCGGGGACCGGGGCGGCTTTCGCCTCCGTCACCGCCTCCTCGATCAGCTGCGCCACCTGCGCGTCGACCTCGTCGAGCTGCGCATCGGTCAGACGATCCGAGTCGGCGACCCGCTGCCGGAAGCGCTGGAGGCAGTCCAAGTTCTCTTTGGCGTTCCGGATTTCGTCCTTGCCGCGGTACGTCTGCTGGTCGCCCTCAAAGTGGCCGTAGTACCGGGTGAACTTCACCTCGAGGAGGGTGGGGCCGCCGCCCTCACGGGCGCGTCTGATCGCCTCGCCGGCCACCTCGTAGACGGCGAAGACGTCGAAGCCGTCGACGATCACCCCCGGCATGCCGAACCCGGCCGCGCGGTCGGCGATGTTGTCCGCCGACACCAACCAGGTCGACGCGGCTGCTTCCCCGTAGCCGTTGTTCTCGGCGACGAAGACCGCGGGAAGGTTCCACACCGAGGCCAGGTTCAGCGCCTCCATCGTGGTGCCCTGGTTGGAGGCGCCGTCACCGAAGAAGGCCACGCCGACGCCGCCGCCGCCCTTGATCTTCGCGGCGAGCGCGGTCCCGCAGATCAGCGGCGGTCCACCGCCGACGATGCCGTTGGCGCCGAGCATGCCCTTGGACAGGTCCGCGATGTGCATCGAGCCGCCCTTGCCGTGGCAGGAGCCGGTCGTCTTGCCGAGGATCTCGGCCATCATCGGCTTGATGTCGACGCCCTTGGCGATGCAGTGCCCGTGCCCGCGGTGAGTGGAGGCGATGGTGTCGCGGTCCTGATCGAGGTGGGCGCACACACCCGTGGCCGACGCCTCTTCCCCGGCATACAGGTGGACGAATCCGGGGATGTCGCCGGTGGCGAACTCCTCGTGCACCCGGTCTTCGAATGCTCGGATCGAACGCATCGTCCGGTAGACATCGAGCAGTTGGGCCTCGCTCAGCGCCGACGCGTCGGGCGCATCCGAACCGAGAGTGGACAGTGTTTGCGTCATCCGGACTCCTTGATTTCCAGGTTTAGCCGAGGACTGAGGATCTGTGGCCGGTCATGGGGAAACTCGCGTGGTGGGCCACGCTCGCGCGGAGGCGGCGAGCACGGCCGGAACATCGATGACGCGGGGGCCGTCCTGCGCGAGGGTGACGGTGACGGCGTCGTCCGGGCCGAACTCCACCTCCCGCTCACCGTCGAGGGCGATGGTCCCCCGATCCAGTTCGACCGGATGAGGCACATTCAGCTGGAGTTCGGTGGAACCGAGCACACCCACCGACTCCAGCAGTCCGGGGGCGAGCGGGGCCAGGACCGTGTGCGCGGCGACCGAGGGATCAGCGAGACGCACCGCCACCCCACGCGGTTCGTGGCGCCCCGTCGGCCTAGCCGGCCCGCGATGGACGCCAGGCCGATGGAGTGCGGCTCTGCGAAGGTGCAGTACAACTCGCGGAGCGAATCCGCCTTCCACAGTGCCCGCGCTCCGATCTCACCCAGGGTGTTGACGCACACGTCGACCAGCGCCACCTCGTGCCGCACGCCGCCGTTCGCTCGGGTGACCTCCACGTGCAGCAGCTTGGCGTGTGCGGTGGGTTCCGGTGCAAGCCCGGTGGCGATCATCCCCAGTGCCATCCCGGCGATCGTGGCCTCGATCATCACCGGGAACGCGTTGTTGGTACCGGTGCTCAGCGCGAGCATGGGGGTATCGCCTAGCCCGGGCACGGCAGCGCGCATCGTTCCGTCGCCACCGAGCAAGACGACAGCGGCCGAACACTGACCCGCCATCGTCTCCGCGAAGGCGGTGGTATCGGTCGCGGTACCGGTGGGCCGCTCCAGCGTCAGGAACTCGACCTTCGGCCAACGGACGTGCGCAGTCGACCGTGCACCGGACATTCGCTTGATCTCGCGGTGCACGCCCGCGGCGATTCCGAAGGTATCGGTTGACAGCAGCACACGCTCGACCCCGAGCGTCCCCACAGTGCGCAGGATTCGCAGGACCATGCTGGCCTTCTCGGTGTTGGGGAACACCGATGCCTGCGAGATGATCCGTCGAATATCCCTCCCGGACATGGGATTCGGGATGATTCCGATAGCGCTGCCCTCAACCACGGGGACCGGATCCGGCCAGTGAGAGCTCATCTCGCTCATCGTTCACCACCTCCGGCTGAGGCCGGATTGATCCACTTCGTAGGTTATGTCTTACGTGAGTGAGGCAACAGCCTCCCGGCGAGGCAAACATTCAGGTGCGCTGTCCTGCTCGCCGCGAAGGCTGCCGTCGAGCAGGCGGCCGGGGCCGCGCGGGAAGCCGCGCAGGCACGGGTTGCCGATGCCGAGCGGGCCGCTGAGGGGCTCACCCGCCTCCCAGGCGAGGCCGGCCTCACCCGCACCCTCGCGATCGAGCTCGGCCCGCGCCAGATCATGGTCAGCGCCATCGCCCCCGGCATGGTCCGCGCCCCGATGCTGGCCGGCATGACCGCCGGGCGAATCAGCCAGCTCGCCGCCGGCTACCCGGGAGGCCTGGCTCCCCGAGGCCGAGGACATCGCCCAGGCGATAGCCTTCGCCGGCGACCCCCAGACGATGTTCATCACCGGCCAGGCGCTCATCATCGACGGCGGCCGCTCCGTCGGGCTCAGCGGCACCGAGCCCCATGGTGACCGCCCTCACCACGCCGCCACGGTCCGCGCGTCCAGGCTGCGAGCACCACCGTGATCCGCCCCGGCAGTGAACCGGGGGGCCGGGCTCATCGCGAGCCAGGCCGGGTCCACCCACCGGTGGCCTGGGTGAACAGCTCCGCGGCCCGGTCAGTGCAGAACACCGGGCCCCGGGTGCGGGGGTCCTGGGACTATCCGTCCGGGTATTAGCTCTAAGCACTGAGCCGCAGGTCCGAGGCGATATTGGTTTGATGGCTGGATATCTCGGCCGCATTTTGGGCGTACTGACCGGTAGCGGTGTGTTACGCGCGTACGGTCACGGCTCGTGGCATATGAGTACTTGTCGTCCGAGCAGGCTGCCCGGTACGGGGCGTTCGTGGCGGACCCGACGCCCGAGGAGCTGGAGAAGTTCTTCTTCCTGGACGGCCCGGCGCTGGAGGCGGTCCGGTCGAAGCGTCGCCGGCATAACCGGCTGGGCTGGTCGATCCAGTGGGGCACGGTCCGGATGCTGGGGACGTTCCTGACCGAGTTGGATCCGGTCGGAGTGCCGCAGGTGGTGATCGACTACGCTGCCGAGCAGCTGGGCATCGATGACCCGTCGTGCGTGAAGCTGTACCCGGAGCGGCTGCAGACCCAGTACGAGCACGCGTGGGAGATCCGCGATCTGCTGGGGTACCGCGACTTCGACGACGCCGAGGCGGAGGTGACGGCGTTCATCGCCTCGCGGGTGGCCAAGACACGGGACTCGCGGCGCGACCTGTTCGACCGTGCGGCGCTGTGGCTGATCGAGAACCGGGTGCTGCTGCCTGGGATCAGTACGCTGTCGCGGCTGGTGACCGAGGTGCGGCGGCCCGTGCTGGAGGCGATCAACGAGCAGGTCGTGGCGGGTGCTCCTGTGCACATGCGGCGGGAGCTGATCGGCACGCTGGAGGTGCCGGACGGCAAGAAGGTGTCCACGCTGGAGTGGATGCGCACCCCGGTGACCAAGCTGTCCGGGACGGGCATGCTGGACGCGCTGGACCGGTCGTCGTACGTGCTGGGGCTGGGCACCGGGGCGGTGGACGTGTCGGGGGTAGCGCCGGTGAAGCTGGCGGAGCTGGCCGCCTACGGGATGAACGCCAAGGCCCCGAAGATCAGGCAGCTGAAGGGCGCCCGGCAGGTGGCGACGCTGCTGTCGACGGTGCGGGAGCTGGAAGGCTCCTCGGTCGATGACGCGCTGCTGCTGTTCGACCTGCTGATGGCCACCAAGCTGCTGGCGTGGGCGGCCCGCGCGGGCAACAAGGAGAAGCTGAAGAACCTGCCGAAGCTGCGGGTGGCCGCGGCACGGATGGCTGCGGCGTGGAAGATCGCGCTGGGCACCCCGCAGGAGGCCGGCGACAAGGCCGCCACGATGCCGGAGGTGATGTCGGCGGTCGAGCAGGTGGTGTCCCGCGACAAGCTGGCGGCCGCAGTGGAAACGGTGTTCGCGCTGCTCCCGGCATCGGCCGAGGCCGGGGCTGAAGACGACAATGACCTGGAATGGCGGGCCGAGCTAGTCGACAGGTACGCGACGGTCCGGCCGTTCATCGAGCTGCTGGCCTCGGTGGTGCCGTGGGGGTGCACGGCCGCCGGCACGCCGGTAGTGGCGGCGCTGCGGGCATTGCCGGCACTGATGGCCCGCAAGAAGCCCGGGGCGGAGCACGTCAGGGAGTTCGACGAGCTGATCACCGGGTCGTGGCGGCGGCTGGTGTTCGCCAACCCCAGGCTGGAGGCGCCGCTGATCGACCGGCCCGCCTACACCTTCTGCGTACTGGAGGCGCTGCACACCGGGCTGCGGCGCCGGGACGTGTACGCGGTCGGCGCCGACAAGTGGGGCGACCCGCGCGGCCGGCTCATCGAACCGCGGCTGTGGGTCGCCGAGCGGCCGACGATCCTGACCGCGCTGGGCCTTCCCGCCGACCCCCGCCAGCACCTGACGGAACTGGCCGAGACTCTGGAAGGCGCCTACAAGCAGGTCGCGGCAGGGATGGCGGCCAACCCCGCCGCGGAGATCAAGGCCGGGAAGCTGCACCTGTCCCGGCTGGAGGCGGCACCGCCGCCGGTCGGCTTCCAAGCGGTGCACGACGCGGTTGCCGCGATGCTGCCGCGCATCGACTACCCCGAGCTGATCCTGGAGGTGAACGGCCGCACCGGGTTCCTGGACGCCATCCCGCACATCTCCGGGTCGCAGGCCCGCCGCGACGACCTGGACATCAGCCTGGCCGCGCTGCTGGTGGCGAGGTCCTGCAACGTCGGGCTGATCCCGGTGGTGAAGGCGGGGGTACCGGCGCTGACCCAGCACCGGCTGATCGGGACGGAGAAGGGCTACTTCCACGGCGAGGGCATCAGCGCGGCGTCGGCGAGCCTGGTGGACTCCCAGGGGCGGATCGACATCACCGCCGACTGGGGCGGCGGGCTGGTCGCCTCCGCCGACGGGATGCGGTTCGTGGTGCCGGTCCGGTCCCTGCACGCGCGGCCGTCGCCGCTGTACTTCGGCGTCGGCAAGCGGCCCAGGGGCGCGACCTGGCTGAACACCGTCTCGGACAAGGTCATGGGGCTCGGCGGCCTGCTGGTGCCCGGCACGCTCCGCGACTCCCTGTACATCCTGGACGCCATCCACCGCCTGGACGCCGCCGAGCATCCGGAGATCATCACGACCGACCAGGGAAGCTACAGCGACATCGTGTACGGGATGTTCGCGGTCTGCGGCTACCAGTTCGCGCCCCGCCACGCCGACATCACCGACACCCAGATGTGGTGGATCGACACCGCGATGCTGGAGGGCGAGCTCACCACGAACGCCAGGGACAGCAACGGGTGGGGCGCCTTCAACGGCCTGCAGCTGCGGCGGGTGTCGCTCCCGGCGATCGTTCACCACTGGGACGATATGCTGCGGGTCGCCGGATCGCTGGCGACAGGGCAGGTCCGCGCTTACGACCTGATCAAGATGATGACCGCCGACGGCCGCACCACTGGGCTGGGCAGCGCGTTCGCCAGCTACGGCCGCATCTTCAAATCGCTGCACCTGCTCCAGCTCATCCACGTAGAGGAGTACCGCAGGATGATCGGCTCCCAGCTCAACACCGGCGAGTCCCGCCACTTCCTGGGCCGCCGGGTGTTCTTCGGCAACCTCGGCCGCCTCATGCGCGGGTATGAACGCGGGATGGAGAACCAGCTGGGGGCGCTGGGCCTGGGTCTCAACGCGATCACCTGGTGGAACTCGCTGTACATCGATGCGGCGGTGAAGAAGCTGGAGGCCGGCGGCCTGGGCATCAGCCCGGAGATCCGTGCCCGTTTGTCGCCTCTGGGGTTCGAGCACATCAATTTCCATGGTTTCTACCCGTTCAACCGTCCTGACCTGGGCGGAGGGCTCCGCGATCTGCGCGACCCCGGCGCCACCGACCAAGAGGAGTAGCGGGCGGCCCGCACATCCAGCAGGCCCCGCCGGGCGACGGGACCCGCTCCAGGCCGCCACCGGTCACTGCGCCGCCTGGCCCTCTGCCGCCCCGGCCTGCGCGGGGTAGGCCCAGGCGCTGCCGGTGCCGCGGTACTCGGCGACCGGGATCGGGCGGGTTCCCTCGCGCATCCGGCTGGTGTAGAGGACGCCGTTGAGGTGGTCGATCTCGTGGGCGGCCAGGCGTGCCATGGCGTTGTCGAGCGAGAGTACGTACTGCTGGCCGTCGGGGCGGGTGCAGGCGACCTCGATGTGCAGCGGGCGGGGCACGAGGCCGCGCATGTCGAAGAAGGACAGGCAGCCCTCGTACTGCTCGTCGGTTTCGGCTGACTCCCTGATGACCTGGGGGTTGAGCATGACGACCGGCTCGGCGCCGGGGTCAGGCGGGATCACGATCGCTGCAGCGCGCGGGATGCCTACCTGGGGGGCGGCGACGCCCATTCCCTTGCTGAAGACGTGCTGCTCGCCGGCTCTTTGCAGCGCGGCGTACAGCTCGGCGATCACCGCGGCGGCCTCGCCGGCCTCGCCGGGGAGCAGGAACGGGGCTGCCTGCTCCAGCAGGACCGGGTTGCCGTCCTGGATGATCCCTGCTGCCTTCATCCGGTCTGCCGCGGTGCGCAATTCGGGATGCTCCCTGCTGTCGTCGGGCCTGCTGCGGAAGCGCCATTCGAGCCGGTACCGCGCTCCGACCGGCGGGTCGCTGGTTGCCCAGGAGAATACGGCCTGGGTGCCGTGGTCGGCGCGGGCGGGCATGGTGCGCAGCGGGATGGCCTCGGCGGTGGCCGAGGTCTCGGTTCCCCAGACGACCGGGTCCAGGGCGGCGGGGAAGGCCAGGCCGACCGACATGCGGCGGGTGGGCAGCCGGACCGCGCGCTGGAACCACGGCCCCCAGCGGCCGTCGTCGACGGTGTAGGAGTAGCTGATGACGGCCTGCTGGCCGGGGTAGAGCGGGAACCGGCCGCGGTCGTTCCCGAAGCACAGCCAGGCCTCCTTGAACGCGTCCCGGTCGGCCTTGACCTGCCAGGTCATCGGCTCCCCGTCGCATGACGCGGTGAGGCCGAGCTCGTCCCACGTCAGCGGCCTGGCCCGGTACAGGGCATTGGACCGCTCCGGCTGCCCGGGATAGCGGTCGACGCTGATCCGCATCAGGTACCGGGTGACCGGCTCCGGGCCGCCGTTGAGCAGGACCCGCCGCTGGCTGGCGCGGTAGGACGCGCCGTCGTAGGAGAGCTCCGCATGGTCGTCCTCGACGACAAGCCCCCCTGCCATCGCGGGGCTGGCGCCGTCGCTGCCGCCGTTGTCCCGCCGCCAGGCCGCCGCCAGCTCGCCGGCGGCGTCCAGGGCCTCCTCTGCCTTGCGGGCGAACAGGTCGCTGGCGTGCATCCGGCCGGCCTCGACGTGGCTGAGGTAGGAGGCGTCGAATCCCATCGCCGCGGCGAGCTTCTTCTTCGACATGCCCCGCCGCTCGCGCCACCGGGTCAGCTCGCCGCTGAACGGCGGCCGGTCCTCGCCGGGTGCGTCCGCGCTCACGGCCGGGACCTCCAGGGTGTCCGGGGCTGGCCTGAGCGCGTGAGTGAGCCGCGAGTGAGCGTCTCTCACCGTCGCCTCATGACCACGGGGGGTGCTGTCCTTCGATTGTAGGCGGGCGGCCCCCGGACGGGGAGCCCGCGCACGGCGGCAGGCAGGAGGACCAGGTGGCAGCCACGCGCGAGCAGCCTGCGGAGGAGATCGCCGGGCGGGTCCGGGCGATGCGGGAAGCCGACAGCAGCATCCTGCCGCCCCTGCTGCTGCTCGGCGTGATGGAGAGGGTCGGCTCCAACTGGGTGTCCGACACCCTCCGGCCGGTCACCGGGCAGCACAACGAGCCGTTCCGGCAGCAGGTCAGCCCGGCACACCCGCTGTCGGCGCTCAACCCGGGCCTGAGCCTGGAGGACTCCTCGCCGGACCTGGGCCCGTACGGGCGGCACTGGCTGGTGACGTTCGCCGCCGCCAAGCACGCGCCGGTGCGGCAGGTGATCAAGGAGACCAACCTGTTCTTCGCGCTGCCGGCGCTGCTGTCCCTCTTCCCGGGCTCACCGGTCGCGGTGCTCACCCGCAGCCCCCTCGGCGTGGCGTCGTCCTTCGCCCGCGGTGACCTGTTCCGCCGCTGGGGCTACCGGGCCAGGTACCGGCAGCTGACCGCCATGACCACCCGGCCCGAGCTCGCCGGGTGGGCGGCCGTCGTGCCCGACGACGACCCGCCCGACCTGGCCGCCCTCGCCAGGCTCCAGGTGCTGAACAGCCTCATCATCGCCAGCGCGCTGCACGACCGTGGTGCCCGGGACGACCTGGCGGTCATCCGGTACGAGGCAGCGGTCCTGAACCCGGCTTCCGCCCGCGCGCCGCTGGCCCGGCTGGTGCCCGAGGCACCCGGCTTCGCCGCCGCGCCCGGTGCACCTGTCGCCCCGGCGGGCGAGGACACGTTCGCCACCACCACGCGCAAGGAGGAGCTGACCGCCTGCCTGTCCGCTGAGGGCTCCGAGGAGGTCGGCGCGGCGACCGCCCGCGCCCTGGCCGCCGGCCGCCAGGCCGTGCCCGCCCCGGCCTGGGACCTCGCGCGGGACTGGGCCAGCGGCGACCGCCTGTACTCCCTCGCCCCGTCGCAGCAGGCCGCGCGGTCGGCCCGCCGTACGGCCCCGGACCGCGGGCCGGCCTGCCCGGTCAGGTGGGTGCCCGGGCGCGGCGGCGGTGACCTGCGGTGGCGGAACCTGCTGGTCACCAATGACGAGATGGCCGCGTTCCTCAACGAGCTGGCGGCCGCGGGACTGCCGAACTGCATTGACGGCAGCTACCTGCTGGCCGTCGAGATGCCGCACGAGCGCGGCGGCCGCCTCCACTGCAGCCGCGCCGGGAGGTGGACCGTCAGCCCCGGCTTCGGCGCCCACCCGGCCTACTGGGTGACGTGGACCGGGGCTGCGGCCCTCGCCGCCCGCCACGGCGCCCGGCTCCCCGCCCGCGCCGAGATGATCGCCGAGACCAGCCACGGTGACCTGGCAGTGACCAACCACGGCTACCAGGCCGGCGACACGGTCCCGGTCACCGAGCCGGGCCGCGGACCTGGCGAGATCCACCACCTGGCCGGCAACCTGCAGGCCTGGTGCTGCGACGGCCCCGCCGGCGACCCCTCGGCCCCGGCATCCCGGTGGCTGCACGGGGCGGCCTGGAACACTCCCGCCACCCCGGATGAGATCCGCCGGCCGCGCGGGCGCCACCTGTCGGGCGCGTCGCGCGGCGTCGGGATCCGGCTCGTCCGTGACCATGCAGGCCGGCAGCCGGCCGCTACCGCCGGGCAGCTCGCCGCAGCGCTGACCAGATGGACCCTCAGCCTCGCCAGCCGGGACCGGCCCCTTCGCGACCTCGACGAGGCACTGGCCGGCGCGCTGGCCGCGCTGTCACAGGCCGATGGCGGACTTCGGCCCCATGTAGGAGCCGGCACCGGGGAACCCGGCGATGGCTAGCTCAGTGAACCGGTCGCTGAACCCCAGCTCCGGGAGCCTGTCCAGCGGCACGAACTCGACGCCGCGGATCGGGGTCGTGTCCGCCCCGGCCGCGATGTCGCCCACTGTCCCGCCGGTCCGCCGGGCCTCGAACGTCATGTGCACGACGCCGGCCGGCAGGTGGTCGCAGACGTACAGGAGACGGCCCGGCTCGACGTCCAGCCCGGTCTCCTCCTTCATCTCCCGCACCAGCGCCCCGGCCAGCGTCTCGCCGTCTTCCAGCTTCCCGCCTGGCAGCGACCACGGCCGGCCGGCGCCGGCGTCCTGGTCGAGCAGGAGGATACGGCCGTCCTCGACGACGACCCCCGTCACGCGAATCCGCATCCGGCGAGCCTACACGGCAGGAGCACCGAATGCCCGATGACAGCACACCAGCCCTGGTCGTCGTCGCGGCCGGCGGGCTGGGCACCCGCGTGCACGGCTGGGCGCAGTTCATCCCCAAGGAGTTCTACCCGGTCGGCGGCCGGCCCGGCATCACCCGCCTGCTGGAGGAGATCGCAGCCGCGGGCCCCGCGCGGGTCGTCATCGTCTACCACCCCTACTACGAGCAGTTCGCGGCCTGGGCCCGGCAGGTGCTCAGCCCCCGCGACCACTCCCGCTACGCGAGCGCGGCCGGAACGCAGGTCCCGGCCGCCGTCCCCGCGGGCCTGACCGTCAGCCTCATCCCCCAGGACGGGCCTTACGGGGACCTGACGTCCGTCTTCAACGGGGCCGACCACCTCGCCGCCCGGACCGGGCTGCATGTCGCGTTCGCCGACAACCTCTACCCGGGCACCAGCCCGCTGCGGCTGCTGCGCAGCGCCTGCGTCGGCGACGTCGCCGACGTCGCCGTGCTCGCCAGCAGGTACCGCCCCGCGCTCGCGCCCAGCCGGGGCATCCTCATCACCAGCCCCGGCACCAGGGGGAAACTGCGGCACGTCAGGGCCCTGGTCGAGAAGCCGGGCCCGGTGCAGGCCAGGGCCCTGGAACAGGAGCACGGGACCGGGAGCCTGCTCATGCTCGAGGGCAGGGCCTGGCTGAGCCCGCCGTTCATCCAGTTCGCCCGCGCCCGTCAGCATGCGATGCCCGGCGGGGAGCCGAGGCTGGCCCTGGCCATCGGCGCGTACGCCCGCGCGCATCCCGTCGTGGCGGTTCTCGCCGACGGCGACGCCATCGACCTCGGCGCCCCGGAGATACCCGCCCCCCGCGAGGCGCTCCCGGGTGCCAGCACCCGCAGGTCCCGGGTGACGGCAGCCGGCACGGGGGCGCGCAGCGGCCGGCAGCCACCGAGCCGAGCCTGGCGATCCCGGCTCAGTCTCTACCGCGCGCTCACTCCCGGCACCACGGACTGACAGGGGCCGAGCGCGCAGAACGACGGCCGCCTGGTCACCGAGGGCGGCGGCTGGGGTCACGTTCGGGAGCAGGAAGCCGGCCCGTTCGCGTACTTCCGAGAACAACTGGTTCTCGGAAGTAGAATCCCGGAGTGACTTCCGAGAACACTGTCCGGGACAGATCACGGACCCGGCAACCGGCTTCCGAGAACACGGGTGTGCCCTCCGAGCCGAAGCGAAGGGGGGCACAGCCCACCGCGCTGCCGCGGGAGTACGCTGACTTCCTCGCCGCCTACGCCGGAGCGCTCGAGGGCGTCCCGCTCGCCGCCGACACCAAAAGGACGTACGTCTCCCGTGTACGGATGTACCTGGCATGGCTCGCCTCACCCGCCGCCAGCCGCCGGTCCCAGGGCGACCCGCTCGTGAGCCCCAGGGCCCGCGACTGGGCGGTCCGCGACTACCGCTTCTACCTGCTGCGCGACGCCGACCCCAAGCGCAGCGTCCGCTACAGCAACAACGCCCTGGCCGCGCTGGATGACTTCCACGTCCGCCTCGGCCTCGGCAAAGCCGAGATCGGCCGCGACGACCTGCCGAAGACCGCGCCCAGGGCCCTCGACGGCAACGCGCAGATCCGGTGGCTGCGCGCCGTCGAGGACTGGCCGCACGCCCGGGACCGGCTGCTGGCGCTCCTGCCGTTCTACGCCGGGCTGCGCGTCGGCGACGCCGTCGCCCTCGACGTGCCCGACGTGCGGATGTCAGCCCGCAAGGGCGTACTGGTCGTCTACGGCAAAGGCGGCAAGATCCGCGAAGTCCCCATCCACCCCCGGCTCCGCGACCCGCTCACGCTCTGGCTCGGCGAACGCCCGAGATGGGAGCACGCCGCCAGCGGCAGGGCCCTGTTCCTCAACCGCCGTGGCGGCCGGCTGTCCGCCCGCGCCGCCAGCACGGTGTTCACCGCCATCGGCCAGGCCGCCGGGCTCGATGACGACATCACCGCGCACATCGGGCGCCACACCTTCGTCACCCAGCTCATCCGCGGCGGCGAAGACCTCGTCACCGTCGCCGAGATCGCCGGGCACAGCCGCCTGGACACCCTCCGCGTCTACAGCCGGCCCACCGACGACGACAAGCACAACGCCCTGCGCCATCTCACCGTCGACCGGTGAGCGGCAGCACCAGGCCCGCACCGGGACAACCGGACCCGGCCAAGACGGTCCCGCCGCCGGGCTACACCGTGCCCGCCCGCCCCGACGGCTGGCCGAACCTGCTCGGCCGCCGGCCGATGAGCAGCACCGACCGGGCAAAGATCCGTGAAGCCCTTGCCACCGGACTGCCCGCCAGCGCCCTGACATCCCCCGGCCCGTTCCTGTGCTACCTGACCATCGACGGCCTCGACCAGGAACCCGACCCGCAGAAGGCGACCCGCCTGCGCGGCCGGATCAACGCCGCAGCCCGCACCGCCGCCGAACAGCACCAGACCAGCTACCACGCCACCGACGCCACCATGACCATCGGCATCCGCGGATCCGACGCGGCCGAACGGATCAACCAGCTCCGCCGCGCCCTCGCCAAACTCGCCGCCAAACACGGCTGGACGTTCCGCGACGCTCCACGGTGAACACCAGCCGCTGACGAGGCCCGAACCCGCCCGGGTAGGCGCCCACTACGCTGACCTGCGGCGCAGCGCTTAGAGTTAATACCCGGACGGATAGTCCCAGGACCCCGTGCGGCCGGCCAGATGCCGGGCCAGCAGCCGGGCGGTGCGAGTCTGCCAGGTGATCTCATCGACCGCGCCGCCCTTGCGGCGCACCACCGCGCGCAAGCCGGACAGGAGAACCAGCTCGACACACTGGGCATCATGATCAACATCATTGTGTTGTGGCAGACCGTCTACATCCAGGCCGCGCTCGACCACCTCGCCGCCATCGGGCACCACCCCAACCCCGCCGACATCGCCAGGCTCTCCCCGCTCGGCCACCCCCACAATCAACCTCAACGGCCGCTACCAAACCACGAGCCGCCCACCTACCAGCGGACTCCGACCCCTCCGCGGCCCTCGATGACCCGTTCAGGATCCTGTTCCGATCCTCGTCACAGGCCGGCTCGTCCGCTCAGCGTCCTCGACGGTCCCGCACCCCGCCGCCCACAGGCTCGCGCTGCTGCCCGGCCAGGAGTGTCCGGGGCGGAGCCTCTCTGGTGCCGTAGCAGATTAGGTTTGCCCTGTCCCGCCAGCCGCGATGAGTTCTGCGGCGTCCGGCGTCCGGCGGTCGTACTGTCGGACCCGTTACCGAGGAGGACTTCTGATGCGCAGCGTGACCTATTCGATGGGCGTCTCACTTGACGGCTACATCGTCGGGCCGGACGGCGACTTCGACTGGACGGCGCCCGACGAGGAGGTCTTTCGCTTCGTCACCGACGAGATACGAGAGGTCGGCGTCCACCTGCTGGGACGAGGGCTGTACGAGACGATGCTGTACTGGGAGACCGCCGACCAGGTTCCATCGCTCGACGACTCAATGCTCGAGTGGGCCGCGATCTGGAAGCCGCTCCCAAAGGTGGTGTTCTCCACCACGCTGTCGGCCGTGCAGGGCAATGCCCGCCTGGCCTCCGGCGGCCTGGCGGAGGAGATCGAGCGGTTGCGAGCCGAGCCGGCGGATGGCGACGTCGCGATCGGCGGCGCGACTCTCGCCGCCGAGGCGGCCGCGTCGGGTCTGATCGACGAGTACCGGGCCAGGGTCTACCCGGTGCTGGTTGGCGGTGGCATTCCGTTCTTTCCCCAGCGCGAGCGCCGGGTGGATCTCGAACTCGTCGAGACCCGCACCTTCAGCTCGAGAGTCGTCTACCTCCGCTACCGCGTGGCGCGCTAGCCGCTCGTCCGCCGAGCCTCGATCCGCGCCTTCTTCACCGCGTATTGCGGATCCTTCGGAGCCTTTCCACGTCTTCAGGCGCCTGAAAGGTGACGCCCTCCTCACGGAGCAAAACCCGCAAGCCCTCAGGCTGATGTCATCGACCACCCCTCGGCCTCGGCCACCAGGAACTCCGCCAGCCTGGCCAGGCTCCATCTGGTCTTCTGCGTTTCGCTGAACTCGCGTAAGGCTGACAGGCGGGACCGGGAGTCCAGATCGGCCGCGCGCACCTGCAGGTCACTCAAGGCCGCTGCGGCATGGAGCGGGAACGGTTCGTCATTGTCCGCCTCCATCCAGCGCTCAACGGCGATTGTGAAGGCGAGCATCCCCACTTCCGCCCCCAGCCGGGCGGTCAGCTCGTCCGCGCCCCGTTCGCGCAGGGCGGCGTTGATCGACCTGGCGATCCGGGCGTGCTTGAGCAGTCCCCGCTCCTGCAGCTCGCTGTTCGCCGCGACCACCAGCACGCGCTGGGCGGCCTTAGCCCGCTGCTGCGGGGTCATCGCGACCCCGGCGGCCGCGAACGCCGCCTGCAGGCACTCGGTGAGCGTCGCATCCGGGGAGGCAGCCCGGATGGCGTCGGCGAACAGCCCGGCCAGCACGTCTTCACCGCCGAACAGGACCTCCCGCTTATCGGCGAAGTGCCGGAAGAACGTGGCGCGGTTCAAACCGGCGCGATCCGCGATCTGCGCGACGGTCGTTTCCTCGTAGCCGTTCTGCACGAACAGGTCGAGCGCGGCGGTCTCCAGGCGATCACGCGCGTCCGGCGCCCATCTGCTCACCGTCACAGCCTAAGCGAGGCGACCGGATCGCATCACCTGGGAAGTGATGCGACAGCGTCGCATGGTGGTGCTAGAATTGATGCGACCGGATCGCATCGGCCTTCCGGCCGGGGCGTCTGCGCCGCGCATCGTCATCACCCGAGAGCACGACCAAGGAGAATCTCCATGCGCATCTTCGTCACCGGCGCTTCCGGCTGGATCGGCTCGGCCGTCGTCCCCGAACTCATCAGCGCCGGCCACCAGGTCCTCGGAGTAGCCCGCTCGGACGCCTCCGCCAAAGCAGTCGCCGACATGGGCGCCGAGGTGCTGCGCGGCGACCTGAACGACACCGGCGCGCTGCGCGCCGGCACCCTCGACAGCGACGGCGTCATCCACCTCGCCTTCGTCGTGCCCAGCGTGAGCGAGGCTGCGACGCGGACCGATGCCAAGGCCATCGAGACGTTCGCCACCGGACTCGCCGGCTCCGGCAAGCCCCTGGTGATCTCCGGCGCAACCCTCGTGACACCCGGCCGGCCCGCGACCGAACGCGACGAACTCATCGCCGCCGGGCCCATCGCGGCCCGCATCACCAACATGCAGGCCGCCCTCGCGGCCGCAGACAGGGGCGTCCGCTCCTGCCTGGTCATGCTGCCCCGCTCGGTGCACGGCCAGGGAGAACGCCACGGCTTCGTCCCCCAGCTCATCGCCGCGGCCCGGGCCAAAGGCGTCTCCGGCTACATCGGCGATGGGACCAGCCGCTGGCCCGCCGTCCATGTGAAGGACGCCGCGAGCCTGTACCGGCTGGCCATCGAGCAGGCTCCCGCCGGCGCAGTGCTCAACGCCGTCGGCGACGAAGGTGTGCCCGTCCGCGAGATCGCCGAGGCCATCGGCCGGCACCTGAACCTGCTCGCCCGGTCCCTGCCCGCCGAAGAACTCGGCGGCATGCTCGCGCACATCCTCAGCACCGACATGCCCGCTTCTAGCACCATCACCCAGGAACTCCTGGGCTGGAACCCCACCCACCCCGGCCTCATCGAGGACATCGAGCAGGGCCACTACTTCATCTGACCAGCCCCGGACGGCAGGCGAGACAACGACCCGGCCCTACGAGCGCGGCGCCAACCTCAGCCACCCCGCCGGAGCCAATGAAGGAAAAGGCCAACTAGCCAATTAGGCGCGGCCCGTAAAGCGGCGACCCGGGCCAGGTCGACGGCGACGTAAACGGTGCCGGGTCAGTCGTCACCGGGGCGCAGGTTCACCGCCGGCGGATGCCCGCCGGCGTGGAGCTGGGCGAGCCAGCCCGCGGCCTGCCGCAGCCAGTTCACCTCGTCATCGAGACGGTCCGCGATCAGGTCCCGCCCGTCTAGCGCGGCGTCACCCCCGGCTTCCGGATCCCCGGGAGCGGGCCAGCCCACCTTACATGGCCGGCGCCGACAGCCGATCGCAGCCGGAGTCCGGTGAGTCCTCTGGCCTATTGACCACTACAGCTATATGAGTAGAGTTACCGTTCATGCAGCGTAACCGCCCCCCATCACCACAGACGATCAACGTCCTGCGGGCGTTGGCCGCCGATCCGGCTCAGTGGCGTTACGGCTACGACCTGGCCACCGAGGTGCACCTGAAGTCGGGTTCGCTGTATCCGATCCTGGTCCGGCTCGCCGACCGCGGTCTGCTGGAGACCTCCTGGAAGCCGGGTGTGGGCAGCCGGCCACCTCGCCATCTATACCGACTGTCCCCGGCCGGTCGAGAGTTCGTGGCGGCGTTGCCCGCCGCGCGCGCCGACCGGAGCGTTCCGCATCCGCGCAACCGCTGGAGTGAGGCGTAATGGGTGGCTTGTTCTTTGTCCCTATGGCCGGCTTGCTGGGCATTCTGATCGCGTGGTACCGGCGCGATCCGCGGCGGTTCCTGGACGGACCGACCGAAGACGCGCCGCTGCGGCTGACGCGCTGGGCGATCGGCCTGTTGGCCCCGCAGCGCGCCGAGTGGGGTCAGGCTATGCTCGGCGAACTCGGCCACATCAAGGGCCGGGCCCGGCGGATGCGCCGCGGCCGGCCGCCTGCTCCGCCACACACCCACACCGACAATTGCCGGACCGATCAGCCCGAACCCCGAACCCCGAACCCCAGCAGGAGGCGTAACCCGCGATGACCACACCAGACGAGACGGACCCAGGGGTCCGCGTACCACGCGGGCGCAGAACCCTGCGCATCGTGGTGCTGTGCGTCATCGTGGCAGCGATACTGTTCCTCGCCGCCACCAGCTGGCTCACTGGCCCGACCCGCGCGCGGCGGATCGGGCCGTTGGCGGTGCGTCAGCGGGTGATGGCTACCTTGAGGGCCTTGGTCTCCGCTGCCCTGCCGAAGGTGTCGTAGGCGCCGATGATGTCTTCGAACGTGAAGCGGTGGCTCACGAACTTCTCCGGTGTGAGCCTGCCCTGGGCGACCAGCCTGAGCAGCATCGGCGTCGTGGTGGCGCTCACCAGGCCGGTGGTGAGAGCGATGTCCTTGATCCACAGATCCTGGAGTTTCAGCTCCACCGACTTGCCGTGCACGCCGACATTCGCCACTGTCCCGCCTGCGCGGACGAGCTCAGTGGCCATCTGGAAGGTCGCCGACATGCCCACGGCCTCGATCGCGACGTCCACGCCCAGGCCGTCGGTCATGGCCAGCACCTGGTCTGCCCAGTCCGCATCGCCGCTGTTGACGCCGTTGGTGGCGCCGAAGAACTTGGCTTGCTGGATCCGGTTGCCATCGAGGTCTATGGCGATGACACGAGAGGCGCCGTAGAGCCCGGCGGTCATCATCGCCGACAGGCCCACCGGTCCGGCGCCGATGACGGCGACGACGTTGCCGGGCTTGACGCGGCCGTTGCGCACCCCGATCTCGAAGCCCGTGGGCAAGATGTCGGAGAGCATGACCGCGGCCTCGTCGCTCACGCCCCCGGGCATCTTGTGCAGGGAGTTCTCGGCGAAGGGTACGCGCACGTACTCCGCCTGGGTGCCGTCGATAAGGTGGCCGAAGATCCAGCCGATGCCGGAGGCGCCCTCGTCGTCGAGACAGTGCGAGGGCAGCTGCTGGTGGCAGTAGGAGCATGAGCCGCACGAGGTGACGCAGGAGATGATCACGCGGTCCCCCACGGCGAGCTTGCTCACCGCCTGGCCGACCTCGGTGATCGTGCCGACACCTTCGTGCCCCAGAATCCGCCCGTCGGTCACCGCCGGCACGTCCCCCTTGAGGATGTGCAGGTCGGTGCCGCAGATCGTGGTGATGTCCACCTGCACGATCACGTCGGTCGGGTCGATGATCTTCGGGTCGGGTACCTGCTCCCACATCTTCCGACCCGGTCCGTGGTACACCAGAGCCTTCATCAGATGACTTCCTTGTCGTCGCGTGCCGGTACTCCCGCAGGAGAAGATTGATCAAATGCCCGCAACCGGACGGCAGCACGTCCGCGGGACCGGCGACCTGGCGACTAAATATGCCAACGCGATCTCCCGGTGGGCAAACGTCCGTGTCGGTACGGAACGCCACCGGGGTCCAGAGCAACGCCTACGCAGCAAAGCTGAGGTGGCAAGCGAAAGCCATCGCAACCTGTAGTTAGCATACGCCTGCACGGGAACTTTGCATCCGGCCAGACGCCCTACGGGCCACGGCGGGTACGGCGGGGATCTTGGGCGCTGCGCCGTGCTATCGCGGCGGCGGCCGACCGCAGGAACAGGAATCCCAGCCCGACGTTGGCGATCAGCTTGATGCTGGCGGTGTCAGCCAGGCCCAGCCCGTTCGGGCCGATCAGGATGCCGGCGAAGATCAGGACAACCACCTGGGGAATGCGCGGCCCGGGCAGCGCGGCCACGATGATAGGCGCCAGCGCCGCCACCAGCGCCACCACCAGCAGCGTTTCCAGGCCTTTCGCGTCCATCCCCGGCGCCCCCTCAGCCCTCATGGCGTCCGCGCGCGGCCCGGCGGCAACCGTCGCCTGCCAGCCCGCTCCCCCGGCACGCGCCCGGCGGCCCCGGAGAGTTGCTGTTCCAGTTGGATCAGTTGAGGATCATGGCCGGCAATGTCATCTCCCAGGCCACAGTCGTCGTGGCTCTGTGAGACGGACCTGGCTCTCTGGCCCCTTCAACAGATAAAACATGCCGAAGCGGAAAGCAAGAGCGTCGCTATCTGCAGGCGGCAGCCGAAGAGTTACCCTGCCTGCCAGGCGCGGCAACCTGCATGTTCAGACGCGCGTCATTAGCATCAGCCCGGGCATCACCCGACGCCGCTGGCCCGGGAGGAGATGAGCTCAGCGGGGGCGGCCCGGCGTACCGGGCGATGATCTCCTTTGTCGTTAAGAGCTTGGCGAGGCCCGCGCCACCGATGACGTCTCACGTCGGTGGCATGAGCCCGGGGACCGACGAGGGCGCGGTGACGATCAGGACTCCGAGTCCGATGATCGCCAGCCCGAGCGGAATTCACTTTGATCTCCGCCACATTGCTTATGACGCGACGGGCTCTATTGCTTATGACACGACGGGTTCTGCTTCTGCGAGCGCCGGGAGCCGGCCCGCTCGAACGCCTTGGCTGCCCCGCTGCGCCAGTCTTCGGCCATGGTCTGTGACGCGGGGATCGGGAAAGGGGTCCTCCTTCCCCGTCTCAGCTCCGTTGCCGCGATTGGCCGCCGTCACCGGCGCTGCCCTGTCCGCAATAGTCATTCCATCCTCCTAGATAGTGCCGACCGCAGGTCATCTCCCCGGTACGGCCGGCTCCGGAGCAGCGGCCGCGGGCTGGGCAGCCGGGGCGTCCAGCGCGCGCTGCAGCCGGGCCAGCTTGCTGTCCCAGTCCTGGGCCAGCGCCGCGAGGTAGGACTGGGCAATCGCCATCGGTGCCGCGTTGACGCGGAAGCGGATCCGGCGTCGCTCGCCAGGCTCGGCGAGTACAAGGCCCGCGGCGGCGAGCAGCTCGAGGTGCTTGGTGATGGCCTGCCGCGAGATCGGCAGCAAGCCTGCCAGGTCGGTCGCCGTCGCCGGGCCGCGGGCAGCGAGGGCGCTGAGGATGCTGCGCCGGGTCGGCTCGGCGAGCGCGGCGAAGACCGCCTCCGCGACTGCCTCCGGGTCAGGCCGCGGCATGGAGATAGCCGGCCAGCTCGGCCAGCTCCTTGCGCCAGCCCTCGACATTGCCGTGATAGGCGGTGCCGAGCAGCTCGTCGGGCACCTGCGCGAACCCGGACTCCACCACGGTCAGCCGTGTCCCCCCGCCGCTCGGCGCGAGGGTGAACTCGACGTAGGTACGGCGCGGATCGGTGGCGGGCAGCCCCTGGATCCCCCACGTCCAGGCGAACCTGACCGGCGGCTCCACGACGGAGATCGTCAGCGTCGCTTTGTGGTCCCCGTCATCCCACTCGACATATGCCGTGCCGCCCGGGCGCAGGTCGACGGTGGCGCGATTCCCGAACCAGCCGCCGAGCCCTTCTGCGCTGGTCAGCGCCTCCCACACCCGCTGCGGCGGCTGGGCGAGATCGATGGTGCGCTCGATGCGATCCGGGATTGGCATGAGAGAACCTCCGCGTGCAGCAACCATTCAATTGCGATAATTTATAGTAACCCGGTGGTTGCGTCAAGCGCCCTGAGCGGCCGGCCCCGCTCATTGACCCGGCATCGCCGGCCCCGAAAGCGCTCGGCTCCGGCCTTGACTCCGCCCGGCGGGCAGCCTGATCAACTCCCTCGGGCCGGCCGACCGCGGGCGGGTTTCGGTCCACATTGAGAAGAAGCGGGCGCGCCGCACCAGCCGCGGGGCGTTTGCCAAGCTCACGGTGATGGCGCACGGCCGCCCCCGGATAACCGAGGAGCCCCCGCTTCGTGTCACGATCAGTGACGAAGAACAGGCGGACCTCGTGGACCACCCCGCCTCGCCGAGTTCGCCGCCGCGTGCGGTGAGACCCTCGCCCGGGCCCACGCCCGCACCGGTGACCCGGCGGCCATTGATGCCTGCATCGGCAAAGGCCCCGGGTTCACAGCTGGCATCGGCCGGTTCGCGCGCCTGTACGCCGATCAGAACGAGCGGGACCACGCCCAGCTCGCCACCGCCATCGCCGCCGGGGCGGTCGAGAGCCTGCCGGGCTGAGAACCGGCTGACAGTGCGGTCAGCTCGCCGCCTTCGCCGCCAGGTTCTGCTCACGCCGGCGCCGCCGGGCGGCGCGCCACCTCGCCACCGCGGCTCTGATGCCGAGTCCGATGATGACGATCACGGCCACGCCGAGCACGACCTTCGTCCCGGCATTTCCGATGCGCTGGGCGATCTCCGCGCCCAGGAAGTATGAGAGCCCGACGTACATGCCGACCCAGCCGATGCCAGCAACGAGCGCACCGAGTATAAATATCCAGAATCGCACGCGGAAAATCCCCGATACAAAAGCCGGCATGGTGACGGATGCCACGAATTGATAACGGCCGAAGGCGCGGTCGCCTTTGGCGAGCATTTTCAGGCGTGAGCTCTCCAGCCGTCCCGGGTGGTCGAGCAGCCAGCGTCCCTTCCAGACTCCGATTTCATAGCCGATTACCGATCCGAGCATCCAGGCGACCATGGCCGTGCCGAGCACGACCCATACGTTGAGCCGGCCTTCCCCGGCGAGCGTGCCCGCCGCGATCAGCGACGCATCACCCGGGCCCGGCAGGCCGCCTCCCATGACCGCCACGAGCACGAACAAGGTGATGTATTCGGACAGATTCATGGCGGCCGCCCATTCAGCGCTTGGCGAAGAAGTCGCGGACGTTGGCGACCAGCAGGACGAGAGCCGCCAGGGCGAGCAGGCCGGCGATCACCACACGCCAGTTGCCGACGGCCGCCAGGACCGCCACCCAGGCCACCACGCCGATGGCGGCAGCCGCGAGGATCGCGAAGGCGAATCGCACGAGCTGACCCCGGGCAAAGGCCTCCACGCAGAGCATGCCCATCGCCAGGACGGCCAGCGCCGGCAGGAGCGCCCCGCCCTGGCCCAGGACGATCACGGCGAGCCCGGCCATGAGGAACGAGGCCGAGACGGTGGACCACGTTTGCAGGACCCGCTTGCGGGTGCGGATCGGGTCGACGTTGGGTAGAGCCCGGTGCCGCAGATGGGCGTGCGGGTCCTCAGGCGGAAGGCCGAGCTGGGACGCGCGCGCCAGCGCCTCCCGTTCCGCAGCCAGTACCCGGCGGCGCTGGCGCAGCTGCCCGGCGGAGGTCTCCAGCCCGGCCAGGGTGGCGGGGTCGGCCCGCATTCCGGCATACCGCAGGGCCCGGCTCCCGGCCTGGGCGCCGCGCAGCCTGTCGCCCAGGTCGTCGAGCTCCTCCCCCGCAGCGGCGATCTGATCGTCCAGCTCGGTCATGCGCGCCGCGACGGCTTCCTGCTCCGCCTTGGCCGAGGGTGCCACCTTGTCCAGGCCTGCCCATCCCACCGGATCGGACCAGGAGAGGCGCACCGAGCCGGTCCGCTCGTAGCGCGGCCCGGCCGGGGCGCGCTCGCCGCCGAACGGATCACCCGTGTCCAGGCCCCACAGTCCCCGGTAATCGCGCAGCCACGGCGTCGTATCGTCCACGAGCACGGGACTCCATTCCCGCTCCTCACCGGCGCCCACGGCCGGGCCGTCCCCCCGGCGGTAATCGACGAACGGGATGCCGAACGCGGTTCCCTGGTGTTCGCGGGCCCACGGCAGGAGCAACCGGGTCAGCCGCCGCGCCGCCGCGAACAGGCGCCGGAGCACGGGCGGCTCGACGGTGATCAGGTAGTCCCCGGGCAGGTAGGCCCCCGAGTGCGAACCGGCGCCCGCGAAGACCACCGGGTGGGTATCCCGCCACTCGATGTCGGGGTCGTCCTGCCTGCGGCGCAAGTCATCGCCGGTCTCGTCGTGGGAGGAGAAGGCGACCCAGGCCGGCCGGGCGGCCAGGTCCGGCGGATCCGGCAGGAAGACGGTGACCTGCTCCCAGTCCGCCTCGTGATCGTTGACGCCGCCAAACGTCGACCGCCAGTCGTTCATCGCGTAGAGGAACCAGTACTGCAGCGCGACGAAACCGCGATCCCTGGTGACGTGGCCGTAGTACGGATAGGTGCCGGAGCCGGCGCGGGCGTGGTAAGCCTGTTCGGCGGCCGCCGCCGTGCCGCCGGGAACGCGCCCGCGAACCAGCAGCGACAGCCGGATCAGCGCGTCAATCAGCCGGCCCACCAGCCCGACCACGGCGAACCGGCTGCCCGCGTGAGCGAGCCGTTCCCGTCCCGGCTTACGTCGCCACGCACGGTACTCACGCCAGGTGAGGGGACGCTCCACGAAGCGGAGTGAGAGGCCGCCGGCGTGGGGTGCGGTCCCCGCCTGCGCCAGCCGCGCTGGGGTCAGCTCCCCCGGCCCGCAGAGCCGCTCGCCCGTCGCCCGCCGCCGGGGGAAGCGCGCGGGGCGGGCCGACCGCCACAGCGAGCACGTGGCCAGGTAGTCCGGGACCGCCATCGGCAGGAAAAGCTCACCCTGGGTGAAGCGCAGTACCGGCTCGTAGCGCCGCAGCAACCGGAGATCCTCGGCCGAGCCATCGGCGGCGGCCGCAATCCCCTCGTCTTCGAACAGGTAGTTCGCAGCCATCGCGCCCCGCACTACGTTTTAGCCAGCCGCAGGCCACCCGCCAGGACATCGGTCATCACAACTCCTGGGCGGGAACCCGGCCCGGCGGTCGGCAGTCACGTCCGCCGCCCGCGTTCGCCAGCGTAATGGCTTCCGCGCTGAATCTCCCGTCCGGCCGTCCCGGGCGCCGGACGGCGGCAGTCTCTGGCGTGGTGAAACTCCCGTCGATCGCAGGAGCGAGGTGACCGATCCGTGAGCCCGGACCGGTGGCCGGCTCCTGACCGGGAGACGGGCGCCCCGGCGCTGGTCGTTGACGGCCTGGCCAAGCGCTTCGGGGACCGCGTCGCCTTCTGGGACCTCTCCTTCGAGGTCCCGGCCACGGGAGCTGTTCGGTTTCCTGGGGCCGGGCGGCGCCGGGGAGGACAAGCACGCCGCGGAGATCACGTGCCTGAGCAGCCGGAGGCGGTGCGCCCCCAGGCACCCGGGTGCTGAGCGGCGCGGCCCGCCGCCGACAGCAAACCGACACCGGGCCCGCAACCGGGCACGCGCACAATCAGTAGCCAACCTCAGAACTTCTGAAAAATTGAGGGTAAACGGATAAATTGCTCCGAAATGGATTTGATCCGTATAGAGCTTCTCAAAACGAATCCGCTGTAAACCGGGACGCCCGGTCGGGAGTCAATAATCATTGGCAGCTAATCGAGCCCCAGCGCGCAACAAAGGAGCATCACATGACGAAAAACCGTTTCCGCCCTCCAGCCGGGACAACAGTCGTCATAGCATGCGCGCATAAGTTCAGCGGGCCGCAGCCGGAAAACCGGCGGCTAGGCTGCCGTCCCCGCACGGGCCGTGGCTCGTCCAGCACCAGCCACGGACCAGCCAGAACCGGAGCGCGGCGGCGCGAACAGATAACGTCAATTCCGGATATCTCAGGCACAAAACGGGATTTCCCTCAAGGGTACGACACCCCCGGAGGAATTCTCTTTAGCGTGGCAATGGAGGAAGCGCGGGGGTACTCTAACGCGCCATGGCAGGAATATCGCTAACCACGGGTCCGGGTCCGGTTAGCATCAATTCACGCGAAATATCCGCTCTTTACCCGGGATGTCTTCTGGTTATCGGCGGTGCCGAGGACCGGACGGGCGAATGCGCGCTGCTCCGGGTCTTCGCGGAGCGCTCCGGCGGCACCGGGGCGCGGATCGCGCTGATCACGACGGCGTCGGGCGTGCCCGGTGCGCTCTTCGCCGAATATTCGGCGGCGTTCCGCCGGCACGGCGTACCCGACGTATGCGAGCTGCGGCTGGCCAACGGGGATCAGTGCGACGGCGAGCGCACGCTCACCGGGCTGGCCCGGGCAACCGGTGTCTTCCTCACCGGCGGAGACCAGTCCCGCCTTGGTCCGCTGGCGGGATCGCGGGCGAACCTGCTGCTGCGCGACCGCCTGGCGGCCGGCACGCTGGTCGTCGCGGGGACCAGCGCGGGAGCGACGGCGCTCGGCCAGGTGATGGTCCTGGGCGAGGACGCCGCCGGTCAGCCGCGCACCGGACCGGGCCTCGGCCTGCTTCCGGAGGCCGTGGTCGACATGCATTTCACGCAACGGCGGCGGCTGCCCCGGCTGGTAACCGTGGTCCGCCAGCGTCCGTCGCTCCTGGGCATCGGCATCGACGGGGGCACCGCCATCCTCGTGCGCCACAGGCGCTTCGAGGTGCTCGGCAACGGCACGGTCACGACCGTGGAGGCCCAGGGGAAGGGGCCGGACGTGCGGGTGCGGGTGTCACGCGCGGGCGGCTTCTTCGACCTGGAAGGGCGGCGCCCGCTCCCCTGAGACCGGTCCCGCGGTCACCACCGCGCCCCAGCCAAGCATGGATCAGTTCAACGAGAAATCGAGGACAACGATGCGGATCGTCGAGCTCAGACGGCTACGTGGCCCGAACATGTACTGCTCGCACCCGGTCGCGGTGGCCCTGGTCGACCTGCGGGAGTTCACCGGCCGGGAGACCAGGGAGTTCCCGGGACTCACCCAGCGGCTGCTCGGCTGCCTGCCCGAGCTGACCCAGCACCATTGCTCGGCGGGCCGGCCGGGCGGGCTGATGGACAAGCTGGACCGGGGCACGTTCTTCGGTCACCTGCTCGAGCACGTGACCCTGGAGCTATCGCGGCTCATCGGCCGTGATGTGTACTTCGGCCGTACGCTCTGGGCCGACACGCCGGGATGGTTCCGGCTGATACTCGAGTGCCCCGATGACGAATGGCCCGAGGACCCGGTGGCGCGGCAGTTGCTGACGCTCGGGGCGACCCTCGTCAGCGACCTTGCCAGCGGGCGCGCTCCGGATGAGGTCATCAGCAACGGCGAGCCCGGCCCGGAGCTACGGCAGGTCGCCGCGCTCTATGACAATTCACGGCTGGGGGTCAGCGCGGCCGAGCTGGCCCGCGCCGCGCGGCAGCGGGATATCCCGGTCCGCAGGCTGACCGACGTGTCCCTGCTCCAGCTGGGCCACGGCTGCCGCCGGCGGCTGGTATGGGCGGCGAGCACCGAGCAGACCTCGGCCATAGGCGTGGACATCGCCTGCGACAAGGCGGTGACCAAGCAGCTCCTCGTCGCGGCGGGCATTCCGGTGCCCGAGGGCATCGCCGTGCGCAGTGCCGCCGACGCCGTGGCGGCGTTCGACTACCTGGGCGGTCCCGTGGTGGTCAAGCCGGTCTCGGGCAACCACGGGCGCGACGTGTTCGTCGCCGCCACGGCATCGGAAGCCAGCACCGCGTATGCCGCGGCCGGGCAGGGCGGCGGACTGGTCCTGGTCGAGGAGTACGTCAGCGGCACCGATTACCGCGCCCTGGTCGTGGGCGGCCGGGTC
This sequence comes from uncultured Actinomycetes bacterium, assembly GCA_963732345.1. Taxonomy (GTDB): domain Bacteria; phylum Actinomycetota; class Actinomycetes; order Streptosporangiales; family Streptosporangiaceae; genus Bog-532. The sequence goes on along the minus strand of CAVSZI010000014.1, from coordinate 102,042 downwards.
GTCGCGGCCGGGCTCTCCCCCGCCCAGGTGACCGGAGACGGCGTGCACGACATCGCCGCCCTGGTGGCACAGGTCAACGCGGACCCGCGGCGCGGGATCGGGCATGACCGGCCACTCACCAGGATCGTGCTGGACGACACGGCGCTCGCGCACCTGGACCGCCAGGGCCTGACTCCCGCGTCCGTGCCCGCCCACGGCCAGGTGGTCAGGCTGCGCCACAATGCCAACCTTTCCACCGGCGGCACCAGCAAGGACGTGACCGCCTCGGTGCACCCGGCGATCGCCCGGATGTGCATCCGCGCCGCGGCGGTCATTGGACTGGACGTCTGCGGTATCGACCTGCGGCTGGCCGACATCAGCCAGCCTCCCGGCACCGGCATCGCCACCGGCGGCATCATCGAGATCAACGCCACGCCCGGCCTGCGCATGCACCTGCACCCGAGCGAGGGCAGGTCGCGCGACGTGGCCGGGCACATCGTGGACACGCTCTACCCGCCGCGTTCCTCCTCCCGGATACCGATCGTCTCGGTCACCGGTACCAACGGCAAGACGAGCACGGTCCGGCTGACCGCGCACCTGCTGCGCCAGCGGGGACTGCGGGCCGGCATGACCACGACCGAAGGCGTCTACATCGGCGACGATCTGATCCACGCCTCCGACGCCTCCGGCCCGAGGTCCGCGGACATGGTGCTGGGCGACCCCGCCGTGCAGGCCGCCGTCCTGGAGACCGCCCGCGGCGGGATCGTGCGGCGCGGGCTGGGCTACGACCGGGCCGATGTCGCCGTGATCACCAACATCTCCAGCGACCACATCGGCACCGACGGGGTCGACACGATCGAGGATCTGGTCGGCGTCAAGTCCCTGGTCGCCGAGCAGCTGCGCATGGGCGGGGACCTGGTGCTGAACGCCGACGACCAGCACTGCGTCAGCATCGGCCGGCGGGCCGCCGTCCTGGACCGGGACCCGGTGATCCGTTACTTCACCGTCTCGGCGGGCAATCCGGTCGTCGCGGACCATCTGCGCGACGGCGGGGTGGCGTACCTGCTGGACGACGGCGAGCTGGTGGAGGCCGAGGGAGCGACCCGCCGCACGCTCGCCAGCCGGCGCGAGATACCGCAGGGCTGGGACGGCGAGGCGTGGTTCATGGTCGCCAACGTCCTGGCCGCCGCCGCCGCCGCTCGCGCCCTCGGCGTGAGCGCCCAGGAGATCGGCGACGCGCTGGCCGCCTTCGAGCCGAGCCGCGACAACCCCGGCCGGCTCGACGTCCTCACGGCGGGCGAGGTTCCGGTGGTGCTGGACTACGCCCACAACCCCGCCGCGCTGGCCGCCGTCGGCGAGTTCGTCTCCGGGCGCTGGGGCCGTGACAGCGTGGCCGTGCTCACCCTGCCCGGTGACCGGGCCGACGCGCTGGTGGCGGAGAGCGCGCGCGCCGTGGCCCGCGCCTTCGACCGTGTCGTCATATACGAGGACGTTGACCTGCGCGGCCGCGAACCCGGCGAGATGACCAAGCTGATCAGCTCGGCGCTGACCGAGGTCCGCCCGGAGATCCGCTATGAGCGGGCCGCCAGCATGGAGGAGGCTGTCACGCTCGGCCTGGCGCTCGCCGCGCCGGCTGATCCGGTGCTGGTGGTGTACGAGAAGCTGGAGCCGGTCCTGGCGCTGCTCGGCCGCCTGGGCGCGGAGCGGAGCGAGCGGGTGCTCGCCGGAGCCCGGAAGCGATGACCGATCCGCCGCCGAACGAGCTGATCGACCGGGCCTGGGAAACCTACGACGCCGAACTGACCGGTGCCCGTCGCTTCGCGGGCATGACACGGCGCCTGCCGTCCCTCATCGGCTACATGGTCCGGATCGCCTGGTCGGCCAGCCGGGTGGACTGCGCCACCACGGCCGGCTGCGACATCGCCTCCAGCCTGATGAGCGCGTTCGGCCTGCTCGGGACCACCCGGGTGCTGACCGCGCTACTGGCCGACGGTCCGACGCCCGCCCGGCTGAAGGCGGCGCTGCCCGCGCTGTTGTTCATCGGCGGCATCACACTTGCCCGGACGATGCTGAACCTGGCGTCGGGCTGGGCCGAGGACCGGCTGGTGCCCGCGGTCACCGTGGTGGCCGAGCGCCGGCTGTACACGGCGACCACGCGAGTAGACCTGGCCGCTTTCGACACTCCCGGCTTCTACGACGCGCTGCAGCGTGCGCGGGGCCGCGGGCTGTCCGAGGCGCCGCGGGTGGTCCAGCTCTCGCTGAGCGTGCTCGTCGGGATCACCGGGCTGTGCGCGTCGGTGAGCGTGCTGGCCGTGCTGTCCCCCGTCCTGCTCCCGCTGCTGCTGGTGGCCGCGGCGCCGGATGCCTGGGCCGCGCTCCGCTCCGCCCGCATGCGTTACCAGGTCAGCTACGAGCTGGGGGTGAGCCGCCGGCGGAAACTGATTCTGGCCGACCTGATGGCCGACCGGCGATCCGCAGCCGAGGTGCGCTCGTTCAACATGCGCGACTTCCTGTTGCGCTCCTACGACGTGCTCGCCTCCTTCGAGCGCGCCGTGCGCCTGCGGCTGGCCCGCCGCCAGTCCCTGGTACGGCTGGCCGGGGACGCGGCGGCCGGCGCCGGGATGGGCCTTGTCTACCTGACGCTGGCCGTGCTGCTCAGCATCGGCTGGATCGGGCTCCCGGTGGCGGGCACGGCGGTCCTGACCATCCAGCTGGCCGTGTCATCGTTGTCCCGGCTGCTGGTCTCGGTCAACCAGTGCTACGAGTCCGGCCTGTACTTCAGCGACTACCTCGACTTCTGCCGGCAGGCGGAGCAGGACCTCCCGCGCACCGGGTCCCGGCCGGCGCCGCCCGGGTTCGACGTGATCAGGGCGTCGCGGATCGGCTTCAGCTACCCGGGCTCGGCCCGTGCCGCGCTGACCGACGTGTCCGTGGAGATCCGGCGCGGCGAGATCATCGCCCTGGTCGGTGAGAACGGGTCGGGCAAGACCACGCTGGCCAAGCTGCTGGCCGGCCTCTACGAGCCGTGCAGCGGCGAGATCACCTGGGACGGGCGGTCCGTGGCCGACGTGGACCGCGAACAGCTACGCGAGCGGATCGCGGTCATCATGCAGGATTACACGCGCTGGCCGATGACCGCCCTGGAGAACATCACGATGGGCCGCCCGCGCGACGACCGCCTGCTGGCCACGGCGACAGCCGCCGCGGGCACCGACCGGGTCATCGAGAACCTGCCCGCCGGCTACGACACCCACCTGGACCGGCGGTTCCGTGGCGGCACCGAGCCGTCCGGCGGGCAGTGGCAGCGCATCGCGATCGCCCGCGGCTTCTACCGTGACGCGGCCCTGCTCATCTGCGACGAGCCCACCTCGGCCCTGGACGCCCGCTCCGAGCACGAGCTGTTCGAGATGATCCGGGCACACACCGAGGACCGCACCGTGCTGCTCATCACCCACCGGCTGGCCAGCGTCCGGCACGCGGACCGCATCTACGTACTGGACCAGGGCCGGATCGCGGAGCAGGGCACCCACGATCTGCTGATGGCCGCCGGAGGGCTCTACGCCGACCTGTACGCGCTGCAGGCCTCGGCCTACGACACGGTCCGGCCGGCCTGATACATCTTGGCCGGTTTCCGGGCGAATCATGGCACGGCCGAGTTTCTGCGTCCAGGTCAGCGGTGCGTCCAGGTCAGCGGTGCGTCCAGGTCAGCGGTGCGTCCAGGTCAGCGGTGCGTCCAGGTCAGCGGTGCTCAGTCAGGGACACGAGCGCGGCCAGTTCGCGGGCCAGCGTGGCCGCGGTGCCGGCCGCGGAGATGCCGGGAAGCAGTGGCAGGGTCATGACGATGACGCTCCAGGGCCGTTAGCCCAGCAACCGGCCCGCCCTCCGCCCGGGCGGGGCAAGGTTCACCCGGGAGGCCCAGCGTCTCCCGGGACAGTGGCAAAGTATTGGCATGAGTCAAGAGACGACGCGCGCCAGCCGCCCGTTCTCCCTGCGGGGCAGCCGGTGAACGGCGGTGTGCTGGGGCGGTTCGAGCTGACGGGACGGCGGGCGGTGGTAACCGGGGCGAGCCGGGGCCTGGGGCGGGCGTTCGCGACCGCGCTGGCCCAGGCGGGCGCCGACGTCGCCGCGGTCGCCCGCGGCAAGCCGGAAGTCACCGAGGCCGCCCGCGAGATCTCCGCGAGCACGGGGCGCCGGGTGGTGGCCGTCGCGGCCGACGTGACGGTGCGCGCCGACGTGGAGCGGATGATCGCCGAGACGGCCCGCCAGCTCGGCAGCGTGGACATCCTGGTCAATAACGCCGGTATCTGCTTCCACCGGCCGGCGCTGGAGGTGCCGGACAGCGAGTGGGACGCGGTCTTCGACACCAACGTGTACGGCGTGTGGGCCGCGAGCACGGCGGCCGCGCGGGTGATGGCGGCGGCGGGCGGCGGGGTGATCATCAACATCGGGTCGATCTCGTCGATCATCGTCAACCGTCCGCAATGGCAGCCCGCGTACAACGCTTCCAAGGCCGCCGTGCACCAGCTGACCAGGTCCCTGGCCGCTGAGTGGGCCCCGCACAACATCCGGGTCAACGCGCTCGCGCCCGGCTACGTCAAGACCGAGATGGCGCCGGTCGACCAGCCGGAATACCGGAAGCACTGGATCGAGGACGTTCCCATGCAGCGCTACGCGACGCCCGAGGAGATCGCGCCGAGCGTCGTCTACCTGGCCAGTGACGCGAGCTCGTTCATGACCGGCTCGGTGCTCGTGCTCGACGGCGGCTACACCATCTACTGACGCACCCGGTTTCCACGGTCGCGCCATGATTGCGTGACGGAACCCGCGGTGGGCGCGGGTTCCGTCACAATGCCCCCGGGCGGCGGTCAGCCCCAGGTGAGGGGCTCTCCAGGCAACCAGAAGGTTGCTTGTCAAGGAAGACTTTTTTACCGTTTTGCCGCGTGTTACCCCTTTCCAGGGAAGATGCTTGAGACTGGCCCTGCTCAACTCTGACCGCGGGCGGCCTGTCCGGGCCGGGGCCCTGGCGGCCGTCCTCGGCTGCCGGATCGTGAACTTCCGGCTGGTTATCCTGACCGGCTGGGTCATCATGTTTGCTGCTCGGGGACCGCCCGGGCGTATCGGCCGGACGAGAGGTGGTGCCCGCACCACGGACGAGGAACCGCTGACCCTCGAGGCGCTGGAGCGGGATCCGCATCCGCTGCTGGCGCGCCTGCGCGAGCGAACCCCGGTGGCGTGGGTGCCGCCGCTCGGCGGGTGGCTGGTCACCAGCTACGCGACGGCCGGCGCGGTGATGCGTGATTCGCGGGTCTTCACCGTCAACGACCCCCGGTTCTCCACGGCGCGGGTGGTCGGGCCGAGCATGCTCTCGCTCGACGGCGGCCCGCATGCCCGGCACCGCGCCCCGTTCTTCAGCGCGTTCCATCGCGGCGGCGCCGCCGCCCGGCTCGGGGAATTCGCGGAAGGGGGAGCAGAGCGCCTGGTCGCCGCGATCCGCCCGGAGGGGGCGGCCGAGCTCCGGGAGACCGTCACCGGGCCGCTCGCCGTGTCCGTGGTGGCCGAGGCGCTGGGCCTGGGGCACCTGGCGCCGGAGGAGATCCTGTCCGCCTACGCCCGGATCGTCGGCGGCGTCACCGGCCTGTCCGGGGACCAGAGCGCCGCGAACGGCGAACCGGGCCCGGACGCCATGGCCGCGTTCGCGGCCCTGGCCGCGGACCTGCGTGCCGCGATCGAGAAGGGCAACGGCGAGGGACGGCCAGGCGCCGGCCGCACCCGGAGCGCGCCGGAGAGCCGGACCGTGCTGGCGGACGCGGCGCAGTCGGGCGACCTGACCACCGGCGAAGCCATCTCCGACGCCGCCGTGGTCATGTTCGGCGGGATCGACACCACCGACGGGATGATCGCGAACGCGGTCCTGCACCTGCTCAGCGACCCGGGCCAGCTCGAACTGGTCCGGGTCGACCCGCGCCTGGTCCTGGCCGCGATCGAGGAGTCGCTGCGGCTGGAGCCGGCCGCCGCCCTGCTGGACCGCTACGCGACCCGGGACGCCGCGATCGGCGGCGCGGAGATCAAGGCCGGGGACCGGGTGAGCATCTCGCTGGCCGCCGCCAACCGGGACCCGGCGGTGTTCCGCGACCCGGACCGCTTCGACATCTTCCGCTCCAACGCCGGGCGCCACCTGGCGTTCGCGCACGGCCCGCACTTCTGCATCGGCGCCACGCTGGCCCGCGCCGAAACGCACGCGGCCCTGGACGCCCTGCTGGCCCTCCCCCGGCTGCGCCTGGACCCGGCCCGTCCGGCTGCCCCCCGGGGCCTGATCTTCCGCAAGCCACCGGCCCTGCACGTCACCTGGGACCCCTGACCGCTTCTGCGCGGCCGCGTTCGGAGGGCCGGGCGCGCTCAGTAAGCTCAGGCCCATGAGTGCCGAGCCGACCACGAGCCAGCCGCTGGCCCCCCCTGTCGCCAAGCAGGTGCCGTCCGTCCGCACCTTCCACGGGGACCGCGTCACTGACCCCTACGCCTGGCTGGCCGCCAAGGATGCCCCGGACACGATCGCGTTCCTGGAGGCCGAAAACGCCTATACCGAGGCGCTGACCGCCGGTGATGAGGGCCTGCGCGAGACGATCTTCGGCGAGATCAAGGGGCGGACGCAGGAGACCGACCTGTCGGTGCCGGTCCGCAAGGGCGCCTGGTGGTACTACCACCGGACGGTGCGGGGCCGGCAGTACGGGCTGCACTGCCGTTGCCCGGCCCGCCCGGGCGACGGCACGCCGCCCCTTACCGGCAGTGAGCGGCCAGGCGAGGGCCAGCCGCTGGACGGCGAGGGCCAGCCGCTGGACGGCGAGGGCCAGCCGCTGGACGGCGAGGGCCAGCCGCTGGACGGCGAGGAAGTCCTGCTGGACGCCAACGCCCTGGCCGCGGATTCGGGTTTCTTCTCGCTCGGGGCGTTCAGCGTCAGCCCGGACGCGCGGCGGCTGGCGTTCTCGACCGACTTCTCCGGCGATGAGCGCTTCACGCTGCGGATCAAGGACCTGGAGACCGGGCAGGCGCTGCCCGACGAGATCCCGGACACGTTCTACGGATGCGCCTGGTCGCTGGACGGCTCGGTGCTGTTCTACGTCACGGTCGACGACGCGTGGCGGCCGTGGCGGGTGTGGCGGCACACGGTCGGGACGCCGCACACCGGCGACGTGGTGATCTTCGAGGAAGCCGATGAGCGGTTCTGGGTCGGCGTCGGCCTGACCCGCAGCGAGCGCTTCCTGTCCGTGTCGTCCTCCAGCAAGGTGGCCAGCGAGGTGTGGCTGCTGGACGCGGCCGCCCCGGAGGGGGAGCTGACCGTCGTCGCGGCGCGCCGCCAGGGCATCGAGTATCAGGTGGCCCACCAGGCGCGCGCGGACGGCACCGAGCGGCTGCTCATCCTGCACAACGACGGGGCGCAGAACTTCGAGCTGGCGACGGCCCCCGTCGGGCGGCCCGCCGAGTGGGCGCCGCTGGTTCCCGGCCGGCCGGACACCCGCCTGCTGGGCGTGGACGCCTTCACCGGCTACCTGGTGGTGCACTACCGCCGGGACGGCCTCACCGGGCTGCGGATCATCCGGGCCGACGACAGCGAGCATGACGTCGCCTTCCCCGAGCCCGTCTACACCGTCGCCCCGGGCGGGAACTCCGAGCCGGCCTCGTCGCTGTACCGGCTGCATTACGCGTCGCTGGTGACCCCGGACTCGGTCTACGACTGTGACATGGCCACCGGTGACCTGCTGCTGCGCCGCCGCACGCCGGTGCGGCCGCTGCCGGGCCCGGGCGGCCCCCGCGAATACGACCCGGCCCAGTACGAGCAGTACCGCGAGTGCGCCACCGCGCCGGACGGCACCCGGGTTCCCATCTCGCTGGTGTGCCGCCGCGGCACGCTGCGGGACGGCTCGGCCCCCTGCGTGCTGTACGGGTACGGCAGCTACGAGATCTCGATGGACCCGCGTTTCTCCATCTCCCGGCTGTCGCTGCTCGATCGCGGTTTCGTGTACGCGATCGCGCACGTCCGTGGCGGCGGCGAACTCGGCCGCGCCTGGTACGACGACGGGAAGATGCTGCACAAGGCCAACACGTTCACCGACTTCGTGGCGTCCGCGCGGCATCTGGCCGGCCGCGGGTGGACGTCGCCGGACCGGCTCGTGGCGCGCGGCGGATCGGCCGGCGGCCTGCTGATGGGCGCGGCGGTGAACCTTGCACCGGACGCGTTCGCCGGAATCGTGGCGCAGGTGCCGTTCGTGGACGCGCTCACCACGATCCTGGACCCGTCGCTGCCGCTCACCGTCACCGAATGGGAGGAGTGGGGCGACCCGCTGCACGACCCCGCCGTGTACGCGTACATGAAGTCCTACACGCCGTACGAGAACCTCCGCGCCGCCGAATACCCGCCGATCCTGGCCATGACCAGCCTGAACGACACCCGCGTGCTGTACCGGGAGCCCGCCAAGTGGATCGCCCGGCTGCAGGCCGACGCGCGCGGCGGGCCGTTCCTGCTGAAGACCGAGATGAACGCGGGGCACGGCGGCCGCAGCGGCCGCTACGACGCCTGGCGGGAGGAGGCGTTCGTGCTCGCCTGGATCATGGGCGTGGCCGGCGTTGCCCGCTAGGGATGGTCGAAAAGGGCACTGACCGACTCGCCGTCGTGGATCCGGTGGATGGCCTCGGCCAGCGCCGGGGCCACCGAGATGACCTCCAGCTTCGGGTCCCGCTTGTGCTCGGGGACGGGCACGGTGTTGGTGCAGATGACCTCGGTCACGTCCGGCTGGGCGACCAGCTTGCCCAGCGCCCCGTCGGCGAACAGCCCGTGCGTGCAGGCGATGCTCACCGAGCGCACGTGTTGCTCACGCAGCCGGCTCAGCAGCTCCATCAGCGTGGTGCCGCGGGCGATCTCGTCGTCCAGGACGATGACGTCGCGCCCGGCCACGTCACCGATGATCGAGCTGATCGTGACGCTGTTGTCGCTGTGCCGCTGCTTCGCGCCCGCGGCGACCGGCAGGCTCAGCCGGCGGGCGAACGCGGCGGCGCTCTTGGCGTACCCGAGGTCCGGTGCCACCACCACCGTGTTGCTCAGGTCGCGGCCACCGAAGTGCCCGGCCAGCTCGCGGAGCGCGTTCAGATGGTCGACCGGGACCGAGAAGAAGCCGTGTACCTGCGGGGAGTGCAGCGTCATGGTCAGCACCCGGTTGGCGCCGGCGGTTACCAGCAGGTCGGCGACCAGCCGTCCCGCGATGGAGATCCGCGGCTCGTCCTTCTTGTCCGAGCGGGCGTACGCGTAGTGCGGCACGACGATGGTGACCCGGGCGGCCGAGGCGCCGCGGGCGGCGTCGGCCATCAGCAGCAGCTCGACCAGGTTCTCCTGCACCGGCGGGACCAGCGGCTGGATGAGGAAAACGTCCCGCTCCCGGCAGTTGGCCTGAAGCTGGACCTCCAGGCAGTCGTCGGCGAAGCGCCGGAACCGGACGGGCTCCAGGGGGACACCCAGATTCTTGGTGATCTCGGTGGCGAGGAGAGGGTGGGCGCCCCCGCTGAACACGACGATCTCTCGCATTGTCACTCCCTCGGTCGTGCGCCAGCCAGGCCCGTCAGGCTGTGCTCTCTTCCTTGTCTGCCGCCTCGTTTCGCGCGCCCTTATCGTCGCCCCCCTTTCCTTCCGCCTCGTTGCCGCCGGCTCCGTTACCTTCGCCGGGCAGCAGCGGCAGGCCCAGCTTGGCCCGGATTTCCTGCTGGACGGCGCGCTTGGGCGCGCGGGCGTCGACCGTGATCACGTACTCCTTGCGGCGGAACAGGTCGAGGACCGGGTTGGTCTTCTCGTGGAAGTCCTTCAGCCGTACGGCGAGGGCCTCTTCGGTGTCGTCTTCCCTGGTGATCAGCTCGCCCCCGCAGACGTCACACTTGCCGGGCTCGGCAGGGGTGTTGGCCAGCAGGTTGTAGTCCATGCCGCAGCTGGAGCAGAGCCGCCGGGCGAGGACCCGCCGCCGCACCTCGCTGTCGGGCATGTCGAGGTCGATCACCCCGTCGATGTCGTAGCCCTCCAGGAAGAACTCGGCCTGCCGCCGGTTGCGGGGAAAGCCGTCGATGATGAAGCCGTAGTTCCAGTCGTGCCCGGTGAGCCGGTCGCGGACCACCGATTCAGCCATGTCGTCGCCGACCAGCTGGCCCTCGGCCATGATCCGCCGGACCTGGGCGCCCATCTTGGTATGGTTCACCACGTTCCAGCGGAAGATGTCGCCCACGCTGATGTGGACGAGATCGAAGTCGCGGGCGAGCATCTGGCTCTGCGTGCCCTTGCCACTGCCCTGCACTCCCATGATCACGTATTTGCGCATGGGTCCAGCCTGGCATATGGGTCCAACCGCGCATATAACAAGCCCAGCCGGCGCTCGCAGGCCCGGCGAATTCGCCCGCTCAGCAGCGCGGCCAGCGTCGGCCAGTCCTCGGCCAGCCGCCGCGCGCTGACGAACCGCGCCAGGTCGGCGCGCCGGCCCTGGCCCAGCAGGATGCTGTACAGCACGAGCCGTGACTCGACCCTGGACACGTCGAATTCGCGCAGGCCATGCCAGGTGAGATGGACGGGCAGCACGACAACGCCCTCGTGCGGACCGCGCAGGTCCTCGAGCCGGTGAGGGAGACGTTCCGACAGCCCGTCCCGCGAGAAGATCGCATCAGCCAGCGCCATACGCTCGATTATTACCGAACGGGCCCGCGCGCGGGCCCGTAACGCAAAGTTATGTTCGATGAACTTACGGTGACGGCCATTCCGCGGAGGCGGCGCGGGAAGGGCCCGGCTGCTTCACTGTCAGCGGTCCCGTCCGCGACTACAACGGCCTGGGCCGGGACATGGTGACTTCGAGCTGAACCTCTGAATTTCGGAGACGCTACCCGCGTCCCGGCATTGGGGTGCCGGCGTTACCCTCATGGCATGGACAATGCCGGGACGGCCGGCGGGGCGCGCCGGGCCGCCACGTGGCGGTTTATGATCTCGCCGCCGTGGCTCGCCTGGCACGCGTTCGCGGTCGTGGCCTTCTGGGGTATGTTCTGGCTGGGTGACTGGCAGTTGCGCCGCGCCCTGTCCGGTAACGCGCTGAGCTGGGCTTACACGTTCGAGTGGCCCATCTTCGCGCTGATGGGCGCGGTGTTCTGGGCCAAGACGATCCGGGACGAGATCCGCATCCGCAGCGGCCAGGTCACATCGGCGGCGGCGCCGGACCTACCGGGCCTGCCGGGCCTGCCGGGCGGCGCGGCCGGCCCGGACGGGACTACTATGGCGGGTAGTACCTCGGGCGAGATCGAGCTCTACGACCCGGAGCTCGCCGCCTACAACGCGTACCTGGCCCGGCTCAACCGGAAGGCCGAGAGCCGTGGCCGCTGACACGGGCGGCGGCGAACCAGCCAGAAGCAGCCGGCGCCCCGCAGGGCAATGAGCCAGGGCAATGAGCCAGGGCAATGAGCCAGGGCAATGAGCCAGGGAATCAGGAGGTAGCGCCGGTGCGAGGAACCGTGCTCCGGTACCGCGTCATGGCCTACATCACCGGTGTGGTGCTCGTGATCCTGTGTTTCGTGGGCATCCCGCTGCAGATCGCCGGGCACCCCGCGCTGGTCAACGTGGTCGGCACCGGGCACGGCATCCTGTACATGATCTACCTAGTCACCGCGGCCCTGCTGGCCTGGAAGCTTCGGCTGGCCATCGTGCCCACGGTGCTGGTGCTGCTGGCCGGGACCATCCCCATCCTGACGTTCGTGGTCGAGCGCTGGATGACCCGGCGGTACATCAACCCGGCCCTGGCCGCGGAGACGACGGCGGACCGTGAGCGACCACTACTTCACCGCGCACCCTGAGACCGGGCACCGGCCCGGCCAGGTGCACGTGCTGCTGCCGGATGTGCACCTGGAGCTGGCCACCGACGCGGGCGTGTTCTCCCCCGGCCGGGTCGACCCCGGCACCCGCCTGCTGCTCGACGTCGCGGCCGATCCGCTGAGCGCCCCGCCCGCCGCTGGCCTCCCCGGTCCTGATCTGGGCGAGCGGGACCTGCGCGGCGCCGATCTGCTCGATCTGGGCAGTGGGTACGGGCCGATCGCGCTGGTGCTCGCGCGCCGCGCGCCCGCCGCGACGGTCTGGGCGGTAGATGTGAACGAGCGCGCCCTGGACCTGTGCGCGCAGAACGCGGCTGGCGCGGGGCTGGCCAACGTGCGGTGCACCACGCCCGATGACCCGGCGCTGCCCGCGACCTTCGCCGGCATCTGGTCGAATCCGCCGATCCGCATCGGCAAGCAGGCCCTGCACGAGCTGCTCGGCCGCTGGCTGCCCCGGCTGGCGCCCGGCGCCGCCGCCACCGCCGTCGTCCTGCGCCATCTGGGTGCCGACTCGCTGCACCGGTGGCTGACCGCCCAGGGCTGGGACGTGAGCCGGATCGCGTCCCGGGCCGGCTACCGGGTCCTGCGGATCACCCGGCCCGCTGACCAGGAGGGGGCGCCGTGACGGCCCCGGAGGGGACGCCCGGCGACGGTGAGAACCGGCCCCGGCAGCTCCGCCCGACCGAGGTCAAGCGGCTCAACCGGGCGTGGCGGCGCAGCACGCAGGGGCGGATCGCGCTGCTGCTGGATTCGGTGACCCAGCCATTCAACGTCGGCTCGATCGCCCGCACGGCCGCGGCGTTCGGCGTGGCGCACGTCTGGCTGTGCGGTAACACCACGCCGCTGGATCATCCGTCGGTGCGCAAGACCGCGCTCGGCACGGAGCGGTTCCTCACCTGGGAGCGCGAGCCTTCCCCCGTCTCGGCGGCCAAGGCCGCGGCCGCCGCCGGGCTGCGGGTGGTCGCCATCGAGCTGGCCGGCGGCGCCGTGCCCCTCTACGAGGCCCCGGTCGGCGGTGACGTCTGCCTGGCGATCGGCAACGAGGACCACGGCTGCTCCCCCGCGCTGCTCGCCGCCTGCGCCGCGGCCGCCTATATCCCCCAGGTGGGCAGGGTAGGCTCACTGAACGTCGCGGTCGCGGCGGGCATCGCGCTGGCTGAGGCCCGGCGCCGCGAATGGGAGACCGCAAGGCCCGCCGGACCCGAGGGACCGGCGGGAACCTGACACCGAAACCTCGCCGGGATGATTTCCGCTGTTCACCAACGACACAGACGCCTCACCGATACTGAAGAACGTGCTGCGAGCAGACGTTGATCAACGCCGTCCCGTTGCCTACCTGGACCGCACCCTCCCCATCGCGTTCGCGCACCGGGGCGGGGCGGCGCATCAGCCGGAGAATTCCTGGGCGGCCTTCGAGCACGCCGTCGGACTCGGCTACACGCACCTGGAGACCGACGCCCGGGCCACCGCGGACGGTGTGCTCCTGGCCTTCCACGACCGCACCCTGGACCGGGCCACGGACCGCACCGGCCGGATCGCGCGAATGCACTACCGCGAAGTGGCCGGGGCCCGGGTCGCCGGCACCGAGCCGATCCCACTGATCGAGGACCTGCTGGGCGCCTGGCCCGGCCTGCGGTTCAACGTCGACCTGAAGGACGCGCTCACGATCCGGCCCATGATGGACGTCCTGCGCCGTACCGGCGCGTGGGACCGGGTCTGTGTCACCTCGTTCTCGGCGCGCCGGCTGCGCGCGGCCCGGGTACTGCTCGACCGCCCGGTCTGCATGGCCCTGTCCCCGGCCGGGGTGGCGGCGCTACGGCTCATCGGCGGCGTCCCCCGGTGCGGCGGCGCGCTGGCCGAACGCCTCGCCCGCAAAGGCGTGCACTGCGCGCAGGTACCGGCCCGGGTCGCCACCGGGCCATTCATCGGCAAGGCGCACAAAGCCGGGCTGCAGGTGCACGTGTGGACCCTCAACCGCCGCGAGGACATGGAGCGCGCGCTCGATCTGGGCGCTGACGGTATCATGACGGATGAGACGGTCATGCTGCGTGACCTGCTGGTCGAGCGCGGCGTCTGGCCCTCCTGACTGGCCTGTCGGCTGCCTCTTACCGCCGCTGCCCCCCGGGCCGGCCGCGGTTCTTCCCGCTCGGCACCGCGGAAAAACTCCCTGCGGCGCATTCGGCGTGCGGATCAGGGTTGGAACGAAGCGTAATAGGGAATCTTGACCGCGTATTCAGCGTTGATAAACGTGAATGGCTGACCGCTTGGGAGGCAGCACGCCAATGGCCGAACGCGCACTACGCGGCACCCGGCTCGGGTCGACGAGCTACGAAAACGACCGCAACACCGACCTCGCCCCGCGACAGGAGGTCGCTTTCGACTGTCCTAAGGGCCACCACTTTACCGTACCCTTTGCCGCCGAGGCCGAGCTTCCCCCCACCTGGGAATGCCGGGTGTGTGGTGCGGTCGCCTTCGCGGCTACCGGCGAGTCGCCCACGCCGAAGAAGGTTAAACCGCCGCGCAGCCACTGGGACATGCTGCTGGAGCGGCGGACGGTCGACGATCTGGAGGCGGTCCTGGCGGAGCGGCTCGAGGTCATCAGGGGACGGCGCGGCACCGCCAGGGAAGCCGACGCCCGCCGCGACCGCCGGCAGCGCAAGAGCGCCTGAGCCGGCGCGGGTCCTGTGCCCGTAGGCCCGTCGGCGTAAGCAGGTCGCTGTGAGCCCGGCTGGCGTAGGCCCCGTCGGCGTAGGCCCTGTCCCTCGGCTCGGCATGCCGGGCTGCAGACGGTCACCCGCGGGCAGGCGCCAGTCGGCGGCGACCAGAACTGAACCGGCAGCGCCCCGGGTCTTACGCCCCGGGGCGCTGCCGGTTCAGGCGTTCCCGGGCCCGCAGGTTCTTCATCCGGTCCGCGATGCCCCATTGCGCGACGCGGAGGAAGGCCTCTCCGATGATGGCCCGGCTCATCTTGCTCGCCCCGCGCTCCCGTTCCACGAACGTGATGGGGACCTCGACGATCCGCAGGCCGGCGTGGATCAGGCGCAGCGTCAGGTCGATCTGAAAGCAGTAGCCCGCCGACTCGACCGTGTCCAGGCTGATCGCGCGCAGTGCGGAGGTCCGGTAGGCGCGGTAGCCGCCGGTCGCGTCCCGGATGTCGAGCCCCAGCATGAGGCGGGTGTAGAGGTTGGCCCCGCGGGACAGGATCTCCCGGGACTTCGGCCAGTTCAGCAGCCGCCCGCCCGGTATCCACCGGGAACCGATCACCCCGTCCGCGCCATCCAGCGCGGCCAGCAGCAGCGGCAGCTGCTCAGGCTGGTGCGACCCGTCCGCGTCCATCTCCACCACAGCGTCGTAGCCGCGCTCCAGGGCCCAGCGGAATCCGGCGATGTAAGCCGGGCCCAGCCCGACCTTTTCGGTCCGGTGCAGGACCTGAATGTGCGCGTCGACCTCGGACAGCTTGTCGGCCAGGTCGCCGGTCCCATCGGGGCTGTTGTCGTCGACGACCAGAAGATCCGCGTGCGGAACCGCAGCGCGCAGGCGGCCGGCGACGGCCTCCAGATTCTGCCGCTCCTCATACGTCGGCATGATGACGGCGACGCGCTCGATGGGGGAAGTGGGCTCTGCCACGCTTGCTGCCTCCGCCTGGGTGGAATCGCTGGTCCTGGCCGACCAGGATAGCGGCCCCGCCCCATACTTTTGCCGACCGGCAGCTGGGCCCTTCCCCGTGCCGCTGAGTCTTTCCCGCGAACCCGCCGCGATCCCGGGGGCCCCAGCGCGCAGGCCGGGCGCCGCCCAGGGATCATCTCCCACGCACGTCCAGGAGCATCTGCCACCCAGCGGCCAGGAAAACCTGGTGGGCGGAGGAAAGGGACCCGGGCTGCGCCTTCGGACCGGGGACCGTCTCGCCGGCAACGAGATCGGTCACCGTTGTCTACTGGGCGCCCAGGCCCCCTCCCAAGCCCAACCCCCCGTCCAGCCGGTTCCGCGTAGCAGCCCATCTCACCGCGCCGGGCACAGAAACGGCTGGATGCATACGCCCCCACCCCGGCGCAGTCCAGATCGCGGCGGGCCAGCCACCTCCGGCTAGCCAGCCCGGTGCTGGACTGTGTGCAGAAACTTACCCCTCATCCGGACGATGTCAACCCCCAATCGTTACGGTACGTATACCTCTAGTGGGCTACCGTAGCCGAAAAGGCCCCGCCTCAGTCACACAACGGAGTCGCGCTTGTGCTCCGGGACGACCACGGTCCCGGTGGCGGTGGCCACGACCAGCCGCTCCGGGAGCACGGCCGCGGCCGAGGGCCCACGCGCCGGGTCGGCCCGGCAGACCACGCTGGCCTCGAACGTCAGCTCCCGGCTGCGCCGCCCGATCGCGGTGACCGCGGCCGTGGCCTCGATAACGTCGCCCGCCTGCACCGGCGCGCGGAACTGCACGTCGGAGTAGGAGGCGAACAGCCCCTCGTCGCCGTCCATCCGGATGCACGCCTCGGTGGCCACGTCGCCGAACAGGGCCAGCGCGTACGCACCGTCCACCAGGTTGCCGCCGTAGTGCGCGTCCGCGTGGCTCACGTAACGGCGGTGCGTCACCGACAGCCCCAGCCGCGGATCGGCCGGGCTAGACATGGGCCGGCGCGGGGTCGAGGGTGGCGGCCAGGTAGCTGGCCACCTCGCGCGGCGTCGTCCCGCGCCCGAAGATCGCGTCGACACCCAGCGCGGCCGCGGCGGCCGGGTCGAACCGCGGCCCGCCGACCACGAGGACGGGTCTCCCGCCGCCCGGGTAGGCGTACCGGAACGCGGCGGACATCTCCCGCGCGTTGGACAGGTGGGCGTCGCGCTGCGACACCACCTGGCTGACCAGCACCGCATCGGCCCGTTCGGCGCGCGCGCGGGCCACCAGATCAGGCACGCCTACCTGCGCTCCCATGTTCACCACGCGTATCTCCCGGTAGTACTCGAGCCCCTTTTCGCCCGCGTGCCCCTTGACGTTCAGGATGGCGTCGATGCCGACGGTGTGCGCGTCCGTCCCGATGCAGGCGCCCACCACCACGAACTTCCGGCCGAGCGCTGAGCGGATGCGCAGGTTGACCTCCTGCGCCGTCAGCAACGGGTACTCGCGTTCGGCCACCGTCACCGCGGACATGTCAACGAGGTGGCCTACCCGCCCGTAGACGATGAAGAACGTGAAATCGGGGCCGATTCCCTTGGCGTGCACCACCATCGCCGGGTCGATGCCCATCTTGCCGGCCAGCTGCAGCGCCGCCCCTTCGGCCCGGGCCCGCTCGGTCTCGCTGCCGAACGGGACCGGCAGCGTGAACGACACCTGCACGCGGCCGTCCCCGGTGGTGTCGCCGTAGGGGCGTATAACCCGGGGGGACGACCCCCCGGAGCCCCCCGCTGCGCTGTGCTGGCCTGGGGGGACGACCCCCCTGGAACCCCCCGCTGCGCTTCGCGCCCCGCTGGGGTCCTCGCCGTGGAATCGCGCGGCCGGAGGGGCCGAGGCCCCTCGCGGGCCGCGCGATCGCGGCTGCGCCGCGCCATTCGCCGTAGCCGATCGCGGCTGCGCGATCTCGGGGCTGCGCCCCTCGCCACTCGCCGTAGCGTCTCCGCTCATCACGGCTTCACCGGTGCCGGGGCCCGCACGGACTTGGAGTCCTCGTAGGTCCGTTCGGGATCATGAATGTTCCCGGCGCGGCCCGGGCCCCCCTCGAGGATCTCGGTGGCGGGGTTGAAGTAGTCCGGGGCTTTCGCCAGAACGCCGTCCAGGCCGCGGCCGCCGTCCGGCGGGCGCCTGGTCACGCCGAACGTCCCGTCAGCGATCGCATTCAGCAGCCCCTCGTCGCAGATCCGGCGCAGCAGTCCGTTCGCCTCCCCCAGCACCTCGCGCGCCCGCGTGGCGACGAACCCGTCCGGCTCCGGCCGGAAGCTGTCCCCGAGCCGCCCGGCGGCCGCGCGCACGTACCGCGCGTTCTCCAGCGCCAGATCCCGGTCGGACAGGAACGGTGTGTGGATCCCCTCGGTCATCATGCCGATGAGCAGGATCGACTGGTCCGTCATCAGCCCGCACAGGTTGAAGAAGGCGTCCAGCAGATAGCCGGCGAAGACGTTGCCGGTCATGTGCTTGGTCGGCGGCATGTACTTCAGCGGTGCGTCCGGGAACAGCTCGCGGACGAGCTGCGCGTGCGCCAGCTCCAGCAGGAACGAGTCCGGCACGGCCGGGTTGATCTCGAACGCGTGCCCCAGCCCGAGCTGCGCGTCGGCCAGCCCGGCCTCCTTGCCGAAGTACTCGTTCAGCAGCTGGCTGACCACGACGGTGTGCGCGGCGTCCACCGCGTCCGCCGTGGTCAGGTAGTTGTCCTCGCCCGTGTTGATCACGATCCCCGCGCGCGCGTGCACCTGGCGGGAGAACCGCTGGTCGATGAAGGTCCGGCGCGGGTTGATGTCGCGGAAGATGATCCCGTACATGCAGTCGTTCAGCATCATGTCCAGGCGCTCCAGCCCGGCCAGGGCCGCGATCTCCGGCATGCACAGCCCGGACGCGTAGTTGGTGAGCCGCACGTACCGGCCCAGCTCGCGGGAGGTCTTATCCAGCGCCGCGCGCATCAGAGCGAAGTTCTCCTGGGTGGCGTACGTGCCGGCGTACCCCTCGCGGGTCGCGCCCTCGGGCACGTAGTCCAGCAGCGACTGCCCGGTGGAGCGGATGACCGCGATGATGTCCGCGCCCTCCCGCGCGGCGGCCTGCGCCTGCGGGATGTCCTCGTAGATGTCGCCGGTCGCCACGATCAGGTAGATCCACGGCTTGGGCGGATCGGCGGTGGCCGCGATTATGCGGGACCGCTGCGCCCGCTGCCCGTCGATGGTGGCGAACCCCTCGGCGACCGAACGGGCGGCTGCGCTCCTGGCCGTCCGTTCGGCGTCTCCTTCCGGGAGCCGGAACGTCACCGCGCCCGCGGCGGCGGCCTCGGCGAGGTCTTTCAGGCTGCGGGTGGCGTTGCTGCCGAGCGCGTGCCAGACGGGCAGGGCGACGCCGTGCTCCAGGCCCACGCTGTCCTTCACGGCGTCGGTGAGGCGGTTGACCCACGGCATTCCGTCCGCGTCGGCGCCCTGCAGGCCGGCCAGCCGCAGCACGGCCCGCTCCACGGAGACCGTCGTGTGCGCGCGGGCCATCTCGGTGATCGGCTCGCCCGCCTTTCTGGCCAGCTCGCGGACTTCGCGGACCGTGGCCGGATCGAGCCCCAGCCTCGACGTCATGACGCCTCCTTCCCTGCTCCCACGGCGCTTGCCCGCCCCGCTACCCCGTCCCCGCTGGGCTCCCCTGCCTTTGGTGGCGACGTTTCCGCAGTATGGGCGGCAAAGTCGCCACGATCATGGAAGACACGGCGCTCGAACAGGGCGCGGACGGCGGGGTTGGCGCGGATGAGGTTCAGCGCCAGCTTCGCGTGACCGGGCGCGTACCCGTTGCCGATCAGCATGGTCACGTCGGCGGCCATGCCCTCCGCGCCGAGGGCCGCGGCGCTGAACGACGTGGCCATCGAGAAGAAGATGACCGTGCCGCCGGGGGCGGTGGCCAGGATCGCGCCGCCCTCGCAGCCGGGTACGTCCACGCACACGACCGTGACGTCGGCCGGGCCGCCCGCACCCGCGACCGCGTCCGCGAGGCCCACCGGGTCGCGCGCGTCGGCCAGCACGATCGCGTCGGCGAGGCCGGATTCGCGCAGGAGGGCCGCCTCGGCGCCGGAGGGCACCACGCCGATGATCGCGGCCGCTCCCGCCGCGCGGGCCGCCGCGGCCGACAGCGAACCGCTCTTGCCGGCCGCGCCGAGGATGGCGACGATGGGCCCCGGGCGCCCGCGCGCTTCCGCGAGCCCCGGGCGCCCGGGCACATCGGCCAGTCCGGGGCGCCCGGGCACATCGGCCGCCGCCGTGTCGCCGAAGCCGCGGCCCGCGCGGTGGGCGGCGACCACGCGCTGGGTCAGCGCGGGCGCGCCGCAGACGTCGAGGACGGCCAGCGCGAGCGGCATGGGCAGGTCATCTGGGAGCGGGACCGCGATCGACCGGGCGAACAGGATGGCGTGCCCCGCGCACGGGATCTGCTCCGACTGGCCGTCCCAGCGGGCGAGCCCGTCGGTGATCGCGAGCGGGGTGAGGCTCAGCGAGACCAGCGTGGCGATGCGCAGGCCGGCGCGCAGGCCGAGCGGGGACTGCGGGCCCGCCTCGGCGACGATGCCGGTGAGCATCCCGCCCGAGCCGGTCACCGGGTTGTGCATCTTGCCGCGCTGGCTGATGGTGCCGAGCACGGCGGCGCGCATCGCGTCCGGGGCGCCGCCGGTGGACTCGCGGATCTGGCGGAACGACGCGGCGTCGAGGTTAAGCCGCTCGAGCTCGACGCGGACCTCGTCGGGCTGGATCCGCGGATCGGGGTCGAGCCGCCACGCGGCCTGGGGCAGGACGGCGCCGCCGCCCCCGGAATCACCGGGCCCCGGCTCGCAGACGCGGTGCAGTCCGAGCGGCGAACTGTTCATCGGAATCGCGGCGTGGAGACCCCGGGCTTCAGGCCGGGGAGGAAACGCCGCTCCCCCCTCTCGCGTGTCGCGCTTATCCGAACCAGTGCGATCGGAGAAGCTTGGTTGTGGTGCGGACGGCGTATAAGTGCCGGGCGTACCCGGCGCCGGAGCTGGCCAGCGTGCTTACCCGCACGTTCGGCTGTGTCCGCGTCGTCTGGAACCGTTTCGCTGGCCAAGGCCATCTCCGACTGCGGGTGGGGCACCTTCCGCTTGCTCCCGGGTGCGGTCGGCTGTGAAACAGGAACCCTCGGGCGTGAGCCCAGGGATCCCCGTCCTTCAGGGCGGGGAGTACTCAAGCCATCATCCTTCCGGGGGGGCCGCCGGGCCCCCCGTGGGTCATCCATGCGGGAGCCGTATGAGACGCGCATGTAACAATAAATTTTCCTGCTAGATACTACTTTGACAAAAGCTTCTTTAATATACTCATATGCTAGACGATTATTATCCGACGATGGGTGACCCAGGAGGCCTTCGTGATCGACCAGCCGTACGTCTACCGGCGCCGGGAGCTCACCGAACCGGACTGGCGGCGTTTCCCCGGCTGGGCCGACGTGAGTATCGCCGAGTGGGAGTCCGCGCAGTGGCAGCGGGCGCACTGCGTGAAGAACGCGCGCCAGTTGCGCCAGGTGACGGGGGGCGGCCTCAGCGAGGCGTTCTTCGCCGACCTGGAGCAGGACCAGCGGGCCCGGGCCACCATGTCGATGCTGGCGCCGCCGCAGATGCTCAACACGATGGCCCCGGACGCCGTGCCGGACGCCTCCGGCGGCCCGGCCTTCACCGAGGCGTTCACTGAGGCGTTCTACGCCGACCCGGTGCGCCGGTACATGATCCCGGTGTTCAGCGACCGCCGGGCCGACTGGCCGTCGCACCCGTACGCCCAGCGTGACTCGCTGCACGAGGCGGAGATGTGGGCGGTGGAGGGCCTGACCCACCGCTACCCGACCAAGGTGCTGGCCGAGGTGCTGCCCACCTGCCCGCAGTACTGCGGGCACTGCACCCGGATGGACCTGGTCGGCAACCCGACCCCCACGGCTGGCAAGCACAAGTTCGAGCTGGCGCGGCCCGACCGGCTCGGGGCCATGATCGCCTACCTGCGCCGCACCCCCGGCGTGCGCGACGTGGTCGTTTCCGGCGGCGACGTCGCCAACCTGCCGTGGCCCCGGCTGGAGGAGTTCGTGGCCGCGCTGCTCGACATCGAGAGCATCCGCGACATCCGGCTGGCCAGCAAGGCCCTGATGGGCCTGCCGCAGCACTGGCTGAGCGACGAGGTCCGGGCCGGGATGGCCCGGCTGGCCGGGCGCGCGGCGGACCGCGGCGTGAGCCTGGCCATCCACACGCACGTGAACGCCGCGCAGTCGGTCACTCCCCTGGTGGCCCGGGCGGCGCGCGCGATGCTGGACACGGGCATCCGGGACGTCCGCAACCAGGGCGTGCTGCTGCGCGGGGTCAACGACAGCGCCGAGGCCCTGCTCGACCTGTGCTTCGCGCTGCTCGACGAGGCCAAGATCATGCCCTACTACTTCTACATGTGCGACATGATCCCCGGCAGCGAGCACTGGCGGCTGAGCCTCCGCGAGGGCCAGGACCTGCAGCACCAGATCATGGGGTACCTGCCGGGTTTCGCCACGCCGCGCGTCGTCTGCGACGTCCCCTACGTCGGCAAGCGCTGGGTACACCAGGTCGCCCGGTACGACACGGACCGGGGCATTTCGTACTGGACGAAGAACTACCGCACCGCCGTCGAGACCGACGACGTGCTGGCCATCGGCCGGGAATACGCCTACCACGACCCGATCTACACGCTGCCGGCCCGTGGCCAGGCCTGGTGGCGGGCCCGCACCGGGCAGGCGGAGCCGGAGCGCGCCGAAGCCTCGGCCTGAGTCAACTGGGCCGATAGCCGGCCAGGCGGGCCTCATGGGGCCTAACCGGGCCGGGAGCGGGCAGATAGCGGGCATGAGCCAGGCATCTCAGCTGAGCAGGCAGGCGGGCCGGTGGACCGCGGCCGACGTACCGCCCCAGACGGGCCGGATCGCCGTGGTCACCGGTTCCAACACCGGAATCGGGTTCCAGGCCGCCCAGGTACTCGCGGCGCACGGTGCCACGGTGGTGCTCGCGTGCCGCGACATGGCCAAGGCCGAGACCGCGGCGGACCGGATCCTCATCGCCTCACCGGAGGCCAGCGTGACCGCGGCGCATCTGGACCTGGCCTCCCTGGCCTCGATCCGGGCTGCCGCCCACGCGCTGCGGGACGCCTACGAGCACATCGACCTGCTGATCAACAACGCCGGGGTGATGATGACGCCCTACGGCCGGACGGAGGACGGCTTCGAGCAGCAGCTCGGCGTGAACCACCTCGGCCCGTTCGCGCTGACCGGCCTGCTCCTGGACCGCATGCTCACCGTGCCCGGCTCCCGCGTGGTGACGGTGAGCAGTTCTCTGCACCGCCGGGGCCGGATCGACTTCGGCAACCTGTCCCTCGAGCACGGGTACCGGCGCTCGGCCGCCTACCGCCGGTCCAAGCTGGCCAACCTGCTGTTCACCTACGAGCTGCAGCGCCGGCTGGTGCAGGCGGGGGCGGCCACGGTGGCGCTGGCGGCCGATCCCGGGTACGCGCGCACCGAGCTGTCGCGGAACCTGCCGCTGCCCACGCGGCTTGGCGCGCTGCTCGTCGAGCCGCTGTTCGCGCAGAGCGCCGCGATGGGCGCGCTGCCGATGCTGCGCGCGGCCACCGATCCGGAAGCCCGCGGCGGGGAGTATTACGGCCCGGGTGGCCGCACCGGAATGACCGGCTACCCAGAGCGCGGCCGGTCGTCCACCCGTTCCTTCGACGCGGACCTGCAGCGCCGCCTGTGGGCCGAGTCCGAACGGCTGACCGGCATAACCTACCCGGTCTGAGGCTCGCCGAGGAGCGGCGCCGGATCCCCACCCTGGACTTCCGGACTGGGCAGCCGACGAGGCGCCCGTACAGCCGCGCCTGGCGATTCCGGGGTGCATCGGCTGCGGGACGATGCAGCAGTATGAAAGCTGCAAGGGGCCTGCTGCGAGCGCAGGGTCGAGCTTGTCAGGGGCAGCGATTACGACGAGCTGACGGCGGTCGCGGCGGCCTGCCGTGTTCGCATCGAGGGGTTCCGGGGTGTCGCCGGGCAACTGGCCCGCACACAACCAAGCCCGGGCCGGTGGCGGGCCGCGTACGAGGCGCTTCAGCCGCCGGCGCGTTCGGCGCTGCGGGACTCCGGGCCCGCGGCCGGGGCCCGCGATGAGGAGCTGCCTGCACCCGCGGAGTCGGTGACCGTCTGGCGCTGCCAGGATTGCGGAGGCGTCGATGCTCCGCAGCCATGCATCGATGTGTGCTTCTAGGGTCCGGCCGACTGGGTGGACGTGGCCACCTATGAGGCGGAGCGGTCGCGAGTGGCCGTGGATCGCGAGCTCGAGCGGTCGCTGGCCGGGCTGCTGCGCAGGTTCGCGTTCGCCACGCCGCATGACGAGCAGTGGGAACGAAGCTGGCGTGCCGTTCAATCGCAGGCGCGCCTCGCTCTTCCGCTGGGGCAATCACGCAGCGTTGCGAACGAGACGGCCATCCGGCAGGCTCAGGCCGATAGATGATGCTGATCGCGGTGAGCGGATGCGCCGGGCGGCCAGGGCCGCTGCTCTCCTGGTGCGGTCACCGCCCCGGGACAGACCGGATGCGCCGCAGGACATGCACAGAGGTTCTCACTGGAAGCCCTGGGCCGTCAGCTGCTGGAACGGGCGAGAACTCCTCGACAGGCTGCGCTGACCCCGGACCGCCACATAGGCGGCGGTCTGGTTCACTCGTCTGAATCTCGCCTGTCAGCGACACGTCGACTGAGTGCTCCTACTGGACCACGCGCCAGGTGCCTCGTACGCGCGGCCGCGATTCCATGGGGGCGGGGATTCGCGCGCGGAATCATCCATCGGGGGATGTTCGCCCCTGAGGATCAGCAACACGCTGACCAGCGCGGCGAGCTCGTATTCCGAGGGCTGGCCGCGTATGACGCGGATCGGCTCGCTCACGTCGGCACGTTCCCGTGCTTGCGCCGGGGCAGGGGCGCGGCCTTCGCATGGAGCATCCGCAGCGCCTGGGCCAGCAGGTACCGGGTCTCGCGCGGGTCAATAATGTCGTCCACGAGACCACGCTCGGCCGAGTAGTACGGGTGCATCAACTTCTCCCGGTACATGTCGATCCTCATGGCGCGCGTCCTGTCGGGGTCGGCGGACGCGGCGATCTCACGGCGGAAGATGACGTTAGCCGCGCCTTCGGCGCCCATAACCGCGATCTCGTTGGCGGGCCAGGCGTACGACAGGTCCGCGCCGATCGAGCGGGAATCCATGACGATGTACGCGCCGCCGTAGGCCTTGCGCACGATGACCTGGATGCGCGGCACCGTCGCGTTGCAGTAGGCGTAGAGCAGCTTCGCTCCGTGGCGGATGATCCCGCCGTGCTCCTGGTCCACCCCGGGCAGGAACCCCGGCACGTCCACGAGGGTGACCAGCGGGATGTTGAACGAATCGCAGGTCGAGACGAACGCGGCGGCCTTCTCGGAGGAGTGGATGTCCAGGACCCCGGCCATGACGCAGGGCTGGTTGGCGACGATTCCCACGACGTGCCCATCGATCCGGGCGAGCACGCAGATCACCGAACCGGCCCAGTTCTCGTGGACTTCCAGGTACTCGCCGTCATCGACAAGCTCCTCGATCACGGCCAGCATGTCATGGGGCTGTGCCGGGTCGGCCGGTACCAGGTCGAGCAGCCTCTCACAGGTCCGCTCGACGGGGCGCGCGGGTTTGCTCTCTGGGGGGCGCTCGTTGTTGTTCGAGGGCAGCAGTGAGATCAGGTACCTGACGTCTTCAAGGCAGGTCTGCTCGTCGTCGTAGGCAAAATGCGCGACGCCCGAGTTCGCGGCGTGCACGTCCGCGCCACCCAGCTCATTGTGGGTGACGATCTCGCCGGTCACGGCCTGGATGACATCCGGTCCGGTGATGAACATCTGTGAGATGTCGCGGACCATGAACACGAAGTCGGTCAGCGCCGGCGCGTACGCTGCGCCGCCCGCGCAGGGACCGGCCATCACCGAGATCTGCGGGATGACCCCCGAGCAGGCGACGGACCGGCGGAAGATCCCGCCGTAACCGGCCAGTGCGGTCACGCCTTCCTGGATACGCGCTCCCGCCCCGTCGTTCAGGCTGACGATCGGCGCACCAGCGGCCAGTGCCATGTCCATGACCTTGTGGATCTTCTCGGCGTGGGCCTCGCCCAGCGCGCCACCGAAGATCCGGAAGTCATGGGCGTAGACGAAAACCGTCCGCCCGAACACCGTGCCCCAGCCGGTGATCACGCCATCGGTATGCGGCTTGTTGTTCTCCAGCCCGAACCCGGCGGCCCGGTGCCGGCGGAACGGCTCGACCTCATGGAACGACTCCTCATCCAGCAACAGCTTGATGCGCTCGCGCGCCGTCAGCTTGCCTTTCTGGTGCTGGCGTTCCGTCGCGGCCGCGTCCCCCTGCCTCATCGACCGGCGCAAACCCGCCAGTTCCTCGGCCCGTCCCCGCGATGGCACCACCGCTGACGGACCGGAATACTGCTCTTCGAACCCGTCGACGAGCGCTGGTTCTGTGGTCGTCACGTAACCCTGCCTTCAATTTGGAGCCGTGGCACAGTTGGCTCGTAACATGCGCGGTCGCGGCTTAGTTCTTCCATGATCCGGACGAGGATCCCGCGCGCCGGGACGTGCTTTCCTCCGGCGAGACCGTGCTGATGCGGTAGTGCATCCAGACATGCGGCTCTTCATAGCGCCCACAATCCGCCTCCACATCGATGCGAACGGGGACCAGACCGCCAGGAATCACGTACGCCCCGGTTTGCGGGAGAGGCATACCCGTCCAGTCCTCCCATTGCGCACAGGAGCCCGTGACGACCGCCCACGCTTGCGGCACGCTCACCGGTTTGGCACCCAATACGTGATGCCCGCGCACCCAGGGATCCAGCGGCAAGCCGTCCTTTCGCTGCCAGCCGGCGTACGATTCCATGTCGATCAACGGATAGCGCGCTTTGTCGCTCGGCCGGATCGGCGCAAAGAGATCGGCGAGGTGCCACCGGTCTGCCAGCGCGGCCATGGTCTCCAGTACCCGCCGGCTCAGCCCCTGCCCTTGATGTTCCACGTGAACGACCGCCTGCAAGGCTCCAAGCGCCGTCGCGGTCATGCCGTCGTGCCGGCCAGCCCGCGCGAGCCCGGCAAGCGCCGTGGCACTCTCCGGCAAGGACGCAACCCGGCCGTCCCAGCAGAACGGCACGCTGTTGCCATGGGCGAGTACGGTGTCCTGCTGCGAGTCAACGAGGGCAAACTGGTACTCGGGAAACTCCTCGTAGATGGCTGGCCACAAGTCAGCGAACGCGCTATGCATCAGGAATGGCGGATAGGCGGCCCGATCTGCGTCGAGAAGGACCTCTTGCAGGTCTGGCTGCTGAGCTACGGTAACTACACGAATCGCGCGCTCCGTCTCCGCTGCCAGATCGCGACGCGACGGCGGTTGATTGGCGCGGTTGCTCGCGCGCAGTTCCGTGTCGTCTTGGAGCCCCGTGAGGGTGTGGGTGGTGTGAGGCATTACGTCTCCCTTATTGCCGAATTCCGGTGGAGTCACTGCGGGCCGTTCAGGGGGTATGGCACGCCAAGCAGGCCGTGACCAGCGGACCGGACCAGGTGACTCGCGCAGCCCCCCCAATGAAGCTGCGCCCGCACCCGGCGGGGTATGTGAGGATGATTCTGCGCGAGAGAGAAGCCATGCGGGAAGTTACCGTCAGCGTCTGGCCGAAAAATTCCAATAGGACATCGCCGGCCGATGGATTCGCACGGAGATCACCCCGCCGCCGGAAGGTTTTCATTCATTCCCGACGGAGCGGGCCGACGGCAGGAACGCGTGACCCGCGGGGGCTGGTCTTACGGCTGCCAGCGGACCGGCAGGCCGGCAGGGGCGGGTTATCTGGCCAGGACGCGCGTACTGCGGGTCGGCGACTGGATGGGGCCATTTGCCCCGCGCGGGCGTGAATATCCACCACATTGACCACCGCCGGTGGAACGAGTCCGTCAATGCTGCGCCATGAATGGTACCCAGACCGCCTGCCGCCCTAAATTGGCCACACCAGCCGCTTATCCACCGAGGGCGACTGCCCACCCACCCACCGCAAAAGGAGCAGCATGACTACCGTTACAGCCGATCTGTTCGCCGATATAGATCGCATGGATGCGCACGCGTTCGCGTCCCACCTTTCGGAAGACTGCCGGTTCCGAATCGGGAGCCAGGAGCCCATCACCGGCCGCGCCGCGATCGAAGCCGGCATGAGCGGCTTCTTCAAAACGATCAAGGCGCTCAGGCACAGCACCGTCCGTCAATGGGAGGAAGGCGACACCACGATCATCGAGTCGGAGGTGACCTATACGCGGCTCGATGAGCGCCTCGTCACCGTTCCCGCCGTGAGCATCTACCGCCGCGGCGCCGAACTGCTCGACGACTACCGCATTTTTATCGATCTCGCACCTGTCTTCGCATAGCGGGAGGCGGCCCTGCATCGCTCACCGCAGCCGCACGCAGGCCGCCGCTGACGAAGCTTGCCGCGCTGGGACGCGAGCAAGCAGCGGGGTGTGAGGCCAGGCCGGACCGGCTGCGGTCGGCCTGGCCGACGCCCGGAGTCGTGCGTAGACCTCGGCGCGACCTGGGTCGGTCTCGACCCGTGGCCCGCGGTACCGGCGACGAGCGCCAGCGGAACTCGCTGGCGCTCTTTGCTGTGCACACCACCGCGACCGGCAGGACGTCAGCGCAACGATCGGCGCGCTGGTGAAGATCGCGATGAGCTGAGTATGAGCTGGCCACAGGGGAGGAGCCGGTCAAGGGCGCGAGCCTGCGAGGCGGACCCCGGGCCGGCGGGGGCGCCGGACGCAGCCGTCCGGTTCAGTCAGGGAGTGCACTGCACTTACATGGACAGCCCCGTATTCCGGATGACGCCTTTGTTCCGCATGAGGAAGTCGGCCAGGTAGCCGTCGTGCGGCACTGCGGGATCCATCCAGTAGGTGTGCTGGTCGCCCAGGTACAGATTCCTGATGGTCGGCTCGTCCAGCAAGCGGTCGACGAGCTGGGTGTCGTGGGTCATCGCGGTGAGCACCAGCGTGTTCTTCAGCGGTCCGGTACCAGCCTCAGGTGCCCATGGGGCGATCCACACGCACGGGAAGGGTAGTTCGATACCCGCCTGCGGGGCGGCTGGGTGGTCGAGTTGGTGGACGGCCGGCCGCAGCACGGCGCTACCGTCGCCGAGTTCGTCGACGATGCCATCTCCGCCGAGCCAGGGCCGGGCGGCCGCCGACTTCCGCAGCAGGTATGTTTCGATCGCCCGAGCGGCCGCGACCGGCTGGACGGGAAGAACGGCCTTGTCATCTTCGGGTGGCAGGCTGGGCATCGTGGACAGCCGTTCGGCGATGGCCTCGGCGAGCGGAGCCGGGTCGCCCTGCACGAATACGGCCGTGGTGTTCACACAGCCGGTACCGCCGTGGTCGCTGACCGACTCGGTGATCACATCCAGATGGTCGCGCCAGTCCACGTCGGCCGTGATGAGGATCTTCGATCGGCCCGGTCCCTGAAGCAGCACCGCCGGGTCCTTGCCATACTTGGCGACCACCTCCTCACCGCCGTAAACCATCCCCAGGTCGGCGCCGCGGAGGATGGCATCCGCGCCCGTGTGGTCGGTGGGCAGAAGCGCTACCTGATCGTCGGCGAATCCCGCGCCGCGGAGCGCCGTCACCAGCCGGTGCGGGGTGAAGGGATCGCGGCGCGAGGGGCGGACGGCGACACGGTAGCCCAGCGCCAGCGCTTCCGGCCAGATGCTGTGGGCGCCGGGATGGTTGCCCGCGGCATGGACGGCGAACACCTCCCCGCGCCGCGCCCATACGGCGCGCCCGGTCCGCGTCAGCGGATCGCGCCAGTCGCTGGCCGCCCCCTCGGGGCGCGCGCACTGGACGCTGTGGTGAGCTTTCGATACCCGCTCGGCGACCGTCGCGGTCGCCGCCCGGACCGCGGAGATCGGCACCCCGCCCACCCGGCTGACGGCGTGCTGGTACTCCTCAACTGACTGGCCGCTGAGCGTCGCAGTCGCGAAGAGCGTGGCCGCTCGGATCATCAGGCCGATCCGGTCGTCGACCGGCACGCGGCCGGCCCGGCGCAGCGCCGCCATGGTGCGGTTGACGTATAGCGGGGGGACGAGGCTCAGTTCCGCGACACCGGCGCCCGCCACATCGGCGATCGTTTGCCTGTTCTCGGCGTGGAACGCGCCCGTGGCACCGAGCGCGGCGAGGTCGGCCATCAGTACACCCCCTCGATGACGACCTCATCCTCGAACATGGCGACCGGGGCGATGTCAGCGACCGAATCCCCGGCTTGACCCTCGGGCGCCGGGACCCGGGTGGCGAGATCGCGTTCGAGGTTACTGGGCAGCAGGAAGGACTTACTGACGTGGTTGACCAGCACCTGGCCCCGCTCGCCGTACGGAACCGTCTCAAGGGTGTGCGGATCGACGACCGCAAAAGTCACATAGGGCGAGTACGAGTCGAAGATGCAGGGATCGCCACTGGCCAGTCCAGGCCGTTCGCCCGCGACTCCAATGATCATGGTGCTTCCGTACTCGCCGCACAGCAAGATCCCAGGGAAGACCTCGGTCTTGTAGAGATGCCGGGAGTCGGGGTCCATCTGGGTTCCTCCCCATCGGACGCACTTCACCTTCTCGTTCAGGAGACCGACCAGCTCGTCCTGCCTGGACAGCCGCTCCAGAAGCGGTGGCGTGATGGTGAGAACACCGATGTCCTGTGTCCGCAGCACGTCGGCGGCCTGGGTGATGAGGTGCCCGGCGTAGGCGTCGGCCTCCTCCCGCCGGTTCTCGGAGATGAGCCGCTTGACCCAGCGCGGGTCGAGATCGATCGTGAAGCCGTGGGAACCGTGCGTCACGGCGTGCTGCTGGAACAGCGCACCCACGACGTGCGGCCCGGTGGGGATGACTCCCAGCCAGTTCACCCCGCGCGGTACACCGTGACGGTCGAGGTTCGCGTTGCTCCAGCTCACCATGCGGTCCCTCCAGTCCCGCATCAGAACGATCCGCTTCGGAGTACCGGTGGTACCGCCGCTCTCGTAGAACCCGATCACATCTGGCTGCTTCCCGTAGCCCTGGGGGATGAGGTCCTCCCCCCGGGCGTTGCGAAGCTCGGCCGCCGCGTACGGGAACAGCCGGAGGTCCTCGTGCGTCCTGATATCGGTCCGCGGATCGAAGTCGAGGGTCTTGGCCCGATTCAGCCAGAAAGGGCAGCCCGTCTCCGGATTGAAGTGCCACTCCATGGCGGCGCGGATGAACTCGTCCGGATCGGGCTGGGCGTCGAATGGCAGGTCCAGAATTTGTTCAGCAGCGAAATGCATTATGTCTTCCTATCGGTAAATAAGCGGCGGGACGTTCCTATCTGGGCGCAATGGCACGGGCGAGCTTCACTACCCGCTCCGCCTGGATACGGGCGGCCTCGATCGCGACGTCGCCGATCGGGACTGTGTCATTGACGCTGCAGTGCGAAGTGCCGTAAGGATTGCCGTCGACCCATTTGCCGGGGTGGGTGTAGCCGGGCGCGACGACGATGCCGCCAAAGTGATGGAAGGAGGTGGTAAGCGCCAGGAGCGTGGCCTCGCCGCCGCCATGCAAGGTAGCGGTGGAGGTAAAGGCGCTGTAGACCTTGTCGGCGAGCTGGCCCTTGTACCAGGCCGGGCCCTGACTGTCGATGAAGTGCTTGAGCTGGAAGGAGACGTTGCCGAAGCTGGTCGGCGTCCCCATGATCACGGCGTCGGCCCAGATGAGGTCCTCGGTCGCGGCGACGGGGATATCGGCGGTCGCGGCAACGTTGGCCCGCCATTCGGGCCTGGCGTCAATCGCGTGCTGCGGTGCCAGCTCGGCGACCTTACGCAGCCGGACTTCGGCACCCGCCTTTTCGGCGGCCATCGCCATTTCCCTTGCGATGTCGGCGACGTTGCCAGTAGCCGAGTAGTAGATGATGGCGACGTTCACTGTAGTGTCCATAAGGAAACCCTCCTCGGTTGGGATGGATTAGTTGAGGCCCGGGGATCACGGCTGCAACCGGCTTGTCCGCCATCCCCGCGGCTCGCGGTCATAGCGCAGCCTGCGATGCAGCCGGTCCGAGCTCGCGTGCCAGAACTCGACGACGGCGGGCTGCAGCCGGTACCCGGCGAAGAACTCCGGTCGCGGCAGAGGCGTGCCGATCAGCTCCAGCCGGTGTGCCTCGGCCCGCAGCGCCTCGACGTCCTCCAACGGCTCGCTCTGCCGAGTGGCCGCCGACATGGCATGCAAGGGGGTCGGCCGGGCGGCCCAGAGCGCGTCCGACTCGGTGTCGGGCAGTTGCACCACCGGACCGGAGAGGATGATCTGCTGACCGGTCTCCCTCCAGTACAGCACCCCGGACGCCCAGCCGGTGGCAGCCAGTTCGCGTCCTTTCTGGCTGCAGCGGTGGCTGGTGAACACCAGGCCGAGGTCGGTGACGGCGATGATGGCGACCGTTCGGTTGGAAGCACGGCCGAGCGAGTCCGCGGTGGCCAGGGCCAGCGCGGCGGGCTCGCGTACCCCGCGTCCACGCGCCTCGGCGAGCCAGCCGCGGACAAGGCTGAGGGGCTCGGACGGCGGCTGCTGGTACTCGGCGAAGCGGAGGCCGACCTCCCCGGTGAGGGACTCGAATTCACTTGCGGCCACTGGAGGCTCCCTGACTAGACATTGATCGTGCCCTGGGCGGCGACGACGGCGTGACCGCCGACGTGCACCGAGCGGATCCGCTCACCCGCCCCCTCGGCGGTGGCTCTCATGACCGAGGGGCGGCCCATTTCGACGCCCTGGATGATCTCGATGTCCCGGCCGTACTCGGCGAGATTGTGCCGGGCCAGGTGGATCGCGAGAGGCCCGGCGGCGGAACCGGTTGCCGCGTCCTCGACCACGCCGTAGGCAGGGGAGAACATCCGCGTCCGCCACCCCCTGGCGGTTCCGGCGAAGCAGTTGGCGGCCATGTCCGGGAACCGGGAAAGGGCGCGATGGTCAGGGTGGAGAGCGGACAGCGCCGCGACGTCACCCACTCCCACGAACACGTGGCGCGGCCCGTTGTGGTACACCTCGACCGGTGCGGTCGATGACTCGACGCCGAGCGCCGCCAGGAGCTCCGCGCCGTGGTCGTACGGCTCCCAGCTGGGAACCGGCTGCATCATCCGGACCCACGCGGCGCCATCGCCGGTGCCGACCTCGAAGGGGATGACGCCCATCGCGGTCTCCAGCCGCAGCTGGTCCCGCTTCAGGGTCTGGGCCAGCGCGACGGCCGTGCCGAGCATCGGGTGCCCAGCGAATGGCAGCTCGTTGACCGGGGTGAAGATCCGGATACGAGCGTCGCCACTTTGCTCGGCCGGCAGAACGAAGGTGACTTCGGAGAGGTTCATCTCCCTGGCGATGCGCTGCATCAGCTCGGCCGTCAGGTCTTCGCTGTCGAAGAAGACGGCTACCGGGTTGCCCTCGAGTGGCTTGCTCGCGAACGCGTCGACAACCATGTACTTATGCATGGAGCGCATTCGCGGTAGTCGTCAGGATCGACGGCTCGGAACTGAACGCAAGGCCGAGTCCGTAGCGGATGGTGGGCGAGTGAACTCCCTCAACCACTGCCTCGACCTCGAATTGGGTGCGGTGGTCGGGCGGGTACCCGATCAGATCGGCTGCCCGGTTGGGCGGCAGCGGCTGGCCTGGCGGAATGTCCGATTCCCACCACATGATCGCGCCCCAGCGGCCGTGTTCGCGGTCGGCGATCCAGAGCTTCAGCCGCAGCCCCCGGACGTCCAGCCACGGCTCGGCGGAGCCGTCCCGGAGATCGTCCTCCAGGGACTCGATGGTCTGGTGGGACCTGGCCAGGTCCCACCAGACGACGTCCACTCTCATCGGCCGAGCACCCCCCGTGCCGCCTCGCTGATGATGCGCGGGCCATCGACGGTGAGCACCGATTCAGCGTGGAACTGCATCGAGGCGAAGCGCGGCCCGCGCAGCGCGTGCACCTCGCCGGTCTCCTCGTCCCGGCTCACCTCGATCAGGCCGATTCCTTCGACCTTTCGCCTGTTCACCGCGCTGTACGCCGCGAAGGTGTTGTAGAAGCCCACCCGCTCGCGAGAGCCGAACAGGTCAATCTCCCGCTGCACACCCTGGTTGGGCACCTCCCGGCGATGGAGGTCGAAGCCGAGCTGCATGCTGAGGACCTGATGGCTCAGGCATACGGCCAGCACCGGCCGGTGCGCCGCCAGCGCGGCACCGATCGCCGACCGCAGATAGGCGATCTTGGAGTTCGATGCCATCCGCGGGTTGCCGGGGCCGGGGCCCATCACCACCAGGTCGTACCCCGTCAGATCGTGGGGCTCGTCGAAGCGGCGGACCGCCACCGACAGCCCCACCGATCGCAACTGCTGGCCAAGCATCGCGGTGAAGGTGTCTTCGGCGTCCACGACCAGAGCCGTCGCCCCTTCCAGCCCCGGCACCACCGGCTTGCCGGTGTCCATGTCCCGCATCCAGAAGCCCGCGATCCTCTCGTTGCGGCGTTCCAGGGCGGCGCGGACCTCGGGATGCGTCCCGTAGGGGGCGTCCTTGCCGGACTCCAGCGCGTCGAGCAGGGCCGCCAGCTTGACGCGGGTCTCCGCCACCTCGGCCGCCGGGTCGGAGTGGCGTACGAGGGTGGCTCCCGCGGCGATACGCATCCGGCCGCTGGGATCGATGTCGGCGGTCCGGATCAGGATCGCGGAGTCGAGGGTGCGCTCGCCGGCTGTGTCGCGGCCGATCAGCGCGGCGATCCCGCTGTAGTAGCCGCGTCCCTCCGGCTCGTAGCGCCGGATGACCCTGGCGGCACTCTCCACCGGGCTCCCGGTGACGGTCGGGGCGAACATCGTCTCGCGCAGAATCTCACGCACATCGCGGCCGGTCGTGCCCTCGATCAGGTACTCGGTGTGCGCCAGCCTCGCCATCTCTTTCAGGTACGGCCCGTTGACGCGCCCCCCACCGTCGCAGATCCGGGCCATCATCTTCAGCTCCTCGTCGAGGACCATGTAAAGCTCGTCGGTCTCTTTGCCGTCGGCGAGGAACTCCATGACCCCCTGGAGGGTGGGGCCGGTGGGCGGATAACGGTACGTACCGCTGATCGGGTTCATGACGGCCGTGCCACTGCTGAGCGAGACGTGGCGTTCCGGGGTCGCGCCGACGAGGGTGTTACGGCCGGTATGAATGATGAAAGTCCAGAAAGCCCTCTCCTCGCGCTCCAGTAGCCGCCGGAAGAACGACAGGGCGCTGTCCAGCGAGTAGTTGCTGATGTCCGCCAGAAAAGATCGCTGTATGACGAAGTTGGCACCCTCGCCGGTACCGATCTCGTCGGTGACGATCTGGCGGACCACCTCGGCGTAGCCAGCGTCGTCCCTATCGAAGTGGCCGCCGGCCAGCGCTGTCAGGGTGTCGGGGAAGCGGGCGAGCGCCGCGGCAAGTGGTACCGCGTCATGATCGGTGACGGTCATCGCGATCAGCGGCGTGGCGTCGTCCGACGCCGCGAACCCGCGTTCGGCCAGCTGCCGGTAGGGGACGACCACCAGCACGTCGTGCGCGGGGCCTGGCCCGGAGACATCGGCCAGCGGGATGTCGGCCAGCGACGTGGGCTCTGTCACGTGGCCGACCAGAACGTCCAGCGTGCCAGGGGTGCTGATTTCGGGACGGTGGATGATCGCAAAAGCGCCCGGTTGCAGGGCCAGGACCCGCTCTAGCAGGGCACTCATGCGAACACGTCCGCGATTCGGACCACCATCGCGCAGCACCGTGCCGCATACTCAAGGGTCACGAGGTGGTCGGCCTCGGAGAAGTCACCGAGCGCATCGGCGACCAGAAATGGCTGGATGTCGTGGGTGAACGCGTCCAGGGCGGTCGTCAGCACACCGACGTGCGCGTAGACGCCGCAAAGAATCAACTGGTCGCGCCCTGACTCGCGGATGCGTTTCAGCAGCTCCGACCGAAAGAACGCGCTGTACCGCCATTTCGTGTATATCCAGTCGCCCGCGGCGGGCGTCAGCTCAGACACGACCTCACGTTCGGCCGCGTCGCTGCGCATGCCGGGTCCCCAGAAGTCCTTCAGCAGCCCGCGCTGCTGCTCCGTCATCCTGCCGGGCTGGGCAGTGTAGGCCACGGGTACACCCAGCTCGCCGCAGCGCTTCCGGAGAAGGACGATATTGTGCACCAACTCGGCGCGCTGAAGATCGTCAAAGGGCTTGAGAAAGTAGCTCTGCATGTCGTGGATGAGCAGCACCGCCCGGTCCGGACGGACGGTCCAGTGCACAACGTTGCCGGGCAGCGTTTCCTGCATCGGCAGGCGGTACGGCGCGATCGGTGGTATCCCCACCATCAGATGGCTCCTTCCTGGGATGTTCAGTACTCGGACCAGGCCGAGACCACGGAAACGGCCTGGCGGGGGTTGAGCCGGGGATCACACAGGCTGGTGTACGAGCCCGATCCCAGCTCAGACGGGTCCGTCACACACTCGGTCACGTCGTCCGGGGTCGTCTCCAGGTGAAGTCCGCCGGCGATGCCGCCGGCCCGCTCGAGGGCGTGCCGGAAGCCGCGGATCTCACGGGCGATGGTTTCCATGAACCGGGATTTGGCACCGCCGGGCAGGAGGACGGTGTTCCCGTGCATCGGGTCGCAGAGCCAGACCACCGGGTGGTCCGCCGCCTGTACGGCCTCGATGAGCTTTGGCAGCCTGTCCGCGACGATGTTGGCACCCATGCGGACGATGAGCGAAAGCCGGCCGTGCTCCCGTTCCAGGTTCAGCCGATCGCACAACTCGACGATCTCGCGGGCGCCCATACCCGGGCCGACCTTGCAGGCGACAGGGTTGACGACGTGCGCGAGCAGGGTGACGTGCGGGCCGTCAAGCTGCCGGGTCCGCTCGCCGATCCACGGCCAGTGCGTGGAGCTGAGCCAGCGCCGGCCGTCGTCGAGTTCCCGGATCATCGGTATCTCGTAGTCCAGGAGCAGCGCCTCGTGGCTCGTCCAGACGACGGGTTCGCCGAGCTGGTGGGACTGCCAGGCCGTCGATCTGCGCCATCCCAGTCGCAGCATGATCTCGCTGGCCGCCATATAGCCCTTGAGGATGCGCAGCGGATCGGGACGCCTGCTCTCCCGGTCGGGCTCGGGGCTGTTGATCATGTGCCCGAGGAAGGCCGGGAACTCGGCCTCGCCGGCTCTTTCGATCCGGTTGGAGCGGGGTTTGGAGAACTGCCCGGCAATGCGCCCGACGCGCAGTGCCTGCTTGTTCGTGGCGCTCTCCAAAGTTCGGGCGAGCAGGTCGAGTACCTCAACCTTGCGCTGGACGTGCTCAGCGGTGCACTCGGCCGGATCCTCCGCGCAGTCCCCGGCCTGCACCACGTGCATCTCTCCCGTGGAGACGCGGGCCAACTGAGAGCGGAGGGCTTCGACCTCCTCCACGCTCACCAGCGGGACGACGGACGCCAGTATTGCCCGCGCAAGCTCGACCTGTGACGGGTTGTCCCACTCGGGCTGGTGACGTGCATTGGCGTTTTGAATGTCGGCAAGGATGTATCCCATAACTAGCTTCTCCGTTGATCAGCTAGAAGATTCTCAGCGACGGGTGGCGTTCAGGTGGGAATACCAGCTCGCTTGATCTCCGGGATGGCAATGCCCAGGGCCCGGAATTGTTCGCACGGATTCATGAACTCGCGCTGACTTTTGATTTTTCCGTGCTCGAACAAGAAGGAGTGCAGGAAGTGATTGCGATAGTGGCCCTCGGGATAGCCGGGGAAACGGATCGCACCCGCACCGTCGCATTCGACCCAGAATCGGTTGGGATCCTGCGTATCGAAGATCTCGATGTTGATCCAGGCCCAGTCGGGGAAGCACTTGAGCGACCAGACGCCATGGTCGCGCAGCCGGTCTCGGCCCCTGATGACGATCGGCGCCCCTGTGTCGGTGGTCCAGAGGCCGCCGGTGCCGTCTTCGGTGAACAGAAGATGCCGGCGCAGGCGATCCTGCCCACAGGTGTTCATGTACCTTTCCACGATAGCGCGGTTGCTCGCGCGCAGTTCCGTGTCGTCTTGGAGCCCCGTGAGGGTGTGGGTGGTGTGAGGCATTACGTCTCCCTTATTGCCGAATTCCGGTGGAGTCACTGCGGGCCGTTCAGGGGGTATGGCACGCCAAGCAGGCCGTGACCAGCGGACCGGACCAGGCAGTTGACTCGCGCAGCCCCCCCAATGAAGCTGCGCCCGCACCCGGCGGGGTATGTGAGGATGATTCTGCGCGAGAGAGAAGCCATGCGGGAAGTTACCGTCAGCGTCTGGCCGAAAAATTCCAATAGGACATCGCCGGCTGATGGATTCGCACGGAGATCACCCCGCCGCCGGAAGGTTTTCATTCATTCCCGACGGAGCGGGCCGACGGCAGGAACGCGTGACCCGCGGGGGCTGGTCTTACGGCTGCCAGCGGGCGGGCAGGCCGCTTACCGGCCAGAGCCCGGGCCGCGGCCTCCTCAAGGTGGCCACTGGGGCTGGCCAGGGCGGCCGCGCGTGCCGCGGGGCGGCGGCTGGATAGGCCATCTGGTCCGCGGACGTGAATATCCACCAATCAGGCCGCCGCGGATGGAACGAGTCGGTCAATTTCGCCCCACGAATGGAATCCGGATCGCCAGCCGCCCTACGTTGACCGGACGAACCGCTTATCCCGCAAAAGCGTCCGGATCATGGAGAACTAAGCTATGCGCAAATGGATGCCGCTTGTGCCGGTCCTCCTCAGTACCTTTATGCTGCTGCTCGACGTGTCCATTGTCGGCGTCGCGATCCCGTCCATGGCGACGGCCCTGAACTCCTCCTTCGCGGCACTGCAGTGGACCATGGACCTCTACGTCCTCGTACTCGCCTCGTTCCTGCTGGCGGTCGGCTCCGCCTCCGACCGGCTTGGCCGCCGCAGGGTGTTCCTGATCGGCCTGCTGATATTCACCGCTGCCTCGCTGGCCTGCGGGATTGCACCGGATTCGGCCGTACTGATCGCGTCCCGCGGTGTCCAGGGCTTCGGCGCCTCGGCAATGCTCGCCACGAACGCGGCGCTCATCCAGAGCAGCTACACCGGCCGCGACCGGGGCACGGCCTTCGGTATCTGGGGCGGCGTGATGGGTGCCTCGGCTGCGGCGGGCCCGATCCTCGGCGGCCTGCTCATCCAGCACATCAGCTGGCGTGCGATCTTCCTGGTCAACCTGCCGGTGGGAATCGCTGCGTTCATCCTCTCGGTGCGAACCCTGAACGAAAGCAAGAACCCGTCGGCCCCGCGGATCGATCTGGCCGGTACCGTGACTTTGACTGCCGCTGTCACCCTGCTGGTGTACGGGCTGATCGAGGCGGGCAGCAAGGGGTGGGGCGATAAGTTCAGCGTGGGCGCCTTCGTGGGGGCGGTGGTCTTCCTCGTCGCCTTCGGAGCGCTGGAGACCCGCCGCAAGCACCGGATGCTGGACCTCGCGCTCTTCCTGAGGCCGTCCTTCAGCGCGCTGATGCTGGGCGGAGCCATACTCCAGGCGTCTGCCTTCGGATACATCATCTTCGTCTCCGTATGGGCGCAGTCGCTGCTCGGGATGGACCCGGTTAAGGGCGGCCTGATTCTCATGCCGCTGTGCGGCCTGGCCTGTGTCGTCGGGGTGCTCAGTGGGCGACTGCTGCACAACGTGCCCCCACAATACGTGATCGGCACCGGCCTCCTGCTGGTAGGGGGCGGCTGCCTGCTCAACACGATGGTCACCACGAATTCATCGTGGACGGCCCTCATGCCCGGCCTTTCCGTCACCGGCGTCGGTGTGGGCCTGGCCTCGTTTGTGCTCGCCGCTGCCACGCTGGCTGCGGTGCCACCGGAGCGGGCCGGCATGGCGAACGGCACTATCAACACGTTCCGGCAGGTCGGCTTCGCCGTCGCCGTCCCGCTGTGCGGGACGGTTCTGGCCGGCGGTGCCGGGCAGGTGCTCAGCGGTAGCGGGCTGTTCCGCGACCCGTCCGGCGCGTCAACGGAGCTGGCAGGTGGGCACGCCCGGAGCCTGATCGCCAGCACTCCTGGTCAGCGCGACCTCATCGTCCGCGTGCTGCACGACGCCTACGCTCACGGGCTCGACCGGGTCTTCCTTGGCAGCGGGATTGCCGCACTGGTCACCGGTGTGATCGTCCTGCTGCTGCTGCGGCCCGGCACCCAGCAGGCTCCGGGGCCCGCTCAGGCCCCGTCCAAGGCCGCGGCGGCCAAGGTTTCGAGCTGAGCTGAAATGGTCCATTAAAATCCCCTCTCCCTGGAGACGAGAAAAGTCGCCAAAGGCGCGCGGATCCCGCAATCGACACATCATCCATGGAATATTCCTGAAATCCTGTGCAGGAAGTCCCGTCCAGGGATGCGCTTCAGGAGAATTAGTTATGGACAGGCCGCTGGCCTGACGCGGCGAATACTGGAGGTTCATAAAGATGTCTGGCAATGATCAATTGCGAGAGTCCGCGGGCGGCATAAAGTGCACCGCGAAAGAAGCTTGCCCGACCGGGAGGGAATTCCGATGAAAAGCCTCGGCGAACACGCGGTGGTCATGGGCGCGAGTATCTCGGGTCTGCTCGCCGCCCGGGTGCTCTGCGACGCATTCGATCGGGTGACGGTAATTGAGCGTGACCCTCTGCCGGACGGGCTGCTCACTCACCGGCGAGGGGTACCGCAGGGCCGCCACGCGCACGGCCTGCTCTCCAGGGGTGCGGAGATCTTCGAGGAGCTGTTTCCCGGGATACTCGAGGAGTTCGTGGCCGATGGCGCACCCGTGATCGCCTCGCCCGCCGAACTGCGCATGCGCCTTGGCGGGCACCTCCTGTGTATGACGGGCGAATATACCGGCCTGTCCCGCACCTACCAGCCGAGCCGTCCGCATCTGGAGAGCCAGCTCCGCACCCGGGTCGGGGCATTTCCTAACGTCAAGGTGATCGACCAGTGCCAGGTCGTCGGCCTCGAGACCGCCCCGGACAACGACCGCGTTGTCGGTGCCCGTGTCAGGTACGGAGGCAGCGGCGCTGAGGATATGATCGCCGCCGATCTCGTGGTGGACGCGACCGGCCGCGCTGGCCGGACCACCAAGTGGCTGGCTGAGATGGGGTACGAGCCGCCAGCCGAGGAGCAGATCGACGTCGACATCATGTATGTCAGCCAGTATCTGCGGCCGGCCCCGGGTTCCATGGGCCGCGAGAAGGTTGTGATCATCGGGCATGCGCCGTGGCGCCCTACCGGAGCGGAGTATCTGGAAGAGGAGGACGGCCGCTGGATCCTGACGCTGATCGGCTACCGCGATCACCATCCGCCGACCGACCCGCGCGAATTCGTGGAGTTCGCCAAGCCGATGGTTCCGCCACACGTCTTCGCGTCGATCCGCGACGCCGAGCCGCTCAGCGGAGTGGTGGCGCACCGATTCCCGGCGAGCGTGCGCCGCCGCTACGAACGGCTGACGCGTTTCCCCGCGGGGCTGCTCGTGGTGGGTGACGCGATCTCCAGCTTCAACCCCATCTACGCCCAGGGGATGACCGTGGCCGCGCTCCAGGCAATGGCGCTGCGTGACTCGCTGGAAGGTGTCCCTGACCAGCTGGCACCGCGCTTCTTCCGGAGGGCCGCCAAGCCCGTCGGTGTCGCCTGGCAGATGGCGACCGGTAGTGACCTCGCACTGCCCCAGATCGAGGGCCCGCGGCCGCTTCCCGTACGGCTCATCAATGCCTATATGGACAAGGTACTGACCGCGGCCGAGACAGACCTGGTGGTGACCGAAAGGTTCCTGAAGGTCCAGTACCTGCTCGATTCGCCCACGACACTGCTCAAGCCAGCCATGATGGGACGCGTGCTGACCGGGAACCTCCTGCGACGGAACCGGGACACGGCCTGAGCGCAGATCGCCTGATGAACCGGGCCAGTGCCACTGGCACGGTCATCAGGCATCGAGGCAGGAGCGCCGAGCAGGAAAGGCCTGCGGGCTTTCCGCGTCTTCAGGACAGGAATGGTCTCCCGCGTGCGGATGGAATCGAGGCCGCTGAGCCGGTGGGTGAGGTGGTCAGGCAGCTCGGCGGGGCTTCTGCAGAGGATCAGAGCGATGTTGCTGGGCCAGGAGGAAAGGGCTACAGGCTTTCAGCGTCTTCAGGACGGGAGAGGTCTCTAGCGTGCGGATGGCGTCGAGGGCGCTGAGCCGGCGGGTGAGGTAGTCATGCAGCTCGGCGGGGTTCCTGCACAGGACGAGGGCCACAAGATTGGTGGTACCGGTGGTCGAGGCCACAAAGGCAAGTTCCCTGTGCTGGATCAGCGTGCGCGCCACGTCATTCAGGTGTGAGGGGACGACTGACGCCCACAGCAGGGCCTGCGTGGTGACGCCGAACACCCGTTCGTCGATCTCGACGTCGAAGCCGAGCGCGCCACCCGCCCGCAGGGCAGCGAGCCGACGCGTCACGGTCGACGACGACAAGCCGGTGGCGGCGGCGAGCTCCGCATAGCTGACCCGGCCGTTGCGCTGCAGCGCGGCCAGCAACTGCCAGTCTGTCTCGGTCAAGGACGTGCGGTCGTTCGGCTGGGCGACTTCATCGGACGAGTCGGCTCGGTGGCGGAGCTGCCGCTGCTGCTCACGGGTGAGGGCCGTCGTATGCCCTTGCCACGCCGTGGGACCTCCCAGATAGGTATGCAGCAGGTGGTGTGCCGATACCCCCGTGATGCTGGCCACCCGGGGGATCTCACGGAACAGTAGCGAGTGGTGTCCCACGGTGTTGTTACGGGAGTTCATGACCAGGAAGATTTCGGTCCCCCCGGACATGAGCCGTACCCAGGTCGTGTCGGTCCGCCGAGCCAGGCCCTGTGCGAGATCCTGAGCGGCGTGCGGGCTGGCGGTGAGCCTTATCATCCACTTCGCCTGACCGGCCCAGTGCGCGTTGACGACCCCGACGACCCGCAGCGACGCCTCACTGCTCAACCGCCCATAGCGGCGAGCAACGGTTTGCGTCGAGACGTTCAGGACTTCCGCGATCCGG
The DNA here is from genome assembly GCA_963732345.1 of uncultured Actinomycetes bacterium. Classification (GTDB taxonomy): domain Bacteria; phylum Actinomycetota; class Actinomycetes; order Streptosporangiales; family Streptosporangiaceae; genus Bog-532. The sequence continues at coordinate 59,470 of CAVSZI010000014.1, read as the reverse complement.
CTGAACGGCGCCCGCCCGTCGACACGCAGGGCATGAAGGATGCCGCGATCCAGTTCGTCGAGCGCGGGAACCGCTGGCTCCGGGGAAGTACCCACTGACCGCTTCGGGTCAAGGGCACTCATGACAAGGCGTGACATCTATTTCCCCCAATGGTCAGCACGGGAGCACCCTCAGTTGGCCTGGCGTCTCCATGATTGCTGACCCTGAAGGACTGGGCTTTCGCGTAACCCCATAGGTCTTGATATCGGAGATCCTCCGAGGCTTCATCATCGATGTGTCCGTTCCGTTCCACGCTCGTCTCCCCCCGGGCGAAGCCGACAATCGGCCATCCAGTCTCGACATGCGGAGCGGTTCCGGATATCCCTGATACATCCTGGTCCATCCGGCTCATCACAGCCCGAGCAAGGAGCGGACGCAGGGCCCCAAGTGGGCGCGGCCGATGTACCGGCGAGCACGCCCGGCGATACGGGATCATCACCGCCGAGGTGATCGCCATGGGCCGCAAGCCCCGCGGCCGCGTGGCTGACCTGATGATCGCCAGCATCGCGGCAGCGAACAAGCTTCCTCTGTTCACCACCAATCCCGCAGATTTCCGCGGGCTTGAATCGGTCGTTACTGCCGTTCCAGTTCCTGTCCCGCCGCCCGCTCCCTGATCCACCAAGCATGCACGCCAACAGCGGCAGTTACGGAACGTACTTCACCGTCCCCAAGAGCGGCCATGGCCATGTTTGCTTCTAGAGGGCTCGCGCCCATGGCCGGGCAACTGCCGATTTCCCCGCCACCCGGCTCGCAGCGGTCTCCCGGTTCGCCGCACAGTCCGGCAGGTCATAGCATTTCCCGGCACTATTTGACACGGCCTAGTTGGCAGAGCAGCAGACTCTTAATCTGCGGTCGCGTCCGCGCTGGCGCCTTGTTCGTCCGCCGGAGTCGTCTCGGCGTCCGGCTCTGTGTCTCCGGCGACGGGCGTGCCGTCCACGGCGTCAGCACCGCCGGGGACGATCGCCTCGGCGGGAGCCCCGTCATCGGTGGCGCCGGCGTACGTGGGCTGCGCGCCGCCCGCCGCCAGCTCCGGCGCGGCCTGCCCGGCCGCGGCCAGCTTCCGCCCATGGCGCTGAATGAGAACGAACCAGGTCAGTCCCGCGACCGTCAGCACGGACGCGACGTACATGTTCAGCCGGAGGCCGAGGAAGTACTTCGAGGAGTCCACGCGCACCGACTCCTCGAAGATCCGGAACGCGGAATAGCCCGCCACATAGAGGGCGAACAGGCCGGGCGCGAAGATCCTGCGGTGATGGCCGAGCCAGATCAGGGCCAGCGCCAGCGCCACGTCCCAGATCAGCTCGTACAGGAACGTCGGCTGGAAGAAGGCGAAGGCGGTGTAGCCGGGCGGCCGGTAAGCGAGCGGGATCTGCAGCGCCCAGGGCAGGCTGGTCGGGCCGCCGAACAGTTCCTTGTTGAAGTAGTTCCCGATCCGGCCGAGACCCTGGGCGACGAGCAGGGCGGGCGCGACGGCGTCCAAGATCATCGGCACGTTGCCGCCGGCCCGGCGGGTCCGCCAGATGCCGACGGCGACCGCGACCGGGATCGCGCCCCAGATCCCGAGGCCGCCGCTCCAGACGGCGAGCACCCCGTACCAGACGTGCGGGATGTCCATCGGCGTGGTGATGTCGAAGTAGATACGTCCGCCGATGATCCCGGCGGGCACGCACCACATGGCGACGTCCCAGATCAGCTCGGGGTCTCCGCCGGCCGCGGCCCAGCGGCGGCGGGTCATGATGATGGCCACCGCGATGCCGACCAGGTACATCAGCGCGTACACGTGAATGAACAGCGGGCCGACGTGGAAGCCGTTGACTGACGGGCTGGGGATGTGCAGCGCCTCGCTGACCGGAGGGGCTATCACAAGGGTCGCCATGCGCCCCAGGCTAATGCACGGGCGTCCGGCCCCGAAGCGTCCGCGCCTGGCTTGTGACCGGGGTGCCCGGGCGGCCGGTGCAGCACCAGGTACCCGTCGCGGCGGAAGGCCACCTGGTATCCGCGCCGTTCCAGGTCGTCGATCTGCGCCCGCTGGCCGGGCAGGCTCCGGAACGGGTAGGTGTAATGCGCCTGGGCGACGATCCAGGCCGCCGACGTCGCGGCCGGGCCCCACAGCAGCACCGTGTCCCGCCCGGACAGTTGCGGCCCGAGCATCTGCGCGGCGTCCACGGTCACCCCGCGCGGCACGACAGCGTCCGCGGCCGCTTCCGCCTGCATCTGCCGGTCACGGCTATAGAACCCGGGGGTGGCCAGGCTCGCCAGCGCGAACCGCGGGAGGACCGCCACGGCCGCGGCGCAGACCAGCGCGGTGACGATCACCTGCCAGCGGCCGGCTCCCCAGCGGCCGGCTCCCCAGCGGCCGGTCCCCCCGCGCCCAGGTCTCCCGCGGTCCTCGGCCGTCCCGCGGCTGCGGGCCGCCCAGCCGGCGATCCGCGCCGCACCGTCGGCCGCGGCGCACACCAGCACCATCTCGACGAACGCGTTGTACTGGAACGTGGTGCCCCACCAGTTCGGCTGCGACGAGGCCAGCATCCGCTCGGCCAGCAGCGGGAGCGCGGCCAGCGTGATCGGCGACAGCAGCGGCAGGAACAGCAGAGCCCCGGCCAGCCACATCATCGTGGTCAGCTTGACCGACGGGGTGATGGCGAGCCGCGCGGCCATCAGCGGGTCCCGGAGGGCGTGCTCCGCGGCGAGCCGGGCGTTGCCGCCCAGCGACCAGTAGGCCCAGTAATAGCCGGCCCGCCCGCCGAAGGCCGGCCGCAGCACGTAGGTGGCCAGCAGCATGGCGGCGATCCCGCCGGCCACCAGCCCAGCGCCCAGCGCGACCCGGTGTCGTCCGGCGAGCGGGTGGCCGGGCGCCCAGCGGGAGAACCGGGATCCGCGCGCGGCCAGCAGGAAGAGCCCGAACCCCGCGACGAGCAGCCCCATGTCCTCCTTGACCAGCAGCAGGGCGAGCGCGGCGGCCACGGCAGTGCGGATCCGCCCGGCGGCCAGGCGCTCGAAAAAGATGGCGGTGAGCACGGGCACGAAGGCGACCTCATGGAACCCGGTGGCCATCGCTGCGGCGATAGGCCAGCTCAGCGCGTAGGCGGCGGCCACAAGGTAGGCCGCCGCGACGGGCCCGCAGGAACCCGGGGCGGCGGGGCCGCGGGAACCCGGGGCGGCGGGGCCGCGGGAACCCGGGGCGGCGGGGCCGCGGGAACCCGGGGCGGCGGGAGCGCCGAAACCGGACACGGCCGGAGCGCCAGGGGCCGGAGCGCCAGGGGCCGGAGCGCCGGAGATGGGGGCGGCGCAGATCCGGCGGGTGAACGACCACAACGGCGGAACGGCCAGCGCGAACAGCGCGCCCTGGGCCACGAGCAGGTCCTGCGGGCCGTCATAGATCCAGTACAGCGGGGCCAGGAGCGCGATGACCGGTGACCAGTGGTCGCCGAGGACCGAGAAGGCGGGACCGAAACCGTCCTGAACGCCCTTGACCGGGGACACGCCCAGGTGGAGGTGCGCGTAGGAACGGACCGCCTGATCAAAGATCACCAGGTCGAAGGTGCCGACGCGGAAGGTCGCGTACTGCACCAGGCCGTAGGTGATGTAAGCCGCGGCCGGGACGGCCGTCAGCACGGCCACGGCGAGACGATGGCGCGCCGCCACAGGTGAGCTCATCGGCGATGAGCGTACATTCCCCCGGAACCGTCCCGGACAGGTCGGTTAAGTTAGGCGTGTGGCCCAGCGAAGTGAACAGATCGGCATGCACATCAATGCGTACCTCTGCGCGCACAGCACGCCGCCCGACGCCATCCTGCGCGAGCTCGCGCACGAAACGGCCGAATGGTTCCCCAGCGAGGTATCGCTGGCCATCGCCCCCGAGCAGGGCACCTTCATGACGATCCTGACGCGCCTGATCGGGGCCCGTTCGGCGATAGAGATCGGCACGTTCACCGGATACTCCTCCATCTGCCTGGCCCGCGGGCTGGCCGACGACGGGCACCTGCTGTGCTGCGACGTCAGCGACGAGTGGACCTCGGTGGCCCGCAAGTACTGGGAGCGGGCGGGGCTGGCGGACAAGATCGAGCTGCGGCTCGGGCCGGCCCTGGACACCGTGCGGTCGCTGCCCCGCGAGCCACAGTTCGACCTCGCGTTCATCGACGCCGACAAACCCGGTTACCTGGGCTACTGGAAAGAGGTCGTGCCGCGGGTCCGCCCCGGGGGCGCCATCCTCGTGGACAACACGTTCTCGCACGGACGGGTCATCGACGCCGGCAACGAAAGCGAGCTGGTCCAGGCCATACGCGACTTCAACGACCACGCCGCCGCCGACGACCGGGTGGAAGTCGTCATGCTCCCCCTGGGCGACGGCCTAACTCTCGCCCGCAAGAGGTGAAGTACCGGTGAGCAAGCACGGCATGATCAGGGCTGCCCGAGCCGAGGATGTCCCGGCGATCCACCGGCTCATCCGGGAGCTGGCCCGGTACGAGCACTCCCTGGAGCAGGTCACCGGTACCGAGGAGGACCTCCGGCGGTCACTGTTCGGCACTGATCCCGCGGTCTACGCCCACGTCGCGGTCAGCGAAGGTGGTGCGGCGGGCGACAAGGACGCGGACGAGGGCGCGGTCGTGGGCTTTGCCCTGTGGTTCCTGAACTACTCGACCTGGACCGGCCAGCACGGGATCTACCTCGAAGATCTCTTCGTCGAGCCCGCGATGCGGGGGCACGGCTACGGGAAGGCGCTGCTCACTGAGCTGGCGCACATCTGTGTCGAGCGCGAGTACGCGCGGCTGGACTGGTCCGTGCTGGACTGGAATACCCCCTCCATCGACTTCTACCAGTCCGTTGGGGCGCGCGCGATGGACGAGTGGGACATCTACCGGCTCACGGGCCCGGCGCTGACCGCGCTCGGCTCCGCACGTGAAACGAGGACCTACACAACACAACCCTTCACTTATCTTAAGCTTCGATCTTAACTGCCGTCGCCAAGACGCTGGCGGGCCTCGTCAAGACGCGAACTTACGCTGGCAGAGCGGACCAGCTGCGGCGCAGCGGCACGGCGCGGGTCACCGGACCGGCCATGGCGGTCTCCCCGGCCACGTTCTTGCAGCTGCCGCGAGCGGCGCGGTAGAGCCCCGGACGAGAGTTCCGGGGCCAGGAAAGGATCTTGACGGGGCAGTCCCAGTTGTTGACGCGCTCCAGGAGCAGCTGTGCCGCCTCGGTGCCGAGCTGGTAGTGCGGGAACCTGATCGTGGTCAGCGGCGGCCAGAGCCGGTCGATGAAAGGCATGTCGTTGAAGCCGACCAGGGACACGTCATCGGGGCAGCGCAGGCCGGCCTCGTCCAGCCCGGTGTAGCAGCCCACGGCCAGCATGTCGTTGGCGACGGCCACCGCGGTGCACCTGGCGCCGCGCCCCAGCAGCTCACGGCCGCAGCGGGTGCCCTCATCTACCGTATAGGCGCTGGCCGTAATGATCAGGTCCTCGTCAACGGCCAGCCCCGAGGCCTTCATGCCCTCCAGGAAGCCCCGGCGGCGGCCCTCGCCCGTCGAGCCTGCGGGGGCCCGGCGATGTGCGCGATGCGCGTGTGCCCGAGCGCGGCCAGGTGCGCGACGGCCATCCGCATGCCCTGCTCGTTGTCGGCCTGACCGAGGAGAAGCTGTAGTCCGGGGCGAGCCGGTTCATGAGGACGGCAGCTCCGCCCGGGCGGCACCGGCCAGGACCGGGTTGTGTCCCTCCACACACCCATCACTTGACGGGCCCGATCTGCTCGAGAGCATCTGCTCTTTGCCGCTGTCCCCGTCGGTATTGCCGAGCAGCGCGACGTAGCCCGCGGCCCCGAGGCGGTCTTCCAGCCCGCGCACGATGGGCGGGAAGAGCGGGTTATTCAGATCGGGGATGAGGACGCCGACCGTGTGCGACCGCCGGGTCCTCAGGCTCCGCGCCACCGGATTGGGCCGGTAGCCGAGCACGGCCGCGGCTTCTCCGACCCGGCGGGCGGTCTCCTCGCTGACCAGGATCCGGGTCTCGGGGTTGAGCGCGCGGGAGGCGGTCGCCGGGTGCACCCGCGCCGCGGCGGCGACGTCCCGCAGAGTGGCCGGCCGGTGGGGCATCGCGGCCGGGCGGCGGAGCTGAGCCAGGATCGGGCCGGAGAGCAGGCCGGCCAGCACGTCCCGGTGAGTGGGTGCCGCCTCGGCATGGCGCTGCCGCCCCGCCTCGGTCAGCATGACGTAGATGCCCCGCCGGTCCATGTCGCATAGGCACCGCTCGACCAGCCCGCTCTTCTCCAGGCGGCTGATCAGCCGGGACAGGGCACTCTGGCTGAGATGCACCGCATCCGCCAGCTCCTGGGCCCGGAATTTGTGGTCCGCGCTCTCCGCGAGGCGTTCCAGCACCTCGAAGTCGCTCACGCCGAGGCCGTGCCGCTCGCCGAGCTCGCGTTCCAGCGCCGAGCACACGGCGGCGTGGCTGGCGGCGATGGCGCGCCACACACAGACCACCTCATCGGCCGGCGGCTCGGACTGCGTCACGTTCACGAGCGCATGATAGTGCCCCCTATCTAAATATGCAAGTACATTAATTGCGCTTGAATCTAGTGCATGCGCATGCATATAGTCGCTCGTGCTCGCGATCGTGACGCCGGTCGTTGACGCGGGCGGGGCCAGCCGGGTGACGACGGCCCAGGCCGCCCTGGGCGCCTACCGGCCCGCGCTCGCGCTGATCACCGGCGTGGCGGTGCTGGGCGCCCTGGTCGCGCTGACGGGCACCCGGGCCAGCGGGCGGCTCAGCGGGCGGCTCAGCCTGGCCGGCCGCCGGAGATGATGATCATCCAGCAGGCCCGGCGCGGGGCGCCTGGTCTCCAGGCGGGGGCGCCTGGTCTCCAGGCGGGGGCGCCTGGTCTCCAGGCGGGGGCGCCTCCTGCCGACCGAGGGCGACAGCGCTCACCACGAGGCAAGCGAACGCCGCGACCTGCAAGACGGCGCGCATTCCATGCGGCAGCGTCTCGCCGAACAGCACGAACCCGGCCGCGATCGGAATGGCGTTCGTCACCATCGTCGCCGTGCCGGCGGCCGTCAGGACGTCGCCCCGCTGGTATGCCGACTGCAGCACGCTCGTCCCGATGCCATAACCGACGATGAGCGTGACCAGCGCAACCAGCCACAGCCCGCCGTAGCCGATGAGCTTCGCGGAGATGTCGCCGACGGCGAGCAGCAGGCCCGCCGCCAGGCCGAGCGATGCGGCGCGCGCGAAGTGCGTCGGTATGGCGATGAACAGCGCCGCGCCGCCGCCGCACGCCGCAAGCCAGATAACGATGCCGACGACCCCCGGACGCTGGTCGGATGCCGTCGTCCCGACGAGCGAGAGGGCAAGTAGCGCCAGCCCGGCCACCGCCAGGACGACCGCGACCTGCTCGTGCAGCGCTAGCCGGGAGGGGTGTCCGCGCGCCGTCCTGAACGCCAGGACGGCGACCCCGGACGCCGTCACCGCCTGCACCAGCGCGAGCGGTGCGAGCCGCAGGGCCGCCACATACATGAGCCAGCCCGCGGTCTCGGCCCCGAACGCGGTGAGCCAGTGCCGGTCGCCGAGCAGCCACTGCACCGACCTGAACGGGCGGCGCGGCGAGAGGGGTGGCAGCGCCGCCGCCGCGTCGTGCTCCAGCGAGTAGGCCGTGTTGGTGACCACCGCCGAGGCAAACGCGAGCGTCAGTCCGATCCAGGCCGGCGGCATGCTGCGGAGGCTACCAGCGGACCGGATCGGCCGGGTGGGCCGGGCCTTCCCGGCCCGAAGGGACCTGGGCTGGCCTGAGCCCATGCGACGATGGGTGTTATGCGGATTACTGCGGTAGCGTCCACCGATTTGTTCACCGGCTCGGCCCAGCGTCCGCTCCAGATCATCCAGGTCACCCTGGTCAACGAGGGCCTGGGCCTGATTACCGACCCGGGCACTCCGGTCGAGATACGCGTAGACGGCCCCGGTGTGACCACCCCAGCGCCGGCCCGCGTCACCGGCCTGGAGCCGGGCGGCACGCTGACGGCCGAGGTCCCGGTGGAGTTCGCCGCCCCGTACCAGGCCGGGAGCCTGCGTTCGGTCACGGCGGTCGCCGTGGCCGCAGGCGCTGCCCGTAGGGCCGGCGCCGCCCCCCGGGCCGGCGCCCGGCGCGCAGCCACCGGCACCGGGGACGCTCAGGCCCGCCTGGAGGCCAAGGTGACCGCGGCCGAGCCGGGCTGGACCATGTGGATGGTCAGCCACTTCCACTACGACCCGGTCTGGTGGGGCACCCAGGGCCAGTTCACCGAGTCGCGGCTGCTGCTGCCCGACGCCGACGGCCAGCTCCCCGACGTCCGGACGGCGTTCGAGCTGGTCCGCCTGCACCTGGACAGGGCCCGGGAGGACCCCGACTACAAGTTCGTGCTGGCCGAGATCGACTACCTCAAGCCGCATTTCGACGCCTACCCCGAGGACCGGGCGGACCTGCGGTGCTTCATCGCCGACGGCCGGGTCGAGATCGTGGGCGGCAACTACAACGAACCGAACACCAACCTCACCGGCGCTGAGGCGACGATCCGCAATGCCGTTCTCGGGATGGGCTTCCAGCGCGACGTCCTCGGCGGCGACCCGCGGACCGCGTGGATGCTGGACGTGTTCGGGCACGACCCCGGGTACCCGGGGCTGATGGCGGCGGCCGGGCTGACGTCGTCCTCGTGGGCGCGGGGACCGTTCCACCAGTGGGGCCCGTCGGGCACCGAGGGCGGTAACCGGCGGATGCAGTTCGCCAGCGAGTTCGAGTGGATGTCACCGGACGGCCGCGGCCTGCTCACCTCCTACATGGCCAACCACTATAGCGCCGGCTGGCCGATGCAGCGGCTGCCGGACCTGGCGGCGGCGGAAACCGAGGCGTACGGCCAGTTCCGGTCGCTGGCCGAGGTCGCCGCGACGCGCAACGTGCTGCTGCCGGTCGGCGCCGACCACGTGATACCGCCGCGCTGGGTGACCGAGATCCACCGCGACTGGAACGCCCGTTACGTCTGGCCGAAGTTCGTGACCGCCGTGCCGGCCGATTTCTTCGAGGCCGTCCGGTCCGACGCCGCGGGCACCGGGGCGTGGATCACGCCGCAGAGCCGGGACATGAACCCGCTCTACACCGGCAAGGACGTCTCCTATATCGACACCAAGCAGGCGCAGCGCGCGGCCGAAGTCGCCTGCCTGGACGGCGAGCGGCTGGCCACGCTCGCCTGGCTGGCCGGCGCGCCGTACCCGGCCGAGTCGATCGACAAGGCGTGGCGCCAGATTGCCTACGGCGCCCATCACGACGCGATCACCGGCACCGAGGGCGACCAGGTCTATCTCGATCTGCTGGCCGGCTGGCGGGAGGCCTGGGAACGCGGCGACGTGGCCCGCGCCGCGGCCGCCCGGCACCTCGCGGGCGCGCCCGGCGCGGTCGGTGCGGCGACCGCGCCCGGCTGGGAAACGACGCTGTGCGTCTTCAACACCCTGGCCCGGCCGCGGTCCGCCATGGCCCGGTTCACGCTGACGATCGACGAACCCGGTACCGAACGGATCGCGGTGCGAGATCACGACGGTGCGGAGCTTCCCGCACTGGCCGAGGGTATCCGGCGGCACCCCGATCACTCACTGGCCGAGGCGACCCTGACCTTCCGCGCCACGGAGGTGCCGGCCGTCGGCTACCGCGCCTACTGGGCGTCGGCGGAACCGGCCCCCGTACCGGCCCCGGTACCGGCCCGCGTACTTGCGGAGCCGGTCGCGGCGGCCGCCGGGCAGGCGCTGTCCGGATGGGCGCTGTCCGGATGGGCGGGAACGCCCGGCACGACGATCGAGAACGAGACGTACCGGGTGACGGCCGACCCCGCCCGCGGCGGGACGCTCGACGCCATCACCGACCGGCGCACCGGGAAGAACGTGCTGCGGGGCCCCGGCAACGAAATGGCCCTGGCGGAGGAATACCCGGCCCACCCGCACTGGGGCGAGGGCCCCTGGCATCTGTCCCCGAAGGGACCGGGCCGGGGATCGGCGGACGCCCCCGCGCGGGTCCGGGCCGAACGCTGCCCCGTCGGCTCGCGCCTGGTCGCCGAATTCGGCCTGGGCGGACTGACGGTCACCCAGGAGACCCTGCTCTGGGACGGCGAGCAGCGGGTGGAGTTCCGTACCCACGTGGACGGCGACATTGGGCAGGACCGGCTGCTGCGGGTCCGTTTTCCCGCTGACGTCCCCGGCGGCCTGCCGGTGTACCAGACGGCCACGGCCGTCATCGGGCGCCCGTTCGGCCATCCCGACGTCGACACCGCCGAGCACTGGTTCACGCTGGACAACCCGGCGCACGACTGGTTCGGCGTGGGCTCCACCGCCCGGGTCGCGCTCACCGGCCCGGACGGCACGCGCCTGACGCAGGCGATCGGCGTCGCCGAAGTGATCAGCCCGAAGGCCGACCGCGCTAGCCGGGACGCCATCCGTGACCTGATCGCGGCGCTGGCCGCGGCGGGCGTCACCGCCACGTGCTCGCGGGCCGACGGCCCCCGGTACGGCTCGATCGACGCGGACTCCAACCTGCCCGATGTGCGGATCGCGCTCGGCGGCCCGGAGGACAACCCGTTCACCGCCGGGGCCCTCAGCGCGGCCGGTTCCGCCTACGCCAAGGAACTCGGCGCGCGGCTCGAGGGCGGCGGCACCGCACGGCTGTGGCTGCCCGCGGCCAGGGACCGCGCCGGCACCTTCGTGCCCAGCGCGGACCTGCGGGGTGAGGCGGACCTGCCGGTGCTGATCGTGGCCGGGAGCGGCGCGCCGGGCGGGCCGGGCACCCTGGCCGCGGCCATCGCCGGCCTCGCCGAGGACCTGGCCGACGCCGTGGTCGAGGTGCCCGCCGCCGATATCGCGGACCGGGTGACCGACAGCGACGCGCCGCTGGCCGGCCAGTCCGTCGCGCTGCTCAACCGGGGCACCCCGGGCTGCGCCGTCAGCCCGGACGGCACGCTGCACATGTCGCTGATGCGGTGCTGCAGCTCGTGGCCGGCCGGGGTGTGGATCGACGGCGACAAGCGCGCCGCGCCGGACGGCAGCAGCTTCGCGTGGCAGCACTGGAGCCACACGTTCGAGTACGCGCTGGCGGCGGGGCAGGGCGACTGGCGGGACGCCGGGTTCAGCGCGGCCGGGACCGAATACAACCACCACCTGATCACCTGCGAGGGCGGCGGCCCGGCCGCGGCGCTCGCGCCCGGGGTCAGCCTGGTCTCGGTCGATCAGCCCGGGGTGCTGCTCTGCGCCCTGAAACCGCACGGCAACCCGCTGGCCCAGGGCCGGCCGGGGCTGCCCGCGGCCGCGGACGGGCTGACCATCCGGCTGCGCGAAACCGAGGGGCGCCCCGCCCGGGCGCGGGTCCAGCTGAGGGGCGGCATCGCGTCGGCGTACCTCACCGACCTGCTCGAGGAGCGGGATCTGGGCCCGTTGCCGGTCCAGGACGAGGAGGTCATCGTCGACCTCCCGCCGTTCGGCACCGTGACCGCGGTGGTGCGGCCGGTCGTGCCGCCGGCCACGGCCCTGGATGCGGAACCGCCGGTGCCGCAGGGCACGAACCTGCTGACGGAGACCGCGGTCCCGGAGGGCACTCTGGCCGGCCTGCTGGAACCCGCGCAGCCCGTGTACGCACGGTACTGGCTGCACGGGAAGGGTCCCGCCCCGGCCGGCAACCTGCCGGTGGCCGTGCACATCTCACCGCACCTGAGCGGCCTGAGCCTGGACAGTGCCGGCCCGGGACGGCCGGCCGCGGCGCTCCGGGTGACCGTGGCCTGCGGTCCCGAGCCGGCCGCCGGTACGCTCCGGCTGCTCGTGCCCGCGGGGCTGTCCGCCGACTTCGGTGCCGGCGCCCCCGGAAAGGCCAGCGCGCCCGGGACCGCCAGCGCGGTCGCCTACGACCTGCCCGCCCGCGGCTACGCGGACTGGGATGTGCTCGTCCGGGCGCGCCCCGGCACAACCGCCGGCCGCTACATCGTCGCGGCGCAGATCTCCGACGACCTGGGCCAGGTGATCGAGGACGCGGCCGTGGTGCAGGCCGGCGGTCCCGGAAATCCCGATCTCTACCTGCCACTGGGGGACGTGCTGCCGCTGATCGAGGCGAACACCGCGGCGACGGAGGCCGAGCTCGGGCTGGCCACGCTCACCCCGGCGCCGCGGCTCGCGCCGGGCGGCTCCGCCGATCTCACCGTCGAGCTGTCCAGCGGCCTGGCCTCGGAGATGCGCGGGGAGGCGCAGCTCGTGTCGCCGTTCGGCAGCTGGGAAGCGCTCGGGCCGTGGACGGAGGGTTTCCGGATCCGCCCGGGGGGCCGCGTCACCCTGAGCTTCCGGGTCCGGGTCTCCGCCGCCGTCCGGCCCGGCACCCAGTGGTGGGCGCTGGTCAAGGTCATGTACTTCGGCCGGGTCCGCTACAGCGAGGCGGTGCCCGTGACGGTCAGCGCGTGATGGGCCGCACCGGATGATGCCGGGGACAGCGCCGGCGTCGTGATCACCGGGGCCGGCTCGGGGATAGGGCGGCACATCGCCATCGCGATGCTGAAGGCCGGCCATCGCGTGGCCACCACCAGGACGACCCGCGGGACCACCAGGACGACCTCGCCCGCCACCTGGAGGAGGCCTCTCCGGGCGTCTGCCCGCTCCTCCCGGCTGCCGCTCGTTCATGGCCGCCCCTGCGGGCCACACGCGCGGCACGACAGTAGCACGCAGCCCGCGCCTGGCTCGTGGCGAAACATCCCGAATTTACCGAAATGTGTTCATATCGCCATCGTTCTGGTTGGCCGGCCTGCCCGCCGCGCCCGTCCCGCACGAGACCTCCGCATCCTCCTTTAAGCGGCCAGCTCCTCTTCTTCCGCCTCGGCCGCCTCGGCCAGCTGGGCGGGGCCACCATCGGCGCCCGCGTGCGGATCAGCGTGACGATCACCAGCAGTGCCACCGCGTCGAAGATGGCGGCAGCAGGAACGCGGTGGACATGCCGTGCGCGAGGGCATGCCGCGCCTGCGCGGCCGGAGCCGCACCCGCCAGCGGGTGCCGGGCCGCGGCGTGGAAGGACGTGCCGAACACCGCGACCAGGACGGCCAGCCCGAGCGCGCCGCCGACCTGCTGCATGACGTTCACCATGCTGGAGGCCGCACCGGAGTCCTCCGGGCGCACACCGGCCAGCGAGGCCGTGGTCAGCGGCACGAACACTGTCCCCATGCCCGCGCCGAGCAGCACCATCGGGCCGATGATGCCGGTCCAGTACCCGGTGGCGGGCGAGACGCGGGACAGCCAGGCCATGCCGATGATGACCGGCACCATGCCCGCGATCATCAGCGTCTTGGGCCGGGCGGGCGCCATGAGCCGGGGGACCACCCGCGACACCCCGAACAGCATGATCGTCATCGGCAGGAAGGCGATCCCGGCGCGCAGCGGGCTGAAGCCGAGAATGTCCTGCAGGAACTGGGTCAGGAAGTAGAACATCCCGAACATTCCGGCCACCAGCAGCAGTCGCGCGGCGTAGGACCCGGACCGGCTGACGTCGGTGAATAGGCGCAGCGGCGTGATCGGCTGCCGGGCGCGGCTCTCGGTGAGCAGGAAGGCGGCCAGCAGCAGCGCGGCGACCGCGAACGAGGTGATCGCGAGCGGGTCCCCCCAGCCGCTGGCGGCTGCCCGGATGAACGGGTACACCAGCGACGCCATGCCGAGGGTCGAGGTGAGCGCGCCGGCCACGTCGAAGCGGCCCGGCTGGCGCGGCGTCTCGGCCACGAACCTGGGCGCGGCGGCCAGTGCGGCCAGGCCGATCGGCACATTGATGAACAGCACCCAGCGCCACGACAGCCACTCGGTGATGACGCCGCCGAGCACCAGGCCGAGGGACGCCCCGCCGGTGATCACACCGGTGTAGATGGCCAGGGCGCGGGTCCGCTCGCGGCCTTCGGAGAAGCTGCCCACGATCAGCGCCAGCACCGCGGGCGAGGCCAGCGCCCCGCCGGCGCCCTGCGCCGCGCGCGCGGCCAGCAGCAGGGCGCCCGAGGCAGCCAGGCCACCCGCCAGCGAGGCCAGCGTGAAGAGGCTGATCCCGACGAGGAAGATCCGGCGCCGGCCCAGGATGTCACCAGCGCGCCCGCCGAGCAGCAGTAGCCCGCCGAACGTCAGCGTGTACCCGTTCATCACCCAGGACAGGCTGGTCGCACTGAAGTGCAGGCCGTGCTGGATCTGCGGCAGCGCGATGTTCACCACCGTGGCGTCCAGGATGACCATCAGCTGGGCGCACAGCAAGATGACCAGGGCGATTCCGCGGTGGCCGTAGCCGCGGCGCGGCGTGCCCCGGTCCGGCGGCGCGCCCGGCGCAAAAGCAGGGGAAGAAGACAACTTTGCCTCCACGTTGTGTGATCAGTTCACTCCGCGCTCCAGGCTCCGCTGGCCAGGCGGTACACTCGGAATAGAAACGGAGGCTACTCCGGTTACTATACGGAGGCACCCTCCGTTTTGCAACCGAATTAACCGATGACAAGGCCGATGAGCAGAACTGACACCCCCAGCGCGAGCAGCCCGCGGCGCCGCCGATGCGGGCGGACGCGCGGCGCAGTCATGAGCGGCTGCTGGCCGCGGCGGCCGCGGCCTTCGCCGAAAACGGCGCCGACGCGCCGCTGGAGGACATCGCCCGCCGCGCCGGGGTCGGGATCGGCACCCTCTACCGGCACTTCCCCACCCGGCTCGACCTGCAGGAGGCCGTCTTCCGCACGCAGGTCAGCGCGGTCTGCGCCCGGGGTGAGGAACTGGCCAGTTCCCCGTCACCCGGGGAGGCGTTCGCGAGCTGGCTGCGCGTGCTGGCCAGCTACCTGGTCACCAAGCGGGCCTGGCCGGCGCGCTGATCGCGGCGCGGGGCCGGGACTCCGACGTCATCAGCGCGTGCAGCCAGATCATTCGCGACACCGCCGCCCGGCTGCTGGAGCGCGCCCAGCAGGCCGGCGCCGTGCGCACCGATCTCACCGCGCCAGACGTGATGATGCTGGTGCACGGGGTCGTGGTCGCGACCGAACGGACCCCGGAACAGGCCGACCGGCTGCTGTCCCTCACCCTGGACGGGCTGCGGGCCCGCCACGCGGACAAGGACGCGGGCGGCGAGCGGTCCTGACCGTGCCCGCGGCCCTCAGGGGACGGCCGGCGGCCGGTTCTCGTACGGGGTGCTCAGCACGATCGTCGTCCGCGTGGATACCCCCGCCACTCCCCTGATCTCCTGCAGCAGATCCTCCAGCGCCGCCGGGGAAGCCACCCGCACCTTGAGGATGTAGTTCTCGTCGCCGGCCACGCTATGGCACGCCTCGATCGCCGCGATCGGCTCCAGCCGCTGCGGCACATCGTCCGGAGCGGCCGCGTCGAAGGGCTTGATCGAGATGAACGCGGTCAGCGGGAGACCGATCTCATCAGCGCTGCACAGTGCCGCGTAGCCCTTGATCACCCCGCTCTGCTCCAGGCGGCGGACGCGCTGGTGCGCCGCCGACACCGACAGCCCGGTCCGCTTGGCCAGCTCGGTGAAACTCATGCGCCCGTCACCGGACAGGAGCGCGACGATGGCGCGGTCGATCTCTTCCACCCCGACACCGTAGCGCCCGGCCCGGCCCGGCCACGGTCCGGTCCAGTACGGTCCGGTGCGGTTCGACTCCCGATGCGGTGGCCGCCCGGGCTCGCGGCAGGCGATCTTTATAACGAAATGGTCTCAATCTTTACGCTACTGTAACATTGATGGTCGTGATCTTAACGTGCGACGACCCCGAAGTTACGCTGCCGACCAGGGACATTGACACGGGCCCCGACCCGGGCCCAGAACCGCGAGGGAGCGCTATGGCCCAGATAGTCCTCGATCGGATCGACAAGGTCTATGCCGGTGGCGTCAAGGCCGTCGACGGACTGTCCCTCGAGGTCAAAGACGGCGAGTTCATGGTCCTGGTCGGCCCGTCGGGCTGCGGCAAGTCCACCGCGCTGCGCTCGATCGCCGGCCTGGAGGAGATCAGCGCCGGCACTATCACCATCGGGGACCGGGTGGTCAACGACCTTCCGCCCAAGGACCGGGACATCGCCATGGTGTTCCAGAACTACGCGCTCTACCCGCACATGACGGTCGAGCAGAACCTCGCCTTCGGCCTGCAGCTGCGCAAGACGCCCAAGGACGAGATCAAGCGCCGGGTGACCGAGGCGGCCAAGATGCTCGGCCTCGAACAGTACCTCAAGCGCAAGCCGGCGGCCCTGTCCGGTGGCCAGCGCCAGCGCGTGGCGATGGGCCGCGCGATCGTCCGCGAGCCGCAGGCGTTCCTGATGGACGAGCCGCTGTCCAACCTCGACGCCAAGCTGCGCGTGTCGATGCGCGCGTCCCTCAACCAGCTGCACGAGCGCCTCGGCGTCACCACCATCTACGTGACCCACGATCAGGTCGAGGCCATGACCCTGGGCCACCGGGTCTGCGTCATGCGCGACGGCCGCCTGCAGCAGGTCGACACGCCGCAGCGCCTGTTCGAGTCGCCGGTCAACCTCTTCGTGGCCGGCTTCATCGGCTCGCCGGCGATGAACTTCGTCACGGCCGAGCTGACCCGGGACGACGGCCCCGTGGTCACCTTCGCCGGGTACAAACTCGCGGTGCCCGCCGCGGTCATCGAGAAAAAGCAGGGCCTCGACAGTTACTTCGGGCGGCAGATCATCCTGGGCATCCGGCCCTCCGACTTCGAGGACGCCTCGCTGGCCGACGCGGGCTGGGCCCGCATGCCGGTCACCGCGGGCGTCACCGAGGAGCTCGGCAGCGAGATCCACGTGATCTTCACGATCGACGCGTCGCCGGTGGAGCACTCCAGCATCACCGACGCGGCGACCGGGGACAGCGGGGAAGACGAGAGCGTCGCGGCCCTGGTCGGCGGCAAGTCGCTGTGGACCGCGCGGGTCTCCTCCCGGTCCGGGGTCCGCCCCAGCCAGCCGATCGAGCTCGCCATCGACACGGCCAACCTGCAGTTCTTCGACGCCGACAGCGGCCTGTCGATCGGCCACCCGAAGGCGCGCCTCGCCGCCGCACCCGCCGCTGTATAACCCGGAGGGGCGACCCCCCGATCCCCCCGCATGCGCTCCGCAGCGGGGGACGCCCCCGAACCCCCTGCTGCGCTGTGCTGGCCCGGGGGGACGACCAGTGTGCCCGGTCAAATGGGCAACATGATCTTGGGGGCGGGGGCTGATGCTGGCTGCGGCGCCGGCTACCTGTTGTGGTCGGCGCGGGGGTCGCTGAGCAAGTCCAGGACGGCCTGGGGGTGGCGTCGGTGAGGGTGGCGTGGATGGGGTGACCTGGTGCTTGTCCCGGTTGTATGTGGCTTTGATGTCGAAGGCGGCTTGACCGCCATCCCTGTGGCTGTGATCGACGTGTCCAGGCCTACAAAGCCACCGCACGGCGGCGGCTTGGCCTCGACGCAGCGGACTCGGCCAAGACCATAGTTCAGCGAGAATGACGAGACGAAGCGGCTCCGGCTTCTCCGGGTGGCCCGGCTGCCCCGTCTGCCCCGGCTTCTCCTTCTTCTCCGGCGGCCCCGGCCTCTCCGGCCGCCCCGGCCTCTCTGGCCGGCCCGGCTTCTCCGGCCGCCCCGGCCGCCCCGGCCGGCCCGGCAACCCCGGCCTCTCCAGCAACCCCGGCTGCCCCGGCTGCCCCGGCCTCTCCGGCAACCCCGGCCTCTCCGGCAACCCCGGCCGCCCCGGCCTCTCCGGCCTCTCCGGCCGCACCGGCCTCTCCGGCCGGCCCGGCAACCCCGGCCTCTCCGGCAACCCCGGCCTCTCCGGCCGGCCCGGCAACCCCGGCCTCTCCGGCTAGCCCCGCCATCCCGGCGGCCCCGGCCGCTCCGGCCATCCCGGCGGCCCCGGCCGCTCCGGCCGGCCCGGCGGCCCCGGCCTCTCCGGCTAGCCCCGCCATCCCGGCGGCCCCGGCCGCTCCGGCTAGCCCGGCAACCCCGGCTGGGCCGACAGCCCCGGCGATCCCGTCCGCCCCGGCTGGCCCCGCTATCCCGGCCGCCCCCGCCTCCCCTGCTATTCCGGCCGCCCCGGCTAGCCCGGTCTCTCCGGCCAGCCCCGCTAGCCCGGCCGCTCCGGCTGGCCCGGCTGGGCCGGCTGGGCCGGCTGGGCCGGCTGGCCTATAGATTTCTTCGGCGTCGAGGGTGAAGTAGATGGCCGCCCCTTCGCCTACCTTGCCCTCAGCCCATGCGCGGCCTCCGTGCCGTTCCACGATCTGGCGCACGCTGGCCAGGCCTATGCCGGTACCGGAGAACTCGCCAGCCGAGTGCAGCCGCTGGAACGGCTGGAACAGTTTGCTCACGTAAAGGGGGTCAAAGCCCGCGCCGTTGTCGCGCACATAGCAGCAGACGGGGGCATTCCCCGTCGGCGTCGTGCCGAACTCAATCAGCCCACCGGCCCGGTGAGAGGTGAACTTCCAGGCATTCTCTACCAGGTTCTGCAGGACCGTGCGGATGAGAGCCGGATCAGCTCGTACCTGGACTAGGCGCTGGATACGGAAGTGGACATCCCGGCCTGGCTCCTCACGCTGAAGTTGCCTGGCGATGTCGTCGACCTCGGCGCTGAGGTCGACGGTGTCAAGGTGCATGGCGGCGCGTGTAATGCGGGAGAGATCAAGCAGGTCGTCGATGAGCGTGGCCATTTGCTGGCTGGCGGCAGCGATCCGCTCGGCGTAGCCGCGGCCCTCCTCGCTGAGAGCGTCCCCGCACTCTTCCAGCAGCAGGCCGCTGTAACCAGCTAGTGCCCTGAGCGGAGAACGCAGGTCGTGGGACACCGAGTAGGTGAAGCTTGTCAGGTTCTGGTTGGCCAGCTCGATGTCCTTGTTCCGGGTGGCAAGTGTGGCGGCCGCACGCGCCTGGCCCTGCTCGGTCATGTCCCGGGCGATGGAGGCCGCGCCGATCGTGGTCCCGTACTCGTCGTTGACGGGAGATATGGACACCGACACCGGGAAGATGGTCCCGTCCTTGCGCTGCCTCACCGTCTCGTAGTGCGAAATCCGCTCACCGGCCCTGACCTTAACCAAGATGTCTGCGATCTCGCCGCTCCGATCTGGGGGGCACAGCATCGTCATCGGCTGGCCTATCACCTCGTCCGGAGTGTACCCATACATGCGCATGGCACCCTGATTCCAGGTCGATATCATCCCGTCAAGTGATTTGACCACGATAGCGTCATCCGACGTGCTGATCAGCGCCGCGAAAAGCTGGGCAGGAACCCCGCGGCTGCCGGACAAGATACGCTGTTCCGCTGTCTGGGCCATGACATCTCCCCGGTGCGGGCATAAGCCGTAATGTCCGGGGCCTGCGCTTCCCGCACGTGACACCGTATTAGTAAAGCCCCCAGGACTATCTCCATCAGAGTACACCGCAGAGAACGCTCGTTAATTTTGCCGTAAAATGGGCCGATGAATTGATATGGGTTGCGGTATTATGCTGTTTAAAGTCCGCTCGTCCTGGTTTAGCATGCTACGTTCCGCCAATGAGGAGCTACTGAAATACTCGGTTTGACCGTACCGGGGAGCCACGCTGTTTCCTCGTTCATTGGCTACGGTGGGCACCGGGTGTGTTGTGCTCGCACCTCAGAGTTGGCCTGGCCTCCTGGCTATGGCCTCGTCATAGCTGTGTGGTCCGCTCGATGACCAACCGGCGGTTGCTGTAGGGGTTTCGCCATTTGTCATCGGACACCCCGGGGTCCGGGGTGTCCCAGGCGGTCACCTTCGCTGATCCCGCAGTTCGTCCGGGCGCTGGGATGGAAAGCTGCCTGCCCTGGTGTTGTAGGGCTTCAGGGGGTGTCCCCCTGGGCCAGCATTGTGGGATAATTTCATCATGGAGCGGGATCCGGAAGACCTGTATGAGCTGGGCGCGGACGTGCCGGACCTGGACGGCGAGGCGATGCTGCACCACCTCGAGGGCTTCATGGACGCCGGCGGGGCCGGGCGCCTGCTGGCCGACCATCTGTCGACCGTGTGCGAGTCCGAGACGATCGCCACGTTCGACGTCGACCGCCTGATCGACTATCGCTCCCGGCGCCCGATCATGACCTACTCGACCGACCACTGGGAAGACTACGAGCGCCCGGAACTGGCCGTCCGCCTGATGAAGGACCTGTCCGGCGCGCCGTTCCTGCTGCTGTCCGGGCCCGAGCCGGACCACGAGTGGGAGCTGTTCGCGGCGGCCGTGCAGTCGCTGTCCGCCCGGCTGGGCGGCGGTCCGCTGATCGGATTCCACGGCATACCGATGGGCGTTCCGCACACCCGGCCGCTCGGCGTCATCACTCACGGGACGCGTCCCGAGCTGATCGACGGCCGCCAGCAGATGCCGAGCAAGCTCCAGGTTCCCGGCAGCGCCGCGGCGCTCCTGGAACTGCGCCTGGGCCAGGCCGGCCGGGACGCGCTCGGCTTCGCCGTGAACGTGCCGCACTATCTGGCGCAAGCCGTCTACCCCGAGGCCGCGGTCACACTGCTGGACAAGGTCTGCGCCGCCACCGGCCTGGACCTGCCCAGTGACGCGCTCCGCCTGGCCGCCGACCGGACGAACAGCGAAATCGACCGGCAGGTCGCGGAGTCGCCCGAGGTCGCCGAGCTGGTCACCGCGCTGGAGCGGCAGTACGACTCGCTCGCGGAATCGGGCACTGAGGGCGCGCAGGACAGCCTGCTCGACGGCGAGCAGATGCCCACCGCGGACGAGCTGGCGGCCCAGTTCGAGCGCTTCCTCGCCGAACAGCAGGGCCGCGGCGACACGCCCCCCGACCGCTGACACCGGATAACTCGGGGGGCGACCCCCCGATCCCCCCGCATGCGCTTCGCGCCCCGCTGCGGTACCCGCCGGCACACCGGCCGCTCACCGGGCACAAGGCCCGGGTCGCTGGGCCGGTAACGATCGCCTCGCCGCACCTGCGTGGGCGCCTGACCCGGCCCCAGCCGTCAGCCGCCGACCAGGATGAGGTCGCGCGTGATGTTGTTCAGGCGCTCGCCGCCCTCGTCCGTGCACACCACGATGTCCTCGATGCGGGCTCCGTTCGGCCCGGGATAGATGCCCGGTTCGATCGAGAACGCCATGCCGGGGCTGAGCGGCTCGGCGTTGCCCGCCACGATGTAGGGATCCTCGTGCGACTCCAGGCCGATGCCGTGCCCGGTGCGGTGAATGAACGCCGCGCCGTACCCCGCCCGGGTGATCGGCTCACGGGCGGCGGCGTCGATGGCTTCGGCGCGCACACCGGGCCGGACGGCCCGGTACGCCGCCTCCTGCGCGTCCCTCAGCACCTGGTAGTAGGCGAGGAAGTCCGCGGGCGGCTCGCCGATCGCGTAGGTCCGGGTGCAGTCGGAACGGTAGCCGGATGGCATCATGCCGCCGATGTCCACGACCACGGCGTCCCCCGGGCGCAGCACCCGGTCGGAGACCTCGTGGTGCGGGCTGGCCGCGTTCGGGCCGGAGCCGACGATCACGAAATCCACCTGGGTGTGCCCCTCGGCCAGGATGGCCTCGGCGATCAGCGTTCCCACCTCGCGTTCGGTCCGGCCGGCCTTGAGCCAGCCGGGGACCCGCGCGTGCACCCGGTCGATCGCGGCCGCGGCCTCCCGCAGCGCCCCGACCTCGGCGGGGCTCTTGCGCATCCGCAGGTCCCGCAGCGCCGAGCTGGCCAGGACCTGGCGGGCCCCCGGCATCGCGTCGCGGAGCCGCAGCACCATCAGGGCCCACATCTGGTCCGCGAGCCCGGCTACCCCGACCGGGCCCAGCCGCCGGGCGATCAGGGCGTACGGATCCTCGGTTTCCTCCCAGGCGATCATCTCCAGCCCGAGGCCCGAGGCCGGTGACGCCTGCGCGGCCGCCAGTTCCAGCCGCGGCACGACCAGGACCGGCTCGCCGCGGGCCGGGATCACCAGGCAGGTCAGGCGCTCGAGCTGCTTGGCGTCGTATCCGGTGACGTAGCGCAGGTCGGGGCCGGGCGTCAGCAGCAGCGCGCCGAGTCCGCCCGTGCGCACCCGCTCGGCCGCGTCCTCGAGCCGGCTGGCCGGGAACAGGGCTGACCCAGACATCGATTGCCTCCCCTTCGGTCTGCTCGTTACCGTGCCATCGTTCATTGTGCCGCTGGGCCTCACTGGCCGGTGACGGCCGAGACGAACCGGGACAGCGACGAGCCCAGCCGCCACCGCTCGCCCAGCTCCTTCAGCCGGGCGGGGTCGGCGAGCGTGGCCGGGAGGTCCCCGGCGATGGGCGGCAGCGGCACGTCGGTGGCGGTGCGCACCACGGCCGGGGCGACATCGAGGTAATCGCGGGCGGCGGTGAGCTTGGCCCGGCTGCCGGGCGGGAAGCCGCCGTGCCCCTTGTCCACCGCCGCGATGATGTCGTCGATGCCGCCGAACGAGCGGACCAGGGCCGCGGCGGTCTTCTCCCCCACCCCGGGCACCCCCGGCAGCCCGTCACTCGGGTCGCCGCGCAGCATCGCGAAGTCCGCGTACGCGCGGCCCGGGATCCCGTACCGCGCGGTCACCGCGCCCTCGTCGACGATCTCCAGCTTGGTCAGCCCGCGCACGGTGTAGATGATGCGCACGCCACGCTCGTCGTCCACGAGCTGGAACAGGTCACGGTCCCCGGTCACGACGTCGACCGGCTGCCCGGCGGCGACCGCGAGCGTGGCGATCACGTCGTCGGCCTCGTAGCCGCCCGCGCCGGCCACGGGGATCCCCGCGGCGTCCAGGACCTCACGGATGAGGGGAACCTGCGGGATCAACGCGGGCGGCGTCTGCTCCTCGTTGCCCTGCGCGACCCGGTGCGCCTTGTAGGACGGCACCGCGGCCACCCGGAACTCGGGCCGCCAGTCCTCGTCCCAGCACGCGATCAGGCGGGCCGGGTCCCGCCCGCGGACCAGCCGCGCGATCATGTCCAGCAGCCCGCGCACGGCGTTGACCGGCGTCCCGTCCGGCGCGGTGACGGTGTCCGGGACACCGTAGAACGCGCGGTAGTACAGCGAGGCGGTGTCCAGCAGCATGAGCGAGCCCACCCCGCCATCCTGCCAGTTCCTCCCGTCCGCCGCCGCCACTGGCACCTTCGCTGGCGCCTTCGCTGACATCTTCGCTGACATCTTCGCTGGCGCCGCCGCCGGTACCGCCGTCACCCCGCGAGGACCGTGAGCTGGCGGGGTGGCCATAATTGCGGCATGACGGTCCGTGGCGAGCAGCGCGACTGCCGCAGCGGACGCCGCGGCCAGGACGCCCGCGTCGGATGCCGCACGGACCGTGGGCCCCGGCCCTGAGCGGGGCCGGGGCGGAGGCGCTGTCCGGGGGGCTGCTGGCCGCCATCCTCATCGCCGCGGTAATCCGCCCCCGGTGGCTGCCCGAGGCCGCCGTGGCCGTGCCCGCGGCCGTCATCGTGATCGTGACCGGCGCGCTGCCGCTGCCGGCGGCGCGCGCGGAAGCGGAGCGGCTGCTGCCGGTGGTGGGTTTCCTGGCCGCCGTCCTGGTGCTCGGGCAGCTGTGCGAGTCCGAGGGGCTCTTCAGCGCGGCGGGGGCCCGGCTGGCGCGATGGAGCCGGCACCGGCCCGTTCGGCTGCTGACGGGGACGTTCGCGCTGGCGTCCGTGACGACCGCGGTGCTCAGCCTGGACACGACCGTGGTGCTGCTGACGCCGGTGGTCCACGAGACCGCCACGCGGCTGCGGCTGCGGCCGAAGCCGTACGTCTACGCCTGCACGCACCTGGCGAACTCCGCGTCGCTGCTGCTGCCGGTGTCGAACCTGACGAATCTGCTCGCGTTCTCGGTCAGCACCCTCAGCCTGACCGGTTTCACCGCCGCGATGGGGCTGCCGTGGGTGGTGGCCATCGCGGTGGAGTACGTGGTGTTCCGGGTGTTCTTCCGCGCCGATCTCGCCACCCCGCCGGAAACGGACCCCGCACCGGAATCCGAACCGGAACCCGCCCCGGAAACGGACCCCGCACCGGAAACCGAACCGGAAACCCGCCCCGGACACCGAACCCGCCCCGGACAAGGACGCGGACACGGGCACGGACGCGCCCGCCGACGGGGCCCTGGACGGCGAGCGGGTTCCGCTCTTCCCGCTCGCCGTGGTGGTGGCGACGCTCGCGGGGTTCGCGGTGACCTCGTTCGTGGGGGTGAACCCGGCGTGGGCCGCGTTCGGCGGGGCGCTGGCCCTGGCCGTCCGGGCGCTGGCCCGCCGGGAGACCTCGGTGGCCGGCCTCGTCCGGGCCGCCGGGATCCCGTTCCTGCTGTTCGTGCTGGGCCTGGGCCTGGTCGTCCGGGCCCTGGTCGCGAACGGGCTCGGGTCGGCGATCGCGCGGGGGCTGCCGCACGGCTCGTCGCTGCCTGCGCTGCTGGCCATCGCGGCCATCGCGGCCGCCGTCGCGAACCTCGTCAATAACCTGCCGGCGGTGCTCGTGCTGCTCGCCGCGATCACCGGGATCGGCACCTCCCCGGCGCACCTCGCCGGCCCGGTGCTCGCCGTGCTGATCGGCGTGAACATCGGCCCGAACCTCACCTACGCGGGCTCGCTGGCCACCCTGCTGTGGCGCCGCCTGCTGGCCGAACGGGACCACGAGGTGGAACTCGCCGAGTTCACCCGGCTGGGGCTGGCGACCGTGCCGCTCGGCCTCGCCGCCGCCACCGCCGCCCTCTGGTGCGCCCTGCACCTGACCGGTCACGGCTAACGGCAACGGCCTACGGCGAGGCGCTCATCCCGTTGAGGCACCCCGGCCTGCCGGAACGCTACCGGAACCGCCGGCATTACCGCCTGGACTGCTGGGTTGGGCTGAGGTCATGGTGGGCGGGGAACGCGACTTCAGCGGGCTGTAGGCACTGTGGGTGATACCGGACCTGATTCTTACGCCGGATGGCGGAGCCGCCACGATCACGCAGGACGAGCCGGGAAACACCTACGATCGGGTCGCAGGCCCCTATAGCAACGACAAGCCCCGGCCCCGGGCTTTCGCAAGTGATTGGCTTACCTCATCTCCGGTCGTCCGGATATGCGCACTCGGCGGCAATCCGGTCGGGACATCCAGGATGGCGGTGGTCCTCTCATGCTGAGTGCCCGTCACGAGCTCGGCAAAGGTACCCGGAGGCGGGTGACTCCTGGCCGGGTTCCTCGTTTCCGGGTGGAGACTTTCCGGCCGGATTCACATCAGAAGACGTCATCTCGCCCCCCGGGGCCGTGCGCAAACCTTGACGAATGCCATTATGCCAATATGTGTCGCCGCTTTTCCGTGCGCCAGGTTCTGGCTGCGGAATTATCTGACATTCGCGCTATCAATTTCGGCGGCACCGGGGAATGCGGCGGCCCAATTGCGGTACGGTCTCCTTTGCGCTGGCTTACCCAGATGATCGCATTGCTGGTACGGGAGGATGACAATGGCTCCGAAGCGTGGCGTCGCCTGGATGGCCGCGGCGGTTCTGGCCGGCGCGGGGCTGGTCTCGTTCCAGGGCCAGCCGGCCGAGGCCGCGGCGGCCTCAGCCGTCACGTGCTGGTCGGCCCGCCATCCGGCGCTCGCGGCCCAGCTCAGCCGGAATATCCAGGCCGCGCACCGGGGCCGGGTCTCGACCGTCGCGGCCGGACTCTACGATCCAGGCCTGGGGCTCGGGTGCTGGCTCAACGCCAGCGCGCATTTCGACTCGGCCAGCGTGGTCAAGGCCACCATTCTCGGTGCTCTCCTCCGCAAGGCGGAAGAGCAGCACAGGTACCTGACCCAGGCCGAGACCTCCGTGGCCACCGCGATGATCACCCAGTCGGACAACAACGCCGCCTCGGCGCTGTGGGCGGACGTGGGCCGGACCTGGCTGCAGCACTTCCTGAACCTGGCCCAGATGACGCATACGGTGCTGGGTCCCGGGGGCTACTGGGGGCTGACCCAGATCACCGCCCACGACGAGATTATGCTCCTGCAGCTCCTGATCAACCCGAACGGGGTGCTCGACAGCGCCTCCCGCGGCTACGAGCTGGGCCTGATGGCCAGGGTCATCCCCTCGCAGCGGTGGGGTGTCCCGGCCGGCGCGCCCGCCAGCCTGACCGTGCACGTCAAGGACGGCTGGCTGCCCCGGTCGACGCACGGGTGGCGCATCCACAGCATCGGCTGTTTCACCGGCCGTAACGGCGCTTACAGCATCGCCGTGCTGACCCAGGACAATCCGACGATGAACTACGGGATCACGACCGTCCAGGACATCGCCTGGGTGATCAACCGTGACCTGAACCCCGGGACGAAGCCGGCCGCCTCGCCCGCGGCGCCCGCTCCCGCCCGTAACACGCCGGATGAGAAGCTGCCCGCCCTGCCCGGTATCCCCTAGGAGCTAGGCCGCCAGCCCGAATGCCTGCGGGGAGTTCACGACGACGACGGAGTTGCTTGCTGCTGCCGAAGGAGTTGGGCTCGTACCAGCCGGCCTGCCAGGCGTTCTCCCAGCGCTCGCCGTTCAGCAGGTAACCAGCATGTCTGACGAGCGTTACCCGCACCGGGGACCGCCTCCTCCGCACGGCACGGATGGCCCTGCACGACCCGGGGTTCCCCGGCCAGCACGACCTTAGGACTCTTCGGTGCGGCCCGGCCAGCCGATGGCCAGCCCCCGTACCCGCTTGACCGCACTGCTCAGCGGCATGCCACGGCCGACGGCCACCCCGATCAGGTACGCGGTGACCGGGGCGGCCGGCCGGTCGACGTTATGCGCCACGTCGCGGGTCATATCGAGAATCGCCCGTGCGTCCGCCGCGCCCGGGTCCAGGCCCAGGTCGCTGCTGACGGCCATGATCCAGCGGTCCATCGCGCCCATGAGGTCGCCCCTGTTCCCCTCGCCGTTTGCCGGACGCCTCACGTCTATCAGACCGGCGCGGGCCCGGCAGCACCGACTCGCGGAACGGCGCCGCACCGGATGGGCCGGGCCAGCCGCACTTATCATGGTTCGTATGAGCAGTGGGTTCTGAGATGCCGAACGAGAGCTCGCGCGCCCGCGACGCGCACGGCGCCCCGGCTCACGGGCACGCAGACCACCGGCACGGGCCTGCCGCGGATGCTGACCCGCGCTGGCTGGGGGCCGCGCTCGCGCTGATCATCGCCTTCATGGTGGCCGAGGTCGTGGCCGGCGCGGTGGCCCATTCTCTGGCACTCGTCTCCGACGCGGCGCACATGCTCACCGACGCGGCCTCCATCGGCCTGGTACTGATCACGACGAAGCTGGCGGCCCGGCCGCCCGGGGGGCACTTCACCTACGGCCTGAAGCGGACCGAGATCCTGTCCGCGCAGGCCAACGGGATCACGCTACTGCTGCTGGCCGCGTGGCTCGGTTACGAGGCGGTGCGGCGGCTGATCACCCCGCCCGCCGTCACCGGCGGGATCGTCATCGCGGTCGCGCTGGCCGGGGTGGCCGTCAACCTGACGGCGACGATGCTGCTGAACCGGGCCAGCCCGGGCGCGCACCGGAGCCTCAACATGGAGGGCGCGTTCCGGCACATCCTGACGGACGTTTTCGCGTTCGCGGCCACCGCCGTGGCCGGCCTGATCATCGTGCTCACCGGGTTCACGCGGGCGGACGCGATCGCCTCGCTGCTGGTCGTCGCGCTGATGCTGCGGGCCGGCGTGGGGCTGGTCCGGGACTCCGGAAGGATCTTCCTGGAGGCGGCCCCGGCCGGGCTGACCCCGTCGGCGATCGGCACCGCCATGGCGGCCCACCCGAACGTCACTGAGGTGCACGACCTGCATGTCTGGGAGATCAGCTCGGACCTCCCGGCCGCCTCGGCGCACGTGCTGGTCGACCCGGGCGAGGACTGCCACGCGGTCCGCGCCGATCTGGAGGCGCTGCTCAGCCGCGAGTACGGGATCAGCCATACGACCCTGCAGGTCGATCACGCGGCGCTGCCGCTGCTGAGCGTCGGTCCCCCGCCGCACTGCGGCTCCGGGCCGCAGTGCGGCGAACGGGCCGAACAGGCGGTTTCGCCGCACGGCCCAGCCGACGAGCACTACGACCACCGCCGGCCATAGCCGTGCCCGCCGTCAGCGCCTCCGACCCCCCCGATGATCTATATCCCGCCGGGCCCTTCAAAAGCCAAGAAAGCGCTCAGTACCTCATTCTGCTCTGCGAATCAGACCGCCCCGCCCCGACCTTCCCGCCGCAGGGGTCCGGCCAGCCCGGCGATGACGGCGAGGGTGACCGCCATCGCCGCCACTCCGGCCCACGCGGCGGCGCTGTAACCGGCGGCGGCCGGGAACGCCCGGCCGCGCGGGGTGCAGGCGGCCAGGATGAAGCCGGACAGCGCGCTGCCGGCCGAGAAGCCCACGCTGCGCACGACCTGGTTGAAGCTCATCGCACTGGACGTCTCTCCCGGCGGGGTCACGGCCAGGATCACGCCGGGCATGGCCGCGGAGAACGTGCCGACGCCGAACCCCAGCGCCCCCATCACCGCGAACGACTCCCAGGCCCGGGCCCGGGCCAGCGCGAACATCACCAATGCGGCCAGCACGACGGCCGCGCCCGCGGCGAGGATCACGGTCAGCGGCACGCGGGCCCGGAGCGCGGGAGCGAGGCGGCCGCCCACGAAGCCCAGCGCGGAGAACGGCACCAGGACCAGCCCGGCCACGAAAACCGAGAAGCCGAACCCGTACCCGGTCCCGGCGGGGGTCTGCACGTACCGCGTTACCAGCGTCAGCAGCAGGTACATGCCGATGCCGCCCGCGAACATGGCCAGGTTCGCCCCGGCCACGGCCGGATGCCGGAGCAGGCGCAGGTCGATGAGCGGCGCGGCGGCGCGGTTCTCCCACCAGGCCCAGCCGGCCAGCAGGGCGGCGGCCACGGCCAGCAGCAGCCCGGCGGCGAGGGGGGCGGACGTCCAGAGTCCGCTCTGGCTAACCAGGATGAGCAGCGCCAGCAGCCCCCCGCCCAGCAGGACCGCGCCGGGAACGTCCAGGTTCCCGGGGCGCCCGGGCGGCGACGGCGGGATCGCCCGCCAGGCCGCCAGCAGCGCCAGGACGGTGATGAATAGGCCCAGCCCGTAGGCGGCGTGCACGCCCCCGGCGTCGGTCAGCAGGCCCGCGAGCGGGTAGCCCAGCCCGACCCCCACCGTGGACGCCACGGACAGCATCGCGATCACCGAGCCGGACTTCGCGCCCGGCACCTGGTCGCGGGCCACGCCCATCATCAGCGCCGGGAGGCCCAGCGCGGCGCCCTGCGCGGCGCGGCCGGCCAGCAGCCAGCCGAACGGCAGCGGCAGGACGGTGGCCATGCTGCCGGCCACGATGACGGCGAGGGCCCCCAGGATGACCGCGCGGCGCCGGCGGCCGGATCCGAGCCGGCCGAGCACGGGCGTGGCGATGGCCCCCGCGAGCAGCGTGATGGTCAGCGTCCACTGCGCGCTGCTGAGCGGCACGCGGTAGCTGGCCGCGACGCTGGTGATCAGGGGCGCGCCGAGGCTGCCGACCACCGCGACGACCAGCGCGATGAACATCAGCGACGTGACGAGGAACCGCCGCGTGCCCTGGGCTTCGGCGACCGTGCTCGTGCCCACGTCCTCAGCCTGGCACAGCGGAGTGGCCCTGGCCCGCGCTGCGCGGCCCCCCTCAGGGCCGGGCGGGGCTCGCGCCCTGCAAGAATTTGGTCAAACGCAGACGGTGATCGAAAAAAGGAAAAAGGAGCGGCGCGGAGTGAGCGGCCGGGCGCTGGTGCCATGGAAAGAGATCCTCGATGAGCTCGGCGACCGCGAACTGGCCGCGGCCGGCTTGCGGGCCGAGGTGTTCAGCGGGGACGAGCCAGGGCCCGGCGACCTCGATGACGTGGTTTTCTTCACGGTGCCCTACGACCGGCCGTACGGGACCGAGCCGCTGGGCCGGATGCCCGGCGTGCGCGTGGTCCAGGCCCTCACCGCGGGATACGAGCACCTCACCGGCCGGATCCCGGACGGGACGGCGCTGTGCAACGCGCGGGGCCTGCACGACTCCAGCACCGCCGAACTGGCGCTCGCGCTGATCCTGGCCGCGCAGCGGGAACTGCCGCGATGGGTGCGGGCCCAGGACGCGCAGCGCTGGGAGCACGCGCACACGCGGTCGCTGGCGGGCAGCCGCGTGCTGATCATCGGCTACGGGTCGATCGGCGCCGCGCTCGACGCCCGGCTGCGCGCCTGCGAGGCGAACGTGGTCCGGGTGGCCCGCCAGCCGCGGCCCGGCGCGGACGTGTACGCCGTCGCCGACCTGGACCGGCTGCTGCCGACCGCCGATGCCGTGGTCCTGGTCACCCCGCTGACGCAGGAGACCCGCGGGCTGCTCGGCGCGCGGCGGCTGGCCCTGCTGCCCGACGGCGCGCTGGTCGTCAACGTCGGCCGCGGCCCGGTCCTGGACACCGGGGCGATGGTCGCCGAAGCTTCCGCGGGGCGGCTGCGCGCGGCGCTGGACGTGACCGACCCGGAACCGCTACCGGAAGATCATCCGCTCTGGGCCTGCCCGGGTGTGCTCATCACCCCGCACGTGGCCGGTGGCGCCGACGCGTTCTACCCCCTCGCGGCGCGGTTCGTCGCCGAGCAGATCAAGCGGTTCGCGTCCGGCAAGCCCCTGCAGAACGTGGTCGTGCCCGGCGGCGCTTAGTTTGCGTCCTGGTGTCAGAGCTGGGTGGACGGGCAGGACTTGACCGCCTGGGCACCCACCCCCAGACGCGTCGGGGACGTCTCTCCCCTGAGCTAGGCGGGTCTTAAAGGTCTTTTCGACCTGATTTCCCCGGTTGTCAGGGAAGGTAGCGGTCGATTATGGCCAGGAACTGATGAATATCGAACGGCTTGGCGACAGACTCGGCGGCTCCGTTGGCGAGCAGTTCGTTGATGATGTCGTCTGAGTCGCTGCTGAAGGCGACCACGGGGATCGCCGCGGTGGCGGTCGCGGAGGCGAGCTTGCGCAGGATTTCGGCGCCGGTGGCGTCGGGGAGCCGGTTGTCGAGCAGGATGAGGCCCGGGTGTTTGTCGATGGCGGCCTGGATGCCGTCACGGCCGTTCGTTGCCACCTGCAGCTCGATGTGAGGGCGGCGCTTCAGCAGCATTTGAACCAGGCTGATGTTGTTGTCGTCGTCCTCGATGTAAAGCAGGGCGTGGTTCATCAGGCCTCCTTCGCGGGCTGCGGAGCGGGCTCCTGGGAAGCGCCCGGCACCGGGCCGCTCATGCTTGGCACGATCCGGAAAGCCGGCTGTGGCGCCGGAGCCCGCGTGGCTGGTCCGCCGCAGGCGGCGGTGAACTCGCTTCGCGTGATCTCACCCGAATCCCCGCAATTCACACAAGGTGACCATCCATTTACTACATGTTACAACGGGCCGGTGTGAGCCTGTCGTTGTGCTCAGGCGCCGTATGTGGCGGGCCCGTGGCACCCCCGCGCCCGAGAAACATGGTGCGGGCGTCGGCGCCGTTGCTGGCGATGGTGATGGGGTTGAGGACGTTGTGTTTTTGAGTGCCCGGATGGTGAGGGCCCGGTCGTCCGGGTTGTCCTCGATGAGCATGATCTGCTTGTCATTCATGGGTGCCCTCCGTGTTGAGGGTGAAGTAGATGGTGGCGCCGCCGTCGACGGTGCCTTCGGCCCAGGTCCGGCCGCCGTGGCGCTCGATGATGCGCCGGACGCTGGCCAGGCCGATGCCGGTGCCGGGGAACTGGTCGGCGTGGTGGAGCCGCTGGAACGGCTGGAACAGCTTGCCGGCGTAGGCGGGGTCAAAGCCGGCCCCGTTATCACGCACGTAGCAGCAGATGGGGGCGTCGCCGACGGGTGCGGTCGCGAACTCGATGGCGGCCCCGTCGCGGTGGGCGGTGAACTTCCAGGCGTTTTCGAGCAAGTTGTCCACCGCAGACCGGATCAGGGTGCGGTCCGCGGTGACCCGGACGCCGTCCTGCACGGTCACCTTGACCTGGCGGCCGGGGTCACGGGCGCGGAGCTGGTCGCAGATGGCGGTGACCTCCGCGCTGAGATCGACGTCCTGGAGGTTCATGTTGGCCTGGGTCACCTGTGCCAGGTGCAGCAGGTCATCGATCAGAGTGGCCATGCGCACGCAGCCTGCCTGGACGCGCCCGGCGTACTCACGGCCGGTTTCGTCGAGCCGGTCGCCGTAGTCCTCCGCGAGGACTTCGGCGAACCCGCTTATCCCGCGCAGCGGGGTTCGCAGGTCGTGGGCGACGGAGTAGGCGAAGGCCTCCAGGTTCTCGTTGGCCCGCTCCAGGTGAATGGTGCGCCGCTGCACCTGCCGTTCCAGGTTCGCGTTCAGCGACCGGATCTCCTTGGTTGCCCGGCGCAGGCGGCGGCGAACGAGAAGACCAGCCATCACATCAGCGGCGGCCAGGCTTGCTGCCAGGACAATGAGGAAAGTCAACCGGGTACGCAGGGCCGAGCGCCGCGAGGTGTCTGCCGCGGCGGCGGCGTGTTGGAGTTCTGCGGTCACCCTCCGTGCATCGTCCATGACCCGCTTGCCCGCGTTGGTGTTCACAATCCGCAGCGCACCGGCGTGATCACCGGCGCGCGCCAGGTCGATGGTCTTGGTCAGCTCCGTCTTCTTCGCCGCGACCAGGCTATTGAGCGCTGCGAAGTATTGCCGGCCGCCAGGGACCGCTGGGACCAGCGTGCCGAGACGCCGCTGGTCGGCTGGGACCGTCGAGAGCGCCGCATCGTATGGCTGAAGATAAACGGGGTTGCTGGTCAGCAAATAGCCGCGCTGGCCAGTCTCGGCGTCGAGCAACCCGACCAGCAAGTCGTTGCTCGCCCCCATGACCTCCGAGGTGGTGAGGTCAGCCCTCTGATAGAGCACATAGGCCAGCACCGAGAGGGCTGAGCTGGCAACGAACAGAATCAGGAGCAGAGCCACCGATGCGAGCAGGAGCGCATGGGGAACGGATGACCGCCGCGCAGCACCCCTACTCGCGGTATCAGCGACGGCGGTCGCCGGTTGCCTGGTCCCAGACGCACCACCTGTCACCTCGACCTGGAACCGGGAGCTAGTCACCGAGAGCGCCAGCGTCTGCGAATGCCGATGATCTTCGTCCTCAAGACTGCTCCCCCGGGATCGCGCGCTCAAGGCGCCCACGTTCTGACCGGGCCAGAGACCCGAACGCTAACCCCATCCCCCCGCTACTTTATCCTTTCCCGCTACTTTCCTTCCCCCAGAGTCAAAGGCCACCAAACCCAGGCGGGCGTTCCCCGCAGCCCGGCCCGGCACCTGACACGGCCATCATTTGCCTAAGTTCCGCTGGCGCAAATTTAAAGGATGATCGTGGTTCACGGCATAATGCCCATATTTCCGG
Source organism: uncultured Actinomycetes bacterium (assembly GCA_963732345.1). GTDB lineage: Bacteria > Actinomycetota > Actinomycetes > Streptosporangiales > Streptosporangiaceae > Bog-532. The sequence continues at coordinate 26,175 of CAVSZI010000014.1, read as the reverse complement.
CTTGCCTTGTTTAGGACGGTGAATCCTTTACTCGCCGCGATGGCCACGAGTGCAGCCGGTGCATGAAATCTTTCCGGCCTGTCATGGTTTACCCTCGTTGGTGTACCGCACATACGCCTGCTTAGCCCTGCTATCCCAAATGGTTTCTAACGGCAGCACGAAATATACCGACTGGTGGGGGTGCCCGGGGACGAGTGCGGCGGCGCTCGGCCGTGGGCCGGCGTTAGTTATTGTTTTTTCCTTGGTGCCTGCTTGCCTTGGCCGGCGCGGCCGCCTGATCCCGGGCGCGCCGCAGGTCCTGCTCGGTGTCGCAGTCCAGCCACGGCGGCGGCTCCCCCGGGCCGGGCGGCAGGCTGACGCTGACCGGCCGCAGCGGGGCCATCAGCCCGTGCAGCGACGAGCCCTGGTAACCGGCGGCGGCCCGGCGCAGCGCTCCGGTCCGCCAGCATCCGGCCAGCCACTGGAGCCGTCCCCCGTCGTCGGCCAGCACGGCCCCGTCACGGTCGGCCGCGGCCGCGGCCGGCAGGAGCGTCCGCAGATGCGCCGCGCGCAGAAACGGGAGATCGGCCGCCAGGACCGCCACCCACGGTTCTGCCGCCGCCCCGTGCCCCCCGGGCCCGTCCAGTTCGGCCAGCCCCCGGCGCAGGGCTGGCACCGGCCCGGACCCGGGCGGTTCCTCGCGCACGAAACGGACCGCCGCGGCACCGGCGTCATCCGCGATATCGGGCCGATCCGGGCCCACGACCACAACCCGCCGGGCACCGGCCTCCGTGCCCGCGGCGACGACCGCGGCCAGCAGTGTCCGCCCGCCGACCAGCAGGCCCGGCTTGTCGGCGCCACCGAGCCGCGTGGCCCGGCCGCCCGCAAGAATGATCATTCCGAACGGAACTATGCTGGCCCTGGTTCCCTGCCGCTCCGCTCCCCCAGGGCCGCCAGGCTCATCGGTCTCATCGGGCCCGCCGGGCTGATCGGGTCCGCCGGGAACGCCGGGCGGAATCACCCGCCGATCGCCGACATGGGCCGGTCGGGCTGCAGGAACGCGGGCTCGTTGATCCCGTGGCCGGGCAGCTTGGCCGCCACGGCACGGCACCAGAGTCCGGCCAGTTCCTCGTCGCTGGCCCCGGCGCGCAGCGGCTCGCGCAGGTCGCTCTCTTCCCGCGCGAACAGGCAGTTGCGGACCTGGCCGTCGGCGGTGAGCCGGACCCGGTTGCAGGCCCCGCAGAACGGCCGGGTCACCGAGCCGATCACGCCGACCCGGGCCGGGCCACCGTCGACCAGGAACGTCTCCGCGGGGGCGGATCCGCGCTCGCCCGGGTCGTCGGGCCTGAGCACGAACTCCTCGCTGAGCGCGGCGAGGATCTCCTCCGCGGTGACCATGCTGGCCCGCCGCCAGCCGTGCTGCGCGTCCAGCGGCATCTGCTCGATGAACCGCAGCTCGTACCCGTGGGCCAGGCAGAACCGCAGCAGGTCGCGGGCCTCGCCGTCGTTGATGCCGCGCATCAGGACGGTGTTGACCTTGACCGGGACCAGCCCGGCGGCCGCCGCGGCCGCCATGCCGTCCAGCACCTCGGGCAGCCGGTCCCGCCGGGCCAGTTCCCGGAAGGCCCCGGGGCGGAGCGTGTCGAGCGAGACGTTGACCCGGTCCAGGCCGGCGTCGCGGAGGGCCTGCGCCGTCCGCGCCAGGCCGATGCCGTTGGTGGTGATGGACATTTCCGGGCGCGGCCGAAACCCGGCGGTGCGGGTCACGATGCCGGCCAGACCCCGGCGCAGCAGCGGTTCCCCGCCGGTGAAGCGGATCTCGCGGATGCCGAGCCGCTCGACGCCGATCCGGATCAGCCGGACGACCTCGTCGTCGGTCAGCAATCCGGGTTTGGGCAGCCAGTCGAGGCCTTCGGCGGGCATGCAGTACGCGCACCTCAGGTTGCACCGGTCGGTCAGCGATACGCGTAGATCCGTCGCGATCCGTCCGTACGAGTCTGCCAGCATCAACTGAGCGTACGTCCCCCTTCATCAGCAGGTGACACGCCTACCCCCGGACGGCCGCAGAAAACGGCCCGTGGCTCGTCCCATCGGCTGTCCAATCGGATTGATTACCAGGACCGAGCCACGAACTGCGAGGACTGCGCGCCGCGACTCGACGACGCCGGCCGGGGTGCGGGCATGTCGTTGGCTGCGGCCGCCCTGCGTCATCGCCCCCTGAATCGGCGTATTCCGCAACCCCGCACCGGCGCCCGATTGGCAAGCGGCCGGACCCCTGCCCGAAGGGACAAAAGCGCCAACCGCCCGGCAAACCCGGCATGAACGGCCGCCTGGCCAGGGAGAACGTACTGGCAAGACGGGCCGTTGTCCTCTCCTCATCACGCCTGAAATAGCGGAGAGTGATTAAAGGACGACAGATAGGCAACCGGGGGAGAAAGTAATGACCGGGACATCGAACAACGAGACGCCTGGCCCGGGCGGCGACCGGGGCTCACGCCCGCCGCAGGCCGACGTCCTCCAGCCCGACAATGACCCCCGCCGCGTCGCTGTGCTACCCGGAGACGGAGATCGCCGTCCCCGGAGCGGCCGCCGCCTGCGGTCTTCGCACGTCCGGCCCGACCCTTCTGACCTGGGCGCGGTGGCCAGGGAAGCCGTGATCAGCTTCCTGCACGACGCATCGACCGCCACCGCCGAACGGGAAGCCGTGCGGGCGGAAACGGCCGGGGCGAGCACGAGCGCCACCACCACGGTGGGGACCGGCGTGACGAACGGCCCGGACGAGGCTGGCGGGATCTCCGCGGCGGCGGACGAGCCGCGGCCCGGGACGGCGGCCGGCGACGCCAGCCGCCTCGAGGCCGAATCGGTGGCCTGGCAGGCGGCGTCCGTCAGCCTGGCCACGCTGGGCCGGATTGAGGCGGCCGCCGCGAGTATCGAGGCGGACATCCGGGCCGCTCTCCAGGCGCAAGCTGAGCTCCAGGCCGGCGCCGGGGCGGCCGCCGAGGCCGCGGTAAGCGCGGCCGCGTCGGCCTGGCAGGCCGCGGGAACGGCCGTCGAGGCGGACAGCAGGGTAAAGATCGCCTTGCGCCGGGTCGAGCATTTTGTAACGATCACCATCATCCTTCTCATCATCGCGATGATTCTCGTGGTGGTGGGCGCCACTCCCCTCGGCTGAGGCAGCGTGGCCAGCCCCGCGAACCGTCAAACCGGCCATATTACGGACAGGCCGGAATCGAAACGGACAATGAGAAATGCTGGCCGCCATTAGCAGGAAATGCCCGCCATTAGCGGGAGATGACGGTTAATGGAATACCGGTCCACCTTATGCCGCCGCCGCTCCCCTATCACCGCGATTGCTGATTAAGCGAACGCACGACGGCGTGTATGCTGACAACACATAGCCTGGGGAAAAGCAATCATCTTACTTCGCCGAACGCAGAAGCTGGCACAGTCCCTGGATTGTGCGTCCGGGCCGATATTGGGGGGATCGTCATGGCCCAGCCGCCGCGTGAGGATGTTGCGGTCAGCCGTGATTGGGCGTCGGCCGCGCTGTTCCCGGCGATGGTCAACTCGTCCGATGACGCCATTGTGGGCGAGACTCTCGACGGCGTGATCGCGAGCTGGAACCCGGCGGCGGAGGGGATGTACGGGTACGCCGCGGCGGAGATCGTCGGCCGGCCCGCGACCGTGCTGTACCCTCCCGGCCAAGAAGACGAGGGCCAGGAAACCCTGGCCAAGATCGGACGGGGCGAGCACGTCCCGCATTACGAGACTCTCCGGCGGCGCAAGGACGGCACCGACTTCCCCACGTCGGTAACGGTCTCACCCATCCACGACCAGGCCGGCCGGCTGATCGGCGCGTCGTCGATCGCCCAGGACGTGACCGGACAAATGCATGCGCGCGCCGCGGCCGAGGTTCTCCACCGGGCGGACGACCTCAAGGCGGCCAACGGGAGCATGGAGAGTTTCACGTACTCGGTCTCCCACGACTTGCGCGCCCCTCTCCGGGCGATGAACGGTTTCAGCGCCGCCCTCCTGGAAGATTACGGCGGCGTTCTCGGCGAGGATGGCCGGCGCTACGCGGAGCGAATCGTCGCCGCCAGCGAACATATGGCGGAGCTCATCGATAATCTGCTGCGTCTTTCGCGCCTCTCCCGGGCAGAGATGCACCTCGGCCCGGTCGATCTCGGTGCCGAGGCCGCCCAGATCGCCGCGGAACTCCAGCGTGACGATCCAGGACGGCACGCCCGCTTCACTGTCCAGCGTCCCGTCCAGGTACGGGCCGACCATGCCCTCATGCGCATGGTGATGCACAACTTGCTGGGCAACGCGTGGAAGTTCACGTCCGGCCGCGACGATGCGCACATTGAGTTCGGCACGGCGCCGGCCGCAGATGCCCCCGTCTGCTACTACGTGCGCGATAACGGCGCCGGTTTTGATCCCGCGTATACGCACAAGCTGTTCAGCCCGTTCCAGCGACTGCACCCGGCCGGTGAGTTCCCCGGCACCGGCATCGGCCTGGCCATCGTCCGGCTGATCGTGGAACGCCACGGGGGGCGGGTGCGGGCCGACGGCACCGTCGGCCACGGCGCCACCTTCTACTTCACCCTTGATGGGGAGGAAAGCACATGACATCGAGGCCCATCCTCCTGGTCGAGGACAACCCCGACGACGTGGCCCTGACGCTCCGGGCCCTGAAGAAAAACCACATCCTCAACCAGATCACTGTGGCCAGCGACGGCGCCGAGGCCCTCACATTTCTCTTTGACGGCGATGACACCCATGCCAGGGAGCCCGGCCTCATTCTGCTCGACCTGAAACTCCCCAAGGTCGACGGGCTGGAAGTGCTGCGCAGGATAAGGGCCGACGATCGGACCAAGCTCATCCCGGTTGTCATTCTGACCAGCTCCAAGCTGGAAGAAGACATTCTCTCCAGCTACCGTAGCGGCGCCAACGCCTACGTGCGAAAACCAGTGAACTTCGCCGAATTCGCTGAGGCGATTAAGACTCTCGGCCTGTTCTGGCTGCTCCTGAACGAGGCCGTACCAGAGTGAGGAGTGAGCAGGAGTGAGTTCCATGAGCGACGAGCGCGAAGGCAGCGAGCCGGAGCCGACCGCCGATCCCGGGCAGGCGACCACTGCGCCCGGGGAAAAGGCGGATGCCGCGAGACGGACGGCACGCGTCCTTATCCTGGAGGACGAGTCCTGGGATGCTGAACTCGCGCAGCGCCTCCTGACCGGCGCTGGCCTCGACTTCACCGCCGTCGTCGTCGACACCAGGACGTCGTTCGTCGAACAACTGGCGGCCTTCCGGCCAGACATCATCCTGTCCGATTTCCATTTGCCCGGCTTCTCCGGCGAGATGGCCCTCAGGATCGCTCAGGAACAATGCCCGCACATCCCGTTTATCATCTGGTCCGGAGTGCTAGGGGACGAAGCAGCTGTCGGCCTCATCAAGCAGGGAGCCACGGACTACATCCTGAAGGACCGGCCGGCGCGCCTGGCCTCGGCCATCCAGCGGGCCCTCGCCGAGGCCGAGCAGCGGGCGTATCTGGCCCAGCTGGAAGATCAGCTGTTCGCCGCGCAGCGCCTGGCCAGCGTCGGCCAGCTGGCCGCCGCCGAAGAGGCCGTGAGCCGGACCCGCGAGATGCTCGCCGCCGCCCGCCGGCAGGCGACAGCCGCCGATCCTCCGCCGTGACCACGTCCCGGGGACCACGCCGCCGGGCAGGCGCGCGCCCGGCACGTGACCGCGGCGCCGCCGGACGCGCGCCACTTCATGCTGTGTCTGGGTTCTCCGCGGTGAGGGTGAAGTAGAAGGTGGCGCCGTGGCCGACGGCGCCGTCGGCCCAGGTGCGCCCGCCGTGCCGTTCGATGATCCGCGCGACGCTGGCCAGGCCGATGCCGGTGCCGGGGAACTCGGCGGCGTCGTGCAGCCGCTCGAACGGCTGGAACAGCTTGCCCGCATAAGCGGGGTCGAAGCCGGCCCCGTTGTCGCGCACGTAGCAGCAGGCCCCGCCGTCCTCGGCGGCGGCGGTGGCGGCCGTGCGGGCGAACTCGATGACGGCGCCGTCGCGGTGGGCGGTGAACTTCCAGGCGTTTTCGAGCAGGTTCTGCAGCACGGCGCGGATGAGGCTGCGGTCCGCGATCACCCGGATGCCGTCCTGGATGGTGAAGCGCACCGCGCGGCCGGGGTCATGGGACTGAAGCTCGCCGGCGATGGCCGCGGCCTCGGCGCTCAGATCGACCGGCTGCAGGTTCATGCCGGCCCGGGAGACCTGCGACAGCAGCAGCAGGTCATCGATGAGCGCGGCCATCCGCTCGCTCGCCGCCTTGATGCTGCCGGCGTAACCGCGGCCGGTCTCATCCAGCCGGTCACCATAGTCCTCCACCAGCGCATCACTGAATCCGCTCAGTACCCGCAGCGGGGCACGCAGGTCATGGGAGACCGAATAGCTGAACGCCTCCAGGTTCTTGTTCACCCGCTCCAGCTCAGCCGTGCGCAGCGCGACCCGGACCTCGAGCTCGGCGTTCAGCGTCCGCACCTCCGCCTCGGCGTGGCGCTGCGCGGTGAGATCGGTCAGGACCAGGCACCGCAGGAGCATGCCGTCGAGGTCGAAACCGCTGACCGCCAGCAGGGCGGGTACGGTCGTGCCGCCGGGCCTGCTCAGCTCCACTTCGCCCCGGGCGCTGTCACCCGCACCGACGTCGAGTACCCGGCCGAACGCGGGGCGGTGGGCGCTGGGGACCAGGTCAAGGACCGGGGTTCCGGCCAGTTCCGTGCCGGTCTGGCCGGTCATCGCGCCCAGACGCGGGTTGGCGTCCAGGATGATCCCCCGGGGGGAGATCGTGGCCGCGCCTTCGTTCATCGCCTCCACGATGAGCCGGTAGATACGGTCGGCACTGGCGAGGCTGTAGATCTGCTCCTGTCCGGGCGGCCCGATCACCAGCGACTCGATACCACCGCTCCGGATCGCCTCGATCGTCTCGGACGCCTCCCGCAACTGCGCCCGCACCTCGGCCAGCTCGGCCGCCTGCGCACCGCTTTCCCCGGGCTGTCCCACCGCGGGGTGGCCTGGATCACTGGCCTTCGGTACCGTCGACCGAGCCATGACCTTAATCGCCCGGGCGCGGGTGCGCGTCGCTGTCTACGACGGGGCCGAGGTCGAGCCCGAAACGCAACCGGTCGGAGTCGGAGAGGTCGCCGCCGACGATTCGGCGCAGCGGACCGGGAATCCGTTTGACCAGCGTCGGCACAGCGACGATCTGGTCGCGCGCGACCAGCGCGGGCTGCTGCTGCACGTCGATGATTTCCAGGTCGACGTGGCCGCCCAAGTCCTCGTCGCAAACGCGGCGCACCGTTTCAATGGCTTCAATGGACTTCGCGGACGCGCCATTGACGTAGAGAGTCAGCGCCCAGCCTGCATCGGCTGCCGCATCGGTCATGTCGCGGCACTCCTGGGGGGCCGGAGCTGCAGGCCGACGAGGACACGGTCGGTGTCGGACAGGTCCCCGACGATCGTGCGGATCGGAAGCGGGAGCCTCCGGACCACCGTGGGCACGGCCAGGATCTGATCGCCGGCGGCCAGGCGGGGGTTTTCTAGTAGATCCACGACCTCGATCTGGTAGCGACCGGCCAGGTGCTCCTCGCAGGCACGCTGCAGGTTCTCGATCGCCCGCAGGCACTTGGGTGACCGGTCGGTCACATAGAGGCGCAGATCCCAGGTTTCACCGGCACCGGCACCGGGCGCTTCATCCGTGGCGTGCGGCTGGGTCATCAGTTTACCCCCTCGCTCGGGACCGCATCAGCCCAGCGCCGCTTCCCCATCGCCACTTCGTCCGCCCCGGTGTCGGCGGCCTGGTGGCGCTCGCGAAGGCCGACCCGGTCCAGTTCCGCCCGCTCGGCGGCGATCTGGTCCTGCACCGCGGCGAAGTGGGCCTCGTGCTCGGCGATACTGCGGCGCAGTTCCCGCCGCCGGTGTTCCAGATCGTCGGCCTGCCGCAACTGCGCTTCGCGTTCGGCGGCCTGCTGCGCCAGGCGGGCCGAGCCGGTCAGCATCCCCGCCGCACCGACGTACACATCAACCAGCTCGGCCCCATGGTCGGTGAGCACGAACTCCCGCACCTGATTCGAATGGGCCGTGCCCCGTGATTTCAGGACGAACAGCAGCCGGTTCCGTTCGCCGTTGCTCTCAACATTGCGCAGCAGCAGCCAGGTATCCACCATCGACGACACGCTCAGCGTGCTCGCATCGTCCCCGTTGCCGAGCGCCGTGGCCAGGGTCGTGATTCCCCTGGCCTTGAGCAGGTCCATCTTGCGGGACAGCATCGAGGTCACCTCGGCGGCAGCAACCCCGTCCGCGAAGCTGGTGATCCCGTCGAGCACCGTCACCGTCGGCGCCACCTCGTCGAGCAACTGGACCAGCAGCGCGAGATGGGTCTCCAGCCCGAGCGTGGCCGGCCGCGCCGGCCAGATGTGCAGCAAGCCCGCGTCGGTCCACGGCCGCAGGTCGAGCCCGATCGAGCGCATGTTGCGCAGGACCTGCGCGGGTGACTCCTCGAACAGCACCCACAGCACCTGCTCACCGCGCTCGCAGGCCGCCTTCGCCAGGTGCGCACCGAGCGAGGTCTTGCCCGTGCCCGCTGTCCCGCTCACCAGGACGGTGGAACCGCGGAAGATGCCGCCGCCCAGCATGTGGTCGAGACGGGCGATTCCCGTTGAGATCCGGTCCTCGGGGGCCCCGTAGTCCAGGGTGATCGAGGTGATCGGCAGCACGACGAAGCCCCGGGCGGAGATGAAGAACGGGTACTCGTTGGTGCCGTGCGCCGACCCGCGGTACTTGACCACCCGGAGCCGGCGGGTGGAAATCTCCTCGCGCACCCGATGGTCCAGCACGATCACGCAGTCGGAGACGTACTCCTCGATCCCGTGCCGGGTGATACTTTTCTCGCCCCGCTCCCCGGTCACGATGGCGGTGACGCCCCGCTCCTCGAGCCAGCGCGTGAGGCGGCTGAGCTCGGCCCGCACGATTGAGTCGGCGCCGGACGCGCCGGACGCGCCGGACGCGCCGAACGCGCCGAACAGAACCTCGAGGGTATCCAGGACGACCCGCTTCGCCCCGACGCGCTTGATCGCGTCGTCCAGGGTCACGAAGAGGGGTTCGAGGTCGAATTCCCCGGCCGCGACAATCCCGGTGGGCTCCACCTGGAACGAGAGCACGGCGAGCAGCCCGTCCCGCTGGAGTCCGTCGAGGTCGAAGCCGAGCGAGCGCACGTTGTCGGCGACCTTGGCCGCCGACTCCTCGAAGGTCAGCAGCACCCCGGGCTCGCCGTAGTCCCGTGCGCCGGCCACGAGGAACTGCAGACCCAGAAGCGTCTTCCCGGCTCCTGCGCTGCCCGCCACCAGCGTCACCCGGCCCTGGGGCAGGCCGCCCCCCGTGATCTGGTCCAGGCCGCTGATTCCCGTCGGCGCTCTGTCCAGTCCCGGCCCGATCGCAGTACCCACCGGATCCATCAGGTCGGTATTGTCCACGTGCCCGCACTCCCCCGAGTTGAGCATCACGACTAATCCCCTTTGCATAAATTATCACCTAAACATTGCAGCAGCAAGCTGATCTGGAAGCGCCAAGGATTTCGCGGAATTACCTGGAAGCCAGGGATGATAAATCGGCCGAAACGAAATAGGGCAAGCGATAATTATCCACATAAATTGGCGTGAATAAGGCGGGAAGTGGATCAAACGGTGCGCCGGGGCGCCCGGCGCCACCAGGGTGAGCGGAGTGATCCTTTGCCGCCGGGCTGTCACTGACGGCGCTGTCTTGACGGCCGGTCTCGTAGGCCGTCGTCAGCCTGCGGCGCTGCGCGCGGCGTGCCAGCAGCAGCGTGAGCACGATGACGGTGAGCGCGTCCGCCGCGGTGAGGGCCCGGACCACGGGGAGGATGACGACGGTGGCGGTGGCTGCGCTGCGGCAGCCGCCCGGCGCAACGGCCATCGTAATGTGGTAGGTGCAGATGATCGGGGGATTTCCACCGGGTGGCGAAGTCTACTGTTGATCCGCGCAGCACCGTCAGCGGCGGAACAATACCCGCGCGCCGTTCGCGTTTGCGAAAGCCGGTTCACGTCGCCGCGGAAACTGCGATGGAATTGCCCACCGCCTTTATCGTCGCCGTGATCGGAATGGGACCGCCTGCCGAGAAACCAGGGGCTTCCAGCCTGGCGACACGAACCCGGTCGATGACGGGTCTCGGCACAGTGATAAGGGTCGGCGCCCGAGGCCTTCCGCGATATGGATAATCCCCTTACCGCGGCGGGAAGGCACTGCCTGCCCGCGTGCCGCCGGCGTCAGTCGCTGCCAGCGTCCGCGCGCCGGGCGGCGAGGACGGCCACCTGCGTGCGGCTGTGCAAGCCAAGCTTGGCCAGCAGTGTGGACACGTAGTTCTTGGCGGTCTTTTCCGCAAGGCACATGCGCTCCGCGATCTGCCGGTTGGTCAGGCCTTCGCCGATCAGGTCCAGCACCTGCTTTTCCTGGTGGGACAACGCCGTCACCGGGTCCGCGGTGGCCATATGGTCCCGCAGTCGCGCCATCACCTGGTGTGACGCGTACTGGTCAAGCATCGACTGGCCGGACGCGACGGTGCGCACGGCCTTCACCAGGTCCGCGCCACACGTCCGCTTCGACACGTACCCCGCGGCACCCGCCAGGATCGCACCGAAGAGTGCCTCGTCATCCCCGTACGCGGTGAGCATCAGGCATGCGGTCCGGGGAAACCCGGAGCGGATCTCCCGGCACACCGCGACACCGTCCCCGTCGGGCAGTCGCACATCGAGAACCGCCACGTGTGGATGCAGTGCGGGCATCTGGGCCAGTGCCGCTGCGGCCGTCCCCGCCTCGCCGACCACGTCGATGTCCGGTTCAGCGGCGAGCAGGTCCCGCACCCCACGCCGGAAGACCTCGTGATCGTCGAGGAGGAACACACCGATCCTGCCCGGAGGCGAGGCCTGCTCAGTCACCAGCGATCTCCGTTCTGTACCGCTGCCGGCGCATGCCGTGGCGGCGGGAAACCGATGCGGAGGCTGTCCGCAATGCCGTCACCATTTGCGTGGATGCACCCGGCCATTACTAGGAGTATAGTAGTTGCTACTGAACGTCACAGCTACTACCGTCCGCAACCGACCGCGCCCGGCGATCCGGCCACGGCCAGGCCCGGTGGCGCTTCCGCGGCACCGGCACACCGGGGACCCGGCGTCACCTGCGGGCCATGAGTCCAATGAGGCTGTCGTGACTCCGCGCCCGCCCCACGACGGCTGTCTCAGTGGACGCCTCCCTGATCGCTCCCGCGAGCAGCCAACGGGGGACGTCCCTTCGGCCAGGAACGTCCCTGCCTGGCCTCCGGCGCCACCTCCTGGCGGTCGCGGATGCGTTGCTGAAAAAAGAGGGACGTGGTGGGAGTTGAAGCGGACAACTACCGGAGTGGCCGGGCTGGACCTGTCGCTGAACGGCGGGCTGGAGCCGGGGGCGGTGGTGGTGATAGCGGGTGCGCCGGGCACCGGCAAGACGATCCTGGCCCAGCAGGCGTGCTTCGCCAATGCCGGTGCCGAGCACAAGTGCGTTTACTACACGACGGTGTCCGAGCCGCATACCAAGCTGGTCAGGCACCTGGAGCCGTTCAGCTTCTTCGACCCGGGGGCCCTGGGCACCCGGGTCGAGCATATTCACCTGGGTGACTTCCTGCGGCCCGCCCGCCAGGACGGGCTGGCGCCGCTGGTGTCGGAGATCGTCCGGAAAACGCTGGACGAGGAGCCCGCCATCGTGGTGGTCGACAGCGCGAAGATGCTGCGCGATTGGGCCGGCGAACGCGAGTTGCGCGGCGCGCTGTACGACCTGACCGGCCGCATCTCCCAAACCGGCACCGTGCTGCTGCTGGTCGGCGAGTACACGCCGGAGGAGTTGCGCAGCGGCATCGAATTCTCCCTGGCCGATGGCATCATTCAGCTCGACTACGAGTCCCGCGAGCCGGTCGACCGGCGGTGGCTGCGGATAGCGAAGATGCGCGGCGGAAGCTATCGGCCGGGCAAGCACACCTTCCAGATCGGCTCCGGCGGCGTCGAGGTATTCCCGCGCATCGAGACACTCGTCCCGCACGGGGTCAACGCGGTGTCCGGTCACCTCCCCAGCGGGATCCCCGGCCTCCATGGGCTGATGAGCGGCGGGGCCAAGCAGGGTGACGCCACCCTGGTCACCGGACCCTCGGGCGTCGGCAAAACAATCTTCGGGCTGCGCTGGCTCACCCAGGGCTCGGATCTGGGGCAGCGCTGCCTGTACGTCACGTTCCAGGACACCGGTGATCAGCTCGTCGGCGTGGCGGCCGCGTTCGGCTGGGACCTGACCGCAGCCGGCGCTTCCGGGGGCGTCTCGATCTCCTACGTCCCGATGGGCGATCTGGACCTCGACGTCCTGGCCACCGCCGTGCGCTCCGAACTCCATCAGCACGCGACCAGCCGGATCGTCATCGACAGCCTGTCCGAACTGGCCTTCGCCGCACGTGAAGAGCAGCGTTTCCCGGCCTACATGCGCAGTCTTGTCGGGCTTGTCCGGGCGGCAGGCAGCTCATTGCTGATCACCAGCGAAACCAGCGCCCACGGGCTTTCCGCCAACGCGATGGACGGACTCCTGTTCTTGTTCGACAACGTCATCGACCTGCACTACATCGAAGATGGATCCCGGGTCGGCCGCGCCGTGCACGTCGCCAAGATGCGCAGCAGCTGGCACGCGATGACGCTGAACAGCGTCAGCATCACTGACCGCGGCCTCGTGGTCGGCAGCGAACTCGAAGGCGTGACCGGCCGCCTCGGCTGGAGCGCGCTACGAACACACAGCCCGCTGGAATCCGCCCGGCCCATCGCCAAAAGCTCCGCCGGGCCTTCCTGACCCCACCCCCCAGCGCGGATATCTGATGAACTGGGGTACGGGGTACGGGGTAGATCTGCGGCGAAGCTGACAGCAGCACCGATAATCTCCAGCGGCTGGCCACCGGGCCTCGCACCGGAGAGATCCTGACCCTACCGGTCTCGGTACCCGGCACCGGCCGCCCATGACCGCTGCCGCAGTGGAGGCCTCCCTGTGTCCCGCGTGTCCGGCAGGCGATCGGCAAATGCCACGGTGAAACCCGGGTTGACTATGACATCATCTGTGCCGTCCGACCCGCGCGGGGGATTTCTTGCCTGACGACCGTCCCGCAGCTTGACTGCGTGGGCTGTTGAGGTCGGCGGCGAGCAGGTCGAGCAGGGCGTGCGCGGATCCGGTGGGCGGGCGCGTGGCGGCGGTGACGGCGCAGATGTCGCGGCGCAGCGGCGGGTCGATGCGGATGGCTGAGACGCGTGCGGAGACCGCGCGCAGGCTCATCGGGGGGAGAACGGAAATGCCGAGCCCGTGGTGGACGAGTTCGGCGAGGTACTGCATGTTCTGGGCTTCGCAGACGGTACGCCGGGCGAGTCCGGCGGCGGCGCAAGCGACGTCGATCTGGGCGTGCAGCGCGGAGTCGGCCCGGTAGTCGACGAAGTTGCGGTCGCGCAAGGCTGGGTCGCTTAGCCCAATGCTGGCCCGTCTGGCCAGCGGGTCGCGATGCGGGACGGCCAGGACCAGGTCGTCGTGGCCGATCTCGACGCGGGTCAGCCGAGCTGGGTCGGTGGGGCCATCGATGAAGGCGATGTCCAGCTGGGCGTCGGCGGTCGCGCTGGCGAGTACCGAGGCGGCGTCGTGGCTGAGCCGGATGGTGACGCCGGGGTGGGCGCGGCGCAAGCCGGCCAGCAAAGCCGGCAGGTCGATCACCCCCAGGGTCTGGATCGCTCCGACGCGCAGTTGGCCGCGCAGGACGCCGCGGACTCCGGCCACGGCATCGCGGCCTTCGTCGGCTGCGGCGAGCGCACGGCGGGCCGCCGGCAGCAGGGCGCGGCCGGCCTGAGTGAGCATCACGCGCCGGCTGTCGCGGACGAATAGCGCGGCGCCAACCTCGCGTTCGAGCGTGTGGATCGACGCGCTCAGGCTGGACTGGACGACGTGCACCCGGGCCGCGGCGCGGGTGAAGTGCAACTCCTCGGCGACCGCGACGAAGTGGGCCAGCTGCCGAAGCTCCATGGATCGATTCTATCAATGCTGATCAGTGGATCAAGCTGTTGGACCGATGGCCGGGTTCCCGCCGATGCTGGGCACAGACCCACCCGCGATACGCAAAGGAGCACCTGAACCATGTCCCCGACATCAGCCGTCCCGTACCCGCCGGTGCTGGTGCGCGCCGACGAAGCCGAACATCTCGACCTCATCGGGCACGTGCTGCTGGCCGATAGCAGCGCCACCGCGGGCGCGCTGAGCAGCCACCGCGTCGCGCTCGGCCGCGGCGCCGATGGCGCCGTGCCGCACCGGCACGGCAACTCCTCCGAGCTGTTCTACATCCTGGACGGCGCATTCGACCTCCTGGTCGCCGACAACGTCGTCACCGCACACACCGGCGATCTGCTGGTCGTCCCGCCTGGTGCGGCGCACGCGTTCGCCGCGCATCACGACTCGACCGCCGAGGCGCTGATCATTGCCACTCCGGGCATCGAACGATTCGACTACTTCCGCCACGTCGTCCGGCGCCGGGACGGAAGCGAGCCGCCCGAGGTGCTGCTCGGGCTGCAGGACCGCTTCGACACCCACTTCCTCGACAGTCCCGCCTGGCAGCGCGCCCGGATCTCGCACGCAGCCCGGCTTGCCGGCAACGAGTAGGCAAGCGTAAATGAGCGCGAGGAAAGCCCGGGTGGTCGTCACTCATTGGGTGCACCGGGAGGTTGGTGTGGGCTGCCCCGCGTTTTCCGGACAGATGAATTGGTGCTATTTCATGCCGCTGCCTGCTGATTCAGGTACTCGTCCAGAACCTCTTGCGGAGTCCGGTACCCGAGTCCCGAGTGGAGACGAGTCCGATTGTACCGGAGCTCAATGTACTGCGCAATATCTTCCCTCGCTTTCTTCTGCGTTGGGTAGGCGGTCCGGTTAACCAGCTCAACCTTGACCGCCGCATTGACTGACTCTGCCAGTGCATTGTCATAGCAAATACCCGTGCGCCCGACCGACTGCCGTATCCCGAGGCTTTCCAGGACGGCACCGAACTCCGCAGACGTATAATTGCTGCCGCGGTCGCTGTGAAAGATCGCGCCGGACGGGAGATCCATATTACGGGCCGCCATCTCGATCGCCGCCGTAATCAGAGGGGCCCGGTAATTATCATCCATCGCCCATCCTGCTATTTTGCGCGTGGCGCAGTCGATCACGGTCGCGAGGTACACCCACCCTTGCCACGTCGGGATATAGGTAATATCGCCAACCATTTTCTCCCCAGGCCGCGCGGCACTGAAGTCCCGGCGGACCAGGTCCGGGATCGGGCCGGCCGCACCCTGGCGGGTGGTGGACGGCCGCCACGGCCGCGGCTGGCAGGGCACCAGGCCCAGCTCCCGCATCAGGGCGCGGACCAGCTCCAGGCCGGCTTGCTCACCGCCGCGCGCCAGCGCCGCGTGCATCCGCCGGTATCCGTAAGTGGAATCGTTTGCCTTAAAGAGCGCCCGGATCTTGGTTTTCAGCATTTCCCGTCGCTTCGCCGTAGCACTTTCCGGCCGTGACCTCCATTCGTAGAACCCTGATTTAGAAATCTGGAGCCATTCGCACATGCGCATGACCGTGGGAGCGGCAGCCATATCCGTGGCGACGGTGGCGTATCCCGCGTCGATGAACTCGTACTTGTCTGTCACCGATGCTCCGCTGCGAAGTACGCCGCTGCTTTTGAGAGAAAGTCTGCTTTCATGCGGAGCTCACGGTTTTCCCGTTCCAACTCGCGCAGCCGGGCACGCTCGGACAACTCCAGCGGCGGTTCTTCGCTGGCATGCTTTTTCCGGTAGTCCCGCACCCAGTTCCCCAAGCTGGTCTCGCTGACATTAATCTCCCGGGCCACATCCGCGATAGGCCGTGACGTCTCCACCACCATCCGGGCCGCCTCCTGGCGGAACTCCGGCGTAAACGTCTTATATTTCCCTGGCAATTGATCCCGTCCCTTCGGCTGAGAATCCTAGAGGATCCGCAGTCCGGAAGGTCCGGGGCACCCCAGTGACTACCCGGCCGGGTGACTGGGACCTCAGTGCGGCGGCCCGGTGGAGGGCGAGCTCTCGGATGGCGGTGGCGTGGTGGTGAAAGCGGATGGCGTGGTGGTGAAAGCGGATGGCGGGGTGGTGAAAGCGGATGGCGGGGTGGTGAAAGCGGATGGCGGGGTGGTGAAAGCGGATGGCGGGGTGGTGACAGGGGGCGGGGTGGTGACAGGCGACGGTGGCGGGGTGGTGACAGGGGGCGGGGTGGTGACAGGCGACGGTGGCGGGGTGGTGACAGGGGGCGGCGTGGTGACAGGCGACGATGGCGGGGTGGTGAGGGGCGACGGTGGCGGGGTGTTGTGCTCGGTGGGCGGCGGCGCGTTCGTGGCGGACTCGCCAGGTTCCGGCGCGGTAGTGGCAGGCGGGACGGCAGCCGGGGGCGTTGGCAATGGCGACGGCTGGGGTGCGTCAGCCGGGGAGCCCGGCGTCGCGGGCCCGGGTTCCGCCGGGGTGGTGCCGGCGGGGGCGGGTGTACCGCCAGCCTCGTTGCCGGTACCGGCGGCCTGGGACCGGCTGGCGGTGGCCTGCGCCGGCGTTATGCCGGGCGGCAGCGGCGGGATGACACGCAGTGGCCGGGCCGGCCCGCTGGCCAGCCCGCCAGTGGCCGCAGGCGCGGTGATGGTGACGGCGGCGCCCGGGCGGGCCTGCACCGTCTCCGTGGGCGCGGTCTGCCACAGCCACAGCGCCACCCCCGTGGTCGCCACCGCCACCGCCGCGGTCGGGGCCAACAGCCACGGCGACAGCAGCCACCCGAACCGGTCCCGGCGGGGGCGCCTGATGGGGGGCCGGCTCTGGCGGGGCGGGCCGGACGTGGTCCTGAACCAGTCGCCGAACGCATCCGGCTGGCCGGCCGGCCGCCAGCCGCCGGAATCGGGATCGGGCGGGGTCACGGGCGCTGCGGGCCGGAGCCGCCCGGGCCGCCGCCGAACCCCCGCCGTGCGCGCCCGGACGCATCGCCGTCGTGGCGGCAGTCGGTGCGCCCGGCGTGCAGGACGTTGACGGTACCCACGGGCAGATGACCCCCTCGTGTGCGCAAGGCCATCCATCGTCGCACGCCGCCCGGCGCGCGGAAAAGGGCCGGGGAAAGACTGCCCGCAATATCCGTAGCGGTAGGCCTCCCGCTCATCACGAGTCCCAGATCGGGGCCGAACGCGGGCGCACCAAGCCGCTCCAAGCCGTGCACCAGGCTCCAGGTTGTGGCCTTGATGCTGACCACCTGCACCGCGCGCCGTTGCCGCAAGTGCGTGGCGGAGGCGGACGGGAATCGAACCCGCCAGCGCCAGGCCGTGCGCAGCGGCGCGGCACGATAAGCGGACGCTGCGCCCCGGCGGTCGGCCCTGCCTCGCGCTCGGCGCGATTCCGCTTCCGCTTCCGCTTCCGCCGATCAGTAGGCGCGCCCGACCACGGCGACCAGGCCACGTTCGTCCTCTGAGTCAGGCATGCTGCCGTTGGCGCGCACCAGGCAGCGCACAGTGACGCCCTGGGCATTCAGCGTGGCCTCACCCTGGGGGCCGACCGCCGACCACGGCAGCCTGGCCCAGCCGCTGCTCGCTGCCGCGATGGCGTCGTCCACCGATGTCACTTCGGCCGTGCGGCGCTGCTGCTCGGCGAGCGCATGGTCGTAAAGCGCCCGCTGGTCGTCTTCCAGCGCCTGGGCCACGAGCTTCACCACAGTGTCGGCGGGGACCATGGCTTTTTCTCCGGTCACCCGCCGGACTAGCACGACGCGGCCCTCGGCGACATCACGTGGCCCGATCTCGATACGGACCGGGTAGCCCTTGAGCTCGGCATCGATCGCCCGCCGGCCGAACGGCACATCTACCCGCTCGTCGAGCGCCACCCGGATGCCGGCGTCGCGCAGGGCGCCGGTCAGCCCGTGGGCCACCTGCGCGACACCGTCCCCCTCCTTTACCACCAGCACCTGCACCTGTATCGGCGCCAAGCGGGGCGGTATGCGCAGCCCGAGGTCGTCACCGTGGGCCATGACGACACCGCCGATGAGACGGGTCGTGATGCCCCACGAAGTGGTCCATGCCAGTTCGCGCCGTCCGGAGGACGCGAGATACTCGATCCCGAAGGCACGCGCGAAGTTCTGGCCCAGCTCATGGCTGGTTCCCATCTGAAGTGCCTTGCCGTCGCCCATCATCGCCTCCAGCGTGTAGGTCGACGTGGCACCGGAGAAGCGCTCACGTGCCGTCTTGCGGCCCACGACGACCGGGAGGCTCAGAACGTTGCGGAGAACGTCCTCGTACACATCGTGCAGGATCAGGCGAGCATAGTCGCGGGCTTCGAGCTCACTGACGTGCGCAGTGTGACCCTCCTGCCAGAGGAATTCAGTGGTCCGCAGGAACAGCCGGGGACGTAGTTCCCAGCGCACCACATTGGCCCATTGATTCAGCAGCAGCGGCAGGTCGCGGTAGCTCTCCACCCACCTGGCCATGGACTCGCCAATAACCGTCTCGCTGGTCGGCCGGATGACCAGCGGCTCCTCCAGCTGCCTGCCGCCGCCGATGGTGACGACCGCCAGCTCTGGGCTGAATCCCTCGACGTGCTCGGCCTCGCGCCGCATGTAGGACTCGGGGATCAGCAGCGGGAAATAGGCGTTCGCCGCGCCCGCGGCCTTGATCCGGTCGTCGAGCTCGCGCTGCATCCGCTCCCACAGTGCGTACCCGGTGGGACGGATCACCATCGAACCGCGGGCTGGGCCGTTCTCGGCCAGCTCCGCCTTGGCGATGACGTCCTGGTACCAGCGGGGGAAATCTGCCGCTTGCGGGGTCAACAGCGCCTTTGCCATTCTTATCAGGGGCAAAGAACCGCGTGCGGCCCGTTCCCCCTGCCTCCTCTCCATCGTGGCTACAGTTTTACTGAAGTGACCGCCGCTGATGGTTGACACGGTGAGGCTGCGCTGGTCACAAACGGTGCGGTGCGTTATGAGTATCCGCTCCGGCGCGGGCCAGGCTCGGCCTCAGAACGTAACCGAGGCGCAATCTCAGACTGCTGATTGCGGCGGCGGCAGTCTTCAGAACACTCTACCGGTCGAGGGCGGCCTCAGGCTTTGAGTGGCGCCTTAGCGGGGGGTGGGGCAGACGGGAGGTCAGCAAGCAGCCGGCCGGGCCGGATGGGCAGGTCGCGAACTCGTATTCCGGTGGCATGGTGAACGGCGTTGGCTGCCAGCCGATTTACTGGCGTTCCTCAATAAATCGTGCGCGAGCAACTGGTTGCTGTTCCTGAAGGCTAATTGCGCAGGCATGATTCGCCGGGCAGAAGCCAACTCCGACGACATCCAGTATTTCCTCGGGGGATGTCCCATCGGGCCTGCCTTCGGCGTGTACCAGCCGGTCGCCAACCTGACCATAAGAAGCGTCTAGCCTAGATGCCAACCCCGAGAATCGCGCTTACACATACATCGGTGCTGGCACGCTGCATCGCCGTCAGCCGTGGTGTTTCGCGGCCTCCGCATGGCGACCTGCTCCCGTTCGCTTCGGCCGTCACTTCGACACATCGGTGCTCGGTGCAATCGACCAAGTGAAGCCTGTCGTCGCAGGTTAGGCAGGGTCTCCGGCTAATCATGCCGTCGAGGTGGATGCACCGCCCGCCTATCGCGGCCACCGTGCCGATCGGCAGGCACGTCGACCTGTGAATGGCTAGCCGTCCACCTCTCCCGCCAACCTGTGGCCGGTAAGTCAGCCAGGCATTAGGTCAGCGCATCAGGCCCGCCACAGGCGCTGTGCTGGCAAAACCTCAGCTATCTGACCACAGATTGACGACGTTTCCAACGGGGCCCGGGACTCGCTGTTCCCCAGCCTGGATGCACCGAAGATTATGGGTGAAATCAGGATTTCTGACCCGAATGCGCCCTCTGACCTGGGAGAATAATGGTTGAATGACCGCATTCACCCGAGCCTAGAGTGAAGGCACCTGGCAAGTGTATTTCCAACATGCCGCTTCTGGCACCGTTTTGGTGTTCGATGATCCGAACCTGATCTCCGCCTCCGGGCTGGAACCGGCGATGCGGCTGGCCGATCGGGCTGGACTGGGCCGCCTGGCCCGCGAGCACGTGGCCGTGGCCGGCCACTCGGCGCGAACACGCCACTGAAAGTCGAGTGCCTGGTCGCTGGGATACTGCTGGGCGCCGACGGCATCGAGGACATGAACCGGCTCCGCGACGGCGCGCTGACCAGCGTCATCGGGCAGGTGCGGGCACCCTCCACGCTGGGCAGCTTCCTGCGCGCCTTCGACTCCGGGAACGTCCGCCAGCTGCAGGCCCGGGCCTGGACCCCCACGCAATGCGGGACCTTCCTCGACTCGACGGCGGGCGACCGGCTGGACGCCGCCTACCACTTGGCCGCCTACTGAAGCCTGCGCCTGGCGAGCTGGCCGGCCTGCAGTGGGCCGACATCGATCTGACGGTGGCGGAGGCGGACGGGAATCGAACCCGCCAGCGCCGCAGCGCAGCGCTCACCGGTTTTGAAGACCGGGGGGGCCACCAGGCACCCGGACGCCTCCGCGGTGACCATACCCCTGCGGCGCGCAGGCCCGTCCGTCAGGGCGGGGTTGCCCCCGGTGCGCCCGGCGTGGCGCCGCGCGGTTCGCCGCGGCCACCTCTACTAGATGATCAATTCCAAGGGGTGGGCTGCGGAGACGGGGCGAGGGCACCCAAGATCAGTTTGTGAAGACAGACCTGGATACCCTCGCCACCGCACTGTATGTGAAGACGGACGACTTGCTGAAGGAATCGCCGCAGCTCGCGCCGTACCGGCCTGACGTGGGCATTGACCCGAAGCTGAGCGATGCGGAGCTGGTCACCCTGGCGGTCATGCAGGCCCTGCTGGGGTTCACCTCCGAGGCCCGTTGGCTGCGGCACGCGCGCGTTCAGCTGCGGCACCTGTTCCCCTACCTGCCTCAGCAGCCCGGCTATAACAAGCGGCTGCGCGCGGCTGCACCGATGATCCGGCACTGCATCCGGGTCCTGGCCGCGGGCAGCAGTGGATGGACTGACGACGTCTGGGTGGTCGATTCCACCCCGGTCGAGTGCGGCCGGTCCCGCGAGACCACAAAGCGTTCTGACCTGGCCGGATGGGCCGAGTACGGGTATTGCGCCAGCCATTCGCGCTACTTCTGGGGCCTGCGGCTGCACCTGGTCGCCACCCTGGGCGGCCTGCCCGTCGCCTTCGCCCTGACCGGCGCCAAGGCCGACGAGCGCGAGGTCCTGCTGGCCATTCTTGCGTCGGCGCTGACGCCGGAACTCTCGCGCACGCCTGGCCAGACCCTGATCGGGGACAAGAACTACTACGGGGCCTATTCGAGGCCGGCCTTGCCGGGCGGGCCCCGGCTGCTGCGCCCAGCCCGCAAAGGAGAACCCGAACGCGGCGGCGCGGCCCTGTTCAAGCCGTTGCGCCAGGTCATCGAGTCCATCAACCAGACCTTCAAAGGCCAGCTCGACCTCGAACGACACGGCGGCCACACCCCGGGGCGTGATCGTCCGCGTCCTGCAGCGCATCCTCGCCCTCACCACCGCCAGTCGGGTAGCCGGGGGGAATTTCACCCCCCGGCTCCCACAGAATCCGTACGTGAAGATCTCTCTTCATACGGCTCTTGTCACCCTGGTCACCAGGTCAGGGAGGCTGACGTCGTCCATTGCCAGTGCGCGAACAGGCAGGGGTAGCGCGCAGCCGCGCCTGCCAGGCTCCGGAGTGCCTTCTTCAGCCCGGCCAGCCGTTTGTATTTCTTGCGGATCCACTGCACCAGGTAGGCGTTGATGCGTGCCAGGAGCGGATACAGCGCCGACCGGTAGAACCGGCCGTAATACTGAATCCACCCCCGGATGACCGGATTGATCCGCCGGGCGATTTCCGCGAAGGTCAGGCCGATCTGCCGATGGACCCGCCAGCTGCGGACCTCCTGGCTGATCTTCTTCAGGGCGTCCTTGCTGATCGCGGGCAGGAACCTCATGAACGTACTGCCGTTCCTGTCCTTCGCGCCGCGCTGGCGGAACGCGAACCCCAGGAAGGTGAACGACGTGTGCTCATACGAGCCCCGCCGCCACTTGTCCTGGCAGTACACGATCCGGGTCTTGCCAGGATGCAGCCGCAGCCCGACCTCCTCCATCCTGTTCCCGAGGGCAGCCAGCACCTGGCGGGCCTGCCGCTCAGTGACGCAGTGCACCACCGCGTCATCCGCATAACGTTCGAATTGGACGGCTGGGAACTCTCTGCCCAGCCAGGTATCGAACGCATAATGCATAAACAGGTTCGCCAGCACGGGCGAAACCGGTGAGCCCTGCGGGGTTCCCCGGTCACGTTCCTGCAAGGTGCCATCGGGCAGCTGCAGCGGGGCAGCAAGCCACCGCCGGACATACAGCACCACCCAGGCGGCATCGGTGTGAGCCTCCACGGCCTTGACCAGCAGATCCCACCGGACGCTGTCAAAGAACTTCTGGACGTCAAGATCGATCACCCAGTCCTTCCTCCAGCAGCGCTCCCGGCAGCGTTCCACCGCGTCATGGGCCGACCGTCCGGGCCGGTACCCGTAGGAGTCCGGATGGAACACCGGTTCCACCCGTTCCATCAGGTGCCGGGCCACCACGGTCTGAGCAACCCGGTCAGCGACACAAGGAATGCCAAGCATCCTCGTGCCGCCGCCGTGCTGCTTAGGGATCTCCACCGCACGCACCGGAGGCGGGAAGTACGTCCCCGACGACATCCGATTCCAGATCTTGTAAAGGTTGCCTTTCAGATCCATCTCGAACTCATCGAGGGACTGCCCGTCCACCCCCGGCGCGCCCCTGTTCGCCTTCACCTCCCGGTAAGCCTCCCAGACCTCCCACTTCAAGATCTCAAACGGCTTGACCTGCGATTTCAGCTTGTCCATCGGCTCCTCCCGGAACATCCGGTTGACCAGACACACACAGCCACGGATGACCCGGCCCCTTTGCTCCGCCCCCATTACAGGGGCCTCACCGCTACTACGAGCCGGTCCGCCAGCGCACCCCGCATCGGTACTCAGCCCCTCCGCGGTTTCAGCCGCTCGGGGCGCTCCCTCTCGCCCGCCCATTCCGGGCGGTCACTATCGGGGCACACCTTCTCCTGTTCCGCGCGACCGCAGCAGATCAGGCTCACGTCGTCTTCATGCCGGACACCGCCTGGCCAGTCGGCGGGCACCCGCCAGGCTCATCCCGGGATAGCCAGAACACCCCGGTTCTGATGTCATCAAGGTTGTTACGACACTTCAGCAACGATTCGCTTGCGCTCGTCTTCCTGATCCCTGCCTGACGCCTCACCGGCGCCTTTTCCTCATCGCTCACCACGACGGTCTTCAGCCAACGCAGCATGAGGCGGCTTGAAGCCTCCCCCCGCAGGGCGGCTCCGAAGGGCCAAACCTTCATCAGTCGCGCAGCACCGCATCAAACAGGCTCTCCTACATCAAGCCCCTCTCCGCGTTCAGGACGCACTCTGGCACAACGACCGGGCCGGCCAGCCCGTCAAGCGCTCGCTCGTGGCGTATGACCACTGAAGCCTTGGAATTGATCATCTAGATGATCAATTCCAAGGGGTGGGCTGCGGAGACGGGGCGAGGGCACCCAAGATCAGTTTGTGAAGACAGACCTGGATACCCTCGCCACCGCACTGTATGTGAAGACGGACGACTTGCTGAAGGAATCGCCGCAGCTCGCGCCGTACCGGCCTGACGTGGGCATTGACCCGAAGCTGAGCGATGCGGAGCTGGTCACCCTGGCGGTCATGCAGGCCCTGCTGGGGTTCACCTCCGAGGCCCGTTGGCTGCGGCACGCGCGCGTTCAGCTGCGGCACCTGTTCCCCTACCTGCCTCAGCAGCCCGGCTATAACAAGCGGCTGCGCGCGGCTGCACCGATGATCCGGCACTGCATCCGGGTCCTGGCCGCGGGCAGCAGTGGATGGACTGACGACGTTTGGGTGGTCGATTCCACCCCGGTCGAGTGCGGCCGGTCCCGCGAGACCACAAAGCGTTCTGACCTGGCCGGATGGGCCGAGTACGGGTATTGCGCCAGCCATTCGCGCTACTTCTGGGGCCTGCGGCTGCACCTGGTCGCCACCCTGGGCGGCCTGCCCGTCGCCTTCGCCCTGACCGGCGCCAAGGCCGACGAGCGCGAGGTCCTGCTGGCCATCTTCGGCGCTGACCCGGAACTGCTCGCGCAGCGGCCTGGCCAGACCCTGATCGGGGACAAGAACTACTACGGGGCCGTATTTAAGGCCGGCCTTGCCGGGGCCGGCGCCCGGCTGCTGCGCCCAGCCCGCAAAGGAGAACCCGAACGCGGCGGCGCGGCCCTGTTCAAGCCGTTGCGCCAGGTCATCGAGTCCATCAACCAGACCTTCAAAGGCCAGCTCGACCTCGAACGACACGGCGGCCACACCCCAGCCGGCGTGATCGTCCGCGTCCTGCAGCGCATCCTCGCCCTCACCACCGCCAGTCGGGTAGCCGGGGGGAATTTCACCCCCCGGCTCCCACAGAATCCGTACGTGAAGATCTCTCTTCATACGGCTCTTGTCACCCTGGTCACCAGGTCAGGGAGGCTGACGTCGTCCATTGCCAGTGCGCGAACAGGCAGGGGTAGCGCGCAGCCGCGCCTGCCAGGCTCCGGAGTGCCTTCTTCAGCCCGGCCAGCCGTTTGTATTTCTTGCGGATCCACTGCACCAGGTAGGCGTTGATGCGTGCCAGGAGCGGATACAGCGCCGACCGGTAGAACCGGCCGTAATACTGAATCCACCCCCGGATGACCGGATTGATCCGCCGGGCGATTTCCGCGAAGGTCAGGCCGATCTGCCGATGGACCCGCCAGCTGCGGACCTCCTGGCTGATCTTCTTCAGGGCGTCCTTGCTGATCGCGGGCAGGAACCTCATGAACGTACTGCCGTTCCTGTCCTTCGCGCCGCGCTGGCGGAACGCGAACCCCAGGAAGGTGAACGACGTGTGCTCATACGAGCCCCGCCGCCACTTGTCCTGGCAGTACACGATCCGGGTCTTGCCAGGATGCAGCCGCAGCCCGACCTCCTCCATCCTGTTCCCGAGGGCAGCCAGCACCTGGCGGGCCTGCCGCTCAGTGACGCAGTGCACCACCGCGTCATCCGCATAACGTTCGAATTGGACGGCTGGGAACTCTCTGCCCAGCCAGGTATCGAACGCATAATGCATAAACAGGTTCGCCAGCACGGGCGAAACCGGTGAGCCCTGCGGGGTTCCCCGGTCACGTTCCTGCAAGGTGCCATCGGGCAGCTGCAGCGGGGCAGCAAGCCACCGCCGGACATACAGCACCACCCAGGCGGCATCGGTGTGAGCCTCCACGGCCTTGACCAGCAGATCCCACCGGACGCTGTCAAAGAACTTCTGGACGTCAAGATCGATCACCCAGTCCTTCCTCCAGCAGCGCTCCCGGCAGCGTTCCACCGCGTCATGGGCCGACCGTCCGGGCCGGTACCCGTAGGAGTCCGGATGGAACACCGGTTCCACCCGTTCCATCAGGTGCCGGGCCACCACAGTCTTAGCAACCCGGTCAGCGACACAAGGAATGCCAAGCATCCTCGTGCCGCCGCCGTGCTGCTTAGGGATCTCCACCGCACGCACCGGAGGCGGGAAGTACGTCCCCGACGACATCCGATTCCAGATCTTGTAAAGGTTGCCTTTCAGATCCATCTCGAACTCATCGAGGGACTGCCCAAGATGTCCACCCCCGGCGCGCCCCTGTTCGCCTTCACCTCCCGGGTCACCTTCCCAGACCTCCCAATTCAAGATCTCAAACGGCTTGACCTGCGATTTCAGCTTGTCCATCGGCTCCTCCCGGAACATCCGGTTGACCAGACACACACAGCCACGGATGACCCGGCCCCTTTGCTCCGCCCCCATTACAGGGGCCTCACCGCTACTACGAGCCGGTCCGCCAGCGCACCCCGCATCGGTACTCAGCCCCTCCGCGGTTTCAGCCGCTCGGGGCGCTCCCTCTCGCCCGCCCATTCCGGGCGGTCGCTATGCGGGGCACACCTTCTCCTGTTCCGCGCGACC
>CAVSZI010000013.1:0-311079 GCA_963732345.1 uncultured Actinomycetes bacterium | reverse complement strand
GCTTACCTTGGAGCTAGGGGCAGTGCCAGCACGTGACGGTTCTCCACTTCCCAGACCGTGCTGGCATGCCGACAATGACTGTCCCGTCAACGTTTTCGTGTGCTCCGGGCCATCGTGGGCTACCTCGGTAACTGGGGTAACCGCGGCGACTGGTTGGGTGTGATTGACAGCCGCGCATCGCTACGCGCCGTGGATGCTGACGCACAGATAAAGATCGAGATCCATACTCGCTTCCCGTCTGTGGATTCCAGACCTCGAATGCCTGGTCAACTGGCCGACAAAAGATCACCGCCGTCGGCCAGTGCCATTGCTTGTTCATGAAGTAGGCGACCTCGAAGCCGAGTTTGTAGAAGTAGTCCTGATCAGCGTCGTCGAGTTGTTTGTCGATCTCTGTCCCATCCAGGTCGCGCCGACTGATGTAGTCGAACCGCATCACTCCGCGGACCTTCCGAGGCAACTTGCCGTAGGCGTGCTTGATCCACTCTGTGCGTAGCTCGGCCTCAGCTTCATCCTTGCTGGAGAGCCTAAAACGATATTGACCAGCGTGGTCGTTGTGCTGGCGTCCGTACCAGGGTCGGCCTCGGCTGTCTTGGCCTTGGGACTGGCTGTCGAAGTCGACGCCTCTGCCGAAGTGGGTGCTGCGGAGTCTCCAGACGTCGTGGTCCTTGAGCTTGGCGGTCGTGAAGATCCAGTGAGTCCAGACGAGCTCCCCCATCAGAACAGGATCACGGACGTCTCGATCTCATGTCAACGCGACCGGCTGACAGACTTGTCGTCGTTTGTCATCTCTAGTTGTAAGTGCGTCCACTGTCGCCCTTACCCTTGGACTCATGCCCAAGTGGAGACGGCGTGGACTAGCCCAACCGCCCCCGAACGGCGGCATGCTCTACCCCGATCAGATGCGAGCGCACTCGGCTGCCTACTGGCATCGCGTCTCCGACCACATTGATCCCTACTCGGCGATCATCGTCGACCGTCGCGCGGCTGCCACGGTCAACCGTCCGGTGCTGGGCCTCGACGGCGACTCGGCAGCTATCAGGATGCCAGAGGCCGACGAACCATTACTGGCGCTCGGCGTTGGCGGCTCGGGCAAGACGGCCTCGGTCATCACGCTCAACGCACTTCTGTCACCAGGGCCGCTTGTCAGCACTTCGAGCCGCTCCGATGTCTATCTCGCCACTGCCCTATCTCGGGCCCGCGTCGGTCGCGTCTGGCATCTAACGGCAAGAGGCCGAGCGATGCCCAGTGCATCTCAGCTCCGGTGGTCGCCGCTCCAAGGTTGTCAGGAGTTCGAGTATGCGCAGGAGACGGCCAAACGCTTCGCCGACTACCGGGACATGGGTACTACAGCCAGACTCGATCACGGCGCTCATCCCTTCTTCCGGGAACGCTCGGGCGCGCTTTTGGCCGTGCTCTTCTTCTATGCGGCTCAGCGAGGCTTGGACATGGAGTGGGTCTATGCCCGGTGCGCGTCGGGCAATGCTAAGGCCCTGAATGAGGTCGTCAACGAGCTCAACACCACTCAACATCGGCCGCTCATAGCCTCAGCCCTTGAGGGCATCATCACGAGTGCTGGTCCCGAGATGAGCGGCGTGATGTCCACGGCAGCCAGGTCCATCAACTGCTACTCGACCGAAGCGGCGCTACGAACGCAGCGAGATCCCAACTTCGACTTCGATGCCTTCGTCCGCGGCAAGCCCTACGACTCAAGCGGACTGCTGCGGCCGACATCTCAGTGGACTCCGTTTGCCGATGACTACGAATGCATTGGCATGGGCCGTCATGAGATGGGCGTGTATGACTCTGTGTTCCTGACGGACGGCGACAGTGAGTCTCCCGTTCTGCCGATCTACCTTGAGTTCATCTACCGGGTCAAAGAAGCCGCTGCTGATTACGCAGAGGAATGTCGGCTCAACGGTCAGTCAACACCGAAGCCGACGGCGCTGGTCCTCGACGAGCTGCGGGCAATGCCGGTCCCTCAGATCGAACGCATCCTCACGGACTGTCGAGAGCGGGGCATCATCGTCGTCGGCGGTATCCAGAGCTTGAAGCAGGCCGAAGACCTCTATGGCGATGCGGGTAAGGACTTCCTCTCCGCTTGGCGCTGCGCCCTGGTCTTCAGGGGCATTCTTGATCGCGACACTCTTGAGCTGATCAGCTTCCTCTCCGGCACCTACTGGCAAGAGGTCAAGGGTTACAGCGAGCAAAGGCATCCGAAGACTCAACGTTGGGAATGGTCATCGTCGATCTCCCTTGATGAGCAACCACGGTTCAAGTCTGAGCAGATCAGACTTGGGCACCCTACTTGGCCCGACGGTGCCCTCATGGTGCGAAGAGACCAACCGCACGCCTGGGTAAGGGCCGTGCCGTACTTCAAGGGTGATCCATGGGCCAAGGTGTTGGTCAACAGCGCCGAGCATGCTCGACGCGACGGCCTCGATCTTCCGTTGCCGCCATTGGCAAAAGACGGCAACTACGCCTATCTGGCCCAGCTTGGCCTCGCACAGCGATTCCGTGAACTCCAGAACCATCGACCCATGTTGGGGGGCTTACATTGCCTGAGGTCTTCGACTTCGGACAGGGCAACCAGACCAACCAAGGCCGTGCCGGCGCGCAGTGGGATTCGTCCTACCAGGAGCCGACTAACTGGCGAGGCCTCGCCTATGCGCCCTGGCCGCTGCGGGCCATCGGCGGCTTCGTCGACTACATCGCACCCTGGCTCGTCGTCAGCTGGTTGGCGAGTCATATCGGCGGCGATGCGATCGGCGGCATAGGGGTCATCGCCCTCACAGCCTTCTTCGTCTTCAACCTCATCATCGCTCAGGGACTGTCGGGTCGCACCTTCGGCAAGTTCTTCACCGGCACTCGATGCTGCGCTTTGGTCACGACGGCTCACGGCGATGAGTACTGCCAGTATCCGGGCATCGGCGTGGCCTTCGCTCGGACGGTTAGCCACGTCATCGACATGATCTTCCTGTGGGGCTGGTTGCGACCCCTATGGCAGCAAGATCACAGAACCTTCGCTGACTCGGCGGCGGGGACCGTCGTGGTCATGGACAAGAAGACTCAGATCTATACGGCCAAAGAGCTAGCAAGCCAGCGACACATCGGCGGGAGGTATGGGTACTGATGGCAGCGCCATATGAGCCGGGTGAGCGAGTGGCATACCTCGAACCCGATGTCGAGGGCGTCAGAGTTCGCGACGGCATCGTCTACGGCACAGAAGGCCCCCGCGTCGGCGTCATGGTGAGTCGAGGGCCGGAGTCGGAGCTGCACTGGGTCGAGGTCAACGATCGGGGCATCGCTGCGCAGCTGGTCCCGATGGACGAACGGATCTCAGGCGAGCTGGCTCGACACGGAGACGGCTATGTTCTCAGACCATCACAGAGAGATATCTACGACGTAGCGGAAAACCAAGACGAGGCTCGCGCTCAGCTGGAGGCTCGCATCGAGCAAGCTCAAGCCCAGGGCGAACACCAAGGGTACGGCTACTTATGCTGCGCGAGCCCAAGCCCCCGTGTAATCACCGCGGCTGCCGCCTGATGACAGTCGACGACTTGGCCGAGATGATCCACAAGCCCAAGAACACCATCTACAAGCATCGAGCGATGGGCACTGGGCCACTCGCGATGCGAGTCGGCAAGTCGCTCCTGTTCTGGGACTGCGACGTTCGCTGGTGGTTGAAGGGCCTGGAGGACGAACCCTAGAAGCCAAGTTCGTCCAGGACTTTTGGCGCTCGCTCGCTGGCGATGTTCCGTCCGAGATAGACGTCCTGGGTGATAGAGACTTTCGAGTGGCCCAGCTGGTCGGCAATTTCACGCGCGCTCAAGCCCGCTTGATCAAGCAGAGTTGCCGCCGTCTTTCTGAGCGCATGGCTGGTGATCTCAAAGCCGGCGCGAGCGAGTGCCTCTTTGAGCCGCTTCTGTGTGTTGTTCGGATCTCTCAAGGTGCCTGTCGACGTCGGGAGGACGAGTGTGACATCAGCCTCGAAACCTCCACTGGGATCGTTACGCCGAGCATGCAGCATGTCGACGCACCAGCCTGGCAACCGCACGGTGCGAACTGCCGCCGCGGTCTTGGTGCCTGGGATCTCGGTGATCCCTGTCTTGAGGTCCAGGTGCTCCCACCTGAGCGCGCAAGCCTCGCCAATCCGGCAACCCGTGGCCAGCATGAAGCCAACCAAGTCCGGTATGTCGTGGCGGATGGCCACGTCGTCGTAGGTCAACAGCGCCATGAGCTGCTTGGCCTGGGCCACGCTCAACGAGCGAGGTAGACGCTTGGGTGTGATCTGGCGTGCTGGGCCTGCGTCGCGGACCGGATTTCGATCAAGAGCGTCGCGCTGGGCGGCGAAGGCGCACATGCCAGAAAGGATGGCTCGGCAGGTCTTGGCCGTTCCGGCTCCATGAGCTTTGCTGACGGCGGACATGTGACGGTGAACAGTCCCAACGCTGAGTTCTCGCACGCGCAGCTCGCCGAGGGCCGGAAGGATCACGCCGTCGATGCGGCCCCGGTAGAGGCGAAGTGTCCCGACCGCCGGTGCTCGGGACTCGAAGTCGGACCACCACGCCTCAGCGAGCACGCGTACCTTCGTGTCAGGACCGATCTCGGCGGAGGCGACCGAGTATGAGCGGCCAACCAGTGATTCTCGCAACCGGCGCTCGGCTTGCCCTTTCGTGGCGCCCGATGCTTCGACCTGGCGCGTCTTGCCGTCGTAGTCCCGATAGCGGCCCCGCGCTCGGTAGGAACCGGGGGAACCTTGGACCGTAATCCGGCCCCAGCTACCGAGAGGAAGAGGCTTGCGGGCCATGGCCCCACGTTAACGTTTATCCCACGGAAATGGCGCTAAGCAGTGCTCGGTGACGGTGTCCAACGATGGTCGTTCTAGGATGTTTTCCCAGCTCAGAGCTAATATTGACGACTGACGCCAACTATCGCAAAGTGGGTTCCTACAAACCGGCAGGTTATAGGTTCGAGTCCTATCGCGGGAGCCCAGTTTTAGTGCGGTTTCCAGCTCTCTCACCTGCGATAACACAGGAAGAGAGGGGAACCCCGATGGCGCACGCAGCGCGCCGATGAAGGTGCCCAGGTTGGTCAGCTCGGCGTTGCGCGACGAGCACTCTGGGGCTTTGTCCGCAGAAGACGCGAGATCGCCCGGCACCCTAAGCGTCGCGGCTCGGGGCGGCCGGCCAGTCCGGCGGCTGGAGATACAGTCAGCTAGAGCGGTGAACAGTGCAATTGTGAGCGTGGTACCGGGGGTAGCGGGTTTGGCTGGTGTTGAGCTTTTCGAAAAGCGGGTCCCAACCCGGGCCTCACTTTACGGTGGAGGGCCTCTGCCACCGGTGCCCAGGTTCGCCTCGATTCTCACCCCGATGGGGTGATGACAGCTCGCCGGTTTCGAGGCTTGACTGGGAGTACGCAGGCGAAGCGAAGCCTCTGGCGGCTTCGTGATCACCAGTCGCGGCGCAGCTTGACCGGCGGTGCGCGCTGCCTCATCTCTAGTCTCGGTCATGGCGTGGGCTGCTCCCGCCGGGACGGCGGCTCGTAGTGAAGGCTCGGCGAGAACCAGTCAGAGAGCTATTCGTGCTGGCTGGTCCGGGGGACCGCACCCGCACCGACTCGCGGAGACCCGGCAGCTATTGCCCGAACTCCAGAGACGAATGGAGCATCTGCTGTGAGCACCTTTCCACCGATCGCGGACTACGGGTTCTTGTCGGATTGCGAGAACAACTGTCTCGTGGCACCTGACGGTTCGATCGAGTGGCTCAGCCTGCCCCGGCCGGACTCGCCGAGTGTGTTCGGCGCGTTGTTGGACCGCAACGCCGGGAGCTTTCGGCTTGGCCCGTTCAGCACCCATGTGCCCGACCATCGCCGGTACGTACCGGGGACGATGGTGCTAGAGACGACATGGCATACTCCGACGGGTTGGCTGGTCGTCAACGACATGTTCGTCGTCCGGCCGGTAGGCGACGAGGGGCGGCGTGCTGGCTACGAGCGAGTCCCCAGGGTCGGCGCGGGGGTCGGGACGATCCTGCGCACTGCCACCTGTATCTCGGGGAAGGTCGACGTAATGGTGTCGTGCCTTCCGATGTTCGACTACGGGTCCACACCAGGCGCCTGGAGCTACGACGGTGACAGCTACCACTCGATGGCGGTGCGCCAGCCCGACGGGGACGTGACCCTCAGGCTGCACTCCAGCTTTCAGCTCGGCGAAGTCGGTGCCCGCGGCTACGTCCGGTCCGCCCTCAATGAGGGTGAGTCGGGCTTCATCGCCCTGACGTGGTCGGGGCCGGCGCCGACGACCCAGCAGGAGGCGGACGCCGACCTCGAGTCCACCGTCAGCTTCTGGCGGGACTGGCTCAGCACAGGGACTTTCCCAGACCACCCGTGGCGCCCGTTTATCGAGCGCAGCGCGCTGACCCTGAAAGGGCTCAGCTACGCTCCCACCGGCGCCATCATGGCCGCGTCGACGACCTCGCTGCCGGAAACGCCGGGCGGGGCTCGCAACTGGGACTACCGCTACACCTGGATCAGAGATACCGGGTTCACCCTGCGCGCCCTCTACCGGCTCGGCTACGACTGGGAGGCGCTCGAGTACTTCGCCTTCATACTTGAGGCCCTGCAGGGGAAGGACCTGAACAAGCCCTTCTCCGAGCTCCAGATCATGTACGGGATCGGCGGTGAGCGAGACCTCACCGAGAGAACGATCGACCACCTCTCGGGCTGGCGCGACTCCAAGCCGGTACGGGTCGGCAACGGCGCCTGGAATCAGCACCAGAACGATGTGTGGGGCATGCTGATTGACGCCGTGGACTCCCACCTGCACCAGGGCGCCGAGCAGATCATCGGGCCGGTCTGGGAAGGTCTCGCCGGTTTCGTCGATGAGGCCATCAGGCACGCAGGCGATGCCGACCAGGGCATCTGGGAAATCCGGGGCGAGCCGCAGCATTTCACGGAGTCGGCGGTGATGTGCTGGGTCGCCGCCGACCGTGGCGCCGACCTTGCTCAAGAACGCGGAGACTCCGAGCGCGCCACCCGATGGCAAAAAGCCGCCGACGCGATGAAGGCCGAAATCCTCGACAAGGGCGTTGACAAGCGGGGCCGGTTCCGTCAGGCGTACGAGAACGACGAGCTCGACGCCTCGCTGCTTCTGCTCCCCATCATGGGGTTCTTGCCTCCCGACGACGACCGCATCAAGGCCACCGTGCTGGCCATCGCCGACGAGCTGACCGAGGACGGCCTTGTCCTGCGCTACAAGGTGGGCAGCACTGATACCGGATTTACCGGCAAGGAGGGGACCTTCACGATCTGCTCGTGGTGGCTGGTAAGCGCCTTGGCCATGATCGGTGAGACCGACCGTTCCCGTGCCCTGTGCAAGAAGCTCCTGTCCTACGCGGGCCCGCTGAACCTGTACGCCGAAGAAATCGACACGTCGACCGGTGAGCATCTCGGGAACTTTCCCCAAGCGTTCACTCATCTCGCCCTGATCGAGGCGGTGTCCCAACTCATCGAAAACGAGGGATGACGACAGTCATTGTCAACGCAGCCCCCTAGGGGGCTCGCCGGCCGCTGCCTGGCACGAATGGGCGGCGTCGGCGGGTGCGTGAACGGCAGGCCCAGCTTCCCCGGCCGCGTGGTGGCGCCGTGACGATGAACTCCATGCCGTCCTCAGTGGGACGGCCTCCCGCCCACTGAGGGTCCAGCGCGGCCAGGCCCTTCTCATTAAAGGCATGAACCACATCACGGACGGTGTCCTCATCGGCGGCGACCAGCCGGGCGATCGAGTTCGATGGCTTCGTCGGCAAGCTGCGTGGCAAAGGCATCACCGTGCATGTGATCCAGGACGACGATTCGCCCTTCCATGGCTTCCAGAGCTACCGCGAGAAGCGGGTCGCGATTTACCACACCAACGTGATGATGGCGATGGGAGAGAAGTTCGCGGTGGTGTGCCTGTCTTCGATCGACGATCCGGCCGAACGCCAGATGGTGGTCGATGAGCTCACCGGAAGCGGCAAGCAGATTATCGATGCCTCCGAGGGGGGTTGGGCTGGGCTGGTTCGCCGCTGTGGTGGTGACCGTACTGGCCCTGTTCATGGCGCTGGCGGCGCGTTTGCTCGGCCGGATTCCGGACATCGCGCGATCCACCCTCGGAGGCGTGCTGTTCGGGATCGTCGGCGTGGCGCTGCCACTGACGCTGTTCACCGGCAGTGCGCAGCTGAAGACGGTGCTCAGCGACGCCAGCACGCTCGGCGCCGGCCTGCTGGCTGCCATTGTGATCGCGAAGATCTTCACCTTCGCCGTGAGCCAGGGCAGCGGATTCATCGGCGGGCCGATATTCCCGTCGCTGTTTATCGGGGGAACCGCAGGAGTCTTCGTCCACCAGCTCATCCCGAGTGTGCCACTCGGATTGGCGTTCACCTGCGTGTTCGCCGCCGTCCCCGGCGCGGTGGTCGCCGCGCCGTTCACGGTGGTGCTGCTGGCTGCGTTCGTATCGCAGGTGGGCGGGCTCCAGACCGCGCCGATCCTCATTGCGGTCGTGACCGCGTACCTCACCATGGAAGGCGTGAAATACTTCGTTGCCAGCCGCAAGGCGGCACGTACCGCTGGGGACAAGGCGGCACCGGCCGCTCAGGGCGTGGCCGATGCTCCAGCCTGAGATGATCAGAGTTGACTGTGGACTCAATAGCAGCCGAAAGGCGACACCGATCAGCGCTCCGCTGTTCGGGCAGGCACTGACCGCCCCCCAATGATCCAGGGGGCCTTACGGCCGGTTGGTCCCCTCGTGTCTCCCGGGTGGGCTCAGGGGGGTTGTTCCGAGGGGATCTTCTCGGGCTGGGGTTCCGGTTCAGGCTCCGGTTGGCGGAGGCCGAGCTTGCTGGCGAGGGGGGCTCCGGCCAGGCCGTAGATGGCGACGGTTCCGACGATCACCAGGAACGTTGCGGGCAGCAGCTTGTCCGCCCCACCGATGTGCAGTGCGACGAGCGGGGCGGAAAAGCTCGCGGCCGTGGACGCCGCGACGATCCCCCGCGGGTCCATGCATCCGATGAAGATCCGCTCGTTCCTGGTCAGGCTGGACCGCGCCGTGGCCACCACCGCGACGGCCGGGCGGACCACCAGCACTAGCAGCGCCACCAGGACCAGCGCGGGCCAGATCACGCCCCGCAGGGACGCCGGTGTCACCGTGGCGGAGATCGCGATGAACAGCACCCCGATCGCCAGCTGGACGACCGTCTTGATGAACGGCCGGTCCTCGGGCAGGTCCACGCCGCGCAGGTTGGCCAGGACCATCCCCATGGTGATGGCCGCCACGAGCCCGGTGTCGTCCTGGACCGCGTTGCACAAGCCGGCGACGGTGATCACCGTGGCGATGATGGCCTGGGTGGCGAGGAAGCCGGTGAGCTTCAGCTTCTTCAGCAGCAGCCACAGCACGGCGACGCCGGCCGCGCCGCCGGCCACGCCCAGACCGATCCGCCCGGCGAAACCGAGGACACCGGACAACACGTCGTGGTGCGCGTGGCTGGCGGTCAGGGCCTGGAACACGACCACGGCGATGATAGCGCCGATCGGGTCGATGGTCGTGCCCTCAAAACCCAAGATCGTGGTTACCCTCTTACCGGTCCGGGCGGCGTGCAGGATGGGGGTCACCACGGTGGGGCCGGACACGATCAAGATCGCGCCGAGCATGACGGCGGCCTTGGAGGACAGGCCGAGCAGAAGTCCGCCGAGAAAGCCGGCGCCGGCCCAGGTCATCGGGATGCCCCAGCCGCGCAGCCGGCGCACTACGCGGTGGCTGTCGCCCTCCAGCCCTTTGGTGACCAGGTCCAGGCCGCCGTCGAACAAGATGATCGCGACCGCCAGGCTCACCAGCGGCGGCCACGCCGCCCCGAAGATCTTGTCCGGATTGACCACCGTGGTCGCGGCGCCCGCGGCGAATCCGGCCGGCAGCAGCAGGATGATCGCCGGGATGCCGAAGCGCGCGGCGATGATCTGGCAGGCCACGGCGAGCCCGACAATCAGGGCAAGCCCGGCGAAGATCTGCGAGGCGGTCATCGGCCCGGTGACCGCCGCTGCTCATCAGGCCCGCGGGCACCTGGAAGCCGAAGCGGATTCCCGCATCCGGGCACGGCTCCGGCCTCCGCCGTCCCCGTCCTAGGCCCCGGCGGGAGCGTCATCGGCTGGCGGACGGCCGGTCCGCCCGGCCGCGATCACGGCACCGACCTCGCGGAGGAAGCCGACCAGCGCGATCGCCAGGAACGCCGCACCGATAACCGCCTGGATCTCCGCTTCCGGCCGCCCGGTCCTGCGGGCGACCGCACGGGCGACCGGCCCAGCGGCCGCCTTTCTCCAGCCGGTCAGGCCCGCCTGCCCCATCGCCACCACGTTCCACTTCGCCATCCGAAGCGCTCCTTCCCGATATCCCCGGCCACCGAACAGCCGCTGGCGACACCGCATCGCTTTGGGCCAGAGATCGTCAGGTCAGCTGACTTCGGTGGCGGCTTCCTGGACGGCCTTGTCGACGTCCTTCTTGCTTACGTCAAGTTCCTTGGCCACGTGCTTTTCGGCCTTCAATTCCGCCTTCTCCACCGCCAGCTGCAGCTTGCTCTCGCCGACGATGATGAGAGCGGCCTGCCCGTCGTCGATGATGTCCCCGAATTCCTTGACGTCGGCCCGGGACATGCCACGCCACAGGTGGCCACCTATCCCGCCGACGGCTGCGCCGACGGCGGCGGTGGCGATGATGGCGGGCGGGAACAGGATGCCGACGACGGCACCGACGGCCGCGCCGCCCCAGGCCCCGTGCCGGGTGGCCATCCGCCGGCAGGCCAAGCCCGACCTCGTCGAGGTCGCGCTTCGCGCCTACGGGTGGACCGGCCCTTGGCAGCTACGGCGCGGGTTCGACACGATCACGGAGTTCAGCACCGGGATCGCGTCAGCCAACCAGGCGTGGGCGCTGGAGAAGCCCGAGACCCGGCTTCCGCTCAACGAGGTCGGGAGGCTGGTCGACGCGTCGTGTCCCCGAGAGTGCCCGGTGGAGGTGCTCGACGTGGGAACCGGCTACCAGATGGCTGCGGCCGTCATCCGAGGGTTGACCCGAAGGCTGAAGACCGGCGAGGGATCGGTCACGCGTATGTCGCTCGCGCGCACCGCCGCGGTCTTGACCAGCAAGGGAGAGATCCCCGACGACCCGCCGGTCATCATGCTGCTCGACGGGAAGAACCTCGACGGACCGTGGGAGGATCGCGTCTACTCGAGCGCCCGCGGACCGGTCAGGCGCCTCCGCTTCCCGGTGACTATCGAGCGAAACCCGCTCTTCTGGGAGCACCCCGCGGAGGAGCCGGGGGCTTCCAATGCCGTTTGGGTGACGCTTTAGCGAGTGACCGCGAGTTCGACTACACCGCGCTCGTGATGGCGCTAGCGAGAAGTCCCCGAGGGTACTAGATCAACTTCCCCAGCCGGCCAGTGTGATCATATCGGCTGGGCTGGGTGGAGTGGGAGTGCTTGTGGTGGCAGGGCTGGCTGGCGGGGGCGGGCGGCTTGCGGGGTGGTCAGCAGCGCGACGATGGTGACGG
The DNA here is from genome assembly GCA_963732345.1 of uncultured Actinomycetes bacterium. GTDB lineage: Bacteria > Actinomycetota > Actinomycetes > Streptosporangiales > Streptosporangiaceae > Bog-532. Next base: position 299,512 of record CAVSZI010000013.1, on the reverse strand, counting down.
GTTTGCCGCAGTGCGGGCAGAAAATCCCGTTGCGCGGCCACTGGTTCCCGGCCGACGGCCGGGTCGACTCCAGGGGTACGGACACTTACTAACCTGACGTAGCCGGCGGCGGAGTCTGGCTCATCCTGCGGCAAGATGAGAGCATTCCAGGCCGTCGGCGCGGGCCCGAACGGAAGCGCCTATTCACAGCACTGAAAACGGACCAATGGGCCACCGATCCGTACCTGTCCCGGATGATGCGCAAACACTGGCGCCACGGCCACAGCCACACCACGAACCAGATCATCATCCGCGCCGACAACGTGCGGACGTTCACTCTCGCTGAGGGCGGGGACGTATGGCTGTCCGTCCCCGGCCTGCTGCCCCGCACGTCTGTCGCAGTCCCCCTGAACACAACGGCGGCGCCAGCGGGAACACTACGGGTGATTCTCCGCGGCGGCCGGGCCGAGGTCCACTACCAGGTCGACGGGGCCGCGCTGAAGTCCTCCACCCGCCCGCGCGGCGACCGGACGATAGGCGCCGATAAGGGCTACACCGAAGTCCTCACAGACTCTGATGGAGTGCACCACGGCCCCGAGCTAGGCCGCCTGCTGTCCGGCGAATCGGACCGGCTGAAAGCGAAGAACCGGCGCCGGGCGAAGATCCGCGCCGTCGCCGAGCGGGCCGCAGCCCAGGGCGGCCAGGCGAAAGCTGACCGGATCGCCAGATGCAACCTGGGCACCGTCAAAAAGGCGAGGGCCCGCCGCCGGTTCGAGGGCCGAGCGCGCACGGTCACGTTCGAGGCAGTCCACGCTGTCATCGACAAGGCGGCCACGGTCGTGGCCGAGGATCTGACCAAGCCGTTCGCCGGCCGCAGCCGCGGCCGGAACATGAACCGTCGTCTCGCGGCCTGGACTAAAGGCCTGACCGCCGAGGCGCTGCACAGCGTGTCGGAGCGCAGAAGTTCTGCGCTCGTCCACGTCAACGCGGCCTACACCTCACAAGCCGATCCTGGCGACCACTGCACCCTTGGTGTACGTCGCGGGGACCGGCTTCACTGCGCAAGCGGGGTCGTGTGGCAAGCAGACGTGGCCGCAGCGATCAACGTCCTGCACAGACATGGTGATCCCGGCATCACCCTGTTCACCCCGCACACGCGGGTGAAACAGATCTTGCAGGAACGGGCCGATCGCCAACGGGCCAGACTGCCGGCCCAGGACTCCAGCCCCGCAACCGGGAGCGGAGAGCGAAATATCCCGATTTGCTCAGGTGTGAGCAATGAATAGGAAGCAGCAACTCGGACAGCAGGACGGAACGCTCGTCATCGGACAGCCGTCGCTTCCAGGGGCGCACAGCATCATCATGCCGCCTGGCTGACCGGGTGGCCGCGGGGTGCTGCGGACCGGGCACCTCGCCGCGCCGCCGGTCGCTGAGGTGTCGCCTCTGTTACCGTCATCACATGGTGATGTCCGGCAAACCCGACTGGTCGTGGCTGCGCCAGGCTATGACGGCGCCCATCGTCAGCATGGACACCTACCTGGACATGCCGGAGGATCTTTCCCGCACGATCGAGGTCGTCGACGGCATGATTGTGCACTGCGAGTCGCCCTCGGAGAATCATCAGGGTATCGAGCAGGCCCTGGTGAACGCGCTCGGTGAGGCGGCCCGCAAGCTGGACCGGAGGTTCGGGACCTGCCACCGGGCGCGCGGTGACCTCGATGTCCTGTTGACCGAGGTGCCCTTCCATTTCAAGCGACCGGACGTTGTGCTGTACCGGTGCCTGCCCGACGACAGGAGCGGACGCTGGTCGGGCAAGCCGATCGCCAGCGACGTCCTGATCGTGGCGGAGATCGTGTCGCAGCATTCGGTCTCGGCCGACACGGCGGAAAAGCGGATCGAGTACGCCGCAGCCGGGATCCCTCACTACTGGATCGTGCGCATGGCCCAGGAAGACGGCCCTGCCGTATCGGTCGAGCGCCTGCGGCTGACTTCGGATCGCCAGTACGTGCTGGAGCAGGTCACTTTCCGCGGCCGGGATCACCTTGCCGTCCAGGCGATCGACCCGCTCGAGCTCACCCTGTCCTGGGAACAACTCGACGAGTGGCTGTAAGCCCGGTCAATCGCCTGAGTATCCTCGGAAGGCGATCTCGTCAGGCGTGTCCCCGGCCCACAACACCACGGCTCGTCCGGTCCACCGCCCGCCGGTGACCAGGTCCTGCAGTGCCCGTTGACCGGCCGCGTCGAAGTCGGCGCTGCCGCGTCACTGGCGGTTGCCTTTCGATGTGAACGGCGCGGACAGCTGGCCGACGGCATTGCCGGGGATCACGCTGATCAAGCCGGGGCGCCCCCGCCGGAGGCGTTACGGCCGTTCGTTGCTCGTTATGACCCGTCTCACGTGCGTTTACCTTCTCTTTGAGGGTCTCAGGTTGTCGCGCTGACCTCAGCATCCGGGGGTCGGGCATCTTCCCGTAACGGTCACGTCTCCCGTCTCGCCCTGTTCCTGGTAAGAGGGCCATGCGGGCGTAGGGTGAAATCTTGGTCGACTATCTTTCGTGGGCGGCCTTGGAGCAGGGCCGCGACCCGGCTGCAGCGGAGGCCAGGCATGCTGGCAATTCGGGCGGAGCGCGCCTTTGACGGTGAGCGCCTCCTGCGAGGAGGCGTGGTCGTCTTGCTGGATGAGGGACGCATCGTCGCAGTGGGGCGGGATGCCACGGTCGTGCCCGCCGATGTGCGCGTGGTCGATTTCCCGGCTGCCACGGTGCTTCCCGGGTTGGTTGACGCCCACGTCCATCTCTGCGGTGATGGCCGGCCGGGTGCCCTCGATCGGCTCCCCGCGTACGACGACGACGGGTTGACCGGGGTGATCCGCAGTTCGTTAACGGGTCAGCTCGCCGCCGGTGTGACGTCGGTTCGCGACCTGGGTGACCGTCGGGCGGCGGTGCTGGACTGGAGGAGGCGCGCCACTACGTTGACCGGCCCGGAGGCAGTGGCGCCGACGATCGTGGCATCGGGCCCGCCCATCACCAGCCGCAACGGGCACTGCGCGAACATGGGCGGGGAGGCGACCGGGCCGGGGCAGCTTCGGGCTGCGGTGCGCGACCGCGTCGAGCGCGGTGCCGACCTGGTCAAGGTGATGGCCAGCGGCGGGGTCATGACACCGGGCTCAGACCCGCTGCTGTGCCAGTTCCAGCTCGCAGAGCTACGCGTTGTCGTCGAGGAGGCGCATGCGGCCGGGCTACCGGTGACCGCGCACGCACACGGCCTGCCCGCGGTCGAGCAGGCGGTGGACGCCGAGGTTGACGGCATCGAGCACTGCACCTGCCTGACCCCGGCGGGCATCCAGATGCCTGACCGGTTGCTGCATCGGCTGGCCTCCCGCGGAACCGTGGTGTGTCCGACGCTGGGCGTGGCAGCCGGCTCCACGCCGCCAGCGGCGCTCGTTGCTATCATGCAGCGCACCGGCGTGACGTGGGAGGCGCGGCAAGCCCATGCGGCCCGGATGCACGGGGCAGGTGTGCGGCTGGTCGCCGGCAGTGACGGGGGCATCGGCCCGCGAAAGCCGCACAGTGTTCTGCCCGAGGCAGTTGCGGATCTCGTGGCCGGGGGCGTATCGGCCGCCGACGCGCTGGCCGCCGCCACCTGGCGGGCGGCCCAAAGCTGCGGGTTGGGCAAACGTAAGGGCCGCCTGCGGGCAGGCTATGACGCCGACCTACTTCTCGTCGACGGGAACCCGCTGGATGACATCGGCGCCCTCCGCCGCGTCTCCGCGGTGATCCTGAACGGGGCCATCGTCGGCAAGACCACCGACATAGAAGACGGGCCGGCGTGACCCGGCTTCTGCTCTGCAGGATCTCAGGTAATCGCCGTCCCAGGTCACACCGCGGCGACCTTGCTACCAGAAATGCGCGGCCGAGTGCCGGGCATAAGATCGCGCAGCGAGCCGGCAGGCGCAGTTGACCCGGGGGCTGCGATCGGGAAACGTGAGCGCGAGTACAACGGCCCGGCCTCACCTCAGGCGCCTCATGCTTGTCATGAGCCAGGCTGGTCAGCGGTGTTGTTCAGGCCGGACGGCACGCCCGCGCCGGGCGAGTCGGCGCTGCAGTTCAATAGGCCGGAATTGGTAGATCGGGCCTGCTTGTCTCTGTTCGCCCGCCACACCGAGTGGGAGTCGCGAGCCACTGCGCCGACGGCACGGAGAGATCCGCCACCTGCGGCAAGCGCCGAGGCGACTTCGACCGGGGCGTCAGCTCGTGCGCAGGAACGCACCGATGGCGGCGATGGAATCGTCGTGCGTCGTGATCGTGAAGTGATTCGCGTCGATCTCCGCCACGCGTGCCGAGGGCACCGCCGCCGCGAACCGCTCCGCCTCCGCGGCGGGCAGGATGGACCCGAACCCCGGCAGGATCTCCTGCCGGGCGCGCAGCACCAGCGCCGGCATGGTGATCGCGTCCCACAGCGCGTGAATCGGCGCGTCCGGGTCCGACCAGTACATCGCGTTGCCGTAGCCGAGATCCTCGAGCACCGCGCCGCGGTCGTTGCTCGACGCCACGCCGCCGTTGACCTCGCGCAGCTCGTACCCGAAGTAGCGATCCCAGTACTCGTCCCACTCGGGAATGAGGCCGATCTGCTTGACCAGTGCGATGGCCGCCTGCGCCGACGGGTACACCGTGCCGAGCTGGCTCACCAAGGCGAACACGGGCCCCGCCGACCGCTCGTCAGGACTCCCCGCCAAATCGACTAGGACGAGCCGCCCGACCCGCGACGGCTCCAGCTGCGCGCAGGTCATGGCGATGGCCGCGCCGCTGGACTGGCCGATGATCGCAACCGATGGTGCACCAACGGCGTCGGCGATGCCGAGCACGTCGCGCGCGTGGTTGCGCCAGCCGTAGGTGCCCGGGCCGGTCACCTCGCTGCGGCCGCGGCCGCGCAGGTCGATCGCCACGAGCTGCAGGGTCTCGCCGGCGAGCCGTTCGGCGAGGCGGTCGAAGCCGCACAGGTTCGCCGACAGACCCGGCACGCACACCGCCGCCGGCGCATCGGCGGCACCCCACCGCCGCACCCGAAGCCTTCCAGACGCAAGCGAGATGTCGGAGTCCTCGTATCCCACCGCCCGCTGCGCCATGCCGGCACCCTCCTCTGCGCGTCGGTCCGTCCCAGGATAGCCCGGCGATGAGTGCTCAGCGTCGGCCCCGCGGGTCCCGCCGGGCCCGCGATCAACGCGGCTGGCTCCGCGGCGTTCTCGCCGACCCGGAGATGTTCCCCACCTCCCGCGTCATCCGGACCGGATACGACGCCTCACCCACTGATGCCAGCCGGGCCCGGCGCGGGTGGCAGGCAACGCGGCGTCTACACCGGCCGCAAACCCGCCCTCACCGCCGAGCAGGCCCACCAGTTGAGTGAGCGCGCCGCCGCCGGGGAGCGGAAGTCCGCCCTTGCCAGAAAGTTCGGCGTCAGCCGCGAGACCGTCTACAGCTACCTACGGACCCGAAGCGCGGGATCGCCAACGGTCAGCACCACTGCGGCTTCGGGGTGAGGTGGCGGCACACAGCCCGGCTCTCAGAAGTCCTCGGTGAGGAAGTCTTCCGCGCCAGCGGAATCGGGCGCACCGACGACTCCGAGGCACTCCGCACCCGCGTCGGCCAGCTCGAACAGCAAGTCCTCGACCTGCGCCAGGAGCTCGAGGAACGAACCGACGACCTCACCGCCGCCCGCGCAGCCAACCGCGACCTCATGACGCTCGCCAACCGGATGCCCGTTGGCCCTTCGTAGTGCACGACACAGGCCGTGTTCGGGAGGGGGCCTGCCAGTTTGGTGCCTGGTGGATCGCCGCGGGCTATGCCGTCATTCCCCGAAATGCCGAGGTTGCTGGCATCCCAGTGAACCCGGCCGAGGTGACGGTCTGCGGATCAGGGGTTCCCCGTGCCCGTTCAGGCCACTGGTTGATGGAATCCGCTGGTCGCCGTGGAATCCGCTGGGCTCCCATGGACTTGACCGGTCGGCCGTTTCGCCGATCCGGCGGGCCGCACCTCGCAGCATGGCTTGCGGCAGTCGGCGGTATGGTCTTCAGCGTCAGGCCCGTCGCTGGCTACCTGCGGGGCCTGCGGCTCGCAGGCTTGTGAGGCGCTGGTGGTATTCGTCCTCGTCGATCTCGCCGCGGGCGAACCGCTCGGCGAGCAGTCGCTCGGGCGTGGGCGGCTGGACGGGGTCAGGGCCCTGTGCGCCATTCGGGCGGGTGTAGCGGACCAGCGCCACGATGCCGTAGATCACGGCCGCCCCGAGCAAGATCATGATGAGTGCGGTGAGCCCGTATCCCCAGCCGCCGATTCCGTGGCCGTACCTGTCCATCATCGTTACCTCCGTTGTCCGCGGGTCACGCCGGCACCCCCGTTTGGAGCTGGGTGCTGGCGCTGTGCGCGTGCCGGGCACGCGCACAGCGCGGGTGGGTCTATCGGCCCATCCCGCCCATCGGTGAGTCTGTCCCGGTCATGTGCGAGCCCATGCCCGTGCCGGGCGAATGCGGCCTGTCCATGTTGATCATCGTGTCGAGGTGGTCTTTCGCCTGGCTGATCGTTGCCGCCCGCTGCTGCGCGGTCAGCGCGGTGTTTGCGCTGATGCGGCTGGTCATGGCGGCGAGTAGGGCGTTCTTGAGGCCGGGCACACTCTTGCCTTGTGCTGTGGCGATATCGGCGAGCGAGTTGCCTGAGTGCAGTTGCGTGCGGAGCTGGGTCAGGCTCAGGCCGAGGTAGTCCGCTGCGGCCGTCATGACCGGCTGCTGGCCGGACCACATGCCACCCGTGCCGTCCATGCTGCCGAAGTGCCCGCTGCCAGGCCCATATGACGGGCTTGCCGACGTCGATGTGGCGGGCGCTGGCGCCGCGCCGGTTGAGGCGAGGGCCACACCGCCGCCGGCCAGCGCGCCGGCCGCGAGCCCGGTGGCCACAAGCCCGGTCACCATGCGCTTTCGGTTCAGCTTCATCTGTTTCAGCTCCTTGACTGGTGTCCCTGCGTTTTGCTTCTACGCTTTGAGGATGCCGCGCTGATGTGAGGCAACGACCGGCGCTGGCGTGAAGCTTGCATGAAGGCGGGCCCCGGGCTTTCCGGGCGGCTTTCACGCAAGCTTCACGGCCGGCGTGCCAGGGGCCTCATCCGCGGGCCGCATGCTGAAGATGAGCGGCGGCCCGGGGCGGCCTTCACGGGAGGTTGGGTTGAGGATCAAGGATGCGCCGGTGGCGGGCGGCCACGCGATGCTGTGGTGGCTGGGTCCTGGGCCGGGCGGGGCGGCGGGCCCAGGCCCTGGCGTGGGGCTGGGGTGAGCCGTGCGCCGGGTGCTGGTTGTGGACGACGAACCGCATATCCGCGCCGTGCTGCGCGGATACCTGGAAGCGGACGGGTTCGCGGTGTCGGAGGCCGCCGACGGTGAGGAAGCGGTCCGCCAGGTCCGCCAGAACGCGCCCGATCTGGTGCTGCTGGATGTGATGCTGCCCGGTATCGACGGGCTCGAGGCGCTGCGGCAGGTCCGGACCTTCAGCGACGTGTACGTCATCGTGGTGACCGCCCGGGCGGAGGAGGTCGACAAGCTGGTCGGCCTGGGCGTCGGCGCGGACGACTATGTGACCAAGCCGTTCAGCCCGCGGGAGGTCGCCGCCCGGGTCAAGGCGGTGCTGCGGCGGGACCGGGGCGTGCGGGACACGGGCGCGGCCGTGCTCAGCTTCGAGGGCCTGACCGTGGACCCCGGTGCCCGCGAGGTTCGGGCCGGCGGCGCCCCGGTCACTTTGTCCGCGCTGGAGTTCGATGTCCTTGCCGCGCTCACCGGCGCGCCCGGGCGGGTGTTCTCCCGCCGTCAGCTATTGGAGCGGGTATGGGGCTATGACTTCTTCGGTGATGAGCGGGTGGTGGATGTGCACATCCGCGGTTTGCGCGCCCGGCTGGGCGATGATGCGGCGAACCCGCGGCTGATCGCCACCGTCCGCGGGGTTGGCTACAAGTTCGTGGGGCGGCCGGGATGAGGATGCGCCTGCCGTGGCGGCTGTTCATTTCTTACGCGGTGGTGATCGTCATCGGCGCGGCGGTGGCGTATGTGACGGTGCGGCTGCTCGCCCCCACCTTGTTTGATCACCAGATGAACATGCTCGGCGGCGACCACACGGGCATGGGGATGGGGATGGGCCCGGGCGGGACCGCCGGGAGCGTGCAGTCGGCGTTCCTTTCCGCGCTGACCACCGCGCTGCTGGTCGGTATGCTCGCCAGCGCGGCCGCGGCGGGGCTGGCGGCCGCGTTCGTCACCAGCCGGCTGCTGCGGCCACTCAACGCGGTCCGGGTGGCGACGCGCCGGATCGCGGCCGGCCGCTACCAGGCCAGCGTCCCGGTGCCCAACGTGCCGGAACTGGCCGCGCTCGCCGGTGACGTGAACACCCTCGCTGCCGAACTGGCCAGCACGGAAACCCGCCGCACGAGGCTGCTGGGGGAGGTCGCGCACGAGATGCGCACCCCGCTGACCGCGCTGGAGGGGTACATGGAAGGCCTCATCGACGGGGTCTTCGCCCCAGAGCCGGAAATCCTCGGTGCGGCCAGCGACGAACTACGGCGGCTGCGCCGGCTCGCCGACGACCTGTCGGCGCTGTCCCGGGCCGAGGAGCAGCGGCTGGACCTGCATCCCGCCGACACCGACCTCGCTGACCTCACCCGGCGGGCCGCCGGACGGCTGGCACCGCAGTTCAGCGACAGCCACGTCACCCTGACCGTCCAGGCGCCAGGCCCGCTGCCCGTGCGGGCCGACCCCGACCGGATCACCCAGATCCTTACCAACATCATCGGCAACGCGCTCGCCGCGACGCCCGCGGCAGGCACCGTGACCGTTGATGCCCGGACGGCGGGGCAGCGGGCACAGGTGGCGGTCAGCGACACCGGTGCGGGCCTCGCGGCCGAGGATTTTGAGCGAGTGTTCGAGCGGTTCTACCGGGCACCCGGGCAGCCGCGCCGCTCCAGCGGCTCGGGCATCGGGCTGACCATTGCCCGCAACATCGCCCGGGCGCACGGCGGCGAGGTCACCGCATCGTCGGCCGGGCCGGGCCGAGGCGCCACCTTCGTGCTCACTATCCCGGTCCGCGCCAGCGCCCCGGCCCCCTCAGCGCCCTGAGGCCGTATGGCCAGAAGCCGAGCCCGGACATCGCCCGTAGCTCACGCTCAACAGGGACAGCCGCATGCCCGGACTATCCCACTGCGCCGCTGGCCGGTAAGGCGGCGGCCCTCGTGGTGACCGGCAGGCCGGCTCGCCGCCATTCGGGCAGGCCGTCCTGCAGCGGCCGGGCGGCGTAGCCGTGGTGGCGGAGGAAACGCGCGGCTTCCGGCGCCATCATGCAGTACCGGCCGCAGTAGGCGACGATCTCGGTGCCGCCCGGCAGTTCGCTCAGGCGCGCGGAAAGCTCATCGTGCGGGATGCCCACGGCGCCGGTGATGTGCCCGGCGGCGTATTCGGCGGCCGGTCGCACGTCCAGAACGAGAAGGTCGCCGGCCTGGATGCGCGCGAATTTCCCAGGCGTCCGGGCCTGATCGTCATCCTCGCCCTGTCGGCGCCGTTCCTGGCCAAGTCGCCGCCGCTGTGGGTGCGGGTGCCGCCGCCGTGGCCGACAACGCGGGCACGTCCCTCGTCGGCGCGAGCGGGCAGCGCCGCCAGCGCGCGATCCGCTGGCTCATCCACGGGGGGTGCGGCCGGCCGGCCTCACGTCTGGTAGCCGAGCACGGCCATCATGCCGCCTTCCGGGGAGTGGTAGAGGTTGTGGCAGTGCGTCATCCACTGCCCGGGGTTGTCGGCGTCGAAGTCGCAGGCCACCTGCTGGCGGGGCAACACGAGGACGGTGTCCTTGCGCGGGCCGCCGGGGGCGATCTGGAAGGTGTGGCCGTGGATGTGCATGGGGTGGTACATCGTCGTGGTGTTGGCGAAGATGACCCGGACCCGCTGGCCTTGTTTCATCAGGTAGCGCAGGCCGCCGGGCTCGGCCATGTCGAACGACTGGCCGTTGATGCCCCAGTTGTAGCGGGCCATGCCGCCGGTCAGCCGCAGTTTGTGCGTCACGTCGGGCTGCCTGGCTGCAAGCGCTTCGGCGGCGGTGGGCTTCAGCGCGTATGAGGTCGTTACGGGGCGGTAGAGCTCGCGGGGCAGGACGTCCGGCGCCGGTGGGGTGCCCATGCCGGTGGAGACCAGGGCCAGGGCGGTGGAGTTCTTGCCCTCGGCCAGGGCGACCAGGGGAAACACGCCGTCTGCCAGGGTCACCTGCACGTCATAGCGTTCCCCCATTCCGATCAGCAGTGCGGTCGCCGGCTGGGGGGTGACCGGGAACCCGTCGGTGTGGGTGACGGTCATCGTGTGGCCGCCCAGGGCGACGCGGAAGGCGGTGTCGGCGCCGGCGTTGATGAACCGGATCCGGACCCGCTGCCCGGGCCGGCCCGTGAACGTACGCGGTGCGGTGCGGATGCGCCCGTTGATCAGGTAGTAGGGGTAGCGGACATCGCCAGCGTCGCCGCCCAGCACCGGGCTGGTCGCCCCCGACAGCAGCGGGCTGGAGCCACTGCTCCCCGTGGAGCCCATCCCGGCCCTGCCGCTCATCGACGGCGACGGGGATGACATGTTTATCCCGGACGTCTCGGCCATGGACGGCGACGGGGAGGCCACGGTCATGCCGCTCATCCCGCCCATGCCGCTTATGGAGGGCGACGGGGACGCGGACGGCATGTTCATGGCGGTCATGCCCTGGCGCAGGGCGGTCAGGACCTGGTTGGGGGTGTAGCCGGTGCCGTCGATCCAGTCGTCCAGGACGATGGTCCACTCCTGGTCATACGGCGCCGGCTCGGCCGGGTCCTCCACGATCAGCGGTCCGTACAGCCCGCGGTCGAGCTGGACCCCGCCATGCGGGTGATACCAGTAGGTTCCCGGATCACTGGCGGTGAATTGGTAGGTGAAGGTCCCGCCGGGTGGGACCGGCGCCTGGGTCATCATCGGAACGCCGTCCATGTTGTTGCGGATGGCGACACCGTGCCAGTGCACTGTGGTCTGGGCGGGCAGATGGTTGCCCAGCATGGCCTGAACGACATCCCCCTTGCGGACCCGGATCTGCGGCCCGGGTATCTGCCCGTGATAGCTCCAGGTGTTCACGACGACGCCACCGAGGTCAACGGGGCCAGCCGTCGCGGCCAGGGCGACAGGAACAACGCTGCCCGTCCTGCGTCGGGCGGCCTCGGTCGCGGCGACCTGCGGGCTGTCCGGCCCGATCAGATGTGGCCCCGCTGTCGGCTTGCCTGGCCCGGCGGAAGGCGCGGCTGTCGTACATCCACTGGCGGCGCTCAGCGCACCCAGGGCGGTTGCGGCTAGCCCGGAACGCAGGAGCGTGCGGCGGTCGATCTCGGTCACTGACGGTGTCACCTAACGGAGGCGGGCCCACGGGCGAGGCGGCGGGCAAACGGATCAGGAACGCTTAACAAACGCCATCCGGGTCACGAACGCACCGGAATGGCGCGCCGAACTGGATGGAAGCCCTACATTGCCCCGTAGCGGCCCGGAGGCTGAAGATTCGCATGCGCCATCATCAGCAGGTTCGGGCTATCGGTCATTGCTGGTCCTTCCAGGGGCTCACCGCCCTCCTGGGCCACCAGGCGGATAGCGACGGCCAGGCGGGCGAAACAGGCGAGGACGGTTGTTAGAGCAGTGACCAGACACTACACCTTAATACCTAAGGGTGTTAGGTGATTGAGCCCGATGCCATGATTGTGGCCGATAGGAAGCGATCGGGCCGCTGATCCTGAGCGGCACCGGCTCTCGGCCGAACCGCATGGCCGCGCTTTACAGCGGCCACATGCGGCGTCATCAATTTAGGAGGCGATCCTCGCCCACGGCCAGCTGCCCCACCGGGACCCCCACCTCAGTGCCATCACGCAAGACCGCGACGTCTTTAGCGCCCAGCGACAGCAGCGCCCGCAGCGCCGCACCCGGCACGGTGAGGCCACGCGGTATGGCCGGAGCAGTCCGAAATGGATCAGAGTGCTACGGCCACGGCGTGAGGTATCGGCCGGGGCGCACGTGCCCGCGCTTGTTCCATGGCCGCGCCGAGGAGTTCCCACAGCCCGGCGTCACCAACAGGCGGGATGTCCGCGCCGCAGGTCATCGCCTTGGCGGCGGCGACGTCCCTTTCCAGCGCCGACATCTGTTCTGTCATCAGCAGCGCCAGGTCGGGGCCGTTGGCCGGGTCTTTCTCAACGTCGTCCGCGATCCTCGCGAGCTGGTGAGTTGTGGCCTCCAGCTGCAGCGGAAGGGCGAGTGGAAGGTCTGGCCGGTAGTGATGGGCCCGTCGCCAGACGGTTGCGATCTCGCTGAGAGCACCGGACATGTTTTCCAGGTCACGGGCCAGTGGCCGGAAATCACCGTGAACGCTCATCAGCTGATCAGACCTTTCGGTCATCGGCTTTCCTTCCGGACTGTCGTACGTCTCGGCAGGGCCGACGGGAACCAGCTCATCAGAGAGCGCAGTGCCGCCGGCAAAGTGATATAACAGGTCAATGCACCTTAACACCTAAGGTGCTTAGGTTTGGGTATGGGGATAGCGATCTAGACAGCCGAGTCGGCCGAGTCAGCCGCGCAGAGGCCAGCCTGAGCAGCCTGACACCTGCCCGATCAGCCGGCAGTATCCGGCCCGATGGAGGATCTCATGCAGCACAACCGGCTTGCCGCGGTGATCGGCGCCGCCGCCCTCACCGCGGCAGGACTCGGGGCTCTGACCGCCTGCCGACGTCCCCCACCGGGCTCTCGCTCACGCTGAAATATTTGCGCCCATCCAGGTACCAGGCTCGCAATCCATGCTTCCTGCGCGTGGCTGGCCGTCCCCGCGGGAAACCATCTGCGGATGCGGCCAATAGGGTGGCGGGCCACGCGGCGTGAACCTATGATTCTTAGGTGAAAGCGGGCGGATCGATGTGATGCGGGCCATGCCCGGCGGCAGGGTGCGGGGTTTCGGCGAGTTGGAGGCCGCGATCATGGACCGGGTTCTGGTCGGCGGGCCGGGCGGTGCTGGTACGCGAGATCCACGGCGCGCTGCGGCCGGAACGCGAGCCGGCCTACAACACGGTTCTGACGGTGGTGGAGATCTTGCACCGCAAGGGCTGGCTGGCCCGGGATAAGGACGGCCGCGCCTACCGGTACCACGCAACGGTAAGCCGCGAGGACTACACGGCCGGGCTGATGGGTGAGGCGTTCGCGGCCAGCACCGACCGGCTGGCGACGCTGCGCCGGTTCGTGGAGCGCATCGACCCGGCCGAGGCCGAGGAACTGCGCGCGATGCTGGAGCAGGCAGGGCAGGAGGGGGCGGAGTTATGATCATCGCCTTCGCCCTGCTCGGGTACGCTTTCTTGCTCCTGTGGGCTGGTGCAGGCGGCCTGGCGCGGGCGCGCTGGCCAGACCGGGCGCCGCGTCTGGCGGTCGCTGCGTGGCTGGCGCTGACCGGCTCGGCCGTCGTCTCAGTGGCCTTCGGCGGCCTGGCACTGGTGGTGCCGACGGTGCGGGTTAGTGCGGGCTTGTCCACTCTGCTGGCGACCTGCGCGATGGAGTTGCGCGCCAGCTACGCCCATCCGGGCGGTGCCGTGCTGGCCGGCGCCGGGGCGGCGCTCGGGCTGGCCGTGATCGCCCGGGTTGGCTGGTGCACGGCCGGCACGCTTGCGCGCGCGGGGCTGGCCCGCCGTCGTCACCGCCGGGGGCTCGCGCTGGCCGGGCGGCATGACAGGCGGCTCGGCGCCGTTGTCCTGGACCATCACGATGCCGCCGCCTGGTGCCTGCCCGGGGCGGGGCGGCAGGTTGTGCTCACCAGGGCCGCGGTGGAGGCGCTTGACGAGGTGCAGCTCACCGCTGTAATGGCGCATGAGCGGGCACACCAGCGCGGCCATCATCACCTGCTGGTGTCGCTGGCTGGGTCCCTGGCGGCGGCCTTCCCCCGCGTACGCGCGTTCCGTCAGGGGCACGAGCAGGTTGCCAGACTCGTCGAACTGCTCGCGGACGATGCGGCGACGGCGGCGTCCCCGCGGCTGAAGGTCGCTGAGGCGCTGCTCGCGCTGGCGGCGCCTGCCCCGGCTGCCGTAGCCGGGGCGTCGCTGGGCGCGGGCGGGTCGGCCACCGGGGCGCGGATACGGCGGCTGATCACCGCACCGGCTCCCCTCGGCCGGATCCGTTCCGGGGCCGGGATGCTCACCCTCGTCGCACTGGCCGCTTTCCCGCTCGTCGTGCTCGCGGGGCCCGCTGCCGCAATCATCGGCCATTGCTGCTGCCCGTACACTGTCGCCGCGGCGCAGCATATGCCAGGCGCCGGTCAGTGTACCGCCTCCGGCTGCTGATCTGCCGCTGAGCCCGACACGGGCTATTCCTGACGGACACCCCCAACGACATGATCAACCGCTGGACTTGCCGGGTTCTGCGGCGGAAGTGCTTGGTGGCGTGATCAACGAGTACTACCAGGCGGCGTAGCTGATTTTATGAACACCCGATCAGATGCAATGTGACTAGTCTGAAGCAGTACAGGCTGCGGTCAGTGCTCGGCGGGAGCGTGGTGATCGTGATGGTCGCCTGCAGCGCCAGGAGCGCCGCCCATCATCTTGAGCATCGAGATACCGCCGCTGCGGACGAACCGGCAGCACATGGCCGCGGCGAGCAGCAGGAAGATGATGTTGAGCACGGTGGTGTAGTTCCACTGGATGGAAGCCTCTAGCACCTTGGCGTGCCGCCCGGCCGGGATGAGGCCGAGGGTGCCGAAGATCAGCTCGATGAGGTACCCCGCGGCGGCCATGCTCGCGTAGAAGGTGGCCAGGATGAACAGCATCGTCTTGGTGCCGTAGTACTTCCGGTAGATCACCAGGATCGGCACGATGATCAGGTCGGCGAAGATGAACGCCACGACGCCGCCGAAGCTGATGCCGCCGTTCCACAGCACCGCGGCGAGGGGGACGTTGCCGATCGAGCAGACGAAGCTGAGCAGGCTGACGACCGGGCCGATCAGCGGCCCCCAGAGTTTCGACGCGAGCGGGTGGCCGGTGAGGAAGAGGTGGCCCCAGAAGCTGTCCGGTACCCAGGCGGCGACCGCGCCGGCGATCAGCAGGCCGATCGCGATGTCGCGGATGACGGCCGCCCATTCCATCACGAAGATGTGCGACACCGAGGTGAAGGCCTGCCGGGACCGGAGCCGTTTCCAGAGGCTGCCCTCGGCCTGGATGGTCATGTCCATCGCCGCGTGCCCCTCCATCGACCCGCCCCGCCCCTTGTCCGCCTGGGTCCGGGCTGCCTGGAGCAGTCGCTGGCGCAGGAACAGCCGGAACAGCAGCGCGAGCAGGATGATCATGATCGGGCCGCCGATGAACTCGGCCAGGGTGAACTGCCAGCCGATGAGCAGGGCCAGGATGATGCCGAGCTCGACGACCAGGTTGGTGGAGGCGATCTCGAAGGCCATCGCGGCGGTGAAGCTGGCGCCCTTGCGGAACAGCGACCTGGCCAGCGCCACGGCGGCGTAGGAGCACGATGATGAGGCGGCGCCGAATCCGGTCGCGATGGCCAGCGTCCGGGGCCGGTCGTCGCCTAGCCGCCGGGTGATGGTGGAGCGGCGGACGACGGCCTGCACGACGGCCGACAGGGCGAAGCCGAGGATCAATGCCCAGAGGATCTCCCAGGTCATCGACCCGCTGATGGCCAGGGCATGACCTAGCGCATGCAGCCATCTCATGAGTCCTCCGCTTCTGCTGCTGGGCCGGTGCGGCACGGGCCGGCCTCAACCACATCCGCGGATCCCGGGCCGGGTTCGCGGTGCGGTGGAAGCTGCCGCTGAACCGCGTCCGTGCCATGGGCAGCTGGCCGTCCTCGCGTGCTCCAGACGCTGAGTACATTACCCCCTGGGGGTAATGAGGCTGCGGTAGGGCCGCATGAGGCTGGCCTCTATCCAGGGTGCGGTGGGAGTAGCCCGGGCCAGGCCGCGATGGGCCACCGGATTGTCAGAGCCGGATGACGTTGCGGATTGTGGCCACCTCGGTGAGGGCGGCCTCGCCGCCGGCGTCGGAGGCCCGGGCCGCGTTCAGGACGCAGTGGCAGAGGTGGTCGGTGAGCAGCCCGGCCGCTACCTCCTGTAGAGCCCAGGTGGCCGAGGCGACCTGGCGTGAAGCCAGTACGCGGCGTACAGCGGGCTGCAACCGCTGGCCGGCCCCGGTCAGGGTGCTGGCGGCGGTGGCCGTCATCGCCCGCTTCCGGTACCGGATGGGGTCTGGTGGTCGCCCGCGGCGATCAGGTCACGTAGCCGCTGGTACTCCACGGTGTCGATCTCGCCGTGGGCCAGCCGGTCGTCCAGGACGCGGCGCGGGTCCTGGCCCCGGTGCTCACGGCCCGGCCTGCGGGTGGCGTTGGTGATCAGGGCGTACCCGGCCCAGATCAGCAGACCGACGACGGCGATCGTCCCGGCCCACATGAGGGCAACTTCCCAGGCGGGCCAGCCGCTGCTTCCATATCCGAACATCATCGCGACCATCTCCTCCGGGCCCAGGCATTACCGGGGCCCCGCCCCGCGACCATCTCCTCCGGACCCAGGCATTACCGGGCCCCCGCCCCTAGCGTCCTGCGCAGTACCCCTGGGGGGGAGTGCCATCAGTCACGCCGGGAGGTGCCGTACGGCCCTGCCCCCTGTAGGCGTGCGCCGGGTCCGTCAAGTTACTCGTGCGCCCGGCCGCGGTCATCGGCGCAGGTGACCGTGGTGAATGCCGTGCCGGGCATCGACTTCGGTGTCTGCACCAACCCCGCCGATCCTGGGCCTGGCCAGCGACAAGGTGCACCTCGAGATCGAGGCGGAGGCGGTGCTGCGCACGGAGCGGTAGCGGAACGGCCGCACGCCCGGTCCCGCCTCACCCGGCGGCTGGACGCCGCCAGGCACCCCCACGCAGCCGTCATCAAGGACGCGCCGGAGACTCCCCCGTCAGGAGCGCTGCAGCGCGGCGTCAGCTATGACTGGCAAGTCATATACGGTCGCGCCCGCGGCGGCCAGGACCTGCCGGGAAATCCGGTAGTGGTGGCCGCGCAAAAGCAGGTCCACCGCATGTGGCCGCCCGGGTATGGGCGGCATGATCACCCGGACCACCGGCCGGGCGGGACAGCAGCACGCACGGTCCTGCGGGCTAGGCTCAAAGATCGAACCGATCAGATGGGACGCGCCAATGCCCGTGCAAGACCGTGCGGGCCGCATCGGCCCCTTGGTAACCTACATCGAGCACGTCCGCCCGGACGGCGTCGTCGCTCGCTGGGAATCCCGCGACCACCGCAAGCATCTGCAGGGCGGCCCGGCCGTCGGCTCCACATGGTGGGCACCCAGGGCCCGGGACTGGTGGATCGCCGTCCTGTTCGCCGTCGGATCACTGCTGTTCGCCCTCGGCGCGGTCCCCGGGTTCGCCAGTGCCGTCGGGGCCCGCTGGGACGCGGTGACCTTCTTCATCGGCTCCCTGTTCTTCACCGCGGCCGGATTCCTGACCTACCGGGAAGCGGTGGACGCCGGCCCGCAGCCACTGCACGGCGCCCGGCGGCGCTTCTTCGCCATCCACCCCCGCCGGATCGGCTGGTGGGCGAGCGCGGTGCAGCTTGCCGGGACCGTGTTCTTCAACCTCAGCACCGGCAACGCGGTGCGGGTGGACCTGTCCGCGCAGGCCGCGCACCAGCACGTGTGGCGGCCCGATGCGGTTGGTTCGGTCTGCTTCCTGGTCGCCAGCGCGCTGGCCTGGTTCGAGGTCTGCCACGGCTGGGCCGCATGGCGCCCCCGGTCGTGGTCCTGGTGGAACACGCTGGTCAACCTGATCGGCTCCGTCGCCTTCGGTGTATCCGCGGTGGCCGGCTACATCAACCCGGCGACCGGCCAGTTGAACAACGCCGAACGATCCAACCTCGGCACCTTCATCGGTGCGCTGTGCTTCTTTGCCGGGGCGCTGCTGCTCCTGCCCGAACGCACCGAGGAGGTCAGCGCTGCATTGACGACACCGGGAGCTAGCGGCACATCGAACGCTTGATGTCAACGCACCCATTACGCCGAGCGGAGCAGCGTGCCGCGACCTCGCGTGGCAGGCACCACACGTCGATCCTGCGACCAGCCGTCGGACCGAATAGGCGTGTGGCCTGGCCTGGGTCGTTCGTGTCTCCCGAGTCCTTCGCCGGGTTCAACGGGACGTTGGTCCCCTGGCAGCGCCGGGCCGAGTCAGGAAGCCTGGCTAGGCGTGTGAGCAGCGGATTCGCTGCTTGGCCTCTTTCGGCTCTGGAGGAGTGAGATGTCTGAGCAGATTGCGCGGACCGAGTTGGCTGCTGGTGATCTCAGTGACCGTAGTGATTTCGTCAATTCCGACCGTGGTTTCATCGCAACGCTGGACCCGATGCTCATCAAGACCGCGGACGGGCGCATGGCCTGGGACATGGACTCGTGGGGCTTCTTGGACGCTGACTGCCCGGTCACCGTCAACCCGAGCTTGTGGCGACAGGCCCGGCTGACCGCCAGGCACGGCCTGTATGAGGTGACTGACGGCATCTACCAGGTCCGCGGCTTCGACCTTTCCAACATGACGCTGGTAGAGAGCGACCATGGTGTCATCGTCATCGACCCGCTGATCTCGAAGGAGACTGCCGCGGCGGCGATCGCGCTGTACCGGGCTCACCGGGGCGACCGCGCGGTCACGGCGGTCATCTACACCCACTCCCATATCGACCACTTCGGGGGCGTGCTGGGTGTGGTCGACGCCGATATAGACGTCTCGATCGTCGCGCCGGAGCACTTCCTGGAGCACGCGGTGTCGGAGAACGTCTATGCCGGTACCGCAATGCTGCGCCGCGGCTACTACTACGGCGCGCTTCACGCCACCAGGGGTGCGGCCGGGACCCTGGGGATGGGGCTGGGCGCGAGCGCGTCGCAAGGCACGGCCGGCCTGATCGCGCCGACCCTCGATATCACTCATACCAGGCAGGAGGAGGTCCTCGACGGGGTCCGGATCGTATTCCAGATGACACCGGGCACCGAGGCACCCGCGGAGATGAACTTCTACTTCCCCGATAAGCGGGCCCTGTGCGTGGCCGAGAACGCGACCCACAACCTGCACAACATTTTGACGCTGCGCGGCGCGGAGGTGCGTGACCCGCGGATCTGGTCCCGCTACCTGGCCGAGGCCATCGAGCTGTTCGCCCGCCAGTCGGATGTGGCGTTCGCCTCCCACCACTGGCCCACCTGGGGCACCGATGAGATCGTCGCCTACCTGACCCAGCAGCGGGACCTGTACGCCTACCTGCACGACCAGACGCTGCGGCTGCTCAACCAGGGCTACACCGGCAGCGAGATCGCCGAGATGATCGAGCTGCCGCCGGAGCTGGACAAGGCCTGGCACACCCACGGGTATTACGGATCGGCCAGCCACAACGTCAAGGCGATCTACCAGCGCTACCTCGGCTGGTACGACGCCAACCCGGCCCACCTGTGGCAGCATCCCCCGGAGGCCGCCGCAGCCCGGTACGTGCAGGCCCTCGGCGGGATTGACGCGACGGTCGCCAAGGCGGGGGAGTTCGCCGGGCAAGGCGACCTGCGGTTCGCCGCCGAGCTGGCCAGCCACGCCGTGTTCGCCGACCCGGGCCATTCTGCGGCGAGGGAGTTGCTCGCCTCGGTCTTCGAGCGGCTGGGTTACGGGTCGGAGAACGCGACCTGGCGCAACTGTTACCTCACCGGCGCGCATGAGCTGCGGACGAACAAGATCGAGCACACCGAGATCAGTAGCGCGGGCCTGGCCCCGGCACTGACCATCACCCAGCTGTTCGACTCGGTCGCCATCCGGATCGTCGGACCCAAAGCCTGGAGCGAGCGACTGTCGATCGGCTGGCACTTCACCGACACCCATGAGAACTACCGGATGGAACTCAGCAACGGCGCCCTCATTCACTACCCGACCACCGGCAACCAGGCGGCGGACCTGACAGTGACCCTGACCAAACCACAGCTGCTGCAACTCCTGGCCACCGCAAAGCCCGGCGCCGCCAATATGTCCGGTGACCCCGCAGTCCTGGGGCGGCTGATGTCGCTGATCGACAACCCCGACCCCGACTTCGCGATCGTCGCCCCCTAACCGCCTCAGGATCCGGGCAATAACCTGGAGCTCATCTCCATGGCGCCCTTGCCGTCGTGGTGACAGCCGCATTGGCGCCAACGCTCCCATAGGGCCGGGCTGCGCCACGAGGCCGGGCGGCACGGGCCCCATGGGATTGGTCAGGCGCCGAAGCGGCGTTTTCTGGCCGCGTAGGAGCGCAGGGCGCGGAGGAAGTCGACCTTGCGGAAGGCCGGCCAGTAGGCGTCGCAGAAGTAGAACTCCGAGTGGATGGTCTGCCACAGCAGGAATCCGCCGATGCGCTGTTCGCCTGAGGTGCGGATGACGAGGTCGGGGTCGGGCTGGCCGGCCGTGTAGAGGTGCTCGGCGATGTGGTCCACGTCGAGGACCTCCGCGAGCTCCTCGATCGAGGTGCCGCGGGTGGCGTGCTCGTGCAGCAGCGAGCGCATCGCGTCGGCGATCTCCCGCCGTCCGCCGTACCCGACCGCGACGTTGACCAGCAGGCCCGGATTGTCGGCGGTGGCCTCCGCCGCATCCTTGAGCACCCGGGCGGTGCCGCCGGGCAGCAGGTCCAGCGCGCCCATGGGGTTCACGTGCCAGCGGCCGGCGACGAGCCGGCGGACGGTGTCCTCGATGATCCGCAGCAGCGGCTCGAGCTCGGCGGCGGGCCGCATCAGGTTGTCCGTGGACAGCAGCCAGAGGGTGACGACCTCAACGCCGGCTTCCCGGCACCACTCGAGCAGCTCGAAGATCTTGTCGGCGCCCTTCTGGTGGCCGCTGGCCACATCGAGCAGGCCGGCGGACCTGGCCCACCGGCGGTTACCGTCGCACATCACGCCGACGTGCCGGGGAATCGCCCCCGGCGACAGGGAACTTTCGAGCCGGCGCGCGTAAAGCCGGTACACCAGGCCACGAAATCCCATCTAGCGACCTTCCTGTCACCTGCTCAGCCATAGAAAAGGTATCCAACGATCCTGAGCTATCGGCAAAGGTCGAGTGAAAGGGAAGGCCGCAGGGCCCGGCCCTGGTCCGGATCAGCGCGGGCCGGGACGGCCGGGGGGTCCCCGGCGAGGGAATCCCGGCGGCGGTCCCGGCCCGCATGGTGTCCGGCTGGGTCAGGCGATCGACTTGAGGATCGAGGGGTCCAGCCATTCAGTGGTGTACGGCGGCGAGCAGCGCGGCGTAGGCGCGCACCAGCGCGCCGCGCACCAGCAGAAGCAACGGGCTGTCGGGCAGGCAGCCCTCCCTGACCCACTGATCGGACAGGCCCATCGCGCGGACCCGGTGCACCGCCGCCGGCCTGACCTCGGCCTCAGGCTCACCGAAGAGGTAGCAGTAGAGGCGAGTCACGGACTCCACCAGGTCATCGTCGGCGACTCCCGGCGCCGTCGAGTACTGAACCTGCCGGTGCACCCGCCACCAGTCGACCTCGAGTTCGGCGGCCTTGGCCGGGCTGGCCGGCTCGCCATAGCTGAGCCTGACCAGGGCGTAAAAACAGCGCATGCGGGCCCGCGCGCCGTCGGGATCATTGTCAGGGAGGGGTGCCCATAGCCGGATGGCGCCCAGTACCACCCAGGCGGCGTGCAGGGTCCGGCACCAGTCCATGCCGAAGCCCATCCTGATCAGCCCGACGAAAGCCATGAGCGCCTGATGCCAATCATGCCGGTAGTACCCGACCCAAGCCCGGGATTCAAGGTCGGCGACGCGGACCGGATCGAACGACCGGAGCCGGCTGGGCTGCCCGGCCGGCCGCTCGGCGTCACCAGCGTCCCGTCCTCCGGGCCGCCATGGGCCGACCGGATTCTGGCACGCCGGGCCGCTACCTCGGTCGTGCTGCCTGAGCCGTCCGGCCCGCCGTGCCGCGGTAGTTTTCATGCGAGCGGTAACCGCTTCGATGCTCATGGCCCCTCTTATTGGCATAGACCTGCCTGTCTTATTGGCATAAACCTGCCTGTCTGCTCCCACGTGGTCGTGTCTCCCGGAGCTGCGACCCAGCGGCAGCGCTTCAGGTTGTCCGTATCAGGTAGCGTAACCAGGAAGGTGCCCCAGCCGTGATCCGTTTCGGAGGGACTTACCTCCGGCATTCCATTCAGGGCCCTGACCACAGGGGAAGTGACATGCGCCTTTCACACGGTGTGCGACGTAGCTGGGGTACGCTGATCCGGGTCCCTATCCGGTTGACTGGCCGCTGATATCAGCCTCACGGTTGGGAGCGAGCCGGGCTGCCCGAGTCGACCCGGGCCGAGCCCGCTAGGCACGCCTTTTGAACCCCTGGTCAGGTTTCGGGCCCAAGGTCCCCGGGCCCGCGGATCGTCCGCCTTCTTGACGGCGGGCCGGCGCGCTGAATCCGATCAGATGACGGCCTGACAGAAAGGCGAGGGCGTCATGGCTAAACCGGTACGCCGCCAGGCACTTGCCATACTCCGTGCGATGTTCCCGGACCTGCCCGACTGGCCCGAGTCACTGCGGACGGCCCTGCTGGCGTTTTCGTCGGCTCAGACGTTCCGGGTCGAGGAACTCCTGCGCGACAGCCATTACGTGATCCGCGCTGAGCTGTGCGGCCTGGACCCGGCCAACGACATTGAGGTCACTGTCGGTGGCAGGACCCTGACCATTTATGCCGAGCGCTGGCCGAAGGACGACGAACCCCATCGCACGGAGTTCCGCTACGGGCCGCTCACCCGGTCGGTCAGGCTCCCCGCCCGGGTGGACGCACAAGACATCACGGCCCGCTACCGGAAGGGAATCCTGGAGGTCAGCTTCCCGCTTCCGGCGGCAAAGGCGGAAGGCAGCCGGATCCCGATCGAGAACGCAGACGTCCCAGGACCAAGCCAGGCAACGGAAGCGGCCGCGGGGTCTACGGCCACGTCGCGGCTGCCCGGGGCCTCGATCCCGCCCACCCCCCATCGGTTTCGCGACCCGCCTAGGGACTCCTAACAAAATGATCATGGAATAAGGGTGATCATCCGCCGGTTGAGCACGCCTGGCTATGACGCAAGTGGTCCGGGTGATCATGCCGCCCATACCCGGGCGGCCACATGCGGTGGACCTGCTTTTGCGCGGCCACCACTACCGGATTTCCATCGCATCGGCGTTCTCGATGGGGATCCGGGTGCCTTCTGGCTTGACCACGCGGACCGGGACGCTGACCTCGAGGACACCCTTGTCGTACCGGGCGGCGACGTCCGCGGCGCCGACCCTGGCGGGGAGCCTGACCACGCGGGCGAGCGATCCGTAGCGAAACTCCGAACGATACGGCTCGTTGTCCTGCTGGCGGCGCTCGGCGCGGATGGTCAGGGCCCGGCCGTCGATGGTGACCTCGATGTCGTTCTCCGGGTCCAGGCCGGGCAGTTCGGCCCGGATCACATAGCGGTTGTCCCGTATCGCTTCCTCGAGCCGGAACACCTGGCCCGTCAGGAACGGCGGCGGTCCTGTCCACGGGGCCTCCAGCCAGTCGGCCAGGTCCGGGAACACGGCGCGGAACCTCGCGGGCACCTGAGGATGCGGCAGCTCAGCAATGATGTCCCTCCAGTGCACGTATGACCATGTGATCTGTTCTGGCCTGGCTGGCCGCGCAGGCTGTGCCGTCCTTTCCCGCGGTTCCGCTCTGGCTGGCTGCATGGACCTCGCCTGCTTCTCCGGCCTGGCGGGCGGCGCGGATCGGGGATGCCCGTTGGCGCTGGCGGGCGGCGCGGATCCGGCTGGGGGAGCTGACCGGGCATAGGCTGGCTGGGGCTGTGGTGCGGGATTCGCTGTGTCCGCATATCCGGGCATCCATCTGAGCACTTCAGCGCGGAAGGGCACTTCGCATTCGAGCTGGCAGAGCACGCCCAGACCAGCTGCCAACACCCGGTGGATGAGGACGTAAGAAGGCGGCAGGTTGAGCCGCCGCAGAACGCTGGATGAACCCAAGGCTGATGCCTGCATCGTCTCGGTGCGCAGCCATTCGCGGCTGAACCTGAACGACTCCACCCTGGACGGCTCGGCGAGCGGGGCCAGGAAGGCGCGCAGCGCCTCCAGGTCAATGCCGACGCCTTCGCGGAGAAAGCCGTGCGACCGGAACTCGTCCTCAAGCTTTGCGAGGTCGCCGTCTTCGTGTATGAGCCGTAGCACCCTGCCGAAGATGGGCGGGAAGCCGTCCGGCAGCCGGTCGACGGCGCCGAAGTCCAGCACGCCGAGCCGCCCGTCGGCGAGCAGCCGGAAATTGCCCGGGTGCGGGTCCGCGTGCAACAGGCCAACCCGCCCAGGACTCGAGAACAGGAAACGGACGAGCATGATGCCGGCCCGGTTCCGCTCAGCGGTCGCGCCGTCGGCGATGATCCTGGCGAGCGGGGTGCCGTCCATCCATTCGCTGACCAGCACATGGTCGGTGGCGGCGACCACATGCGGTACGGAAAAGTCCGGGTCGCTTTCGTAGGCGACGGCGAAGGCTTCCTGGGAGGTAGCTTCCAGCCGGTAATCGAGTTCCTCTGCCACCCTTTCCCGCAGCTCGGCGAGCAGCGACTTGGCGTCCAGGCCAGGCAGGACCGCACTGAAAAGCCGGGCCAGGCGGCTCAGCTGGTTGAAATCGCTGATCAGCGCCTTGCCTGCGCCCGGGTACTGGATCTTGACCGCAACCTGGCGCCCGTCGCGCCACACGCCCCGGTGCACCTGGCCGATGGAGGCCGCGGCCGTCGGCTGGTCGTCGAACTCGGTGAAGCTGGCCCGCCACTCCTCGCCCATGTCCCCCGCGAGCACCTTGTGAATAGTCCGGGCGGCCAACGGCGGCGCGGATTCCTGCAGCCTGGTCAGGGCCGCCCGGTACGGGCCTGCGATCTCCGGGGGCATCGCGGCCTCGAATATGGACAGCGCCTGCCCTAGCTTCAGCGCTCCGCCCTTGAGCTCGCCAAGGACCCTGAAGACCTGCTCTGCCGTCCGCTGCTGAATTTCCTGGGCCACCACCTCAGCTGGCCGGCCGCCCAGGCGCCTGCCGGTTCCCAGCGCGGTCCGGCCGGCGAACCCGGCCGGCAACCTAGCCAGTCTGGCCGTGCGGGTGACAGCATGGCGGGGCAGATCGCTCATGATCCCATTCTCCGCTATCCCGGCCATACTGAATCGCAGTGATCGAATGCATCGCAGTGATCGCCAGTTACACCGGGCCCGCCGCCACCGGACCGGCGCGCCACTTCGTCCAATGCGGCGAGCGTGCGGACGGCGGCGTTGAGCGTCAAACAGCCTTCGTTCGTGGCCAGTCGCACGCCATCGCCGCCCGGATAAGCCTTGTCGTCGCGTGAGCCAGGCGCCTTGAACTCCCGCAGGAACCCATCCAGATCGAGGCTCACGGACCTCTACGCACGATGTCCGGGGGCCAGGGGGCCACCCAGGGACCAAAGTCGGAAATGATCTGGGAACTTCTGACCCCTGAATCCCCTGGCAGCGCTACGTCGGCGGTGGGGACGAGAAGGGCGGACTTCTTTCAACGCCCGCCATGTGTGACCTTGCTCGGTGATCATCCCCGACCCGCTTTGTGACTTCGTCCGCCGAGTCGATGCCCTCCCGGACTGGGCCACTGATATCGAGCCGCTCTTTTTGTCGCGGTTCTCTTAAATCATCCGGGCCGGATGATGCGCCATTGCCACAACCATCTACGTGGCGCACGAGGGGCCAAGGGAAAAAAGAAGGCTCTATTCAGTGCCTATCCGCGCGACCTTTAAGGCGCTTGCGGTACCAAAGGACGTCCGTTCCTGATGGGAAGTCCTCGACGCAGCCTACCAGTTCGTAGCCGTTCTGCTCGTAGAGAGCCCGGGCCTGGAAGGCGTAGGTGAAGTGGACGGTCTGCGCGCACCCGCGCGAGGCCGCCTCGGCTTCGGCGGCGGCGAGGAGCCGCGTGGCGAGGCCACGCCCGCGCAGGCTCGGTGCCACCCAGAGGCTCTGCAGTTCGCAGCAGTCGCCCCAGGTCCACCCGCTAATGCCGGCTACGACCGTGCCGGCGTCGCGCGCGAAGATCGCCAGGTCGACTTCGTCGCCGAGCCCCATGGCGGCGGATGCCTCACGGCGGATCTGCGTTTCGAGGACGTCGATGTCGGCCGGATCCGGATGGTCCTCGACGCGGTATTCCACAGCGGCTGGCTCGTCAGGCACCGACGATCTGCTCGATCAGCGAGAGGTCGTCGAAGTACGTCCGGAAGGACCGGATCTTCCCCTCGCGGAAGTCGGCCACGGTGACGCCGGGCAATTGGACGTGCCGTCCCGTTGCTTCCAGCGCGGTATCTTCGCTGAGCACGAGCGGCCCGGTGTGATCGGCTTCGACGAGCCATTCGGCGAACGCCTTGTTGCCCACTTCGTCCAGTCCCCGGAACGTGACCACGACGTTGGAGAACGCTTCTTCACGGAGGGCGGAAAGGGCGGCGACCGCTTCCAGCCCGGAGACGGTGACGTACGGCGACCAGCCGACGACGTTGTCGGTGAACAGGGTCTCCGGATCAACCGATGCGGCACCGACCTCGGCCTTGAGCGCGTCCGACAACACCTCTTTGCGCGATCCACTCATTTTCGCCCCCTGTTCCTGCCGGGAATTGCTCTGTCCAGCATCTTCTGGTAATCCGGCATGCGTTCAGGGCCCGAGTATTTTCGCCTTGGCCGCCGCGAACTCGTCGTCTGTGAGCGCGCCCGAGGTGTGCAACTGTGCGAGGTGTTCGATCTCGTCGGCCGGGTCCGCCGGAGGGGGCGCATATTGCGCCTGGTCCTGGCCGTCGCCGGCAGGTGCCTGGTCGGCAGGTGCCTGGTCGGCAGGCGCCTCGTCGTAGGCCTGCTCGCCGGCGTTCCTGCGCTCGTGGTGAACAAGCGCCGCTCCGCCCACCGCTCCGGCAACCAGCGCCCGCCGCCTTACCCGTCGCCTGAAACCCATCGAGGGCTCCTTCCCGTTCGTCCGGCCGACCTGCGTCAGTCTGGGCATCGTCGCATCATCAGTCGACATAAACTATCCGCATTCGGCACATGCACGCTCGATGTGCGCGCGTCGGGAGCAAAGACTCTGAGATCCGCTGGGCAAGCGGACAATCGCCTCTATCCAGGCGAGCATTGATACCCGCGAGAACGCCAATTCCCCCAGCCGGGCTACGATGCTGGCGTGCGGACGCCGATCAGGAACCCGCCGGACCCGATGTACGCGGAGTTCGAGGTACACCGGACGATGATCTGCGACCGCGTTCGCACCGGGGCCTTCCGGCGTGCGATCGACTCGGTGGTGCGCCCCGGCGACATCGTTCTCGACGTCGGGGCCGGCAGCGGCATCCTGAGCGTGTTCGCGGCGCGGGCGGGTGCGGCGCGCGTCTATGCGGTGGAGCGGACGTCGGCCGCCGTCCTGGCGCAGGAGCTCGCCGCCGCGAACGGGGTCGCGGAGATCGTCCAGGTGATCCACGGCGACGTCATGGACGTCGAACTGCCGGAGCGTGTCGATGTGATCGTCTCGGAGTGGCTCGGTGGGTTCGGGATCGACGAAGGGATGCTCGTTCCGGTCATCGTCGCCCGTGATCGCTGGCTCAAGCCGGGCGGGGTCATGATCCCCCGCTTGGTCATGGCGTGGGCCGCGCTGGTGCACGACCGCTATCTCGGCGAGATGGTGGCGTTCCTGCGCGACAACCCGTACGGCCTCAGGTTCGACGACCTGGTCGAGAAGACCCTCAACGAGATCTTCTATTCCGGCACCTTCCGTCACCTTGCGGCGCGTGACAAGCGCTCCGGGGCGGTCCGGCTGTGGACGACCGACGCGGGCCTGATCCCGGTTCAGCGGGCGCAGGCGCCTCACCAAGCCGAGACGGTGCTCCCCGTCCGCGACCAGGGAACGGCCAACGCGCTCGCACTTTGGTTCAGCGCCCAACTCGCGCCCGGCATCTCGCTCTCGGTGGGACCGGGCGATCCGCCGACGCACTGGGGGATGACGACGGCCCCGCTACGCTCGCCCGTGGAACTCGCGCCCGGCATGTCCGTCCGTGCCAGGGTGAGGACCGCCCCAGCCCGGCCGGCCGGGACATGGACGAGCTGGGCCATCGCGCTGCCAGGCGCCGACTGGGAGGAGCACGACGAGCAGGCGGTCTGGGAGGAGATCAACGACTGAGCAGTCTAAGGGGCCCTGAGCAGTCCCAGGAGCCCTGCGCACTCCCCGGCGGCGGAATCCAGTCGTCGCGCAGTCCGTTGCCGGTACCGCAGCGAACTGGCCTTCCCGTGAACGATGACCGGCTGCCGTGAGAGGCCCCACCACTCGCGCACGGGAGCGAGGCTCGGGCCCCAGGCCCGGCGAACCTGGCGGGCGCCCATGTAGCGGAATGAATACCTCGCCGACCTCACAGCTCAGTTTGCGGTTGCTTGGGGTCGATCCGTTCGATGGCTGAGGGTGTGTCTGGGGGCGCCGATAAACCGGCCTGGAGAAGGGACATGAGAACGTCCTGCATCGAAGGAGTAGCGATCCACGGTGACCTCGAGTCATGCGCCGGTGTCCGTGAGGACGCAGGCGAAGCGTTGACAGAGGGAAACGTAGGCTGGGTTATTGAGCCGCGAAATCATCAGTCCGGGGTGCCGACGCCGTCCCAGTGGCCGGAAGGCAACATCGCTGGCCGCGCTATCGCGAGCTGCCAGCGGACCCCGCGCGGTCAAAGAGCCTGCGCATGCGTTGAGTCTTCAGGTGCGAGAACCGGGAGATCCCGCGGTTGCCCGTCTGGCTGTGATGGCAGGGCGGGCCGCTCGGGGAATGCTAAGGCGGTAAGCCCGAGATGAACGACCGCGGGAAGTCTGACAGCCGCGTAGTACCTGCGAAGCTGGCGAACAAGACCGGGCAGCCGGTGGCGGAGCTGGTGGAGGAAAGGCGGCTGACCAAGGGGAACACGGGCCAGCAAAACGCGTTGCGGACTCAGGGCCGTGATATTGACGCGTCAAGTGCGCTGGAGCGTGTGCGCCGAGTTGCACGGAAGGACAAGGGAGCGCGATTCACGGCGCTGCTGCATCACGTCGACCTCTCCCGCCTATGGGCGGCCTACGCGGCGATCAGCCCGAAGGCCGCTCCGGGGGTGGATCAGGTGACGTGGGCCGCCTACGGGCAGAATCTCCGGGGGAACCTCGAAGACCTGCTCCGCCGGGTCCACAGCGGTGCCTACCGGGCGAGCCCCTCTCGCAGGGTGTACATACCGAAGCCAGACGGGCGGCAACGACCGCTCGGCATAGCCACCTTGGAGGACAAGATCGTCCAACGGGCGGTGGTCGAGGTGCTGAATGCCATTTACGAGGAGGACTTCCTCGGCTTCTCATACGGGTTCCGGCCGGGGCGCAAGCCCCACGACGCACTCGATGCGCTGGCGGTCGGGATCGAAAAGAGGAAGGTGAACTGGATACTCGACGCGGACATCCGTGGCTTCTACGACGCCATCGACCACGAGTGGCTCCGCAGGTTCGTCGAGCATCGGATCGCGGATAAACGGGTCCTGCGGCTCATCCAGAAATGGCTGAACGCGGGAGTGGTCGAGGACGGGTCGTGGTCGGCAAGCGAGGAGGGAGCCCCGCAAGGGGCCAGCGCATCCCCCCTGCTCGCCAACGTCTACCTGCACTACGTCTTTGATCTGTGGGCCCGGCACTGGCGGAATCGGCAAGCTCATGGTGATGTGATCATCGTGCGTTTCGCCGACGACATTGTTGCCGGTTTTCAGCATCGTTCTGACGCCGAGCGGTTCCATGCGGACCTGGTGGAACGTTTCGCCAGGTTCTGCCTGGAGCTCAACGCCGAGAAGACCCGCCTGGTCGAGTTCGGGCGGTTCGCCGCCGAGAACCGCAGGCGGCGCGGCCTCGGCCGGCCCGAGACGTTCTCATTCCTCGGCTTCACGCACATGTGCGGGAAGACCCGGGCGGGACGGTTCGCGCTGCGGCGCAAGACGATCGCGAAGAGAATGGCGGCCAAGCTGCGCGAGGTGAACGCCTTGCTCATGCAACGCCGTCACTGGCCCATCCCGGAGCAGGGACAGTGGCTGGGCAGCGTGGTGCGCGGGTACATCGCGTACTACGCGGTTCCCGGCAACATCCATGCCGTGTCGGCATTCCGAAAACAGGTCACGCGGCACTGGGGCCGGGCGCTGCGGCGCCGCAGCCAGCGCCACCGGGTGACCTGGGAGCGGATGAGCCGACTCGAAGCACGGTGGCTCCCTCCCGCCCGCATCACGCATCCCTGGCCGAACATCCGATTCGACGCCCGTACCCAAGGTAGGAGCCCAGTGCGCTAGCAGTGCTCGCTGGGATCTGTGCGGGGGGCCGCCTGCAAGGGCGGTCCCTACCGCGATTGACTCGCCGAATAGCGCCTGATATTGGGCAGCGAAGCGACTGAGGTGCCAGAAGCCCCAATCCGACGCGGCATGGCTAACGGCATTGCGTGGGCGGGGTCCTTCGATGAGTTCGCGCCGTACGGCGTTGAGCGCGGCGACACGCAGGTAGGCGGTTGGCGACATCTGGTAGCACTCGTAGAAGGCGGAGCGGACTCGCCGCTCTGACACGCCTGACGCTTCGCAGAGATCAGCGAGTGTCACGTTCTGGTACCGCCATTTCCTGGCGTAGTCCTCGCAGGTGCGAACGATCCTTGCGCTCGTGAGGCGAGCAGATTGATACGGTGAGCCGCGACTCGAATCGCCCGCGAGTGAGCGCACCGCGATCTCGAGGAAGGCCCGTTCAATCACGCCGGCTTCGCGCTTTGTCAACGCCGCGCCTTCGTGGCGATTGACGGTATGCGAGAGGAGATCGAAGGCTCTGCTCAGACGGCCCCGGTCAACGACTGAAGCGACACGGAACTCGCCTTCACCGGGAGGGTGCGATTTGACACCAAGTGCGGTCGCTATCCGTTCGAGTGCGCTCGGGGCGATAGAAAGTATGCCGCACTTAAGGGGTGCTTCACTCGCGCCCGCTACCTCGGCCGAACCTCCGAAGGCAAGGAGGTTCCCCGGTGTTAGTGGTTCGCCATTCAGCTGCCCGCTGCCAGTCCGGTTCATCGGCGCCACCAGCCAGACGCGATCAGCAACCGTCTCGCCGCGAAGTGCGAGCGCGAGGGAGCAGTAAACGGCATCGGCCACGAGGGGGCCCAAATGGGCACGTATCAGTTCGGCGTGGACGGCGCCCGGTCGCACCAGAATCGGAAGGATCCCCCCAATTGGGCTGGCATCGAGGAACTCCTCAGTCGAAGCGATCACCCGCCGGCTGACGTTATGCCGCATCCCGCTACTGCCGCTTATCCTGGTAGGGGCTTGTAGCGGGCCGGGACCAGGCTGACCCGCACGTCGAGGCCGTTCAGGCCCGCGGTGTTGAGGTCGTGGCGGAGTGTGGCGAGGCTGGGGGCGGGGTTCGGCCCGGTGGCCTGGATCAGTACCTGGTCGCCGGCCGCGGTGACGCCGGTCACTGACCAGCCTGCGCCGCTGGCCCAGTGCTCGGCCACGGCCTGCACGTCAGTTTGCCGGATGGTGGTCTTGTCGATTCGGTTCGAGCTGATCGTCAAGGGGACGATTATCGCCAGCAGGAGGGCGGCGATGATGGCGACGGCGCCGCGATACCGGTAGGCCGGGGCGGCCGTCCGGCCGGAGGCGCGGCGGACCCGGTACAGGGCCATGACCACGATCCCGCTGGCCAGGATGGCCGCGACGTTCGTGGTGAACAGCAGCAGCGCGGCCAGGGACTGGCGGGGGGCGCCGGATTCCAGGGTGAGGCCGACCACGGCCAGCGGCGGCACCAGGGAGATGGCGATGGCCACGCCCGGCAAGGTGTCGGAGATATCGGACCGGACCAGCGCAACCGAGCCGACCGCTCCGGTGGCCAGGGCGGCTACCAGGTCGGCGATCTGGAGAGTGACCCGGGCGGCCACCTGGGCGTTGGTTTGCGCGACCACCGGGTAGGGGACGAGCAGGCCCAGCAGCCAGCCCACCGCCACCACGCTGGCCGCGCCGGAGATGACCAGCAGCAGGCACCGGCGCAGGTTGGGGCCGTCGGTCAGTGCCACCGCCAGAACGATTCCCAGGATGGGGGTCATCAGGGGGGCGACGATCATGGCCCCGATCACGGTGGCCGTGGAGTCGCTCACCACCCCGGCGGATGCGATCACCGCCGACAGCGGCAGCAGCAGCCAGAAACGGCTCAGACGGCGGTTGCGTTCGGGGCCGTCGAAGAAGAGCTGGTCGCGCATCCGCGTGATGTCGTCCGGGGCTAGGCCGGTCACCAACGTCGTTCCTCCGGCTCCCTGCCCCAGCCTGCCGGTGACAGCACGGCCCTCCGTTCAGTGTCAGGTGCCGTTTTCGGCCATCTTCTGCTGCGCGTCGGCGATCGCGCCCTTCAGGGCCTTGACGTGGTGGCCTTCGGCCTCGCCGACGACCTTCTTGACGGCGCGGGTCACGGCGGGTTCGACCTTGCCGGCCGCCGAGTGCGGGTAGGCGACGATCAGGCCGGCGCCGCCGACCGGGATGGTGGCCCCGGCTTGTTCCTCCAGCTTGCTGGCGGTCCTGCGGTGCAGCAGTTTGCCCGCCCCGGCGCCGATCACCGCGCCGACCGCGGTCGCGGCCAGCAGCGGCGGTGCGAACAACCCCACCGCGAACCCGACCGCGCCCAGGCCCGCGGCGCCCTCGCGGACCATGTGGTCGGTCTGCTCGACGGACAGGTTGCCCTGCAGGTCTTTGCTGACGACCACCGCGCCGTGCAGGTAGCCGCCGCTGGCCAGCACCGCCTCGTAGTCGTCGTGGGCCGCGTCCTTGGACAGGTAGCCGCCGATCAGTACGTCGGTTGTTTCGTCGTCGAATTTCATCGGTCGCTCCTGCGATATGCGGGCCTGTGTGTTATGCCGAGAGTCCGTGCCCGGCGTGGCCGTGCTGTTCGGCCGCGTGCAGCGCTTCCTCGTCCTGGGCCGAGGGATGCGGCCTGATGTCGAAGACGACCTTCTTGATAGTGCCGGTGAACGGGAACGGTTTCTTGTCTTCATAGCTGAGGTCGACGACCAATCCGTTGTCGCGGCCGATGTCCATGCCCGCGTAGGCGGAGAAGCGGATCGGGACCGTGTGGTCCATGCGGCCCTTGCCGACGGGCCTGTCGTTGATGTACAGGGTGACCTCGCCGCCGGTGGCGGGCTTGGGCGCATCGGCGGCGAACTCCATCCGCACGTTCACCTCCCCGGCCGGCAGCGGTTCGTCGGCTTGCTGGCGGTAGATGAACACGCCCATCATCGAGTAGGTGTGGGTGAGCTTGCCGTCCTGGACGAAAAGCGAGAACCCGCCCAGATGGTCGGCCTCGGCCACGATCACGCCCTCCGCCCCCCCAGCCGGGACGACCAGATCCGCGCTGATCGCATAGGAGTGGTTGTAGATCCGCGGGATCATCCCCGACATGACGTTCTGGACATCGCCCCGGTACTCCACCGGGACCGCCTCCGGCCGGGGCGGGAGGATGCCGAAGAACGCGGACAAGAAGGCGAGCAAGGGGAGCACCTTGTACTTCTCCGCCTCGGCCCAGAACAGCTCCCTCAGCTCGGCGACCTTGCCGGGGTGATCGGCCGCGAGATCGTGGGCCTGGGTGAAGTCGTCGGGCAGGTAGTACAGCTCGGCGGGGTCGCCGTCGGGGTCCCACACCCCGGGCGCGTACGGCCGCAGCGCCTCGGGGGTGAGCACCCACGGGATCCGCGGCGTCCTCATGGCCAGCCACCAGCCGTCCTTGTACATGGCCCGGTTGCCGATGGTCTCGAAGTACTGCTGGGTGTGGCGTTCCGGCGCGGCCGCGTCGGTCAGCGAGTCCGCGAAAGTCACGCCGTGGAAGGGCTCCTGCTCGATCCCGTCGACGTGCGAAGGGGCCGGGATCTTGAGGATGTCCAGGATCGTCGGCCCGACGTCGATGACGTGGGTGAAGTGCGAGCGCAGCGCGCCCGTGTCGGCGATGCGGGCCGGCCAGTGGATGACCATCGGGTTGCGCGTCCCGCCCAGGTGCGAGCCGACCTGCTTGCCCCACTGGAACGGGGTGTTGCCGGCCCACGCCCACGCGGCTGAATAATGCGGATCCATCATCTGGCCGCCCCAGGCCTCGATGCCGCCGTACCGCTCGGCGAGCTGGAGCTGCATCTCATCGGTCAGCGGGATGCCGTTCTGCATGGTCAGCTCGTTGAACGAGCCGGTGATCGTGCCCTCCATGCTGGCGCCGTTGTCGCCCCAGATCCAGATGATCACCGTGTTGTCCAGCTCGCCGAGCTCGTCGATCGCGTCGATCACCCGGCCGACGTTGTGGTCGGCGTTTTCGGAGTACCCGGCGTAGACCTCCATCTGGCGGGCGTAGTAGGCCTTGAGCTTGTCCGGGACGTCGTCCCAGGCGGGGAACGCCGCGTCCCGCGGCGTCAGTTCCGCGCCGGCGGGGATCACGCCCAGTTCTTTTTGCCGGGCGAAGATCTGTTCGCGCAGACGGTCCCAGCCCTGGTCGAACTTGCCCTGGTACTTATCCGCCCACTCGGGCGCCACATGGTGCGGGGCATGGCTGCACCCGGTGGAGAAGTACACGAAGAACGGTTTGCGGGCGTCTTGGGCCCGGACCCCGTGCAGCCACTCGATGGTTTTGTCGGCCATGGCATCCGGCAGGTAATACGGGTTCTCCTTGTCATAGAACCCCGCGGGGGTGCCGATGATCTTCTGGTTCTCGGCCAGGCACGGATCCCACTGCCCCGCATCCCCGCCCAGGAAGCCGTAGAAGTAGTCGAAACCCCACCCGTTGGGCCACCGCCCGAACGGCCCGGCCGGGCCCTGCTGGCCATCGGGGGTCAGATGCCATTTGCCGAACGCCGCGGTGCTGTACCCGTTCTCCGCCAGAATCTTCGGCCACGGCGT
The DNA here is from genome assembly GCA_963732345.1 of uncultured Actinomycetes bacterium. Lineage (GTDB taxonomy): Bacteria > Actinomycetota > Actinomycetes > Streptosporangiales > Streptosporangiaceae > Bog-532. The sequence goes on along the minus strand of CAVSZI010000013.1, from coordinate 264,572 downwards.
GCAATCACGTGGCACCGTCGCCGTGTAGCCCGGGAACCCGCTGGAGAACTCACCCACCGACCCGAAACCGACCGCATGATTGTTCCGCCCGGTCAGCAGCGCGGCCCGGGTCGGCGAGCACAGCGCGGTGACGTGGAACCGGTTGTACCGCAACCCCGCCTCCGCCATCCGCGTGTAGTTCGGCGTGTCAATCGGCCCGCCGAACGTGCCCGCGTTGCCGAACCCGGCATCGTCGATCAGCACCAGCAGCACATTCGGCGCCCCCGCCGGAGGCTCGGGATGCCCAATCAGGTTCCAGTCCGGCTCCGACCCCGCCAGCGTCTTGTTGCACACTCCCGCAAACGGCGGCCGGCGGATCGGCAGCGTCGTACGATCAGGCTCGCTCATCGTCTCCCCTTCCGTTCAGCACCCACCGGGCGCCGCGATTTTGTCGGTGTGCCGCCGCAGCGGGTTGTCCCCGTGCAGCTCGCGGAGCTTCTCCGCTCCGATGAGCGCCCGCACCTCGCCGCTTGCCTTGATGTCGCGCACGGTGCGGGCCTAGGCGGCTTCCAGGTTGGCGCGGCTGCCGTAGGCGCACAGCCCGTACAGCGCGACCATGTCCATGGCGATGATCGTCAGGGACCAGAATGGGTAGGCGGGGATGAAGAACATCTGGTCGATGGCGCTGAGCCCGAGCACCGCCACGCCGAACCAGCGCGCCGCCTGGTTGCCCGCCAGCACCCCGGCCGCCGCCAGCAGCTGCAAGACGCCAATGATCAGCGTGATCCAGCCCCAGGTGCGCAAGCTGCCGAACACGTAGTGCGCGTTGGCGGTGAACACGTGCGAGTTGGCGACCGCCGCGATGCCGTAGATCAGGTTGAAGCAGCCCACTATCACCAGCAGCACCGACGCGAAAAAGACCAGCCCATAGCCACGGCCTTCCGCGCGGCGCCCGCCCGCGCCCCTGGCTGGCTGGGTTGCTGACGACGTCATTGTGACCTCCTACGTTGCCGGAAATCGCTGGGAATCTTGACTCCAGTCCCTTTACTCACCTGCGCTATCGATCCCGCTGCGCGCGGCCCTGGCCCATATGCCTCCGTTCGCCGTCGGGTACCAGTCCACCTCGTGCCGGGGCGAGTTCCATCACCCCGATGGGATGAAAGACCGGGTGGTCATCCCTCCAGCAGGCCTAGCTCACGGGACCGGGCCACTGCCTGGCTGCGTGAGGAGGCCCCCAGCTTGCGGTAGAGCGACATCGCCTGCGACTTGATCGTGCTGCGGGACAGGAACATCTCCGCGGCGATCTCCGGGAACGACAGGTGGGTGGACAGCAGCGGCAGCAGGCGCAGCTCGGCAGCGGTCAGCGCCGACGCGCCGGGGACGCTTGCACCGCGGTCCCTGGACAGCTGGGCCCGGAGCGCCTCGGCCTCCCCCACGAGGGTCCCGAGGCCGGGCCGGCGCTTAAGCAGGTCATCGACCTCGCACATGAGCGTCCGGGCACCTGCCAGGTCGGCGAGCGCGAAGTGGACGCGAGCCAGCTCGACCCGGGCCTGCGCGGCGAGATAGGGAAGCGCGTAGGTCAGCAACGGCCGCAGGTGCTGGGCACTGAGCAGTTCCCGGCGCGCCGCCGGGACATCTCCCCGGCGGATGGCTGCACGGGCTCGCAGCGCGCAGATGAGGGGGGTCGCGAAGCTCTCCCCGATCCCGGCCCGGCGCAAAACGGTACCTGCCTGGCCGGCCAGGACCTCGGCCCGGTCCCATTGGCTGCGTGCCATCGCCACCAGCGATCGCTCGCACAGCGCGACCGCGAAATCATCGGGCGCGTCGGCTTCCTCCCCGACGCTGACCGCATCCTCCAGGGACAAGTCGCCCCCATCGAGGTCACCGCAAAGGATGCGCGCGATCCCTTGCAGAAGCGCGGGGGCTGGCGTCACGAAGCTCCCCGCCGCGAACCCGCGCACCGCCTCGTCTGCGTCGGCGCGCATCTGTTCGGTCCCCCGGCGGCACAAGATGGCCCGGAGCAGGGCGGCCCATGCCTCGGCGGAAGGGTCACCGGGCCGCGCCGGATCCCCGTACTGCCAGCGATCGACCGCATCGGCCCACCGCTCGGCCTCGACTGGCCGCCCCGTCAGCGCGGAAAACAACGAGGCCAGCACCGCGGCCATCGGGTGTCCCCCGATCCCGCCCCGATCCTCCAGCCACCCGAACCACCGCTGGATGGTGGTGACCCGGCCCTGCCGGTAGGCCGGCACCACGAGCTGCCCCACCAGGCGGGCGGCCCCATCGACGTCCCCGGCTGCCATGGAGTACTCCAGCGCTTCCTCAGGCCAGCCGTTCCGCACGCACCAGCCGGCCGCGCGGCCCCGCAGGACCGGCATCAGGCCGGGCTCCCGGCGATGCAGCTCCGCCAGCAGCATGTCGCGGAACAGATGGTGGTAGCGGTACCACTCCCCCCGCCGGTCCAGCGGCACCAGCAGCAAGTTCGACCCGGCCAGATCCGCCAGGATCGACGCCGATCCGCCCACCTCGAGCACCGCCTCGCACAGCGGCCCGCACATGCGCTCCAAGACCGCGGTCCGGGTCAGGAACGCCCGTTGGCGGCGGGAGATCCGCGAGAGGAACTCCGACTCCATGTACTCGCTGACGAGCCGGTCGCCGCCATTGAAGGAGAACGCCGCGCCCGCGAACGAGCCGCCCTCCCTGAGATACAGGGCCGCCAGGTACAGTCCGGCCGGCCATCCCTCGGTCCGCCGGTGCAGCTCCGCCACATCGTCCTGACCGAGCGCGACGCCAACGTCACGCAGCAGCGATGACGCCTCATCGCAGGTCAGCGACAAGTCGTTCGGGCCGATCTCCAGGATCTTGCCCTCGGCGCGCAGCCGCGCGATCCGCAGCGGCGGCTGGGCCCGGCCCGCCAGCGCCAGCCGTGAGCGGGCCGGCACGTGATCGGCCAGCACCGACAGCGCGGCCCGGCATTCGGAGTTGCGCAGCAGGTGCACGTCGTCCAGGACCAGCACCACCGGCGAGGTCATCGACGAAAAAGCCCTCCCCAGCCTGGGGACGACCGAGCCGGGCACCGAGCTCGCCGGGGAGGCCAGCGCGTCGAACACCCGCTCATCGATCGGCTCGACCGCATCAAGCGCTTCGGCGACATAGCGGAGCAGGACCTTCGCGTCGTTGTCCCCCTCCTCGACCGACACCCACGCGAAGGCCTGGCCGTCACGCTCGGCCCACTGCGACAGCAGCGTCGTCTTTCCGTAGCCGGCCGGCGCGACCACCGAGACGACCGGGCGCGGGTCGCCCCGCGCCAGACGTTCGATCAGGGACGAACGACGCACCGTCCCGGGCCGTATCAGCGGACGGCGGAGCTTGGACGCGACGAGGTCGGACACTGACCCGCCCGCGCGCTGTGACCGGCCGTCCCGCTGATGCACCTCGCTCACGCCCATGCCCCGACGGCCCCCTCCGTTTCACCAGTCGCCGGCGTTGCGCACCAGCTGGCGTGAGTAACAAATCGCCTGCCGGTTTGGGTGCTGTTCGGCGTGCTTCTCGCATGCTGCAACGCCAGCTGGAAACAGGTGAGGCCCGCGGATCCGCTGAAGCCCAGCTGAGATCTCGCGGTGATCCAGATGGGGATGGTCACCATGTCACAGGTGAACGCGAACATACCGATGTAGCTGCCCTTCCGGCCGGCCGCGACGATGCAGCCCGCTGGCACCGCAGGAGCGCCGTCTAGTCATGCCGCCCTGGTCACCGGCCGTCGTGCCTGTCCATGCGCTGGTCTTGTTGGACATTTTCTAATACGCCGTCCGCTGGGCTGCCCGCCAGGGCCGTTGGTCCCAGATGAGCGTTCTAGGGTGCATGGCGCGGGCTCCGCCAGCATGCACGGAGCCGACCGCCGGCCGGTGCCAGGAGCATCTGACGATGACGGCTGAACCGCCTCAGAGCCCGGTCACCGAAGCAGTCCGAAGCCTGGAGGTGCGCTGGATCTTCCCGTTAGTAACCGTCTGGTTCCTCCAGCGCGGCCGCGATGTCATACCCCAGCGCGGTCGCCACATCGGGAGCGGCGGCGACGATCCGGCCGAGCCCGGCCACCGGGGCGATCGCCAGCAGCACGTCGGCGATCTCGTCCTCGGTCGCGCCCGCCGCCAGCGCCCGGCTGGCGCTCCATTCCAGGCAGACCCCCGGCGACCCGATGGCCACCGACACCCCTACTTGCAGCAACGCCGCGGTCTTGGGATCCAGCGCCGGTGTGCAGCCCGGGCCAAGCCCGAGCCCGGCCTGGTCTTCGACGAAACCCTCGTCGATCATCGCGAGCCTCCGCAGAGTCTCCTGGAATCTCGCTGTCTGGCCCATGCACTTCCCTCGCCGCCGGGCACCATTCCACCTCGTGCCGGGGCGACTTCCATCCCCCCGATGGGATGAAAGTCCGGTCGTCCCCGCCTATCTCATACTCGTTGACGCTCGTTCGCGCACTGCGCCGGTCGTCAGTGATCACTGCCTCATCCACATTTAGCTGGCGTTGACAGCCGCGAGCCGTCTCAATAAGGCCTTAGCGCTGGTCACCTGCGGGACCTTCGGCCCTAAACGCCCAGGCAGGCCGCCATGAGACCGTAAGCCGGAAACGCGGCAACGGACAGCGACTACAGGTTGTGAACGGTGATGACCCAAGGCGAGAACCAGGCAACGGCCGAGTGCGGCGCCGGGATCGAGATCCTGGGCATGCCAGCAGAGCTGGATCTCGCTACCAGCGACGGCGTGGTCGAGCAAGCCTACGCAGCCATAGACCGCTCGGCCCGGCTGCTGCTGCTCGATCTGACCGGCCTGTCCTTCTGTGACGCCCGCGGGCTCACTGCTTTCGTCCGGATCTCCAACTACGCCGATGCGGCAGGGTGCCGTTTTGCTCTCATCGCACCCCAGCCACTGGTCGCGAAGATACTGCGCATCAGCCGCCTGAACAGCCGGATGCCGGTGTTTGCCACCATCGACGGCGCACGGGGGCTCCTCACGGCGATGACCGCGTTTCAGGCGGCCGGGATGCGCAGACCGACTGGCTGATGCGGACCGCTGTGACGAGCCGGTCTCCTGAAGCCATGGTTCTTGCGGAGACGGCGAGATAGGCAGCCCGGTCCTCCTCAGGGAACCCTGCGCCCCGCGGCCTTGCATTCAGAAGGCCTGGTCCGGCGTCGGTGAAGCCCGGTGCAGGCCCCCGATTACTGGGCTTGCACCGGGCTTCCCGATTCCTCTTGGTCCTAGCCTGTTCCGGTCACGAGCATTCCGCACCCGTGGTGCTAGAAGTCGGCCAGGTTTTCGCGGCTGCCGTAGGCGCACAGCCCGTACAGCGCGACCACATCGACGGCGATGATGGCCAGCGCCCACAACGGGTAAGCCGGCAGGAAGAACATCATCTCGATGGCGCTGATCCCGACCACGGCCACCGCGAACCAGCGGGCCAGCTGGTTGCCCGCCAGCACCCCGGCCCCCGCGGCCAGCTGCAGAACGGCGATGATGAGCGTGACCCAGCCCCAGGCGCGCAGGTCGCCGATCACGTAATGGGCATTGGCGACGAATACGTGCGAGTTGGCGATCGCGGCGATGCCATAGAGCATGTTGAAGAAGCCGTCGACGAACAGCAGGATCGACGCGAAGATGATCAGCCCAAAGCCGCGGCCTTCCGCGTGCCGCCCGCCCGCGCCGCTGTTCGGCTTGATTGTGGCGGTTGTCATTGTGACCTCCCATGTGAGAGTCGCCGGAACCCAGCCGCGTGCTTAGCCCCTTTCCGTTCCGCCCTGGCGGGCGGCCGGGCACAAACACCGATCGTGGGCCCATGGCCTGACCTTCAGGATCACCTGCTGGCGAGTGCGCATTCAGAGCCGGAAGTCCTGATGTTGAGGGCCGATTGGCCGGGCCCCAGCCCGGCGCGCGGATAACCCCGCAAGCTTGCCAGTTCCCCTATCATCATGCTGGCCCGCGCCATGAACAGGATCCTTGCCGGACAATGGCTCTGGCGGGCCGTCTCGGTGGCGGCGCATCGAGCTAGATTGGCAGCGAATCTCTCAATCAGGGGCTGCATGAAAATTCGTGATCTGCCCACACGCGACTGGACGGTAGTTCTCCGCCGGCTGCCGGTCCGTGTGGGTGCACGGACATCCGGACGGCGGCTATACCAGCCGGTTCGAGCTCGTCTGCTGCGACTGGGGTGACCGTCCCGGCCTGGACTACCGCGAGGTCCCGTCCAACACGGCCTCGATTCCATCTCTGGGCCACGTAAGCTGCGAAACGACGCTGACCCGTGGCGCCCGAGCCGAGCAAAGAAACGAGTAAGGAACATGGCCAAGCAGATCACCAACTCCATCGTCATGGTGCGCCCGATCGCGTTCTGCTTCAACACCCAGACCGCTGCCAATGACTTCTTCCAGAATGACCTCGGTGAAAAGCACGACATCGTCGAAGCAAAGGCCCTCATCGAGTTCGATGGCTTCGTCGACAAGCTGCGTGGCAAAGGCATCACCGTGCATGTGATCCAGGACGACGATTCGGTGTTCGCCACACCTGACAGCATCTTCCCCAACAACTGGTTCGTCTCGCTCGAAGACGGCAAGCTGGTGCTGTGCCCGATGTTCGCCGAGGACCGTCGCCATGAGCGCACGAAGTTCCTGGGCAGCCTGGTGGAAATTGCCGGCCGGGACACCTTGGAGATTTACGATTACACCAAGCACGAGAAGGACCAGCGCTATCTGGAGGGAACCGGCGCCATGGTGCTCGACCGCGCCAGCAAGAAGGCCTACTGTTGCCTGTCCGAGCGCGCCGACGAGGGGCTGTTCCGCCAGTTCTGCTCGGATTTCGGCTTCAAGCCGGTGCCCTTCCATGGCTTCCAGAGCTACCGCGAGAAGCGGGTCGCGATTTACCACACCAACGTGATGATGGCGATGGGAGAGAAGTTCGCGGTGGTGTGCCTGTCTTCGATCGACGATCCGGCCGAACGCCAGATGGTGGTCGATGAGCTCACCGGAAGCGGCAAGCAGATTATCGATGCCTCCGAGAGGGAGATCGACAACTTCGCCGGCAACGAGATCGAACTCGAAGGCGCGGGCGGCAAGCGCTACACCGTGATGACCCACTCAACCTTCAAAACGCTGACGGACGGCCAGAAGGCGGAGATTGAAAAGTCCAGCGAGATCCTGGTCGGCGATGTGGAGACCATTGAGACCTACGGCGGCGGATCGGTCCGCTGCATGATTTCGGAAGTGTTCTGAGCGAAGCTGTCGCTGGGCGAGTCTTGGGCTGGTCGCGAGACGCGGACGAGGCCTTGTCGCCCAGACCGCACCGCCAGGCCGGGAATCCCGGGCGAGCGGGATACGCAGCCCGGCGGCGGTGCGCTTTCCGGCACGCTGGCGCGTCTACCCGTTCGGGTGCTGGATGTCCACCGGCGGCAGGTCCTGCACCTGCTGCTTGGTGATGTTGAGCCGGATACCGTCGTTGACCCCCGTCACGGCGCCGATCGGGATAGCCACTTCCTTGCGGCCCCACAGGTGCCCCTCCTGGAGCAGCACGTGGGTCACGCGGTGGCTGTCAGGGTCGATGACCAGCCCCTGGACTTTCCCGATGTGGCCGTCGGTGGCATGGACGTGCTCGCCGCGGCGCACCTCCACCTCGTCCAGTGGGACGGCGTTGTAGGTGACGGTCACGGGGACGTAAGCCCCGCCCATGCCGCCGCCCATGCCCATGCCGTAGTAGGGCATGGAGAGCACCTGTTCCGGGTCATAGCCCGGGTATCCGGGGGTGCCGGGCAGGAACCGCGTCTCCTCGGCGGGATCGAGCTTCTCGAAGTCCGCCAGGGTGCAGCGGAGCCGGATCTCGCCCGTCGTGGCGTCGACAAGGTCAAGAGGAACAAGCCGGCCGACGTCAAGCCGGTGCTTCGGTTCGACCACGAGATGGGTGACCGCCCGGGCGACCGGGTCAACGACCACGCGGCTCACCTTGCCGCAGGCCCCATCGCTACAGCTGGCGCGGGCCCCGATCGTGAACGGTGTCGTCTCCGTCATGGCCATCCTCGTTCCTGGCGGGGGCATCGTTCCGGCTGGTGAGCGCGGCCGCCGGTTATGGCCCGCTCCGCTGCGGATCGGTGCCGGCGATGCCCGGGGGGACGACCTTGCCGTGGTCGATGTCCTGGGACAGGCCCGCCTTGGCGGTGGGGGGCGCCTCGTCCAGCCGGCCGGAGCCCGCCGCCCGCGAGATGACGTCGCCGCCGCGGCCGCGCAGCACGTACGCGAAGCCGACGGCGATCAGCGCCCCGGCGACCGGGCCCACCAGATACACCCAGTAGCTGGTCCAGTCACCGCTGACCAGGGCGGGACCGAAGGAGCGGGCCGGGTTCATCGACACGCCGCTGACCGGCGCGGCCCACAGGCCGGCCAGGGCGATGTACCCGCCGACGCCGAGCGCCGCGATCGCGCCGACGTTCTGCGCGGCCGACGCGGTGCCCAAGATCACGCTGACCAGCAGCGCGGTGAGCACGATCTCCATCAGCAGGGCCTGCCAGTTGTGATACCCCGGACCCGGCAGCGTCGCCCCCAGATGCTCGACGTTCCCGAACACCCAGCGCAGGAACAGGCACGCCAGCGCCGCGCCGATCAGCTGGATGATGATGTAGCCGGGGACCCGCTTCCACGGGAAGTCCCCGCGCAGCGCGAACGCCAGCGACACGGCCGGGTTCAGGTGCGCGCCGGAGACCGCGCCCATGAACAAGATGATCGCCGTCACCATCAGGCCGGGGGCGACGACCGCCGCGGCCAGGCTGATCTGCCCCTTCGCGTGCAGCAGCCCGCCGCCCGCGGCGGCCAGCACCAGCGCGAAGGTGCCCAGCAACTCCGAGAACAGCCGCCGCCATTCCCGGCGCGGGTCATCAAAGTCCTGACGGTCCCCGAACTCCAGCCACAGCACGTGGTGCGTGCGCGGGAACGCCGGCGCCAGCGCCGCCGGGTCCATCTGCCGGGCCGCTGCGCCGCCCGCAGCGCCCGCCCCCCGCGCGGCCCCGCCATGGCCCGGACCATCGGTCCGGCTCACCGGCACGTCATCTGTCATGCACCGCTCCTTCCCGTCAACAGCACCGAAAAGGCTTCACCATCAAGACGGCAAGCGCGCGCCCCCTCGTCGCCCGCGCGACGGCACCAGCGCCGGCCCCGGCGTCCTCGCACCGCCGCGATGTCAGTCCGCAGGCCCAGTCCCATCCCCAGTTCTCTTCCTCATCTGCATCGTTGTTCCCGGCGCGCCCGGCAGGCCAGGGACCAAGGTCCCCATCGCGGAGCAGGTACGCCCGGCCGCTGCCGCCTACCCCGGCAGGGGCTTGTAGCTGGCTGGGACCAGGCTGACCCGCACGTCCAGGCCGTTCAGGCCCGCCCCTCGGGCGGCCGAACAATTTGCGCGTCTGCGAGGACCAGGCCCTGTGCCGGCTGGCCGCCCGGCCATCTTGTGGGCGCGTGATGACCGTGCCTCGCACGGCATGCTGAACCACCTTGCCGGCATGATTGGCTCGGGTTTGGCCTCGCTATCTCGCCGACCGTGCCACCGCATCCCGGCCAGGACGTGAGCCTGGTCAATATGGTTGCGGAGCCGGGTTGCCCTTTTCCGCCCTGCACCGCTCCGCCCTGCACCGCTCCGCCCTGCACTGCGGACTGACCCCGGGGACTACCAGATGGAACCTGCCGCACCGATGTCCGCTTCGCCGCTACCGGCGCCCGGGCATGAGTCGGCGGCGCTACGGGCCCGCGACCTGGCTTCCGCGCGCTGGCGGGCCACTGCTCTCCTCGCGGGGGTAACGGTTCTGTTTGTGGCCGTGACCGCGGTCGGCGCCCACGGGGTCCTTCTCGGCTACGTGCAGGCCGGCGCAGAGGCCTCCATGGTCGGAGGCGTTGCCGACTGGTTCGCGGTGACAGCCCTCTTCCGCCATCCCCTGGGCCTGCCGATACCGCACACCGCGCTACTCGTCGAGCGCAAGGACCAGTTCGCCGCCACCCTCGGCCGGTTCGTGCAGGAGAACTTCCTCACCGCCGACGTTCTTGCCGAGCGGATCCACTCCGCGCGCCTGGTTCCCCGCCTGGCCGCCTGGCTGGCCGACGAGGCCAGCGCCGCCCGCTTCGCCGGTCACGCGGCGGATCTGGTCGTCACGGTGGCTGAGAATCTCCGCGATGAGGATGTCCAGCGCGTGCTCACCGCCGAACTGACCCGGGCGGTCGATGCCGTCGAGGTGGCGCCACTGGCTGGGCGGGCCCTGCGGGTCATCATTGCGGGAGGCCACCACGCCGAGCTGTTCAACGCCATCCTGTCCGGCGCCGACCGCTATCTCGCCGGCCATTACGAGGAGCTTCGTAAGCTGTTCGAGGCCGAGTCGCCCCGCTGGATGCCCGACGCGGTTTACCGGCGGGTCTTCGACCGTCTCTACACCCGCCTGCGCCAGCGGCTGGTGGCGATGGCCGCCGATCCCGACGACCAGGCCCGGCAGCAGTTCGAGGAGTGGATCGCCGGGCTCCCCGACCGCCTCGAGACATCCCCGGAGCTGCGTGAGCGCGGCGAGCGCCTTAAGCGCGATGTCCTGGGCAGCGCAGGCCTTCGGGGGTGGTCCTCGTCGCTGTGGCAGAAGGTCAAGGAGGGGCTCCGGATCCAGGCCGCTGACCCGGAGTCTGAGCTGCGCCTCCGGCTGGCCGATGCACTGGCCGCGGCGGGACGGCGCCTGGGGTCGGACCGCCGCCTCGCCGACGGTCTCGGCCGTGCGGTCGAGTCCGGAGCCAGGGCACTCGCCGATCAGTTCCACGACGAGCTTGCCGGCCTTGTCACGGGGACTATCGAGCGGTGGGACGCCGCCGAGACGTCGAGCCAGCTGGAACTCCTCCTCGGGCGCGATCTGCAGTACATCCGCATCAACGGCACGGTGGTGGGGGCGGGCGTGGGGCTGGCCTTGCATGCCATCGTCCTCGCCCTGTCCTGATGGTGGCGTGTACCGCCCGTGGTTCACTCAAAACCGGACGTGTCGCCTGCCCCGCGGCGCACGATCTCGGGTTCCTGCTGGGAGAAGTCGATCACCGTTGTCGGCTCGGTGCCGCAGTCGCCCGAGTCGATCACCGCGTCCACGGCGTGGTCAAGCTGCTCAGCGATCTGCCACCCATGGGTCATGGGCTCGTCCTGGCCGGGCAGCAGCAGGGTGCTCGAGACGAGCGGCTCGCCGAGTTCGGCGAGCAGCGCCTGGGTCACCACGTGGCGCGGGATCCGCACCCCGACGGTCTTCTTCCCCGGGTGCTGCAATCGGCGCGGCACCTCCTTGGTCGCGGGCAGGATGAAGGTATAACTGCCGGGGGTCGCCGCCTTGATCGCCCGGAACACCGGGTTGGCGACGTACACGAACTGGCCTAGCTGGGCGAAGTCCTGGCACACCAGCGTGAGGTGGTGCCGGTCGCCGAGGTGGCGGATCGACCTGATCCTCGTGATGCCGTCCCTGTTGCCGAGCTGGCACCCGAGCGCGTAGCAGGAGTCCGTCGGGTAGGCGATCACGCCGCCCGCGCGCACGATATCGGCGATCTGGACGATCGCGCGCCGCTGCGGGTTGGCCGGATGGATGTCGAAGTGCCTCGCCATGCGACGAGTTTAGGATCATCGCTCCCAGCCGGCCGGTCCCCCCGCACTGCCCGGCCGGGCACCCGCCGCGCCCGCGCACGCTCACGTTTATTTTGCAGCCCGGAACAGGCATGCATGCACAAAGGCGCGCCTTGGGGACCTGAACACGAGATCGCGGGAATTTCCCCGGTTGGGGAATTCATGCAGCCACCTGCCGCGTGCTGAAGGCATTTCGGGACCTCAGGCCCTGACCGCGTCGGGACAGTTCAACGACGATTGTGCCGGAGGCGGTGACGATGGTTACTTCGGATGCTCCCACATACGACGGGGCGATGCCGGCTGGATATCCGCTGGCGTGGGAGTTCGACGGGCTGCTCAGGAATGGCGAGGCGGCGGTCGTCCGGCCGATCCGGCCGGCTGACGCGCCGGCGCTGGTCGGGCTGCACGGTGCCGTGTCGCCCGGCATGCTGCACCAGCATGGGCTCCTCGCCCAGCCGGCTATCAGCCTGGAAGAGGCAGCGCGCTTCAGCGAGGTGGACTACGACAGCCGGATGGCCTTCGTCGCGCTCGTCTCGGGCGAGATGGTCGGGCTGGCGAGCTATGACCGCGCCGGCCCTCCGCCGGCGGCTGCCGAGGCGAGCTTCATGGTCACCGACACCTACCAGGGCCATGGCGTGACGACCCTGCTGTTTGAGAGCCTGGTGGAGTACGCGCGGACGCGGGGGATCCTGAGCTTGATCGCCGAGGTCAGGCCGCAGAGCACAGCCTTGCTGGAGGTGTTCGCGGCCACGGGCTTGCGCTGTACCCGGCGGGGCGGCGCGGCGACGATTCGGGTCGAGATCGATCTGCGGCCGACGGCGGCGTACCGCGCGTCGTGTGATCAGCGGGAGGCGACGGCGGAGGTCGCCAGCGTCGCGGCGATCCTCCGGCCGCGCTCGATCGCCGTCGTCGGGGCAGGACGCCATCCGGGGAACGTGGGGCATCAGGTTGTCCGGTCCCTGCTCGTCGGCGACTTCTCGGGAACGGTCTACCCGGTCAATCCCGCGGCGCGGGCGGTCTGCGGCGTGCCCGCGTTCCCGGCGCTGCTGTCGATTCCCGAGCCGGTCGACCTGGCCGTTGTCGCCGTTCCGGCATCAGCGGTCCCTGGCGTGATCGACGAGGCCGCCTCGATCGGCGTGCGCGCCGTGACCGTCATCACCGCGGGCTTCGCCGAGACGGGCCGCTCGGGCGCCGCGGTCGAGACGGGGCTGCTGGACGTGGCTCGCACGCACGGGATGCGGATCGTCGGCCCGAACTGTCTAGGTGTTGCGAACACCGATCCGGGCGTCCGGATGAATGCGACGTTCGGCTCGCTCGATCCGCTGCCCGGGCGGCTGGCGCTGGTCTCACAGTCCGGTGCGGTCGGGCTCCTGCTTACCGAGCAGACCCGCGCCGCCGGTCTTGGCCTGTCGGCCTTCGTCTCGGTCGGGAACAAGCTCGACGTGAGCCCGAACGATCTGCTGTGCTTCTTTGAGCAGGACGACCGGACCTCGGTGATCGCGCTTTACCTGGAGTCGCTGGGCAACCCGCGCAAGTTCGCCCGCATCGCCCGGCGGGTCGGCGCGGCCAAGCCCATCGTGGCACTGAAGGCGGGCAGAACATCGGCCGGGGCCAGGGGCGCCCGCTCGCATACCGCCGCCGCAGCGACCCCGGAAGTCACCGTGGCCGCCTTGCTGCGCAGCGCAGGCGTCATCAAGGTCGACCGGCTCGAGGAACTCCTCGACGTCTCGGCCATCTTGCTCGCCGCGCCGCTGCCCGCGGGGCGCCGGGTCGCGCTGGTCGGGAACTCCGGTGGCCCGCTCATTCTCACCGCCGACGCGTGTGAGGGCGGTGAGCTGACCGTCCCGGAGCTCGGGGAGGCGACCCAGCGCGCGCTCGGGGAGGTCCTCGTGCCTGAGGGCGCGACCGCCAACCCGGTCGACCTCACCGCGGACGGGACGGCGGCGGCGCTTGAGCAAGCGCTCGAGATCGTCCTTGGAGATGATGGGATCGACGCCGTGATCACCGTCGTCGTCGAGACCATGGCGATGCGGGCCGTGGCGGTGCGGGAGACCCTTGCCCGCGTGGCGCAACACGCGCGCAAGCCGGTGGTCGCCTGCTCCGTGGAGATGTCCCCACGCACGCCAGCCGGTGCGGCGGAACTCGCGGAGCTGCCCTCACCAGAGCGGGCGGCGGCGGCCCTCGGGCATGTCTGCCGCTACGCGCAGTGGCGCCGGCGCCCGCTGCTGCCCGCGGAGGAGCCCGAACAGCTGTCCGACCTGCCGGTGATCAGCGAGATCGTGGCCTCGGCGCTCGCCGGCAGCCCCGGCGGGGGCTGGCTGGAGCTTGACCAGGGGGCCCGGCTGCTGGAGGCGTGCGGCCTGCCCGTGCTGGCGACTCGCGGCGCGGCCACCGCGGCCGAGGCGGCCGCGGCGGCCGAGGCCGTCGGGTTCCCGGTCGTCTTGAAGGCCCGTTCCGGCGGGGTCGTGCACAAGACCGAGGTGGGCGGCGTCGCGCTGAACCTGGGCGACTCCGATGCGGTACGCGCCGCGTACGAGACGATGGAATCGCGGCTCGGCGCGCAGATGGGCGGTGCGGTCATCCAGCCGATGGCCCCGTGGGGTGTCGAGGCGATCGTCGGGCTCGCATCCGATCCCGAGTTCGGCCCGGTCGTGATGGCCGGCCTCGGCGGGGTGATGACCGACCTGCTGCAGGACCGTGCCTTTGCCGTCCCACCGCTCGAGCCCGGCGCAGCCGACGCCATGGTGGCGTCGCTTCGCGCCGCGCCGCTGCTTGATGGCTACCGGGGCGCGCCGAAAGTGGACCGGCAGGCGCTCGTGACGGTGCTCGAGCAGATCGCGCGCGTGGCCGAGGAAGTTCCCGAACTAGCCGAGCTCGACCTCAACCCGATCCTGGTCAGTCCGGACGGGGCGCTCGCCGTCGATTGCAAGGCGCGGCTGACCCCGCGCCAGCCCGGTCCCGGCCCGCTGTTTCCCGCGCTGCGCCGACGGCCGCAGATTCCCAAGGCAAGGTATGTCGTGCAGAGGTGATCACCGCACGCCGCCACCTGCCCGGCACTGCAGCGCAATGAAGGTGACGATGGAGCCGACCAAACCCCGGTCGTTCAATGGGCCAACGGGTCGCGAGCGGCCCCGGGGCCGGCTGTGACCGCCGGCGCTGTCCCGGGTTCGGAGGAGACGCTGCGGGACGGCAGGGTGGTTGCGGTTCGCCCGCTGCGCGCTGGGGATGCGGCGGGGGTCCGGGCGCTGTGGCGCCGCCTGGATGCTCCCGCCCGGCACCGGTTCACCGGCCTGGCTCATCTGCCGCCCGACCGCCCGGGTGAGGTGGCCATCCCGCGGCCTGGCCATGCGGCGGGGGTGGTGGCCACCGCCCCGGCCGGCTCGCCGGGGCGGGTGGTGGGGGTGGCGCGGTATGACCGCATGGCCGGGGAGACGGCCGGGTTCCTGGTCTTCGTCGATGCCTCCTGGCGCCGCGCCGGGCTGGGCGCTTTGCTGGTGCGCGGGCTGGCTGAGGCCGCCCGGCACGCCGGGATCCGCCGGCTGGCCGGCGACGTGCCCAGGAGCGATGCGGCGATGCTGGGCCTGCTGGAGGAGCTTGGCCTGGAGTATGCGGAGCAGGTGACGGCGGCGAGCGTGCACGCCAGCTTCGCCGTGCAGGAAACCGATGCCTATCTTGATGCGGTGCTGGCCGGCCAGCGCGCTGCGGCCCGGGCCGCGGTCGCGCCGTTCCTGTGCCCTGGTTCCATCGCCCTGGTGGGGGCCAGCAGCGAGCCCGCCAGCATCGGCGGGCTGCTGCTGGCCAACCTGCTCGCCAGCGGATTCACTGGGCCGGTGTACCCGGTCAACCCCCGCCACCAGGTCATCCAGGGCGTGACCGCCTACCCGGACCTGGCCTCCTGCCCCGAGCCGCCGGACCTGGTGGTGGCGGCGGTGCCCGCGCCGCTGGTGGCCGGGGTCATCGACCAGGCCGGCCGCCTGGGGGTCCGCGCGGTGTGCGTGATCTCGGCCGGGTTCGCCGAGGTCGGCGGCGACGGCCGGGCCCTGCAGGATGAGCTGCGCCGCCGCGCCCGGGTCGCCGGGGTGCGGCTCATCGGGCCCAACTGCATGGGGCTGCTCAACGGCGGCCCCGATCCGCGGTTCAACGCCACGTTCAGCCTCGACTTCCCCCCGCCGGGGCGCCTGGCGTTCGTGACCCAGTCCGGCGGGCTCGGGCTGGCCGCGCTCACCCTGCTCACCGGTCCTTCGCTCGGGGTCAGCGGCTTCGTCTCGGTCGGCAACACCGCCGACCTGACACCCAACGACCTGCTGCTGTACTGGGATGAGGACCCCGCCACCGACCTCATTCTGGCCTACCTGGAATCGGTGCCCGACCCCCGCCGGTTCGCCCGGACCGCCCGGCGCATCTCCCGGCACAAGCCCATCGTGGTGGTGAAGGCCGGCCGCACCAGTGCCGGGCGCCGGGCGGCGTCCTCCCACACCGCCGCGATGGCGGCCGGCGAGGTGGCGGTCGAGGCGCTGTTCCACCAGGCCGGAGTGATCCGGGCCGGCACCCTGAAAGACATGTTCGATGTCGCCGCGGTGCTGTCCGCTCAGCCTGTACCTGCGGGACGGCGGGTCGCGGTGCTGACGAACGGCGGCGGCCCCGGCATCCTGGTCGCCGACGCCTGCGAGGCAGCCGGGCTGTTGGTGCCGGAACTATCGGACGGCACCCAGGCGGCGCTGCGCGCCGGCCTGCCACCCGAGGCCGCCACCGGCAATCCGGTCGATATGGTCGCCAGCGCCAGCGCCGAACAGTACGGCCGGTTGCTGCGCCTGCTCGGCGCGGCCGAGGAGATCGACGCGATCATCGCGGTGTTCATCCCGCCGTTCCTCACCCGCGCCGAGGACGCCGCGCGCGAGATCGCCTCCGCGGCCGCGGACCTGCCGGCCAAGCCCGTCCTCGCGGTCTTCATGACCGACGGGCCGCCTCCGGCCAGCCTGGCCGAGGCCGGCATCCCCACCTTCACCTACCCCGAGCAGGCCGCTGCCCCGCTCGGGCAGATCGCGCGGTGGGCGGAATGGCGGGCGCGGCCCGCGGGCCACGTCGTGACACCCCCCGGCATCGACCCGGGCCGCGGCCGGGCGGCGGCGAACAAGGTCCTGGCCGGCCAGCCCGGCGGCGGCTGGGCCGACGCCGGGGCGGCCGCAGAGCTCCTCGCCGCCTACGGCATCCCCACGGCCCGGTCCCGTCTGGTCCGCACCCCGGCCGAGGCCGCGGCCGCCCAGGCCGAACTCGGCGGGCCGGTCGCGGTCAAGATCGCCGCGGCCATCCACAAGAGCGACGTCGGCGGCGTCGCCCTCGGCATCGACAGCCCGAAAGCGGCCGCCGACGCGGTCACCGCGATCCGCGCCACCCTGGCCGAAGCCGGCATCGCCGAGGACGCCGGGGAATTCCTCGTCCAAGAGCAGATACGCGACGGCGTGGAAATGATCGTCGGCGTGAGCCACGACCCGGCCTTCGGCCCCCTGGTCCTCGCCGGCCTCGGCGGCACCACAGTCGAGGTCGTCGGCGACGTGGCGGTGCGCATCACCCCGCTCAGCAACACCGACGTGGATGAGATGCTCCGCTCACTGCGGTCCTACCGGCTGCTCACCGGCTACCGCCAGACCCCGCCGCTGGACGTGGCCGCCTTCGCCGAACTGCTGCACCGGGTCAGCAACATGGTCGAAGACATCCCCGAGATCACCGAGCTCGACCTCAACCCCGTATTCGTCCGCGAGCACGGCGCCGTCGCCGCCGACGTCCGCATCCGCCTCACCGGTTAGCGCCGATTTTGACGCCCGTCCAGTCAGCCCCTGGCTGACTGGACGGTCTGACCCGGTACGATCATCCGAGACTCTCAGTAATGAGACCGATACCAATGGTTACCTCCTGGAGAGGCGGGTCACTGGTGAGGAACTCGGGGCGGGCCAGGAGCACCCGGACCAGCGTGGCTCTGGTGGCTGGACTGATCGCCACGCTCTTCGCACTGTTCTCTGGCTCAGGTGTGACGGCGGCGGCAACGGCGCCAGCCAGCGCCGGGACGCCGCGCCCGGCACCGTCCGTCCCGTCGCCCACGGTGCCCGGGCTCAGTATCACCGTCAGCGATGGCCAGACGGCTGCGAAAACGGGGGACCGGCTCACCTATGTGGTGAATGTCCGGGACAGCGGCCCTGCCGCCGCGCCGCACCTCAAGATCACGCAGAGCTTGTCCGCGGGCCTGGAGTTTCTCTCGGCCAGCCCCCATGGCGTGGCGACCGCCGGGCAGGTCGCGTGGCCCGCCAGTATCCCGGCGGGCAGGTCGGAGACTTTCCACGTCGTCGCGCGAGTTACCCGAACACCGGCCCAGCTACTGCGGCTGGCGGCTGTCGCCTGCGCGGCGTCGGAAGGCAGCCAAAGGCCGATCGTCTGCGCGGCCCACCTCGACCGGTTGTCTGCTGCCGTAACCGCGCCGGCACCTCGGCCCGGCGGCCCGGCCAGCGGGTCTCTGCTTCGGTATGTCGCGGCCGGCCTGGCGGCCTTGGCCGTGCTCGCGGCGGGCGTGATCGCTGGCCGGCGGGTTCGCCTGCGGCGGCAGCCGGCTGACTGAGAGCTGGATGGGGTGAGCCGGCAGCGCTGATCGTGCCCCTCTGCGAGGGACGGCGGCCCGCCGGCTGAGACCACCTTCTCCCACGTCCCCACCATCGGCCTGTCCCCGGCAACCCCGAGCCCTGCCCTGGGCTCCAGGCGCGCGGGAGGGGAAGCTCCCTCCACGGGAACCTCCCCTCCTTGCCGCTGTGATCGCGGTCCGTTCGGACGTGTGCGCGGCTGCCTTAAGCGCTGGTGCGTTTATCCACCGACGGTCATGGGATTGACGCCGGCCAGGTCCTCGCGCTTGACCCGGATCGTAATCACGGTGACCACGAAGGCGAGCAGAGCAATTCCTGCCGAAACCAGGAACCCGCGTGAGAATCCGACCGTCAGGGCGTGGTTGTAGATGGATGTCTGGAGCGCCGCCGCCTGGGCGTGCGTCAGCGGATGCGCGGCCGCTCCGGCCTTCGCGGCCGCCGCCGTGGCCGCCGCTGTCTGGCTCCTGACACTGTTGGACACCGCGCTCCACGCGACGGTCCCGAGCAGGGCCAGCCCGATCGAGCCGCCGATCTGCTGCCCGGTGTTGACCAGGCTGGAGGCGACGCCGCTGTCGTTGTTGGGGACCTTGTGGAGCGCGACCAGCGAGATGGGCACGAACAGCAGTCCCATGCCGAGCGCGGTGACCAGCATCGGGCCGAGCAAGCCGCTGACGTAGGTGCTGTGCTCGTTGATCCGCGACAGCCAGAACATCCCGCCGGCAGTCGTCAGTGAACCGGTCAGCATGAGTGGACGGGCACCGATGCGCGCCACCAGCTGCGACGCGAGAACGGACCCCACCATGATCATGCTGACCATCGGCAGGTAGGCCACGCCCGATTTCAGCGGGCTGTACCCCCACACGGTCTGCACGAAGATCGTGAGGAAGAAGAAGATGCCGAATATCGCGGTGCCGACGCACAGCATGATCAGGTATGCGCCCGCCCGGTTCCGGTTTTGCAGCACCCGGATGGGCAGCAGCGCGTGCTTGCTGCGCAGTTCGATGATCCCGAACGCGACCAGCAGCACCGCGGAGGCGACCAGGGAGACGACCACCTTCGTGTCACCCCAGTGCGAGACGCCGTTCACGCTGGTCGCGGCGCTGGACAGGCCGTAGACAAGCAGGGTGAGGCCGCCGGTGGCCGTGATCGCGCCGGGCAGATCGAACCGCCCGCGCTGGCGCTGCGACTCACCGAGCACGCGCGGCGCGGCGAGCGCGACCAGCAGACCGATGGGGACATTCACGAACAGCACCCAGCGCCAGGACGCGAAGTCGACGAGCAGGCCGCCCAGGATCAGGCCGACCGCGCCGCCCGCCACGCTCATTCCCGCGTAGACACCCATGGCCCGGTTACGCGGCCGCCCTTCCGGGAAGGTGACGGCGACCAGCGAAAGTGCGGTCGGGGCGGCGAAGGCTCCACCGATCCCCTGCACCACCCGCGCGGTGAGCAGCCAGAGCTGGCTGGTGGCAAAGCCTCCGACCAGCGAGGCGACCGAGAACAGCAGGATGCCGGCGATGAAGACCCGGCGGCGGCCCAGCAGGTCGCCGGTCCGGCCGCCGAGCAGCAGCAGCCCGCCGAACGCGAGCGCGTAGGCGTTGACGACCCACTCCAGGTTGCTGCCGGAGAAGCCGAGCGCGTGCTGGATGTGCGGCAGCGCCACGTTCACGATGGTCGCGTCGAGCACCACCATGAGCTGCGCGGTCGCAATGACGGCCAGGGCCAGGCCCAGGTGCCGTGGCTGCTGGTCCGTGGCGGCCGCGGCTTCGCCCGGGGCTTCCCGGGTCCTAACGTTTTCCTCGACTGCCTCGACGGCTAGGCTCGGAGCCGGTTCGCCGAGCGGCGAGCCTGCCATTGGAGCCTCGCGCCCGGTGTCGCGTGAGGTGGCGGACAAGTCATTCTCCCTTGCGTGAGGACGCATCAGTCTTGTTCAAGGGCGCGGCGCACTGAGGCCGTGGCACGGCGTGCCCGGTCCGGTGGCGCATCCGAAGCGAAATCCCCGATTTATTGACGCTGCAGGGCCGTCATCTGTGACATCCGCGGCGTTCAGTTGGTGCTTGAGCGGGAGCGGAACCTGCAGGTCTCTGCTGGCCTAAAGAGCCGGTCGGCAGCAGATATTTCCGCCCTTATCAGTTAGCGGCAGGATCGCCTCCCGTCGTCGCGGGCTCGTCGGCGATGACGGGCCACGATTCTGCCGAGGGGGCGGCGCTGGCTGCATCAGCCGCGGCGATCATCTTCCGCAGGATCGTCAGCAGGCACTCCCGCTCGCTGGTGTCGAGGGCGTTCGCCCACGGCAACCGGATCGCAAGCTCCTTCTCCAGCCGTTCCCGTATCGAGACACCTTCCGCGGTCAGGACCACGTTCTTGATCCGCCGATCCCGTTCGCTGGTCTCCCTGCGGGCCAGGCCGTGCTTCTCCAAGCCGTTGATCACCACGGTCACGAAGGACGGGTCACAGTGCATGCGCTGCCCCATTTCCTTCATAGTCATCGGCTCCTGCAGCTTGTGCAGGCCGACGAGGTCGCTGACGGACAGCCCGAAGCCCTGGGCAAGCCCCTGCGCGAACGCGGCAGCTTGCTTCACGACCCCGGAGAAGGCGTCCATGATGCAAATGTTCAGATCGCCCTCGCGTGACCTGTCTGGCACGCATTCACCTCCTGGCCGAAGCCTCGCACGAGGGTCTGACATTCCTGCGCCCTCGCGCTCCGCTGCGGCTTCCGCTGCCGTTTGTTCCCGAATCCTTGACATACTCAACTGTTGAGTGACTCAACCATACGAAGACCGACGGCGGAAATCAAATCTTTATCGCCCACGCCCGGCCAACCCTGCGAAGCCGGGCATGAGGCGCATGACCAGGAGATTCGGTGCCCGCGAGCTTCATTCAACCGAAGCGCCTGAAACGGTCAAAACGAATTAACGAGCGCAGTGCGCCCGCTCAGCCGGCGCTGGAGGCGGCCCAGATGTTGATCCCGGCGTCCACGGCGTGGCGGTCGAACTCGGCCAGTTCCTCGTCGGTGAACTCGGTCTCCTGCGCGGCGGCCAGGTTCTCCTCGAGCTGAGCCACGCTGCTGGCGCCGATCAGCGCCGAAGTGACCCGCTTGTCCCGCAGCGCCCACGAGATCGCCATCTGCGCCAGCGTCTGCCCCCGCCGGCGGGCGATCTCGGCCAGGGCCCGGACGTGCCCCAGCGTCTCCTCGCTGAGCTGGTCGGACGTCAGCGAGCCGTGCTGGGCCGCCCGGGAGCCCGCGGGCACGCCGCCGAGGTACTTCCCGGTGAGCATGCCCTGCGCGAGCGGCGAGAAGGCGATGCAACCGATGCCCTCACGCTCGAGGGTGTCCAGCAGGCCGCCCTCGATCCACCGGTTCAGCATCGAGTAGGACGGCTGGTGGATGAGGAGCGGGGTACCGAGCCGATTCATGATGGCAGCCGCTTCGGCGGTCCGTTCGGCTGAATAGGAAGAGATCCCGGCGTAGAGCGCCCGGCCCGACCGGACCGCCGCGTCCAGCGCGCCCATGGTCTCCTCCAGCGGCGTCTCCGGGTCGAACCGGTGGCTGTAGAAGATGTCCACGTAGTCCAGGCCCATCCGGCCGAGCGACTGGTCCAGGCTGGCCAGCAGGTACTTGCGTGAGCCGTGGTCGCCGTACGGTCCGGGCCACATGTCGTACCCGGCCTTGGTGGAAATGATCAGTTCGTCCCGGTACGGGCGGAAGTCCTCCCGCATCAGCCGGCCAAAGTTGATCTCCGCGGAGCCGTACGGCGGCCCGTAGTCTCCTTGCTGCAAAGTCTCGGCAGGCGCTACTCCTCCGTAGTTATTGGCGAGATCGAAGTGCGTCACGCCGAGGTCGAAGGCGCGGCGCAGGATGGCCCGCTGTGTCGTCAGGGGGCGATCGTCACCGAAGTTCTGCCACAGGCCGAGGGAGACTGCGGGCAGCTTGATGCCGCTGCGCCCGCAGCGGCGATAGGGCATCTGCTCATACCGGTCACGAGCGGCAACGTAAGTCATGGACAGGAGTCTGCCACTGCCAGTCGCCCTAGCTGACTGCCCTTCCACCGGGGCAGCCCGGCGAGCATCCTATGGTGATCTTGTGGTTGCGATACGGGCCGCCGGACGCTCCGGCTCGGTCACGATATGCCACGGCCCGTCAAGACGCGCGCGTGCGGGCTGACGGGAGACTGCCACGCCGGGTAGCTGGGGGGGTTAACGCAGTTGACGGAAGAAGCGTCTCTAGTGCTCTTTGGTGTGCTCTAGCGTACTCAACCAGTCGGAGTATGAGATGAGTACCGCCCTTGGTTCGCCGGTGCTGGTGACGATGGTGGGTTCGCCTAGGAAGTGGGCGGCGTCGATGCGTCGGCCGAGGCTGGCTCGTAGTTCGCTTGCTGACATGCCCCGCCCGGCAGTCGGGGAGACGATTGGTGCCAGAGTGTCCGATGAGTGTCGCGTTTGGTGACGTTTGGCTCTGAGCACCTTTGGTGACGTTTGGCTCTGAGCACCAGGATGCACGCTGCGTAGACTTATGTTTACCGAGAGTGAAATGAGGCTTTTCTGCACTGGGGGCTGGATAATGAAACTCAACAAGGTAGCCGCAATCCCGGCGCTCGCGCTGGCCGCCGGTATCAGCCTTGCGGCATGCGGCTCCGTCAAGGCTCCCGCTCTCGGCGTTAACCACACGCTGCTCCCGTCGGCCGCTGCTCCGGTTGCTACGAAGACCACTCACTCGGCCAAGCCCGCGCCGGTTGCAACAACTCCTGCTGCCGCATCAAAGGCGGCTGTGGCACAACCCGCCGCACAAGTGCCTGTTCTCGACGTCAGCACGGATGGTTACAGCGGTATCAAGCCCGGCGAAATAGGGTTCAGCGGTGACGGAGGCTACATCATTACGGGCATCATCTGGTCAAGCTGGGGCCCAAATGAGGCAGACGGCACCGGGACGTCCAGCATCCAGGGCTGTGTCCCCGACTGCGCGACCGGCTCAGAGACACCGTACACCGACACCATAGTGCTGAGTGACGTGCAAGGCGGTCAGTTCACCCAGGTCAGTTCCACCAGGGACGGCACCGTGAAGGCAGGCTCAACCTCACTCATTTTAGGTGCTGAGCAGAATAGTCCTGACGCGGCACCGGCCGCACCTGCGCTGACTGACTGCGGCAACTACCTGTACGTCAATGCGGACACTAGCTGCGCGTTCGCGCAGAATGTCGAGGCGGATTACACCGGCCTCGGCCCGGACTGCGCCTCCAGCCCCGTGACCGGCCTGAACTACACCATAAATTGCGTGCGGGCACGGACAATGAGGGCGATTCAGGTCACAGTGTGTGGAGTGCACGGGTGGGGATAACGCCTACGTCATGTGGCCTGCTAACTAATCGCTGGCTATCGTGCCCCACTAACTGCGGGCACGGTGGCGAGCGATTCAGACTGGATCGCCTAAACGGAGGGGGCATCATGAGGTTTAACAAGATCATCGCTGCCACGGCAGTCGCGCTTACGGCAGCATTCGGGACCGGAATGGCTGTCGCCCTTACCACGTCACCAGCCTCGGCTGTTGATCTGGTGAATTATGACGGTGGCAGTATCCACCTCGGGCATTCCATTCAGCTCGGTGTGTGGTATCAGCAATTCAGTGGTGGCCCGTCAGGTTACTGGGCGGGTGTGTGGAGCTACCCAGCACACCGCTGGATCTTCATCCGCGGCGGGCACGCGACTACCAGTTGGCATTTCTGGTCAGTCAAGCCGAGCCAGCGGGGTAAGTACGCCACCGTTTATGACGTCGATGGGGTGAGGGTGGTCTTCTACACGACAGTGAAGTGAACTGACGTTCCGCGCAAGACTAAATGGGGGGAACCACCATGAAGACTCTCAAGCTCGCCGCAGTCCCGGCGCTCGCGCCGGCCGCAGGCCTCAGCCTTACCGCGTGTGGTTCGGGCAGCCCCGCTGCCAGCAGCCAGTCAGCCGGCAGCCCCGCAGCCAGTCTCGCACCCGGTACCGCGCCCGTGCATACGATATTTCATTTGGGCTCTATTGGTACGGGCAGCCGGAAGACTCTCAGCGGGCCGCGATATCACGCGCACCTGAAAAGCCAGTCCGGCCAGGTCTACCGGTGCGAGCACAATCACCGCACCGAGAGCGCGGCCATCAATTGCGCCAACTCCAAGGCGACACAGCAGGCGGCGCTGGCTGAATTCGCGCGGCTTGACCAGGAGGCCGCCGCGCAAGCTGCCGCCACCCAGGCCAGGGCCGACCGTAAGGCGCGGGCACTTCTGGAACCGTTCATTAATATGAGCGGAAAGGAGAAGACAATGAAGACTAGGAGCAGGATGATCGCAGGCGGAACGTGGTGCCCTGACAAGACTCTGGGAGTCCTCATTCTCGCCACGTTCGCCGCCATAATCGCGCTGCTCATACTGGGTGCGGTTAGCTGATCGCTGACCAGGCGGGCCTTTCGGGGCCCGGTGGTGAACGGTTCGGATAAACTGGCCGTCGACAACTGGGGGAAAACAACGAAAAAGATCATTATCACCGCTGTGATACCAGCCCTCGCGCTGGCAGCCTCGGCGTTCACGTTCGCGCCAAGTGTATTCGCGTCATCGGCCTGTCATACAGGGAGGCTTATGCGAAACTCTCTTTAAAGAAGTACAGGCCAATGGCAGCCCGAAACGAGGACAAGAAGGTTTTCAGCGGCCTTCTGTAATCGGTGAAGAGAATCCGCCATGTCTTCAGGCTGGCCACAGCCCGCTCGACCGGTGCCCGATGAGAGCTGATCTGGTTGTTGCAGTCGTGCTCGCGCATGTACAACTCGCGGTCCTTTGGCTTGCGGACCGGGGTAGTGATGTAGTCGGTTCCGATGAATCCCTTGTCACCGAACACGCCGCCTGCCAGTTTAAGGATCATCTCGCATTCTGATCCTTTCAGCTTGGCCATGTCATGCTGGTTGCCAGGAACAGGCTCGGATACGAAGGTGATACGGCCGGCGGGATTCGTGATGATCAGCGACCCGTGGCCGGTCGTCTTGTCTTTCCCGGCCCACAGCTCGCGCTCGCCTGCCCAGGGCCAGGACCAGCATGGCCACAGGGTGCCGTCTACCAGCGCGATCGCGCCCCTGGTAGCCTCTGCCGCCTCGTCCGCGGACGGCCGGAACTCCGCGGTCGCCTTATCGATCAATGGCGTCAGGAAGCTGATGTATCGCGAGATCGTGGACTGATTCACGTCGAAGATCTCTGCCCAGATTTCCTCAATGATGTTATTGCGGGCGTATCCGCTGGCAACGATGAGTGCTTCACGCAGGGTAAGTTCCCGCGGGTGGCCTTTTCCCCTGTCCCACGGTTCCTCCAGCAGGTCGCTGATCAGTTCCTCCAGTTCGTCGAGTTGCTCAGCGTCCAGTCCTGACATACGATCGAACCGCAACGGCCTCTCCTTCTGGTGAATGGTCTATTCGCATTCACCGTTCTACTGGAGGGAGAGGTCGTTTGCCATGATCTGACCCGGCGTGTCGCCAGTTCAAGAATTACAGGCGTGCAACTCTAACTAATAGATAAAATTGCGGGTTTCGCATAAGCCTCAGAGTTTGAAAGGCCAAGGAGGCTTATGCAAAACTCTCCTTGAGAAAGAACAGGCCGATTGCGGTCCGGAACGAGGAAGCGAACGTTTTCAGTGGCCTTCTGTAGTCGGTAAAGAGAATCCGCCAGGTCTTGAGGCCGGCGATAGCCCGCTCGACCGGCGCGCGGAAGGAACTGACCTGGTTATTGTAGTCATGCTCGCGCATGTACAGTTCTCGGTCTTGTGGTTTCCGGACTGGCGTGGTGATGTAACCGGTCCCTATGAACCCCTTGTCGCCGAAAACGCCGCCTGCCGCCTTGAGGATCATCTCACATTCTGATTCTTTCAGCTTGGCCATGTCATGCTGGTTGCCGGTCACCGGCTCGGATACGAAGGTTACGCGGCCTTCGAGATTGGTGATGATCAGTGATCCGTGACCTGTCGTCTTGTATTTCCCGGCCCACAATTTGCGGTTGCCAGACCAGGACCAGCATGGCCACAAGGTGCCGTCCACCAGGGCAATCGCGTCCCTGGTGGCTTCTGCTGCCTCTTCCGCGGTTGGCCGGAACTCCTCGGTAGCCTGATCTATCAACGGCGTAAGGCGGGTGATGTACCGCGAGATCGTGGACTGGTCGACGTCGAATATCTCTGCCCAGATCTCCTCGGTGATATTATTTCGCTCGTATCCGCACGCAACGATAAGCGCCTCGTGCAGGGTAGGGTGCCGCGGGCGCCCGGATCCTTTAACCCATGGCTCTTCGAGCAATTCTGTAACGCGTGCTTCGAGTTCGTCGAGTTGCTCACAGGTCAGGCCTGACATACGATAGGAGCGCAACGGCTTCTCCGTTATAGGAAGTTGTGTGTGGTAACCTCCTTTCTATCGACCGGAGGGGCCGTTGCTTATTACCTGGCGCGGCGTGTCGCCACCTTTATCTATATTCCGGAAAATCGACTCAGATCATTAGTAATGAGCCGGGTTTTGCATAAACCTCAAGGTCTGATCTGATCTTCACGGCGGTCCGGGTTCGAAGCTGAGCCGGTTGTGGCGAGGTTGCCCAGGCCGTTGTTCATGTTCGCTCAGGGGCCCTCGACCGGTGCCCTACTCCGGCGGTGCGGCTTCCAGGTGCTTTTTCAGGCTGGTCCAGATCCGCTCTTCCTGGCGTATGCCGAGTCTGGTGATCACCGGGCCCAGCAGCCGGAAGGCGCCCTTGGGCTGGACCTGTCCCGACCAGCGCATGCGTGTGCCTGCGGGGGCGGGCTCGAACCTCAGGGTGTAGCTGATGTCGGCCTGGGCCATCGTGGTGGTGGTGGCGAATAGCTTTGGCCGGTCATCAGAGTTGCGGCGTGGAGACCCCGGACGTCAGGCCGGGGAGGAAACGCCGCTCCCCCCTTCCGCGTGTCGCGCTTATCCGAAATGGTGTGATCGGAGAAGCTTGGTAGTTGTGAGGACGGCGTACAAGTGCCGGGCGTACCCGGCAGCGGAGCAGGCCAGCGCGCTTAACCGCACGTTCGGCTGCGTCCGCGTCGTGTGGAACCGGACGCTGGCGTGGCGGCATCAGCGGTATTACGGCGAGCAGGTCAAGACGAACTTCACCCAGGCCAATGCCTACCTGACCGCCATGAAAGCCACCGAAGGCCTCGGGTGGCTGAACGAGGTGCCGTCGGTCCCGCTGCAGCAGGCGATCCGTCACCAGCAGGTCGCCTGCACCAACTTTTTCGCCAAGCGCGCCCGCTACCCGAGGTTCAAATCCCGGACCGGCCGCCAGTCCGCGGAGTACACCCGGTCCGGCTTCCGGTACAGGGACGGCGCGCTGTTCCTCGCGAAGATGGACACGCCGCTGGAGTTCGTGTGGTCCTGGCCCGGCACCGACCCGGCATCGATTGACCCGACCACGGTGACGGTCTCCCGGGACCCGTGCGGGCGCTGGTACGTCTCCTTCGCCGTGGACGTACCCGAACCGGAGCAGTTTCCCGCGACGGGTGCCGTCGTGGGCGTGGACCTTGGTATTAAGGATTTCGCGGTCACCTCCGGCGGCGACAAGATCCCCAACCCGCGCAAGCTGGCCCAGCGGGAACGGAACCTGGCCCGCTACCAGCGGCGCATGGCCCGCTGCCAGCGCGGCTCCGCGAACCGGGCCAAGGCGAAGGCGAAGGTCGCCCGCGCGCACCGGAAGGTCCGCGCCTCCCGGGCCGATTTTCTCCACCGCACCTCCACCGCCCTGGTCCGCGGCCATGACGCGATCGTGGTGGAGGACCTGGCCGTAAAGAACATGGTCCGCAACCGGTCCCTGGCCAAGGCCATCTCCGACTGCGGATGGGGCACCTTCCGGGCCATGCTCGAATACAAGGCCGCCAAGTACGGGCGGCACCTGATCGTGACCGGCCGCTGGTACCCCTCCAGCAAGACCTGCTCGGCGTGCGGGCACCTGCTCGCCGAACTCAGCCTGAACACCAGGCACTGGACGTGCCCGTCCTGCGGCACCCGGCACGACCGGGACATCAACGCCGCGAAGAACATCCGGGCGGCAGGTCTTGCCGTTTCTGCCTGTGGAGCCGACGTAAGACCGCAAGGGACCCCCCTTCGGCAGCCGGCCGTGAAGCAGGAACCCCCGGGCGTGAGCCCGGGAATCCCCGTCGTTCACGGCGGGGAGTAGTCAAAGCCGGTGCACTCGATCAGCATCTCGGCCGTGCGTCCCGTGGACGTTACCGCGGAGCGGAACCTGGTTCCCTTCCCGACCGGCCCGGGGGTGATCTTCTCCGCCCGCACCATCTGCGGGTTGTACTGCGGCTCGTTGCTCTGGTCGGCGACGTAGTCGAACACCACGTCTACGGGCCGGCCAATGACGATCTCGCCTTCAATCCGGGCCATGCCGTTCCTCCGCGCTGGATCTGCTCTCATCGGGGTCATTTGGCCAGGTCATTTGGACCTGATTTCCCGGTCATCCTGCTCTGACCACCATGATGCACGCTGTGTAGCGTAAATCCAACAACGAGTGAAATGAGGCCTTTTCTGCGCTGGGGAAGGCAAGACAATGAAACTCAGCAAAAGCTCATCGCAGTCCCGGCCCTCGCACTCGCCGCAGGTATCGGGCGCACCGCTTGCAGCGGCAGCTCAGGATCGGGTGGTAGTACACCTCAGCAGCAGAAGACTCTGACCCAGATTAAGCAGAATAATACGGGGTACGCGACCGTCTGCACCAACATCTGGTCTGACGGCTCGCAGACTCGACGCATCGTGGAATCTGATGCGTCATTCACGGAGGCGACGGGGAACTGTGCCCCGGATGGTATCGCAAACGGGACTACCTATAACCGGAACTGACCGTTGACCGTGGTGCCCTCCGGGGCATTGCGGCGAACCGATCAGATAACTGGGCCGCCGACAATGGGGGGAAGCAAGACAATGAATACCAACTTCAAGCACGACAAGGACCAGGCCGACGTGTATGACATCCGCCGCCTGTCCGGCAAGTTCAGCAAGGAAGACATCGACAGCCTGATCGAACAGGGCGCGGTCGCTGTCCTCCTCACCAACGTTGCCGCTGGCGCCCCTTCCTTTACCCGCGCCGCTCTGCTCGGGGCCGCCGGGATCGAGGGCGACATCTACGCGGACATCAAGGTCAACGGCGCGGTGGCCGACCGGCTGGCCATCAAGGCCAAGTACGGACAGGAACTGCGCGCCTGGGCCGTGGCCTTCAATTCGGCCAGCAAGCCCAACCGCCCGGCGGACCATGGCTCACCGGCCGAAGTCCTCGCCCGGCTCAACCAGCTCCACGACGATGGCCTGCTGACCGACGGTGAATTCACCGCCAGGCGGGCCGAAGTCATCGGCCGCATCTGATCGCTGGCTACCGGACCAGAGAGGGACACCATGAGGGTCACGGGCAGGCCGCGCACCAGTTTCTGCATCCGGGGCCCGAAAATCGGGCCCGTGCATACGATATTTCGCCGCCACCCAGGCCAGGGCAGGGCGTAAGGCAGCCGGCAGGGCGCGCGGCCACTTCTGGAACCGCTAGGGGGCGGGCCGGTCAGGGGGCGTCGGCCCACCAGGACAGGCGCCGCGAGATCACGCCCTTCCCGATGTCATGGCCGCGCCAGAGCGTGAAGGCGTCCCCGGCCTCCAGGTAGTCGCAGACGTCGTCCCCGAGCACGGTCAGCGTCAGCTGGACGCTGCGGTCCGTCGACACGGGCCGGTCGTGCAGGCCGCAGACCATGCCACTGAAGATCTTGCTGCCATGAGTGTCGTGGTGCCGGGCCCGTACCACGACCCGGCCGTCCGTCTCGGGCAGCGGGCGGTCCGCGCTCGTGCCGTTGGGCGGGTTCAGCTTGACGAGAGCGCTGAACTTGTATTGCTTCATTTAGCCACCGTCCCCTGTCGGCCGGACGCGTACCACGTCGCATGGCCTCGCGGTATCTCCTGACGGCCGGACGGCGACCACCGGCTGAGACCGCCGGGATCATGCTCCTCCAGCGAACCGCAATACGACCGGATAAGGGTTACAGGCACGTTACGGTTGGCGTCCGCCTCGGCCTGAAGACCGGTCACCAGTAACTCAGGCCTGGCACGTGGGCGCGTCGTCCCGGCGGCCGACCCCGGCCAGCTGAGGGTGAGCAGGTATTACCTCGGCCCGGCGGTCGAGCAAGGTGTCTGCCACTGCGCACTCCGGCGGTGAGAAGAGGATCACCGGTGCCGGCCCTGGCGCGGCGCGGCCGGGTGGCCAGGCGTAACCTACCGGGCGGTACCACGCTGAGGACGGGCAGATCATTCACCCGAGAGGATCGCGCATGTACGACGCCACCATGGCCGAGACCATCAGCATCGCCGGGCACGGCGGAGACCAGATCGAGGCGTACTACGCCCGGCCGCTCGGTCCCGGCCCGTTCGGCGGCGTGGTGGTGATCCACCACATGCCCGGCTATGACCCGGAGACCAAGGAGATCGCGCGGAGGTTCGCGGTCCGCGGTTACAACGCGATCTGCCCGAACCTCTATACCCGCGAGGCGCCCGGCGCGAGCCCGGATGACGCCGCGGCGGCCGCGCGCGCCCGGGGCGGCGTGCCCGACGAGCGGCTGATAGGTGACGTCGCGGGCGCGGTGGCGTTCCTCCGCTCGCAGCCGAACTCCAACGGCAAGGCGGCCACGATCGGCTACTGCTCGGGCGGCCGGCAGTCGTTCCTGGCCGCGTGCAGCCTGCCGCTGGATGCCGCCGTGGACTGCTACGGCGCGTTCGTGGTCGGCGCGCCGCCGGAAGGCATGCCGCTCAAGGTCGGACCGATCGTGCAGCTGACCAAGGACCTGTCGTGCCCGCTGCTGGGGCTGTTCGGCGCGGAGGACTCCCATCCGTCGCCGCAGCAGGTCCATGAGCTGGAGCAGGAGCTGAAGGCTCAGGGCAAGACGCATGAGTTCCACACCTATGAGGGCGCCGGGCACGCGTTTTTCGCGGTGAACCGGCCCAGCTACCGGGTCGAGGCCGCCAACGACGGCTGGAACCGCATCTGGGACTTCTTCGGCCGTTACCTGGCCGCGTGAGCGCCGGAAGGAACGCCTCATGTGCACGTACCTGACCGAGCAGATCAAGGTGACCGGGAGCGGGAAGGGCGGTGACGGCTGGTTCGGGCTGACCGACGCGAGCGTCTACTTCGACCACCCGGTGCACGCGCCCGCCGAGCACAGCCTGAACATCGATTTCCTCAATCCGGGCCAGGGTCCCTCGGCGCGGGTCGCGGTGGAACTGACGGCGGAGTCCGCGCGCGCCCTCGCCAAGGCCATCGAGGCCACCCTGGCGTCGGTTCCCCCCGACCTGCTCTGATCCCCTGATCCCGCCCGGCCCCGCCGCGCCGCCCACGGTTTCGCGCTGAGCGAACGGTTTTGTACCGGTATAACCGGGTTTTCCCGCCGTGGATCGGGCCGGGCTGTCGGTGCCGCGTGTCAGTATGCGCTCATGAGAAAGAAGACCGAACGGCGACGGAGGCGGTGCGCGCGGCACACCGCGGCGCGGGCCAGGAGCCGGCGATGAAGTTCCAGGTGGACCGGGACGTCCTGGCCGAGGCGGTCGGATGGGCGTCCCGCGCCCTGCCGGCCCGGCCGGTGATCCCGGTACTGTCCGGGCTGCTGCTGCAGGCGGCGGACGGCCTGACGCTGTCCTGCTTCGATTACGAGGTCTCCGCCCGCGTGGAGGTGGACGCGGAGATCGCCGAGCCCGGTACCGTGCTCGTGCCCGGGCGGCTGCTGGCGGAGATCACCCGCAGCCTGCCCAGCCTGCCGGTCGAGTTCGCCGACGACCCGGAGGGCGTCAGCCTGACGTGCGGAAGTGCGTCCTTTACGCTCGTCACCCTCCCGGTCGAGGAGTACCCCGACCTGCCCGACCTCCCGCACACGGCGGGCACCGTCGACGGCGGCGTGCTCGCGTCGGCCATCAGCCAGGTGACGCCCGCGGCCAGCCGCGATGACACGCTGCCGCTGCTGACCGGCGTCAACATCGAGGTCGACGGCGAGACGATGACCCTCGCGGCCACCGACCGCTACCGGCTGGCCGTCCGTGAGCTGCCGTGGAACCCGGCGCGGCCGGGCCGCACGGGGGAGTATCTCGTCCCGGCCCGGACACTGGCGGACGCCGCCCGGACCATGGCGCCCGGCAGACCAGTGACCATCAAGCTACGGTCCGACGGCCTCTCCAGCCCCCTGCCCAGCTCCGTCCAGATTCAGCCGAACGGACCTGCTGCGGACACCGGCGCACCCCCAGGTGTGCCTGCCGGGACCCGCCAGAGCGCGCCGCCGCGCGGGGCCGACGCGATGATCGGCTTCGAGAACGGCGGCCGGCGGATGACTACGCGGCTGATCGCGGGCGAGTACATCAAGTACCGATCCCGCTTCCCGGCCGGCCTCGCGTGCCGGGCGGACATGCCGGCCGGCCCGTTCAGTGAGGCGGTCCGGCGGGTGTCCCTCGTCGCCGAGCGCGGGAGCGCGGTCCGGCTGTCCTTCGGCGCTGGCCAGGTCACCATCGAGGCGGAAACGCAGGGCCGGGCGCGAGCCCGTGAGACGGTCCGGGCGGACTTCGAGGGCCCTGAGCCCGTGATCGCCTTCAGCCCGCATTTCCTGCTCGACGGGATCACCGCGGCCGGCGTCCCCGCTGGTGCGCCGCCCCCGGACAGTCCGGACGCGGAGAGCCCGTCGCCGGCTGCGGCCAGGTCAGGGGAGTCCGGTCCGCTCGGGCCCGAACCGGCCGCGGCCGCCCAGGCCGGCACCTTCATCCGCCTGGAGTTCACCAGCCCCACCCGGCCGGCGGTGATCACTGGCGGCCAACCCGGCCAGGGCACGCCCGACTTCCGTTATCTGGTGGTCCCCCTCCGGGCGGCCGCGCGCTAGTGGGACGGGGCCAGGGAGACGGGGCCAGGGAGACGGGGCAGTGGGGCGCCGGAGCCGATCCCCTGCGGACGGTCGCGCGCCAGTAAGGCGGCCCGGGAGGGCGGCCCGGCAAGGCGACTCAGTGCGGCGGGTACCCGTAGCCGTATCCGTAGCCGCGCTGGGAGAACCAGGCGGCGAGCACCAGCCAGACCGCCATCACGATGATCAGGACCGCCACGGCGGCATACCGGGCCGGGAACACCGGCTCGGAAGGTTCCGGCGGCGCCGGTCGGTCTTTACCTGACGGAAGGTCGTCCAGCAGGCCGTCGAGCTGGCTCCGCATCCGTGCGTTTAGCGCAGCATCCAGCCGGCTCAGCAGCTCGTCCAGCGTCAGCCGACCCTGAACGAAGTGTTCGCGCAGCGCAGCCGCTGCCGAGTCGCGTTCCGCGTCTGAGGCGCGGAGGTCGTTTCGAATCGTCACAGGCTTCCCATGCTCGCCAGGACCGGGAGTGTTCCCTTCCACGATAAGCCGGCCGGCCGCGCCTGTAACTCCCTGTCCCGTCCGGGAGTGCTACCAGCGCCTGCCGCAGCGGCCGCCGCCCCGTCCGAAGCGGCGCCTCCCGAAGATCCTGCGGATCAGGGCCAGCGCGGCGAAGAAGAGCACGAAGGCCAGTGGCCGGCCGCCACCCGTGCCGAACGCGAGGAATCCGGCCAGGATCAGCAGGCCCCCTACCGCTGCCAGCGCAGGAATCGCAGCGGCCACCACGGAAGGTCCCTGCCGTCGCGGGCCGAACCCGTTCCCCGGGTCATCTGGGCCGCCCGACTGGTTCCCCCCCTGCGACTGGCCGTGCGGCCGGGCCTGGTGGCCCTGGCCCGTGAGCCGGGCCGTGCCCGCCGTCGCGCCAGCCCAGGAGCTGCCCAGAGACGGCAGGTCGCGCGTGATCGCGGTGAGGTCCGCGGCGGTACGGGCCCGCAATGTCCGGTCCAGCCGTTCGTTCAGTTCGTCCAGCGTGAGCCTGCCATCGCCGTAGTGCTCACGCAGCTGCGTGGCAACGGCGTCGCGCTCGGCGTCTCCCACGCGAATGTTGGATCCCGTAGCCATGATGCCTCCGTAGCAGCTTCTGGGTAACGCCACGATATGTCTTGAGATGGCCACCGGCAACTGACGTTTGTCACCTAAATCCGGTGAATCCAGAGCCCGGATGAGCATCGACCCTTCACCTGACGCGGCGCCCGCGGAGGCCAGCGGGACGTCAGTTCAGGAAGTAGCTGCCGCCGCCGGACTCGGGATCGGTGACGAGGGCGACCACGCTGACCGTGCCGGCGTGGGCGAACTTCAGGGTCAGGATGACGTCCTTGCCGCCCTGCATGTGACCGGCCCCGGTGATGCGCAGGCGGTAACTGTTGGGGTTCATCCGAATCAGGCTGTTGGCCGGGACGGCGATGTCCGGCACGAGTCTCATGACCATCGTGCTGCCGTGCAGGCCTTCCGGGGCCAGAAAACTGACCTGGCCGCCCACGCTGGTGCTGGCCGACAGCAGGTGGTCGGCCGTCGTGGCGTTGTTGCGGATGTCCAGGTAGGCGACGGTCGTGCCGGGCGTCGTCGGCAGCGGGATATACGCGCTCGCGACCGCGATCCTGGTGTCCGCGGCGCCGCACCCGGACAGCGCCGTCATCGTGACCAGCGCGCACGCGGCCGCAAGCGCTGCCGCCGCCCACCGGGCACACCAGCCCGCCGATCGTCCCCGCGCGGTTGCGCGGCCTGAGAACACCATTGTCTTTGCCCTTGCCTGAACGCCTGCGCTGACGCCTTCACGGTAGCGCCTCGCCGCCATGGGGCGGTCACCGGTGCCCGGTACCGGCCAGCGGCAGGGGACAGCGGCAGGGACAGCGGCCGCGACGGCGGCAGGGACAGCGGCCGCGACGGCGGCAGGGACAGCGGCAGGGGACAGCGGCAAGGAAGCCATGAAAACTCGGCTGCGGCGCGTGCTGGGAATCAGCCCCGGTCGACGGCGGTGCCGAGCAGGCCGAGCGGCGGTGCGCCCAGGCTCAGCATCGCGCTGTGGAACCGGTGCAGCGTGAAACCGGCGCCCCACTCCTTCCGCGCGCGCTCGCGGAGCCGGAGGATTTCGAGCTTGCCCCAGGTGTAGCGCCCGTAGGTGGGGTCGAAGGTCGCCCGGCTGGCTTCGGACAGCGCCGCGGGCCCGGCCAGGTGGGTGTCCGCCTCGAACCGGCGCGCCGCCTCCGCGACCGTCATCCCGGCCGTGTGTACCCCGATGGCGCAGGCCAGCCGGGTGACGCGGACCAGGGCTTCCAGCCAGACGCCGATCGCGAACCGCGGGTCACCCGCACCGAATCCCTCGTCCACGCAAAGTTCCTCCGCGTAATGGGCCCAGCCCTCGATGAACGCGGACGACTGGAGCGCGCGGCGCACATCACCGGGCGCGTGCCGCAGCGCGCGGCCGTGCGAGAAATGCCCGGGCGCGACCTCGTGCACGGTGATGCCGGGCAAGGTGGTCGCGCTGAACATCTCCAGCCATTCCTCGGTCTCGCGGTCCGGCCACGACTCGTCCGGGGGAGTGATGTGGTACCACGAGGGACCATCCGGCTCGCCGGGGGCGTTCCACGACATCATGGCCACCGCCCAGCGCCGCGATTCCGGCGCGAGGCCGACGAGGCACTCTCCGTCGGAGTAGGGCACGAGGTTCCTCTCACGGGTGAAGTCGATGGACTGCCGGGTCGAGACCCGCGCCGCCTCGATCACCCCCACGGCGTCCGGGTGATCACGGACCAGTTCGCGCGCCACCTCCAGGGCGGGACGGCCGGGGTCGATGAGCGCGCAGTCCTCACCGAGGCGGGCCAGCAGCCTGTCCCGTTCGGCATCAGCTTGCTCGGCCAGCCGGCCCAGGTCCACCGTGGTCGCCTCGGCGCTGCTGAGCAGGGCCGTCAGCGCCTCGCGGCCCAGCGCGACCTCCGGGGGGCCGATGGCGGCGGCGTGCTCGATGTGGCCGGTGAGCCGCGCGTGCGCGGCCAGCGCGGCGTCCCGGATGGCTGGCTCGGTCCCGGCCGGCATTCCCGCCGAGAGCCCGCGCACCGCGCCGACCAGTGAGTTCGCGACGGGCCGGCTGAGCCGGTCCAGCGCCTCGATGGCGTGGTCCGCGGCGTGCGGCCACTGGCTCAGGTGCGCGATGCGGGCCGCGTTCCGTTCGCTCTGGGGCGCGTAGTCCCGGTCGTAGCAGGCGACGTCCATCTCGCCGAGATGCAGCAGTGGGTTGCTACGGTGCAGTTCAAGGTGGCCGTAGACGACCTGGGCGTGGTCCTCGAACGTGATCAGGTGCGCCTCATCGTGCGCATCCGGGAGGGCCGGATTGTCCGCATGCGCAGCGGCCAGCGCCGCCAGGCCCTGCCGGACCCCCGCGCGCGACAGGTCCTGGATGATGCCGTCGTACTCGTGCCGCCCGGCCGCCTCGCGCGCCTCCGCCACGTTGAGGTCGCAGAGCGCGCGCACCCGCGGGCTCAGGTCACTGCCATCCATGCCCCCCGACGTTACCGGTCCCCCGGGCGGCCGGATCAGCGGGCCACGATCAAGGAAACGGCGCCCGTGAGACCGGTGCCCGGGAGGGCGATGCCCGGCAGGGCGCGCTCAGCAGAAAGGCGCTCAGGACGCCGGCGCTCAGGGGACCTGTCCCTGAACGCCCGCGCCGGAGCGCACCGGCATCACCGTCAGCACGGTCGCCTTGCCCGAGGAGCATGCGGGGAACGAATGGCCGATGAAGGACGCCGCCGTGTTGCCCGGCGGGTACACCTTCAGCCAGTGCGCGGTGACCGGGTGGCAGGTCGACGCCGGGTAGTTGCCGGCCTCGACGACCTGCAGCCACGCGTGCGCGGTGGCGTGCGCCGCCAACGTCACCGACACGGACGAGGCACCGGAGGCGCGCGTCGCGGCCGCGCCGATCTGGGTGCCGCCCGGCCCGGTGACGAAGGAGACGCCAGGGTATCCGTAGAGGGCGCACCCGGCACCGGACGCGTTGGTGAAGTTAATCGGCAGGTACGTGCTGCCGGCCGCTCCGCCGCCCTGATTGCTGTCCAGGCTCACCGAGAGAGCGGAGGTGCTGCAGGCGGCCAGGCCCGGCCTGGCGGAGGAACGGGACGATGGGCCAGCGGCCGGCGTGCTGGCAGCCGGCGGGGGGCTCGGGCTGGCCGGCCCGGAAGTGGCCGCCGGAGACGGGGCGGACGACTGCGAGGCCGTGGTGCCCCCCGACGATCCGCACCCGGCGGCCGTGACCGTCACGGCGGCCAGCCCCGCTGCGGCCAGGCCCCGCCGCGCGCTGACAGAAAGTATGATCATCCCCATACCTCTCGTATTGGCCGGGACGGCTCGGCGCAAACCCCAGCCCTTCTCTCCGGCACTCGGAAAGGTGCTCCGACGCCGCCCCCCTCGCGAGCTTCGTTGCACGATGTATCGCTGCATGCCCAAGGTACTTACTAAGCGTGACGACACGCCCGGCGTGCGCCGCCCACGTTCCTCGTCTCTTCAGATGTTGCCAGGTTCCGGGGGAGGGCCCATCGTGTTCGCGGTCCTGGTGGGTAGTGATGACGGGGGGAGAAGAGCGCGAAACGGACGTGGAGGGTGTGCATGCCGGGAGCCAGCGAGTTCACCACGCGGCCCGAGCTGGCCGGCACGTTCGGCATGGTGGCCTCGACCCACTGGCTTGCCTCGGCGGCCGGGCTCTCCGTGCTGGAAAAGGGGGGCAACGCGTTCGACGCGGCCGTCGCCGCCGGGCTGGTGCTGCAGGTCGTCGAGCCGCACCTGTCCGGCCCGGGTGGTGAGGTCCCCATCATCGGCTTCGACGTCCGGCGCGGCGGGACGTTCGTGGTCGACGGGCAGGGACCGGCGCCGGGGACCGCCACGCCCGGCGCGTTCGCCGCTCTCGACGTCGACCTGATACCGGGGAACGGCCTGCTCGCGGCCTGCGTGCCCGGCGCGTTCGGGGCGTGGATGCTGCTGCTGCGCGACCACGGCGTCGCGCGCCTGCGCGACGTGATGAGCTACGCGATCGACTACGCCGGCGGCGGCTATCCCGTCGTCCCGGCCGTCAGTGGCGCCATCGCCAGCGTCGCGGGCATGTTCCGCGACCACTGGCCCAGCTCCGCCGAGCTGTACCTGCCCGGCGGGCAGGTCCCGCCGCCGGGGACCCGGTTCAGCAACGCGCAGCTGGCCGCCACCTACCAGCGCATCCTCGCCGAGGCCGAGGCGGCCGCCCGGGGCCGTGACGAGCAGATCGACGCGGCCCGGCAGGTCTTCTACGAGGGCTTCGTCGCCGAGGCCCTCGCCGACTACCTGGACGTCGCCGAGGTCATGGACGTGACCGGGCGCCCCAACCGGGGACTGCTCGGCTACGACGACATCGCCGCCTGGCGGCCGGGCGTGGAGGCCCCGCTCACCTTCGACTACGCGGGCCTGACCGTCTGCAAGACCCAGCCCTGGGGGCAGGGCCCAGTGTTCCTCCAGCAGCTTTCGTTGCTGGCGGGGTTCGACCTCGCGGCGATGGGCCCGGGCAGCGCCGACTTCATCCACACCGTCGCCGAGTGCGCCAAGCTGGCCTTCGCGGACCGCGAGGCGTGGTACGGCGACCCCAGATTCACCGACGTCCCCCTCCGGGAACTGCTCTCACCCGGTTACGCCGGCCAGCGGCGCCGCCTCGTGGGCGGGACCGCGTTGCCCGACCTCATTCCCGGGGCGCCCGGTGGAGCCCAGCCACATCTTCCGGCGTTTGCGATCGGCCCGTTCGGTCGTTCAAATGGCTCCGGTGGCCACCGTAACCAGGGGGCCGGCGCGAGCGGTGACCCGGGCCTTGATCCCGGCCTGGCGCCCCGCCTCGATCCCGGCACGGGCGAGCCGACGGCGCCGACCAGCGCCGGCCGGCGCGGGGACACCTGCCACGTCGACGTCGCCGACCGGTTCGGCAACATCGTCTCGGCCACCCCCAGCGGGGCCTGGCTGCAATCGTCGCCGGTGGTCCCGGCCCTTGGCTTCTGCCTGGGCACCCGGGCGCAGATGTTCACACTCGAGCCCGGGCTGCCGGCGACGCTCGCGGCCGGCAAGCGCCCCCGCACCACGCTGTCCCCGAGCCTCGCGCTGCGTGACGGCGAGCCCTACCTCGCGTTCGGCACCCCCGGCGGGGACCAGCAGGACCAGTGGACGCTGGCCTTCTTCCTCAATCACGTGCATTTCGGCATGAACCTGCAGCAGGCGATCGACGCGGCCGCGTTCCACACCCGGCATTTCCCCTCGTCGTTCTACCCGCGGGAGTCGGCGCCGCGCACCCTCGACGTCGAGGAGCGGGTGGGGGAGAACGTCATCGCGGAGCTGCGCCGGCGCGGGCACGACGTGATCGTCTACCCGCCCTGGTCACTGGGCCGGGTCAGCGCCGTGGCCCGCCGCGGCGGCATGCTCTACGCCGCCGCCAGCCCCCGCGGCATGCAGGGCTACGCCGTCGGCCGCTGACCGGAAATCGGCCCGAGACGGCAGGTTAGGCCAGCCGCTGACCGGAGCCCGGCCTGGAACGGCCGGGTCAGGCCCTCGACCATCGGGAACAAGCCGTCCGATCAGCGGGTGAGCACTCGGCTGACCAGCGCTTACCTGCCTGATAGCTCCCTGACCAGGGTTATCTCGCCTCACGTGTCTCCTTCCGGTCATGACACATGTCATGACGAGGCGGGGATTCGCGGCACTGCCGCCGCAGCGGCGCCCGATGGTCTCATGAAGTACCAAG
Source organism: uncultured Actinomycetes bacterium (assembly GCA_963732345.1). Lineage (GTDB taxonomy): Bacteria > Actinomycetota > Actinomycetes > Streptosporangiales > Streptosporangiaceae > Bog-532. The sequence goes on along the minus strand of CAVSZI010000013.1, from coordinate 224,671 downwards.
CCAGCCAGGACGTACCGGCTGGCCGGGCACAACGGGCGGACGACGCGGAAGGGAACATGATGAGTGAGGGACCGATGGGGGCATCGGGAGCGCCGGTGGTCTCGTTCAGGAACGTCAAGAAGGTCTACGGGAACGTCAAGGCCGTCGATGGCCTGACCATGGACCTGCGGCCCGGCGAGACCGTCGCCTTCCTCGGCCCGAACGGGGCGGGCAAGTCCACCTCGCTGGACATGCTCCTCAACCTGCGCAAGCCGACCAGCGGAACGATCCGCATGTTCGGCTCCGACCCTTACCACGCCATCAAGGCCGGCCGGGTCGGCGCGATGCTCCAGTCCGGCGGGCTGATGCCGGAGGTGACGGTGCGCGAGCTCGTCACCCTGGTGACCGGGTTTCATCCCCGGCCGCTGCCGGTCGACGAGACGCTGAAGCGGGCCGGCATCGCCAGCTTCGCCGGCCAGCGGGTGGACAAGCTGTCCGGCGGCCAGACCCAGCGGGTCCGGTTCGCGCTGGCGATCGTGGGCGAAAGCGACCTGATCGTGCTGGACGAGCCCACCACGGCGATGGACGTCGAGACCCGCCAGGCATTCTGGGCCAACATGAAGGCCGAGGTCGCCGAGGGACGGACGCTGCTGTTCGCCACGCACTACCTGGAGGAAGCCGACCAGGCCGCCGACCGGATCATCGTCATCAACAAGGGCCGCCTGCTCGCGGACGGGACGCCGAGCCAGATCAAGGCGCGGGCGGGCGCCAAGCGGATCTCCTTCCGCCTGGACCGCATCGACGAGCCGTTCATCCTCGGCCTGCCTGCCCTGGTCAACGTCGAGATCCGGCACGACCTGGTGCAGATCCAGTCGTCCGACTCGGACCGCACCCTGTACGCCCTCCTCGACGCGGGCTACCGGCCGCGCGAGATCGAGGTGTCCGGCCTGGGCCTGGAGCAGGCGTTCCTCGCCATCACCGCCGAAGACGACAACGGCACCGCCGAAGACGGCAACAGCACCACCCCGGAAAGCATTAACAGCGCGGCACAGCCGACGGCCAGCTACGCGCGCAACGGCCGCTAATGGAGAACGCGGGCATCACCAGCCACGCACAGAACAAAGGAGACACCCTCATGAACAGCACGCTCGCGCTGGCCCGCGCCGAAGTTCGCCGGCTTGGCCGGAACAAGCGGTACAGCATCTTCTCAGTCGGGCTCCCGGTCGTGCTCTACCTGGTCATCGCGCCGTCGGTCAGGAACGTTCACGTCTACGGCGTGGCCTACCCCGCTTATTACATGATCGCGATGGCGTCGATCGGCGCGTTCAGCGGCGCGCTGACCGGCAACGCGCAGCGTATCTCCCAGGAGCGCAAGGACGGTTGGGTCCGCCAGCTGCGGCTCACCGCGCTGCCGGCCAACGCCTACGTCGTCGCCAAGATCCTCGCGTCGATGGCGATCACCGTGCCGTCGATCGCCATCGTCCTGCTGCTGGGGCGCTTCTACGGCGGCGTGCACATGGAGCTGTGGAAGTGGTTCGCCGTCGGCGGCACCATCTGGATCGGCTCGCTGACCTTCACGGCGCTCGCGGTGGCCATCGGCTACCGGTTCATGCCGGACAGCGTGCAGCCGATGGCGATGTTCGTGTACTTCGTGATGTCCATCCTCGGCGGCCTGTGGTTCGCGCTGACCGGCTTCCTGGCCAAGATCGGCCCTGTCCTGCCGACCTACCAGATCACCCGGATCGGCACGGACCTGATCAGCAGCCACTCGGTCCCTGCCACGGCGTACATCACGATCCTCGCCTGGTTCGCGGGATTTGTCGTGCTCGCGGTGCTGGCTGTCCGCGGAACGGCCGAGACGATCTGAGAGCGCAGTGATCCGGGACCGTTACGACCGGCAGGATGGCGGGCACGGGGGCCCCGCCGTCCCGCCGCACGCATCGACGCTCCGGGCGGCCCGTGGGCCCGGCCCGGCGCCACGGGAGGGAGCAGCGAGTAGGCCCGGGACGCAGGGGCATGACAGCATGAGGACGAAGCGGGCGAGGGGGTGGGACGCGATGGCCGCGAAGAACGAGGCGGCGACCGCAAGGCCGCGGAGCAGCGCCTCGGCCTCGTCATGACCGCGTTCCGCGGCGCCGGGTCCCGGGCGGGCGCGCCCGCCGGATGCGCGGACCCCCACGCGCCGGTCAACGCGGGGGTCAACATGGACCAGGCGATGATCGGCCGCCGCATGCCGGGTGACCGCCGCGGGTCCTGGATGCGCTGGTTCTTCTCCGGCATCTGGCTCGTCTACCTCATCGCGCCGGTCGCCGCCCTGTTCGGTAAGGGACATAACCCGCTGTTCGTCGCGGGCGGCGTGCTGCTGGCCGTCGCCTTCTGCGTGCTCTACATCGGCATCCTGTGCACCTGGGAGCGGTATCCGCGGCGCGCGCTCGCCGGCCTGGCGGTGATCGCCGCGCTGTCCGTGACCGCCTGCCTGGTGTATGGCTCCAACTGGACGTCGATGTGGATCTACGTGTCCGCCGCCATCGGGTTCGTCGTCCCCGGCCGCCGCCGCGCCATGGCCGCCGTGTCGGTGTCCGGCGCCTGTTACGCGCTGCTCAGCTGGATCGACCACGTACCCGCCAGCGACTTCCTGATCGTGCTGCTGCCCGTGGTGCTGGTCGGCTGGGCCATGATCGGCTTCCGGCTGCAGCTCGTCCTGATGTTCGAGCTGCGCCAGGCCCGGGAGACCGTGGCCAAGCTCGCGGCCAACGAGGAGCGGCTGCGGCTCGCGCGGGACATGCACGACCTGACCGGCCAGTCACTGTCCCTGATCACGCTGAAGTCCGAGCTGGCGGCCAGGCGGATCGCCCGGCTCCCGCAATCGGCCGAACTGGATGCGGTGCTGAGCGATGTCACCGACATCGGCCGCGTCAGCCGCCAGACGCTGCAGGACATCAGGGAGGCGGTGAGCGGCTACCGCCGGCCGACGCTCGCCGTCGAGGTCATCACGGCCCGCGCCTCGTTGGACGCCGCGGGCATTCACCTCGACGACGATCCGGCCCTGACCATGCGGTCGGGCACCTTCGATCCGGACGCCGAGGCGGCGCTCGCCTGGTGCCTGCGCGAGGCGGCCACCAACGTGATCCGCCACTCCGGCGCGGCCGACTGCCGGATCCGCCTGACGGAACGGTCGGGCGAGGTCTCGCTCGAGGTGAGCGACAACGGCCGCGGGCTCACCGCCGTCGCCGGCCCCGCCGACCCCGACCTGCCGTCGGGCACCGGCCTGCACGGCATGTCGGAACGGTTGTCCGCGGTCGGCGGCCGGTTCTCGGTTGGCTCCGCCGGGCGAGACGGCCGCGGTTTCCGCCTGATCGCGACTGTTCCCGCCGCCCCGGTTCCCAAGCCGGCGTCGCCCGCCCCTCCCGTCACGGAAGCGCCCGTGGACGCTAACGTGCCCTCGTGACCACCAGCGACCAGGCTGCCGACGGCACCCGCGCCATCCGCCTTCTCCTCGCTGATGACCAGACGCTGATCCGCGAGGCGCTCGCCGCGCTGCTGTCCTTCGAGCCCGACATGGAGGTCGTGACCCAGGTCGGCCGGGGCGACGAGGTGGTCAGGGCCGCCGCCGAGCACGACGTCGACGTGGCCCTGCTGGACATCGAGATGCCCGGGATGGACGGCCTCGCGGCCGCGGACCAGTTGCACCGCGACCAGCCGCGCGTGAAGATCGTGATCCTGACGACATTCGGCCGCCCGGGCTTCCTGCGCCGGGCGATGGAGTCGGGCGTGTCCGCCTTTATCGTCAAGGACTCGCCCCCGGACCGCCTGGCCACCGCGGTGCGCAAGGCGCTGGCGGGGGAGCGGGTCATCGACCCCGATCTGGCCGCCGCCGCGCTGGCCGAGGGCATCAACCCGCTGACCCCCCGGGAACGGGACGTGCTCGCGGCGTCCGCCGACGGCTCGGTCATCTCCGAAATCGCCGCCAAGCTCTACCTTTCCGAGGGGACCGTGCGGAACTACCTCTCGGCCTGCATCCAGAAGACCGGTGCGCGCAACCGCACCGAGGCCCTGCACATCGCCGAAGAACGCGGCTGGCTCTGACCAGGACGCCGGGTCATACGGTGACCCGCGCGCCGGGTCCTACGATGAGCTAGATCCCGGGTCATACGGTGACCCAGACGCCGGGTCCTACGATAAGCCAGATCCCGGGTCATACGATGAGCCGGTGACTTCCGTCGGTTACGCGCGTTATCCGCACCTTCACGGGGACCTGCTGACCTTCGTCGCCGATGACGACGTGTGGCTCGCGCCCGCCGCCGGGGGCCGCGCCTGGCGCCTGTCGGCCGAAGGTGCGCCGGTGAGCTACCCCCGGCTGTCCCCGGACGGCGGCATGGTGGCCTGGACGACGGCCCGCGACGACGCCAGCGAAATCTACCTGTCCGGCGTCGACGGCACCGGTTACCGCCGGCTCACCTACTGGGGTGACCGCCGGACCCGGGTCACCGGCTGGAACGCCGACGGGGAGATCCTCGCGATCAGCGCCACCGGACAGCCCGCCGCCTTCCTGACCTGGGCGCACGCGGTCCCCGTGACCGGCGCTGCCCCGCGGCGGCTGGAATTCGGCCCGGCCGGGGACATCGCGTTCAGCGGGCCAGTCACCGCGCTGCTGACGAGCACCCAGCACGAGCCGGCGCACTGGAAGCGCTACCGGGGCGGAACGTCCGGACGGCTCTGGATCCGTACCGATCCGCCCGAGCCCTTCACCCGTATCCTGCCCGGCCTGCCCGGCCAGGTCACGAGCCCGATGCTGGCCGGCGGCCGGCTCGTCTTCCTGTCCGACCACGAGGGCACGGGCAACCTCTACTCGTGCGCGCTGGACGGTTCCCACCTGCGCCGGCACACCGATCACGACGGCTTCTACGCCCGGAACCCCAGCAGTGACGGCACCCGCGTCGTCTACCACGTAGCCGGCGAGATCTGGATCCTCGATGACCTGGAAGCCGAGCCGCGGCGGGTCGAGGTGATGTCCGGGTCGCCGTCCGCGGCGCGTGTCCCGCGGCTGATCTCGGCCGCCGAGCACCTGGGGTCCCTGTCGTGCGACCGGACCGGGCAGGGATCGGTAGTCGAGGTGCGCGGCACCGTGCACTGGCTGACCCACCGGGACGGCCCGGCGCCGGCGCTGGCCGTGGACCCGAATGCCCGGGCGCGGCTGCCCGTGGTTCTCGGGCCGTCTGGCGGGGCCGCCTGGATCAGCGACGCCACCGGCCAGGACTCGCTGGTCGTCGCCGTCCCGGCGCACGGTGAACACGGTGAACCCGGCGGGGACAGCGAGCACAACGAGGACGCCGAGCACAACGAGCACAACGAGGACGCCGAGCACAACGAGCACAACGAGGACGGCGAGGACGCCGAGGACGGCGAGGACGCCGAGGACGGCGAGGACGCCGAGGACGGCGAGGACGCCGAGGACGCCGAGGACGCCGAGGACGGCGAGGACGCCGAGGACGCCGAGGACGCCGAGGACGCCGAGGACGGCGAGGACGGCGAGGACGGCGAGCCAAGCGAACACGGCGAGCCCGCCCCCGGGAACGAGACCGCCTCGGAAGCCGGGACCGGGCCGGACGCGGCCACGCTGGCCGACGGGCAGCTCGGCAGCGTGGTCGGGCTGTCCGCAGCCCCGGACGGGACGGCGGTCGCGGCGGCGGCGAGTGACGGCCGCGTGTTCCTGGTCGAGATCGGCTCCGGTGACGTGACCGAGCTGGCGGCCTCCGACGACGGGCCGGCCGACGGCCTGTCCTGGTCACCGGACTCCGCGTGGCTCGCGTGGTCGCAGCCCGGGCCGCAGCCGCTGCGCCGGATCCGCATCGCCCGCCGCCGCGACGCGCAGGTGGCTGACGTTACCGACGGCCGGTTCACCGACACCGACGCCGTCTTCACCGGGGACGGCCGCTACCTGGCCTTCCTGTCGCTGCGCAGCTTCGATCCGGTGTACGACGCGCACTTCTTCGACCTGTCCTTCCCCTTCGGGAGCCGGCCGTACCTGGTCCCGCTCGCGGCCACCACGCCGTCGCCGTTCGCGCCGCTCCCGCAGGGACGGCCGGTGGACCCCGGTTCGGCGGACAAGAACGAAGATCATGATGACGCCGAACGGGCCCGGGTCAGAGTCGATACCGATGGCCTCGCGGACCGCGTGGTGCGCCTCCCGGTTCCTGAAGCCAGATATTCGAGCCTGCAGGCCGTCAAGGGCGGCCTGGCGTGGCTGCGCGAGCCGGTATCCGGCGTGCTCGGGGAGAACGCCGCCGACCCCTACGAGGACGGCCCCCGCGCGGTCCTCGAGCGCTTCGACCTGACCCGGCGGAAGTGCGGCGAGCTGGTGGACGAGCTGGATTGGTTCACCGTCAGCGGCGACGGCACCCGCGTGGTCGTAGGGGACGGCGACGACGTGCGCGTTCTGCCGTCGGGACGAAAGCAGGACAGGGACGACGCAGACGACGACGTCAGCGTGGATCTGTCCCGGGCCCGTTTCCTGGCCGACCCGGCCGCGCTGTGGCGGCACGCCTACGAGGAGGCGGGGCGCCTGATGCGCCGCGACTTCTGGGTCGCCGACATGGCCGGCGTCGACTGGGACGCGGTGCTGGCGGACTACCGCCCGCTACTGGACCGGATCAGCGGCGCCAGCGACTTCGCCGACCTGCTGTGGGAGGTGTTCGGGGAGCTGGCCACCTCACACGCGTACGCGGTGCAGGCCAGCGACGGCACCAGCCCGCGGCGCGGCGGCCGCGCGGCGCAGGTCGGGCTGCTCGGCGCCGACCTCGCGCTGGACGCCGGCGGTCGGTGCCGGGTGACCCGCGTGCTGCCCGGTGAGTCCTCCGACCCGAAGGCGCTATCCCCGCTCGCCGCGCCCGGGGTGGCCATCGCCCCGGGCGACGAACTGCTCGCTGTGGACGGGCAGCCGCTCGACGGCGTCGCCGGCCCGGGCCCACGGCTCGTCGGGGCGGCGGGCAAGCCGGTCGAGCTGACCGTCCGCCGGAACGGCGAGCGCCCCCGCCGCGTCGTCGTCACGCCGTTGCGCGATGACCGCCGGCTTCGCTACCAGGACTGGGTGACCGGCCGCCGCGCGCTGGTCCGCGAGCTGGGTGACGGCCGGCTGGGCTACCTGCACATCCCGGACATGATGGGGGAGGGCTGGGCACACTTCCACCGTGACCTCCGCACCGAGATGCGGCACGACGGGCTGATCGTCGACGCGCGCGGTAACCGCGGCGGGCATGTCTCCCAGCTCATCGTGGAGAAACTGGCCCGCCGGGTCATTGCCTGGGACATGCCCCGGAACCTGCTGCCGGAGACGTACCCGATGGACGCGCCGCGCGGCCCGCTGGTCGCGCTGGCCGACGAGTCCGCCGGCTCGGACGGCGACATCGTCACCGCCGCGATCCGCACCCTCGGGCTTGGCCCCGTCGTCGGCACCCGGACCTGGGGTGGCGTGATCGGCATCGAGGGGATGCCGGGCCACCTGCTGGTGGACGGCACCCGGATGACGGTCCCCCGCTTCGCGTACTGGTTCAGCCAGTACGGCTGGGACGTGGAGAACTACGGTGTCGACCCGGACATCGAGGTGCTCATCTCCCCGGACGACTGGGCCGCGGGCCGGGACCCGCAGCTGGAAACCGCGGTCCGCATCGCGCTCCAGCGCCTCGCCGAACGGCCCGCTGTGACGCCGCCGGACCGCTCGACCCGTCCGGCCAAGGGCCGCCCCCCGCTCCCGCCCCGTCCGGTCACGACCGGGTGAGCAGCTCGCGGCCGTGCTTGCGCAGTTCGGCGACGGAAGTGACCCCGAGCAGCTGCATCGTCCGGGTGAACTGGTCCGCCAGCAGCTCGAGCACCCGGTCCACGCCCGCCTCGCCCCCGGCCATCAGGCCGTACAGGTAGGCGCGCCCGATCAGGCCCGCGTCCGCGCCGAGGGCCAGCGCGACCACCAGGTCCGAGCCGTGCCGGATCCCGGAGTCGATCAGCACGGTGGGACCGTCGCCCAGCGCCTCCCGGACCTCGGCGACCAGGTTGATGGGCGCGATGACCCGGTCCAGCTGCCGTCCGCCGTGGTTGGACAGCTGGATGCCGTCGGCGCCGACCTCGATGGCCCGCCGCGCGTCGGCCGCTCCGAGGGGACCCTTGACCAGCAGCTTGCCGGGCCAGTGCGAGCGCAGCACAGTGATGTCGTCCCAGGTGATACTCGGGGTGAACTTCGCGATGCTGTCGGCCACGGTGCCCGACTGGAGGCCGGGCGGCAGGTTGGCGAACGTGATCGCCGGGTTGCGCAGCATCCGCATCCAGTAGGCGGGCCGTGAGCTGATGCTGGCCATCGTGCTCACCGTCAGCTCGGGCGGGATGACCAGCCCATTGTGCTCGTCACGGACACGGAAGCCGGTGACGGTCGTGTCGACCGTGACCGCCAGCACGCGGTACCCGCTGGTCGCGGCGCGCTGGACCAGTTCCTGGGTCAGCCCGCGGTCCTTGAACATGTAGAGCTGGAACCAGAGGTCGTCCTGGCCGGTGGCGTGCGCCGCCGCGGCGAGGTCCTCGATCGAGGTGGTCCCCATGGTGGACAGCGTGTACGGCAGGCTCCGGCGCCCGGCGGCCCGTGCGACGGAGACCTCTCCGTCCGGGTGCATCATGCGCGAGTACCCGGTCGGGGCCATTGCGAGCGGCATGGAGTGGGTCCGGCCCAGGATCTGTGCGCTCGTATCGACCGCGCCCACGTCGACGAGCTCGTTCGGCCGGAACTGCCAGCGGCGGAACGCGCGGACGTTGGCGGCCATGCTCAGCTCGTCGTCGGCGCCGCCGTCGACGTAGTCGAAGACCGGGCGCGGGATCAGCAGCTTGGCGCTCCGGCGCAGGTCGGCGACGGTGTGGCAGCGGGCGAGCCGCCGCTTGACGACGTCCCGCTCGACGGGCTTCATCCGGATGAGCTGGCGAACCTCCGCGATGTTCATGTCAGGAAAATACCTTTCCCGTCCTGTGTGGCAGACCCCGGCCCATGCCGCTGACATTTCCGCGCCGGGCCTTACAGTAGGCAGATGGATGCGGCGCAGCGCCAGCTCAGTGACCAGATCGACGATGCGACCCAGCGGCTGCTCGGCACGGCCCGCGTCCTCGCCGAGCCCGACCTGCGGGAGCCGTCGCTGCTGCCGGGCTGGACCCGCGCGCACGTCCTGGCCCATCTGGCCCGCAGCGCCGACGCGATGCGCACCCTGCTGGTCGGCGCGCGGTCCGGCCAGGACCGGGCCGCCTATCCCAGCGCGGAGGCCCGCGAAGCCGCCATCGAGCAGGGCGCGACCATGAAAGCGAAGGATCTCGTGTCCGATCTGGCCGGCTCGGCCATGGCCCTGCGCGCCATCGCCCGCCAGCTGACCGATGAGGCCTGGCGCTTCCCGGTCCGGATTCTCGACTCAGCTCCCTTCCCGGCCAGCCAGTTGCTGACCCGCCGGCTGGTCGAGGTCGAACTGCACCACTGTGACCTGGGCGCCGGGTACGGCCCGGACGACTGGCCCGCCGCCTTCACCGCGATGGAACTCGCCGAGCCGATGCGCTCCCAGCGCCAGGACCGGCTCAGCTGGGCGCGTTCCTGACGTTTTCCAGGAGCCGGTCCGTGGCCGGATCGGGGACCCCGCCGAAATACTGCCGGAGGATCTTTCCGAACGGGGCCTCTGCGGGCGCGGCCCGCAGGAACAACGTCATCGACGACCGGAGTTTCTGCGCGTCCAGCGCGCCGAAGATCTGGTTTGCGTCGCGGTCCGGCAGATGCTCGAGGATGCCCGTGGACTCGGCCAGCCGCGGGCCCAGCACCGGATGCCGGAGATAGGCCCGCGCCTCCTCCAGTGAGGAGATCGCGAACCGTTTGGACAACGGGCTCTGCCCGAGCCCGGCGACCTGGGGGAACACGAACCACATCCAGTGGCTCCGCTTCCGCCCGCCGTGGAGCTCAGCGACGGCCCGCTCATAGGTGCCGCCCGCGTCCTGGGCGTCGACGAAACGCTGAAGGTAGTACGGATCGTCCACCATCGTCTCCGTTTCGCCTCAGCCTCCCGGGACCCCCGCGTGGCCTGCCCCGTCATCGGTGCCCGGAGGTGCCAGGTCCGTTCGGCATGATCGGATGCCCTTTCTTTCCCTCGGCGATCAGACGTCCAGGCCGAGGGTGAAGGTGGGCTTGGGCGAGGTCGCGGGCAGCCGGTGCTCGTCGGCGAGCCGTCGGATGGCGGTCCCCGTCGCGAGGAATTCGGTGGCGTGCTCGCCCCAGACGTGGTTGGAGACGGCCACGTTGACCCCGACGATCCCGGATGCCTTGGCGTCGGTCGCCTCGGCCTGCATCCGCGACAGAGCGAGTTCCCGCGCGTCGTAGACACCCTGGGTGAACTGGACCATCTCCTAATTCTGGCCCGCCTGGCGCAGTGCCTGCATGGCCGACTGGTGGGCGATGTGGTAGACGCACGTGCCGAGCACGAAGGCGACCGGTACCGCGCCGGCGGTGGCCTGGCTGAGGACCTGCAGTTCCTGGTTCTGCGACCAGCGGCCCATCTGCAGGCCGACGTGGTAGATCGACGAGCCGACCACGAAGCCGAGTGGTTCGAAGCCTGCCTCGCCGAGCAGGACGTACTCAGAGACCGACAGGTCGGAGGTGAACACTCCGCCCGGTTCCGCGCCAGCGGTCTGCGCGAGCCGGGAGTCGGCGGCCTGCGGTTCCCAGCTGGCACCCGTGTCGGCCGGGTTCTTCCCGAACAGGGGCATTGCTTCTCCTCGCTCCGTTGCGTTCGCCCCGGGCGGGAGCCCGGGAGTCATGGGGGTATCCGGATTCCTAACGGGCCTTGGCGTTCGCCTTCGCCGGTTTCGCGCCCGCCTTGCCCGCCGCACCCTTATCCGTGGCCGTACCCGTGCCTGCGGCCGTACCCGTGCCTGCGGCCGTACCCGTGCCTGCGGCCGTACCCGTGCCCGCGGCCGTCCCCGTGCCCGCGGCCGTACCCGTGCCCGCGGCCGTACCCGTGCCCGCGGCCGTACCCGTGCCCGCGGCTGTCTTGGCGGCCGCCTTGAGCTGCTGCTTGTAGGCGCGGACGCGGGCCAGCGAGTCTTCGTCGCAGATGTCGGCGACCGAGCAGTACGTCCCCGCCGCACCGAACGCCCCGGCCGCCTCCCGCCAGCCGACCGGCTGGACCCCCAGCTGCTTGCCGAGCAGGGCCACGAAGATCTGGGCCTTCTGCGCGCCGAAGCCGGGCAGTTCGGCGACCCGCTTGCGCAGGTCCGTTCCGTCGGCCGCGTCGTTCCAGACCCGGCGGGCGTCACCGTCGTAGCGCGCGACGATCAGCTGGCACAGCGCCTGGACGCGGGCGGCCATGGACTTCGGGTACCGGTGCAGCGCCGGCCGCTCCGCGAACACCGCGGCGAGCGCCTCCGGGTCGTACTCGGCGAGCTCCGGGGCCGTCGGCTCGTGCGCGAGCCGCCGGGCCAGGTCGTAGGGCGCGCTGAAGGCCCGCTCCAGCGGCACCTGCTGATCGAGCAGCATGGCGATGAGCAGGGCGAGCGGGTCCCGGCTGAGCAGGTCGTTGGCGTCCGGCTCGACCGGCATCGAGATTGTCACCAAACACCTTGCCAGGATGCCCCGTCGTTCACGGCGGGGAGGAATGGCGTACGGCGTGTCACCCATCGTTTTACGGTCAATGCGGGAATCCTGTATGGGTGAGGATGGCGTATAAGTGCCGGGCCTACCCCGACGGCGCGCAGCGGCAAATGCTCGCGCGGACGTTCGGGTGCGTCCGCCTGGTGTGGAACCGGACCCTCGCCGAACGGCGCCGGCTGTACCACGGCGAGGGAAAGGGCCTGTCCTACGCCGCGTCCGACGCCGCGCTGACCGTCCTGAAGCGCGACCCGGGCCTGGCGTTCCTGGCCGAGGTGTCCTCCGTCCCCCTCCAGCAGACCCTCCGGCACCAGCACAAGGCGTTTCAGGCGTTCTTCGCTAAGCGGGCCCGCTACCCGAGGTTTAAGTCCCGTGCCGGCCGCCAGTCCGCGACGTACACCCGGTCGGCGTTCCGGATGAAGGACGGGGCGCTGTGGCTGGCGAAGGCGACGGCGCCGCTGGCGTTCACCTGGTCGTGGCCGGACATCGATCCCGCGAGCCTGGACCCGGCCACGGTGACCGTCTCCCGGGACCCGTGCGGGCGCTGGTACGTCTCCCTCGCCGTCGAGGTCGCCGACCCGGGACAGTCCCCCGCGACGGGCGCTGTCGTGGGGATCGACCTGGGTATCAAGGACTTCGCGGTCACGTCCGGCGGAGTGAAGATCCCCAACCCGCGTAAGCTGGCCCGCCGGGAACAAGCCCTGGCCCGGTATCAGCGCAGGCTTGCCCGCTGCCAGCGCGGTTCGGCGAACCGGGTCAAAGCCAAGGCGAAGGTCGCCCGCGCGCACCGGAAGGTCCGTGCGTCCCGCACCGATTTCCTGCACCGCACCTCCACGGCCCTGGTCCGCGACCATGACGTGATCGTGATCGAGGACCTCGCCGTGACGAACATGGTCCGCAACCGGTCGCTCGCCAAGGCCATCGCCGACTGCGGGTGGGGCACCTTCCGCCAGATGCTGGCGTACAAGACGGCCAGGGCGGGACGGCACCTGATCGTGACCGGCCGCTGGTACCCCAGCTCGAAGACGTGCTCGGCGTGCGGGCATCTGCTCGCGGCGCTGAGCCTGAACACCCGGACGTGGCAGTGCCCGTCCTGCCGCACCCGGCACGACCGGGACATCAACGCGGCAAAGAACATCCTGGCGGCAGGTCTTGCCGTAGGCACCGACGGTGCCAATGCCTGCGGAGCTGATGTCAGACACTCCGGGTCCTCCCGGGTGCGGTCGGCTGTGAAACAGGAACCCCAGCCTGCGAAGGCTGGAATCCCCGTCCTTCAGCTTCAGGGCAGGGAGTAGTCAAGAGATCCTCCATGTCGTGCGGGCGGACCCATCATTGCGTATCGTCGTGATCGGCGTCACCCACGTCCTCGCCTGCTTTTCCCGCGCCCCACCTGCTTTTCCCGCGTCCCACCCTAGGGATGACCCCCGGCGTTAGGGTGGCGTCAGCCTGCTGGCCGGGCGCCGGCGGAGGTGCCATCGTGGAATCTGGCAGGTCGGCTGGTCGTTCTTCTAGTGACGGGCAGCGCGTGCGTCGGTCGGCTTGCCAGCAAGAAGCCGGGGCGCCGCGTCCCAGCCCGAATGGATGGAGTCAATCATGACACCCCACATGAAGTGGGCAATCGGCGGAGTCATCGTCGGTCTGATCCTGCTGGTGGTCAGCCCCTGGCTCGCCTTGGCGCTGATCGTCGCGGCGATCGCGATCCCGACCGCGGCGTACCTGATGCTGGACGAGAACCAGCGGCGCCGCCTGCGTGAGAACAGGCGCCGCCGCCAGCTCGGCAGCTGACCGGCCGCTGGGCTGATCTCGACCCAGCCGTCCGATAGAGAGCGGTGCCCCCCCAGGCCCGGCTTGTCGCCGAGCCTGGGGGCCCGAACTTGACCGGCCCCGAATTGACCGTCACTGACCTGCGGCAAGCCTGGGCCCGCCCGCGGTGATCGCGGTCGGCTGCAGCATGATCGTCGGCGCTGCACGAGGGCGCCTTTCACGAGAGCATGGCCCTGCGGAACGCGGCCTACGGGGGAGGCTCGCTGGGCGCGGAGACCATGCTGGCGCTGGCGCGCGAGCCCTCCGATGCCGCGCGCGTGGTCGGGGACCGGTTGCGCCGGGGCGAGCGGCTGCCGGGACACGCCGCGGGCCCCCGGATTTGACCTCGGGCGAGTGCGTTGATCAGGTTGAGCAGTACGGCCCCCGGATCGAAGGAAGCCAGCATGCCCGTCCGCCGCCTGAACCACGCCGTCCTCTACGTCCGTGATCTGCCCCGCACGGTCAGCTTCTACTGCGAGACGCTCGGCTTCGAAATACGCACCGAAATCCGCGACCGGGCCGCCTTCCTGCGCGCGCCCGGGTCCGTCAACGACCATGACCTCGGCCTGTTCGCGATCGGCGACGCGGAACTCCCCAGGCCCGAGCCGCGCGTCGGTCTGTACCACCTCGCCTGGGAGGTGGGATCGCTGGCCGACCTGGCCGACGCGCGCGAGAGGCTCCGGGCCGCCGGAGCGCTCGTTGGCCACAGCGACCACCGCGTCTCCAAGTCCCTGTACGCCAGGGACCCGAACGGCATCGAGTTCGAGGTCATGTGGCGGGTCCCAGCCGAGGACTGGGACGAGGAGCTGAGCAAGGGCAGCATGATCGCCCCGCTCGACCTGGACGCCGCGCTGGCCCGCTGGGGAGACCGCATCACCGGCGCCGCTGCCGGCTCATCCACCTGACCCGCACCCGACCGCGCCTGCCTTTCCCGCGCCGAACGGACCCGGAGCTCGCCCGGTCAGCGCTTGGTGATCGCGCCCCGGAGGATCGCGAATGCGCCGAGGCGGCCCCCGATGGTGGCGATCACCGCGACAGGCAGGATCTGCGGTAGCTCGGCCGCCGGGACCAGGGCCACCGCGACGAAGGCGATCGCGACGCCGCCCACGGCCACAGCCAGTGCCGCCGCGGCCCGGCGGCCGCGCAGAGTCCGTCGTACCAGCATGCGCGCCTCGGGCGGGAGCCGGAGCACGATCCAGGCGAAGCTGGCGACCGCGAGGACGCCGAGCACGGTCAGGCCGATCGCGAACGGGAACCGGCCCAGGTGAGCGACCACCGGAATCCAGATGAGCAGCAGGGCGGCCAGCGTGAACAGGTAGATCATCCGGGACACGGTGCGCACGATCACCACGTCGATGTTCCGGCTGTAGACGCTCTCGGCGGGGGAGACCCGGGCCGCGCGGATGAAGTGCCGGACCGCGCCCCGAGTGTCGTGCCGGCGCAGCCGGATGCGGCCCAGCTCGTTCATGGCCCCGCTGTGCGCCGGGTCCAGCGCCAGCGCCCTCTCCTGGTGAACCCGCGCCACGTCGAGATCGCCGGCCGCGAGGCTGACCTTCCCGGAGAGGAAATGCACGTCCGGTTCGTTCGGCGCCAGGCTGCGCGCCTGGCGGGCCGCCCCCGTGGCGATATCCAGCCGTCGCGCGCCGAGCGCCGCCTGCGCCACGCAGATATGGGCCTGCCAGTGCCCGGGAGCAAGCCGGCGCGCTTCCATCCCCGCGCGCAGCGCCTCGGGATAGTTGTCGGTGTGCAGCATCGCGTTGCTGGCCAGCCGGTGTGGCCACTCGTCCGTGGGGTCCAGGGACACCGCGCGGTTGGCGGCCTCGACGGCCTGCTGATGCCGCCCCGCGCCCAGATGCGCCCGGGCGAGCAGGCACCATGCCCGGGCGCTCTCGGGCTGCGCCGCCACCAGCCGGGACAGCAGGCCGCAGGCCTGGTCGTACCGCTTCATGTCCAGCATCGCGTCGGCCCGCGCGAGTTCCTGCGCGAGCTCGATCATGACCGGACCGTGCTCATATCAGGCGGCGCTTCTTCAGGTAGCTCGCCAGGTCGTCGTAGGCGCCGCCCTCGTTGGCGAACAGCGCGACGTTCCTGGCCGTGTCGAACCAGGTTCCCAGCGACGGCTTGACCTCGGCGATGGCCCCCTCGAGGTCCGGCTGCCCGATCATGCGGGCCTCGCCGCGGTGGATGGAGTCCATCAGCGCCCGTTCGGAGGCCGTCTCGCAGATATGCGCGATGTCCGCGCCCGAATACCCGTCGGTCAGCTTGGCCAACCGGGCCAGGTTGACTCCGGCCACCGGCCGTTCCCGCAGGTGGTAACGGAACACGGCCTCCCGTGCGGTGCCGTCGGGCGGGAGTACCAGCAACGTGCGGTCGAAGCGGCCCGGGCGGCGCAGCGCGCTGTCCACGTCCCACGGATGATTGGTCGCGGCGAGCAGGAACACCCCGTCGTTGCCGCCGTCGACGTCGTCCAGCTCTAGCAGCAGCTGGTTCACGGCGCTGCGCATCGGGGTGTTCCGGAGCTGGCTGCGCTTCTGGCCGATCGCGTCGACCTCGTCCAGGAAGAGTACGCAGGGGGAGTTGCGCCGGGCGATCTCGAACAGCTCGTGGATGTTGCGCTCGCTCTGCCCGACGAACATGTCGATGATGTCAGCGAACGACACCGCCATGAACCGCGCGCCCAGCTCGCCGGCCACGGCGCGCGCGATGAACGTCTTCCCGCAGCCCGGCGGCCCGTACAGCAGCAGCCCGCCGCGCAGGTTCTTGCCGTACAGCTTGCGCAGTTCCGGGTTGCGCATGGGGGCCAGGAACGCCGCCTCGAGCCGCTCCTTGACCTGGGTCATCCCGGCGACGTCGGCGAGCTTCAGCGTGGACCGTTCGGCGTCAAAGGAATCGACCGCCTCCTCCGGCGGCTCCGACTCGGTGTTGTCACCGCCGACGAACATCGGCGGCAGGACGTCGCGCAGCTCGGACTCGGCCTTGGACCAGTCGAACTCCGCGGCGGGGCGGCCCTCCCGGCCCTCCCGGCCCGGAGAGCCCTCCCGGCCCGGAGAGCCCGGCGGCTGGGCGCTGGCCGGCTCGTTCTGGCCCGCGTTCTGCCCGGCCCGGGCCCCTGGGCCGTCCTTCTGCCCGGCCGGGGCCCCTGGCCCCTCGTCCGGCCCGGCCGGAGCGCCTGGCCCCTCGTCCGGTCCGGCCGCGGGTCCGGACGGCTGCTGCAGCAGCGCCAGCGCCTCGGCGTTGCCCGGGTCACGCTGCAGTACCGCGCCCACGTGCCGGATGGCCTCATCGCGCTGGCCGGCCCGCAAGAGGAGGGCGGCGAGGTGCACGCGGAGGGGCACATCGTCCGGCATGGCCTCGACGGCCTTGCGCAGACTGGCGAGCACGGTCAGGTCGGGTTCCATGCGGCCGTCCGGTCTTGTCAGGATGGGTCGGGCTCAAAGTCAAACAGTACGGTGCCAGAGAGCCTGCGGGCGCCATGCGGGTGGGACATCTCCAGATATCCGGGCCAATCCGGCAGCCGCGCTGCCTACCCCGTAGCGTGGGGGAAACGTTGTCGGATCGCATCGTTGCCGGATGTGGCGACTGTCCGTCATGATGACGGCGACGCCCGAACGTGGCCGAAGGTTGACGCGGAGGACGAGATCGCAGGCAATGCGAAGGCGGGGCTCGCGACGGAAGGCCCGGTTGCTCGAGCAGCTTTCCGTGATGTCTTTGCCATCGGGGAGTTCCGTGCGCTGTGGCTGGCGCAGATACTCTCGGTCGCGGGCGACCAGCTCGCCCGCGTCGCCCTGACCTTCCTGGTCTACGAGCGGACCAAGTTGGCCCTGCTGGCCGCGGTGACGTTCGCGGCCAGCATCGTGCCGACCTTCATCGGCGGCGTGGCGATGGGAGGCCTGGCCGACCGGCTGCCGCGCCGCCAGGTCATGATCGCTTGCGATCTGATCCGCTGCCTGCTGGTGCTGATCATGGCGATACCGGGCATGCCGGTGGGCCTACTGGTCGTCCTGCTCTTCGCCGTCACCCTGGCGGGCGCGCCGTTCACCTCCGCCCGCGCGGCGGTGTATCCCGACGTCCTGCCGGGCGAGCGGTACGTGCTCGGCACCGCGGTCACGATTACCACGAATCAGCTTGCGCAGGTCATCGGCTTCGCCGTCGGCGGGACGCTGGTCGGCTTTCTCGGCGTCGGCGCATCACTGATCATCGACGCCGGCACCTTTGTGCTGTCCGCGCTGATCGTGCGGTTCTGGACACGATGGCGGCCCGCGGCGCGCGGCCGCAGCCAGGCCGGGCGGCGGCCCGTGGCGGACCTGCTGGCCGGGGCGCGGCTGGTCGTCGCCCATCCCGCTCTCCGGGCGCCGATGCTCTTCGGCTGGCTGGCCGCCTTCTACAACGCCCCGGAAGGGGTCGCGGTCCCGCTCGCGCGGTCGCTGGGCGGGGGCTCGGCCATCGCCGGCCTCGTGCTGGCCGCCGAGGCGTTCGGGGCCATGGTTGGCTCCATCGCCTTCAGCCGCCTGGTCACCCCCGCCCGGCGGCTGCGGTGGATGGGGCCGCTGGCCATGGCCGCGTGCGGCGTGCTGGTGCTCTTCGCCTTCCATCCCCGGCTCCCGCTCGCCCTGACGATCCTGACCGTATCGGGAGTGTTCGCGTGCTTCCAGCTGGCCGCGGCCGCGGCCTTCATCCGCGCGGCGCCGCCGGAGCACCGTGGCCAGGCGTTCGGCCTGGCCCAGGGCGGGATGAGCCTATGCCAGGGCGTGGTCATGGTGCTGGCGGGCGCCGCGGCGGAACGCTTTCAGGCCGCCGACGTGATCGTGGTGTGCGGGGCGGCCGGTGCCGTCGCGGCATTGGTCGTTGCGCTGGACAACGCCCGGACCCGGGACGCGCCCGGGTTTTAGCTGACCGATCACTGACGGTTTCTACGGTGATCGCACGAATACGCAAAGATGCGAGGTCACGCCGCGCAAGAACATCACAGATGCCGCGGGTTGACAGGTCGTCGAGCCCGCCCGGTCCCCTGAACCCGCCTCTGAACCCGCCCGGCCCCCGGAACTGGCCCGGCCCCCGGAACTGGCCCGGCCCCCGGAACTGGCCCGGCCCCCGGAACTGGCCCGGCCCCTGATCCCGAACGGGCCCCAGCGCCCGCCGTTCCCGGCGCGGGTGAGCGGCCGCCCCGTGCGCCCCGGCCGCTCTGGCCTGCCCGGCCGCCCCGGTCGGGCCGGGTCAGCCAGAACACGCGCAGGGAGCCCGCCGCCCGCTGAACGCCCAGCGCGCCCAGCACCAGCACCGCCGCCGCGATCCCGTCCAGCCAGAAATGGTTGGCCGTGACCACCACGACGAGCGTCGTGAGGGCCGGATAAAGCAGCGCGGCCCAGCGCCAGCGGCTCCGGGACGCGGTGATCACCGCGATGGCCACGATCAGGGCCCAGCCGACGTGCACCGAGGGCATGGCCGAGTACTGGTCCGCGTCGAGCCCGAGCGACCCGTAGACCGACTGCCCGTACTGGGCCGCCGTGTCGACCAGCCCCGTGCCGGGCAGCATGCGCGGCGGCGCGACCGGGATGAACTGGACGAGCAGCGACGCGGCGGTGAAGAGCACCACGGTGGTCCGGATGTGCCGGTAGTGCCCGCGATGCCACCCGAAGAGCCAGATCAGGGTGCCGATGAGCACCGGGAAGTGCAGCACCGCGTAGTACAGGTTGAACGCCTCGACCACCAGCGGATGCGGCAGGAACGGCCGCTGCACCGAGCCCTCGTTCGGCAGGTGCACCAGCCGTTCGGCCTGCCAGAGCCACCGGGCCCGCGGCAGGCCCCCCGAGGACGGCAGGAGCGCGAAGGAGCCCGCGTACTGCCAGAGCGCGAACAGGCCGAAGAGCAGCGCGGCCTCGCCGGCGAACCGGCCTGTGGCCACCAGCCGGGCCCGGCGCGTGCGGATGAGGGCCGCGGCCAGCGCCGCCACGCAGACCGCGATGATCGCGGCCGGCTGCCACCCCAGCTCCAGGTGCGGCACCTCGCCGGGCCCCCTTTGACGCGCAGGCGGAGGCCGGATGCCCCCTGAGTCGCCTTCCTATTCTGTTCCCCGGGGAACCGCTTCTGCTCCCCGGGGAAGAGGCGGAATCCGCCGCGAACTCAGATGGTGCCGTTGTTGCGGCTGAGGTTGGCCGGGTCCATCTCCTGGCGAGGCAGGTAGACCTCGCCGTGGACGTCTGCGCCGAGCCGCACCCGGTCCCCGTCGACCAGCCGGACCTCGGTGCCGGGCAGGGCGCGGTCGTCGTTGACGTACGTGCCGTTGGTCGACCCCTCGTCCCGGATCGCCGCGCGCCCCGAGTCGTCGACGGTCACGGTGGCGTGCCGCCGGGACACGTTGTCGAAGCGGGCGAACGCCGCGGCGACGAGCGACTCGGCCGGATCCCGGCCGAGCACCAGCGACGTCCCGGCCGGCACCTCAACGTTGCCGGTGGGGAACGCGATCCGGAGCACGACGGGGGAGATGCGGCGCTGGCCGGTCCCCGGCAGCGGGGCCCGGCACTCCAGGCACCACAGGTCCGACGGATCCGGGACCCGCGCCCCGCAGTTCGGGCAGGCGGCCAGCTCGTCGGGGCGGGAGATGTACTTCTGCGAGACCGTGGGGGTCGGCAGGTCCTCCTCGCCCGCTTCGACGCGCGGCAGGTTGGCGCCACACCGGAAGCAGATCAAGTCCTCCGGCTGCACCCGTACGGCGCAGTTGGGGCAGGTCAGGATGGCCATATCGTCCTCCGCGACGGCCGAGGGGCGCCGATAACCGGCGGCTCTCGCTGATCTCAGGCTCGGTCAGCCGAATCTGCGCGGCCCCGGACGGCAATCCGGCCCGGCCATTGGACGGCACGGGGCAGGCGAGCGGGAGGGACGCGCCCTCCATACCTTACCCAAAGTGGTCTCAACGGCAGCCCTACTGCCGGACACTCGGGCCAAGTAGCATCGCGAGAAATCCCGCGTTTACCTGTCCGCGCACTTGCCCGCGTCTTCTGCCCGCGCCCCCTTTCCGCAGGCGAGCGGCCAGAGCCAGCCGCGGGCGGAGCACCGGCCGAGGGGAAACGAGAGCAAAATGATCGGTTTCCAGCTCGAACCCGAGCACGAGGAACTGCGCAAGACCGTCGCCGCGTTTGCCCGTGAGGCCGTGGCCCCGGTCATCGGCGACTACTACGAGCGGGACGCCTTTCCCTACCCGGTCATCGCGGGCATGGCCCAGCTCGGGCTGTTCGGCCTGCCGTTCCCGGAAACCTACGGCGGAATGGGCGGCGACACGTTCGCGCTCTGCCTGGCCCTCGAGGAATTGGCCCGGGTCGATTCCTCGGTGGCCATCACCCTGGAGGCGGCCGTCTGCCTGGGCGCCATGCCGCTGTACCTGTTCGGGTCCGGCGAGCAGCGCGACCGCTGGCTGCCGGACCTGTGCTCCGGCGCCCGGCTGGCCGCGTTCGGGCTGACCGAGCCGGGCGGGGGCACCGACATCCCCGGCGGGCTGCGCACCCGGGCCCGGCTAGGGAATCGAGACGGGGAGGCGGGCGAGGCGTGGGTGATCGACGGCAGCAAGGCGTTCATCACCAACTCCGGGACCGATATCACCTCCCTGGTGACCGTGCTCGCGATCACCGGGGTCACGGAAGGCCCGCACAAGGAGCTCTCCTCGATCATCGTGCCGGCGGGCACCCCGGGCTTCACCGTCGGCCAGCGCTACTCGAAGGTGGGGTGGTGTGCCTCCGACACCCGGGAGCTGTCCTTCGCTGACTGCTGTGTGCCCCAGGACCACCTGCTCGGTGAGCGGGGCCGCGGATACGCGCAGTTCCTGCACATCCTCGACGAGGGCCGGGTGGCGATCGCCGCGCTGGCGACCGGCCTGGCCCAGGGGTGCGTGGACGAGTGCCTGCGGTACGCCGCCGAGCGGGAAGCGTTCGGCCGTCGCATCGGGCAGTTCCAGGCCATCCGCTTCACCATCGCGGACATGGAGGCCAGGGCGCACACCGCCCGGCTCGCCTGGTACGACGCGGCGGCGCGGATGCTGGCCGGCCAGCCGGTCAAGAAGGCAGCGGCGATCGCCAAGCTGACCGCCTCGGACGCGGCCATGGCCAACGCGCGGGACGCCACGCAGATCTTCGGCGGCTACGGCTTCATGAACGAGTTCCCCGTCGGCCGGTTCTACCGCGACGCGAAGGTCCTGGAGATCGGCGAGGGGACGTCCGAGGTCCAGCGCATGGTCATCGCGCGCGAACTGGGCCTCCCGACCTGACGCGGCCCGCCGGCGTCCCTGACGCGTCAGCGGAACAGCATGGGATCGAGCGAGAATTGCGGGCTCAGCAGGCCAGCGGTAGTCATCAGGCTGACCACTTGCGCGAGGTGCGCCGCGTTCAGTGAGGTAGGGAACTGGCCCAGGTTGACCACCGCGGCCTGCACCGGGGTGAGGTTCTTGATGTAGCTGGGCAGTATCTGCTCCACGGATGACCGGCTGGCGTCCGCCAGGGCCTGCCCGCGTGCCATCGCCGTCTGGAACGCGCGGGCCGTGTTCGGGTACGTCTGCGCCCACTTCTGGGTCGAGAAGTACCCGGACATCGGGAAGTTGGCGGTCGGCCCGGTACAGGTCGACATGACCGGCTCGGCGCCGATGCTCAGCTCGGCCGAGGTGAGGAACGGCTCGACCGCGCTGATCGCGTCCACCTCGCCCGTCGCGAGCGCCTGCGCCATCTTGGGGAACGGCACCGGAACGTAGTGCACGGTCGCGGAGTTCACGCCGGCCGCCTGCAGGGCCGTGCTGGTCAGCAGGGTCTGGATGTTGTTGAGCACGTTGACGGCGATCCTCTTGCCCGCCAGGCTGGCCGGCGTCGTGATGTGCGAGCCCGGCTCCGCGAGGACCTGGAAGTTGTCGGCGCTGCACGCGGTCCCGTCCACCAGGATCTTGAAGTGCTTCCCGGCCGCCTGCGCCTGGAAGAACGAGACGTAGTTCGCGCCGGCCACGATGTCCACCTTGCCCTGCTCCATCGTGGGGATGGCCAGGGGGCTTGCCGAGATGGGCACGATGGTGACGTTCAGCCCGGCCTGCTGGAAGTAGCCCTCCGTCTCCGCCAGGTACAGCCCGGCGCTGTCCACGACCGGCAGCGCACCGACGACGATGTTGGTCTTCTCCAGGTGGGCGGCGGTGGTAGCCGACGACGTGCCCGCGCTGGACCCACTGCAGGCGGCAGCGATCAGCGCCACGGCCAGACTGCCGGCGGCGGCCAGGGATACCCGCCCGGCGCGGGTGAACCTCATGGTGCTCCTTCGGACGACGGGGAAGTCAAACAGGAGGCTTCGGATGAAAGGGACATCTTTGTGCGGATCGGTCCTTACCGTATCAGCGCGGTGAGAGACGGGTGGGGATTTCCCAGTACACCCGGATAGCTAGCGTTGACGCAGGTCGGGGAGGGAGACGCCGGGACCGCCGGGACGTCAGGCGCCGCCGTCACCCGGCAGATGCTGCCCGTTTGGGTCATTTGGCGAGTTGCGGTCGGGTCGCGCCGGGCTTGCCGGTGCGGCCGGCGTTTCGGTTGCGCCCTGCGCGTCCCGGCCGGGGGCGGGGCCGCCGCGGAGCCTCCGGCCGGGCCGTTCCGGGCCGTGCGCCGGGCCGGCGGCGGGGCCCGCCCCGTAGCGTCCGTCCGGCCCTTTCCGGCCGTGCCCCGGCCGCCGCAGCCGGGGCGGGGCCCCGAACTGTGCGCGACCGGGCCGCCGCCGGCGCGCGCGGGCGGCGCGCCAGAAGGCCGTCGGCCGTCCGTTTCGGTCACATGAGTGCCCGTCGGCCAGGCGTAAATTTCCACCCAAGCTGATGGTGCCGACGTAAATTATGGTCACGTATTCGCCATTTGCGGACAGGCCCGGCAGCGGCCTCTGGTAAGCGACCCTTTGCCTCTCCTTTGCCTCTCCGGGCCAATGGCCGGCCAATGGCCGGCCAATGACGGGCCCTTGGCCACGCCCTCCTTCGTCTATCGCAGCTCACTTACGCTCCGTCGGCATGCCCGTCATGTTATTTGCGGTTAGCGGTAGAGGGCATACGTAACGTTATTTTGCTGATCGCGGAGGCGCGCGGAGGGCACTTCTGCCCGGCATTCAGCCTCATTGTGTGGCTCCCCGTCCCTAACTGACTCCGGAGAGTCATATTCACGGGCCGTGACCATTCCGCGGTGGTGTGGCAGGCTATGCGCAGCGGGGCCAGGACTGTGACAAGGACGGGTGCCGGTGCGGTCCGATGGCGGCCGTCCCGGGCAGCGTCCCAGGTCATCTGGGGCTGCGGCCGACCGGCTCCGGCGCCTGCCCGACGGCGGCGCCGGACCACGGTCCCATCTACCGCAACCTTGGACGGAATTACTGGGAAATACGCCGTGAGCGGCTGGCCGAAGATGATTATATGTCCTTACCCGTTTTGCGACCCGACGCCAGAGTTGCCTGAGTCGTCCGGAAGTCGCTGATCTTACGGTGAACGGTGTGAACGAAAGAGGGGTGCGATGTTGTGCGGCTTCTGTCGTAGCGGCCCGGAGGCTGTCCTCGGAACCCCTGTCGGTGTGAGGTGCGAAAGCAGTGCGTAGGCGTCCGGCGACAGGCCAGCGCGATGGAGCCGAGGGACCGGGGGTATCCAACGGGGCCCACGTAGCCGGCGCTGAAACCGAGGGAGACGGTAACGGGGGGACGGCCACGCTCACGGCGGCGCCCGGTTCTCCCGGTTCTCCCGGTTCGCCTGGAACCGGAGGGCCCGGAGGGCCGGACGACTTTGCGCCCCGCGCTCCCGCACGGGGCCGCGGATCGCGGTTTGCCCTCAGTAACTGGCGAGTGCGGTGGCGGCTGCTCGCCCTGATCGTCATCCCGACGCTCGCCGCGGTGATCCTCGGCGGCCTGCGCATCAGCTCCGGGGCGAGCAGTGCGGTCGCCTTCAAGCGAACCGAGCAGCTCGCCGTGCTCAACAGCGATATCATCCGCCTGGCGCAGAGCATGGAGGACGAGCGCGACCTCACCGCCGGGTACATCGCCTCGGGCCACCCGACCGGCAACGACCCGCTCTATACCGCCCTGCTCAACCAGCGGTCCGCCACAGACGAGGCCGCGCAGCAGGTCACCGGGGACGCGAACAACATCGGCCCCACCTATTCCGCATCCGTCCGGCAGTCCGTCAACTCAGTGCTGGCCCGGATCAGTGACCTTGACCAGCTGCGCAACGCGTCGACGCCCTCCGCAGGGGGCAACATCCCGGCCCTGCCGCTGATCAAGGACTACACCAACTCCATCGCCACGCTCCTGACGTTCACGAGCATGTCCGGGACCGGCACCAGCGATGCCCAGCTCGCCAACGACGTCATCACGCTCACCGCGCTGGCCCGGGCCGAGGACCAGGCCTCCGAGCAGCGCGGGACGCTGTACGCGGCACTGCTGGCGCGCCAGTTCCCGCCGCAGGGCCTGACCACCCTGCAGAGCGCGCAGGCCCGGCAGGCGGCGGCCCAGCAGGACTTCCAGAGCTCGGCGTCACTGGCCGAGCAGCAGCTGTTCCAGAACACCGTCAGCGGCACCCCGGTCGACCAGGCGGCGTTCGAGGAGCAGGTTGCCCTCTCGACCAGCAACGACGGGAGCGTCGGCATCGGCGCGCTGCCGGCGGGGGCCGATCCCTCGACCGAGTGGTACGGCAACATGACTTCCACGGTGGGGAAGATGCGCACCGTAGAAAGCCAGCTGGTCGACAACATCGTCGCGCGGAGCCAGGCGCTCCAGTCGGCGGCGACCCGGTCCGCGGTCGTCACCAGCGTCATCACGCTGGTCCTGCTGATCCTGGTCCTGCTGATCACCACGTTCGTCGCGCGGTCGATGACCCGCCCGCTGCGCCGGCTGCGGGAGGACGCGCTCGACATCGCCGGCACGCGGCTGCCCGATATGGTGCGCAGGCTGAGCGAGACGGAGGGCTCGGACGAGAGCGTCGAGATCGAGCCCGTCGCCGTGTCCTCCACCGACGAGATCGGTGAAGTGGCGCGGGCCTTCGACCAGGTTCACCGGGAAGCCGTCCGGCTGGCGGCCGACGAGGCCATGCTGCGCGGCAACCTGAACGCGATGTTCGTGAACCTGTCCCGGCGCAGCCAGTCGCTGATCGAGCGGCAGATCTCCCTCATCGACTCCCTGGAGCAGGGCGAGCAGGACTCGGGCCGGCTGAGCAGCCTGTTCCGCCTGGACCACCTGGCCACCCGCATGCGCCGCAACTCGGAGAACCTGCTGGTTCTCGCGGGTCACGAGGCATCACGGCGGTGGAGCCAGCCCGTCCCGCTGGTGGACGTGCTCCGAGCGGCCATCTCCGAGATCGAGCAGTACGGGCGTGTCGTGCTGAACGTCCAGCCGGGCATCACGGTGGTCGGCCAGGCCGTTAACGACGTCGTGCACCTGGTCGCCGAGCTGGTCGAGAACGCGACCACGTTCTCCCCCGAGGACACCCAGGTGCACGTGTCCGGGCAGCCGCTGACCAGTGGCGGCGTGCTCCTCGACGTCACCGACGGCGGGGTCGGCATCTCGGATCAGGAGATGGGCCACGCCAACTGGCGGCTGGACAACCCGCCGGTGGTGGACGTCGGTGTGTCGCGCCGGATGGGCCTGTTCGTGGTCGGCCGCCTCGCGGCGCGGCACGGGGTCCGGGTGCGGCTCCGGCACGCGTCCTCGGGTGGCCTGACCGCACTGGTGTGGCTGCCGGACACGGTCGCGGCCCAGGAGGGCTCGCCCCTCGGCCGGCTGCGCCGCTTCGAGGCGGAGGACTACGGGCCCAGCCCGTCGCTGTCCGCTCCGCCCGCCGGCGCAGGCGGGAGCGCCCTGCCCTCGCGGACTGGATTCGGCCAGGCGGGCGGCACCGCCGCGCAGGCCGCCGCGGCCGCCCGCATCCCGCGCTTCTCGCCGCCCGCACCGTCGGCGCCATCGATGCCCGCGTCCTTGCCCGCGTCCTTGCCCGCGTCTTTCCCTCCGCAGCAGCGGCCTGGTACCGGGCCGCAGCCCATCGGCCCGGCGAGTCCGGCGGCGCCGGGTGCCGGACGGCCCGGCAACGGGGCGGCCCGTGGCTTCACGGCGCCGGGCCAGGCGGGCCCGGCGGGCCCCCCGGCGAGTCCCGAGGGTCCCGGTGCGACGGCGCCGGGCAATGGCTTCAACATGCCCTTCCGGCCGACGAACGGCGGGATACCGGGGGCGTCCGCGTCCTCGCCTGCGTCCTCCGGCACGGCCAGTCAGCCGGGCCGCTACCCCGGGGCCGGGTCCGCGCCCGCGGCAGCGGGTGACGGCAGCCCCCTGGGGTCACCCAATGGAGACAACGGCGTCCGGGTGCCGAACCCGCCCGAGAACGGGCACGACCAGCGCCTGCCGATCTTCGACACGCTGGAATCCGATTGGTTCCGGCGCAGCGGGACGTCGCACGCGGCCAACCAGGACCAGGCCAGCGAGCCGGATCAGGCGTCCTGGCACTCTCCGGCGGATGCCGGCTGGCGTGCGGCCGAAACCGTCGCCGCGCCGACGACGGGAGCCACCACATCCGCGGGTCTCCCGCAGCGCGTGCCACGGGCAAATCTCGTCCCCGGATCGGTCGGTGAACCGGCCGATCCGAGTGAAAGCGAAAGCGAAAGCGGGGGCGGAGGCGGAGGCGGAGGCGCAGGCCCCTCTCGCTCGGCAGATGAAGTCCGTAGCAGGCTGGCGAGTTTCCAGCGGGGCGTGCGCGAGGCGCGCGCGGCCGCACCTAAGACCGAGGAGCCATAGGACGGATGAGATCCCCGCATGAACGGCATATCGTGCTAGTGAGCAAGCGACCACAACGCATAGCCCGGGCGACCGGGTGGCGAGGAGGGCACGAGTGAGCACGCCGGGTCGTCCGACGCAGGACCTGGGCTGGCTGATCACCAACTTCGTCGAGCGCGTCCCCGACGTCGCTCACGCGGTCGTTGTGTCGTCCGATGGGCTGCCCCTCGCGTTCTCAGCGGGGTTCCCGCAGGAGCGCGCGGATCAGCTCGCCGCCGTTACGTCCGGGCTGACCAGCCTGACCCAGGGAGCGTCCCGGGTTTTCGAGGGCGGCGCGGTCGTCCAGACCGTCGTGGAAATGCAGCGCGGCGTTCTCGTCATCATGGCCATCAGCAACGGATCGAGCCTCGCCGTCCTGGCGGCGTCAACGTGTGATCTGGGCCTGGTGGCCTACGAGATGACGCTCCTGGTGGAGCGGGCTGGACGGGTCCTGACGCCGGCTACCCGCGGGGTCATGCAGGCATCCATCCCCGGGGATGGTAGACGGTGAGCGGAGGACACGGTGGCGAGCCCGGGGCGGGGTGACGACCGCCCGCTTCCCCCTGGCCCCGCCGCGCGCTCGTGGGACAACCGGCCGGGGGCGTGGGAAGAGCGGTCCGGTTCGTGGAGTCCTGGCTCAGGCCCGTCGTGGGATAGCCGGTCCGGCTCGTGGGACAGCGCTCAGTCCCGCCGTGGCCTGCAGCGCCCAGGCGAGGACGAGGCCGTCGGCCGGCTCGTCCGCCCCTACACGGTTACCGGCGGCCGCACCCAGCCGCGCTACCAGCTTCAGGTGGAGGCGCTGGTGACCGCGACGGTCTACGAGCCGCGCGATTTGTCCGTCCTGGCGCCCGAATGCCAGGCCATCCTGCAGTTTTGCCGGGACTGGCGGTCGGTGGCGGAGATCTCCGCTGTTCTGCGCCTGCCGCTGGGCGTCGCTAGAATTCTCATCGCGGATATGGGCGCTGATGGGCTGGTCCGCATCCACCAGCGCGAGGACGCGGAAGGCCGCCCAGACCTTAATCTGCTCGAAAGGGTACTTAGTGGACTCCGTAAGATCTAGCGTCGCCCAGCCGCCGGGCGCTCCGGCGGCGATGACCTCGGTGAAGATCGTGGTGGCTGGCGGGTTCGGCGTTGGCAAGACCACGTTCGTCGGTTCGGTGTCGGAGATCACGCCGCTCACCACCGAGGCCCAGATGACGGTGGCCAGCACCGACGTGGACGACTTGTCACACGTGCCGGACAAGAGCACCACGACGGTAGCGATGGACTTCGGGCGGATCACGCTGGAGCAGGACCTCGTCCTGTACCTGTTCGGCACGCCTGGCCAGCACCGCTTCTGGTTCATGTGGGACGACCTCATCCAGGGCGCGATCGGGGCGGTGGTCCTCGTCGACACCCGGCGCCTCGCGGACTCCTTCCCCGCCGTGGACTACTTCGAGGCCAGTGGCCTGCCGTTCGTGGTCGGCATCAACGGCTTCCACGGCCAGTTCCCGCACCGCTCCAAGGACGTGAGCGACGCGCTGGCGATCTCACCGGACGTGCCCGTCATCCCGTGTGACGCCCGCAACCGCGAGTCGACGAAGGCGACCCTGGTGACCCTGGTCGAGCACGCCATGAGCGTGCAGGCCGCCGGCCGCTACTGACGAGCGGCGGACCGAGGCCACCGCGCGGCACGATAGGCAGCGAGCCGAACGGGACCTCCGCGAGCAGCCCGAAGCCGGGACGATCACGCCGCAGTACCTGACCGCCTGCGTGCGGGACGCCGTGGCCGGCGAGGACGTCAAGCATGCGATGGCCGCCCCGGGCACAGCTGCGCGTTGGCATCACCGAGGCAGAGTCGGTCCCGACTGGCGGCCGGGCATCATGGCCCCCGCCGGAGGCCTGCCCGGTTTCCTGGTAATGTGCACCCGGTCCGGGCCGCGCAGCCGTCCCGGAGCGGGGCGGTAGCTCAGCCGGTTAGAGCAGCGGACTCATAATCCGCCGGTCGTGGGTTCGAGCCCCACCCGCCCCACGTAGAGCGGCGATCTCGCCGGGTGCTCCAGTGGCGTTCAGCCACCGCGACAAGGCGGCATGCCGCAGGGCGGTGACGTTAGCCGCACAGTTGCCGACTCCCCACACCCCACCCAGGCCCCACAGGTACGAACCTGGCAAATACGCGGCCAACCGGCGGCGGCCCGAACCGCGCGTCACACGGTGTCTCGGATACACCGATGCGCTCCCGCGCTGGCCATGCCCAGCCCGGACAACGATGGATAATTCAGCCTGCGGTCATGGGCCGCGCCGGGCCATACGGCACGCGAGGCCATGGAGACCGCACATGGTCACGCCAAGGATGAGCTGGGCGGGGGGAGGACGCCGGCCTGGAAGGCGCCAATGGCCAGCCCTGCCCGCGGGCAGCGCCGCGTTCCCGGCGGCTGACGCCGCGACCTGCCGCGCGGCGTTAGCGACCTCTGGCCAGCCCGGTATCCGGCGCCGCACCCGCAGGCATCGCGGGACTGCAGCCCCCCGGAACGGTTGGCAGCATGCTATTGCAATACTTAGAGTCATTTACCTGCTACGGAAGGCAAGTTATGTGCACGAGGGTGTTCTGGTCGGATAACAGCGTGGCCAAGGTCTGTTCGCGCACCATGGACTGGCAGGTCAGCGACGATCCGGTGCTGTGGGCCGTCCCCGAAGGCACGAGGAGGGTGGCGGGCGGCGCGTCCTGGGCATCACGATTCGGCGTCGTGGGGCTGAGCATGTGGGACTGCGGCACGACCGACGCCGTGAACAGCGCGGGCCTGGCCGCGCACTTGCTGTACCTGGGCACCGCGGGCTTCGCGGCGCCGGGCAGCCCGGGCGCTATCCCGAACCTGCTGTGGGCACAGTGGGTCCTGGATCACTGCGCGACGGTGGACGAGGCAGTCGCGGCGCTGCATGACCTGCCCGTAGTGTCGGCCCCGGCACGAGGCCATGATCTTGGCTGCCATCTCGCCCTGGAGGACGCCAGCGGCGACTCCGCGATCGTGGAGCCGATGGACGGGAAGCTCCGCGTGCACCACGGCCCCCAGTATCAGGTGGTGGCGAACGATCCGGCCTTCGACGAACAGCTGGAACACCTGCGCCATTACCGCCCCTTCGGCGGCGACCGGCCGCTGCCCGGCGGAATCGAGTCCACCGACCGTTTCGTGCGCGCCGCCTATTTCCTGCACTATCTTCCTGAGCCCGCGGATCTCGCCGAAGCCATAGCCGGGGTGATCAATATCGCCGGCACCGTCTCGTGCCCGCCCGGCGCGCCCTATGAAGACTTCGGCGTGTACCCGACCTGGTGGACCTCGGCCATCGACCTCACCAACCTGACCTTTTACTTCTGGTCTCATTCGAGCCCGTCACTCATCTGGGCCGAGCTCTCGGCCATTGACCTGCGGCCCGGCACCCCGGTCCGCTCGCTGGATCCCCGCCAGCCCGGCCTGGTCGGCGACGTGACCGCCCGCCTCGCCCCGGCCGCACTGACCTACTGACGCATACGCGCCTGCTGACGCATACGCGCTCACGCCACCGGGCAGCTCCGCCGGCCCCGGCCATCGCCGATCTCAGATGCAGGTTTCCTTCGCGGTGGCGGCGCTCTCCCGCTTGCCGGCGGACTCGTTGTCACCGGACGCGAGCCCTGCCCAGGCGGCCAGCTTCGATCGATCGGCCTCCGCGGCTAGCCACCGTCGGCAATGATCACGGTGTGCCGAATGGATAAGATGCACAGGTGACCAGCAGACCCGCCTCGGCGCAGCGCCTGAGCGACCTCGCGCGGCTGCGCTGGGTCCGGGACCGGATCGACCGGGAGTACGCGCAGCCGCTGGACGTTGAGGCGCTCGCCCGCGGCGCGCACATGTCGGCCGGGCACCTCAGCCGCCAGTTCCGGCTCGCCTACGGCGAGTCGCCGTACGCCTATCTGATGACGCGGCGGATCGAGCGCGCGATGGCGCTGCTGCGCCGGGGTGACCTCAGCGTCACCGAGGTCTGTTTCGCGGTCGGCTGCTCGTCGCTGGGCACCTTCAGCACTCGCTTCACCGAGTTGGTCGGTGTGCCGCCCCGCACCTACCGGAGCCAGGCAGCCCGCGCGACGGCGGGGATGCCGCCGTGCGTGGCGAAACAGGTGACCAGACCGGTCAGGAATCGAGAAGCGCGGGTCACGGAGCCGCACCTAGCCTGACGTCATGGACATCACCATTCACGCGACCTTCCTCCCGCACAACGACCCGGACGCCTCCCTGGCCTTCTATCGCGACACCCTCGGCTTCGAGGTCCGCAACGACGTCGGACAGGGCAAGATGCGCTGGATCACGGTCGGCCCGGCCGGCCAGCCCGGCACGTCCATCCTCCTGGCGCCGCCGGCCACCGACCCCGGCATCACCGATGACGAGCGCCGCACCATCGCCGAGATGATGGCCAAGGGCACCTACGGCTGGATCCTGCTGGCCACCAAGGACCTCAACGGCACCTTCGAGAAGGTGCAGGCCAGCGACGCCGAGGTCGTCCAGGAGCCGACCGAGCAGCCGTACGGCGTTCGCGACTGCGCCTTCCGCGATCCCGCGGGCAACCTGATCCGCATCAACGAGCTGCGCTGAGCCGACCCGCTCCCACTCAGACCGGATCCGCCGACCTGGGCTGGCGGTGTGAGCGTGACGTCCGGCCCCGTCTACCAGATGGAGACACGATGAGCATGGCCACGAGGACGGACACGCAGTCGCCTGCGCCGCACGTTGCCGACAGCCACGAACTGATCCGCGTGCACGGCGCGCGCGTGAACAACCTCAAAGACGTCAGCGTCGAGATCCCGAAGCGCCGGCTGACGGTGTTCACCGGCGTCTCCGGCTCGGGCAAGAGCTCTCTGGTGTTCGGCACGATCGCCGCGGAGTCGCAGCGGCTGATCAACGAGACGTACAGCGCCTTCGTGCAGGGCTTCATGCCAACGCTGGCGCGGCCCGAGGTCGACGTGCTCGAGGGGCTGACGACCGCGATCATCGTCGACCAGCAGCGGATGGGGACCGACCCGCGCTCCACGGTCGGCACCGCCACCGACGCCAACGCGATGCTGCGGATCCTGTTCAGCCGACTCGGACAGCCGCACATCGGCTCGCCCCAGGCGTTCTCTTTCAACGTCGCCTCCATCAGCGGCGCGGGTGCGGTCACGTTCGACCGCGGTGGGAAGACCGTGAAGGAACGGCGCAGCTTCAGCATCACCGGCGGCATGTGCCCGCGCTGCGAAGGCCGGGGGACCGTCACCGACCTGGACCTGTCTCAGCTGTACGACGACAGCAAGTCGCTCAACGAGGGCGCGATCACGGTCCCCGGCTACACCGGGGGTGGCTGGAACTCCCGCCTGTACAGTGCATCGGGCTTCGTCGACCCGGACAAGCCGATCCGCAAGTACACCAAGAAGGAACTGCACGACTTCCTGCACCACGAGCCGGTCAGGATGAAGATCGCGGGCATTAACATGACCTACGAGGGCCTGATCCCGCGGATCCAGAAGTCGATGCTGTCCAAGGACAGCGACGCGATGCAGCCGCACGTCCGGGCGTTCATAGACCGCGCGGTCACCTTCACCGCGTGCCCCGAGTGCGGCGGCACCCGGCTCAGCGAGGCGGCGCGGTCATCGCGGATCAAGGACATGAATATCGCCGAGGCGTGCGCGATGCAGATCAGCGACCTGGCCGAGTGGGTCGACGGCCTCGACGAGCCGTCGGTGGCGCCGCTGCTCGCCGCGCTCAAGCACAACCTTGACTCGTTCGCGGAGATTGGCCTGGGCTACCTCTCACTCGACCGGCCGACGGGCACGCTGTCGGGCGGCGAGGCACAGCGCACCAAAATGATCCGCCAGCTCGGGTCGTCGCTCACCGATGTGACCTACGTCTTCGACGAGCCCACCGTCGGCCTGCACCCGCACGACATCGCGCGGATGAATGACCTGCTGCTGCGGCTGCGCGACAAGGGCAACACGGTGCTCGCCGTGGAGCACAAACCGCAGACGATCGCGATCGCCGACCATGTCGTGGATCTCGGCCCCGGGGCCGGCGCGGCGGGCGGCACCGTCTGCTTCGAGGGCACCGTCGAGGCGCTGCGGGCCGGCGCCACCATCACCGGCCAGCACCTGGACGACCGGGCCGCCCTGAAGGCATCGGTGCGCGCGCCGTCGGGAGCGCTGGAGGTGCGCGGGGCCAGCACCCACAACCTGCAGGACGTCGACGTCGATATCCCGCTCGGGGTACTCGCCGTCCTCACCGGCGTCGCCGGCTCCGGCAAGAGCTCGCTGATCCAGGGCTCGGTGTCCGGGCGGGACGGGGTCGTGTCGGTGGACCAGACCCCGATCCGTGGCTCGCGGCGGAGCAACCCGGCGACCTACACCGGGCTGCTCGACCCGATCCGCAAGGCGTTCGCGAAGGCCAACGACGTGAAGCCGGCATTGTTCAGCGCCAACTCCGAGGGCGCCTGCCCCAACTGCAACGGCATCGGCATCATCTACAGCGACCTGGCCATGATGGCCGGTGTTGCCACCACATGCGAGGTGTGCGAGGGGAAGCGATTCGACGCCGCGGTGCTGGACTACCACTTCGGCGGCCGGGACATCAGCGAGGTGCTCGCGATGCCGGTGAACGAGGCGAAGGAGTTCTTCGCCGCGGGCGAGGCGCGCACGCCGGCGGCGCGCGCCATCCTCGACCGGCTCGCCGACGTCGGGCTCGGCTACCTCAGCATCGGCCAGCCGCTCACGACGCTGTCCGGCGGCGAGCGGCAGCGGCTCAAGCTGGCCACCCACATGGGGGAGAAGGGCGGCGTGTACGTCCTCGACGAGCCGACCAGCGGGCTGCACCTCGCCGACGTCGAGCAGTTGCTGAGCCTGCTCGACCGGCTCGTCGACTCCGGCAAGTCGGTCATCGTCATCGAGCACCACCCGGCGGTCATGGCGCACGCCGACTGGATCATCGACCTCGGCCCCGGCGCCGGCCACGAGGGCGGCCGGATCGTCTTCGAGGGCGCACCCGCCGACCTCGTCGCCGCCCGCTCCACCCTCACCGGCGAGCACCTTGCGGCCTACGTCGGCACTTGACCGAGGCCCCCGCGGATACCGTGAGAAGGGTTCTCTTATCTGTTTCGACTCGCCCCACTTTTATAGCGATAACCAGTAGTTATGTCAGCTATTGGAGGATGTTGATGGCGCGGGCGATCACGAGGGCGCCGATACCGAGCGAGACGGCCCCTTCGATCATCATGAGCAGCTTGGCCCATGGCTTGATCGCGGACACGTCGGTCGGGCTGAACGCGGTGGCGGTCCAGAAGCCCAGCGATAGGTAGTCCACGAACCGCGGCACCCAGGTGGCCGGCACGTACGCGGTGTGCAGCATCTCGGGGAAGATGAACGCCGGGTTTGCGTCGGGGTGGTGCGCGCGGGCGGCGGCGCCACCCCGGTCGAGGTCCCAGTACCACAGCCCGAACGCGATCACGTTCGTCAGCCAGATCACCCCGCCGGTCGCCAGCAGCCCGATGGCATTGTTCGCGAAGATCTTGCTGCTGGTGAGGACGTCATTGACGAGACGGGCGGCGGCGAACAAGTTCGCCAGCGTGATGCAGGCTATGACGATGCCGGTGACGACCCGCAGCCACATCCGTTGCCGGTCGATGCGGCCCGGGTCCCCGATGATCAAGGCGGCTAGCAGCGCGACCAGCACCGCCGGAACTATCCATGCGGGCTGCACCCGGTACTTTTCGGGCAGGGCCACGTGCAGGCCGGCGGTGACCAGGATGGCCAGCGCCACCGGCCACCATTGCTCACCCCAAGGGAGCCGAGCCGGGGCCCTCGGCCGATCTTCGTTCCCGGCCGCGCTGGACGGCGGTCAGGAGCAGCCGTGCGCCGATGCCCAGAAGCGCGAGGTCACCCAGCATCTGCACCATGACCAGTTCACGGGCAACCTCGGATTTGGGGGTGATGTCCCCGAAGCCCACGGTCGCGAAGACGGTCACCGTGAAGTACAGGGCATCCGTGCGGGTCAGCGACTGGGTGAAGTTCCCCGCTGAGGCCCGTTCCATCACGAAATACGTGGAGGCGAACAGGACGAGGTAGAGGGGAAGGGTAAACCCCAGTGCCTCGGCGGCCCGCAGCGCCGGGTAACGGGAGCCGATGATGGTCCTGACCTGCCACACCAGGAGGCACACGAAGACCAGGAGGCCGACGAGCAGACGCACCGCCGTGTCGGCATCCCACGGCCGGTCCAGCGGAAGCACGTAGTAGAGAACCACGAGGACTGTCGCGGCCAGGATGGTGCGCAGCGCCGTCCAGATCGCCAGCCGCCTCCGTTTCGCGGCAGGCAGGTCCTGGGGGAGCTGAGTGGTCACGTTCGTCCTCGCAAGACAAGCTCAAAGTGTCACGGCCGTGCGAGCGTCACGTGCCCCTATTCACTGGACCGCTGTTCCTCCGACGCCATGGCGTCAGTCAATCTCCCTCCGGGGGCACCTCGGCTCACCCCCGCAGGGTGATTCATCCGGAACGGGCGCCACGGTATCGGGGCTCATCGTGCCGTCCGTTCGGTGGTGATGGAGGGCCGGTCCTCGGCCGGGCGGGCGGGGTCGCCGGGCACAGCGGCGGCGGGCGGCCGCGAGGGGAGCAGGGCTGCGGCGGCGACGGCCCCGGCCAGGGCCACGCCGGCCGCGACCACGCAGCCCACCCGCAGTCCGTGCAGGAAGGCGTCCGTGGTCGACACGTTCACGATCTGCCCGAGTGCCGTCTGGCCGCTGGCCGCGAGGTGCTGCGCCACCGCTAGCCCGGCGCCGACGGACTGCCGGCTGATCTGCACGAGCCCGCCGGGGACGCCGGCCCCCAGCAGGCCGCCCATGCGGTGCTGATAGAGCGAGGCGTACACGCTGCCGATGACCGCGACGCCCAGCGTCCCGCCCACGAGCCGTGTGGTGTCGTTGACCGCCGACCCGACCCCCGCCGTGCGCGCGGCGATCGCGCCCATGATCGATTCCGTGGCCGGGGCCGACGTGAACCCCAGCCCGAGTCCGTAGACCACCATCTGCATCGAGATGATGCCGTAGCTCAGCGTGGTGCTGGTGGTGGCCGCCACCCAGAAGTAGAAGACCGCGATGAGCAGCAGGCCGCCCGCCACGACGGCCTTGGTGCCGGTCCGGACGGCGGCCTGGGTTCCGGCGACCGAGCCGATCGCCACCGCCGTCGCCACCGGCAGCAGGTGCACGCCGGTCGACAGCGGGCTGTAGTGACGCAGGAACTGGAAATACTGCGTCATCAGGAAGATGAAGCCGAACAGCGTGAAGAAGGAGACGGTCACCGCTCCGCTGGCCGCGCTGAAGCGGCGGTTCCGGAAGATCCGCACGTCGATCATCGGTGACGGGGACCGGCGCTCGCTCACCACGAACACCAGCAGCAGGATCGCGGCGGCCGCGAAGCCCGTGAGGGAGCGGGCCGAAGCCCAGCCGTAAGACGGCGCCTCGATGACGGTGAAGACCAGCACACCGATCGCCGCCGCCGAGGAGACCAGGCCGCCGACGTCCAGCCTCCCCGCGCCGTCGCCCCGCGTACCGGGCACGAACGCTGCGGCCAGCGCGACCGCCGCGAAGGCCACCGGGCCCATCGCCACGAAGATGCTCGACCAGGAGAACCGGTCCAGCAGCCAGCCGCCCGCGATCGGCCCGAGGGCGATGGCCGCCCCGGCGCTCGCTCCCCACAGGCCGATCGCCCTGGCCCGCTCCCGCCGCTCCACGAAGGTGCCGGTGATCAGGGACAAGGTGGCGGGGAACGTCAGGGCCGCACCTAGGCCCATCACGGCCCGGGCTGCGATCAGCTCACCGGTCGCGGTCGCGAACGAGCCCGCGACACTGGCCGCGCCGAAGACGAGCAGGCCGGTGATGAGCAGGCGCCTGCGCCCCAGGCGGTCGCTCAGGTTGCCGGCGCTCAGCAGGAGCGCGGCGAAAACCAGGTTGTAGGCGTCCACGACCCATTGCAGCTGTGTGGTGGTCGCGCCCAGCTGGCGCTCCAGCGCGGGCAGCGCGACGTTGACCATGGTCGTGTCGAGGTTGATGACGAACGCGGCGATCAGCAGGGAGACCAGGATGAGTGTCTTTCGAGGCATGCTTCAATTTCTAAGACACATGGTTGAAAAAATCAAGTATCTAGTTAACAAACAATTCTAGTCGTACTAGAATCGGGAGAATGAAGTCGTACGGCCAGTACTGCTCGGTGGCCAGAGCCCTCGATGTCGTCGGTGATCGCTGGACCCTGCTGATCGTGCGTGAGCTCCTCACGCAGGGTCCGTGCCGCTACACCGACCTTCGGGCCGGCCTGCCCGGCGTCGCGTCGAACCTCCTGTCGGCCAGGCTCAAGGAGCTGGAAGCGGCCGGCCTGATCAGCCGCGCGGCCGCCCCGCCGCCGATCGCGACCACGCTCTTCGAGCTGACCGATCGCGGCCGGGCCCTCAAGGACGTGCTCTACGCGCTCGGGCGCTGGGGCGTTGACCTCATGGTCACCGCGGACGGCTCAGATGCCTTCCGCTCCAACTGGTTCACCTTCCCCACCGAGAACTACCTCAGCGATACCGACCCCGATGCCCCGGACGTGACCATCGGCCTCGACGCCGGGGAGGCGCCCGTGCACATCGTCGTCGGCCACGGCCAGGTCGAGCTGCGCAAGGGGATCCCGCCTGCCCCGGACCTCACCCTGGCCGGCGAGCCCCGCCTCATCATGGGCGTGCTCGTGGGCAAGCTCACCCTGAAAGACGCCCGCTCCGCCGGCCTGTCGGCCACGGGCGACCCCGCCGTCCTCGCCCGCGCCGGCCGCCCCCAGGCGCCGTGACCCGCAACGGCGGGATAGGCGTCAGGTAAATCCAGCGGAGCGTCCGGTCGTGAGCGGCCAGTCGGCGATGTCGGCGACGACCGCCGGGTCCACCTGCTGGGCTGGCTCGTATTCCGCCGGCGTCGGCGACGGTGCCGCCCAGGCATCAGGAGCTCCTCCCGTCAGAGTCCTGAGCGTACGCCGGGCGCGCGGTCAGCTCATGGCGCGCCGAGCGGGGCGGTCAGGACGCGCGGGCCGTCGGCCGTGATCGCCACCGTGTGCTCGACGTGCGCCCCGCGTGAGCCGTCAGCACTGCGCAGGGTCCAGCCGTCCGGGTCGACGCGGTACTCGTCGTGACCGCCGCCCAGGAACCAGGGCTCGATCGCGATGACCAGGCCCGGCTGCAGCCGAACTCCGCGGCCGGGGCGCCCCTCGTTCGGGACGGAGGGCGGCTCGTGCATGGCGTGGCCGACCCCGTGCCCGCCGAAGTCGGTGTTGATCCCGTAGCCCCCGGCCCGCCCGACCCGGCCGATGGCGGCGGAGATGTCGCCGATCCTGGCCCCTGCGGCGACCGCCGCGATGCCCGCCGCCAGCGCCGTCTCGGCCGTCCCGATCAGCTCCTGGTCGGCGCGCCGGGGCTGGCCCACGCTGAACGACATGGCGGCGTCACCGGCCCACCCGTCCAGGACCGCGCCGAAGTCGATGCTGAGCAGGTCACCGTCGCGCAGCCGGTAGCGGTCCGGGATGCCGTGCAGCACGGCGTCGTTGACCGACGTGCAGATCACCGCCGGGAACGGCTTGTGCGCGAAGCTGGGCCGGTAGTTGAGGAACGGCGAGGACGCGCCGGCGTCGGCGAGCACATCCCGTGCCACCTGATCCAGCGCGGTCAGCGATACGCCGACCAGCGCCTCGGCCCGCACCGCGGCCAGCGCGTCGGCGACCACGATCCCCGCGGCGCGCATGGCCTCGATCTCATCCGGCGTCTTGAGTTCAATCACGAAATTCCCCGCCCGTCTCATCCGTCCCGGCCCGGCTGCAGTTCGGGTCCCAGCCCGACCCTAGGTCGGGTCCTGGCCCGGCCTCCGGCCGGGTCCCGGCTGGACGGACCACTCGATGTCCGGGGGGCGCAGCCGGGCGCAGATCTTCCGCTGCCCGCGAGGTGACGCGGCGGGACGGGCCGAGGCCCAGGCGCACGGCCGCATCCAGGGCGTCCCCCGCGATCAGCTGGACTGGCCGGTCTGAGTGCGCGGCGCCACCTCGGTTCCGCGGGCCTCGCTGATCGAGGTCAGCCCGGCGGCGCGCGCTTGGCGGGCCAGGTCGTCCTGGAGCCGGCGCGGCCACCGCGGGCCCCCGTAGATGAAACCGGTGTACGCCTGGACGAGCGTGGCGCCCGCGGCGATGCGCTCCCAGGCGTCGTCGGCCGTCTCGATCCCCCCGGCCGCGATGAGGACAAGCCGGTCCCCGGCCCGGGTATGCAGGCGGCGCAGCACCTCCAGCGCCCGCGGCCGCAGCGGCGCGCCGGACAGCCCTCCGGCGCCCGCGGCGGCGACCTCCGCCGGGTCGCTGGCCAGGCCCGGCCGCGCGATCGTGGTGTTGGTGGCGATGATCCCGTCCAGGCCGAGTTCCACCGCCAGGTCCGCGATCGCGTCGACGTCGCCGTCGGCCAGGTCCGGTGCGATCTTGACCAGCAGCGGCACCCGGCGAGTAATCCCGGTCTCGCCTTCCGGATCACCGGCCGTGCCGCTCCCGGCACCGGGCACGCCGCGTACGGCGTCGTCGAGCGCCTCCCGCACCGCCGTCAGCAGCGGCCGCAGCGACGACACCGCCTGAAGGTCACGCAGGCCGGGCGTGTTGGGCGAGCTGACGTTGACCACGACGTAGCCGGCCACCCCGGCGACCAGCCGGGCGCTGGCCACGTAATCCGCGATCGCCTTCTCCGGCGGCACCACCTTTGTCTTGCCGATGTTGACCCCGACGGCTACCGGAGGGGAGCCGCCCCGGGTCCGCCGGGCCCACCTCGCTCGCCTGGCCCGCCGCGCCCGGCGGATCCGGTCCGCGCGCCGCTGCAGGCGTTCCGCCGCGACCGCCGCCCCCGCGTTGTTGAAGCCCATCCGGTTGATCAGCGCCCGGTCGGCCGGCAGCCGGAACATCCGGGGTCGCGGATTACCCGGCTGAGCCTGGGCCGTCACCGTGCCGACCTCCACGAACGCGAACCCGAGCGCGCCGAGTGCGTCGGCGCCCCGGGCGTCCTTGTCGAACCCGGCGGCCAGTCCCAGCGGCCCCGGCAGGTCGAGCCCGAGCGCGCTTACCCGGAGCACCGGGTCGCGCGGCGTGCACCACCGCCGCAGCAGCCAGTTCCCGCCCGGCATCGCGCCCGCGACGCGGATCAGCCAGAACCCGGCCGCGTGCGCCGTCTCCGCCGGGAGACGCCGCAGCGCCTGGTACACCAGCCCATACACGGCTCCATGGTGGCACTCACCGCAGCCCCTGCGCTGGGTTTCCCGGGTGGACCAGGGCAGAGGCGCTTCCGCCGCCTCGCGGGCGCTCCGCGCCGTCGCGGTGGCCGGGGAGCCGGGAAGCCGGGGAGCGGGAGCCGGGATCAGGCGACTAGTTCGGAGTCGCCGGTGAAGGCTTCCCAGAGTTCCGCGTAGGTGCCGCCCGCGGCCGCGAGGTCCGCGTGGGTGCCGATCTCGGCGATCAGGCCGCCGTCCATGACGACGATCCGGTCCGCAGCGGCCGCCGTGGTCAGCCGGTGGGCCACCACGATGGTCGTCCGCCGGGAGGTCAGCTGTTCGGTGGCGCGGTTGACCGCGGCCTCCGAGGCCAGGTCGAGCGCGGCGGTCGCCTCGTCCAGCAGCAGAATGTCCGGGTCGACGAGCTGCGCCCGGGCCAGGGCGAGCAACTGCCGCTGCCCGGCCGACAGGTTCCGGCCGCGCTCGGCGATGGGGTGGTAGTAGCCGCCCGGCAGCCGCGCGATCATCTCGTGCGCGCCCACCGAGCGGGCCGCCGCCTCGACCTCCGCGTCGGTCGCCGCGGGCCGCCCGTAGGCGATGGCATCCCGGACCGTCCCGGCGAAGAGGTACGCCTCCTGCGGGACGACGCCGAGGCGGTGCCGGTACTGCGCCAGGTCGTAGGAGCGGACGTCCACCCCGTCGACGAGGACCGCGCCCCCGGTGACGTCGTAGAACCGCGCGATGAGCTTGACCAGCGTCGACTTGCCGGCTCCGGTCTGCCCGACCAGCGCGACCGTCTCGCCGGGCTCGATCACGAGATTCACCCCGTTGATGGCGTCCCGGTTCGCGGTCTCGTAGCCGAAGCGCACCTCGCGCAGCTCGATCCGGCCCTCCAGCCGCGTCACCGGGAGGGGCCGGGCGGCCGGGGGAGTGGACGTCCGCAGCAGCAGCAGGTCCTTGATCCGCCGCAGCCCGACAACCGCCTGCTGGTAGCCGTCGAATACCTGCGACATCTCCTGGACCGGCGCGAACACCATGTCGATGTAGAGCAGGTAGGCGATCAGGGCACCAACTTGGAGTGCCCCGCTGCGGACCTCACCGGTCGCGACGATCAGCACGATCGCGCCGGCCACCGTGGACAGCGACTGCACGAACGGGAAGTACAGCGCGATCAGGCGCTGGGCCCGCATCCGCGCCGTCCGGTAGGAGTCGCTGCGCTGGGCGAAACGGGCCTGGTTCTGGTCCTCCCGCCGGTACGCCTGGGTGACCCGCAGGCCGGCCACGTTCTCCGCGAAGTCCGCGTTGACCACGCTGACCTTTTCCCGCGCGTCCTGGTAGGCGCGGGCCGACCGGGAGCGGAAGACCACGGTCGCGACGACGAGCACCGGCAGGATGCACAGCACCACCAGGCCCAGCCTGATGTTGATGATGAGCAGCGCGATCAGCACGCCGAAGAACGTCATCAGCGAGCTGACCATGGTGATCAGGCCGGTCTGGAAGAACGAGGACAGCGCGTCGACGTCGGTGGTCATCCGGGTCATGATCCGCCCGGCCAGCTCACGCTCGTAGAAGTCCAGGCCGAGCCGCTGGAGCTGGGCGAAGATCTTCACCCGCAGCGTGTACAGCAGCCGTTCGCCGTTGCGCCCCACGACCAGCGTTTCGGCGATGTTGACCAGCCAGTCGGCGAAGACGATGGCCAGCCCGATGATGGACACCACCACAATGGCGCCGAACGCCTTCGCCTGGACGCCGTTATCGATGCCGTTGCGCACCAGGGCGGGCAGCGCCAGGGTAGCGAGCGCGTCGAGGCCGTCGAGGATCAGCCCGGCCAGCATGGCCACGGCGAGCGGCCGCAGCAGTTTGGTCAGGGTGAAGTGACGGTCCCCGGCGCGGGCTTGCTCCTGGCTGACCTGGGGCACATCGCGGGCGGGCGGCAGCGCGTCGACCTGGGCGAGCAGTTCGGGGGTGGGCGGCATGTCACCCATGGCGCCGTGGAATCCGTGGCCGCCGCCGGCGCCCGTGTGGTCCTGCCCGCGCGCCGAGCCGGCCGGCGCCTTGGCCGCATCCCACAGCTCTGGAGTCACCTGGGCGTTCAGCGCGGCCGACGGCGCCTCGTCGTTCTCGTAGTAGGCCAGCTCGCCGGCGTCGATGCCCTCTACGTCGTCACCCGGGCCGGACAGCAGCAGCCGGTAGAGCGGGCAGCGGTCGGTGAGCTCCGTGTGCGTGCCGAAGTCGGCCACCTGCCCGTTGTCGAGCACCGCGATCCGGTCGGCCAGGTTCAGCGTGGACCGGCGGTGCGCGATGAGCAGGGTGGTCCGGCCCTGCATCACCCGGCTCAGGGTGGCGTGGATCTCCGCCTCCAGCCGCGGGTCGATGGCCGAGGTCGCGTCGTCCAGCAGCAGGAGCCGTGGATCGGTGATCAGGGCCCGCGCCAGGGCGACGCGCTGCCGCTGGCCGCCGGACAGGGTGAGGCCCTGCTCACCGATCACGGTGTCGTAGCCCTGCGAGAGCTCGGTGATGAATTCGTCCGCCTCGGCGGCGCGCGCGGCGGCGAGGATCTGCTCGTGGGTGGCGTCCGGCCGGCCGTAGGCGATGTTGGCCCGTACGGTGTCGGAGAACAGGAAGCTGTCCTCCATGACGAGCCCGATGGATGCGCGCAGCGAATCGGCAGTCACGTCCCGCACGTCGTGGCCGCCCACCCGGACGGCGCCCCCGCTCACGTCGTAGAAGCGCGGCAGCAGCAGTGAGATCGTCGACTTGCCCGAGCCGGAGGTGCCGACGACCGCGACGGTCTCGCCCGGGTCGACGCGCAGCGACAGGCCGCGCAGCACCGGTTCGGAGGGCACGTAGCCGAACTGGGCGTCGTCGAACTCGATCCCGGCCGCATCGGCCGGCAGCGGCACCACGCCGGGCTTATCGGTGATCACGGGCCGGGAGTCGATGACCTCCAGCACGCGGATGACGCTGGCCCGCGCCTCCTGCCCGATGGTGACCAGGGCGGTGAGCATCCGGACCGGGCCGGACATCATGGCGAGGTAGGTGGAGAAGGCCAGGAACGTTC
Organism: uncultured Actinomycetes bacterium; assembly: GCA_963732345.1. GTDB lineage: Bacteria > Actinomycetota > Actinomycetes > Streptosporangiales > Streptosporangiaceae > Bog-532. The sequence goes on along the minus strand of CAVSZI010000013.1, from coordinate 181,142 downwards.
CGAGGCTGATGGAGCCCTGGATGGCCAGCCAGCCGCCGAGGGCCAGCACCCCGACCTGGCCGAGGGAGGGAACGGCCTGCAGCGCGGGGTTGAACCGGGCCATCAGGCGCGCGAGCCGGACCCGGGAGGCGTACAGGTGCGCGCTTGCGCCCTCCATCCGCCCCAGTTCCTGGTCTTCCTGCCCGAAGCCCTTGACCACGCGGACCCCGCCGACGCTCTCGTCGACGATGGCGGCGACCTCGCCCGACTGCTGCTGGGCGTGCCAGCTGGCCGGGAAGAGCTTGCGCCGGGAGCGGAGCGCGATGGCCCACAGCGCCGGCGCCACCGCCAGGGCCACCAGGGTCAGCAGCGGCGACAGGGCCAGCATGATGCCGATCGAGACGACGAACAGCAGCGCGCCGCCGATGGTGATCGGGAGGAACGACAGCAGCCCCTGGATCATGTTGATGTCGGAGATCGACCGGCTCACGAGCTGGCCGGTGTGGATCTCGTCCTGCCGCGCGCCGTCCAGCCGGGACAGCGCCCCGAGCATTTCGGTGCGCAGGTCGTGCTGCACGTCAAGGGACAGCTTGCCGCCGGAATAGCGGCGCACGAAGGCGGCCCCGAAGTTCACCGCCGCGGCGCCCAGCAGCGCGATGGCCAGCGGCCAGATCGACTGGGTGTGCTTGACGATGACGTTGTCGATGATGTCCCGCTGGATCAGCGGGATGATCGCCGTCACGACGGTGGCCACCAGCGCGCCGCCCAGGGCGAGGATGAAGCTGCGACGGTAACGCCAGCAGTAGCCGGTAAGCCGGCGAAGCCACCGGTTTTCCTGTGCCTGGGTGCGAGACCCCCGTGTACTGGAATTCTGCTCATCCGCGGCCCGGCCGCGACGCAGAAGATCTTTTGCGCGTCTCATGGTTTCGTCAGCTAACAATAGGCTTTGGCCTCGCGAAATTCCCCTCATTATTTGGCGCTCCGCCCCGGCCGCCCCCGCGATTTTGGGGAAAGGGCACGAATCACCCGGCGTACCGGGCGCGTCGCCCAGCGAGTGTCACACCCGTTGGCTAGTGTCCCCGTCCATGCGGATGCTGCACACGTCCGATTGGCACCTCGGCCGCTCGCTGCACCGGGCTGACCTCCGGCAGGCTCAGGCCGCGTACCTGGATCATCTCGTCAGCATTGTCCGTTCGGAAAAAATCAGCGCCGTGCTGGTCGCGGGGGACGTCTACGACCGCGCGATCCCGCCGGTGGACGCCGTGGCGCTGTGCGAGGAGGGACTGGTCCGGCTCCGCGACGCTGGCGCGCGCGTCGTCGTGATCAGCGGCAACCACGATTCGGCGCGGCGGCTCGGCTTCGGCAGCGCCCTGGTCGACGCGGCCGGGGTGTACCTGCGTACCCGGGCCGGGTTGCTGGCCCAGCCGGTGATGCTGGCGGATCGCCACGGCCCGGTTGCGGTCTACGGGGTCCCGTACCTCGAGCCGGACGCCGTCCGCGGCGAACTGCCGCCCGAGCCCGGGAGCGAGGACGCCGAGGCCAGCCTCCCGCCCCGCGGGCACGCGGGCGTGCTCGGGCGCGCGGTCCGGTGCATCCGCGCCGACGCCGGCGCGCGGGGCGGTGTCCGCTCGGTGGCGATGGCGCACGCCTGGGTCGCCGGGGGAGAGCCCAGCGATTCGGAGCGGGACATCTCCATCGGCGGCGTCGGCCGGGTCCCGGCCGCCCTGTTCGACGGCTTCAGCTACGTCGCCCTCGGGCACCTGCACGGCCAGCAGACTCTCGGCCACCACCTGCGCTACAGCGGCTCGCCGCTGCCGTACTCGTTCTCCGAGGCGCGGCACGCCAAGGGATCGTGGCTGGTCGAGCTGGACGCCGCCGGGGCCGTCCGGGTCGAGCGGATACCCGCCCCGGCCTTCCGCGCCCTGAACGTCCTGCGCGGAACGCTCACCGACCTGCTGACATCCGCCGCCTGCGAGCGATACGAGGCCGACTTCCTGTCCGTGGTGCTGACCGACACGGCCCGGCCGGAGGGTGCGATGGAGAAGCTGCGCGCGCGGTTCCCGCACGTGCTGGTGCTGGCCTTCGAGCCCGAGGGCGCCGCAGCCGACTCCCGCAGCTACCGCGCGAGGGTCACCGGCCGCGACGACCTGACCGTCGCCACCGAGTTCGTGGCGCACGTGCGGCACAGCCCGGCCACGGCGGGGGAACGGGCGCTGCTCGCCACCGCCTTCGAGGCGGCCCGGCTCGCCGGCGCCGCAGAGCCCCGAGCGGACGCGGACGGCGCCGGGCCCCCGGAGCCGCCAGATGAGGGCCGTGCGGAGCCGGGGGACACGGCCTGATGCGCCCGCACCTGCTGCGGGTCACCGCATTCGGCGCGTTCGGTGGCACCGCCGAGGTCTCCTTCGACGAGCTGGCCGGCTCCGGGCTGTTCCTGCTGCACGGCGAGACGGGCGCGGGCAAGACAACCCTGCTCGACGCGATCGGGTTCGCCCTCTACGGCCGGGTTCCCGGTGAGCGGAACAAGACGAAGCGGCTGCGTTCGGACCACGCCAGCGCCGCGGACCGCACCGAGGTGACGTTCGAGACCACGATCGGCCGCCGGCACCTGCGCATCACCCGCCGCCCGCAGCAGGTGCGCGCCAAGGTGCACGGCACGGGGACGACCAGCGAGCCCGCCAAGGTCCTGCTGGAGGAGGAAAACGGCGGCCGCTGGCATACCGTCTCCACGCGGGCCAAAGAGGCCGACGACGAGATCGCCGACGCCATGGGCATGTCCGCCGACCAGTTCTTCCAGGTCGTGCTACTGCCGCAGGGGCAGTTCGCGCAGTTCCTGCACGCGGACGCGGACGAACGGCGCAAGCTGCTGCAGAAACTGTTCCGTACCGGCCGGTTCCGCACCGTGGAGGACTGGCTGGCCGAACGGCGCAAGACCACCCGGGACCAGGTCCGGGAGGCGGAGCAGGCGCTGACCACGCTCGCCGCGCGCATCGCGCAGGCGGCCGGCGTCCCCGGGCCCGGCGAGGAGCTCATCGCCCAGCCCGGCGCCCAGCCCGCTGCGGAGCCCGCTGCGGAGCCCGCTGCCCAGCCCGCTGCGGAGCCCGCTGCCCCGGCCAGCGCACTGCCCGGCGCCCAGCCCGGAACATTGCCCGGCGCCCAGCCCGGAACATTGCCCGGCGCCCAGCCCGGAACATTGCCCGGCGCCCAGCCCGGAACACTGCCCGGCGAGGATGGCGCCGCGGGCCCGCCCGGCCCGGGGCTGACCACCGCCTGGGCCCACGAGCTCGCCGTCGTCGCGGAGTCCGGCCACGCCGCCAACGCCCGCACCGCGCAGGTGGCCCGGAGCGAGCTCGACGCCGCCCGCACCGCCGAGGCCCGCGCCCGGGAGCTGTCGGACCGGCAGGGCCGCCGCGCCGCACTGCTGGCCCGCCGTGATGAGCTGCAGGCCGGCGAGCCGCAGCGGACCGCCGTGCGCCGGGAACTCGACGCGGCCGCCCGCGCCGCCGAGATCACCAAGGTCCTCGATGATGCCGAACGGGCCACGGTGCACCTCGCTACGGCGTGCGGGGCCGAATCCGCCGCCCGTGCCGCCGCGGCGTCGGCCGGCCTGCCTGGGCCAGCGGTCGCGGCTGACTTCCGGGCCGCGGAGCGGGAGCGCCGGCAGCACGCCGGGCGCCTGGGGGCGCTGCGGGAGGAGGCAGCGCGGGCCGAAACGGAGGACGCCGCGGCGGCGGCCGCCCGGCAGCGCGCCGTGGACCGCGCCGCGGAGATCGAGGCCGTCGGACGGGCTCTGGCCGAGCTGCGCTCCCGGCAGGAGGATTTGATCGCCCGCCGGGCTGCGGCCCGGCTGGCGGCCGAACGGCTGCCGCTCGTCCGGGCCGACGCGGACCGGCATCGCACCGCGGCGGCGGATGCGGCCCAGCTCGCCGACGACTGTGCCGGGGTCCGGGACCTGCGCGAGCAGCGCGAGTCGGCCCGTGAGTACGCCAACGACCTACGGGAGATCGCGCAGCGCATTCGCGAGGAACGGTTCGACGGCATGATCGCCGAGCTGGCCGCCCGGCTGACCGATGATTCGCCGTGCCCCGTGTGCGGCTCGCTCGACCACCCCGAGCCATCGGAGATCCAGGCCCGGCGCGTCACCCACCACGAGGAGGAGCAGGCGTACGCCGAGGCCGAGGCGGCCAAGGACGCCGTGAACAAGCTGGACAGCGAGCTGGCCATCGTCGGCGCCCGCGCGGGTGACCTGATCGGACGGCTGATGGCCGCGGACGTCACCGATCCGGTCCTCCGCGAGGACGCCGCCCTGGCCGAGGCGCTGGCCGTGGCCGGGACCAGCGCGGCCGTGCCCGGCGCGATCGTGCCCGGCGCCGGTGTCCCGGCCGTGCCCGGCGCCGGTGTCCCGGCCGTGCCCGGCGCCGGTGTCCCGGCCGCGGCCGGCTTCGGCCGGATGCCGAGCGCGGACACGGTGGCCCGGCTGCACGACCTGGCCGCCACCCTCGCCGCGGCCGGCGCCGCGGGAGAAGCGGAAGCCGTCCGCCTGGACACCGAAGCCGGGCGGCTCAGCCGGCACGAGAGCGATCTGACCGGCCTCGGGGACGCGCTCATGGAGCAGGAACGACGGCGGAGCAGCCTGGCTGAGCAGCGGGAGGGCGCCCTGACCGAAGCCGCCCAGGCGGACGCTCGCGCCGCAGGTCACCGCGCGTCATTGCGGAGCCAGCTCGACGGCGCCCCGGACCTGGAGACAGCGCTCGCGACCACCGGTGCGCTGGCCGACGCTCTCGCCGCCGCGGCCAGTGCCGCCGAGGCGACGGTGGCCGCGGCTACGGCCGCGGAGCAGGCCGGCGCCGAAGCCGTCCGCGCCGCCGCAGGGGCCGGATTCGCCGATGTCGCCGCGGCCCGGTCGGCCGGGCGGGCCCCCGAGTGGCGCGCCGCGCAGCAGGAAGCCATCCGGGCCGAGGAGACCGAGGCCGCCGCCGTCGGCACCCAGCTCGCCGGGCCGGATCTCGACGTGCCGCTGGAGCCACCCGCTGACCTGGCTGGCGCCCAGGAGTCGGTGCGGCGCGCCGCGGAGCGGCACGACGAGGCGGTCACCATGCTCGGCCGCGCCAGCGACCGGTCGGTCGCCCTGGCCGGTCTGGTGCCCCGGTTCACCGCCGAACTGGGCGCGCTGCAGCCATTGCGCGAGCGCGCCGAGGAGGCGCGCCGGCTCGCCGACCTAGCGGCCGGGCTGGGGGCCAACACGCTCAGGATGACGCTGTCCTCGTTCGTGCTCGCCGCGCGGCTGGAAGAGGTGGCGGAGGCGGCCAGCCAGCGCCTGCTGACGATGACGGCCGGCCGTTACTCGCTCGCGCACACCGACGCCCGGCGCGGCGGCGGCCGGGCCGGGCTCGGGCTTCTGGCCTGCGACACCTGGACTGGCCAGGAACGCGACACCAGCACGCTGTCGGGCGGTGAGACGTTCCTGGCCAGCCTGGCGCTTGCGCTCGGCCTGGCCGATGTGGTGACCGCAGAGGCCGCGGGCGTCACGATCGAGGCGCTGTTCGTCGACGAGGGGTTCGGCAGCCTTGACGACGACACCCTGGAAGAGGTTATGAACGTGCTCGACGGGCTGCGCGAAGGAGGCCGGATGGTGGGCATCGTCAGCCACCTCAGCGAACTGCGCCAGCGCATTCCCGCGCAGGTTCACGTCCGCAAGGGCCGCGCCGGCAGCACCGTCGAGCTCGTCACGCCCTAGCGTCCCAGCACTCTCGCGGTCTGGGGCCCTAGCGCCACCGCGCCCACCGCGCCTAGCGCCCACCGCGCCCGGCGCCCGCGCCGGTCACCGTGCGTACTTCAGCACCAGGTCGCCGACGCGGGGGAGGGCGGCCTCGACGTGCTTGGCGGCGTTGCCGCGGACGGCGCGGTACGCCTTGATGATCGTGGGCCGCTCGGAGGCCTTCGCCATCCGGTCGGTCACCGCGAGCAGGGCCTGCGCCACCTCGTCGCCGCGCTTGGCCAGGTAGTCGCCGAACTCGGAGCCACCGGAGGTGGTGAAGTCCGCCCAGAACGGCTCCAGCGCGTCCACGAAGTCCGGGAGCGTCCCCTTGATGAACCCGTTGAGGTAGCCCGGGGCGAAGCTGGTCACCGTCTTGTAGGCGAGCTTGACCGCGGCCCCGGAAACCCCGGACTTGTCCGAAACCTCCTGGTCGATCAGCGTGCGGCAGTCGGCGAGCACCTTTGGCTCGGTGTCCGGCGCGAGCAGGATCTCCTGAAGCGTGGCTGCCATAGGTATCTTCTTCTCCTTTGACCAGGGTTGCCTATTCCGGGTTTCGCACGCATACCGCCATGCGCCATCCGTTACTAGACGGCAAAGGGCCAACGATGGTTTACCGCCATCGGCGTGACCCGGCGGCCTATCGGCAAGACCCGGCGGCGGCCCAGTCAGTCCGGCCCAGTCAGTCCGGCCCAGTCAGTCCGGCCCAGTCAGTCCGGCCCAGTCAGTCCGGCCCAGTCAGTCCGGCCCAGTGCCGTCGAAGCTGGCGAAGTAGGCGGCCGCCATGTCGTCGTCGCCGTGGCCGAGGGCGGCCGCGCGGCCGAATCGTTCCGCCGCCGCCGAGGCCACATCCATGCGCAGGCCCGCCGCCTCGCCGGCCTCCTTGATGAGGCGCGCGTCCTTGCCGGCCAGCGTCACGCTGAAGCTGGGCGTGTAGTCCCCGTCGAGGATGGCCCGCGCCTTCAGGTGCAGGTACGGAGAGTCCGTCAGGCCACCCGCCACCGCATCGAGGAAGGCCTCGGGGTCAACGCCGAGCGCGCGGGCCAGCGCGACCGATTCGCCGGCCGCGACGTTCAGCGCCGCGATCCAGCTGTTGGTGACCAGCTTGAGCCGGGTGGCCGCGCCTACCTCGTCCAGCCACACAGTTGTGCGCCCGACCGCGTCGAAGACCGGCCGGACGCGCTCACGGATACTCGGGCTGGCTTCGTCCGGACCGGCGGCGAATACCGTGAGCTGGCCCTGCTCGGCGGGCTTCCGGGTGCCGAGGACCGGCGCGTCCAGGAATACCAGTCCGCGGTCGCGCCCGAGTTCGGCGAGTTCGTCCAGCCAGGCGAGACCGACCGTGGACGTCTGGGCCCAGATCTGCCCGGCGGTCAGCCCGGGGCCGGCCGCCGCCATCACCTCGAAGACCGTCGGCCCGTCCGCGAGCATGGTGACGATGATGTCGGCGCCGCGGACCGCGTTGGCCGGGTCGGCGCAGACGGCGGCGCCGTCCGCTTCGAGCGGCTCGGCCCGGCTCGCGGTCCGGTTCCAGACGCGCAGCGGTATCCCCGCGCGCAGCAGGTTCCGGGCCATCCCGGCTCCCATGATCCCGGTGCCCAGCAGCGCCACCGACGGCTCCGAACCAGCCTGCTCTGCCATCCGCTGACCCACACCTTTCTGGCGTCCGGGCCCGCCAGGCGGTTTTCGCCGTGCGTGCCGGGAGTTCCGCGGCCACCCGGGGCCGGGGCCTAGCTGATGCCGGCCCGCTCGCTACCGTAGCGCCGCCCCTCCGGGGGCATCACCCCGGACGTCGGCCGGGCCGGCCGCTATCGCTGGGGAGGTCCGGAAGCGAATATCTGCTCACGCCCGGGCCAGCGCCGATGACCGCATCGGCGCCAATGACCGCGCCGGTTGCGATCCGGTCCTCGGGACTAACGCCCGGCGATCTGGACGTGGCTGCACAATGACATGGTCCGGCCGGACTACCCGCCCTTCCGGCTTCTATCCTTGGACCCGGCAAGGGCCCAGTACGAACGTCACCCAGTGAGCTACCGGCAGCGGACGGACTGGAGCAGCGATGCCCGAGAGCGTGACCGACAACCCCGCAAAGATGCGTTACGAGATTTACGAGGACGGGGAGGTGGCCGGGTACATCACCTACGCCCAAGAGGGTTTTCAACTGTCGGCGTGTCGCGTCCTTTAGCGTCCAGCAGCGACCTATAGTGGCCGTGTGAACTTGAAGCAGTGGGCGGATCTGCAGGGTGTGTCGTACACGACTGCCCGGCGCTGGTTCGCTGCGGGAACTCTGCCCGTCCCGGCCCGGCGAGCCGGGGGCCTGATCCTCGTCGGTGAGCCCGCGGTCCCCGCTGCTGCTGGGATCACCGCCGTGTACGCCCGGGTGTCGTCAGCGGACCAGAAAACGGACCTGGACGGCCAGGTTGCCCGGGTCACCGCGTGGGCGACCGGGCAGGGCGTCACGGTCGGCCGGGTGGTCACCGAGACCGGTTCCGCGCTGAACGGCAAACGCCGCGAGTTCCTTACGTTGCTCCGCGACCCGTCCGTGACCACGATCGTGGTCGAGCACCGGGACCGGTTCGCCCGGTTCGGCGCCGAGTATGTCGAGGCGGCGCTGGCCGCGTCGGGTCGGCGCCTGCTGGTGGCGGATCCGGCCGAGGTTGACGATGACCTGGTGCGGGACGTGACAGAAATCCTCACGTCCCTGTGCGCCCGGCTGTACGGCCGCCGCGCCGCAGCGAACCGGGCCGCGCGGGCACTGGCCGCGATGAAATCCGCCGGTGCCTAGGTACGCCCCCCCGGCCGGGAGGATCGTCAAGGGCTGGACAGTCACGCTGGAACCGGCCCCGGAGCAGGCAGCGAAGTTCCTGCGGGACTGCGGGGCACGCCGGTTCGCGTACAACTGGGCAGTCGCCGAGATCAAGGAAGCGTTCAGCCGGGGAGCGGAAACCGGCGAGCACGACAGTGCCGTGTGGTCCGCGTACAGCCTGCGGAAACGATGGAACAAGGTCAAGGCCGAGGTCGCGCCGTGGTGGGCGGGGAACTCCAAGGAAGCGTACGCGGGCGGGATCGCGGACGCTGTGACCGCGCTGCGGAATTGGAAAGACTCCAGGGACGGGAAACGCGCAGGGCCGCGGGTGAAGTTCCCCCGGCTCAGGAGGCGCGCGAAGGACCGGCTGCGGTGCGCCTACACGACCGGCGCGCTCCGCGTCGAGGGACCCCGGACGATCGTTCTTCCCGGCGTTGGCCAGGTCCGCACGGCGGAGAACATCAGGGCGATCTGGCGGCACGTCCGCCGCGGAACCGGGCGGCTCCTGTCTGCCGTGATCCGGGAGAGAGCTGGACGCTGGTCGGTGTCGCTGCGGCTTGAGATCACGGCACCCTGGCAGCCCGCCCCCCGCACCGGCACGGTGGGCGTTGATGTCGGGATCGGGAACCACCTGCTGATCGTGATGCGGGCGGACGGGACCGTCGCGGAGAAGGTCCCGAACCCCAAAGCGCTCCGGGTATCCCTCACTGAACTGCGCCGCGCTAACCGGGCGCTGGCCCGGAAGAAGGAAAGGTCACCGCGCTGGGTGGAGGCCAAACGCAAGCTCGGCCGCGTCCACGCCCGCGTTTCGGGGATCCGCTCAGACGCTATCCATAAGGCCACCACCCATCTCGCCAAAACCCACGGCCAGGTGGTTATCGAGGATCTCGCGGTGACCCCGCTGGCGCGGGGCATCCGCCGCCACCGCAAAGCGTGGGCGGACGCAGCGGCGGGTGAGATCCGGCGGCAGCTCACCTGCAAGGCGGACTGGTACGGCTGTAACCTGTGGCTCGCCGGCCGCTGGTATCCGTCGTCCAAGACCTGCTCGGCGTGCGGGCGGGTGAACAACGCTCTCACCCTCGCGGACCGTAAGTGGTGCTGTGACGGGTGCGGGACTTTCCATGACCGAGACGAGAACGCCGGGGTCAACCTGGCGCGTCTCCCGGCCAGTCAGGCCGGGGCGCAAAGCAACGATAAGACCGGGCTTGCCCGGCACGCTGCCGTGAAGCGCGTGAACCACCTGGGAAAGGTGGCGGCATGAGCGCCAAAAGACGCTCAGCCGTGACGGGAACACGATCATCTTCCTGCACACGGAGACGGACGGCCGGTTCCGGGGCCAGGGTGTGGCCGGGCGCCTGGCCAGCGCCACCCTCGACGACGCCCGCAAACGCGGGCTCGGCGTGCTTCCGTACTGCCCGTTCCTGCGGGACTGGATCGCCCGCCATCCCGGATACGCCGACCTCGTCCCTGACCAGCAGCGCGCCGAGTTCGGTCTGTGACGAAAGAACGGTTATGAGCTTGGTGCGCTGACCGTTCCGGGAGGCCGGCCGGGCTTCACCCTCAGGGGGTGAAGCCCGGCCATGCCGCCAGGGCTCATCCTGGCCTTTCAGCGAGAAGCTCGAAGGAGAGACGATATGGCGAAGGCTGATGCGGTTTTCATTTATATCGGCACCTATCCGGACGAGGCGATGGCGCGGCGCCGACTACGACGTCGTCAAGGACCTGCACGCGGCGGGGGCGGTCGGCACCTACGACGCCGCCGTGATCACCAAAGACGCCGCCGGCAAGGTCCACGTCAACAAGGATGAGATGGCGACCCGGCACGGGGCCTGGGGCGGCGCCGCCGTCGGTGCCGTCGTCGGCATCTTGTTCCCGCCCGCCATCATCGGCTCCGCCATCGTCGGCGCGGCGGTCGGCGGGATCGGCGGCCACCTGTGGCGCGGCATGTCCCGGGCCGACGTCAAGGAATTCGGGGACATCATCGACGACGGGCAGGCCGCTCTCATCATCGTCGGCGAGAGCACCCTGCAGCAGGCGGTGGCGAAGGCGCAATTGAAGGCCGAAAAGCACGTGGCCAAGGAACTCGATGTGAGCAAGAAGGACGTCGACCAGGCCGTCCAGGAAGCCGCCACCGAAGTCAGCTGACGAAGCCGGGCCCCGTCCGGCGCGCGGCTGGGGCCCGGCAGGCCGCAACATCGGCACTCGGGAGGACACATGAGGTTTGTTCACCGGCCCGGCGCGCGCAAAAGGCTGCTGATCCCGGCGGCCGTCTTGATCCCGGTCCTGTCCGGGCTGGCCGCCGGGTGCAGCAGCAGCAAGCCTGCCTACTGCGCCGACGCCACCAACCTCAAGACCTCGGTCAGCAACCTCGGCGACGTCAACGTTGTCAAAAACGGCCTCAGCTCCCTGCAGACCGCACTGACCAGCGTCCAGACCAACGCCAGAACGTTCGCCGCCGACGCGAAGTCCGCATACCCATCGCAGACCACGGCACTGCAAAACTCACTGTCCAGCCTGGAGAACGCGATCAAGTCCGCGAAGGGCCAGCCGCCCCTGACCGCAGCCACCGCGGTTGCCTCGTCGATCACCCAGGTGAAGGACTCGGCCAGCGCGCTGCAAAGCGCCGCATCAGGCAAATGCTCGTGACCAGCGCCACCGGCTGGATACGGAGTGGGTTCGGGCCAGCTTGCTGGACGCAACCGCGAAAGGCCCAGCCCATCGGCGGGCTTACCAAACGGACCGATCGTGCATCGAGGTGCCGCGCACGATGAGGTAGACCACCACGCCGATCAGCGGGATGAACAGCACGAACAGGAACCACAGGGCCTTGGCCCCGCCGGACAGGTCAGGGCTGCGGAAGATGTCAATGAACACCGTGATCAGGACCCAGAACCAGAGCACCCACAGGAAGATCTCGAACGTCGTCCAGAAGATGTTCAGGAGCGGGTAAGAAGATGACGCAGCCGCGAGTGACATTCGTTCTCCTTCACGCCGGGAGTTGCCGTTAGCGACCTGGTCCGTAGCCGCGGCCCAGGGCGGGCTCAGCATGCGCCGGCCGCGAATCAACGGCATCACCCGACACGGGTGAGAAACACAGTCACAGCCCCGAATCAGGCGGCTCGCGCCCAATGCCGGGATTCGCCGGCGAGCTTGGCCCGCAGGAACTGCCCGGTGCGCGACTCCGCGGCCGAAGCCACCTGTTCCGGGGTGCCCTCGGCGACGACCATCCCGCCGTCCGGGCCGCCCTCCGGGCCCAGGTCGACGACCCAGTCGGCCGTCTTGATCACATCGAGATTGTGCTCGATGACCAGCACGGTGTTGCCCAGGTCGACCAGCGAATGCAGCACGCCGAGCAGCTTGCGCACGTCCTCGGCGTGCAGGCCGGTCGTCGGCTCGTCCAGCAGGTAGATGGTCCGGCCGGTGGAACGCCTCTGCAGCTCGGCGGCCAGCTTCACGCGCTGCGCCTCACCGCCGGACAGCGTTGGCGCCGGCTGGCCCAGCCGCACGTACCCGAGCCCGACCTCGACCAGCGCGCGCAGCCGCCGGGCGATCCGCTCGACCGGCCCGAAGAACTCCGCGGCGTCGGCGATCGGCATGTCGAGGACCTCGCTGATCGTCTTGCCCTTGTAGCGCACCTCGAGCGTGTCCCGGTTGTACCGGGCGCCGTGGCACACCTCGCACGGGACGTAGACGTCCGGCAGGAAGTCCATCCCGATCCGGATCGTGCCCTCACCCGCGCAGCTCTCGCACCGGCCGCCCTTGACGTTGAAGGAGAACCGGCCCGGCCGGTAACCGCGGACCTTCGCCGCCGTCGTCTCGGCGAACAGCTCGCGGATGTAGTCGAACACGCCGGTGTACGTCGCCGGGTTCGACCGCGGGCTGCGCCCGATCGGCGACTGGTCGACGCCGACCACCTTGTCGAGCTGGCCGATTCCCGTGATCCGGGTGTGACGGCCCCGCGGCAGTCTCGTTCCGTTGATCTGGTTGGCCAGTACCGGATAGACGATGTTGTTGACCAGCGATGATTTGCCGGATCCGGACACCCCCGTCACCGCCACGAAGCAGCCCAGCGGGAACGCGACGTCGATGCCGCGCAGGTTGTGCTCGCGCCCGCCCTCGACGACCAGCTCGCGGCCCCTGCGCCGCGGCCGTCGTGTGGCCGGCACGTCGATCCCGGTGCGCCCGGACAGGTACGCCCCGGTGATCGACTCCGGCGACTTTCTCAGATCCTCGACCGTGCCGCTGACCACGACCCGGCCGCCGCGCTCGCCGGCCTGCGGGCCGATGTCCACCACCCAGTCCGCCGCCGCGATCGTGTCCTCGTCGTGCTCGACCACGATCAGCGTGTTCCCCAGGTCACGCAGCCGCGTCAGCGTCTCGATCAGCCGCTGGTTGTCGCGCTGGTGCAGGCCGATCGACGGCTCGTCCAGCACGTACAGCACCCCGGTCAGGCCGGACCCGATCTGTGTCGCGAGCCGGATCCGCTGCGCCTCGCCGCCGGCCAGCGTCGCGGCCGGCCGGTCCAGCGAGAGGTACCCCAGCCCGACGTCGGCCAGGAAGCCCAGGCGCGCCTGGATCTCGCTCAGCGGCCGGTCCGCGATCAGCTGCTCGCGCGGGCTCAGCGCCAGCGCCCGCAGCCACTCGGCCGCCTCCCGGACCGGCCGCGCCGCCAGGTCCGCGATCGAGCGGCCGCCCACCGTCACCGCCAGGATCTCGGGCGCCAGGCGCGCCCCGCCGCACGCCGGGCACGGCGCCGCCCGCGTGAAAGCCTCGTACGTCTCACCCGCGCCGTCCGGCTCCGCCCCGGCGTAGCGCCGCTCGATCCAGGGCAATACCCCTTCGAAACGAACGTAGTAGGACCGTTCCCGACCGGCCCGGGTGCGGTAGCTGACGTGGACTCGATGGCCGGTGCCGTGCAGCACGGCCTGCCGTGCCGCGTCCGTCAGCTCGTCCCACGGGGTGTCCATGCCGAACCCGCCCGCGTCGGCCGTAGCCCGCAGCAGCCGCTGGAAGTACCCGCGATCCTTCCAGCCGGCCCAGGGCGCGATCGCTCCCCGTGCCAGCGACAGGCTCCCGTCCGGGACGACCAGGTCCGGGTCTGTCTCGCGGCGGGTGCCCAGGCCGTCGCAGACCGGGCACGCGCCGAACGGCGAGTTGAACGAGAACGACCGCGGCCCGAGCTCGTCGATCGTCAGCGGATGGCCGTTCGGGCAGGCCAGACGTTCGCTGTAGCGGTTCTCGCGGTCCGGATCGCCCTCGGGCAGATCCACGAAGCTGGCCGTCATCCGGCCGTCGGCGAGCTTCAGCGCGGTCTCCACCGAATCGGTCAGCCGTGCCCGGCTCGACGCCTTCACCGTCAGCCGGTCCACGACCACCTCGACGGTGCGCGGCTCCTGGTCATCCAGCGCCGGCACCTCGGTCAGCGGGTACACGGTGCCGTCGACCCGGACCCGGGCGTACCCCTTGGCCCGCAGGTCGCCGAACAGCCCGGCGTACCCGTCCTCATCGTCGGGGGTGACCGTAGCGAGAACGTAGAACCGGGCCCCTTCGGCCGGCCCAGCAGGTCGTCCACGATCTGCTGCGGCGTCCGCCGGTTGACCGGCTCGCCGCACACCGGGCAGTGCGGCTGCCCAATCCGCGCCCAGAGCAGGCGCAGGAAGTCGTAGATCTCCGTGATCGTGCCGACCGTCGACCGGGGGCTCGCCGAATGCGGCTTCTGGTCGATCGACACGGCCGGCAGCAGGCCCTCGATGGCGTCGACGTCCGGCTTGTCCAGCTGCCCGAGGAATTGCCGTGCGTACGTTGACAATGACTCAACGTAGCGACGCTGGCCCTCGGCGGAGATCGTGTCGAACGCGAGGCTCGACTTCCCCGATCCGGACAGCCCGGTGAACACGATCATCGCGTCGCGGGGGAGGTCGAGATGGACGTTCTTGAGGTTGTGCTCGCGGGCGCCCCGGACAATCAGGCGGTTGTTCACGTCCAGCTTTCCGGGCACCCACCGGCGCCCACCTAAGTCTCATATCAACACTTAGGTGGAACGCTCCCGTCCGGCCGCCTGTTCCGCCGATCTGGGCAGCATTCTCAGCTCAGTCGTATGCACTGACAACGCTTTCCGCATCGGCGGGCCGGGGGCGCGGCGGCGCAGTCCCCGGGCGCCCCCGGCGCGGTGGGCGAGTCAGGGGCGCCGGGCGGCCCAGACGGTTCTCGTGGTGCGGACGGTGAGGTCGTCGCGCCGCAGGACGCTATCGGGTCCGTCGCTGTCGATGAGGGTGCCGAGCGCGGCCAGGTCGTCGGCGCTCATCCGGCCGTCGAGGCTGGGCCGGATGCGCCGCAGGGACGCCTGGGCGTAGCGGGCGGTGGCGGCGGGCAGCGGCGGCTCCAGATCGATGGTGAAGGTCCGCTCGGCCTCGATGGTGAAGCCGGCCCTGGTCAGGCGGGGGCCCCAGTCGGAGCCCAGATGCGGTACCTCGCTGGCCACGGCTTCGGCCAGGGCGGCGTGGCCGCGTGCTTCGAGCCCCGGGCGGCCGATTCCGATGTCGTCAGGCAGGAAGCGCGGGAAGGAGCCCAGTTCGGCGACGGCCAGCAGCCCGCCGGGGCGGATCGCGCCGAAGACCTCGGCGAGGACGCGATCGGGATCGGCCATGTGGTGCAGGGAGCTGGACGCCCACGCCAGGTCCACCGAACCGATGGCCGGCCACGCCGCGTCCAGGTCCGCCGGGACGATCCGGATCCGGCAGGCCACGCCCAGAGCGCGGGCTTTGCCGCTGAGGTGGTGCAGCAGTGGCGCGGACTTGTCCACGGCGATGATGTCGGCCGCCGGGAAGCGCCGGACCAGGGCGAGGGCGCCGGTACCGGTTCCGCTGCCCAGGTCGAGGATCCGGTGCGGCGGCTCAGCGGCCAGCGCATCGATCCAGGCGGTCACCTCGGACAGGTAGGAGTGCAGGACCTCGGCGTCCAGGTCAAGGAGCTCGGCCATGGCCGCCTCGTCCGGCTCGGCCGCCGGACCGTGCTGGTGGTGATGGTGTTCCATAGAAGCGCCCGTCAGCTCGAGCCTGCTGGCCGTCCGCTCTCGGCCCTCCGGACCGCGTCCCCGATTGGCGCATCGCCGCCGGTGAGCTCCAGCGTCCGGCCGGCCGTGCCCGGCTCGTCCAGCATGGCCACCAGCACGGCGGCTACGTCGTCCCGCGTGACCGCCCCGCGTCCCGTGCTCTCCGCGAGGCTCACCCGCCCGGTGCCCGGGTCGTTGGTCAGCGGGCCCGGCCGCAGGATGGTCCAGTCGAGCCCGGCCCGCGCGCGGACGTCGGCGTCCGCCGCCCCCTTGGCCCGCAGGTAAGCGGCGAAGACCGGATCAGTGCCCGCCGGGGGCTCGCGGCCGGCCCCCACGCTGGAGACGACGAGGAAACGCCGCACCCCGGCCGCTTCGGCGGCGTCCGCCAGCAGCGAGCACGCCTGCCGGTCCACCGTGTCCTTGCGCTCCGCTCCACTGCCCGGGCCCGCACCCGCCGCGAAGACGGCCGCGTCCGCCCCCTGCAGGAGCCGTTCGACGTCCGCGAGCGCCGCCGACTCCAGGTCGCAGACCGCGGGCTCCGCGCCCGCCGCCCGCAGGTCGCCCGCCTGCTCGGGCTTGCGGATGATGCCCGTGACCTCGTCCCCGCGCCCGGCGAGCAGCCGCTCTAGCCGCAGCGCGATCTGGCCATGTCCGCCCGCGATGACGATGCGCATACGCCTGACCGTACGCCCGCGCTCAGCTAACGCGCCTCCCGGGGCCCGCGCTCAGCCCGCGGCCGCCAGGGGAACCGGGATGACGGTGACCGTCGGGCCGTCACCGGACAGGTCGATGCGGGAGAAGGCCGTGCCGGGAACCCCGCGGAACACCTGCGCGCTGGCCGCGGCCGCGTCGATGCCCGACCACCTGGAGAGCCTGGAAGGTTAATCGGCGAGCCGGTGCCGGAAGCGGCCGGACCGCGGGCCGCCGGTACCGTCCGCGTTCAGGAAGCGCTCGACCACCGGCGCCAGCTCGCCGGCCCGGGTGATCAGCTCGAGATGGCCACCGCTGAACACGTGCAGCCGCGAGTCCGGGATGAGCCGGTGCATCACCTTGGCGTTGGCCAGCGGGATGATCGGGTCGTCGTCTCCGGACATGATCAGCGTCGGCTGCCGCAGGAACGGCAGGAACGGCACGCTGGTCCAGTCGGCCGCTGCGGTGAGCTGGTAGAAGTAGCCGCGGGACTGCGCGGCGTGGTTGTTCCCGTGCATCAGGGCGCCGACGCCCTCCGGGTCGGTCCGCGCGGACCCGCCGTACAGGGACGGGGCGGCACGCCCGAGATACCCGACGTCGGTGTAGCGCCGGGGCGTGGCCATCCGCGCCAGGACGCGTACCGAGACGCGCATCTGCTGGCCGTCGATGCTGACGAGCTCTTCGGTCACCTCAGGACGTATTGGGCCGGGCCGTAGCAATCGCATAGATCCTCACTGATCGAGCGCATGCCGGGTCTGGGGCTGGCATGAATCTAGATGCGTTATACCCGCTGACGGTGCCGGCCAAACGGGGGCGAATCCCCGCCGGACTGGCCCCCCGGGCCAGTTTCCCGGTAAGGCAGGGCACAAAGTCCCTTTCCGGAGACTGGCGCGCGACCGAAGATACAGCCGAGTCGACCGGCCGGTGGGCCAGCCCGGTGCGGGCGGCCCCGGCCAGAGGAGAGGTACGGATATGTCACAGGAGACGCAACGAGTTGCCATCGTGACCGGAGCCGCGCGCGGGATCGGGGCCGGGATAGCCAAGCGGCTGGCCGCGGACGGGATGGCCGTGGCGGTCCTCGATGTGAACGAGGCCGACTGCGCGGGAACGGTGAAGGAGATCGAGAGCGCCGGCGGGAAGGCGCTCGCGGTAGGCGCGGATGTCAGCAAGACCGATCAGGTGAACGCCGCGGTCGAGCGGGTAGCCGCCGAACTCGGCGGGCCGACGGTGCTGGTGAACAACGCCGGGATCACCCGCGACGCCATGCTGTTCAAGATGACCGACGAGCAATGGGACCTGGTCATGAACGTCAACCTGCGCGGCCCGTTCCTGATGACCCGGGCGGCGCAGAAGTACATGAGCGAGCAGAAGTGGGGGCGGATCGTCAACATCTCGTCGTCGTCGGCGCTCGGCAACCGCGGGCAGGCCAACTATTCCGCCACCAAGGCCGGCGTGGAGGGCTTCACCAAGACGCTCGCCAAGGAACTGGGCAAGTTCGGGATCACCGCGAACGCGATCGGGCCGCACTTCATCGCCACCGACATGACCGCGGCCATGGCCACCAGCCTGAAGATGTCGTTCGAGGATCTCGTGGAGACCTACAAGAAGCAGATACCGGTAAACCGGGTCGGCCAGCCGGCTGACGTGGCGGCCGCTGTCTCCTTCCTCGTCGGCGAGGACGCGGGCTTCGTCTCCGGCCAGGTCATCTACGTCGCCGGCGGTCCTTTGAACTGATCGGTCCTTGGTGCTAACCGGCCTTGGTGCTGACCGGCCATGAGCTGCACATTGTGCGTGGCCTGGGATGACCGGCTCGCGAGCTATGACTTCGGGGCCGGTCATCCGATGGCGCCCGCGCGGGTGAAACTGACGATCGAGCTGGCCCGGGCGTTCGGCGTGCTCTCGGCCCCCGGGGTGTCGGTCGAGCGCTCGGGGCCTGCCACGCAAGTGGACCTGGAGACGGCGCACCACCAGGGTTACATTGCCGCGGTACGGCATGCGGGCGGCCGGGAACCGGGCGGCCCGGAGCCGGACGTCCCGGCGGTAATGCACGGCCTGGGCAACGAGGACAATCCCGTGTTCGCCGGCATGCACGACGCGTCGGCGATGGTCGCCGGGGCCACCCTGGCGGCGGCCCGGGCCATGTGGTCGGGCGCGGCGCAGCACGGCGCGAGCATTGCCGGCGGCCTGCACCACGCGATGCACGACAGCGCGAGCGGGTTCTGCGTCTACAACGACCTGGCGATCGCGATCAACTGGCTACTCCAGGCGGGCGCCCGGCGGATCGCCTACGTCGACGTGGACGTGCACCATGGTGACGGGGTGCAGGCCGCCTTCTACGACAACCCGAACGTGCTGACGATCAGCCTGCACGAGCACCCGGCGACACTGTGGCCGGGCACCGGGTGGCCATCGGAAACGGGCGGCCCCGGTGCGGCGGGATCCGCGGTGAACGTGGCGCTTCCGGCCGGGACCGGGGACGCCGGGTGGCTGCGGGCCTTCGACGCCGTGGTGCCCCCCCTGCTGCGGGCGTTCCGCCCGGATGTGCTGGTCAGCCAGCACGGCTGTGATACGCACTGGCTTGATCCGCTGGCCGACCTGCGGCTGTCGATCGACGCGCAGCGCGTGGCCAACGCGGCGATCCACCAGCTGGCCCACGAGGTGGCGGGCGGTCACTGGCTGCTGACCGGCGGCGGCGGTTATGAGCTGCTTCAGGTCGTGCCCCGGACCTGGACGCTCCTGCTGGCCGAGGCGGCGGGGTACCCGATTGACCCCCGCGCGCGTATCCCGGCGCCCTGGCGCGAGGACGCCTCCCGCCGTACCGGCCGGGAAGCACCAGAGACCATGACGGACGGCATCGAGCCAGAGTTCGCCCGGTTTGACTCCGGATACAACCCGTCCGATCCCGTCGACCGGGCCATCCTCGCCACCCGGTCGGCCGTCTTCCCCGAGCACGGCCTGATGCCCGATCTGTAGCGGCGGAACCAGACCGAAAGCGCCCCCGCGGCCTCGGCCGCGGGGGCGCTCCCGTCCGCTTACAGTGCCCGCTTACTCTGCCTGTTACAGGCGCTCGAAGATCGCGGCGATGCCCTGCCCGCCGCCGATGCACATCGTCACCAGCGCGTACCGGCCACCGACGCGCTTGAGCTCGTACAGCGCCTTGACGGTCAGGACGGCGCCGGTGGCGGCGACCGGGTGCCCCAGCGAGATGCCGCTGCCGTTGGGGTTGGTCCGGTCCATGGGTAGGCCGAGCTCGCGGATGACGGCGAGGGCCTGGGCCGCGAAGGCCTCGTTCACCTCGAACAGATCGATCTCGTCGAGCTTCAGCCCGGTCTTCTCCAGGATCTTCCGGATGGCCGGCACCGGGCCCATGCCCATGACCCTGGGCTCGACGGCCGCGTGGCTGTAAGCGACCAGGCGGGCCATCGGCTGCAGGCCGTGCCGGCTGGCGTACGCGCTGCTGGCCAGCACGACGGCGGCCGCCGCGTCGTTCATGCCCGAGGCGTTACCGGCGGTCACCGTGCCCTCCTTGGCGAACGCCGGGCGCAGCCGGGCCATGGACTCCAGGCTGGCATCCGCCCGGAAATGCTCGTCGGTCACGATGTCGACGGTCTTCTTCTTGACGGTGACCGGGATGGGCGTGATCTGCTCGTCGAAGTAGTGCGCCGCCGTCGCCGCCGCGGCCCGGTGGTGGCTTTCGACCGCCAGCGCGTCCTGATCCTCGCGGGAGATGCCGTAGTCCTGGGCCACGTTCTCCGCCGTCACGCCCATGTGGCAGGCAGAGAACGGGTCGGACAGCCCGCCGACCACCGCGTCGATAACCTTGCCGTCGCCCATCCGCTGGCCCCAGCGCAAGCCCGGCACCCAGTACTGGCCACGGCTCATCGACTCGGCCCCGCCGGCCACCGCGACCTCGTTGTCGCCCAGCGTGATCATCTGCGCGGCCGACACGATGGCCTGCAGCCCGCTGCCGCACAGCCGGTTCACCGTGAGAGCCGGCACTTCCACCGGAAGGCCGCCGTTGACCGCGGCGACCCGGCTCAGGTACATGTCCCTGACCTCGGTGTGAATCACATTGCCGAAGACCGCGTGGCCGAAGTCCTCCGGGTCGACGGAGGACCGCCGTACCGCCTCGCGGACCACCGTCGCCGCCAGGTCGCACGGCGGGACGTCCTTGAGACCGCCGCCATACCGGCCGATGGCCGTCCGGGTGCCGGACAGCACCACCACATCGTTCTGTTCGGTCATAACGTTCCCCTTACCTGTTCAGGCCGCCGTGGCCTGCCCAGATCTGCCCGGTTAGGTCCGGCAGACCGGCTCGCAGCCAGGAAGCTCTTCACGCAGATGCTGTCCTGAGCCTTATTCAGACCTCGCCCCGCGGCAAGAGGCCGAACGTCCCGCGCTGCAAGACCCTCGGCCTGCGGCACCTTCTGGCCGGCCGGCCCGCATGATCGGGACCTTCGGCCCTACGTGACCGGCGGCCGGCCGAATTAATTTAGGCTTTATTGTTGGTGCCAGGTATGCGGGGAATTAATTCTCCCGGTGCCGGGCCTAATAAATTCAATTCTGAATTTTAATCAGGCCGGTACGGCCGGCAATTCTGGGAGGTGCCCATTACATGGACTTCGAGCTGACCGACGAGCAACAACTGGTGCGCGAGACGGTAAGGGAGTTCGCCGAAGCCGAACTGGCCCCGGTAGCGGGAGAGATCGACCGTGACCACCGCTTCCCCGAGGAAGTTCTCCCGAAAATGGCCGGCATGAACCTCATGGGAATGCCTTACCCGGAGGAATACGGCGGGGCCGGGACGGACTACGTGAGCTACATGATCGCGCTGGAGGAAGTGGCGCGGGCGTGTGCGACCACGAGTGTCATCATGACCGCGCACACCACGCTGGCCACGTTCCCCATTTACAAATTCGGGAACCAGGCCCAGAAGGACAAGTACCTCCCCGACATGGCCTCCGGCCGCCGCCTGGGCGCGTTCGCCCTGACCGAGCCCGCCGCCGGGACCGACGCCGCGGCCGGCACGTGCACGGCGGTGCTCAAGGACGACTCCTACGTCCTGAACGGTTCGAAGATCTTCATCTCCAACGCCCCCTTCGCCGAGGTCTATATCGTCTTCGCCAAGTCCGACCCGGACGCGAAGGGCACCCGCGGGATGAGCGCCTTCATCGTCGAACGGGACACTCCGGGGTTCTCCGTCGGCGAGGCCGAGCACAAGCTCGGGATCCGCGGGTCCAGCACGCCGCCGCTGTACTTCACCAACTGCCTGGTGCCGAGGGACGCGCTGCTGGGGCAGGAGGGCGAGGGCTTCAAGATCGCCATGCAGACGCTCGACGGCGGGCGGATCGGGATCGGCGCGCAGGCGCTGGGCATCGCCCAGGCGGCCCTGGACGCGGCCGTCGCGTACGCGAAGGAGCGCATCCAGTTCGGTAAGCCGATCGCGACCCTGCAGGCCATTCAGTGGATGCTCGCCGACATGGCCACGGAGATCGACGCCGCCCGGCTGCTGGTCTACCGGGCCGCCTCCAACATCGACCGCGGCCTGCCCTACTCCACCGAGGGCGCGATGGCCAAGCTGTTCGCCTCCGAGACGGCCACCCGGGTCGCCGGCAAGGCCATTCAGATCCACGGCGGATACGGCTACACCGAAAGCTATCCGGTCGAGCGGCACTACCGCGACGCCAAGATCACCGAGATTTACGAGGGCACCTCTGAGGTCCAGCGTATGGTGATTGCGCGCGCCGCCCTCCGGTAATGATGGCCGGCCCAGGGCCGGCGCGACAGCAAAGCCCAGGAAAGCAGCGTCATCGCGCCCACGTGCCGCGGTGGCCGCCGCCAGGAGGAGCGCTATGAAGATTGTGGTCGCCTACAAGTGGACCAGCGACCCGGAGGAAGCCACCGTCCGCCCCGACGGCACCGTGGACTGGAGCCGGGCCCGGCCCGGGATCAGCACCTATGACCCCGTGGCCATCGAGCTGGGGCGTGGTCTCGCCGAGGCCACTGGGGCCGAGCTGATCGGTGTGACGGCCGGGGCCAAGGGCGTCGGCACGCCCCTCGCGTGCAAGGCCGCCCTCGCCCGCGGCCTGAACCGGGTCGTCGTCATCGAGGATGACTCACTCAAGGGCGCCGGGCAGGCCGAGCTGGCCGCGGTGGTCGCCGGGGCGGTCCGTCACATCGGCGACGTGGACCTGGTCGTCACCGGTGACTCGTCGGTGGACGTGGCGGCCAAGATGGTGCCGACCGTGCTGGCCGGCGAGCTCGGCTGGCCCGCCCTGGCTGAAGTGACCACGGTGACCGGCCAGGCCGGCGCGCTGCGCGTGACGCGCGCGATCCCGGGCGGCACGCAGGTGCTGGAGATTTCCGGTCCCGCCGTGCTGGCCACCTCCGCGGATGCCACGGTGCCGCGCGTGCCCGGCATGAAGGAACTGCTGGCCGCGGGCAAGAAGCCGGTGGAGCATGTGGACCTCGCGGCGCTGGATGTGCCCGCGCAGAGCGCGGTCATGACGGTCACCGGCCGGGCCCGCCCGGCGCGCAAGGAGCGCAAGAACCAGATCCTGGACACGACCGACCCCGCCGCAGCCGCCGCCGAGCTCGTCAAGGCGCTGCGCGAAGTGGGCGCGCTGTGACGGCTCGCCGGGCCCGCCGGGCCCGCAGGATGAGAGAGGACTCCACAGTGAGCGTCAATGCCTGGATCGTCGTCGCGGAGCAGCCGGCGATCGGCGACCTGATCACGGTCGCGCGCGACCTGGGCGGCCCCGCCGGGCAGGTCGCGGCGGTCGTCGCCGGGCCCCGGCCGGTGGCCGAGGTGGTGGCGGCGAGCGGCGTCGACCGGGTGGTCTGGTGCGGCGCGCCGGAGGGATCCCCCGCCGAAGCCAGCGCCCAGGCGGTCGCCGAGGCCGTCGCGGCCGACCCGCCCCGCGTCGTGCTCAGCGGCCGCAACCCCGCCGACCGGGTGCTGCTCGGCGCCGCCGCCGCCCGTCTGCGGGCCGCGGTGCTGACCGGGGCCCGTTCGGTCGCTCTGGACAAGGACAAGACCACCGTCCTGAACGCCGTGTACGGCGACATCTCCGACGAGACCGTCGAGATTTCCGGGCCGGTCGCCCTGCTGCTGGACGGCGGTTCCGTCCCCGCGGCCAGCGGTGACGGAGTGCCCATCGAGGAGGTCTCCGGCACGCCGTACGGCCTGACCGTGCTCGAGACCAACATGTCCGATTTCGAACAGGTCGACCTCAACGCGGCGCGGCGCGTGATCGGCGTCGGCCGCGGCCTCAAGGCCAAGGAAGACCTCGCGCTGATCGACACGCTCGCCGGGGCCGTCCAGGCCGAGATCGCCTGTTCACGCCCGGTGGCCGAGGGCCTCAACTGGATGGGCAAGGACCGCTACATCGGCAGCTCGGGGGCCCGTATCACCCCGCAGCTCTACCTCGCGGTCGGGATCTCCGGCCAGCTGCAGCACATGGTCGGCGTGGTGGGGGCGGAGACGATCGTGGCGATCAATTCCGACCCGAACGCCGCGGTGTTCACCCAGGCCGACTACGGTCTCGTCGGCGACCTCTACGAGCTGGTGCCGGCGATCACCAGCGCCCTCAAATAGACGACGGATAACGGTGCGACATGACAGAAACAGCTGAGCCCGACTTCGACGTCATCGTCGTCGGCGCCGGGATCGCCGGCTGCGTCGCCGCCTACCAGCTCGCCCAGCGGGGGCGTGAGGTCCTGCTGATCGAGCGGGGGGAGGCCCCCGGCGCGAAGAACCTGTCCGGCGGCGTGCTGTACTCCCGGGGCATCCAGGAGGTCTTTCCCGGCTTCCTGGACGAGGCCCCGGTCGAGCGGCGGATCACCCGTAACTGCGTCACGTTCCTCAACGCCACCAGCTCCGTCGGTATCGACTACCAGGACACGCGCCTGGCCGACCCGGTCAACGCGGTCACCGTGCTGCGGGCCAGGCTGGACCCCTGGCTGGCCGAAAAATGCGAGGAGGCCGGCGTCACCGTCATGCCGGGCGTGCGCGTGGACCGGGTGCTGACCGAGGACGCCCCGGCTAACGGCGCCAACGGCGCGGCCGGGAAGCGGGTCGTCGGCGTCCAGGCCGGCGACGACGAACTGCGGTCCCGGGTAGTCGTCGCCGCCGACGGCGTGAACTCCTTCATCGCCCAGGAGGCGGGGCTCCGGCAGAAGCAGCCGCTGAACCACCTCGCGGTCGGGGTCAAGTCGGTGGTCTCGCTGCCCCGGGAGACCATCGAGGCCCGGTTCAACCTGACCGGTGACGAGGGCGCGGCCCTCGCCGTGGTCGGCGACTGCACCGAGGGCGTGGGCGGCGGCGGTTTCCTCTACACCAACACCGATTCGCTGTCCGTCGGCGTGGTCGTCCGCCTGGACGACCTGACCGCCCAGGGGAAGGTCGTCACCGACGTCTTCGATCACTTCCTCGAGCACCGGTTCATCGCCCCCTACCTCGAAGGCGGCGAGCTGGCCGAGTACGGCTGCCACCTGGTCGCCGAAGGCGGCATGAAGATGATCGGCGAGATCACCATGGACGGCATGGTCGTCATCGGTGACGCGGCCGGCCTGACCCTCAACACCGGCCTGACTGTGCGCGGGATGGACCTCGCGGTCGCCTCGGCCGCCGCCGCCGCCGAGGGCATCGGCGCCGCCCTGGAGAAGAAAGACACCTCCAAGGCAGGCCTGGCCGGCTACCGGGAAAAGTTCTTCGCCTCCTACGCCGGCCAGGACATGAAGACCTACGCGAAGGCCCCCGCCTTCCTCGAACGCGAGCGCATGTACAAACAGTACGGCGAGCTGCTCGCCGACGTGCTGTACGGCGCCTTCAGCCTCGACACCCAGCCCCGCCGGCATCTGCTGAGCGTCGCCCGCCGGGCGCTGGCCCATTCCCCGCTGAAGATGAGGCAACTGGTCAGCGACGGCATCGCAGGAGGGCGCGCGCTATGAAACCACTGTCCGTCCCCGATCGGCTGGCCAAGAACCGGTTCAACCTCGACGAGGAGGAGAGCCACATCGAGGTCAACCAGGCGATCGCCAAGGCCACCGGAACCGGCCGGGCCATCGTGGCGTGCTGCCCGGCCCACGTCTACGCCGAGGAACCCGACGGGACGATCTCGGTGGAGTACGCCGCCTGCCTGGAGTGCGGCACCTGCCTCGCCGTCGCCGCTCCCGGCGCCCTGAAGTGGCACTACCCGCGCGGCGGGTTCGGCGTCCAGTTCCGCGAGGGATAACGCCGCAGGATGAGCGGCCCCTCAAGGCCCCATCTTTTCCGGCCCGAACGGGCCCTGCTGGGAGTCGCCCCCCGGCGGGGCCCGTTCGGCGGACATGCCACGGCCGGCGGAGAACCCGCAGCACGTCCGTTCGGGCAGAATCGCACTCCCGGCATGACGGGGCCCGGCACCAGCCTCCCCCGGTGCCGGGCCACATCCGTTGCCTACCGCTCCAGGACGTAGGTCCCGGGCGCGTCGTCCAGCGGCGGGAACTTCGCGTCGCCCAGCTTCTTGGGGGCATCCTTCATGCCGCCGCTGCGGCTTTCCAGCCAGGTGGTGTAGTCAGGCCACCAGCTGCCCTGGACCGTCTCGGCCTGCGCCAGCCATTCCTTGTGGTCGGGCGGGGTGCTGGTCCCGACCCGGAAGGTGGCCTTCGGGTTCGTCGGCGGGTTGACCATGGCGGCGATGTGGCCGCTGTTGGAGAGCACGAACCGCTTCTCGCCGCCCAGCATCTGGGTGGCGCGATAGGCCGACGGCCAGGGCGAGATGTGGTCGTCGATTCCGGCCACGACGTAGGTGTCGAGGTCGATCTTGGAAAGATCAACCGGGGTGGTGAGCATGCTGGTGGCACCGGACTTGGTCAGCGCGTTGGCCATGGCGATCTCGATGAAATTGCGGTGCAGGGCGGCGGGCATCCTGGTCGTGTCGGCGTTCCAGTAGAGGATGTCGAACGCGGGCGGCGGCTTTCCCTTCAGGTAGTTGTTGACCCAGTAGTTCCAGACCAGGTCATTGGGCCGGAGCCAGGCGAAAATCTCGGCGAGCGAGCCCCCGTCCATGTAGCCGCGGACGCGGGAGGCGAGGGTCGACACCGCGGCCGTGTTCTCGTCCATCAGCGAGACGGTCGTGCCCGCCTGCGTCATGTCCAGCAGCGTCACGCCCAGGCACAGGCTGGAGATCTCATCGAGCCGCCCGGTGGCGCTCAGGTGCGAGGCGACCATGGAGGTCATGATGCCGCCGGCGCACAGGCCGATGACGTTGATCTTGGGGGACTTCGTGATTTCCCGGGCTATGCCCATCCCGTCCACGATGGCCTCACCGTAGGTGTTCACATCCCAGTTCCTCGCCTCCCGGCCGGGGTTCCGCCAGGAGCACACGAACACCTGGTAACCCTGCGCGACGAAGAACTCGAGCATGCTCCGGCCGGGCGTCAGATCGGTGATGTAGTACTTGTTGATCATCGGCGGGACCATGAGCAGCGGGAACTCGCGCACGGTCGGCGTGCTCGGCTTGTACTGGATGAGTTCGAAGACGTCCGTCCGGGCCACCACCGAGCCCGGCGTCACCGCGATGTCCTTGCCGATGGTGAACGCGTCGGGCTTCACCATGGTCGGGATGTGCGGGGTAGAGGACATGTCGGACACAAAGGCGCGCAGACCGCGGACGAGGCTCATGCCGCCCGTGTCGATGGCCGCCTTCCACGCGTCCGGGCTGAGGAATGGGTTGTTGCTGGGCGCGGACGCGGCGATGAGGTTCACCAGCACGAACTTCAGGCGGGTATTGTCCCGCCAGTCCAGCGAGGCGTCGGCGAGCAGGGTCTCGGCGGTCCCGCCGAGGGCCAGGTACGTCTGAACCGTGCGCTTGAGCAGCGGGTTCGACATCCACGCCGGATCTGCGAACCGGCGGTCCCGGCGCTCCGGAGCAATATCCGAGCCGCCTGCCGCGATGTTGGCGAGGTCGGCGGACAGCTTGGCGGCTTGGCCCGCGACGACCGCCGGCTGGCTGGCCAGTTTGATCGCCCAGCGCGCCAGGGTGGGGTCCGGCCAGAACCGGCGCATGAGGCCCACCGTGCCGTCGGGCAGGAGGAAGTCCAGCGAGCCGACTGCCTCTTCGGCCCTGTCGGCGGCCTCAGCGACTTCGGCCCTGTCGGCGGCCTCAGCGACGTTCTGGTTCGCTGATCCACTCTTCGGTTGCGTCTTGTTCTTGCTCTGGTCGTCAGGTTTTACAGTCTTGCTCTGGCCATCAACAGTCTTGTTCTTGCTCTGGTCGTCAGGTGTTACAGCAGCCATCGGTGATCACGTCCTTCTCGTCCGCAGATTCCAAATGGCTATACCTCGTTCAGGGGCGGGGATGCCGCCGGAGCCAGCCATTACTGCTTGCTTTACTAGACCATGGTGACCTGGGTACCCGAAGAGTCAACGGGCCCGACAACCGCGGGACGTTTGTCCTCTTGAGTGGACCGGCCAGGACGTACAGCTGGCCAGAACGTATGAGTCGATCGGTGACGCTGTGAGCTGAGTGAACGCTGCGGCCCTTCGCGCGGCACGAGCCACCGGCCAAACTCCGTGGTGCCGCGGACGCCCAGGTCGTCGGTTCGTGACCTGCTGGCTGAGCCGCGAAACGGCAGCGATTTACGTAACTTGAAAGGCACCTGCAATTTATAAACAATACGGGCTCGCTACGTCAAAGTTAACAAGACGGGCTTGTTGCGTTGAAGTTAACAACGCGGGTTCGTTGCGTTAAAGCAATTTGAGTGACCGGTGAGACGGCAGGAAAATTGCAGAGTTTGCCGATCCGAGATACGTTGGGAATGAGGGAATCTCAGATCAGGGAAATCCTGGCTGACCGGTCAGAGATCTTGCAGGTCCGGCTGCGTGACCTGGAGAGATGGGTACCTGGTACCAGGCCCCGGCACCAAGGAAGGAAGATCAATTATGACCAAGATATTGGCTGAAGCGGGTCGGATAACCGAGCTCGGCCCGGAGCTGAACGGCGAGATAATCTTCGGCCTGCAGCCTAATTACGCCAAATACGCTGGCCAGCAGCCGATGAGGTTTGTCGCGCCGGCCAGTCAGCTGGCAGAACTGGGCGATGACGATCTGATTATCGTGCGGTTCAACGGCACCGATCACCTCACTATGGCCGAGCCGCTGCCGGTTGTCTCGCTTTCCCTGGCGTAGCGGCTGGTAAATGGACCCGGCGATGCCCCCGGTCACGGCTGGGCGCCGGTCTGGCGCGCGGAGCGCGATGCATGCCTCCGCGGCCAGGCCGGCGGGGGTCCATGCTCGCCGAGCCGGCTCCCGCCGGAAGAGGCCGGGACCCACCGGATTTCATACCAATCGTCTGATGTGCCTCCGGGCCAACCGGCGTTTCGTGATGGTCATGGCGACCAGTGTGGCTAACCGGGCGGAGACCCGCTGCAGCGGGCGGCAGCTCATCTCCGTCAACGATCCGGTCCTGGCATCTAAGATCACCATGCCGCGCGTACCGGGCTGGGCCGTTCCGCGCCTACGGATCAACGAGCTGTTGGCCCGGGGTGGGCGGTGGAACCCGCTGACTGTCCTCACCGGCCCTCCTGGTGCGGGCAAGACGATGGCCCTGGCGTTGTGGGCGGCCGCGGACCACGGCGCGGTTGCGTGGGTCACTCTGGATGACTACGACAACCAGCCGACGGTCTTCTGGTCCTATGTCGTCGCGGCACTGCACCGGGCCGGCGTTGCCGTTCCGGGGGTCTTGCCGGCTGCCGGACCGGGGGAGGCGGTGGGCCACGTGTTCCTGCGGCGGCTTGTGTCGGCGCTGGCCGACCAGGACCCGCCGGTGACGCTGATCATCGATGACCTCCATCTCCTGACGGAGTCCAGGGTGCTGGACAGCCTCGACTACGTGCTGCGGAACGCGGGGTCTGGCCTGCGCCTGGTGGTCACCTCGCGGGTGGACCCGCTGCTACCGTTGCACCGCTACCGGCTCGCCGGCCGGCTGACCGAGATCCGGTTCGGCGACCTGGCCCTCAGCGTCCCCGAAACCGGCCTGCTCATGGCTCAGCATGGCATCGAGCTGTCCGCAGACTCGCTGGAGTGCCTTACCCAGCGAACGGAGGGCTGGGCGGCCGGCATCCGCCTCGCCGCGATCTCGATGGCCACCCATCCCGATCCTGACCAATTCGTCAAGGAGCTGATCGCCGAGGACAGCGCCGTGACCGGGTACCTGGCGGATGAGGCGCTCAATACCCAGCCGCCCGAGGTCCGGGACCTGCTATTGAGAACAAGCGTCCTGGAACGTGTCAGCGACGACATCGCCGCCGAAATGGCCGGCCAAGAGCATGCGGCGGGGATCCTGGGGGCGGTGGCCCACGCGAACGCGTTCGTCCAGCCGGTCGGGCACGGGTGGTACCGGTACCACCCGTTGTTCGCGGAGGTACTGCGTCTCAAGCTGAGGCGCGAGTACCCGGAGGGTATAGCCACCTTGCATTACCGGGCCGCCCGGTGGTTCGAGCGGAACGGCCCGCTCACTGATGCGGTGCGGCACGCCGCCGAGGCCGGCGACTGGAAGCTGGCCGCCGGCATGGTCATCGACGGGCTGGCCATCGGGGAAATCATCGAGCCCCGGGGCAGCCGGTCCCTGGCCGGCGAGTTCCGGAGCATGCCGGACAGTGCGGCCTCGAGTGAGCTTCGGCCGCTGCTGGTCTCCGCCGCCATCGCCTTGTCCGCCGGCCGCTATGACCTGAGCACGGCGTCGATGGGAGTCGCGCAAGGCATTCTCGATGGCCTTCCCGGCCATCAGGAAGCCGCGTCCCGGCTGGCCGCCGCGATGATCCGCCTCGCCGCTTCTCGCCGCACCGGAGACCTGACGGGCGCGGCCGCCGCCGCTGCCTCCGCGGAGGTGCTGGTCGACCGGGTCACGGACCAGAAGCCCGCCCGGCATCCCGAAATCCGCACGCGCGTGCTGTCCTGTCGCGGAGCCGTCGAGCTATGGTCGGGCCGTCTCGGCGCGGCGGCCCGTGTCCTCGATTCGGGTGTGGGCGCCGCAACCGATTCCGGCGCCGAGTACGAACGAGCCGATTGCCTCGGATATCTCGCGCTGGTAGAGGCCTTGCGCGGCGGGCTGGGCCGTGCCGTCAAGCTGGCCGCTCAGGCCGAAGAGGCCGTCGCGGCCGACGGGCCGCTGGGACCTGTCCAGCACCCGAATCCCGCGGCGTTGGTCGCATTCGCATGGGTGCACCTGGAACGCAATGAGCTGCGCGCGGCGCGCCGTGGGCTCAAGGATGCGGACGCCGCCCTTGGCGTCCGCCCGGACAAGCTGGTGGGCGCGATAGCGTGCCTGGCAGCGGCGCGTGCTGGCGTTGCTGAAGGGCGGCCCGGAGTGGCCGCCCGGATGGTAGCCCTGGCCCGGTGCGGGTGGCTGGTTCCGCCGTGGCTCGAACAAAGGCTGAGCCAGGTCGAGTCGCAGGCATACGCGGCGGCCGGCGGCAATCGGGCCGCATTCGCAGCGGTGCCGCCGGCGCCCCTGATCGTCGAGCACCTCAGCGATCGTGAGCGCGAGGTGCTCCGCTGCGTGTCGGAGATGCTGAGTGTCACCGAGGTCGCCACCGAGTTGTACATCTCGGTGAATACCGTTAAGTCCCACCTCAAGAACATCTATCGCAAGCTGGCCGCGACTAATCGTAGCGAAGCAGTCCGCCGTGCCCGGCAGCTCGAGCTGATCTGATGCCCAGGGCTTACGCCGTCGGTCCAGAGAGGTCGTCACCCTTCCAGGAGCGCCAGCTCACGGGACCGGGCGACCGCCTGGCTGCGTGAGGAGGCTCCCAGCTTGCGGTAGACGGAGTATGCCTGCGACTTGACGGTGTGCGGCGAGAGGGACATCTGCGCGGCGATCTCGGGGAAGGACAGGTGCGTGGAGAGCAGCGGCAGGAGGCGGAGCTCGGCATCCGTCAGTGCCGACGCTCCGGGGGCGCTTGAACCGCGCTCCTTCGCGAGCCGGGCCCGGAGCACCTGGGCCTCGTCCACCAGGTTCCCGAGGCCGGGGCGGCGCCTCAGCAGCTCATCGACCTCCCGCATGAGCGTCCGGGCGCCTGGGAGATCGGCGAGCGCGAGGTGGACGCGAATGAGCTCGATCCGGGCCTGAACGGCGAGGTAGGGGAGCGCGTAGGTCAGCAGATGCCGCAGACGCTGGGCGCTGACGAGCTGCTGCCGCGCTGCCGGGACGTCTCCCCGGTGCATGGCTGAGCGGGCCTGTACCGCGCTGACCAGGGGCGTGGCGTAGCTCTCCGCAATCCCGGCCCGGCGCAAAACGGCGCTTGCCTGGCCGGCCAGGACTTCGGCCCGGTCCCATTGGCTGCCGGTCATCGCCACCAGTGATCGTTCACACAAAGCGAGCGCGACATCCTCGTGCGCGCCGACTTCTTCCCCGACGCTGATCCCATTCTCCAGGGACGTGTCGCCATCATCGAGGTCACCGCAAAGGACACGCGCGATCCCTTGCAGGAACACGGGCGCCGGCGTCACGAAGCTCTGCGCCGCGAACCTCCGCACCGCCTCGTCTGCATCGGTGCGCATCTGTTCGACCCCGCGCCGACACAGGAAGGCCCGCAGGACGGCGGCCCACGCCTCGGTAGCAGGATCAGCGGGCCGCGCCGGATCACCGTACTGCCAGCGATCGACCACGTCCGCCCACCGTTCGGCCTCGACCGGCCGCCCCATCAACGCCCAGAAGAGCGCGGCCAGCACCGCGACCATCGGGTGTCCCTCGACCCCGCCCCGACCTTCCAGCCACCGGAGCCACCGCTGGACGGTCGCGACCCGTCCCTGCCGGTGGGTCGGCACCACGAGTTCCGCCACCAAGCCAGCGACCGCGTTGACGTCCCCGGCTGCCATGGAGTACTCCAGCGCCTCCTCGGGCCAGCCGTTCCGCACGTACCAGCCAGCGGCGCGGCGCCGCAGGACAGCGATCAGGTCGGGCGCATCGCGTTCCAGCTCCGCCAGGAGCATGTCACGGAACATGTGGTGGTAGCGGTACCACTGTCCCCGCCGGTCCAGCGGTACCAGCAGCAGGTTCGACCGGGCCAGCTCGGCCAGGGTCGCGGCTGACCCGGGCAGGTCGAGCACCGCCTCGCACAGCGGGCCGGACATGCGATCCAGTACCGCGGCCCGGGTCAGGAACGCCCGCTCGTGCCGGGAGATCCGCGCCAGGAACTCCGACTCCATGTACTCGCTGACCAGCCGGTCGTCGCCGCCGAAGGAGACCGCCGCTCCGGGCAGGAAACCTCCTTCCCTCAGGTAGAGCGCCGCGAGATACAGCCCGGCCGGCCATCCCTCGGTACGCCGATGCAGCTCCGCCAGGTCATCCTCACCCAGTGTGATGCCTGCGTCGCGCAGCAGCGATGCCGCCTCGCCGCGGGTGAGCGACAGGTCGGCAGGGCCGATCTCCAGAATCCGGCCTTCGGCCCGCAGCCGCGCGACCCGCAGCGGCGGCTCGGCCCGGCCCGCCAGCGCCAGCCGCGAGCCGTCCGGCACGTGATCGGCCAGCACCGACAGCGCAGCCCGGCACTCCCGATTGCGCAGCACGTGCACGTCATCCAGGACCAGCACCACCGGCGACGTCATCGACGAGAACGCCGAGCACAGCCGCGGGACGACCGTGCCAGGCACCGAGCTGACGGGGGAGGCAAGCGCGTCGAACACCCGGCCGCCGATCGGCTGCACCGCATCGAGCGCTTCGGCGACGTAGGTGAGCAGGGTCTTCGGATCGTTGTCGGCTTCGTCGACGGACACCCACGCGAAGGCCTGGCCGTTGCGCTCAGCCCACTGCGACAACAGCGTCGTCTTCCCGTAGCCCGGCGGCGCGACCACCGAGACGATCCGCTGAGGGCCTCCCGCCGCCAGCCGTTCCACCAGGGCGGAACGGCGCACGGTCCCTGGCCGCACCAGCGGGCGCAGAAGCTTCGACGCGAGAAGATCCAGCTCCGGCCCATCCGTGCGGAGCGTCCCGCCGGGTCGCTCACGAACGTCGCCTTGCTTCATCCCCGACGGCGCCCCCCGGAACGGTCTTCCACTTCATGCTCTTCCGGCGCCCGGATCAGGTCCAAGCGCGACAAACAGCCCCATCAGGCTAACCGCCCCGGACACGGCCGCCAACCAGGGTGCCCATTACGCGACCAGGAGCTCATCACGGCGTTACGCCGCGTCAGCCTCCTTGGCCGCGCCAGCCTCCTTGGCCGCGCCAGCCTCCTTGGCCGCGCCAGCCTCCTTGGCCGGCAGATCGCTTTCTACGGGTCCGCCCGCACCTACCGGCCGGTCTTCGAGACGCACGGCTGGGGCGAGGTCACCAGCGAGCGGCACGCCCTGCTGGAACGCGGTGACACCGACGCGATGACGTCCCTGATCACCGCCAGATGCTGGACACCTGCAGTGTTTCGGCCACCTGGGTCCGTCTGGCTGCCGCCCTGGCGGCCCGCCTACGGCGGCCTGGCGGATCGTGTCGCGCCCTACGGCACCGACCTGCGGTCGCCCGAAACCCTCCAGCGGCGGCGCCAGGTCACTGCCGATCTGCGCAATCAGCCCAGATGACGACAAACGGGCCGTTTCTTAGGAGGCTGCGGAAACCCGCCTTGGATCGCCTCGCCAGGAAACGCGGGGCTCAGTGTTGCTAGTGGGAATAATTAGGACGATTGTCCCTGATTCCCAACGGGAATAGCTAGCACGATTGTGCCCGCAGGCGTATCCCTGAGGAGGCATGGTAATGGACGGAACCTCGTACCCCGTTAGCTTCTCGGTCGACTATCCCGACCGGGAACTCGACCGGGTGACCAGCTTTTTCCGTATTTTCACGGTCATTCCCATCGCGATAGTCCTTGGTACGGTGGCTGGCGGGACCTGGGACTGGAGCTACGGCCACGGGACCAGCGGGGCAGCCGCGGGCGCGGGCGGCCTGCTATTCTTCGGCCCGCTGCTCATGATCTTGTTCCGCCAGAAGTACCCGCGCTGGTGGTTCGACTGGAATCTCGAGCTGCAGCGGTTCAGCAACCGGGTCCTGATCTACCTGGCGCTGATGGACGACAAGTACCCCTCCACCGACGACCACCAGTCGGTCCACCTGGACTACCCATACCCGGACGCAGCCCGCGACCTGAACCGGTGGCTGCCGTTGGTCAAGTGGCTGCTGGCCATTCCGCACTATATTGTGCTGTTCTTTCTGGACATCGCGGCGCTGGTGGCCGTCATCGTGGCCTGGTTCGCGATCCTGTTCACCGGCCGGTACCCCCGCGGCGTGTTCGACTTCGTGGCGGGGGTGGCGCGGTGGCACAACCGGGTAATCGGCTACGCCCTGACCCTGGTCACCGACTCTTATCCGCCGTTCCGGCTCGCGCCCTGAACTCTGACCGTTCCGCACTGCACATGCGCGTTTCCGGGGTGATCCTGGTACGCCAGTAGTCATAGACCCTGGCAGGATGCGCCACGCTGGCATCCAGGCCCGCGATCGGCGCCGGCTGCCCGTCAGGCGCGGGCCGGTCCGCAGGCGAAATTCTCCCTCTTTCTACGTGTCGGCGGGCATCGGGCATCAGCGGCCGGGCGGCGTGGCGGCGTGGGTCCCGAAAATGTCGGCGGGGCCTGTTAGTATCGAACTAGTGATCGAAAGACGCCAGTGAGGTGCCGCCGGGGAGTTCATCCGGCTGGTGATCCCGTCCATGTGCACCCTTAGCGAGTCCGCGGCTCCGTCCGGCCCGGCGCAGGCGCTGGCCATGGTGTCGGCTGGGCTGGGATACCTGGCCGCGTGTGATGCCAGCGGGGCCGGGCGGCTGGCCGGGGACCTGACCCCCGCCGGGGCCGCCGCCCTGACCGTGGTGCTGGACGCCCCGTCCGGCAAGGCCGGCCCGGAAGATACCCGCACGCTGCCGCAGCGCCGCCATGACGCGCTGGAGGAGGCGTGCCAGCGGCTTATACGGTCGTAGCTTTTTGCCGTCTTTACGCAGGTAGTGCCACTCGGCCCACGCCAACGTTCGGGTATGGATCGGGCAACGTTCAGACATTCGAGGTGCCGGCCGGTCATGGCCGCGCTGCTCCCGAGTCCTCATCCATGTGCAGCCAGCGGTCAGCGTTGCCCGCCAGGTGGCGCAGAGAGCGCCCAGAATGCGTCCCCACCGAAGCGCACCAACCCGCCGTTATGCATGGCTGCGTGGTCGAGGCCGGGTGTGCCGGCGAGCGTACGGATCCGGGCGATCTGTACGCCAGCACGCAGGTGGTGGCGATCGCACTCATGAGGTCGTGCGTCGCAGTGGTCTGCTGGGAAGACTCCCAGATCGCTGCGGCTGGAGTACCGGAGTATATGAGGGGGTGTAACTGGCATGCTTCCAGCGCGGTCTTTCTTGCACCCGTGATAGTGCTGGTGCGCCATAGCCATCTTCGCGCCATTTCCACAGCAGATGCGCTTGCCGTCCATGCGACGGTCCTTGGATGGGGCCATGGGGATCAGGACGTCCGGCCCGGGTGATCCACCGCAGCCGACGCGCATCACGTGCCGGTGTCACGGATCCCGCATGTACCGGGCAAGGAGGTAACCATGGACCAGAGCTATCCCGTGCAGGTGCGAGCTCGCCTGGATGAGCCGTTGAGCCGCTGGCTGTGGCTGGTCAAGTGGCTGCTGGCGATCCCGCACTACATCGTGCTGTTCTTCTTGTGGATCGCCTTCGCCTTGGTGACTGTCATCGCGTTCTTCGCAATCTTGTTCACCGCGCGCTACCCCCGCCCGCTGTTCAGCTTCAATCTGGGGGTGCTGCGCTGGTCGTGGCGGGTCGGCTACTACACCTACAGTGCCCTGGGGACCGACCGCTACCCGCCGTTCAGCCTGGGTGAGGAGCCGGAGTACCCAGCGACGCTGGACATCGCCTACCCCGGGCGGCTCTCCCGCGGCCTGGTCCTGATCAAGTGGTGGCTGCTGGCCATCCCGCAGTACGCCATCGCCGCGGTGTTCGCCGGCGGCGCCGCCTACACCACCACCGGGGCCTCGGGGGAGACCTGGCAGGCCGATGCCCTCTCCGGCGGCCTGATCGGGCTGCTGGTGTTCTTCGCGGCGATCACGCTGCTGTTCGCGGGCCGCTACCCGCGGGGGCTGTACGACTTCGTCGTCGGCATGAACCGCTGGGTGCTGCGGGTCATCGCCTACGCCGCCTTGATGACCGACGCCTACCCGCCGTTCCGCCTGGACCAGGGCGGCGCAGACGTGCCCGCACCCGCCCCACCACCCGTGCCGTCACCATCGGTGCCCCCGCCGATCAGGTATGGCCGTGGCTAACTCAGCTCGGTTACGGGCGAGCAGGCTGGTACAGCTACGACTGGCTCGACAACGATGGACGGCGCAGCGCCGAGCAGATCCGGCCCGAGTGGCAGCACCTGCGCCCCGGCGATCAGATTCTCATGATGCCCGGTTCCGGCTTCGAGGTCGTCGCCGTCGAGAACGGCCACTTCTTCGTCGCCCGCGCCCCGGACGGCACCACGTCATGGTGCCTGGCCGTTGAGACGCTCGATCAGCGCAGCTGCCGGCTGATCAGCCGGTGGCACGCCCGGTGGCACATCACCCCGGCCAGCGCGCTGTGGATCGCGCTGGCCGACCCTGGCGCATTCATCATGGAACGGCGGATGCTGCTCGGGATCAGAGCCCGGGCAGAACCGACCCCGCTACCGGGATTGGCCACCACCGTTGAGCCGTCAGGCTGATCGGGCGGCCAAGCCGTCAACGCAAACTCTCTTCCTGCCAGGCAGCGCCCACAGCAGGATGATATGCGCGCACTCACCGTCGTGGTCGATGCGACTGCAGCCCACGCCGAGTCGGCAGGGAGGATGTGGGTCTTTGGTGCTCGGCATCGCCCCGCTTTCGGATGGCCGTGACATGGCGTGATCGGCAGTCGTGGCTTACGTTTGGTTTCCGCTTAATCGCGATCCTGGTGGTTAATTCGCAGTTATGCGGCGCGGCTGAGTTCGAGGCGTGCCAGGTGGCTTGTTCGCCTCCGGTCCAGCGGGGTGCCGGTCCAGTAGGCGTGCAGCCGGAGCAGGTTGAGCGCGCAGGCCATGTACACGTGGTCGAGGCGGGTTTTCGGCAGGCCGCGGTAGCGGGCGCGGCGCGCGCCGTGACTGGTGGCCTGGTGCATGGTGCCCTCGACGCCGGCGCGGCGAGCGTAGTCCGCCTGGAACGGGATGGTCTTGTCCGCGGCGCGGGCGGCGGCCTGGGCTTCGGCGAGGTCGCGGGGCGGCAGGGTGAGCTGGCGCCGTTTCCCGGTGGTGCACAGGGCGCGGGCTGGGCAGGGCCCGCAGCTGGCGGCGGAGAAGTGCACCACGATGGCGTCGTTGCCTCGTTGAGTGCACGGCGTCCAGGACGCCGAGGTGTTTCCTTGCGGGCAGGTGACGGTGCGGTTGCCGTAGTCGATGGTGAAGTCGGCGCGGGCGTAGCCCTTGCCCGCGCGGGCCTGGGCGGAGGTATCGGCCAGCAGTGGGCCGATGAGCGCGATGCCGTGCCTGGCGGCCTCGCTGACCACCAGGGCGGCGCTGAGGTACCCCGAATCGAGGTAGTGCCGTCCCGGGGCCAGGGTCTTTCCCGCCAGATCGTCATGGATGACGCTGGTCATCTGGTTATCGGTCACCGTGGCATCGGTGGTGGCCACGTGCGTGATCAGGTTCGGGAACGCCGGGGCCGCGCAGTCCTGGTCATGGCCGCGCCGGCCGGTCCCGCCGTCACCTGCGGCAGGGCAGCCGCACCGCGGCTCGTCGTCGCAGGTCTCGGTGACGTGCAGCTTGTATCCCAGCCAGAAGGTGTCCCGCTTGACGCCCCAGCGGGCATCGAGATCATACGGAGAGGCGATCCGGGCATGGCCAGGCGGGAGACCGTTACCATCTGGTTCCTTCTCCCGCCGCTTGATCACCTCCCGCCCGTTCCCGGTGATGGTGCGGGTGTAGTTCTGCACCAGCACCCGGCGCAGCACGTCCACCGCAGGTAGCTCCCGCAGCCACGCCGGCGAGGACCCGGCGTAGACCGCTTCCAGCAGCGCGTACCCGTCGCGGGCGTAGGCGACGGCCAGCTCGTCCTGTTTCGCCTGCGAGGCCGGGGGCCGCCAGGCCGTCAACGGCGTGCCGTAGCGGTGGGTCCAGTCCGGCACGCAGATCCGCTGCGCCAGCCAGTCCGGATGCGCCGCCGCCAGGGCCTCCACCGCGGCGCGCACGCTCTCCCCGGCCAGCTCTAGCCGGTTCAGCGCCGCCACCGTGGCGATCACGTGCGTGGAATCGGTG
This sequence comes from uncultured Actinomycetes bacterium, assembly GCA_963732345.1. Taxonomy (GTDB): domain Bacteria; phylum Actinomycetota; class Actinomycetes; order Streptosporangiales; family Streptosporangiaceae; genus Bog-532. The sequence continues at coordinate 142,603 of CAVSZI010000013.1, read as the reverse complement.
CGCTGCTTCCCGCCCGCCTTGACCAGGCCCGCAGATACCAGGCGCACCAGCAGCGCGTCCAGCACCACCTGCTCCAGCCCCGCCTCCGCCGCCTTGCCACGGAACTCCGCCAGCACCGTGTGATCGAACCCGGGGTCATCCAGCGACAATCCCAGCAGGTACTTCCAGTCCAGCCGGGCCCGCACCGCCCCGGCCGCCAGCCGGTCGGTCAGCTTCTCCGCCCGCTGCAAGACGGTCACCAGCGCCAGCCGCGACGGCGGCCAGCCCGGCCGGCCCCGGATCCCGAACGCGGCCGCGAAATCCTCATCAGCCAGCCACTGGCCCAGCCGCTCGCGGATCTCCACCGCCAGCGGCCGCTCGGTCTTCCGGGATCTGTACATCGCCTTGATCGCCGCCGCGATCTGCGGATCCGGCTCCGGCCAGGGAACAGGCTGCATAGACATGACACACCCATTCTGCGGCCGGGACGAGGGGAAAGAACGACCGCAGCAAGGAATCACGGCCATCAGCACCGCCCGGATCGAACACCTCGCCCGGTGCGTCGCCAATTAACCACCAGGATCAATCGCTGGGGCCCGCAGCGCCGGGCGGGCTCGGCCGCGCCCGCTGGCAACGACCGGCCGGGTCAGCGCCGGATCCGCAGGTTTCTGGCGTGGAGAAATGCGGCCAGGCCGATCAGCGGGACGTGGATGGCGGGAAGGTTGCGGGCGAACCACCGCGGCAGGTAGATGTCGGTGACCGAGCCCCGCTCGGCGCCCTCTTCTTCCGTGCCGCTTCCTGAGGCACGCTGATGAGCGTGGCTTGGACGACTTCCCAGACGCTGGATGCGCCCGGGCACGGGCGGCCCCGTGACGGCAGCTACCGCGGCCGCCTGTACCGGAACCGCAGCGCAGTGACTACGGGCTGGCTTTGCCGTCGGGTCGCCGTGCTCGTCAAGAGCAGAACCGAGAAGCCCGGCCGGGCCGCGCCCGCCGGGATCCGAGCCGCCTGGGCGCTGGACGGGCTGTGGACACGGCTGGGCATCGGCCGGGAGATGCGCCGGCTGCTGAAGGGCCGGCGCCTGGACGACTCGGCGGAGCGCGTGCTGTTCGCGCTGGCGGCGAACCGGGCGCTGGCGCCGTCGTCGAAGCTGGCGGCGGCCCGCTGGGCAAACGAGGACGTCATGATCGCCGGCCTGCCCGTGACCAGCACGGCCTCCGCGCACGTGAAGCCTGGTGCTGGAGATCTTGCGCGATGGGTGGTCGAGTTCCCCGGTGATCACAGCGGGTTCGTGGCGTTGCCGGAGCAGTTCGGCAGTGTGCTGCACCAGGTCCTTGCCGAAACGGCCTGAGCTGACAGGTCCAGCGCAAGCGGCCGCGGGCAGGGAGGATTTGCCCGGCGCCGCTCCCTGATGCGGCTGGGCCGGCAGGGGTGAGTCGACGGTCCGCCCGCCGCGCTTCGCCAGCACTGCGGCTACTCGGCCGACGTCCGGGCGTTGCTTCCCGGCCTTGTAAGCGGGAATCTTTCAGGACAGAGTGACCTCCGCGCCAGGCTGCGCCTGGAGAATCAGCCGGTGAATCCGGTCGAACAACGGCCGGTGCCCGGGTGGTATGCCGTCGATGTATGCCTGCACCGGCGGCGGGATGATGCTGCGGGTTGGTGGCGGCGCCTGGCGGGCGGAGGGGCCCGGTGTGGTGCATCGCAGCCCGTCCCGCCGCCGGCCGGAGCGGGCGCCGACGTAGGCTGATTAGACGGCTGTTCTGCCAGCGCATAGCCCCGTCGGGTGAAGGCTGTCGTGTACGCCCGCGTCTGGAGGTCCTGCCATGACCGAGCCGCTCTCCCAGCCGATCTTCTTCGTCGTCGATGAGGACCCGTCCGTCGTGGAGGCGCTGGCTGGTGACCTGGAGCGGCGTTTCCGTGCCGACTACCAGGTTATGGGCGAGACCTCGGCCCAGGCAGCGCTGGAGCGGCTGGGTGCGCTGCGCGATTCGGGCGAGCAGGTCGCGCTTATCATCTGTTATGAGTCCATGCGGGCGATGGCGGGCTCGGAGCTGCTGGCGCGCAGCCGGTCCACCCATCCAGACGCCAAGCGGATCCTGCTGATCGACCACGGCGACCAGCGGATGCTGGAGGTCATCGCGCAGGGGATGGCGCTGGGTCACGTCGAGCACTACCTGACCAAGCCGTGGCGGCCCCGCCAGCATCTGCTGTACCCGGTGGTCGGCGAGGCGCTTGTGGCCTGGACCCGGCTCAATTCTCCAGGGTTCGCGCTGGTCCGGATCGTCGGCGACCACTGGGACCCGGTCTCGTTCGAGCTGCGGGACGCGCTGGAACGCAACAACGTCCCCTACGCCTTTTACGACCCCGACTCCCCCGAAGGCGCCGAGCTGCTCCAGCAGCTGGACGAGGTTCCCAACAACCCGGTTGTCTTCCTGGCCGACGGGCGGGTGCTGACCAGCTACACCCGGGCCGAGATCGCCGAGGCCGTCGGCGCCCAGGTGCGGCCTAGGCTCGACGCCTACGACTTGGTCGTCATCGGCGCCGGCCCAGCCGGGCTGAGCGCGGCGGTGTATGGCGCCTCCGAAGGGCTGTCCACCCTGGTGCTGGAGAGCACGGCGATGGGCGGCCAGGCTGGCACCAGCTCGCGCATCCGTAACTTCCTCGGCTTCCCGTCTGGCATCAGCGGCAGCGAGCTGGCCGAACGGGCCTTCCAGCAGGCCTGGATGTTCGGCGCGGAGTTCGTCTTCATCAATGGCGCCACCGGACTGTCCGCCCAGGGGGATGGGCTGGCGGTGACGCTCGCCGAGGGCGGCCAGGTGAGCGCCCGGGCGGTGGTGCTTGCCACCGGCGTCAGCTACCGGCAGCTGGACGCGACGGGCATCGCCGACTTGGTCGGCGCCGGTGTGTTCTACGGCTCGGCGCTGTCCGAGGCACCCGCGGTCAAGGACCGGGACGTGTTCATCGTCGGCGCCGGAAACTCCGCCGGGCAGGCGGCCATCTACCTGGCTCGCTCGGCGCGCAGCGTCACCCTGCTGGTGCGTGGGGACAGCCTGGCCAATAGCATGTCCGACTATCTCGTGAAGGAGATCGAGAGCACCCCGGCGGTGCTGGCGCGGCTGCAGACCGAGGTAGCTGCCGCCCGCGGTGACCGCAGGCTCACCGAGCTGGTCGTGCGTGATCGGCGCACCGGCAGCGAGGAGACGGTGCCGGCCGCGGCGCTGTTCGTCATGATCGGCGCCACCCCGCACGCTGACTGGCTGCCGGACGATGTTCTGCGCGACCAGCACGGGTTCATCCTGACCGGCCGCGACCTGCCCGATCAGGACCGGGCTAAAACGGGCCAGCCGGTGCCGCTTCCACTGGAAACCAGCGTGCCGGGAGTGTTTGCGGTCGGCGACGTGCGTGCCGGGTCGGTGAAACGGGTCGCCTCCGCCGTGGGTGAAGGATCGGTGGCCGTACCGCAGGTTCACCAGCACCTGCAGCGCCAGGCCAGCAGAGCAGCCAGCTAGATTTCCGGCACCCCGCGCTCATCGGAGCCAATAGCAACTTGCCCCGCGTTTGCTAAAGTCCACCCTGGGAAAGTGTTTGCCAGCGTCCTCCGTGGGCAATGCCATGGGTCGAGAACCGCACGAGCGAAGTTCAGGGCGGTCTGCGGTGAATATCTTCGAGGCTGGGATCGTCGCCTTGGCGGTCTGTTTTGCGTCCGGGCTGCCGGGCGATTGGGCCCGGCGCCGGGCCTCTGGCGCAACGGCCGGATTGATGCAGGTGGTCACGGTGGCCGGTATCGTGGGGGCGATCGCGATCGCCGCCACGGCCGGCTGGCTGCACGGGTTCTGGGCGGTCGCTGTCATGGTGATCGCGATCGTGCTGGGTGAAGTGCTCGCCGATCAGCTGGCCACCCGGGTCTGGGGCCAGCCGCGCCGCCCGGAAGGCTGACACGGATGCGGCGGGGCGGCCGCCGTGCATCGGTGGCGGGTGCGTGGGGCCGCATCGGCTGGCGCCGTTTCCGGTCAATGCCCGGACAATAGAGCAGCCAGAGCGCGGATCATCGTCGAGGCTGGCGCGACAGCTCGCGTAGCAGTCCGGTGTACTTCCCGCACTGGCGGCGCATCGGCCCCGGCGGCTGGGCCGGCCGACAGGTGAGTCAGCGGATGAGGCGGTGAACAGCGGTTGAATCCCAACTACGACAGCTATCTGCAGACGGCTACGCAGCTGCAACGCTGGCGCGACTTTCAAGCCCACGTCGCCGCCTACCTGGTGATCAACACCGCGTTCGTGCTCATCTGGGCGCTGACCGGACAAGGCTTCTTCTGGCCGGTGTACCCGCTCGTCGGCTGGGGGATCGGTTTGAGCTTCCAGCATTTCAGCGCGGTGGTGCGCGGCCAGATCACGGACGAGGACGTGCGGCGCAAGCTGCGGCCGGACGGCGAAGAGGAGCCCCAGCGGCAAGCGGCAACGTGACCCTGGAGCTGACCGGGACGAGGCAGAGGCCGCGCCAGTCGACGTGCGCCACTTTCTGACGCGAAACGGCGTCAGCCGATCCGCCGGCCGACCACCGCTGGATTCCAGCGGAACATAGAGCGCGGGGGCTGGGAGATGCCGCGCACTCCCGAGGCGGTGGCCGATGACCGCGGCGTCCAGGCCGGGTTCATAGCGTCGGGCATCGCCGCGCGGTTACCCGCTCCCTTGGCTCCTAAACCTGCGCCGCAGCTACGTGCCCGGCACCGGCCGAACGCCCATTACGTAACCATTCACCACGCGCGACCCCATGCTGCAACTGCTCCCACAATTGGACATGGCCCACGGCCCCAGCAGCCCGATCGCGAGCGCAAGTTCAGGCACTGCCACCCCGGCGCATCGGGCCAGATCCTGCCGACGCATAACTGGAGGAACTGCGTGCAGTGGGCAACGCGGCAGGCGTAGACGCCGGTCGCTCCGGGTCGGCGTTCCGCGCGCCCTGCCGTCCGTGACATCCCGGCGCGGTCACTCGCCGTGTCGATGGCCGACCAGTCGCAGGGTCACGGCAACGGCTCCCGCCAAGCCGCACGCTCACGATCCTGTCGCTGGCGCGGGGAAGGGGACCCCCATGACCGTGCGCGCGATAGGTGGCTCTTGCGCGAATTTTGTGACGGGTCACGGTAGGTGAAGGGGCCAGGTCGGGCTGGTCGTGCCGGGATGTGACGATCTGGCGGACATGCGGCGTGTCAGCGTGATCTGGCAACGAGGCTCCGGTAGGACGCGGAGGTCTGCCAAGATCTCTCGCCCCGGGAGCCTCGTTGCCGCTTCAGTCTGCCATGCCGTCCGCAGGGGCGGCCGCCGCCTGCCGTGTCCTGGAGGTTTCCGGGCAGGGCGAGGAGCTGCTGTTCATGCTGTTCCCGCACCTTCGCGGGCTGCGGGTCGGGCAGGTGGAGGACACCGGGGACGCGGTGGTGATCCGGGCGTGCTGCCGGGCGGCGCAGGCGCAGTGCCCGGCATGCGGGGCGGTGTCCTCGCGGGTCCATGGCGGGTACGCCCGGGTGGTGGCCGATGGCGCGGCCGGCGGCCGGCCGGTGCTGATCGCGCTGTCGGTGCGCCGGTTCCGCTGCCCGGAGCCCTCGTGCCCGAAGGCCACGTTCGCCGAGCAGGCCGGGGGCCTGTCGGAGCGGTACCGGCGGCGCAGCGTGCCGCTGCTGGGCATGCTGGCCGGCTTCGGCCTGGAGCTGGCCGGGCGGGCCGCCGCCCGGCGCCGTGGGCGTGCCGGTCCATTCCTCCACCGTGCTGCGGCTGGTCATGGCGCTGTCAGACCCTCCGGTCACCGCCGCGCCGGCGGTCACCGGGTGGATGACTTCGCGCTGCGCAAGGGGCACGTGTACGGCACGGTGGTGGCCGACGCGGAGTCGGGGGACGTGATCGACCTGCTGCCGGACCGCGAGGCGGCCACGCTGCGGGAATGGCTGAAGGCCCGCCCTGGCGCAGAGGTCATCTGCCGGGACCGCGCCGGCGCCTACGCCGAGGGAGCCCGGGACGGCGCGCCGGGCGCGATCCAGGTCGCCGATCGCTGGCACCTGTGGCACAACCTGGCAGAATACGCCGAGAAGACGGTAACCAGGCACCGCGGCTGCCTGAAGGAGCAGCCCGCCGCCGACGCTGCCGGCGATGAGGACACGCCGGCCGTGCCGGACGGGTCCCTGGACGTGTGCGGCAGGGAACGGCAGATGGCCAGGCGCACCAGGGAACGCTACGCCGAGATCCGTCAGCGACTCGACGCCGGGCAGCCGGAGGCCGCGATCCGCCGCACCACCGGCCTGGACCGCAGGACCGTGCAGAAGTACGCCCGGGCCGCCAGCGCTGATGAGCTGGTGGCCGGCATGAGCCGGGAATCGAGGCTGGACGAGTTCAAGCCGTACATCTGCCAGCGGTGGAACCAGGGCCTCACCGACGCCTCCCAGATCCACGCCGAGCTCCGGCAGCGCGGCTGGGCCGGCAGCCCGCAGACCGTCCGCCGGTACGTGCGGGTGATCTCGCGGGTTTTCGGCACGGCCGGGGCGGGGCGCGATCATCAAGTCGGTGCAGGTCACCGAACCGGATCTCGAGGCGGTTTTTCTCCACCTCACCGGCAGGGCACTTCGCGACTGAAGGCCAACTGAGGTCCAGGAGGGCGCCATGCGAGCCGCGGGGCTCATCTGCATGAAGGACCTGAAGGCCCGGATCCGGGACCGCTCGGCCCTGCTGATCGGGATCGTTGTCCCGCTTGCCCTGGCGTTCATCTTCAACTCGATCTTCAGCGGAATCTCCGGGAACTCGAAGGCGATCGACCTCGGCGTGGTCAACGCCGATCGAGGCGCTGTCGCCCAGCAATTCGTCGGCCAGGTGCTCGGAGCTGTCGGCAGAAGCGGCCTGATCGCGATTCACCCCGAAGCGACATTAGCCGGGGCACGCGCGCTGGTGGCAAGGGGAACGCTGAAGGCCGTGGTCGTCATCCCCGCTGGCTTCTCCGCCCGGGTCCAGGCGAACCAGCCCGCCTCGATGCAGGTGATCGGGAACGTCGACTCCCCCATCTCGTCGCAGATCGCCCGGTCGATCGCCGAGGGTTACACCTCCGACCTGAACCGGGTGCGGCTGTCGGTGGCCACGGTGGCGAACGGCGGAGGAAGCCCTGGTTCGCTGCCGCCGGGACAGATCCAAGCGCTGGCCGCGCGTGCGGTTGCGGCTGCGGCGCCGGTCGCCGTTCGTGACGTCTCGGCGAAAAGCAAGGAACTCGACCAGAAGTCGTTCTTCGCCGCCGGGATGGCCGTATTCTTCCTGTTCTTCACCGTGCAGTTCGGCGTGACCAGCCTGCTCGAGGAGCGAAACGACGGCACGCTGGCCCGGCTGCTCGCCGCGCCCATCACCCGGGCCTCGATCCTCGGCGGGAAGCTGCTGACGAGCTTCCTGCTGGGGGCAATCAGCATGGTCGTGCTGGTGGCCGCCACGAGCCTGCTGTTCGGGGCGACGTGGGGAAACCCGGCCGGCGTGGCGGTGCTCATCGTGGCGGCGATCCTGGCAGCCATGGGGATCATGTCCCTCATCGCCACCTTCGCCAAGAATGCCGAGCAGGCGAGCAACTGGCAGTCGGTGGCCGCGGTCGTCCTGGGCCTGCTCGGCGGAACCTTCTTCCCGGTCTCCCAGGCGCCCGGCATCCTTTCCAGGCTCACGTTCGTGGCCCCGCAGGCGTGGTTCCTCCGGGGTCTCGGCGACCTCCGTGGTGGCGGCATCTCGGTGATCTGGGTACCGGCGCTGGCGATGCTCGGGTTCGCCGCGGTGACCGGGGGCCTCGCGATGACCCGGCTGAGGCACATGGCAGAGGTGTGAGCGATGAAGGCGCTGTGGATCGCCACCACGAACCTCCGCCGGACGTTCCGGGTACGCACGAACCTCTTCTTCGTGTTCTTGTTCCCGATGGTCGTCATACGTGTCGAATCGGCGTTATGCGCGGAGCGCAGAGTGTTACTTGAAAATCCTGATCCTCAGCCAACGCCTTGAGTTCATGTTTTCGAATAGCCGTCAGGGTTTGCCCGGCTGGCCGCGCCAGGCGGCGCTCTGCCAGGCTGTCGGTGCGGCAAGCCGATATGACCCAGATCACGATGCAATTGGGCTACCAGTGCTGCCACCGGCTCATACGGTCGGAGCGTCTGCTGTCTTTATGCGGTAATACCGCTTGGCTTCGTGCCGACGTCTGAGCAGCAGATCAGGCGATGTCCAGGCGCTCGACATCCTTGCCAAAGCGCACCGACCCGCCGTTCTGTATCGTCCGTGTGGAGGTCCACTCGCGTGTCTGCATCGCGCATAACGGGTCGTGATGAGCGCAAGGAGGGGATCGTGAGCCTGGCGGCTTCTCGTCTACTGCGAAGACTGCCGCGTTCGTCGGCGGCGTCAGGTACAGGCCGATCACGTCGCGGATCTTGTCGATCAGCAGCGGGTCCGGGGAGATCTTGAAGTCTTCCGTGCGCCAGGGCTGCAGCCCGAACGCCCGCCAGATCCGGTCACGCTGGTCGGCGAGATCCCCACCCGCTTGGCCAGCTCCCGTTTGGAACAGTGCGTGGCCCCCTCGGGCACCTCTTCCAGGGTGCGCACCACCACCTCCTCCACGTGGGCATCGGTGATCGTCCGCGGCACCCCGGACGCGGCTCGTCACCCAGCCCGTCCAGCCGGCTGGCCAGGAACCGGGCCCGCCATTTGGTCACCGTGTTGCGGCTGACGCCCAGCCGGCGGCCACGGCTATGTTTTATGCCCTTCGGCGCTGGCCAGCACGATCCGCGCCCGCAACGCCAGGTCCTGCGCAGTGCTGCGGCGCTTCGCCCAGTTCTCTAATGGTGCTGTTCGTCCTGCGACAACACCAGCGGCGTCAGCACGGGATCTCCCATCCTCCCAGCACACTGCACTCCGGCCGCCCTGTCATCATCGAACCAGTCAGCTGAAGCTAAAGGCGACTCAAGTGGTGATAGGGAACTCAAGACCGGGACACTAGACGTCAGCGAGCACCGAACCCTGCCAGCACCCGGCACTACCATCAGCGGCACCCTCCACCTCACCGCCGCCATCGACGTGCCGTCATGTCACGGACATGGTGGTGGCCCCCCTACGCTGAGTGCGGATCACCTGCTGCGCGTATCGACGGAACGTTGTCGCGCAGCGCCAAGTCGAACGCGACGTTGGCCAGTGCGCCGTTCCCGGAGCTGCCAGGTTGCGAAGGCGAGGAGTCGTCAGACACAGGTAATGGCGCGAGGCGATGTAGGGACGGCAGAATGGACGGGTGTATTCCGCCGACTTCTTTGAGGATCGGTGGCGCCGCTACCTGCACCCGTCGCTCAGTAGGGGCTGCTGGCCGGCGGCGGGGGTTCGGGTCGTCTCGGTCGTAGCCCGCCGGGAAGGGGGGTGTCCCGTGCAGGCCAGACTGGTCGATGTGCCCGGGGCGGAGCGCCAGGCGCTGGCCCCAGAGGCCGCGTGGCACACGCTTAGCGCCGAGGAGGTGCTGCGAGCCGAGGACGCAGACCCGCGGCACGGCCTGAGCTCGGCGGAGGCGGCGTCGCGGGCCGGCCGGTTCGGCCCCAACACGCTGGCCGCTGGCAGGGCAGAGCCTGGCTGGCGGGCGTTCATCCGCCAGTACTCCGACCCCATGCAGATCGTCTTGCTAGTGGTCGGCCTCCTCAGCCTCTTCCCCCTCAGGCAGCTGGGAACCGGCCTTCTGCTGATTCTGCTGACACTGGCTAACGCGGTTCTCGGCCTGCAGCAGGAGGGCGGGGCTGAGAGCGCGGTCGCCGTGCTCCAGCGGAGGTTGATCGTGACCGCCCGGGTGCGGCGCGATGGCCAGGAGGCGGAGATCCCCGCTGCACAGCTGGTCTCCGGCGATGTCGTCTCGATCGAGGCGGGTGACGTCGTTCCGGCTGACGGCAGGCTGCTCCGGGTGGCCACGCTGGAGGTCGCCGAGTCCGAGCTGACCGGGGAGAGCCTGCCGGTCTCGAAGGGCACGGCCCCGGTCGGGGAAGCCGACATGCCGCTGGGCGACCGGACCGGCATGGTGTACATGAACACCTCTGTCACCCGCGGGACGGGCGAGTTCGTGGTCACCGCGACCGGGATGGCGACCGAAGTCGGCCACATCTCGGGAATGCTCCAGGCGCAGCCGACGGTCAAGACCCCGCTCACCCGCCAGCTCGACCGGCTCTCAAAGCAGCTCCTGCTGGTCGCGGGTGTCGCGCTGATCGCGTCGATGGCCGTGAACCTGTCTCGCGGCTATACCTTCAACGCGGTGTTGCCCGCCGCGGTCGCCTTCGCCATCGCGGCGGTCCCGGTGCAGTTGCCCATGGTGGTGACGACGATCCTGGCGTGGGGCACCCGGGCTCTGGTCAAGGCCGGCGCCATCATGAAGCAGCTGCGCTCGACCGAGACCCTGGGGTCTACGTCCGCGATCAATACGGATAAGACCGGGACGCTCACGCTGAACCAGATGACCGCGGTCCAGATGGTCATCGCCGGGCACCGCTATGCGGTCGAGGGCAAGGGTTACTCGACCGACGGGCGCATCAACCGCGTCGCCGGACAGGCGGAGATCCCGCTGGACCAGTTCCTGATGCCGATGGTCCTGGCCTCCGACGCGGTGCTCAGCGACGGCGAGCTGATCGGCGACCCGACCGAGGGAGCCCTGGTCGCGCTGGCCGCGAAGGGCGGCATCGACGCCGCCTCGACCAGGCAGGTATATCCGAGAATCGCCGAGCTCCCCTTCGACGCCGAGTACAAGCTCATGGCGACGTTCCACCGCATGACCGATGTATCGGGGAAGGCGGTGATCCGCTGCTTCGTGAAGGGGGCGCCCGATCAGCTCCTGACCCGGGCCGCCACGGTGCTGGACCCGGACGCCGGCCCGGTTCCGCTCGACGGCCGTCTCCGCGAGCGGTACCTGGCCGATAACCACCGGTTCGCGGAAGAGGGCCTGCGGGTCATCGCAACCGCACGCAGGGATTTCGACCCGGCGGCCTTCGATCCGGGGGCTGACCTGCTCCCGCTCGTGACCGATCTGGAACTGCTGGCTCTCGTCGGAATCGTCGACCCGCCGCGGCCCGGTGCCAAAGCATCGGTCGGGCAGGCGAAGTCCGCCGGGATCGAGGTCCGCATGATCACCGGTGATCACCCGGTTACCGCGGCCGCGATCGCCCGCCAGCTTGGCATCGATGGCAAGGTCATCAGCGGGGCGGAGTTCGGCGCGATGACCGATGACGAGGCGATGGAGGCGATCGCCGATGTCGGCGTGATCGCCCGCGTCACTCCAGAGCACAAGGTCCGCCTGGTGGACGTGCTCCAGCGCGAAGGCCAGATCGTCGCCATGACCGGCGACGGCGTCAACGACGCGCCGGCGCTGAAGAAGGCCGACATCGGGGTCGCGATGGGCACCGGGACCGAGGTGGCCAAGCAAGCCGCGGTGATGGTTCTGACCGACGACAACTTCTCCACGATCACCAAAGCGGTGGAAATCGGCCGCGGGCTGTATGACAACCTGGTCCGGTACATCCGGTTCGAGATGGGATGCATGTTCGGCTTCATCATCACCTTCCTTGGCGCCAGCATCTTCGACATCGCTCACGGCGAGCCCCTCCTTCCGCTGCAGGTCTTGTGGGTGGCCTTCACCACCGTCACGATCCAGTCCATCGGGCTCGGCTACAGCAGGCCTGTCGAAGGGCTGATGGAACGCCGACCCCGGCCACCCAGCCAGCCGATCCTGACCGGAGGGGTCCTCGCCTGGCTCGTCTCGGTCGGGCTGGTGATGGCGATCGGCACGCTGAGCGTGGTCAGCTGGGCGGAACAGGCGCACACGCTCGCCATCGCGCGAACCATGGGCGTGGTCGTGTTCTCAATGTTTAACCTGTTCTTCTCGCTCGAGTCGAGGGACCGGCGGGACTCGGTGTTCTCCCTCAGCACGTTCGCCGACCGGACGTGCATCGTGACGACCGGGGCCTCCCTTTTCCTGCTCGTCATGGCAACCGTCCTGGCGCCGTGCCAGGCGATCCTGAAGACCACCGCGCTCGACGTAGATCAGTGGCTCCTCTGCGCAGCCGTGGCACTGTCGATCATCGCGGTCACCGAGATCCGCAAGGCGTTCCTGCGGCAGACCGTCGGTCCGGTCAGGTTACGACGATCACCGCGACGCCGACTGCGTCATAGGTGCCGCGTGCCCGCGCGTCCCGGGTCGCGAGGGCTGCCCCGTGCTCCTTGGCGGCCAGCGCCACCAACGCGTCATAAACGGCGCCGCCCGCGATGCCCAGGCGGCTCAGCGTGTCCGGCTTACGGGTGCGCGAGCTGCTCAGCACAAGCGGGGACGGGCGGGTATTCACGGATCCCGGCACGCAATTCAGCAGCTGGCCGCGGTCGGTACGGAGGCCGCGGGCCCTGCCAACGGATAGGTGGATGAAGCCGACCTGCATGAGCGAGCATCGCTCTGCGACCCACGTACCGCGGCTACGGGCTGGTCTGCGAGTTAGCCACGATGCCGGGTGGAGTACCTCCCGACCGCGGTACCTGCCGTGGCGTTAACGGCGAGGCCCAGTGCCGCCCCGCCTGCGATGTCGAGCGGAAAATGGGCGCCGACGTAGACACGGCTCAGTCCCACCAGGGGGATGGCGGTCAGGGTGAGGGCGCGGCCGCCCGGGCCGAGACGGGGCAGGGCGGCCACGCCAAGGACGACGGCCACGCCCGCGTGCCCGGACAGGTATCCGAGGCCGCTGGCGTCGCGGCCGCGACGGCGGATGCCCGGAAGCAGGGTCACCGGCCGGGGCCGCCGCACTATCCGCTTGACCGCTTTGGCCAGCGCCCAGGTGCCAGTGCCGCCGATCAGGAGGCGGGCTGCCAGCTCCCCGTCTCCGGCCAGCCAGGCCGCCGCGGCCGACGCCGGGATGGCACCGAACGCGCCCAGCTGCATGACGGCCCAGGCGGGCAGGTAGACCGAATCGGGCAGGCCGTTGACTGCGCGGAATGCCCTGACTTCCCGTGGGCCCACGCGGTCGTGGCGCACGGCACCGGCGGTGGCCAGCAGGGCAGCCAGGCCGAAGCCAAGCTGGGCGCCGGAAGCGGCCAGGATGGCCGGAAGGGCACGTTCATGCTTGCTCGCGGGCCGCATCATGGGTTGAGCGTAGGCCACGCAGGGCAGCCAGACGGGCCGGCCGAGGCCGTTTCGGTACCGATTCCCCCTGTGCCCACAGCGAGGATGACACATTGCCCGGTGTCAGGCACGAGCAGGCACGCCTTGTCCGTACAGTAGGCGAGGCCTAGGTTTGAGCCATACGCGGGCGCGGCAGGCCCGAGCCGCGCGGCTGGCTCCGGGGCGAGCTGAGCGCTACCGGCTGGCCACCTACTGGCTGCCCGTGGCGCCTGGCTGGCTGTCCTGGCGCGCCCTGCCACGGCGGGAGTACGTATGAAATCGCGCACGGTGCTCATAGCGGTGGCCAGCAGCTGGCTGCGCGCACATGGGCTGATCTCGGCGGGGGTGACGCACGTTGATTGACGACATCAGGCCCTTGGCCGCCGGGAACGGCCCGGCCAGCTTGCCGCCGGGCCCGGCCGTCCATAAGGACCGTCGTGAGCGCCGCCCGACCGGTGCGCCGCCGCCGCTGCCGCACCCTATCACCATCAGCACAACAGCGTGGCTGATCCTTGGGGCCGTGGCGCTCGCCGGCGCGTTCCTGGCGTCCCAGCACACGCCGTGGCTCCGGATCGATGACCGGGCAAGCACGTGGGTGCTGCGTCTCCTGGCCGGAATACGGACGCCGTGGCTGACCGATGTGGCCAACGGGATCAACGGGGCGGGCTCCGGCTGGGAGGCCACCGCGCTCGGCCTGTCGGTGGTCGCCCTGACGATGGCGTTCCGCCGCTGGCGGCACTTGCTGGTGTTCCTGGGAAGCGTGTTGTTCCTGGAGATTGCCGGGACATCGATCTACTTCGGGCTGTCCAGGCCACGCCCGTACGGCGTAACGATCATCGGCAGCTGGGGCGGGTACTCCGGGGTGTCCCCCCCGGCGGCGGTCCTGACGATCTTCTTGATGGGCGCCGTCTACTGCCTGGCCGTGCCGGGCCGCCCCCGCACCTACACTAAGGCTGCGGTGGTCGCGGTGGTCGCCGTGTTCTGTCTGGCTCGCCTGTACCTGGGTGTCGATCACCCCAGTGATGCGCTGCTCGCCGTGGCGTTCGCCGTGGCGATCGCGGTCACCGCGTTCCGGTACTTCACCCCGAACGAGGCGTTCCCCGTCGCCTACCGGCGCGGCCGCACCGCGCACGTGGATGTGACCGGCCGGCGGGGGCAGGCGATCCGCCAAGCCGTGCGTGACCAGCTCGGGCTCACGGTGACCGAGATCAAGCCGGTCGGCCTGGAGTCCTCCGCCGGCTCCACGCCGTTGCGGCTGCGAGTCGAAGGCAGCCCGGAGGAGTTCGTGTTCGCCAAGCTCTACACCAAGGGCCACGTCCGCGCCGACCGCTGGTACAAGCTGTGGCGGACCATCCTGTACGGCTCCCTGGAGGACGAGCACCCCTTCCAGACCGTGCGGCGCCTGGTCGAGTACGAGGACTATGCCCTGCGCCTGCTGCAGGACATCGGGGTCCGCACGGCCCGGCCGTACGGCATCGTGGAGATCACGCCCGAGCGCGAGTACATGCTGGTCACCGAATTCCATACCGGCGCCGTCGAAATCGGCGAAGCCGACGTCGACGACACGGTGATCGACCAGGGACTGCAGCTGATCCGCACGCTGTGGGACGCCGGGATCGCCCACCGCGACATCAAACCAGGCAACCTGATGGTCCGCTCCGGGGAGCTGCTGCTGATCGACGTGGCCTTCGTCCAGGTGCGCCCGTCACCATGGCGGCAGGCGGTCGACCTGGGCAACATGATGCTGGTCCTGGCCGTGCGCACCGACCCGCAGCGGGTCTACCGCCGGGCGCTGGCGTACTTCACCGAAGCCGAGCTCGCCGAAGCATTCGCCGCCACCCGCGGGGTCGCCAGCCCGACCCAGCTGCGCGCCTTCATGAAACGGCACCCGCGCGACCTGCTCGGCGAATTCCGCGCCCTCGCCCCGCAGCGGCCGCCGATCGCGCTGCAACGCTGGAACATCCGGCGGGTCGCTCTGGCGGCCGCGATGCTCGCCGTCATCACCGCCGCCGTGGGGGAAACGGGGAATGCCTTCTTGCCGGCGGCCGAAAATCTGGGCGCCTACGCCCCCAGCTGCGGCACCGGCCATTCGATGATCCTCAGCGCCCAGGCAGTCCCGTCCGCTGCCCTGCTGCCCTGCATCGCCGCGCTCCCGGCGGGCTGGAGCGTTGGCGGCACGGACATCGCCAGCGGGAGGGCCAGCCTCTGGCTGGACTCCGATCGCGCAGGGCCGCGAGCGGTCACCGTAACCCTCACTGCGACCTGCGACACCTCGGGCGCCCAGCAGATCCCCTCCGACCAACCGGGCACGCGCCGGTTCGAGCATCCGCTGAGCCTGGCGCCGCAGTTCTCCAGCCTCCGCTTCTACACATTCCCCGGCGGCTGCGCCACCTACCGGTTCAGTTTCGCGCAAGGCACATCCCCCGCGCTGGCCGTCGCCGTCGATAACGCGCTGGCGTTCCAGTCCCGGTCAACCCTCGTCAACTACGTCCGGCACACCGAAGGTCTCATGCTCTGCGGGCGAGATGCCGCATGCCCGCGATGAGCAAGTAGCCGGGCCGGCGCTGCCCAGCTAGCCGCGCTCGGAGCCTCACCACCACAGCCACGCAGGCAGCCCGGTGAGTTCATACCTGCGGCTAATGGCTAATTGCGGCATGATCAGATCATCGCCGCAGAACGCCCTGATATGTGCTCAACCACATATGTGCTCAACCACGCTGCCAAGAACAAGCGGACACAGGAGCGAATAATCGGCGGTCTGTCGTTCCTCGCGACTCATGTGTCCACGGTGATGGTGACACGGGGTAGCCGTACTGTCTGCGATGGTCTGGTACGGATTGGCTGGGCGCCTTACTCCAGCTCGATCTCCCTGTCAGCCGCATGCTCAGGAGAACGGAGCGTTCTGGCAGGCTCCGGCCTGCTGCACTCGACGTCGCGCTCGATGGCCATCCGGTGAGCATGCTCGACGGCCCGTAGGCGTGCGGCCACCTGCGTCTCGCGGGCGGCGATGGCCCGGCGGTTGCGCCTGCCGTAGGAGCCCTCGGGCAGGCTCTGGCCGAACTGCTGGACCTCCCGGACGTGGGCTTCTCGCTCGTCGGCGTGAGCGGTGATGGCGAAGATGGCGGTATTGGCGGTGGTGGCATCCAGGATGAGGCTGACCGTCTGGCTGCCGGGGTCCCGGCGGGCCAGGGCGATGATCGGGGGTCCGTCGGTCTCTGGCCAGGCCTGCTCGGGTGGGCCGGGGGCGTGCCTGGCTCGCTCATGGAGCTCTGCCAGCATCACATCGGCTCGGTCGATCTGGTCGCAGGCGCTGCCGAAGTTCTCGCCGATCGGCCCGAGGGCGGCGCCCCGGCCGATGCAGTAGCGCATAAGCCTGGCGGCCTGCGGCTGGTCCGGGTAGGTTCCGGAGCGTGCGTGGATGCGCAGCTGTGTCTTGAGCGCCTGGCTGATCGCTCCGATCTCGGCGAAGCGGGCGGGGCCTTGGGCGAAGGGCGGTGCTTGCGGCCGGGCCGCCAGCCAGATAGCGAGCCGCCGGGCGGTGAGGTGATCGACGGTGCTGCCCCGGCCGTCAGCGGCAGCGACACCGTCGCCGATGAGACGCTCGTAGACGGACAGGTCCGGGAGCCCCGTCCGGGCAGGCGGGTGGCGGCGGATGCAGCCGGCGAGCCACGATGAGGACACGGGCGTGGTCCTGTCGGTGCCGGTTTGTCAGGGTTGGCACCCGAATCATCACCACGGGCCCCGCCCTCACGTAAAGCACATCCGCACCACAGGCCCCTCTGTCGCGCGCTGCCCCGCCAGCCGAGTAACTTTACCGCAAAGTAACCAAAGAAAAGCCCCCCAGGCTCCCCGGACTCCTGCGAGGCACCGACGCTTCTAGTCACACACCGCCGCACCGACCTTGACGAATCCCTGAGTGCCCATAGACACTTCGAAAATTCGTCAGCGTCTATTGAAGTGCGGTATGGCCCGACGTAGCGTCAGGGTGACGCGACAAATATTCCCGAAGCCGTGTTGGTCTCTGCTTAAGACAGTTTGAGCAGCGTCCGGGAGCGTTGCTCCGGACCCTGGTGGCGCTGGCGTAGCGGATTGACCCATGAGACGCCTGGTTCGGGCAGGACGGCCGCCCGCGGTCTGTCGCCCCGTACGGGCTTGACGCCTCCTCAGCCAGCAGCGAAATGCCGTGACCATTGTATTCGACGACATGCAGGCACCCGTTTGGGTGCTGGGAACCTGCAGGTGGCAGGCCCCTGCGCTCCAGTGTCGAGCACAGTACACCGGGGAACATTCCGGTTCGGCATCGGGTGCCCGGGCTGGTATGTGGTCCCTTCGCCGGGGCGGCCGGCCGTTCGCGGGATACCCGGAATAAGCAGGAGGACCCGATGCGATTTCGAATCCTGATTGATGCGGGCAAACCTGAGTTATATGGCCGTCAGCAGCCGTTCCGGCCGCTCTGGGATCAGGAGGCGCACTTGCGCGGCGAACAATTTCTCGCCGCGCCCACCACGAATAGCCTTGCGCAAAATACGCTCCCCGTTGAGCGCCCCTGCGTAGCATCAACTCGCCGAGGCGATCGGCCACCTACTGACTGGAGAAGTCAATGGATAACGCAGCACGGACACGTCAGCGGGTATTAGCAATTTTCCTCCCTGTCACCGCCGTGCTCTACATAAGTGCCGAGGCGCTAAGCCCCAAGGGCACCGACCAGGTGATATCGACCACGGCCACCGCCCTCAAGGTGCTGCCCATCGCGGCCAGACACCCGGCTCAGCTCTACGTCGCGGGTTCGCTGGCCCTTCTCGGGCTCGGCGGCCTGGCCGTCTCCTATGCGGCGATCGCCGCGCTGGTCAGGAACCGCGGCTCGGCCGTGGCCACCGTCGCCGCACTGATCGGGGGAATCGGCGCCTTCTGCGGGGCCATCACCAACGTCTTGGTCTATCCCAACCTCGCAGCCGCGGCGACGGCGCACCTGACACCAGGCGCGGCCGCGCGGTTCCTGGTGACAACCTTCAATTCAGGATTCGGCCACGTGTTCCTTTACGCCTATTTCATCGGCGAGTACGCCGCGCCGGTCCTCATGGGGTATGCGCTCTGGCGCAGCCGGAGCGTCCCGCGCTGGCTCGCGGCCCTGTTCGTCATCGGCCTGTATGCCGCTGAATATCAGTCCTCGGGCGGGCCCATCGTCGTCCTGTACATGCTGCCATTCGCGGCAGCGATGGTCCTGCTGGCAGCCCGGCTCTGGCAGGCAGCCGCTCTCCCAGCCAGCCAGCCACAACCGGAGCCGACCGGTGTACCTGTGTAGCAGCATTTTGAGGCGTCCCGGCCAGAGCCAGAAGGGACGCCCTAAGCCGCGGGGCAACCTGTGGCCCGGGTTCCTGTTCCGGCTGGGGAGCCGGCCGGCGAGGTCCGCGCCCTCTTCCCCGGCTGGACCGACCGCCTGGCACCCAAGCCCGGGCACATACCGAAGGCGATGAACCCATGAGCACCCCAGCAGACCATACGAGGCGAGCCAGCCATTCCAGCTCCGCGCCTCCCGTCCAGGAAACCAGCTATCTCAGCTGCCCTGAGGGGCGGATCGGCTACGACGTCACGGGTCATGGCGCCCTGGTGATACTCGTGCCCGGCATGGGTGACCTGCGGGCCGGCGGCCAGCGGATTTCGGCGAGTACCGCGACCAGGTCGTGGCGAGCCTCCGCCGACCGGGATACGCGAAGGCGTTCTCCCGCACTACACGCACCAGCCACGACCCGGCCGAGGCGCTGCTGGCCGATGTCACGGCGCCCACCCTGGTCGTGATGGGCGAGCAGGACCCCGACTTCCCTGACCCACGGGCGGAGGCTGACTGGATCGCCCGCGCCCTGCGCGCACAAGTCATCATGGTGCCCGAGGCCGGGCACTACCCGCAGTCGCAGCGGCCCGACATCACCACCGGCGCAGTCCTGCGCTTCCTGGAATCGGTCCAGGGCCGTGCCTAGGGCACGGCACCGAGCCACAGTGCTGCCCGCCATGGGGGGCACGGCCTGGGGGTACTGCCCATGACGGATTTGCCCGCGATACTGCTGGCCGCCGGCCAACCGGACACGCGCCCGCGGGGCCGTGTCCTGGCGCCGACGCGGTACCGCCATCCGGGCGACGTGATCCGGCTGATCGCGGCGGCCCTGGTGCTGGCCGTCGCGGTCGTGATCGCTATGCTGCTTCCTGCCCTGCTCCGGCCCGCGGCAGCGGTCACCTGGGTGGGGCCCGAAACCGCGACCGGGCAGGTGCTGACTGGCCTGGTCCAGGTGACGATCGCGGCGGCGGCCCTGGTGCTGCTGGCCGCCGCACTGCGGTACCGCCGCTTCCGGGTGCTGGCCACTGTGGCGGGCGGGTTCGCGGCCGCGGCGGCCCTGATGGCCGGGATCACCTACCTGGCCGGGCCCGGCGGCCCCGCGCCCGCAGGGCTGCGCCAGGGTTCCTGGCTGGCCGGCGCCGGCTTCCCCGATCCGGCCGTGCTGGCGGGACTGGTGGCGGTCGCGGTGGCCGCGGCGCCGTGGCTGAGCCGGCCGTGGCGCCGGGCGTCCTGGGCCACGCTGCTGCTGATCGGCGCGGCCCGGCTGATCACCGGCGGCCTGCTGCCCATGCAGCTGGTGCTGGCGCTGGCGGCCGGGGTGACCGTGGGCGCAGGCCTGCTGGTGGCGTTCGGGGTGCCGGACCGGCGGATGGGACCCGCCGGGGTGGCCGCAGCCCTCGGCGCGGGCGGCGTGCCGGTCAGCCAGGTGACCGGGCCGTTCGCCGCCAAGGGATCGCGGCCATTCCAGGCGACCACCGGCGACGGACGTGGCCTGTTCGTCAAGGTCTTCGGCTCAGACCAGCGGGACGCCGACCTGCTGTACCGGGCCTGGCGCGGCATCCGGCTGCGCGGCGTCGGCGACACCAGGCCCGCGGCCTCGCTTTTCAAGGCCGTCGAGCATGAGGCGCTGCTGGGCGTGATGGCCGAGCGGGCCGGGGTCGCGGTGCCGCACGTCGGCCAGGTCATCAGGGCCGACGACGGGTCGGTGCTGCTGACCATGGACCTGGTTGCGGGCCGGTCCCTGGACGAGGTCCCGGCCGATCGGATCACCGATCAGCTCGCCCGGACCCTGTGGGGCGAGGTCGGCCGGCTGCATCGGGCCAGGATCGCGCACCGGTCGCTGCACGGCAGCAACATCATGATCAGCCAGGACGGGTCTGCCGTGCTGGTCGACTTCAGCTTCGCCGAGCTCGCCGCCACCAGCCGTCAGCGCGCGATCGACGTGGCCGAGCTGCTCACCTCGCTGGCCGGCCGGATCGGCCCGGACCGTGCCGTCGCGACCGCGGCGGCCGCGATCGGCGCCGGGGGCGTCGCCACCGCCGTGCCGCTGCTGCAGCCGCTCGCCCTGTCGGCCGGCACCCGGCACGCGATCAAGGGCCAGGACGCGCTGCTGAAGAAGACGCGCGCGGCCGCGATCGCAGCCAGCGGCGACGACGCTGACCAGGACCTCGTCCGGCTGCAGCGGGTGCGGCCGCGCACGCTGCTGGCGATTGCCGCGCTGGCCGGCGCCTTTTACTTCCTGCTGCCGCAGATCGCCCAGGTTAGCAGCAGCTGGCACGCGCTGCAGCACGTCAACGGGGCCTGGCTGCCGGTGATCATCGGCCTGTCCGCGCTGACCTACGTGGCCAGCGCGATAGCGCTGATCGGCGCGGTTCCCGGGCATGTCCCGTTCGGCCCGGCCGTGCTGACGCAGGGCGCCTCATCATTCATCAACCGGGTGTCGCCGGCCAACGTCGGCGGGATGGCGCTGAACGCCCGGTTCCTGCAAAAGAGCGGCACCAGCACCCCGGCCAGCGTCGCGGCGGTCGGTGTGAACGCCCTCGCGGGCGCCGTCATGCACATGGTGCTGATCGTGGTTTTCTTCGCGCTGGCCGGCCACGACCTCACCAAAGCGTTCAAGCTGCCATCCGGCAGCAAGATCCTGCTTGTCCTGGCGGTGATCATCGCGGTCATCGGCGTGGTCCTGGCGACACGGCCCGGCCGCCGGTGGACGCGCAAGAAGCTGATCCCCGGCCTCCGTTCCGCGGCGGGCAGCCTACGGCAGGCCGCCGCCAGCCCGGTCAAGCTGGGCCTGCTGTTCGGCGGCTCGGCCCTGATCACCCTGGCCTACATCGCCGCGCTGGCCGCCTCGGTCCAGGCGTTCGGCGGGGGTCCTGGGCTGGTCGTGATCGGCGCGGTGTACCTGGCCGCCGCCGCGCTGGCGGCGGCAGCGCCGACGCCCGGCGGTCTCGGCGCGATCGAGGCGGCGCTGGTGGCCGGGCTGACCGGCGTCGGCATGCAGCCCGGGCCCGCGGTCTCGGCCGTGCTGCTGTACCGGCTGGCGACCTACTGGCTGCCGGTACTGCCGGGCTGGCTGTGCTGGCGGTCCCTGCAACACCGGGAGTACGTGTGAGCGCCGGCGCGCCGCGGCTGGCCCCGGGCGCACCAGCGCGGGTGCCGGTCTTTCCGGCCGGCCGCCAGCGCCGCCCGTCCGGCGCGCCGCCGCCCGGAGGAACGGGATCCCCGGCTCCGGCGCGTGCGGAGCAACCTTTTCTTCTCGACCCGCACGGAACGTCATGAGAGCAGAGCCGGAACGACGGACAGTGGCGTACGTAGCCTGTCTGGCGCTGGCCGTCGTGTGCTGCGCCTGCGCCTGCGGCAGCGGGCCGGCTGGCCGGGCAGGCGAGGCCAGCCAGCATGGCGCCGAGATCACGGTCGGGTCATTCGACTTCCCGGAGAGCGCGCTGCTCGCCGACATCTACGCCGACGCGCTCACGACGCAGGGCTTCCCCGTCCGCGTCCTGCCGAACCTGGGCGCTCGTGAGCTGGTGGACCCGGCGCTGATGAGCGGACTTGTCCAGGTGGTGCCGGAGTACTCCGGGTCGGCGCTCGAGTTCGTCAGCCTGGGGCGGCAGTCCGCGACGTCCGATGTTACAGCGACCGGCCGGGCCCTGGCCGGGTGGGTGGCTGGCCGGGGGCTGGTGGCGGGCCGCCCGTCCGCCGCGCAGGACGCCAACGTCATCGTGGTCACCGCCGCCACCGCTGCCCGCTATGGCCTGCGATCGGTCGCCGACCTGGCCCGGGTGGCGCCGCGGCTGGCGTTCGGCGGTCCGCCCGAATGCCCGGAGCGCCTCTACTGCCTGCTCGGGCTGAAGCAGGTTTACGGGCTCCGGTTCCGGGTTTTCATACCGCTGGACGCCGGGGGCCCGCTGACGCTGCAGGCCCTGCAGGCAGGGGACATCGGCGTCGCGCTGCTGTTCAGCACCGATCCGGCCATCACGGCGGACCATCTCGTGGTGCTGGCCGACGACCGCGGCCTGCAGCCGGCCGAGAACGTCATCCCGCTGGTGCGCCGGGACGTCGTCGCCCGCTACGGCCCGCGGCTGCTCACGGTGCTCGACACCGTCTCGGCGCGCCTGACGACCGGCTCGCTGCGCGCCCTGAACGCGCAGGTGGAACTACGCGGGCAAGATCCGCGCCTGGTAGCTGAGAGCTGGCTGCGGGCGCAGGGGCTGGCCTCGGCAGGAGGTGCGTCGCATTGAGCGAGAAGGCGGAAAGGGTAACCGCGCCGACTGGCACGGCGAGCCTTGCGCCGGGTCCCGCCGTGCGGCGGACGACGCGCCGGCGCCGCCCGACGGGTGCGCCCCCGCCGCTGCCGCACCCGGTCTCGGTCACCACCAGGGCCTGGCTGGTCCTCGCAGTTGTCGTCCTGGCCGGCGTGATCGTGATCTCGCTGCAGGCCCCGTCGCTGCGGCTCGATAATCTGCAGGCCCCGTCGCTGCGGCTCGATGATCAGGTCAACTCGGCGGTGCTCCGGTTTTTCGCGCGGCCACGGACGCCGTGGCTGACCGACGTCGCCAGGGGGATCTCCGCGGCCGGATCCGGCTGGGGAGCCACGGTGCTCGGGTTGTCGGCGGTCGTGCTGACGATAGCGTTCCGGCGCTGGCGGCAACTGCTGGTATTCCTGTGCAGCCTGTACCTCCTCGAGCTCGCCATCGAGTTCATCACCGAGGGGACGACGCGGCCGCGGCCGTACGGCGTGCCGGTCATCGCCGGCTGGGCCGGGTATTCCGCGCCGGCGATGTCGGTGACGATCCTCACGTTCCTGCTGATCAGCATTGCCTACTGCCTGGTCGTGCCGGGACGGCCCCGCACCTACGCGAAGGCGGCCATCGCGGTCATCGTGACCGTGTTCTGCCTGGCCCATCTGTACCTGGCCGTCGATCACGTGGATGACCTGCTCCTGGGGGTGGCGCTCGGCGTCGCGATCCCGGTCAGCGCGTTCCGTTTCTTCACCCCGAACGAGGTCTTCCCGGTCGCCTACCGGCGCGGCAACACCGCGCACGTGGACGTGACCGGCGCGCGAGGCGAGGCGATCCGGCAGGGCATGCGCGACCAGCTCGGGTTCACCGTCACCGGCATCACGCCGGTCGGGCTGGAGTCCTCAGCCGGCTCCACCCCGCTGCGGCTGCGGACCGAGGGCGGCCCGCAGGAGTACCTGTTCGCCAAGCTCTACACCAAGGGCCACGTCCGCGCTGACCGCTGGTACAAGCTGTGGCGGACGATCTTGTACGGCTCCCTGGAGGACGAGCATCCCTTCCAGACCGTGCGGCGCCTGGCCGAGTACGAGGACTACGCGCTGCGCCTGCTGCAGGACGCCGGGATCGCCGTGGCCAGGCCCTACGGCATCGTGGAGATCACCCCCGAGCGGGAGTACCTGCTGGTCACCGAGTACTTCGACGGCGCGGTGGAAATCGGCGGCGCCGACCTCGATGACCAGGTGCTCGACCAGGGGCTGCGGCTGATCCGCACGCTGTGGGACGCGGGGATCGCCCACCGCGACATCAAGCCGGGCAACCTGATGGTCCGCGGCGGGCAGCTGCTGCTGATCGACGTGGCCTTCGCCCAGGTGCGCCCCTCGCCATGGCGGCAGGCGGTCGACCTGGGCAACATGATGCTGGTCCTGGCGGTCCGCACCGACCCCGCGCGCGTGTACCGGCACGCGCTGAACTATTTCACCGACGCCGAGCTGGCCGAGGCCTTCGCCGCCACCCGCGGGGTCGCCAGCCCGACACAGCTGCGCGCCTTCATGAAACGCGATCCCCGGGACCTGCTCGCCGAGTTCCGCACACTCGCCCCGCAGCGGCGCCCGATCATGCTGCAACGCTGGAGCGCCCGGCGGGTCACCCTGGCCGCGGCGATGCTCGCCATCTTCGCCGTGCCCGCCGTTCTCGGCATCACCTTGTTGTTGCCTGCCAGCAACCCAAGTGTGCACGCGCCCGATTGCGGCACGGGCCATACGATGATCCTGGCGGCCCAGGCGGTCCCCTCGGCCGCCTTCCTGCCCTGCATCGCCGCGCTCCCGTCAGGCTGGACCGCGGCCGGCGCCGAGATCGCCAGCGGGCAGGCCAGCTTCGGGCTGGACTCCGGCCAGGCCGGGCTGCAGGCGGTGACGATCACCCTGACCGCGACCTGCGACACCTCGGGCGCCCAGCAGATCCCCTCGGACCAGCCCGGCATGCGCCGGTTCGAGCGCCCGCTGAGCCTGGTCCCTGCGTACTCCGGCGTCCGCTACTACACCTTCCCCGGCGGCTGCGCGACCTACCGGTTCGTCCTCGCCCCCGGCGCGTCCCCGGTGGTGACCACCGCTGTCGGCAGCGCGGTGGCGTTCATGCCCCGGTCGGAGCTGGCCGGCTATGTCCGGCGCACCGAAGGCCTGGCCCTGTGCGGGCGAGGTGCCGCATGCCCCGGGTGACCCGGGCCGCCACGGCCCGGCGGCAGGAGGACCCGCTGCTTGGCCGCCCCCGGCGGGCCGCTTTGCTGACCGCCGGGGTGGTGGCGGTCACGGCCGTGGTGTTCGCCCTGGTCGCGGACCACGGCATGCTGGCCCGCATCCAGCGGGTCGATGATGCGTGGCTGCGGCTGATGGTCTCCGGCCGGGCGCCCCCGCTGACCGCCATCGCCAAGGTCTTCAACGTCCTCGGGCTGGTGTATGTCACGCTGCCGGTGCGGATCGCCCTGGCCGGGTTCCTGGCCCTGCGCCGCCAGTGGTGGCATCTGGCCGCTTTCGCCGCCGCCATCGTGCTGTCGGAGGTGCTGATCGGCTCGCTGAAAGGGATCTACGACCGGGCCAGGCCGCCCGGGTCGCTGGTCGCCACGAGCGGCGCGTCGTTCCCGTCCGGACACGCCATCGCCGCGTCGGTCACCGTCGTCGCGACGGTCATCGCCCTGGTGCCCGCGGGCAGGCGGCGCATCTGGTGGGGCACGGCCGCGGTGGCGTTCTCGATCGTGATGGGGCTCTCCCGTGCCTACCTGGGCGCCCACTGGCTCTCCGACGCCACCGCCGGGTTCCTGCTCGGCACCTCCTGCGCCCTGGTCACCGCGCTGGTAGCCGACCAGTTCCAGCGACGGCAGAACAGGCTGCAGCGGGCCGCCGGGACGCAGTGTCTGGCGGGCGTTCCCCCGGCCCACCGCGCTGAGGACAGGCGATGACCGGCAGGAATCCGGACGGCATCGACGGACTTCCCCTCCCCCGACTGCTTGGAGCGCGGACTGTTACTTGAAAATCCTGATCCTCAGCCAACGCCTTGAGTTCATGTTTTCGAATAGCCGTCAGGGTTTGCCCGGCTGGCCGCGCCAGGCGGCGCTCTGCCAGGCTGTCGGTGCGGCAAGCCGATGTGACCCAGATCACGATGCAATTGGGCTACCAGTGCTGCCACCGGCTGATCGCGGCGCGGATGCTGCCCGGCCGGGACGGGCAGCCGGTCCACGTCCAGGTCCACGTGGACCTGGCCACCCTCCGCGGCCTGCCCGGCGCGCCCGCCCTGGAAGCCGGGTGGAGCCCCGGCCAGGCAGCCGGGTGCAGCCCCGGCCAGGCAGCCGGGTGCAGCCCCGGCCAGGCAGCCGGGTGGAGCCCGGCCCGCGCCGCGGCCGGCGCGGGGCCGGTGGACCTATCGGGCGTGGACGCCGAGGCCGCCGCCTGCGATGCGACGATCACGCCGGTGGTCAGCGGGCAGCCCGACTGGACCGCCCTGGACCAGCTCACCACCTTGTTTGTCAAGGCCCACGGCCGCGGCCTGGACCACCACCGCGACCACGACCAGGCCCCGGGCCACGGCCACGGCCGGGACGCCCGGGACCGGGACGGCCCGGCGGAACCGGCCGGGATCTCCCCCGCGCTGCGGCGGCGGCTGCGCGACACCCTGCTGGACATGAGCATCACCCTGCTGTCCGGCCCCGGCGGGCTCGCCTCCTGCCTCCGGGTCACCACCCTCGGCGAGCCGTACAACTCCCTGAGCCAGCCGCTGGACATGGGCGCCCCCACCCCGCAGATCCCCCCGCACCTGCGCAAAGCCGTTATCCAGCGGGACAAGCAGTGCCAGTTCCCCGGCTGCGCCCAGCCCCCCTCGGTCTGCCAGGTCCACCACCTGATCCCCGCTCCAAAAGCGGCCCCACCGCGCTGGGGAATCTGCGGCTGCTCTGCCGATTCCACCATCTGATCGTCATCCACCGCTGGGGCTGGACACTCACCTGCCACCCCAACGGCACCACCACCGCCACCAGCCCCGACGGGCGCACCCTCCACTCCCACGGACCACCGGCCCGCACGGCGTGGCCCCACGCCTCTTTTTAGCAGGCCGGGGCCCGTATCTGACAGGCCTGGGCTCGCTCTGGTTTAGTGCATGGGAACTGGCTGCGGGTACGCGAAGGCCGGGGCCACCGGCTGAGGTTCGCCAGGTCACCCATCTGTTGGCCCCTTGCTCAGCGATGGAAACCGTGGAGGCTTACCATGACCCAGTTGAACGTGACCAGCGCGCGGTGCGCAGCACTGTTCGCCTCACAACTTCAGCGATCGGACGCCCCCGCCCCTGATGCGGTGACGGAGGCGATCAGGCGCACCGTGCGGCAGTTCGGCGTCCGTGGCTGCGCCAGCCGGATGGCACAGGAGTTTGGCGACCATCCCGAGGCGGCCCGCGACCGCATGCAGTGGATCCTGCAGCTCACCGGCGCGGCGCCGGCCTGCCCCGCCCAGCCAGCCGCTCGGAATGCCCGCCGCGCCGCCTGAGCCTGGGCCTAGTGGCCGCCGAGCGCTAGTGGCCGCCGAGCGCTAGGCGGGCGGCGCTGACATCTTCCCGGCCGTGGCCGGCGTCAACGGCTACGTGCCACTGGCGGGACAGCGCGGCTAGAAGCGGCAGCTCGTCATCGCCCGCGGCGCCGATCGCCAGGTCCACGTCCTTGAGCGCCCATTCCAGCGGGAACTCGGGCGCGAAATCGCCTCGCTCCATTTTGTGCAGCTTTGCGTCCGCGATCGGCGCGTCCAGCGGGCCGCCCTCGATAGCCTCGGCCAGCTCGGAGTCCTCGATGCCTAGCCGACCAGCCAGTTCCACGGCCTCGGCCACGCCCTCGATCAAGATGGACATGTAGGCGTTGACGGCCAGCTTCATCCGGCTGCCCTGGCCGGCCTCGCCCAGCCACACGGTCTTGCGGCCGATCGCCGAGAACACCGGGCCCGCGGCTGCGGCCCCGGCGGGCGGCCCGGACGCCAGGATGAGCAGCTGGCCGGACCCGGCGGGGCCCTTGCTGCCCGATACCGGCGCGTCCACGAACATGACATCGGGCCGCAGCTGGCCGAGCCGGGCGGCGATCTCGGTCGTTTCGGCCAGGCCGATGGTGCCCATCTGCGCCCACACGGCGCCCTCCGCCAGCGCCTCCGCTACGCCGCCAGCGAAGATCACGGAGTTAACCACGTCGGCGGTCGGCAGCATCGTGATCATGACGTCCGCATCCTTGACCGCCTCTGCCGGCGACGCTGCCACCAGCGCTCCGGCATCGGCCAGCGGCGCGGTCGCCCTGGTCGACCGATCCCAAACCGCGGTGCGCAGCCCGGCGGAGACCAGATTGCGGGCCATCGCCGAGCCCATGATGCCGGTCCCCAGCACTGCCACCCGCTCATTCTCGCCGCGGCGCTCCGTAGCAGCCATCTGGGTCTCCTTTCGTGCAGGTCCAGAGTTGCTTCCGGACCTGCCGACGGGCGGGGTGTGTGGTGTGGGCGGTTCCTTAACCTTGCTGAGGCCGGAGGATGTCGGTGCCGCCGGGTTCGGGCCCGAGTTCATCGGTGCCGCCCGGTTCGGGCCCGAGTTCATCGGTGCCGCCTGGCTCGGGCCCGAGTTCATCGGTGCCGCCCGGTTCGGGCCCGAGTTCATCGGTGCCGCCTGCCTCGCGGCCGAGTATGTCGTCGCTGCTCTGCCCGGGGTCACCCATGGGCGTGGGATCGTTCGCCATTTCGGCCTCCTTTGGCGATATGCATGTCCAGTCTGAAACATCTGCCGCGGCTGTGCTACCGCCGCTTCGGTCTTTTTTCCCGCCCGGCCGTGCCCGCCCGGCCGTGCCCGCCCTGCCCCTGGCGATTATCCTGGGCACGGAGCCGGAGATGCTGATCCGCCCGCCGTCGAATGTGCAGCCGGTGACCCCTACTGGCCTCCCGTGGGGGGATGGTGCTCCACGGCTGGGAGGAGGATGGCTCGCCGATCCTGGCGGCGTCCTGACAGAGCTGGGGGAGGCCGCCCCGGCCCCTAGCGGTAATCTCACCGCACGGTGGTATTACCTGGTCATGCCCCTCCGCGTGGCCGGGTGCCCCCGCGCAACAGGAAGGGCCGCCCCCGTTGCCGCGGGGACGGCCCTTTCTTAGTGCGGGTCAGGCGCGGACGGCATCCCTGATCCGGTCATCGCCGGTGACTGCACGGGCGAAGTTGCGGACCTGGCTGCGCGTCGCGAAGATCACCCGGCCGTGGTGGTAGCTGTCCCGCAGCGCGACCAGCTGGGGGTCGTCGGTCTCGGCGATCTCCAGCCGGTTGTCGGAATCATCGCAGGGCATCCACTCACCCCGGATGCGTTCCCTGTCCTCCTGCTGCTGGATCGTGCGGAACTGCTGGTAGTTCCCGTTACGGCCGTTGGCCCGTTCCCGTTCTGCCGTTCCTGTTGCCACTGTGTACCCCTCTCCGGTACTCGGTGCTGCCCCAAAAACACGGGCAAGTCCCCCACGTTAATCACGGGCCGCTAACCGGGCAAGGCCCTGTGTAACCTCACTAAACCCGCCCATACCGGGTTACGCACTAGGTGCGAGGCGCACCGTCCGGCACGGCCTCCCGAGCAAGGGGAGGGGTGATGGCCCGGGACTCCCCCGAAGCTACGGCCAGGGGGCAACGTGGCCCACGGTTCGTGCGGAGCTACCCGGCCAGGTACCTGTAGACGGTGGCGCGGGAAATGCCGAGGGCTTTGGCGATCTGGGCGGGGCTCTCGCCGCGCTCACGGCGTGCTCTGGCGGCGGCGAGCTTGTCGGCGTCCATCACGACCGGGCGCCATAGATGGCCGGCGCTGTCTCAGTTGAGCTTGTCGTTCGGCTCGTTGTGTCTCAGGTGTTGTTGCCTCCGATCTTGGCTTGTCTCATCCGGTATTCTATCTCCGGAGAGTTTCAACCCCGTTACTTTCGGTGATAATTTGGTGGTTGTGGCGAGGCGGGATGCCGGTAACGACGGCGCCAGGGACCGTGTTAGGCCGTCCAGTTTGCTGAACACCGCCGGCAGGGGCAGGGTGTCAGCGTGACAATCACGGACCCGATGCCCGCCTGGCGGCGGGAACGGCGGGTGCTGCTGCGGGTGTCGCGGGCGGCGTGGCGCCTAGCCGTTTCCTGGCTATGGGGGAGTGCCGGGCTCCGTCAGTGCGCTTGCCTGGCCCAACCGCATACGTGCTCCAGTTCTGGGAAATCAGGTGGCCGACTCGAAGGATGGCAGGTCATGCGCTGGCTTGGATGGATGTTCCCGATCTGGGCCGCTGCGGCGGCACTGTTCATCAGCCCCGCTTCCGCGATAGCAGCAACAACGTACTCGGATTCGATCAGCGGGTATGAATACGCGGCGACATCGACACAGGGCCACTTCGCCGGCATCGCGTCGGGCGCGTTGCCCGGCGTTTGGTCCGTAACCGTGGACCACACCCCGCTCGGCACCTCTGCCACCATCACCGGCGCTGACTTTCACCTTGCTACCCACCTGCACGGCACCCTCACCGCGGTCACCGGTGACTTCACCGGAGGCACGGTCACGCAGCTGTCCGGTTTCACCGGGTGCGTCAACCAGCGATATGCCGTGAACGGCGTTCTGGGCGACGTGGGCTTTGGTCCAGCGCGTAGCGGCACCGGCACCTTCGTGGCCACGCTGACGCACCACCGCACGAAGGTCTTCGGACATTGCGTGACGTATTCCGCGAGCGTCAGCGGATCGCTGTCGCTGGCCCCATCCTGACGACCCGCTGATCCTCGTGATATAGCCTCAACAGCCTCACGGAGGACGTGTCGGTAAGACTCGTGTCACCATGAGGTGCACGCGTTTGAGTTCGCCCAGGTCATCCGTGGTGTGGAGCGCGCAGATGACCAGCGCGGCAGCGGACGGAGCCCGCGCATGGTGGCAGTTCCTCGACGAACGCCAGACCGCCGCGTAGATCACCGGCCGGGCGATCACCGCGACGCGGGCCGCACCGGCTCGCAGCGCGTCGGCGGCTTCCGCGCGACGCGTTGGGCGGTGAGGTCCTGCTCGTCGGTGGGGCACCGCGCGTGCCGATCAAGATCCCCCCTGAGGGGATGGTCATGTGCGGAGCGTACGGATAGCCCCCCGACAGCTGAGACGGTCACCGGACGGGTCTATTGAGACGGCGTTCGCGCCGGTGACTGGTGCAGGCGAGGTCGGCCGGGTGGGGGCAGGTCGCCGCGGCGCTGAAGGCGCGGGCGGCCGCTGCTTTTATGATGCCGACGAGCAGGTCCGCGGGTCAGCCACCGGCACCGCGCCCGCCGGCACCGGGTCGGCCCCACCCGGCGGTGGTGACGGGCACCGCTCAGGCGTCGTGACGCGTGAATAACGGCCGCGTTGGTACGGTTGAGCCGCACCGGCCACTGAGGTGCCGGGTGCGAGACAAGCCTCCGCATGCGAGGAGTGAGCTGATGGCGGAAGGCGCCGGCTTCAAACCTGTTCCGAGAAGCAGCGACCACATCGCTGCGGCGCTCCGGGCCGATGAGCCCTCAGCCGCCGCGCAAGCGGGCCGCCCCCGGCCGGTGAGCGGGCTGCTGCGGCCCTCGCAGGTCCCGTTGCCCGGCGAAACGACCAGGCCGGCCAGCACCCCATCCCCCGTCGGCGGGCAACCGCACCAGGGGCGGCAGCGGCTGCGGCCGAGCGGCGCTCCGGCGGGTGCGGCCCTGCCCCTGGCCCGGCCATCGGCGGTACCGGCACGGCCGATCCAGGACGTGCTGCGCGGCCCCGCCCAGCCGCTGGCCGCCCCGCTCAAGGAGGAGATGGAGGCCCGCCTCGGCGCGGACCTCTCCGACGTGCGCATGCACACCGACAGCGCCGCCCGCGCCTCCGCCGCCCAGGTCGGCGCGCGCGCCTACACCTTCGGCAGCCACGTCGTCATCGGCGACGGCGGCGCGGGCAAGCGCACCCTGGCCCACGAGCTCACCCACGTGGTCCAGCAACGGATCGGCGACGTCACGTCAGGATTCCAGCATGCAGGCGTGGGCGTGTCCGACCCCGCTGATCCGTTCGAGCGCGAGGCCGACGCCGTGGCCGAGCGCGTGGTATCGGGATCCCCGATGAGGACGGATCCTGTGAACTCCGCCCCGGGCCCCTCGGTCAAGCAGGCCGGGCGCGACCAAGGGACGCGTGACGGCGCGTCGGGGAAGGACATGCACGGCCGGACTGCCGGTCCGGCCGTGCCACGCGGGCGCCCCGTCGTGCAGCGGAAGGTGGGCTTCGAGTTCGAGACGGGCTGGCTGGTCGAAAAGAAGGGACTCTTCGGCACCGGCCCACTCAAGAAGAAGGATCCGGTCGGCACCGGCGTATATGACGGGTTCAAGCTCGAGGCCGACGAGGCGGGCGATGGGAAGTCGGAGATCGAGTTCATCGTGCACCCGCCGGTCGAGGAGGGTTCCGGTGGGCTGCAAAAGCTCCGCTCGGTGATGGGCACGATGACCGCCCTCGGCAGCGTCCTCGAGGCGCAGGCAGGGCAGGCCGTGCCCGAGAAGCAGGCAGAGCAGGCCAAGCCCGCCACGTTCGGGCTGGAGCGTGCCACCGGGCGCACCGGCGACGCCAAGTTCATCGTGACGCCGACCCCCGACGGCCAGCTCGAGGCCGGCCCGCAGGTCACATCCGGGCTCGACCTCGCCAAGATCGGCCAGCTATCTCAACAGCCTCAGAGCGCCCCTCAAGCGCCGGCGGAGCTGGCCCCAACCTTAGCCACGCTCACGAGGGATGCACTCGCACTCACCGGCCTCAACAGCCCCGCCTCCGCCGGCGGCGAGAAGATCAGCCCGGAGATGCAGGGTCTGCTCACCGTCGTCACGGAGTACCTCGAGGTCGGCGCGGATACACATAAGGGTGAGGATCTCGAACCGGCCGTAAAGCATCTTGTGGCCTTGAACTATCCAAAGCGGGTAGCCGACGTGCTGCTGGCCAGGACCAGCTTCGCCGGCTTGTTCGCTCTTCTGCCAGAGCCAGAGCGGAATTTTTACGCCAAGAATCCGGCCGCCTTCGTCCAGTTGGCCCTCCATGCGCTCGACCCGGAGCTCCACATCGGGAGGGAGGACCCGGTGTTCGCCCGCGGCATCCAGGTGGACGAGAAGGACCCGGCCAAGGGCATCGTGATCCCGAAGCTGACGGTCAACGACTGGCTCGGCGGTATCCCCCGCGGCAAGGACCTCATGACCGGGGTGCGCGACGCCGAGAGCATGGGGGAGTTCGGCTCGAAGACCGAGAAGATAGGGCCCGCTGCTCCGGGCGGGGATGAGAAGACCCGCAAGGATGCGGGCATCTTCGAGTTCCGCGGCGCGCAGGCGACGAAGATCCCCCTCGCCCGCTGGTCTGGATTCGCCACCGAGTTCCTGGCATTCATCACCTCAGTGCACGGCGGCAACGGCTGAGTACCCTGATGACGCTGTAGGCGACAGCGTTGAGGACAGCGGCCCGGTCCACGGATTCGGTGCCGGCGAAGGCGAGACGTACCACGCTCCGCGGCCAGCAACCCCGCCGGGCCGTCCCCTGCCCCACGGGCGCTGGCCACCAGCTGACCCACGATTCCGTACGGCAGCAACAACTCCGCCTCATCACCGCCGGCCCGCAGCACCGTCACCGCGGCCAGCCCCGACGCGAACCGCGTCAGCAGGGTTGACTTGCCGAGGCCCGCGTCCCCCTCGACCAGCACCACCCCCGGCTGGCCGCGGCGTGCCGCCGCCGCCGCGGCCTCCAGCACCGCCAACTCCCCCGCCCGGCCATGGTCGAGGACGGCGGACGGGTCGCCGGACCAGTCCAGGCGTGCGAGCTGTGCCCGGCTGCGGCGCCCCATGCGCCAGCGGAAGGCTTCGAACCGGCTGGTCGTCAGCCGCAGTTCGGTCCCGTCGCCCGGCCCGGCCCGGAACTCGGCGTCCTCCACCACCACGCGCAGGGGAACGGGGGGCCGCAGCCGGGTCAGCAGCCAGCCGGCGCTCTGCCAGACGACCTCGGCGTCCCGGCCTTCCGGCTTGCCCACAGCTGCCCGGATGTCGTGCTCGTGCGAGGCGATATCGACCACCGCGGGCCACGCCCCGAGAGCGCCGATTAGCCGTTCGAACGGCGGCGCGACTTCCCCCCACGCGGCGAGGATCCCCGCCAGATCGTGATCTTTGAACCCGGCCACCCGCGCGGCTGTCTCCTCCTCAGTGGGGATCCTGGTCAGGCGGCCCGCCAGCACATCCTGACAAACCGCGCTCAGGTGAGCCACGACCTCGCGCGCCGACCAGGCGGGGCACGCCGGGACCCGGGTTTCCAGCGCCGCGTCATCCAGGGCAGACAGCAGCAGAATGAGGCGCTCCCGCGTGTCGTGATACAGCCGGGACAGATCCGGATCCGCTGCAAAGCGCCGGCCGTTGTCGTCGACGTGATGAGTGGTCATGGCTCGCCTCCAGGCTTGGTTTGAGGACTCGGTGTCCTCCCGCTTCTCCGCCTCGAACACCCGAGGAAATGACTGGCGCGATCGATAGCGCCCGCCTGGCGTTCCTGCTCGACTTCACCGGCCGGGACTCGGTCCGCTCGCTGTCCCTAAGCCTAAGGGGATCGTCCTGCGCACATGATCGTCCCGGGGCCGGAGGAGGATAGATCGCGAGGTCGCGGTGTCTCAGATAGGTCGTACGTTGATGTTCTCAGTTGAGGGGACCCGTACCGTACGATGGGGAGGTGACCGACACTGACGCGGCCGCCGCGGCGCCATCCTCCGCCCGGCCTGGCGCGCTCATCGGGTACGCACGGTGCTCGACCGTCGCCCAGGACACCGATATCCAGCGGGCCGCCCTCGCCGGGTACGGCGTCCCCGCCGACCGCATCTACGTCGACGAGGGTTTCACCGGGACCAGCACCAGCCGGCCTGGCCTGGACCAGGCGCTCGCCGCCGTGCACGCCGGGGACACCCTGATCGTCCCCAGGCTTGACCGGTTCGCCCGGTCGTTGCCCGACGCGCGTTCCCTCGCCGACCTCATCATCAGCCGGGGGGCCTGCCTGCAGATCGGCTCCACGGTGTACGACCCGGCCGACCCGTTCGGGAAGATGTTCTTCAACATCCTCGCCTCGTTCGCCGAGTTCGAGGTCGACATCATCCGGCTCCGCACGATCGAGGGCATGGCCAGGGCCCGCCAGCGCGGAAAGCTCAAGGGCAAGCAGCCTAAGCTCAACGGCCAGCAGCGGGCACACCTGCTCCGGCTCGACCGGCAAGGGGCGAAGACCCCGACCGAGCTGGCGGAGCTGTTCGGGGTGTCGCGGGCCACCATCTACCGGGAACTGAAGAGGGCACAGGAGGCCGCAGTATGACCGCTCAGCCGACCGGCTCCGCGCACGGCCCGGACACCGGCTCCTATGAGGTGATCCAGGCTACGGGCGGGCCGGTATGAGATCAACGGTGACGTGGTGTCGATCTGGCATATCGACAGGGGAAAACCAGCGGCTGATCTCCCGCTGACACCGGCACCGGGCATCAGTGCAACTCACCGATATCCGACCAGAATTTCCCCGCGATTACCGGGCCCCCTACTTCGCCCCGGTGACACGCTCGTTGCCGGTACCCCTGGCCGGGGGCTCACGGCGTGTCCTCAACGACAGAAAGGACGGGACAATGGCCCGGACTCTGCCGATCCCGGCCGAGCAGCCGCTGGACGCAGCCTGGAAGGCAGCCGGGCAAGTCGGCGCCGAGGCGGTGGCCGTGCAGGCGGTGGCCGTGCATGCGGCAGCCTCCTTCACGCTGGCCGCAGTGCTGTGGCCGTCGATCTCCGCAGCCCGCGCAGTCACCGGCCTGGCCAGCGCGCTGGGCCCATGGCTACCGCCGCGCCCGCTCCCGGAGCAGCAGGTGGTCGTGGTCATGCCCGGATCGGGCGGTGCAGCACGGGCCGCGAAGACGCCCGGTGGCCCGTCGGGGGCGGTGCGCGCGGCCGCCGCGACCACGCTGGGGATAGAGGAGGAGTTCGTGCTCCTGGACCCCTCCACGGGCGCCGCGGTGCTGGCCGGCCCCGATCTGGTGCGGATGCTCGACGGGGAGCCGGGCGTGCAGCAGGAGCTGATGCGGTTCCAGGTGGAGACCGGAACCAGGGTGTGCACCGGTCTGGAGGACCTCGGCGGCGAGCTGGTCAGGCTGCGGCGGCTCGCCGCGGCCGCTGCGGCGCATCTGGGCTGCCGCCTGGTGGCGTCAGGGGTCGCGCCATACTGCACGCCCGGGCTGGCCGCTTTAACGTGCCAGCAGCGTTATCACGAGCTGGCGCGCCGGTACGGTCCTGTGGTGGCCGAGGCCGGCATCTGCGCCTGTCACGTGCATGTCGGGGTCCCCTCCCGGGACCTGGGCGTCCAGGTCCTGGCGCGGCTGCGGCCCTGGCTGGCGCCGCTGCTCGCCGTCACCGCCAACTCCCCGATCGCCGACGGGCACGATACCGGATGGGCCAGCTGGCGGTACACGATCCAGACGCGCTGGCCGACCGCGGTGCCGCCCGCGGCGTGGCCGGACGCGGCCGCCTACGACATGGCAGTCCGCCGCCTCATCGGGCGCGGCGCGGCACTGGACGAGGGGAGCGTCTACTTCCTGGCCCGGCTTTCCCCGCGCTACCCCACCGTCGAGGTCCGGGTCGCCGACGTCTGCCTCGACGCCGGCACCGCGGTGCTGCTGGCGGGGCTGATCCGCGCCCTGGTCGCCACCGCCCTGGCCGAGGCCCGCCGCGGGACGCCGGTGGCAACGGCGCCGGCCCGCCAGGTCACCGCGGCGCTGGCCGCCGCGGCGCGGCAGGGACTCGCCGGGGCAGGAGTCGACCCGTTCACCGGGCAGGCCGTCGATGCGCCGACGCTCCGCTCCCGCCTCCTTGATCATGTCTACCCCGCGCTCAGGGACGGCGGCGACACCGAGACGATCACCAGGCTG
Organism: uncultured Actinomycetes bacterium; assembly: GCA_963732345.1. Classification (GTDB taxonomy): domain Bacteria; phylum Actinomycetota; class Actinomycetes; order Streptosporangiales; family Streptosporangiaceae; genus Bog-532. The sequence goes on along the minus strand of CAVSZI010000013.1, from coordinate 105,983 downwards.
CTGCACCGGCTCGACCAGCAGGGGACCGGAGCCGACCGCCAGCGAGCCCTGTTCACCAGCGCCGCATCCACGCCCGCGTTCATCGAGGCACTCGCCCGCGCGACGCTATCCGGCTACGAGCCCGCGCCGCTGGCGCCGGGCCCGATGCCCGGGTCCGGGCAGCTGCGCCAGGGCCAGGACTTAACCGGCTATGACACATACCGGCGGCGAGAGCGCCACATCAGGGTTCCGCAAGCAGATGGCCTGGCAGCTGCGGGCCGCCCGTACGCTCACCGACCTGCTAGAGCGCGGGGACCGCGAGGGCCTGCCCGTGCTGGAGTGGACGATCAGCCACGACGGCGCCCAGGTCACCGGCCGGTCCTACGCCCAGCCGGGCAGTGCCCGCCGGGCCGCGCTCGCCGCGTGGGCCGCGGCGCTCGGCATCACGCTGGGCGAGGAATATCACCAGGACAGCAGGATGACCACGATCGCCGGTACGGCTAAGGGCGAACGCACCCGGCACGGGTCCGCGACAATCACGCTCACCGGCGACATCTGGGAGGACTGACCCGCCGCCCGCGGGGACCAGGCCGTAACAGCGGGCGGCGCGACCGTCAGCGGGCCAGTGCGCACCGTCCCGTCGCCGCCGCCGGAGACGATGACCGGTCGGCCGTGCCGAGCTGGCTGAACGCGGCAGAGGATCACACCCTGGCGCTGGCTACGCCGGCCCATTCGCCGGGATGGACGTTGCGATGACGCCATGCATGGCACTGGAGGATTGGTGGATTTGAAGCTGAGTCACTACAACAAGGACCGCATCGAGGTCATCGACGTCGGGGGCGAGATCGATATCCACACAGCACCGCGGCTCCGTGAGCTGCTCATCGATCTGGTCAGCAAGGACAACCACCAGCTCATCGTCAACCTGGAGAGGGTTGAGTTCCTCGACTCCACCGGCCTCGGGGTGCTGGTAGGAGGCCTGAAACGGGTGCGGGCGCACGACGGCTCGCTGGATCTGGTCTGCACGCAGGAGCGGATACTGAAGCTCTTCCGGGTCACCGGGCTGACGAAGGTTTTCGGCATCCACGAGACAGTGGACCAGGCCATCGCGGCCAAGGGTACGCGCCGGTAAGGAACGTGTCACCGGGGGCGAAATAGCCGAGAGCTTCGGGGCTATCGGCGGGGGGCGATCGGTCGCCACGGCTATCCGGGTCACGGCCGCCTCGTGCGCCTGGCTGGCACGTCCGGCGGCATTGCCCGAGACCCATTTGAGCAAGGCCGGGAGCAGGATGGTCGGGAACACCAGTGGCAGGAGCAGCAACTGGAGCCAATCCCACAGAGTGTTGCCGGCATAGCCGGTCCACGTCCACCGCAGAGCGTAACCACCGATCACGGTCACGATCCACCCGGCGGCCAGGGCGGCCATGATTCCCTTCTGATACGGGAGCAGCGAGCGGAGGACCTTCGGCAGCGAGCCCCGCATACTAATCGTGGCCGCCAGTGCCGCCGGCAGCAGGAGCAGCTCAAACCAGTCCCATAGCGTCTGGCCGCGAAAGCCCGTCCAATTGAGCGGAACCAGGTAGCCGGCGATCACGAACCCGGTCCAGGCCACGATGACGACTGCGTAGGTGACGCGCCTGATCCGGCCGATGTAATCCCTATTCCGGATCCACAGCGGGATGGTGCCGATGACCACCGGTAGCAGCAGGAGGTGGAGCCAATCCCACAGCTGGCCGTTCGCCCGGAAACCCGTCCAATTCCATCCCCGGGCGTAGCCGCCCCAGAGCGCGACCAACATGGCAACAGCCAGGGCGTACGCGGCGTCCTTCCGCATTCTCTTGCTTCCCATGAGCCTGCGCATGCCGGTATCCGGCGCCGCGGCCCCGGCGGCGCGTTGCCTGACTGCTTCGGCGGACGGAGCCCAGGGCAGGCCGGCGTCCTCCAGCTTGTCCGCCAGCGCTCTGCGCATCAGTGTCTTCGCCTGGGTTGCGGTGTCGGTGCCGGTGCCATTGGCCATCTGGCCCAGGTCGACGAGGGCACTTAACCCCAGGAATTCATCCGGCTCGATGGTGAATGTGACGGCCATGTGACGGTTCCTTTCCTGCCCCGGTCCGGACCAGCTGTCTTCAGAAACAACGGAGCCGCTTGCATCGCCTGTGATACACCCATTCCGAGCCGTTTTCGCTGGTCGCTGCGGAACTGACCGAGCAGCCCGGGCTGCGGATCGAGGCCACCCTGGTGGCCTGCCCTCGTGAGCTCATGCGGTCCGGCCTGGGGGTGGAGCTGGCCTGGATCGACCGCGCCGGGCGCTCTGGTCGGCCTTCCGGCCCGCGTCCCTGCCCGGCGACCTCAGGCCTGGGCCAGGCCCCGTATGACCGCGACCGGGCAGAATCCCGCCCAGGACAAGATCGCGATCGCCGGGCGGCCGTGGTGGTGTCCGCGCTGGGCCTTCCGGCGGTCTCCTGGCGGGCGCGCGCTCAGCACCCCGCCCGCCGAGATGCTGCCCGGTCAGCTTGAGATCAGCTGGCTGTGTTCGTCACGATATCCCAGCCGCCTGTGGATGGCGTTCCCGCTTTCCCCTGCGTGTCGAGCGGCGTGAAGGTGATGTTCAGGGCGAGCGCTGGCGCCGGATCCGGTGGCATGGGGATCCAGCCGCGGGTAGCAGCATGGGAGGCTGTCAGACGGTGGCCTGCGATCAGGAGAGGTGAACGCCAGGATGAAGTTCGGGATTGCGACGTTCGTGACCGATGAGGGGATCCGGCCGGACGTGCTGGGCCGCGCGCTGGAAGAACGCGGGTTCGACTCGCTGTTCCTGGCCGAGCACTCGCACATCCCGGTCAGCCGCGAGACGCCCTACCCTGGCCGCGGTGACCTGCCGCGCGTCTATTACCGCACGCTGGATCCGTTCGTCGCGCTGACGGCCGCAGCCGGCACGACCACGAGCCTGCTGCTCGGCACGGGCATCGCGCTGCTGCCTCAGCGTGACGTGTTCCACACGGCCAAGGAAGTGGCCAGCCTCGACCTACTGTCCGGCGGCCGCGTCCGGTTCGGCGTGGGCGTCGGCTGGAACCGGGAGGAGATGCGCGACCACGGCGTCGACCCGGCCACCCGTGGGCCGCTGATGAACGAGCAGCTCGGCGCGCTGAAGGAACTGTGGACCAAGGATCAGGCGGAGTTCCACGGCAAATACGTGTCGTTCGGGCCGGCGTTCTCCTGGCCCAAGCCGGTCCAGCGCCCGCATCCGCCCATCGTGATCGGCGGGGAGAGCAAGGCCGCGCTGGACCGGTTGCTGCACTACGGCGACGAATGGCTGCCCCGCGCCTACATGAGCCCGCAGCGTATCGGTGAGGTCCGGCAGTGGCTGGCCGACAACGGGCGCGACGGTGTCCCCTTCACCGTGTTCGGCGCGCGTGGCCCGGAGTCCGTCGAGGGCTTCGCCGGCGCCGGTGTCGAGCGGGTCACATTCATGCTGCCGACCACCCCCGAGGCCGAGTCCCTGGCCGCGCTGGACCGCCTTGCGGAGGCCGTCCGCTCGTACCGCTGACCGAGGCGCCGGGCGGCTCGCGGTCCGGGTCACTGTTGCGCAGGGTCTGACGGTAGCGCGTGATGGCCCATCGCAGGTCGCGCACGGCCCGCGCGCGGGCCCCGGCGAGCGGCGCGTCCTCGGTCACGAGCGCTGGGCCCAGCGCACCGGGCGGGCGAGGCGCTCGCAAGCCGCCTGCACCGCCTCGAGCACGTGTGAGGACCTGTCATTCCGGCTCGCGCAGCGCCTGGAGCGCCGCTTCGAAGTTCCGCAAGCGAACCTGGAGATTGCCAGCGTTGAGGCCGCCGGACGGCGACATATTCCCGGTCTGGGTCGCAGACCGTAGCGCGTAAAGGGACGCGAGCACATCGTCGACCCGCGCCCGCTCGTCCGCACCGGGGGCCGCCTCGCGCAGCCGGTAGAGACTCTGGGTCAGATCGTCGGCGCGGCGCTGGATATCGGCCCAGCGGGCGCCGGTGTTCCCGCCGCCATACGGGCCGGGCGGCCCGGCGACGCTTACCGCATCGTACAGAGCTGCTCCCTTCGCAAAGGCATCCACCGCCATCGCCCGCCAGTTCCGGATTCTCCCGGCACGGCGGCGGCCCGCCTGACTGACGAGGGTAATCAACCCCACTACGGCGATCACGCCGATGAGTACCCACAGCCATAGCAGGGACGCGGAGCCGTTGCCGGGAGCGGGGGAACCGCTGACTGTCGGTGCCGGCGCTGGCCTGGTCGGCGTCGCGGTCGCCGAAGGAGCCGGGGCAGAGGTGGTTGCGCTGGCCGATGGCTGAACGGATGGGGTGGTGGTCGCTGTCGGGCTGACCGGTGCGAGGCTGGCGCTGCTCAGCGAGGACATGCCGGTCCCGCCGGACGGTGCCAGCTTGGCCCGGATGTTGCTGGCCTGCCCACATCCGGCCGCGAAACCGACCGCGGCCAGGAGCACAATGACCAGCAGCAGTGCTTCCCGTAGCCGATTAAATGTGCTGGTCATTGGCTGCCCTCCATCGGAAGCTGCGCGCCGGTGCGCAGCCAGTCAAGCCCCCGCAACGAACCTGCCGGGACTGGCCCGTTCCGCAAAGGCCGTGGCGGCCGCGCCCGGAAGTGCCGGCGCCAGGCTCCTAGCGGGGATGGGATGTCGCCGTGGATGATGAGGATGGGACAGTGGGCGTGCTCTGCGCAGGCTGCGCTGACTTGACCCCAGCAGGACTCCAGTGAACCCGCCATGGCCACGGCGGTCAACCGCGGACGCTCTCGGAGGAGGATGATGCCGTGCCCGTCCAACCGGGCGACCGCGCTGCCTCCAGGCGCCCTCCCGGGGCCGGGCGCAGGGCCGCCTCCCGGCGCATGAGGGCTAGGCGGACCGCGGTAGCCGCGCTGGCCCTGGCTATCTGCGCCGGCACGCTGATAGCCGGGCTTACCGTGGGACACCGCACCACGACCCGTCACCCACCGCGTGCGGCCGGCCACGGCATAAGCCAGCCGAGCGGATCAGCCGGGCAGGCAGGCCACGCCCCGGCGAACGGCCATCCGGCTTTGCAGGTGATGGCCGCCCCCTACCAGCTTCCGGCGCCGTTCTCCCGCGCGGTCGCGCTTCCCGATCAGCGGGGACTGCTGATCGCCGGCGGCCTCACAGCCGCGCACACCACGACGGACGCGGTCATCCGGCTCAACCCGGTCACCGGCCAGACCAGCCCGGCCGGCCGCTTGGCGGTTGCCACGCACGATGCCGCGGGAGCGATGCTGAACGGCCGGCCCGTCGTGTTCGGCGGCGGGTCGCAGGCTAGCATCGCCGACGTTCAGGCCGGACCGGCCGGACCGGCTGGCGATATGGGTGCGGCCCCCGCAGGGCAAGCATCCTGGACGGGAGCAGGGCAGCTTCCGGGCCCGCGCAGCGACCTGGCATCGGCCGTGGCCGGCGGGAAGGCTTACCTGGTCGGCGGCTACGACGGGACCGGCTATGACCCCGACGTGCTGGTCACCTCCGACGGCCGGAGGTTTGCCGTCGCGGCCAAACTGCCGGTCCCGGTGCGCTACCCGGCCGTCGCGGCACTTGGCTCGCAGATATGGGTGTTTGGCGGGCAGACCCCGGCGGGCATCACTGACGCGATCCAGCGGGTGGACCTGGCCACGGGAAAGGCCGCGGTGGCCGGGCGGCTGCCGTCCGCGCTCGCCCACGCCACAGGAATGACCGTGGCTGGCCACATCTACGTCGCCGGCGGCCAGATCGCCAGCGGGCCGGGGCTCGCCAGCCCGTCCGCGGCGCTCACCACCAGCGCGCAGGTGCTGAGCTTCACCCCGGCCGGCGCATCGGGGGGCCAGGTCAGGCTGGCTGGCCAGCTCCCCGTACCAGTCGCCGACGCCCCGGCCGCGGTGTGGCACGGCATCGGCTACCTGGTCGGCGGCGAAGACAACGGGCGGGCGGTGCCCACGGTCAGCACGCTGCGGCCGGCGCCCGTGGCCGCGGCCACGACCTCGGCAGACTCGCCCTGGCTCGGCCCGGCCCATGACCGTGGCCACTTGGCCCCCGGCTCGGACCCGTCGGCGCTGCCAGCCGACGTCCTCATCGCCGACCATCTCAACAACCGGCTGCTGATCGTGGACCCGCAGGGGCGCATCCGGTGGCAGTTCCCGCAGCCGGGTGACCTGGCTCCCGGCCAGACGTTCCAGGTACCCGACGACGCGTTCTTCTCGCCGGACGGCCGCCACATCGTCGCCACCCAGGAAGACGACTTCGTCATCAGCGTGATCGATGTCGCGGCCCACAAGATCATTTACCGCTACGGCACGCCCGGAGTACCGGGCAGCGGGCCGAACCACGTGAACAACCCGGACGATGCCTTGCTGGCGCCGAACGGCCGGCTGCTGTTCGCCGACATCAAGAACTGCCGCATCGTGACGGTGGCACCGCCCGCGCAACGCCCGCTACAAATCATCGGCCAGACCGGCAGCCAGTGCCTGCACGACCCGCCGCACCGGTTCGGCAGCCCGAATGGCGCCTTTCCTCTTACCGACGGCCACTATCTGGTGACCGAGATCAACGGCGACTGGGCGGACGAGATGAGCCTGAACGGCGAGGTCAGCTGGTCCGCCCATCCGCCAGGAGTTGCATACCCATCCGACACTAACGAGGTCTATCCCGGCCGGTACCTGACCGCGGATTACTCCAATCCCGGCCAGGTGGCCGAGTTCACCTCCTCCGGACGGCTCCTGTGGCGGTTCGGCGGCCTCAACCAGCCGTCGCTGGCGCTGCCGCTGCCGAACGGGAACATCCTGGTCAACGACGATTTCAACCACCGGGTGATCGTCATCGACCCGGTCGCCAACCGGATCGTCTGGCAGTACGGGCACACCGGAGTGGCCGGGCAGGGGCCCGGATACCTGTATGATCCCGACGGAGTGGATCTTGTCCCGCCGGAGTCCCTGCTGATCACGCACGCCGCGACGATGGGACTCCCAGGCGGCGGCTGAACTGGCACCGGGCCCGGACGTCTGCGCTGCCGGTGATCTCTCCGCTGTCGCAGAGCTCTACGCCCGCGAGGAGTGCCGGGTTCCTCCCGGGCTCATCGGCTGAGCCTGCGGGGCTCACGCCGATACCACGACCACGGTGGTGCGTCCAATCTTGATCTTGTCGCCTTTTTTCAGCCGCTGCGATTGGTAGATGCGGCGCCCGTTGAGCCAGGTGCCGTTGGTCGAATCGAGGTCCTGGACGTACCAGAGGCCATGAGCGAACTGGAAAAGGGCGTGGTGGCTCGAGGCCCGCTCGTCGCTGAGAATCAATGAGCCCTGGCGGCCGACGGTGAAGTCATTCTGGAAGATGCGGGTCTGATCCCCGGTCTGGACGACAAGCGACTGGGCGGGAGGCCCCTCGGTGAGGGTGACATCGCCCTGGCCGGTGACTGCGGCCACGGCGGCCCTCCAGGCTTGCTGCTCCTGCTCGGTGGTCTCTTCCCACGACGGAAGAGTCCCGGTGTGGGCGCCGCGGTGGGCTTCGTAAGCAGTTTGCGCGAGGCGTTGGAGGTCGAGGCCGGTCACGCTTCGATGATGCCAGAGAAGTGAAGTCTGATGGGCGCCAGAAAGCCTCCAGGAGAGCTCCCCACCACCTAGCACCCCGTCTGATCTAATGAACGATCACTAGGTGGAGTCCGAAGCATCACGAACGTGCCCGGGGCTGGTGACGGTGGCTGACATATTCGAGTTTCCCCTCACGGTCCGGTACATGGAAGTTGACGCGCAGGGTGTCGTCTTCAACGCCTGGTACCTGACCTACTTCGACGAAGCGTTCGCGGCCTTTCTGGACTCGCGCGGGCTGACCTATCAGAACCTGCTCGATGCCGGCTTCGACACGCAACTGGTCCATTCGGAGATCGACTGGAAGGCCGGCCTTCACTGGCAGGACGAGGTCCTCGTCGCCGTGTCCACCGCGCGCCTCGGACGCACCAGTTTCGCGGTGGACTTCGAGGCTCGCCGGAGCGGTGGCGAGGTGGCATGCAGCGCGCGCACCGTCTACGTCGTCATCTCGGCGGATGGGTCAGGCAAGGGTGAGATTCCGCCGCTGCTGGCCGGTGCGCTGGGGCGGCCGGCGCCGCTCCGGCCCGAGTAAGCGAGCAGCCTGACGGTAACCGCCGTGGTGGCCATGCGCTTCCCCCGGTTCCACCGGGTGCACGAGATCGACGAACTCAAGGCTCAGTTCTGACGAGACTCGGCGATCGCCGGTAACAGCCGGTCTCTGGTCCCGTCGTCGTCAGGCTGGCCGTCAGGCCCCTGGTCGGAGGCCGCGCCTTCGGCCGGCTCGGGGGCCGTCGCCTGCCAGATCTCGCGGATCGTGACCTGCAGCGCGCCGGCGACGGGGATGGCCAGCAGGGCTGCCACGAATCCGCCGAACGTCCCGCCGATCCAGCTGCCGATGGACGCTCCGACCAGGATCGATACCAGCACCAGCAGCGGGTTGACCTTCACTGTCCGGCTCATCACAACGGGGTTCAGCACGTGATTCTCGAACTGGGTGTAGATCACGAATACCGCCAGCGTGATGATGCCGGCCGTCAGTGAATGCCCGGCCGCGAACAGCACGGTGGGTATTCCGGCCAGCGCGCCACCGATCATGGGCAGGAAGTCGACCAGCCCGACCCACAGCGCCCACAGCAAGGGGTACGGAACCCCCAGGACCAGCAGGGTGACGAACACGACCACCCCGGCGATGAGCGAGGTCGCAAAGTTGCCGAGCATGTAGCCGGTGACGGAGCCGTTGATTTCGCGGGCAACCCGTGAGTATCGTTCCGCGTGCGCTGGTGACATCATCCCGAGCAGGCCGGCCCGCATTTTGGGGCCTTCGAGCATCAGCAGCAGCACGAGCACGAAAATCGTGACCAGCGTGATGATCAGCGTCGCGGCGCCCTTGCCCAGGCTCAACGCCGGCTTTGCGAGGCCCTGCCCGAAGCTCACCAGCTTGGGCGTGTTCTTGGCCACCCATGCCTGAACGTGATATTTAACCGCGAGGTGCCCGATCCACCCCTTGCCGTGCTCGGCCTGCGACACGTACGTCGGCAGTTGCTGGGCTAGGTGGCTGATGCCGTTGACGAGCGGGTATCCGAATGCCACCGCCAGTCCGATGAAGACCAGCAAACCCCAGATCGTCACTATGGTCACGGCAAACCCGCGTCGCGGGACCTTCCACCGTTGCAGGGCCACGACAAGCGGATTCAGGAGCAGGGCGATGAATCCCGCGACGACCATGATCAGGATGACGTCGCGCAGCCGGTAGAGCAGCTTGCCGACCAGGTAGGCGGCGACCACGACCCCGACTGTGGTCAGAATCGCGCGTAGCGGAATGCCCCTGGACTGCGCGGCCCGCCAGAGGCGCTCACGCCGGGTCTGCGGCGGTGGCAAGTGGTCTTGCACTGAGCCATCATCTCAGCCCAGGGTGGGCCGTCCAATCCGCCTGGGAATTTAGGCATATTTCGATCAGGCTTGCCCGACGGCCGCCCGCGGGCCGGTTGAACATTCTGAGTGGGTCGGGCTGAGTCCGGGTCGACATTGAACACAGCGGTGGACGATTCGATGACAATCCCGATGCCCGTGAGGCCTCGCTGCGTGTGACGCACATATTCCGCCGCGAGGACGGAACGTGGCGGATTGTTCATCGGCACGCCGATTTCCTTCAGCCGCGCCAGGAGCCTCACTGATCCGTGGGCAGCCCACGACCGTTGATACGTCCGGCGACGATGGTGACCCACGGCCATGCCGTCCACGGCGAAGCCACCTGCCAGATAGACATCGCCCGGCGCAGGCTCGCCTTCACTGCGACGGAACCCCGGCCTGGCGCCGCTGCGGGCCGAGCGTCATGACGGGCAGGGCCGGACCGTCATGACGCTGCCCGGCACGGGAAAACCTGGCCACGGCGGTGCCGATGAAGGTTGCCTCCACGATGTGGTCGCGGCGGCCGGCCGTTACCGGGCAGTCCCGCTCGCGCACCCGCATCTGCATCGTGGCGATCACCACGCCCTCGGCGCCGAGCCGTTTGACGTCACTTTCCAGCTGGCGCCTGGCGTCGCGCCGCGACTGGCTGACCAGTTCGGTCCAGCCGGTGACCTCGGCATTGCCCGAGCCCCAGCGCGCCTGGCGGGCGGTCTTGCGGTCATCGTGCCGCGACCCGATCGAGATGCCGAGCACGAGCCCCGCAGGCACCCAGCCCGTCATGATCAGCTTGGCGAAATCCTGCCCCGACACCTCACAGGTGAAGGGCGCCGGTGGCCCGTGCGCGGCACCCGGCGCGCGGACCGCGGTGCCGATGGCCGTGAACTGCGGCCCGCCGAGGGGGAACGACCCCCGGGACAGCCGGACGCCTACCACCCCCTGCCCGCCAAGCTCGGCGCACTCGGTGGTCATCCGGCCGACGGCCGTGCGCCGCGCCTGGTCCATGGTCTGCACGAGCGGGCCGAACGACCCCACGCCGCCCCGCCCGGACACCTGGGCCGCCGACCGGGGCGGCAACCCGCCGCCGGACGGTCCCGGCGCCCCGGGGCAGCTATACCCGCTGGCGGACCCGGCGCTGTAGACGGCCGCGCCGAACACCTGGCCGACGGGTTCGAAGCCCACGCTGCGGATGGCGGCGAACTCCTCCGCGGTCAGCACGGACCCCCACGTGCCGCTGGACCGCAGCTCCGCCATCCGGGCCCTGGCCACCGCGGGCAGCTTTTCGCTCACGCCCCCAGCCTAGGCCGCCACCCTGCAGCGACGCGGGGCCGAGCCCGTCCGTGCCGGCGCTGACCAGGGCGCAGCCGGATCCGGGGAGCCCTAAGGCACGACCACGAGGGGCACCGGTGAGCGGCGGGCGAGGCTGACGGCGACCGAGCCGACCACTCGGTGCATGGCATGCGATGAGCTCCCGACCACGATCACCACGTTGTCGCCGGGATGGGAGTCGCGGATGTCCGCGGCGGCGGCGATCAGCTCGTCCGGGATCAGGCCCTGGCGCCGCTCGAACCGCCAGCGCTCCTCGCGGTCGCGCAGCTGCTCGCTGGCCGCGGTGCGCAGCTCCCGCGCGACATCGTCGAAGCTGGCTTCCATTTCGGCGATGGCGCCTGGCGACAGCATGTCGATGCTGGGCAGGTGAGCGACGTATACCAGCTCTATGCTGCCGGTCCGGCCGTGCAGCAGCCTGACCGCGGCGTCGAGCGCCTGGATGGCAGGAGGTGAGCCGTCATACCCGACAACGAGGCACAGGTTCCCGGCGGGCGGCGCGGTAGCGTTCATCGCAGCTAAGGCTATTCGGTTCCTGGCACGGCGTCCCGGTATCCGGCATGCGGACGGCATGACGGCCTGGCTCACCCGTCCTGATGTATCACAGCGGCCAGCTCTCCTTGCGGTAGCCCATGTCCCAGAACATCCACTCGTACCGGCTGGTTGTGCGGAAGTGCCGGTGCATCAGCGCGCGCTCGGACGGCGCGAGACCGGGCCCCAGCCCATCGGTGATGGTGATGACGTCGCGGACGATATCGCCGTATTCCTCGGCGCCGTAGGTGACGATCCATTGCCGGTAGCGCGGGTTGGGTGAGCCGCGCCGCAGTAGTTCCTTGCCCACCTCCCAGTAGATCCAGTAGCACGGCAGTACGGCGCCGACCCCTTCGGCGTAGGACCCGCCGCGGGCAGTGGCGAGCAGGTAGCTGGTATAGGCGAGTGTGACGGGCGCTGGCTCGGCTACCGCCGCCGACACAGGATCGATGCCAAGGTCGGCCAGCAACGAGTCGTGCAGGGTCCGCTCGACGGCGATCACGTCGGCGGCGTGGCGGGCGAACATCTCGATTCCCGCGGTGTCCGGTGCCCGGGTGGCTACCTCCGCGAGTGCCTGCGCATAGTTCCGCAGGTACAACGCGTCCTGCACCACATAGAAAGCAAACGCGTCCTGCTCCAGGCTGCCGTCGGTGAGCCCGGCGAGGAATGGGTGGGCAAGGATGGCGCCGTAGATGTCGGCGGCGCCCCGCCACAACTCCTCGGTGAAGCGATCACTCATCGGGCGCCTCCCTGCTGAACGACATACACCGGCCGGCGCCCGCCAGCACCGGGATCGCGACTGACCGTCTCTTACCCACATACCCCGGCGCGGAGCGGGGCGAACGCTGACGGCAGCGTACCGGCCAGCCCCGAACGTCGCAGCGGCGGTCCGCCGTGCCGGAGCGGTTCGTGCCCGGGACCTCCGGCAGCGAAACGGACTACCGAGGCGCTTCAACGATCTTGGACAGCATCTGGGTTTCGCGTATGGCGGTGCCGCCGAACTGGATCGACACCGAAGATGATGATGGAACAGCCTTGGCCGGCTCAGCGCCAGGGCATGCTGACATCCGGACACGGCCCCGCGCCAGGTTGGAGAAGAGAATGGTTCAGGTCACCAGCCCAGGCGTTCCAGCGCGCGCTCACGTCGTCCTTGCCTCAGCCGACAGCGAAGCCTTTACGTCACTACGACGGCGATCAACCTTGCGGCGTGACCGGTACCGGATGGGAAAAGAGCTCCGGCGGCAGGTTCCGCGCAGCTCCCTGGGCGATTGGTCCGCACCGGCCGACCGGCCCAGCCCGGTGCGGCTGATCACCGAGTCGCATCGCGGCAGGCTCGACTGGCTGATTCCCGTCAGGGTAGGCCGAATGGCCGCCTCACCGTATGGATTTATGCGCGGCGCGGCGATCGTTATGGCCCAGGATGTGGCCCGGTCGCCGTCCACCGGTATCACTCCGGTGATTTGCGGTGACGCGCATATGGGCAACTTCGGTTTCTACGCCTCCCCGGAACAAGACCTGGTCATTGACCTGAACGACTTTGATGAGGCGCACCCGGGCGGATGGGAATGGGATCTTCGCCGGCTGGTCGCGAGTATCTGGGTCGCCGGCCGCCAGAACGGCGCAAGCGAGCAGGAGTGTGAATCGGCGGTCTTGCGATGTGTCGCCGGATACCGCGAGGAGGTCGGGGATCTCGCCTCAACCGCGCTGCTGGCCCGGTCCTACCAGCGCCTCGACGTCGACCACCTGCACCAGAGCACGAGGGACAAGTCATTGCGGGCCGAGATCAAACAGGCCGCAGCGCGCGCGCGCCGGAGAACCAGCGACCGGGCGCTCCCTAAGTTCACCAGTGAAAGGGATGGGAAACGCCGCATTGTTGAAGACTTCCCGCTGATCACCCGGCTCAGCTACGCCGAGGCAGACCAGGTTGCGCGGGGGCTCGATGAATATCTGGGCACCCTTGCGCCGCACTGGCGACGGGCTCTGGGTGGCTACACGCTGATCGATATCGCCCACAAAGTGGTGGGCGTCGGCAGCGTCGGACTGCGCGCGTACGTAGCGCTGCTCGAGGGCAGCAGCCCTGACGACGTTGTGTTCTTGCAGTTGAAGCAGGCGCGGCGGTCGGTCCTGGCCCGCTACGTCCACGGTGACTCTGCCTGGCACGCCCACCAGGGGCAGCGGGTCGTCGAGTACCAGCAGGCATTGCAGACGGTGAGCGATCCGCTGCTGGGCTGGACGACCGTCGGCGAACACCAGTATTACGTGCGCCAGTTCAGGAACATGAAGGGGACCGTTGCCCTGGACTCCATTGACGGCGCGGCGCTGGCGGACTACGCCGCGATCATCGGGCACCTGCTGGCCAAAGGTCACGCCCGTACCAGCGGCGCATCCATGATCGTCGGTTACGCTGGCTCCTCCGACCGTCTCGACCATGCGCTAGCGCGATTCGCGCGGCTGTACGCCGACCAGACCGAGGCGGACCATGCGGCTCTTGTAGAGGCTGCCCACCGGGGCGTCGTGCCCATCGAACGTGGCCTATGAATCGTGACGAGCCGAGGGTGACGGCGGCCATGCTGTGGCCAGCGCAGGCTGACCTGACCTCCGGTACTGGGCACAGGCCACGTTACGGCGGCACACCCCGCCCAGACCGAGACAGGCAAAGCTGAGCAGCCACCTCATACACCACTCCCGTCAAAGTGAACAGTCTCTTGACTGGTTGACATTCATTCCTGGGGCATTCATCGTTAGCGGTAAGGGGATTAACGGGGAAGCTTAAACAGGGAAGCTCTGACGACCGGGGCGCAGCCGGGTAATAGCTGCGCCGATGCCCTTACTGATATGACCCTTCCGCTCACAGGAGGCGGAGATGCGGGCCAGAAACGGCGGAAGTGTCCGGGCTGGGAGTGTTCCCCTGCCTGACGAGCGGGCAGCGTGGCTGCGCGATAGCGCTCGGCGCGGCGGAGACTCAATGGCGGCATGGCCATGCGCTCCTGGCCCGCCACGTGACTTGCCCTCCGAGCCTCGGATATCCGCTCAGTCGCGGATTATTCACATCTCTCCATTTGCCGCCCAAATATCGCGAGGCCAGTACTGCGCAGATAATGGTGGCCTGCTCATGAACCGCTCATCAATCTATCAATTCAAGCGTAGGTTAGGCGACCATGGAAAGCTATACGCAAACGGTAGAGAGAGATCCTCCACTCCGCCTTTCGCTCATTCGGGGCTTCGAGCTGCGCAGTGGGGACTCGGTGGTGCGGGTGGCCTTCAGCGCTCAGCGGTTAATGGCCTTTGTGGCCCTCCAGGATCGGGCGGTGCGGCGGTCGCACGCCAGCGGGATGCTGTGGACCGACGCTCCTGAGCAGCGAGCCAGCTCCAGCCTGCGCTCCGCCCTCTGGCGCACACCGTCGCTCCACGGCCGACCGCTGATCGTGGCATCGAGCACCCATCTGTGGCTCAATCCGGCCGTACAGGTCGACTTCCACGAGGTCGTGTCGCGGGCGGTATTGCTACTCGACCGGGAGGGCGGGCTCCAGGCCACTGACGACGTGGGCGTCCAGTTGCGTCAGCTCGGCGCCGATCTGCTGCCCGACTGGTACGAGGACTGGCTGCTCGTCGAGCGGGAGCGCTTCCGCCAGCTTCGTCTGCACGCCCTCGAGGCAATCTGCCACCGTCTGACCGACGTCGGTCGTTACGCGCTCGCACTTGAAGCTGGCCTGACCGCCGTAGCCTGCGAGCCGCTGCGCGAGAGTGCCCAGCGTCAGGTAATCCGGGTGCACCTGAGGGAGGGCAACGCCACCGAGGCCCTTCGCCAGTACCGGGGTTACGCTCGCCTGCTCGCGAACGAGCTCGGGGCCCGGCCGTCCCGGTCCATGGAACAGCTGCTTGAGGGGTGTGACGGGCAACCTGCCCGGGGCCTGGGCAGTGACCGCCACCGTGAGGCTGTCCATCGCGGCAGCCGGGGAGGATGACCCCATGCCGAAGCTGGTCTGTACCGGGGCCACGCTGCAATGCTCCATGGGCACGACACCGGCGACCTTTGCCGCATCTGGCATCCAGACCTCGGCGGGCAGCCCGGTCGGGGTCGTGACCGATGTCACGGCGGCGAACGTGCCGCCGTTCGGTATGTGTGTGTCACTGGCCAACCCGCAGGTGGCCTCGGCCACGGCCGCGGCGGACGGCGTCCTCACCCCTCAGCCGTGCCTGCCCGTGCTGGTATCACCGTGGGCGCCGGGCTCCGCGCGGGTCACGATCAGCGAGGTCAGCGCCCTCGACGACGCGTCCCAGTGCACCTGCGCCTGGGCTGGCGCCGTAACGGTGAGCTCGGCCGGCCAGATCGCGGTGAGCGATCAGTGATCCCGGGCCGGTCGTCACTCGCCCGGACTTGCCGGCTCGGCTCGCTCGACCACCAGGTGCACGCCGCCCACGTCGATCTGGTCACCGGGCGCGAGAGGGGTCTCCTGCTGGATGTCCATGGCATTGACCCTGGTTCCGTTGGTGGAGTGCAGGTCCTCGATCGTCACACTCTGGTCGCGCACGCGCAGCATGGCGTGACGGTGGGAGACCGAGGGGTCCTCGAGCCGGATCTTCGACATCCACCGGCGCCCTATGGTCAGGTCACCCTGATGGAGATCGAACGTCCGCCCCGCCTCAGCGCCCCGGGTGACCCGGAGCCGGAGCGGTGATCGCGCGGGGACGGATGGGATGACGCCGGTCTGGACCACGTCCTCCCATCCGGGCCGCTCTTCCGGTCCGGCCCGCTCTTCCGGTCCGGGCCCCTCCTCCGGTTCGGCCCGCTCTTCCGGTCCGGGCCCCTTTTCCGGTCCGGGCCGCTCTTCCCATTCGGCCCGCTCCTCCCGCTCTTCCGGTTCGGCCCGCTCTTCCGGTTCGGCCCGCTCTTCCGGTCCGGCCCGCTCTTCCGGTTCGGCCCGCTCTTCCGGTCCGGCCCGCTCTTCCGGTCCGGCCCGCTCCTCCGGTCCGGCCCGCTCCTCCGGTCCGGCCCGCTCCTCCGGTTCGGCCCGCTCCTCCGGTTCGGCCCACTCGCCTTGCGCCGGCCCGGATTCGGGCCGGTCCCGCTGTTCGGCCCATCCGGCGTCATCGATCACCGTGTTCAGCAGCCGCCAGTTGTCGAGGTGCGCATCATCCGGCAGGTGGTGGCGCCGGGGGAGACGGGGCGGGCCAATGAAGACGTTGCCGGTAATGGCCACCGCGGGCGGCGTGGTCGCCGGGCGCAGCCCCATGCTGTGGCTTTCCCAGTTCCTCCGCTGGCGGTCGACCTCGTTCGCCACGACGTTTCCCGTGACGCAGGCCTCCCTGACCCCTCCGACGAAAACGGTCTCACCACCGGGGAAGCGGCTCCGGATCCGGTTGTCGTGGATGAGGGCCGACCCTGGTCCTGCCGTGAAGTCGGCGACCAGCAGACCGGCGCCGCAATAGGAATCGGCGATGATGCCGTCGACCTGGCAGTCACCGAGATCCAGCCGCAGGGACAGCGGCCTGCCGCGGTCTCGGTCCCCTTCGCGGGGGCTGCCCGGTCCGTTGTCCTCCTCCGGCTCGGGCGTTTCCCATCCGGCGATGTCCCGGTTCCTGAAGAGGGCATCGATCTCATCCGGCTGCTCGGCTGACTCCGCAGCCTGCGTGTAGAAGTCGCTGAACATCTGGCGGGCGCGGCGCCAGCAGTGCCTCGTCGGGCCGGCGGAACCGGCCGGCCGAAAGGCGGCCGCCGGCCGGATGGGCCACAGGCAGCACCTGGCCGATCGCGGTCGCGAGCACGAAGACCCGGTCCAGCAGCGCGGCGCCCCCGCGGTTGCCGGAGAGCTCCCGGTACGCGTCGGCGTCGCCGACCGCGATCCGGTCGAACATGACGGACAGCTCCGCATCGGCCAGCGAGACGAACCAGAAGCCGCCGTAGCAGCCGCGGACCGTGTTCCGGCTAACACGCAACGTGCCGAGGTGGGCCATGACCAGCGCCGGGACCGTCATGCCCAGGAACAGGCACCGCTCGATCGTCGCGTCGTCGAGCCGGTGCGGCCTGATCTCCCGGTGGTCGGGCCCGGAGGCCGGCACCTGGAGGTATCCGAAGCTCACCTGGTGCGCGGAGCCGGCCCGTTCGCCCGTCGCGAGATCATGCCATGGGACCGGCCGATCCCCGTCCGCGGACCGTCGCCGGCGGTGCCGGTGCCGGTGCCCGGCCGCCGGCGGGCTGACGGGCTGGAAGGTGCATCCCGTGATATCGACATCCTCGATGACCCCGGTCGCGAAGATCCCGGCGCTGAAGCTGTTCGCCCGGCCCGGATCCGGGTGGCGGCCCGGATCCGGGTGGCTGAAGGTGCAGTTCTGCACGGCGAGGCCAGCGGAGTTGTGGACGGAGATGCCGATCGCGACGTGCAGCCCGCGGGAGAACTCCCTGAGGAGGTCGTGGTTGCGCGGGTGCATGCCGGAGAACGAGCGTTCGGCGGGGGAGAACCTGACCTGCGGTGGGACCAGCTCTACGCCCCGGATCGTGACCGAGGTCGCATCCCGGACGGCGATGAGCCCGAGGACGAACTCATCCCCCGCTTGTTCCGGAGCCCGCAGGACCACCTCCTCGCGGCAGGCCTGCAGCGTGATGCCATCGAGTTCCGGTCCGAGCACGAGAGGCGCGCGGAGCGTGTAGGTACCCGGCTGCAGGCAGATGGTGATGGGTCCCTGGTGCGCGTAGCCGGCCAGGAGGCTTTGCAGGGCGGCTCCGTCGTCGATATCCTCCGGCCCGACGTCCACCGTGCAACAGCCGCCCCGTCCGGCGGTCTCCGTAAGGCCGGAGAAACGCGGGATGCAGCGTGACACTTTCGCGCGCTCCTCCTCCCAGGTCAGCGCCGCTAGCGGGCAGGCCCAGGTCCGTGGGCCGTCGGGGGGCTGGGGAGCGCGGAGGTAGCGTTCCGGATAGACGATCGCCGGCTGGATCGGCCGCAGCGCGAAGCGCCAGAAGTCGCCGACGTGGAAGCGGTGGTTGTGCGAGGTAAGCGTGACGGCGACGCCGGTGTCGCCGAGCGGGACCGGTTTGCCCGGCCGAGCATGTGCGGTCGCCTGCCACACGCGCAGGTAGAGCTGCGGGGTCCTTTCGGGGGAAAGGTAATCGGGCGGGTAACCGCCCGGGGGCTCACCCGGGCCGGCGGAGAGCACGAGGTTCCTGCTGGCCGGATCGTAGGCGCCGGTAAGGGTCGAGACATAGCCGGCCGGTGACGCGATGTAGTCGGTACTGGTGAGCCTGACCGCATCGCGCAGCAACTCCACCGCCTGGCCCTGCGCCGGGTAGTGGTAGCTGTCCACGGGCGCGCTGGCGAGCGTGAGCGTGGTGCTCCCGGAGTCCGGCGTCGCCGTCAGGACCCGGTAGAGGAGGGAGGCGTCATCGAATCCCCAGACGATGGTCGGCTCGTGCGTTGCGTGATCGATGCCCGTGACCATGACCCGGATCATCTGGTTCTCGGCGCCCAGATAGGCGCCGGTCGGCACGGGCTGGCCGGCGTTCGGGGTGGCCGGAATGTCCGGGAACGACACCTTCAGCCTCGCGGTCGAGCCGGCCATCATCGACGCCGCGTCGAGCTGCAGCCCGTGGTCGGCGAGGGACCTGTCCAGCGCACTCCGCGAGCCCTCGCAGCGGCCCGATTCGCTCGGGTAGCGCACGAAACGCTGGAGGATACGCCGGCGTTGCATGGTGTCCGGGCCGCCGAGGGCGACGTCGGCGAGCGCCGGGTCCTCGACGGCTGACACTTCCTGCTCGGTCGCCAGCAGGTAGACGAGCTCGTGCCTCCCGTGCTGCGCCCCTGGGGCCTTCCACAGCGGATCCGTCGAGTGGTCGAGCCAGTCGGGCTGCGCGCTGTAATGCACCTGCTCGTCGAGGTCGAGCCGCTCACCACCGAGGTAGAGCGTGCCCCTGCCGATCGTGAGATGGTCCGGCGCCGATGCTGAATGCTCACCCGTCGCCCGGACAGCGGTGACGGCGTAGCCGTCGTCGGGTGTCCCGACGGGGCCGACGACGTCGAGTGTCACGTGCCGGTCGCGCTCCTCGCCGATCGTCGCGGCCTCGTTCCAGTCCGCTTCGACGGTCACCCGGCCCTGCTGGGCTATGACCCCTCGCCACTTGCGGCTCGGGTCGTAGCTCACTCGTGCGCGGTCGCCGGCCATGGCCGTCTCCCTCTCCCGCCCCGGCGGGGCGATGATCACGTGACATGGATGATCACGGGCGTGAGACCGAGCGGCATGTACTCGGCGTACTTGACGAGCAGGCCCTGCTCCTTGAGGGGGTTCAGGTCTGCGGAGAAAGCGCCCATCTCCGAGCCTGTCCCGGCACCTGAGGAGATGGACGCACCCGTCGCGCCGCCGGAGATGGCAGCGTCGGCGGTCTCGAGCAGCTGGGCGTATCCCGGCTGCCCGTACGAGTCGCTCGTGAAGATCGGCGCGCCGGCCGGGATCGAGGCCGACTGGTACTGCCGGGGGAGGGCGCTGCCGCTGGCGTAGGCGCTGAACCGAACGGAGCCGTCTTGGACATCGTCGATGGCGGCGAAGTCAGCCAGGATCGAGTCATTCGCCACGAGCCGGTGCGCGGCGATGCGCCCGAGCACGGTCACCCGGGTGAGCTGGATCGTCGCGTCCGCTACCGCCAGGGCGGCCACGCCCAGGGCGACCGGGAACGATTCGCCGAGCAGGCCGCGGTTGAGCGTGGCGAGCCGGGCCGGATCGAGCGTTCCGGCCTCGGCTGTGAGCGCGAGCAGGCCCGGGCTGAGATGGACGTTGGTGAAGAGAGCCGCGTCGTACAGCGACGGCCCGTCGACGAGCGCGCTGAGCCCGGCGAGGACCCCGCGCGGGAGGCCGTCCTCCTGCCTGGCCAGGGGCCTGGCCCGGTACGCGCGCAGGGCGGGCGCGATCCTTCCCGGCATCGCCGCCAGCAGCGCTGCCGCCAGCGGGTCGGCGGACAGGAGGCTCGTGGCCAGCAGCGGCGGGTCGAAGACGTCGCCGGCGGTAACGGCCGTGCCGGTCGTCGGCGGAAGGCCCTGGACGATGCCGTCGGTGATCGTGAGCGTCTCGACCGCCCCGCCGGAGCGAGTGCGGACCGGGCCGGCGATGCAGTGGTCGATGAGGAGCTGGCGGATTGTTCCTCCCTCGCCCGGCGGGGCGGCCGGATCGGCCTCGACGAAGATCCGGCCCGGGGCGAGGGGCACGCCGTCGGCCGCGATGGCCAGGGGCGGCGAGCCTGGTCCGGCGGTGCCGGGGTCGATCGTGCAGGCGGTCAGGCGCACCGTGTCGAATGAGCCGCGCAGCACGATGTCGCATCCGCAGACGGTGAGGCCGTCCAGGACGAGCTGTGCCTCGCCGCCCCCGGTGAAGACCCACGGCGCCGCTCGGGTGACTGGCCGCAGGACCGGGCGCATGCTTGGGCCGGCGCGCACGAGCAGCGAGACGATCGGTTCTGAGCTCGAGCCGACGTCGGCCAGTGTCACGTAGGTGCGGGAGTCACCGATCGTGACGGTTCCGGTGGTCCCGGCCGCGGTGAGCGCTGCATCAAGCCCCGTTCCGCCGGTCACGGGAGTCTCCGTGCCGACCACCGCCGGGGGGTTCCCGAGCAGGTCGCGGTCGTAGGGGCCGGCGCCGATCGTGGACGAGAACCCGTACTGGTAGTCGACCGTGAGCGGCTCGGCGGGGGAAGCGGGCGCGGCCGCGAACCGGCCGGTCTCGGGCCAGATCGACGCCAGCTGCCAGTCGCCCCCCAGGCCGTAGCGGGCCGGGATGCCGGCGTCGGGATAGGCGGGATAAGGCGGCCGGACGGGCGGCGGCGGGGATGTCCCGGTGTCGGTGAGCGCGGTCTCCAGCGAGCTCGTCAGCGGGCCGGGAACCTGCCACTCGCGGACCGAGGCGCGGGGCCCGGAGAAATCGCCCAGGTCGGGCGCGGGAGGCAGGAAGAGCGGGATCTGGCGGCCGGTCGGGTCAAACACGTACTGGCCCGCGTGCCCGGCGACCGCGACGGGCGTCCCGGCCACGACGGGGAAGCTGGTCAGCCGCCACAGGAACACCAGAAGCTCGGGGATCCGGTAGTGTCCGGCCGCGCCGCGGCCGGCCCGGACGTCGGCGGTGTGGAAGCTCTCGTCGAAGGCAGTGTTGGCGAGCGCGGCGCCGTGCGCGGATCGCAGGTCCGCGAATCCGCCGGCCGGCCCGCCGGTCAGCGGGCCGGTCAGGCCCTCGACCTGCAGCAGTCGCGCCGCGCCGGCCGCGCCCGCCTGCGGGAAGGTAGCCGGCCCGATGGCCGGGTCCAGGCCGTGCCGGGTGCGGGCGAGGCGCCGGAAGCCCTCGACGACGTGCGCGGTCCAGCCCGTGACGTCGAGCGCAAGCTCCTCCAGGATCTGGAGGGTGCCCTTGCGGCGGCGGTAGTAGATCGTCTTGGCGACGTCGAGGCGGTGGGCGCGCGCGCCGAGGTGGCCGGCCAGGCTGGTGCCGAGGAGGTCGCCGATGTAGGGGATGACCCAGTCGTCGCATGTTTCGATCGACTGGTCCGCCCACAGCCGGTCGATGCTCCGCCGGACGACGGCCACCTGCGCGCCGATGCGGTTGAGCAGTTCCCGCAGCGGCCCGGGGGCGGTGAAGCTGTCGGTGTCGGCCGTGCGGTAGACCGCCGGGAGCAGTTGCCAGAGCCGCTCCGCGTAGTAGGCGTCGTAGCCGTCGTCGACCTCAGTCACCCGCGTTCACCCCCTGGATGCGGATGTTGCCCGGCGGAAGGTCGAAGTAGGAGGCCTCGCCCGGGTCGAACACCTCGCCGAGGACCCGGCCTCCCCAGGTGACCGTGAGGTCGTGGACGGCGGCGACGCCCGGGACCATGAGTGCGGCGCTGATGACGCTGCGGTAGAGCCGTTGCCCGATGCCCATGCGGCCGGGGCTGAACAGCCCGCCCGCCGAGTCGGAGATCGCCGCCTCCGCCGCGCTGATCGCCGGGCCGGCCTGCTGGCCGGCGGCCGGCACGAGCGTGCACCACAGGCTGAGGTCGATCGCGTTCGCGCCGGTCACCGAGACCGGCCGGTTCGGGTCCTCGGCGCCGGCGAGCGCCGCTCGCGCCGCCGCGACGGCCGCCTGGCCATCGCCCACGTAGACGGTCACGAGCGTGCGCTGCTCGGCCTTGTCGAAGGTCCAGTAGGCGGCGGCACGGCTGACGCCGGGGGCCTGCGAGGCGACCTGCTCGTAGTCGGTCGCCGAGATCGCCCGGCCGAAGGTGGCCGCGCTGGCCGGGGCGTTGGCCTGGACGTCCTGGGGGGCCTGCGGGTCGGCGCCGCCGGAGACGGCCACCGGGTTCTGGACCGACGCCAGGTTCAGCTGCGGCTGGCTGATCGTTGTCAGGCGCCCGGCGGGCGGGCTGGCCGCCCCCGATCCATAGCGGTAGGTGGCGGTGACGTTCCCGGTCCCGGACGCGAGCCGGGCGCCGTTGACGCCGTCCCCGAAGGTCACGGTGGTGACGGTCTGATCCGGTGACCGCGACACGACGAAGACCCGGGCGCTGGCGGCCTGCCCGTAGAAACTCGGGACCTCTTGCCATGGGATCAGGTCGACGGCGACCGTCAAGGTGCTCACCGTGCCGTTGCCGCTGGCCAGATAGGTGAGCGGGGACTTCGCGAGGGTGAAGGACTGGCTGGCGAGCGCCGCGTTGCCGCTGCCCAGCACCTCACCGGTCACGGTCGTGCCACGTGACACCGATACGACGTTGAGCAGCAGCTGCAGGGGTACCGCGAGCGGCGCCGCGGCCGGGATGGCGGACGGCGGGGTGCCCGCCCCGGTGAGGCCGACATAGCCCGGTCCGGCGTCGCTGGCGTTGACGTTGACGACGATGCCCGCGCCGGTCGCGTCCTGCAGGAAGGCGGCCGTGTTACCCGGAGGTGGCGTATAGGTCGTGGCGAGGGTCGCCGGGAGGCTCGGGAGGTTCGGTGCCGGGACCCCGATGATCGTGCCCACGTCCTTGAAGCCGTACCGGACGGCGATGGAAGCGAGCGTGTGCGCGTCGTTCGCGTCCTCCAGGACGTAGAAGTCCGGGGTCGCGAGGGCGAGATCGAGGGCCGTGTGCGGGATGACGATGTCCGGCGGGTTGGGGGGAGATTGGTTGAGGAACGCCGGGTAGGGGACCGCCCAGAGCATCTCCAGGGTCGCGGTCACGATCGCCAGGGCTGACGGTTTTCCGGTGCCACCGTCGAATAGGACCATGTCACCGGGTGAGATCCCCCGGACGGCCGCCGATAGATGCACCGTGAGCTCATCTGAGCCGGGGGAACTGGAGATCACGGTGACCGTCTGCTCGCTGGAAGGCCCGGCCGACAGGGGGTCCGACGGGTTCGAGAGCGCGGCCGCGTTGAAGAGCGCGGCCGTGGCGGTCGGGCGCATGAGCCGGAACGTAGTGGAGTCGCCGGACGGTCCGGACCCGGGCGCCGAGGGGTTGTCCGGCGGCGCCGAGGGGTTGTCCGGCGGCGCCGAGAGGTTGTCCGGCGGCGCCGAGGTCGGTCCCCACCCGCCGGCCGTGAACGCGACCTGGGTGTTGATTGCACCGGTCCCCGGGTCCGTCGCCGGGGTGACGGCCGTGACGGTGACGAGCGACCAGTTGTCGTTATCGTCCTGGCCCGCGAACGTGCTCGCCACGAGCAAGAGCTGGTCTCCGGCCTTCACTCCGCTGACCCGGCCGGCGAGCAGGACGGACAGGATGGACGGCGCGCCTCCGACGGGGTGCCCGAACGCGGTGTCCGGGCTGAGCGTGACCGGCGCGCTCGACGGCCCGCTGAAGGTGGCCTCTGAGTCGACCTCGAAGGTCTGTGCCGGGACACCTGGAGAGGCCGTGCTGGACAGGCTCATGCCGGCGGGAAGGACGAGCGGCTCGGCGGGGTGCGCCGCCGAGCTCACGGCGGCGAGGGTCCCGGTGGCCGCTATCCCCGGCGCCGGCTGGTAGCCGAGCAGCGCCACCAGGTTCGTGACGCTGTGGGCCTGCGTGGCGGTGCGCACATAGGCCTCGTTCGCGACGCGCTCGTTGTAGAAGGTCAGCACGTCGGCGAGGTACGCCCACCATTCCAGGACCTGCAGGCCCAGGTCACCCGGCGCGGGCTGCCAGGTGCCGATGGCCTGCTCGCCGGGCAGTGGCCGCAGCAGGGCCCGGCGGACGCCGGTAAAGTCGGTCACCCGGTCGGAGATCGCCGGCCGGCCCGGCGGGTTGCTGACGACCTGCGGATCCTCGGCCGCGCTGCCGGGGGTGCCAGGGCAGGCGGGGTTCGTCCCGTCGCTCATGCCGGTCCCTCCACCGTCACCCGCAGCGATCCGGCCTCCGGCCTGCGCGGGTCGTTGTCGACGCGCAGGATCTCGTCGGTGGCCAGCGTGAGCGTCCCGGGCAGCGGCGCCCACTCCGGGTGGGCGGCGCGCTCGCGGTACCGCACCCGGCGAACGCCGCCGACACCCGGGCACGACTGGACGGTGGCGAGCAGCGCGCTGGACTCCAGCGGCTCGCCGAAGCTCCACAGTGAAGGGTCGAAGAACCCGGCCCCGCCGCCGGGGAGGGGCCCGGGCTGCAGGCGGGCGAGCACGGCGGCCTGCACGTCGCTCCCGGAGTAGGCGGGCTGCGCGCTGACCGTGATCTGGAGATCGATCGAGACGTAGCGCGGGGGCAGGACATAGCTCTCGTAGCCGGCCAGCCGCTGCTGATCGAGCAACTCGGTGAGCGACTCGAGCTGGGCGATCGTCGGCCCCGCGGTCCCGGCGGGGTCGGCGTGGGTGCGGACGGTCAGCCAGCTTCCCGTCCAGCGGAACGCGGTGGCCGCCCGCTGTACCCACGGCAGCGACTGCGCAGCCGTCACGTAGTCGTTGGCCAGCACCACGCGAAGCGGCTCCGCGCTGAACTTCTGCGGCGCGCGGGCACGTACCTGCGCGGTGGTCTCGGCGTCCGCGCCGCCCGTGGCGGGGAAGGGGTTGGTGCACGCGCTGATGAGCGATCCCTGCGCCGACCCCGGCGTGACGTTGACGATCGCGCCCGCGGGCACGTTGCCGGCCGAGCCGCCGCCCACGCGGTAGAGCACGCTGAAGACCGTGCCCGGCAAGGGCGACATCCCGAAGTTCCCGTCGCCGAAGCGGATCGTCGTGCCGCCGTCGCCGTCGTAGTCGTACCAGGTCGTGCCGTTGCTCGTGAGCACCGGCGAGTACTGCTCGGGCGTCAGCGTGAAGATCTGGTCGGCCGCCCCGGCACCGAGCAGCCAGCGCTGGAACCCCCATGATGACGCGCCGCTCGTGCCACCGGCCGGGACTTGGCTGAGAACGATCTCGGGCTGCGCGGGCAGTGGGTCGTCCGGGTCCGTGGTGGCGAGCCAGGCCAGGGGAGCGGACGCGAGGCAGTAACGGTAATCGGGAAGCGGGTCCTGCGGCGTCCAGTTCGCCCCGAGGCGGACGACGACCGGCCCGGGCGGCGGCGCGGCGGGATCGGGGATCGTGAACGCATCGCTCTGGCGCGCGCCCTGGACGGCCGGGACGATGTTCCCGGCCACCGAGGTGCGGGTCAGGTCGTGGTCGCTGGCTGTGGCCGCCTGGAGGAAAATGTGCGTGAGTGCGATCGGGGGCGGGGAGCCGATCAGCGGGTCGGCCGTCTCCTCCGTCGCCGCGACCGTGACCAGTTCCCGGACGGGAGGATCGGCGCTGTCCGCCGCGGGTGAGTCGAGTAGCAGCTGCTGGCCGGGATAGAGCCCGATGTCATGGCCGATGACGTAGAAATCGGCCGACCCCGCCAGCAGGCAGCGCTGGCTGTCGTCCCAGTAATAGGGCGGGAGGCTGGCCCGGTTCCAGCGGGTGTCGACGGCCGCCCAGGCGGGCGGGGCGGTGCTGACGGCACCGGCGAGGCCCACCGCCGGGTCTTCGATCTCGAAGCCGACGACCGATCCGTCCGCTCCGAGCGTACGGATAAGCAGCGGTTCGCTCAGATCGATCGTCCAGCCCGTTGCGGGTGGCGAACTGGCTGGGGGCGCTGCCACGTCGAGCTGGAGAATGGCCGTGGCGACGGTCGCCGGGGCGGGCTCGTAGTCGACGAGCCGCGCGTGCCGGACGACCGAAAGCCGCTGGGTCGCGGTCTCGATCGCGGACTCCGCGAGCACGCGGTCCTGGTAGTAGCTGAGCTCGTCGGCCATCGCCGCGAGCACCTCCATCAGCATGACGCCGAGGTCCGCCTCGGACCGCTCCACCCAGGCGGGGTAGCGCTGGGCGGAGAACTCCGACAGCGCCTGCTGGAAGCTGCCGAAATCCTTCGCGAGGTAATCGATCGGCACCTGCTCCGGCTCCGGCGCCGGGCCGCCCGGCGCGGGCGCCGCAGGGTCCAGCGCGGCGGGGCCGTTCGCCGCGAAGCTGAACGGCGCATGGCCGAAGAAGGGGTCGAGCCTGCTGCTGGAGATGGCCAGGCGGTAGGCCGAGAAATCCCGGGGGCCGGTCACCGTGAGAGCCAGGACCGGGCGCCCCTGGCTGTCGGCGCTCCAGTCGGCGGCCTCGTCGATCGGGCTGACCGCGATGGTCGGGATGACCTCGCCGCCCGTGATCGTCACCGGGCGGCTGCCGGACAGGCTGCCCTTGACGGTCACGGTGTTGAGGAAGTGGACGGACAGCCGGGCCCGGCTGGCGACGTCGATGTAGTCGATGCCGTTGAGGGCCGCACCCGGCGCGAGCAGCAGCTGGCGCCGGTCCCGGGCCGGCCGGGCCGGGCTCATGCGACCGCCACTGTCACGGCCTGGCTCGTCTGGGTCTCCACGAGGGTATAGGTGACCGTGACCTCGAGTGTCCCCGGCTCCAGGACCGCCCCTCCCGGGCCGGCGCCCACCACGACGCTGACCACGTTCACGATGCCGGCCAGCCACTGGTTCAGGCCCTGGATGACGCGCAGCTGGACGGTCGCCGCCAGGGCGTCGGAGTTCGGGGCGAACACCAGCGATCGCAGCCCGCAGCCGAACTGCGGGAGGTTGACCCGCTCGCCGGGGCTGGTGAGCAGCAGCTGGTAGACCATCTGGTCGACGTGGGCGGCGTAGCCGGTCTGCGCGGTCTGCTGCGACGCCGGGTCGATCCGGAACGGGAACGCGAAATCCTGCCGGGCGATCGTCATCACTGCACCTCCAGGGCGCCGTCGTTCACCGACACGCTGGAGCTGCTGACCACGACCGTCGACTGGCCGTTGGCGAGCGTGATGCCCGAGCTGTCCAGCGTCACCGTGTTGCCGTTGGGATCCGAGAGCGTGATCGAGCCCTGGTCGTCGTTCAGCTCGAACTTGTGCGGCGCTTTCGTGACGATCACCTTCACGTGGTCCGCCGCGTCCGCCGGGAACTCGCCCTGGCGCCAGTAGCCGCCGACCCAGATGGGGAAGGACACGTCCCCGCCTTCGAATTCGATCCAGACGCCGCTGCCCGTTTCGGGCAGGAACGCGAAGCCGACGCCCGGTCCGGCGTAGGGGACGCAGGGCATGCACCAGCCGGTGTCCTTCTCGCCGAGCACGGATGGCACCCTTGCCTTGATCCGCATCGTGGACGCGTCGACGGCCGACACGATGCCGCGGTACTTCCCGTAGAAGCGGGTGCGCAGCCGCTCGAGAAGGTCCTCGAGCGCGCGGTCGTCGGCGGTGGTCACGGCGACGTCGTCCCGGCGGGCCCCGCCAGCACGGCGGCGAAGGAGGCGAGCGCGCCACCAGCGCCCGGCGGGCCTATCGCGTTGCGGACGAGGGTGAAGCTCATCTTCCACGAGTCGAGCGAGAACGTGTGCCGGACGTTCCAGACCAGCCAGTTCCCCGACTGGAGGCGGCCGGCGCCCGCAATCGTGACGACGTCACCGACGCGCAGGATCGTGCCGATCCGGTCCGCGTCCGCTTCGCCGGCGCAGCGGGAGAAGAAGCCGGACTCCGCCAGCACAGCCGCCGTGCGCTGGCTGAGCTCCGGCACGTCGGCCGGTGCGGTCAGCACCAGCGTGGAGGACTGCCCGAGGTAGGTGGGGTAGTCGCGATCGTCGAGCGGCTTGAGGCCGCTGGTGCCGGTGGTCACGTCGGCGCCGGTGCCGCCGGCCTGGGTGAGGTCGACCTGGCTCGCATCCACTTCGGTCGGGCGCATGACGTCCCAGTCGAAGTCGAGGGTCTCGACCGTCCAGCTGTCGGGATCGACCAGGGAGATCGTGGCCACCGGCGGGCCGTCGACGGCCGGGGTCACGAAATACCCGGTCCGGGCGCCCGGGGTGCCGGTGCAGGCGACCCGGCACAGCTTCCCGCCGCGCCGGGCCAGGCCGCGCAGGAACTGCAGATCCGTCGCGCGCTGGTACAGCGTGTGCCCGTCGGGAGTGTGGCTGGGGGAGTCGTTGGCCGTGTTCCCGGCTGCGGGCGCGAAACTGTACGTCTCGAAGATCGCGTTGGCGACCTCTCCGTCGGTCTGGCCGGACCATTCGTGGACGTGGTCGTCGAGGTTCATCAGCCACGATGCGTCCTGGCCCCACACGTCGATGGTCGACGAGGTTGACGCGCGGTCCAGGTGCAGCCGCCAGGACAGGACGTACCCGTCGAAGATGCACTGGGCCTGGGAGCCGGGCGTCCCCGGGGTGACCGTGACCGCGATGTTCGTCTGCGGCTCGAAGGTGCCGTCCCCGACGAACTGGAGATCCCCGTGGGAGGTCCGGTTCGCCGGCAGCCGCAGCAGCAGCGCGCCGGGCTGATCCGAGCTTTCCTCGACCTCCAGCTGCTGGACCGCGTCGTAGAACGCGTCCGGTGCCTGCGTCCCGCCGATGTTCAGCTGGATCTTCACGCTCACCCTGGGCCCCCAGCCGGGATGCCGATGAGCGCGCGGGCGGCCAGAGCGCCCGCGACCATGGAGTTGTTCGCATCGCAGAGCCGCCAGAATCCGGTCGGCGTGTTGAGGTACTGCGCCGCGACGAGGTCGAGCCGTCCCTCACCGGCACGCTGGTAGTAGCCCACCAGCGGCACCGGATTCGGCGGCGCCGGGACCACGGCCGTGACCTGGGTACCGTCGGGCAGCGCGACGATGTAGGTCGGCTGGTTCAGGTAGCGGCTGTCGGCTGCGAACATGACGTTCCTCCGGCTCTCACTGCGGGATCGTCCCGATGTTGGACTCCGCCCCGTTCGCGAGGTTGGCGCCTGCGAGTTCCTGGCGGCGCGAGAGCGTGTAGTTGTAGGCGGCCGAGGCGAGGTTGCCGAGCACGTCGTTGTCCGTGCTGGCGGCGATAAGCTCGGCGGGGGTGAGCACCCGGAGCGAGAGCTGGGCCTCGGCGTGAGTGGGGTTGAGCGCGGCGTCGTAGAGCTTCTCGGTGATCGTGAGCCCCGTCACGCGGACGGGTACGATGCGCCCGGATCCCCAGCTGAAGATCGTGACCGGCATGACGGACTGCGGGACGGCGCGCGTCGTGCCGGGCGTCTGGCCGGTGAGGCCGGACGAGATGGACGCCGACACCGCACCGGTCAGCACGGGCTGGACCCCGCCGGTGGGGTACAGCAGCATTTCCAGCGCAGCGAGCCGGCTGTAGATCCCGCTCTGCTCGGCGAGCGCCGCCGCCGTCGTCGCGCTGCCGTCGGCGATCACGTCGTTCGCGTCCATCGCGATGGTGAACGAGAACGTCTCGCCGGGCACGCCCTTCACGGCGAGCGGATTGCTCTGCTCGGTCCCGGCGGTGGGGGCCGGCTCCGGCTGGGTCCAGGTGTGCGTGATCGTCTCGGGGTTGTACTGGAAGACGATGGCGTTCCGCGCGGGGTTCGCCAGGTTCGTCGGCATGTACTCGATGAGCGCGCCCTTCACGACCAGGCCGCTCACGGGACCGCCTCCCCGTCCGGGTCGCTCACGGGACCGCCTCCCCGTCCGGGCCGCCCGACACCCGGTCGCGCGCCAGCACCCGGCCGATTTCGTCGACGATGCGCCGCGCCAGCAGGTCCAGCCGGCCCTGGTCGGCGGCACTGGCTTTCACCTCAACCTGCAGGCCGTCAAGGCCGGCCAGCCCGGCCGGCCGCAGTACGCCGGGCGCGAGGCCCTCGGCGACGAGGCGGGCGAGCGCGCGCGCCGCGTCCTCGTCGAGGCCCGCCACGCGCAGCGCCAGCCGGTCGATGTGGACGTCACCGGCCTGCGCGCCGGCGGCCGGGCTCACCGCAGCCCCATCTGGCCGGGCCGGACGACGACGCCCTGCTTCTCCAGTTCGCGCCGCGCGGCCGCCAGCACGTGGCGCTCCGCGATCGGCTGGCCCTCGCTGCGCGCGAGGAACGCCGCGGCCACCGCGGCCGACTTGATGCCCGCGCCCGTCAGGTCGAGCTCACGTCCGAGGCCGGCCCAGTCGAGTTCGGCGGTGAGCGGTCTTCCCGCTGCGTCGCTTGCGCCCTCCAGGGCGAGCCGCCACAAGTGCTCGCGCTCGCTGGCGCTCGGCGGCGCGAAGTCGATGATGAAGCGGAGGCGCCGGACGAATGCGGTGTCGAGGTCCCCCTTGCGGTTTGTCGCGAGGACGGCGACGCCGTCGAACTGCTCCATCCGCTGGAGCACGTAGTCGATCTCGATGTTCGCGTACCGGTCGTGTGCGTCGCTCACCTGCGTCCGCTTGCCGAACAGGGCGTCCGCCTCGTCGAACAGCAGCAGCACGGGTGCCCGCTCGCACGCCTCGAACAGTTCGCGCAGATGCTTTTCGGTCTCCCCGATGTACTTGCTCATGACTCCGGCGAGGTCGACGCGGTAGAGGGCGAGCCCGAGCGAGCGCGCGAGGACCTGCGCGGCCATCGTCTTGCCGGTGCCGCTCGGGCCCGCGAACAGCGCGGTCGTGCCGCGGCCGAGCGGGGTGAGCCGGGAGAAACCCCAGTCGTCGAGCACCTGGCCGCGATCGGCGGCCTGTGCCTCAAGCTCGCGCAGGTGCGCGGCCGTGACCGGCGAGAGCACGAGATCATCCCAGCCGAACGGAACCGGCAGGGGGCTCAGCAGCTCCGGGGCGCCCGCCATCAGGAGCCGCCGGCAGACCTCATCAACCTCGTGGTCGCCGGCGTGCGCGACATGTGCGGCGACGCAGATCTCGGCGGGCCGCAGCGCCCACTCGGCGACCGCCGTGGGAGCCGGCGTGGCGGCGAGCGACGACCATAGCGCCAGACGTTCGCGCCGGGGGATCGGCCCGCAGGTGATCGAGCGCCGGATCGAGCGGTGGCCGGCGGCGCCGGCCGTCCCGGCCGCGGGGCTTTCGACCGACAGGAACGTCAGCGGCGCCGCCGGGATGGCTTTCCACAGCTCCGCCGGCAGGGCCTCGGCGCGCTCCCACGCGAGGACCGAGCCGTCCAGACGCGCGCGGCGGGCCTCCCGGGTCGCGGCGGCCAGGCCGTCCGCGCGGCTCGCGACCGCCGCCGCGTCCACGGCCACGAGCTGGCATCCGAGCCGGGCCGCAGCCTGCGCGGCAAGGGCCGTCCGGCCGGACCCGGCCGCGCCGGCGAGCTCGATCTCGATGGGCAGCCCGGCTTCGCCGCCCCGGCCGAGCACCTGCACGAAGCCGACGATCTCCTCAAGGGCCGCCGGATGCAGCACGGGGCCGGGCGGCGGCTCGACGATGCGGCCGATCGTGCCGCCTGACCAGTCGGCCGCCGCAAGGACGGCGCGCCGCCCGGTGGCATCGTTCCGGCCCGCCGTGACGTGCCCGGCGAGCGCCCGCAGCAACGCCGCATCGGCCCGCCAGCCGGTCGAGCGGGCGAAGGCGTCGCCGCCGGTCATCACCGGCTCCGCGAGCAGCCATCGCGCGAGCGCGGAATCCGGGCCCGGCGGCGGCTCACCGGTCAGCCCGAACAGGGTCGCGGCGAGCGCGGGGGTCGGATCGGCGCCCTCGGTGGCGTCGAGCAGGAACCCGAACACCCGGGCCATCGCCGGGTCGAGGGCCGCCGCGGCCGTGAGCACGAAAAGGGCCCGGTCCGCGGGTGCGAGGCCGAGCGTGCCGGCGAGGTGCTCCAGACGGGGATCACCGGGCCGCTCGGCGAGCGCGGCGAGCTGGGCGGACACGGCGGCCGCGCGCTCATCTGACCGGTAGAAGGCCTGCTCCGCCCCGGACGCCTCGGCTCGCGCCGACAGGGCCCGGTCGACCTCGCTGTGGCTGATCGCCAGCAGGTGCTCGCCCTCGTAGGGGCGCTGCGACCACAGGTGCCGCAGCCAGAGCACCCGGCGGGTGGCGCGCAGCCGGACCTCGGTGAACCATCGCGGCTCCGCCGCGCTGCCGGGCGGGGCACCGCGCTCGCCGGGTTCGCCCAGCCCGGCCAGCCGCGGCGTAGCCGGAGCCGAGTTCAGAGCCGGAGCCGAGTTCACCGCGTCAGCTGAGTTCACCGCCAGAGCCGGGTTCACAGCGTCACCCACAGGGCCGGGTCCGAGTCGATGCCGTTCACCCGGACCCGCACCGGCGCGACCGTACCGGCGGCCCCGGCGGGCGGCGAGAACGAGAAGGACGTGCCCGACGCGTCGACGCTGACCTCGCCCGGCCCCGGGGACGCGGGGGCAGACGCGGACGTATCGGTCAGGGCCACCGCGCCCACGAGGACCTCCGTCGTACCCGGGACGAAGCCCGTTCCGTGCACCGTGAACGGGGCCGATCCAGTCAGCACCGGGCCTCCCGCGGGGTCCACCAACGCGGCGACGCTGACGGGGACCGAGCCGGTCCGCGTGGCGCCGGGCGAGCCCGGCGCGCCGCTTCCGGCGCGGAGCTGGTAGACGCCCGGGCCCGGGGCGCCGGCCGGTGCCGTTCCGGCGGCCTGCGGGAGCTGGAGCACGAACTTGGCAGCGCTCGAGTCGGCGGCGACCGCCCACGCCGTCACGTCTACCTCGGCGCCGCCGGCTGGCGAGAGCAGGTACACGCTGTCCGAGACGCCGTGGGCGCCGAGATCCGACCCCGTGAGCCAGACGGTCTGGCCCGCCGCCACGGTCGCCGGCGACTGCGCGAACGGGACCGCCTGACCCGTCGGTCCCACGTAGGAGCCTTCGCGGAACGTACCGAAGGTGACGGGAAAATCGCCAATGCCGGGCGCGGGGATTGGCGGCCGGACGGGGTTGGCGTCCACGGAGAACGACGTGGTCTCCGGCGCGGGCGCTGGCATCGGATCGGGGTCGATGAACACGACCGCGGCGCGGTACACCAGGGACATCCGCAGCGGTGTCGTGGTCGCCTGCCACAGCCGGCTCAGCTCGTCGTACGAGCGGTGCTCCACGGTGAGGGTCAGCTCCCAGGGCGCGGCGGCCCCCGGATCGCTGCGCACGATCGGGCTGGCGTGGTAGATGCGCAGGGCCACGCTCATCGCCTCCTGCTCCTCGGTGTAGCTCGTCTCCGAATACGCGGACAGGAGGTAGTACAGGTCGAGCGCCAGCGGCAGGAACCGCGTCGGCTCGCCCGTTGCGGCGCCGGCCATCTGCGGCTGCCAGAACAGAGCCTCCCGGGCGTTGTCCGACTCGACGTGGTAGAGGTACATGCTCAGCTGCGGACCTGGCTCCTGGCGCACCGCGTCCGGCGCCAGCCCCGTGAAATTCGGCGTGAACGTGGGGCCCGCCGGGCTCCCGCCGACCTCGGTCCAGATCGGCGCCGTCGTCCACTGGCTCTTCACCAGCCCGATCAGGGAGTCGGTCACTGCCGACAGGTCGAGCGTCATCGCGTGCCGCCGTCAGCCCTGCGCGGTCCCGTACCAGCGGCGGAGCCCGTCCCGCCGCCGGCCGGCACCCGCAGTCGCGGCGAACAGGGACGGAGGGCGCGTCCAGCGGCGCGCCGCCTGCGCCGGAGGCCGGATCCCGGGAGCCGGGGGAGCAGGCGGAACCGGCGGAGCCGGCGGGAGGACGGTGACCTCGATCGTGCCGATCGATACGCGGGGCGGCCCGGAAGCGCGCGGCTTCTGGTGCGGCTCGCCCGGCTCTGGGCCGGGCATCGCGATCGGACGGGGAGCCGGGGCGGGAGGCGGCTGGAGATCGCGGACCACCATCGGCTCGCCGGAGCGCTCCTGATTGGCGGCGTTCCGGCCGCCCGGCGTCGCCGTGATGGCCGCCTCGGTCTTGCGCGGGCCCTGATGTGAGCTGGCGGTGGCGGCTGGCCCGGGGGGCGGTGTCGCCGGGAGGCCGGTCTCGGTCCGGGACGGGCCATGGGGCGGGCCGGCGGTGGCGGCCGGTCCTGGGCCGGGGACCGGGGCGGCGGCCCCGGGCCGTGATGCGGCCCCGGCCCGGCGGTCGGTCTCGCCGGTCACCGGCAGCAACTCGGTCGCCTGGGGCAGACCGACGGGCGTTCCCCGCAACGTGCTTGTCCATGATCCCGGCGGCTGTGCCCGCGCGGCGTCGCCCGCAGGTCGCGAGCTGCTGGAGGGCGGCGTCACCGGTGGCGCGGCTGGGTCCGCGCGCACCGGAGTCACTGAGACAGGACCCGCGGCCCGGGGGGACCCGGCGCGGGCGGCGGGCGACGAGCGGGACCCGGCATCCGGCGGTCCGGGCACGCTCAGGCCACCGGGCGTCGCCGGGACACCCGCGGTCATGGCCCGCGCGGCGGCGGGGGCGGGCGGCGCCGGAAAGCTTGCGCGGGGTGCCGGTCCGGCGGCGGCGGCGGGGACGGGGAGCGCAGGGACGCCCGGGCGGGGTGCCGGTCCGGCGGCGGCGGCGGGGACGGGGAGCGCAGGGACGCCCGGGCGGGGTGCCGGTCCGGCGGCGGCGGCGGGGACGGGGAGCGCTGGGACGCCCGGGCGGGGTGCCGGTCCGGCGGCGGCGGGGATGGGGAGCGCTGGGACGCCCGGGCGGGGTGCCGGTCCGGCGGCGGCGGCGGGGACGGGGAGCGCTGGGACGCCCGGGCGGGGTGCCGGTCCGGCGGCGGCGGCGGGGACGGGGAGCGCTGGGACGCCTGTACCGGGTGTCAGTGCGGCGGAGCCGCCGGGGGCACCAGGAGTACCGGGGGCACCGGGGGCACCGGGAGTATCGGGCCCATGTGCGCTGCGCTCATGTGCGCCGAGCTCATGTGCGCCGAGCTCATGTGCGCCGAGCTCATGTGCGCCGAGCTCATGTGCGCCGAGCTCATGTGCGCCGAGCTCATGTGCGCCGAGCTCATGTGCGCCGGCCCCATGTGCGCCGGCCCCATGTGCGCCGGCGCCGCGCGGGAAGGCGGCCCCCGGCTGCGCCGGCGACTCTTCAGCCGCATCCGAGGGCGGGAGGGCGCGGGGGAGGCGTCCTTCGTCGGCCCCCCCGGCGCGTCGCCGCGGGGAGTCGTCGCGGCCCGGCGAGAGCACCGCCGTGTCGGTATCGCCGGCGAAGGGCAGGCGAGGCGGCAGCAGCGTGGCCGTTCCTCCGGCCTGCCGGGCCAGCCGGGCCAGGTACGGGATCCGGGCCCTCATGCGGCCGGCCGCTCGTCGGCGATCATCGCCGCGTACCGCTGGCGCCGTGCCCGGGGGAGCGCGAGGATCACTTCTTCCGGCCATCCGTAGGCGGCGGCGAGCGCGTGCGTCTCCCGGTGGATGCCGGAGAAGGCGTTGCGCAGCTCGGCGAGCGTGTAGGCGAGCGGGTCGAAACGCATCGTCACCTCGTGCCCGCAGGCGGGACAGTTCCCGCCGAGGAGGTCGTGGAGGCTCGGCGCGAGGGCGGAGAGCGCGCGGTCCAGGCGCCGGGCGAGCGCCGACGATATCTCGGCAGCGTCGACGCACCGGCCGGAGAGTATCTCCGTCGGCCGGTCACCGGACACCGCCGCGAGGAGATCGGCGACGGTCGGGATCCGGAAGCGGACGGCCACCCCGGCCAGTGAGAACCAGCCCGCGCCGGGCGCATCGGTGACACCGCGTGGCTGTCGCGGCCGATGGTGGGAGATGTAGTCCCCGATGCCGAAGCTCACGTCGATCCGTTCCTGGCAGTCCGGCCCGGCGCATCTGGCGTCCGTGCGGATCGCGTCGCCGATCCAGGATTGCCGGATCACGAGTGCGGCGGCGTCGAGATCGGCCGCGGGGAGGCTGCTCCAGTCGAGCGGGCCGTCTGTGGCGGTACTGGCGACGCGACGCGCCAGGCCGAGCACCGCCGGCAGCGGTGCCGCCGCGGTCTCGACCACGAAGAGCTCGTCCTCACCGGTTGGCTCGCGCACGGCCAGCGCCATGCCACTGACGGGCAGCAAGGGTCACTTCTCCGTCGGCTCGGCGAGTGTGAGATCCCGCTCCCAGCCCTCGTTCTCCATCTTGATGGTCTCGATCGCGATGGTGTTGCCGCCCGCGTCGAGATCGGGGAGAGCCTGGAACTCCGATACCCAGGCGCGGTGGACCAGGTACCGCAGCACCGGCAGGGCCTCCTCGTCCAGCAGGACGATGCTGACCTCCTGGCGCAGGTTCGCGAGCGACGTGTTCGGGGCACCCTGGTCGAGGACCTGGGCGTAGTTGGCCCAGGTGGCGAAGTCCGTGTCCTGGGTGATCCCCCGCTCGAGCGTGATCGGCTCGTACTTGGTGCGCCCGAGCCCCTTCAGGATGATGGCGTTGCCGCCCTCGCTGTAATCGATCACGTCGGACGAGCGCTTGATCGCTCCGACCTTGCTCACCGCGGCGACGGGTGTCGTGCTCTTGCCGAAGTAGACGAGGAACCGGTACGCCTTGTACGGGTCGTAGCGGTTCAGGTTGGCAGGGAAGATCTTGCCCATGATGGTCCCCTAGCTCTGTGCCTGGCCCGCGAGCTGCGCGATCTGGACGATGACGAACTCCGCCGGGACGAGCGGGGCGAAGCCGACCAGGATGTTGACTCTGCCGTTCGCCACGTCCGTCGCGGTGGTCGTCGTCGCGTCGCACTGCACCAGGAACGCCTGGCTCGGCGTGTCCCCGGCAAAGGCGTTCTGGCGGAACAGGCCGAGCATGAACGCCGTGACCTCCTGGGTGAGGGCGTTCCACAGCGGTGTGGCGTTCCCCTCGAAAACGGCCCAGGTGAGGTTGGCGTAGAGGGTCTGCTCGATGAACAGCGCCATCCGCCGCACCGCGACGTATTTCCACTGCTGCTGGGCGGTGTTGGCGTCGGCGCCGGCCGTCGTCCGCGCGCCGAATATCACGGTGCCGATGCCCGGGAACTGCCTGAGGCAGTCGAGGGCGTGCTCGTTGAGGACCCCTTGCTGGGGATCGTTCATGACCCCGTTCGGATCGACGCCTGTCGTGCCGAGGAGGGCCGTCTCGATGCCGGCCGGGGACTTCCAGACCCCGCGCGCGTTGTCCTCCTGGCCGTACATCCCGGCCACGAACCCGCTCGGCGGGGCCGTGGATGGAGCCCCCGTCACCGGGTCGGCCGTTACGAGCCACGGGTAATAGAGCGCCGCGTTGGTGCTGACCGGGAACTCCGACAGGATCGCTGTGTCCCCCACAAGGTTGTTGACGTTCCAGGTCGGATCCGGCTGTGGCGGCGTCGTCAGAGGCGGAGTCAGCGACGACGGCGACGGGGTGTCCATGATGTAGAAGGCCCGCTTGCGCTCGCAGTACGCAACGGCTTCCGAGGTCACGCTAATGTCAGTGACCCCAGGCGTCGCCAGCAGGTTGAAGATGGGCACCTTGTCGAGCGAGGCGTAGTCCGCGAACACCGGCCCGAATTGGACCGGGTTGATGACCGTCCAACCCTCGGCCGGCGGCGTCTTGTACGCGAGCGTGTACGTGCTCGCGGCCGGGTATGTCACGGGGGCCGGGCCCGGCAGCGAAACGGTGACGAGGTTCGAGTTCTGGAGCGGCGAGGGCGGTTGCGGAGGCGACGTAGGCGCGAGATTCGCGAGCTGGACCCTGCGGTACGTCTCGACCGTCGTCCCGTAGGAGATGACGATGTCGGCCATGTCGCCGGGGTCGCTCGGAGTCGGGCTCGGCGCGTCAGCGACGGAATTCTTCACATTGGAGAACGTCACCTGCATCGGGATGCCCGCCGCCGCAGTCCCCACCAGCTGCCGCGCGGTGAAGGTGACGCTGTCGGCGCCGAACGGGACGTTGACGCTCGCCGCCTCGACCTCGACGGGCTGCCCCCCGGTGAGGTAGTCCTGCGCCGGCAGGCCCACCACGTAGCAGGTCGGCCCCCCGTTCAGGAAGAACTGGTAGACCGCCTGGCCGACGTAGTCCGGCAGCCACGGGCTGGAGAAGAAGCCGCCGAAATTCCTCTGGTAGTCGGCGAAGCTGAACAGCTGGGTCGCCGGAGTCGGGTCACTGGGGTTCGTCCGGAAGCTCGTGGTGAGGAATGGGTGGGTGTAGCCGACGAATACGGCGATAGACGTCGGCGCGGGCGTGATCGTATGGACGAGGCTCGGGAGCTCCTGAATATAGACCCCGGGATACGACGTCGTAACCGTCATCTGCCCCTCCTCGTACGGATCCTTGTTGCCCGG
The DNA here is from genome assembly GCA_963732345.1 of uncultured Actinomycetes bacterium. Classification (GTDB taxonomy): domain Bacteria; phylum Actinomycetota; class Actinomycetes; order Streptosporangiales; family Streptosporangiaceae; genus Bog-532. Next base: position 67,396 of record CAVSZI010000013.1, on the reverse strand, counting down.
CGCCCGGGTAGATGGCGCGGCTCTACCGTAGGAGCAGGGCTGTGACCCAGGCGTCACGGCAGCGTGAGCGCCGCGTCAATACCCTGGTAGCGGCCGGTCAAGGCGGGACACGGCGGGTCAGGACGCGTTCAGCGGGTCGCCCCGGCTGGTCTGATGCGCGGGCGGGAGGCCGGACTGCGCGGCCCCGGCCAGCCCCTGGCCACGCCGCTCAGGGAGGAGATGGAAGGCAATCATGTGGTCATCGGCGGCGGAGGCGCGGGAAACCCTGTGGCGGTGACCGCCGGGGCAGCGGGGGCAATCATCAATGGGAAGTGAACCTTCCCGATCGCCTGGAGGACTAACCTCGACGGCTCACCGGTTTACCCGGCTACCACGGGGACCTTGCGGGCTGTCATTCGTAATGATAACGCCCGAGCGCCCAGATTCTTTCTCCGGGAGGCTCTATGGCGCGCACCGGCTGCCCGTCCTTGAACAGCTCAACCTGGGCAATCGTGCCGTGCCGGATTGCTTCACCCCAGGCCCTGGCCGGTCCTTCACCCCACGCCAGCCACGGCGTGAGGTCGTCGATGACGACGCTCGTTCCCGGATGGCTGAGCAGTTTCAGGTTGGCGATGTCGGCTCTTACCGTCTGGCAGTCGTGCCCGCCATCAATGAACACGAGGTCAAACGCCGCCGAAGGATGCTCCGTCCCATACCGGGGAACCGTCCATGCCGAATCCCCGATGACGAGTTCATGCCGGCCCCGGTAATGCTCGTCCACGAACGTCTTGGCGTGACGTACCACCTCGTGGCGGCCGATGTCGAAGGAAACGACCCGCACCTGCGGACTGGCACTCAGAAAAGCCAGGCTGGAAAACCCGGCATTGAACCCGATCTCGCCGACCAGGCGGGCTCCCGACTGCCTGGCCAGCGACCGCAGGTAGTCCTGCTGTTCCGCCGATGACGACCCTTCCACGGCCACCTGCCCGCGACGTGCGAGGAACCGGATCATTTCGTCCATAGGTCTCATGGACGGGGACGAAGATCCGGCGCAGGAGGGCGAGGGCGCGGGGCCGGCTCCGCGAGGCCGCGGTAGAAGGCCAGGTCGTCGCCGAGGAGGTCGGCGACCTCGCGGACGGGCCGGGGGGTCCAGTGCGGGCCCCGGACGGATTTGGGGGCGGTGTTCCGGCCGTGGATGATCCCGACGATGCAGGCGGACGCGTGGACGTCGGCGACGCGGCGGACGGCGGGGCTGAAGACGAAGCGGGTGTCCTCCCCAATCGCCACGTCGGCGAATGGGGAGCGGGCCCACAGTTCCTTGGCGAAGCACAAGCTGGGCCCGGCGGCCCACCGGCGCGGCCCGTCGGGCCAGGTGAACCGCCACGTCGCCGAGCGGGCGGGGTCGTAGTACAGCAGGCTCGCGACCCCGCAGATGTCGGCGTCGCCCTCGGTGAGGGCGGCTACCTGCACGCTCACCCGCTGCCGGGAGGCCCAGTCATCATCGTCCCAGTGCACGATGACCGGGCCGCGGGCCAGGTCGCAGGCCAGGTTGCGCTTCGCCCCGAGAACCGTGCGGGACTCGAGCCGGTGGTAGACGATGCGGGGGTCAGCCGGCAGGAGATCGCTGACCGGCTCCGGCCCGTCGTCGATGATGATCAGCTCCTTGGCCGGATAGTCCTGCCGCAGGAAGTAGCGGACCGCCTGGGGCACGAACGCGCGCCGGTCGAAGGTGGGCATGACGCAGCTGGCGAGCGGGGCGGCGCCGCGCCGCGGGGCGTTCCCGGAGCGGGCGGCGTAGAAGGCGCGCACGTCGGGCGGCAGGTCCGGCTCGGGCGCGGACTCCCAGCCGGCGGCATCCCCCGTCACGCCGCAGGCGAACTGCCAGGCGTTGGCGCCGTGGCGGAGGTAGACGAAGATGCCCTCGGCCTCGACCGCCCGGAGCCGGGCGCCCCGGCGCACGGCCTGGTCGAGGAAGACGGCGTCCTCGGCCAGGGAACGGTCGGGGAAGTGCGCCTTGTCCTCCCAGACCCGGTGCCGGTAGACGAGGGTCCCCCCGTGCACGTCACGCACGAAGAGCCGGCGGTGCAGGTCGGGCCGGCAGCGCCAGAACCGCCAGGCCGCCAGGTCGAGCATGAGGCTGCCGCGCAGCGCGGTGATGTCGGCCTCACCCGCCCGGATGGCCGCCACCTGGCGGGTGAGCCGCTCGGGTCCGTACCAGTCGTCGTCGTCCCAGTGGGCCACGATGTCACCGTGGGCCAGCCGGCACGCTTCGTTGCGCATGGCCCCGATGCTCCGCCGCGCCACTCCGGTGGCGACGTAGCGGATGCGGGGATCGTCGGGCAGGCGCCCGGCCAGTGTGGGCGTGCCGTCCTCCAGCACGACCAGTTCCTTGTTCGGATAATCCTGAGCGAGAAAGTAGCGCACCGCCTGCAGCGCGAACTCCGGCCGCTCCCGGGTCGGCATGATCGCGGTGACCAGCGGGAGCGGGGGCCCGGCCGCGGCCTTGGCCGCCGGGCCCCCCGGGCCCGGCGAGGCCGGCGCGGGCGTAACGAGCGGTCGGCGCAGAGTGAGCAGGGGCGCGGGCGCGAAGTGCTCGCAGGCCTCGCCCCGGCAGTGGTCCTCATAGTCTGCCCGCTGCCGGTTCAGCCGCAGGCCGCAGAAACGATCCTGGTACAGGCGGCGGGCACGGCCCATCTGGTCTGCGTCGGCCGCGCGGCGCCGTTCGGTAAACGGGTGGCGGTAGGCGTAGGCGGCGCCCACCCAGGCTCCCTGGAAGCCCGCGCGGGCGGCTCGGATGTTGTAGTCCATCTCCCAGCAGGGCCCCAGGCCGTACTCCTCATCGGCCCCGCCGATGGCCTCGATGACCGGGCGCCCGACGGCCAGGCAGAAATCCGCGAGGCTGTGCAGTGGCTCCAGCGAACGCACCGCCGGACCGAAGCGCCGGCGCGCCAGCGCGGCCGTCCGGGCCACGTCCGGTGCGCGGGCGCCGCTGAACACACCCTGCTCGTTCCACGAGCGGTTGGTGGAGGGACCGGCCAGGCCCCGCCCCGGGCGGGCGAGCGCCTCCACCAGCAACCGCAGGCATCCGGGTCCCAGCACCGTGCCGCTTTCGACCAGGACCACCACCGCCGCGTCGGTGCGCGAAGCCAGCCGGTTGAAACACGCGGGCGGCCCCAGCGGCTCCGCAGTCCCCCACTGCGGCAGAGTGGCCAGCGCCGGCTCGGCCGTCAGCGCCGCCGACAGCGCCGCATCAGGGCCGTCGGGCAGCAGCACAATCTCAGCGGCCTCCCCGCCACCGGCCTGCACCGACCGCACCGTCTCGACCAGGCGCGCCGGCTCAGCGTGGGCGTGCACCCCAACCACGACGCCCGGACGCATGGGCCAATATTGCCCCTGCCCGGGTTACCCGGCCGTCACCAACTCGTCACCGGACCGCCTACCGGCGCGGCAATCACGCGGCGCGGAAGCGGAAGCCGGCCGCGAGGAGCCTTGGCAGCACAATATTGAGTGCCGCGACGGTCTCGGAGCGATTTCGGCCGCCATCGTGCTCCAGGATGATTGAACCGGATCGGGTGTTACGCATGATGGTCGTGACGATGGCGCTGACGCCTGGATTGGCCCAGTCTTGCGGGTCTACCGACCAGTCCAGCGGCGCCAGCTGCATCTGCTCGCATAGCTTCAGGACGGTCGGCGACCATGCGCCGTACGGTGCGCGGAACATGCCGGGACGCGTTCCGGTCACATTGTGGATGGCGTCGCTGGCTCGGCTCATCTGGTCCTGTACCGCGGCCGGCGCCAGCGCGGAGAGCCTGGCGTGCGTCCAGGTGTGATTGACAATGGCGTGGCCAGCGTCAGCCACCTCGCGGGCGACGCCCGGGTGGGCGATGACGCGGGCGCCGACCATGCAGAATGTGGCGGTCACCCCGTACTTGTGCAGCAAGCGGAGGACCTGCGGCGTGTAGACGGCGCTGGGGCCGTCGTCGATGGTGAGCGCTATCGCCATCGGGCCGTTGTCGATGTAGTAAAGGGGCCAGTCGTACGCGCTCCCGCGCACGGCAGTGGGCGCTCCGCCAGTCGCCCCGTTCCTGCCAGGGTGCGGCGTGGCGGTGCTCCCCGCGCTCGGCTGGCCGGCCGCGCGGGCAGGCATGTCCGATCCGGTTGAACTGCTGCGCATAGCCGACGCCCTAGGCCTGGCTGCCGCGTCCGCCCCGGGCGCTACGTTCGGCCGGCGCGGCGTCCCCGACGGCGCATCCGAGGCCTGGCAGGCGACGCATTCGGCCAGCAGTATCGTCCCGCCGGCCGCGAGGAGCGCGCGGCGGGATATGGCCGGCCGCCTCAGCGTCGGCCAGCCGTCGCTATCCACATGGCCCCCAGTCCGTGGCCCTTCACGGCCTGCCTCCTCAGTCAATCCTCACTGTAAGGCTGTCCGGCTTCACGACCGGTTGTCCCTCGACCGCGGACCAAGCGTCCACGCCCGTCAGCGTAGCCTGAGCGGTCTGCCGCGGGCTCTGGGGAGACGTCCGCTATCGCCGCTAACGACGAGGTGGCCGCCGAGGCGACCGGCAAAGCCGAGGAACGAGTCAGGGCCGCGTCGATCACCCTCGCCGAGGCCCAGGTCCTCCGTTACCTCCCCACACCGCTCCCCGTCTCCGTTATCGCCGACAAGCTGGGCATCTCCCGGTCAGCGGCCAAAGAGCGAGCGGAACGTCTCTGCAGTCGGTCTGGATCACCCTTCTGAGGCCGGCGTACTCTAGGGAGGTGGTGTGGGCGCGCCGATCATTGTGCGGCCTGGATCCTCCTGGGCCGCATCCAGCTCGCCGGCCCGGTGGGGACAGGCTTGTCTGCGGCGGATGAAATACGCGCTCAGGCGCTGGAGGTGGCCGGAGGCTGGTCACCGCCCGGCGCCCCTCAATCATGGCGCCTAACGGCCGCTCTGTTCGAGGCGATCGCGGCATGTGACGAGCTTCTGGAGCATCTCGCCGAACTCCCGCCTGATCGCCTGCCCGCGCTACTGGCGAGCGCGGCCGTTACCTTCATGGTGCGACGCGACCGGCCAGTCCCGCTCGCCGGCTACATCCCCGAACCCGCCGCGCCCCAGCCACCCTTCGACGAGGGGTTCTTCCCCGCGTTCAGGGCGTTCTGCGCGGCACACCTCGAGGAGATCGTCGATGTCTGCCGCAGCCACCGGTACCAGATGAACGAAGTGGCCAGGTGTACCCAGATCGCCCTCGGTATCGCGGCGACCAGCGGCGAATCTCCCGACCCGATCGTCCTGGTTGACCTCGGCACCGGGGCCGGACTCGGGCTGCAGCTGGACCACTATCGTTACCGGATCGGGGGTGGCACGTACGGCCCGGCAGCTGCCCGCCTGAGTCTCACGTGCGACGTACGCGGCGCGTACATGCCGCCGCCGGCCAGGCTGCCGCACATCGCCGGCCGATTCGGCGTCGATCTCAATCCTGTCGACCTCGAGGATCAGCAAGCCCGGGCGTGGCTGGAGGCCTGCGCGCCCCCCGAGGCGTCCGCCTTGTCCCGGCTCGCCACTGCCATTGACGTTGCCCGGCGGCACCCGGTGAGGATCGTCGCAGGCGATGTCATTGACGAGCTTCCCGGGATGCTCGGCAGCATCCCTGGGGGACAGCGCCTCATCGTGGTCGATGCTTATATGGCTGTGTTCCTCGCGGAGCGGCGCCGGGCTCAGATGGCCGACGTCCTCGCCGAGGCCGGACGGGGCCGCCCGGTGACATGGCTGTCACTTGATCCACTGGTCCCACTCGGGCCGTCGGGCAGCGACAGCGTGCAAGGCCTCACCCTTCCTCCATCACTCGTCCGCGACTATCAGCAGGGCGGCGTCTTTGCCGTACTGGGAGCCCGCACCTTCCACGGAACCACCGACCGTGGGCGCCTTCTCGCCCGCGCCCATCCGTCCGGCGGCTGGGTTGAATGGCTCAGCCCGTGAACGTTCCCTGAATTGTCAGTTCCGGCTCTCGCGCACCCATACCGAGATGCGCGCGGGTTCCAGCACCTGGTAGGCGACTGTGAGCAGCTCGCGGTGGACCTGATCGAGGTCGGCGGCGTCCCGCATACGGGCCGCGAATGCCGCTATTGTCGCCTCGGCGTCATAGTGGGCGCGGTTGAAGCGCCTATCCACCACTCGCTGGACGCGGTGCCGCAGCGGATTGAACAGTGCGACAGCGGCCAGCGTCGCCACGGCGACGGCCAGCGGCGACCTGAACGACACCACGGCGTGTGCCATGGTGACCACCGCGGCGTACACGCCAATCAGCAGTCCGGTAACGATCGTGTATGCCACCGTCCTGGAGATCAGCCGGTCAATCTCATACAGCCGGTATCTCAGGATTGCCACCCCGATGCTGATCGGCAGCGCGACGAAACCGATGCTGAGAAAGTTGTTCAGCCAAGCCCAGATCCCGGAGGACACGCTATAGCCCGGGACACTCAGGCCAGCGCAGATGACACAGATAGCGGCTCCGAACATCAGCCACTTCAGCTGCTGGCGCCGAAGGCCGGATGACCGCCGCCAGCTGAGCAGTTGGCGGACCGCGAAACCGGCCCCCAGCACGACAGTCAGAACGAGGATAATGCTCTGAGCCACCGCGAACCGGCCCGCAGGGTAGTCGACAACGGTCAAGCCGCCGTAACCATCGATGCGGATCCGGTGCCCGCTGATGGCGTCGACCGCTACGGCGATCAGCAGGGCGAGATAACCACCGCAGAGCAGGCCGTAGGCCCACACCGCCCATCGCCACTGCGGCGAGGGCAGGTGGCCATCGGGGAAGAGCAAGATCACCAGCGAGAACAGCGCGAGAGCCGGTGACCACAGCTGATACAGCACAAGTCCGACCGGGCCAAGGGGGAGATCCCGGCCGAGGTGGTAGACGAGCAGCGAGTAGGCTCCGGCCGCAGTGCTCAGGAGCAAGGCGGCGGCGATGCCGAGCAGGAGCCATCCGTTCGGGTTACGCGGCTGATGCCGGGCGACCAGTACGCCGACCGCCGCAGTAGGTATCGCGATCATGACTGGCTGCAGCGGATATCCGGGCTGCCGGGCGAGGAAGGACAGCGCCACGAGCGCCGCGGCGAGCAGGAGCATGGCGCCGCCGGCCAGTGCGGCGGCCGACGGTCGGCGGCCCGTGATCGCGGTGGTCAACGTGAGCCTATTTCCCGCTCGGGCGGCGCTGGCCGAACGCTGCGGCGATGGAATGCGGCATGCTGCGCACCATGGAGTTGTGCCACACGTGACGGGCGTTGCCCCACTGCCGTTTGCGGTCAATGCAGACAGTGCGCGAATGAACGGTGGTGGGGAGGGCCCCAAGGTACGTCGCCAGCGCAGTCATCGTCTTGATCCAGAACTGATCTTCCTTCCGATGGCCGCCGAGGCTCATGGCCAGCTCGTAGAGCGGGTCGTTGGACCGCATTAGCAACTGGGCCTGAGCGATAGTGGCCGCATGCGGCGAGGCGTCCGGGTCATTGGCATAGTCGGCGCGCTCAGCCGAGAACGTGATCCAGCCCGCGAACATGTGGCCCTCCGGAGTCATCAAGGTGAACGACTCATCGTCCGCATAGAGCACGAACACCCCGGTGGACAGCCTTACGCCGCCGCCGACGCTCACGTCGAGCAGGGCCACGTCACCCGGGCTGAGGCTCGTCAGCGGACCTTTGAACCGATTCCCCTCCGGCCAGAACTCGCCGAAGTGCTCCTTCCACTCGGCGATCACGGTCCGTGCTGAGATATTCGGGCTCACCTCGATCCAATACGTCTTTTTCCACATCTTCCCGAAGCCCTGGACCGGGCCGGTGAGGCGCCGGCGGCCACGTTTGATCCGCGAGAGCCACCATCGGCCACCGTCAGCCGGTCGACTTTCGCTGCCCAGCTTCCGGCGTCGCGCGGCAGCGGCGCTGTCAGCGGCGCGTTCGCGTCCCCCGCCGCCATACGGCGCCCGGCCGGCGGATCCCGTTCGGCCTGCCCGGCCGGGGGGATGCCGTCAGATCCAGGGCGCTCCGTCATGACGCCTCCCCTTGCCTCGCTGTGCCGGCCAGTGCCGACTGCTCGTTGTCGTAGATGGTGATCGCCTCGTCCAGCCTGGTCAGTTCGAAGATCTCCCGGTAGTGATGGCTCAGGCCGAACGCAGCAAGCTGCTGGTTTTGCCGGTTGGCGCGGACCAGAAGGGTCACGAGCATGCCGATGCCCCCGCTGTTCATGTACTCAAGACCGCTGAAATTGAGCACAAGCCGCCGGGCGCCCTGCCGGGCGGCATCCTCGTAGGCCGACATGAGGATGGCCTCGGATGCGGCCGTGACATCGCCCCTGATGTCGATGACCGCCGTAAGGCGGTCGGCCTTGCGGATGTCCATCCTTGTCGCTGACTCATCCATCTGATCCTCCCCCTGGAGGTGTCTTAAGCTTTCCCGGGATGGGGGTGCCTGGGCGGTAAAGCCCGCCTGCGCAGGCAGCCGGTTCATGGGCGGGCAGTGTGCTGCCGCGTCCCCCGGCGCGCGGGCGTCACGGACTGGCCCCTGTCTCGCGGGCGTCACTGACTGGTCCCTGCCTTGCGGGAGAACCGGTTTGGATCGTGAGCCGGACGGTACGGTGCGCCCCCTCGGTTGTTACTTCCATGGCGTCGACCATGTGCCGGATGAGGAACAGCCCCCAGCCTCGCGGGCCCTGCTCGCCCACGAGTTTGCGGGCAAGATCGGGCACTTCGGCGCGGCCTTCAGACCAGCCCGCGTCGTCGCGGCCGCCGCGGTCGGCGATCGTGACGACGACCTCGGCGCCCGACTGGAAGACCTCAATGCCGACGGTCAGGTCCGGGCGGCCGCCATTGCCATGCTCGATGGCGTTCAGCGTCGCCTCGGCGACCGCGGTCTTCAGCCTGTTCAGCCGGTCGGGCGGCAGGTTCAGCGGCGCCACGCTGTCGGCGACCTGGGCCAGCGCGATCCGTTCATTCCCCGGCACACTCGCCAGTGCGAATGAGGCCAGCCGCCGCGGCGCGGGATGCGCGGCCGAATTCATCCTGCACCGCCAGAATGCACGGCAGTAGCGGTCCGCTCGAGCGAGAGCAGGGTGATGTCGTCTTCCTGCTCATGACCGGGGCCGGTGAACGCATCGAGCTCGGCCAGGCACAGGTCGATCAGAGCCTGCCCCGAGGCGCCCTGGCCGACGAGCGCGGCGACGCGGCCGAAGCCGAACATCTCACGATCGGCGGCGTGGGCCTCGGACAGCCCATCGCTGTGCAGCAGAGCACAGTCGCCGGGCCGGAAGGTGAAGCTCTTTTCCTCGTAGGTCATGCCGGGCATGAGCCCGAGCGGCATGCCTTTGGCGCGCAGTTCGGCCACGCCGCCGGCGGTGCGCACATAGGGCACGTCGTGCCCGGCATTGGCGAACGTGACCTGGCCGCTGGCGTCGAGGACGAGGGCCAGGCAGGTGACGAACATGTGCGCCGGAGTGTCCTGGCACAGCAGGTCGTTGACGTTTTCCAGGACGGCCGCCGGGCTGACCAGCCGCGGCGCCGCGGCGCGCAGCAGTGCATGCGTGCTGGCCATTACCAGCGCCGCGGGGACGCCCTTGTCAGTGACGTCGCCGATCACCACCATGACCCGCCCACCGGATAGCGGAATGAAATCGTAAATGTCTCCGCCCACCATCAGAGCCGGCCGGTAGAAGGCGGTGACCTGCCAGCCAGGCAGGTCCGGTTGCTCCGTGGGCAGGAACTGATGCTGAATGATCCGGGCCACCTTCAGCTGCTGATCGACCCGCTCGCGCCGCAGGGCCTCAGCCTGCTGTTCGCGAACCAGCTGGCCGACGCGGATGGCAGGCGCCGCGTACCTGGCCAGCGAGTTCAGCAAGCGGCGATCATCCGTCGAGTAGTCCCGCTCTGACCGCCGTGGCCCCAAACTGAGCATCCCGATCGGGGTGCCAGCCGAGATCAACGGGACGACCAGCACAACGCCGGCGTCCTTGAGCGCCTTCACCGCTGGCGACTCGAAGCCGAGTTCACGGACATCGACAGCCCGCGCCACGCGCATCAGGTAGTCGGCCAGCGGATCGTCGGCAGGCAGCTCAATCGGTGGCTCTATGACCGCTCCCTCGGGCAGAGCTAGCCGAGTTAGGGGGGCTTCCTCACGCCGACGGCTGAACCACGCGCGGAGCCGGCGCTGCCCGCTAACGCGCCAACCGCGGTGGGCGGCGGAGGGAGCGGCATCGGCTGCGGCCGGACACCCTTCACCGAACTGGTCCGCAGGGAACGGATCCACGGCCATGGAGGTCGCCGTCTTGACTGCTTCCTGCATAGCCAGATCGGTCCTGTTCACCTCCCCGGGCATTCCCCTCCCCGATGGCCACGTCGTATCAGGGCAATACCCGTCAAATACAGCATCAGGGCATTACCCGTCAAACCCGCGCTACCAATCGTTGTGGGTCAGCGTACTCTGTCAGCGTATTTTGTGATAGCCGCAAGCCGGCGCGCGGGAGGCCTCGCGGTAACTCCTGGTCGCCGTGCGCCAGTTCCGTTCCCGGCCCCACGACGGCGCAGGACCGCGGATGGCCAAATGGACGGCCACGATCGACAAGACCACCCCGCCCGCAGCGCTCGGCCTGGCCGCGGTCTTGGACCGGCACTCGGCGAGGAGGAGAGGGCGTGGATGCCGGCGAGGTGCGTGAGGTCGCGTGCGGCTGGGCTGGTCACGGGCGGATCGCGCGGAGCAGCAGATAATCGATGATCTGGCGTTGCCAGAGGAGATTGACCTGCCACAACAGCAGGCGAGCGGCGGCGGCCTGCCCGGCGGGTGCGGCTGTGGTGTTCTTGAGCCGCTCTGCCGTGAGCCGCAGCGCGGGGGCGATGACGCGGTCGCCGCATCGCCGGACCTGCACCTCGGCCAGGCCCGCCGCGCGCGCCTCCGCGGCGATCTGCGCCGCCGTGGTGGCCATCGTGCGCCGGAGCCCGAACACCCGCAACTGCGTCAGGCCGGCCAGCAGCTCGGCGGGAGTGACCGGCCATCGCTGAGCCGAGATGTCGGAGATGCTCAGCACGCCGCCGGGCCGCAGCACCCGGTAACACTCGGCGAAGAACGCCTTCCGGGAGCGGAAGTGGAAGGCTGCCTCCACGCTGATGATCCCGTCCACGGTCTGGCCGGCGATGGGCAGCCGGGCGGCGTCGCCCGCCACCGGCGCGGCCGCGGCATCCCTGAGCCGGTCCCGGCCCGCCGTCAGCTGCCACTCGGTGATGTTCACCGCCACCAGCCGGCGCGGCCGGGACGTCTCGGCGATCAGGCGGTCCTGGGTGCCAAGCCCATTCCCCACATCCAGGATCACCCCGCCGGTGGGCAGGGCTGAGGCGAGCGTCGCGACCAGCCGGCGGCAGGCCTGTTCGGCCTCACGCTCCGAGCCCGGCCCCTCCCATAGCCCCAGATTCAGCCAGCCCGGCGCCACCGCCAGGAAGAAGTCCGGCCCGATGCTCTCATACACGCGCGCGGCCGGATTCCCGCCCTGCTTAAGCACTCCGGCGGCATGCCGCACGTGCTGGGCCGTCCAGCCCGAGATCCACGCTGGCCTGGCTGCCATCTCACACCCCCATCTACCGGAGGCTTCCCGCAAACGGGCTGAGTACACCTTGACGTCCTCCCGGCCGTGAACGACGGGGATTCCTCCAGCGCGGCTCAGGCCGCGCACGCCGGTTAGCCCAGCTTCCGGGCCAACCCCGCCCTGAACGACGGGGCTTGCGCCCGGCAATTTCGGTCAGGGCCAGTCGTGGCCTGCTTGGCGTTTCTGCAGGCGCGGTGGGTGCGGATAATCCGGTGAACGGTGCTGGAAAGACAGGATGCGCGGATTGCGGATGATCCCGTCGCGGATTTCGATGGCCCGCCGGATCGTCTGGTTCGCGTCCCACGCCTGAGGGCCGGTGAGCACCGGGCGCAGGAGCGGAAGCAGGGCTTCGCTTATCTCCCAGGTAGCGGAGTTCCACAGGTACGACGGGCTGTGATCCACGGCGTAGTAGCAGACATTATCGCCGACCATGACGAGGGGCTCGGCGAGGCTTGTGGGGCGCGCCCAGCCGAAGCCCATGCCCTCGTCGCAGGACACGTCCACGATGAGGCTGCCGCGCGCGAACGAGCCCAGGTCGCTGGCGGGAACGAACATCAGCGGTGCGTCGGTGTCCTGCAGCACGCAGTTGACCACGATGTCGTGCTCTGCGAGGAAGGCCGCCATCGGTATCCGGCCGGTGCCGCGCAGCACGTGGCAGCGGCTGGGGTCGCCGGTGTCCTGCTCGAAGTGCACCATGCGCGCCGAGTGGATCGGGGAGGCGACAGCGTTGATGTCACGATGGGTCAGAACGTCGACGTCGTTCACGCCGTGCGCGTTGAGGGCCGTCACCGCGCCCCGGCCGGTGGCCCCGAAGCTGATGACGGCCGCCCGGAGCCGGCGGCCATATTCACCGGTCGTCCCGATGAGCTCCAGGGCATGCAGCACCGAGCAGTAACCGGCCAGTTCGTTGTTCTTGTGAAAGACGTGCAAGCCGAACGAGCCAGCGGCATCCCAGTAGTTCATCGCCTCAAAGGCGATCAGGGTGAGCCGCCGCTCGATGCTCAGCTGGGTGATCTCCTCGTCCTGGACACAGTGCGGCCAGCCCCACAGGACCTGCCCGTCCCGCATCTGCGCGAGGTCCTGGGGCTGCGGCTTGGGCAGCAGGATGACATCGCATTCTGAGAGGAGTTCCGCACGGGTGCGAAACCCGGCCACGCGCGATGCCAGCTGCTCATCGGGCACGCCAAACCGCTCGCCATAGCCGCGCTCGAGATAAACACGCTCCCGCAAGTCGGCATCAATCCGCTCGACGTGCAGCGGATGGATGGGGAGCCGCCGCTCGTTCTCCTTCCGTGATCGCGATATCACTCCGAGACTGAGCTGATCCACGCGCGCTCCCTAACCCGAGGCCGGCCCGAGAAATCGCCCACCGCCGAGGTCCTTGTGGCACCGCATTATCGTAACCGGGGGCGTTCGCTTTCAGCATCGGCTGCGGCCGGGCACGCAACGCCCGCTGGACGTGTCCGGTTCGGCGCTGCGCACTTTGTCGGCCTATCACCTGGAATACCTGCGCAATGTCGGCGTGCGCGGCTCGATGTCGGTATCGCTCCTCAAGAATCGCATCTAGCGTGACCGGCCGCCTGGTCACATCGGCGTCAGCCCGTGCAGGGGGAAGATTGCGTTGCGGGTGGCGATGATCGCCTGGTCGATCGGCCGGCCTGGGTCGTGGCCGGAGTCGAACGGCTCGAACTCCGCAGGTTCCCCGTCTGTCATGTGCCCGGGTGCGGTCAGGCCGGTTCGCTGGGCGACGTACTGCTGCCACGGGGCGGGGGTGCTGCGTTGCCGGGCCGATGGGCTGGCCGGCGGCCTCGGCGAGCAGATGCGTCCAGGTCCGCGGTACGACGTGGACCAGGTCATAGCCGCCGCCGCCGGTGAGCAGCCAGCGTCCGCCGGCCAGGTCGTGGGCGAGGGCGTGGATCGCGGCATGGGCGGCGCGCTGCCCGTCGATGCTGAGCTCCAGGTTGGCCAGCGGGTCGAGCCGGTGCGTGTCGGCCCCGTGCTGGCTGACCAGCACCTGGGGCCGGAACTGCCGCAGCAGCGGCGGGACGATCGCGTGGAAGGCGCGCAGCCAGCCGGCGTCGCCGGTCCCGGCGGGCAGCGCGACATTGACCGCTGAGCCCTGCGCGCCGGGCCCGCCGGTCTCGGCGGGCAGGCCGGTGAACGGGAACATGGCCGCCGGGTGCTCGTGCAGGCTGATCGTCAGCACCCGCGGGTCGGCGTAGAACGCGGCCTGCACCCCGTCGCCGTGGTGCGCGTCGATGTCCACGTAGGCCACCCGCTCGGCGCCTTGTCCCAGCAGCCAGGCGATCGCGATCGCCGGGTCGTTGTAGACGCCGAACCCGCTGGCGTGATGGGCCATGGCGTGATGCATCCCGCCCGCGATGCTGGCCCCGTGCCCGGCCGCGCCCGACCAGACCGCGCGGGCCGCGGCCAGGGTCGCCCCGGCCACCACCGCCGACGCCTCATGCATGCCGGGGAACACCGGATTGTCCCCGGTGGCCAGCCCGAACGTCCGCGCGTAGCGGAACTGGGTCGCCTCCAGGCCGCGGGCACCAAAGTCCTCGGCCCAGCGGCTCACCGTCCGCACCGCCGCGATATACCGGGCCTCATGCACAAGCTCAAGGTCTGCGTCGGTGGCCAGGGCCGGGGCGGCCACGGTCACACCGGGCTGGTCCCACAGCCCGAACTCGTGCGCGAGCCGCATCGTCAGCTCCAGCCGCACCGGTGCTAGCGGATGGCCTGGCCCGAAGTGATAGTCGGTCAGCCGCTCGTCCCAGGCCACATGCAAGGCGCCGGTCATCTGCCACATCCTCTCTGTCCCACCGGCGCGGCGCGGGGCGGCAGCCCCGGTGACCCTGGCAGGTGTGCTGCCTGCTGGCCAGTACCCGGTGGTCACCCACGCCGGACCGTTCGGCCAGCTTGCCGAGGCCGCCAGGAACCTGCTGAACTGGCGGCTGAACGTGGCCTGGCGTGGGACAAGCCGCGCGCGTTCTTCAGACTGATCAGTGAGGCGGGTGGTGGGTCACCATCGTCGACGGCACGCTGGTGCGTCATCACCTGGAAGCCTATGACGGCGTATTGGGAAACCGGTCTTCAGAAGAGCGCCAGCTGGTCGAGGGAACCCCGGCCGGGGCTGCGCTATGCCACCAGCTCGCTGCGGACTGCCTGCTGACCTGCGGCAGTTCCAAGAGGGGCTCGGTCCGGCCCGACCAGAAAGAAATGCTGCGCGCGGTCCGGCTCCAGCGCGTACGGCAATCTCTGCTGAGTTTCAGTAATCGGGCCAGTGAAGCCACTGATCCACTTCGGACCGGCGCCCGCACCGGCGTGTGGTGCGCCACCAAACTTGCCACCGACGCGGGCGGCTGGCGGCAGATCAACCGCTGAACCATGAGTGAGCATCATGGGTGTTCTCTCCGGGAAGCCCAGTGTAGGGTGCCTGCATGGGGGACCGGGGGCGGCCGGGATGACGCGGGTTAGCTGATGGAGCAGACGCAACTGCTCGTCATCGGCGCGGGGCCATACGCGCTGTCGGCCGCGGCGCTGGCACAACAGAACGGTATCGATACTGTCGTGCTGGGCCGGCCGATGGGTTTTTGGCGGCAGAACATGCCCGCGGGAATGTTCTTGCGGTCGGGCCCGGACTGGCACCTCGATGGCGCCGCGGTTCACACGCTGGCAGCGTTCCTGGAGGAGCGGGGGATTCAGCCCGGTGAGGCCGATCCCCTTCCGGTCCGCGTCTTCCTGGACTACGCCGACTGGTTCCAGCGGGCGAAGAAAATCGAGGTCCGCGAAGAGCTCGCCGGCACCGTGGCCAAGGCACATGGCCGGTTCGAGGTAACGCTTGAAAGCGGCGAGCGCATCGGCGCGGACGCGGTGGTGGCCGCGCCCGGGATCCGCCACTACACCAACGTGCCCGGCTGGGTGTCCTCGCTGCCGCCAGGACTGGCCGCTCACACCTGCGATCTGGTGCGCTTTGACGACCTGGCCGGAGCACGCGTCCTGATCATCGGCGGCAGGCAAAGCGCATACGAGTGGGCCGCGCTGATCCGGGAGCACGGCGCCGCGCGCATCGACATCGTCCACCGCCACGGCATCCCGCGTTTCGAGCGGGTGAGCTGGAAATTCGTCGACCCCCACGTCGAGCAGACGCTCCGGACGCGCGGGTATTGGCGCAACCTTCCCCAAAGCGAACAAGAAGCGATCACTAGGCGTTTTTGGGAAGTCGGCAGGCTAACGCTGGAACACTGGCTAACCCCCCGGCTGGACTGTGAGGAGATCACCCGATGGCCCGGAACCGAAGTCGCCCAGGCCACCCCGGCCAGCCATGGTGAGCTGCGGGTACAGTTGTCCAACGCAACCCGGCTGACCGTCGACCGCGTCGTCTTCGCTACCGGTTACCGGGCCG
This sequence comes from uncultured Actinomycetes bacterium, assembly GCA_963732345.1. Lineage (GTDB taxonomy): Bacteria > Actinomycetota > Actinomycetes > Streptosporangiales > Streptosporangiaceae > Bog-532. Next base: position 51,413 of record CAVSZI010000013.1, on the reverse strand, counting down.
ACCTCACCAAGGTTCCCTACCTCGCGGGCGTGCTCGGGAAAGTCAAAGTGGCCCATGGCTTCCCCGTGCTGGACGACGCTTTTCAGACCAGCCTGCCCGGCCTGTACATCACCGGTTTCTCAGCGACACAGGACTTCGGGCCGTTCTTCGGTTTCGTCAAGGGATCACCCGCTGCCGCCACCCTGATCGCCCGCGACCTGCTATCGCGAAACTGACACTCAAGCCATCCGCGCGCCCGTGCCCGTGCCCGGCCGGCGGTGCCCTCGGGGGCAACCGGGGCTGCGTGCTCAGCTGAGGGGCAACGTGCGGCCCACGGGCCCGCTGCTGGCTGGCGGCGATAGTGGGAAGCCCTCGCCTGCAGTAGCGAGGCGGGGGCTGCTGCCAGTCGCGCTAAGTGGACTTCGCCTATTGCGTACTATCCCGAGCACGGTTACGATCCCGGTAACCGTGTGACTGCCGTCACAAACGCCGGTAGCCACGACGTGTCCGAGGAGGAATGGACATGCCTGTCAGGGATGACTATGTGCGCGAAGAGATCATGCAGGTGGGCGGGACGCCGCTGCGGGTCGCGATCCGGCCGGGCACCGGGACGGGGCCTCCGCTGCTGCTGTGCAACGGCATCGGCATGCGGCTGGAGGCCCTGCGGCCGTTCGTGGATGCACTCGACCCGGCCATCGAGGTGATCCGCTTCGATGCCCCCGGCGTCGGCGGCTCCCAGCTGCCCAATCTGCCGTACCGTTTCACCACCCTGGCCCTGCTGCTGCGCGACATGCTGCATAATCTCGGCCACCAGCAGGTCGACGTGCTGGGGATCTCCTGGGGAGGCGGGCTGGCTCAGCAGTTCGCGCTGCTCAACCCGCGCCTGTGCCGGCGGCTGGTCCTGGTGGCGACCGCACCCGGGCCGCAGACGATGGTGCCGCCCAACCCGCTGCCGCTGGTGAAGAACCTCGTCCTGCGCCGCTATGGCGACCTGTGGGGAGGAAGCGCGAAAACCGACCCGGAGTCGCTGATGCGCGCCCTGCGCAAGGCGCGGATCAGCCCGCTCAGCATGGGTTACCTGTACCAGAACACCGCCGCGCTGGGGTTCACCACGCTGCCGCTGCTGCCGCTCATCCGCCAGCGCACCCTGGTGCTGACCGGCGACGACGACCCGATCATCCCGGTGGCCAACGGCCGCATCCTGGCCGCGGGCATCCCGCACGCGACCCTGCACGTCTACCACGGCGGCCACGTCGAGCTGGTGACCCAACCGAGCCTGCTCACGCCCCTGATCACCGGCTTCCTGGGGAGCGAGTTCTGGGATCTGGCCCACCGGGCGGGCGGGGACGTCATGATGGGCCACGAGGACCAGACAGCCAGCCCGGACGACCTGTCGGAGCAGCGGCTACGGTTCGGCCAGTTGTTCCTGCGGCACCTGGACGCACTGGGCCGGCCGTTCCTGCCGGGCGGCCAGCCGCTGATCACCGCGGCGGACTACCTGGAGATGCTGAAGCTCGGCGAAATGCTCGCCGAGTGCGATCACAGCTGGGCGGCGAACCCGGCCTACTACCGGGACACCGCCTACCTGCACGGCGCCCTCACGGCCGGGGCGACATGGGACCAGATCGCCGCGGCGATCGGCGCGGACCAGGCCGGCGCCCGGCGCCGGTACCGGGAATGGGCTGACAATCAGCGCACCGGCGAGCCGGCGTGAGCGGCGGCCTGGACGATGACGAGTACGCGGGCCGCGATCAACTGGGCGGAAGATAAGGACTGAACGGGCCGGACGATCGGCAAGCGACCGGATCGGCGCCCCCGGGGAATCAGGCCCCGGGGGCGCTTCCGCGTTCCGGCCGGGGCGGCGGCCAAGAGACGGACCTACGGTCGCGCCTGGTTTGCCCTCATGCCTGGCTGACCGCCACACCAAGATCCCAGGACCCTCTCGTCTTCTCTTACTCATTGCCACGGCCGGGTACGTCACGCTCGAAGGCTTGTACATCGCTGAGGCCATTGGTCTCGATTCGGCCAGATCTGGCCGTGCCACCGGGGTGGTCAGGGCAGCAGCAGCAGCCCGTGCTCGGGGAAGACGGCGGTGCGGGTGGCCATGATGGCCTGGTCGATGCGGTCTGAGGGGTCGTATCCGGACTCGAAGCGGATGTACTGTGCCTCGGCGCCGTCAGTCATCAGTTCGGGTGCCCGGCGGCCGGTGCGGCGGGATGCGTACTTCCGCCAGGCGTCCGGGGTGCGCGCCTGGGGGTCGATCGGATAGCCGGCGGCTTCGGCGAGCAGATGTGTCCAGGTTATGGGCACGACCTGGAGCACTTCGTAGCCGCCTCCTCCGGTAAGAAGCCAGCGGCCGTCCGCGACCTCGTGGGCCAGGGAGTGGATCGCGGCGCCCGCGGCGCGCTGCGCATCGATAGACAACTGCAGGTCGGCCAGTGGGTCGAGCCGGTGCGTATCACAGCCGTGCTGGCTGACCAGGATCTGCGGCCGGAACGCCCGCAGCAGCGGCGGCACAACGGCATGGAAGGCACGCAGCCACCCGGCGTCCGTGGTCCCGGCCGGCAGCGCCACGTTGACCGCCGATCCCGTTGCCCCCAGCCCGCCCGTCTCGCCCGGCAGCCCGGTGCCGGGCCACAGCGTCGCCGGATGCTCGTGCAGGCTGATCGTCAGCACCCGCGGGTCGTCATAAAACGCCGCCTGCACCCCGTCACCGTGGTGCACGTCGATGTCGACGTAGGCGACCCGTTCCGCACCCGCCCCCAGCAGCCAGGCGATCGCGATCGCCGGGTCGTTATATACGCAGAAGCCGCTGGCGCTGGCTCGCATCGCGTGGTGCAGGCCACCAGCGATGCTAGCGCCGTGCTGTGCCGCGCCGGTCCAGACCGCGCGGGCTGCCGCCAGGGTCGCGCCCGCCACCAGCGCCGACGCGTCGTGCATACCGGGAAAGACCGGATCATCCCCGGTACCGAGGCCGAAACCCGGAATCGAAGAGGCCGTGTCCGGGCGGCCGGCCAGCCGCACCGCCGCGATGTAGCTTTCGATGTGCACCAGCTCCAGCTGCACGTCAGTGGCGGGCGGCGCGCGCTCGACGGACACCCCCGCCTCAGCGAACAGGCCGAACGTGCGGGCCAGTTCGATCGTCAGGTCGACCCGGACCGGCGCCATCGGATGGCCAGGGCCGAAATCATAGGCAGCCAGCCGTTCATCCCAGGCCACGTACAGTGTGCAGGGCATCCCCATCATCCTCCGCAGTCATGCGAGCCCGCAGAGTTTGACGCGTACCTCATCGGGATCTTCCTTGGCGGGGCAGCCAGCGGCTGGCCTCCGCGGCACCCGGTCAACCGGGCCGCCAGCGCCGCCACATCCGGCGCCTGCCCTGAGCCGGCATCCGCAATTTCCAGGCTAGCAATGTATTCTTTGAATTGAAAGTAATGCATTAAGGATGCCGGGCTAAAGATTCTGCCGGGGCCATAGCCCGGGTGGCAGAATTTACCGGGCCTGCTATGATCGAAATTGCGGGCCGGAAAATATACCGCTGAGCCGGATAGTAAATCTTGCAGACCCGGCTGCCCGTCCACCAGGGAAAAGAAGATAAGTAATGGCCGGGATATTAGCCGGGCCGGCCGGATTTCCCGGTAGATCGATTAAGCCACCTTCCGCAGAAGTGGGCTATGGCCTGCTGTAGCGCCAGTGGCAGCACGGCGGGTAGTCCCGCTGCCGCGCTGGACTCTGCTTAGCGCCTTGGGCAGCTGCCTCTGGCCACGATGCTGATCCTGATCAGCATCCGGGCGCTGGGCCCCGGCGCGGGCGGAGGTAGCCGATAAGGATCTGCTCGTCGTGGTGCTGGCGGAGCTCGTCGATGAACGCGACGACGGGGCCAGCGATCGAGGCATATTGGGTGTCCAGTACCCGCAGGGGTACCCCCGGGTTCCAGCGGGCCCACTCGGCGTCCAGTTTGCCGGTAGGCGAGCACAACGATGATCGCTTCCGGCCCGTAGGCGACCGATGTCAGCGCATCCAGCGACAGCGCCGACAGCCCCTCACCCCGGGTGATCTGCTCCCTGGAAACATCCCGCGCCCGCAGCGGGGATCCGACCAGAAACCGCCACACCGCCCGTTTGCCCGGCGCGCCCGTACTTTAAAGGCACCGCCACCGCAGCGGTTCGCCATCGCGCCGGCGGCAACACCAAGATCCAGAAATCCCGCCGAACGCTCGAAGTCCCCGACGAGGTGGCGAGGGCCCGCCGCTGCCGCTGGCAGACCGATCCATCTCGGTAGCTAGCCGAGCTTTTCCAGCTGGTCGAGCAGCAGGCTCAACTGGAGGGCCTGGATAACCACGTTCCCGTGGTCTAGTGTCGCCTCCCACATCGGCTCATGGCGGCATGGCGCGATGATGTCCGTGTCGGGATGCTCGCGCAGGTAGGCAAGTTTCCTGGGCACCTGGTCCTGCAGGTCGATGTGCGCGCCCATGGCTACTGGGAGAAGTCGCGGAGCAGCATTTCCCGCAACTCCATTGGGCTGGCTGCGGTGAGGATCTTGGAAGCGTCCGTGAGGCATTGCGCTCTCCAAATGCCCATCACCTCGCCGATTTCATACCGGGTACCCCATGTGTGCCTGAGGCGCGCCAGTTCGGTGTTTCTGCTGTCGTTGCCGTTTTGGCTCATTGTCAACGTCCCCCTCGCTTCCACAGTAGGCGGACAATTACCGGAGGCAAGGACAGGTTGTTGACCAGGTGGTACGTGCGCCCATGAAAGACCTATGACCGCTTTCCGGATGGCGTTGTGACTAACGTCATAGGATCGGCCGATGCTCGTGAGTGCGTTTGCGGGTACGACCTAACTCCCATTGGAGTGGCATCCGAACTCGGTTCCGAGCCGCACGAAATCCTCATACAGCGGGTATTCGCCGACACGTGACGGGTTCGCCCGGGGATTCGCCGGCGGGGTGACCGGCTGTGCGGTGAGCAAGGTCAGCGTGTCGCACCGGCGGGCGTTACTTTCCGCGACCTGCCGGGCGGATTTTGCCCGAGCTGAACGAGACCATTCGCGGCCTAGCTCCAGCGTCGCGCGCCGGGGGCCATCAGCGCGAATGTGACGGCCGGTCCCGCGTCTCGGACTCGGGGTCATGGATCGCGCGGCTCCTGGTTTCACTAACCAGGATGTCAGAACCGCGCATGACGCGGGCGTCCGCGGGTACTGGCAGACTCCGGTTGGCTGAGAGGGGTTATGCGCATCATGGCAGAAGGCAGTTCCGCAGACAACGAGGCGCGTCGCCCCGCCCCTTCTGACTGGCGGGGCTGGGAGCGATGGACAGAAGGGGTCGACTGGTCGGACTGGCGCTCCTGGCTACGCCGACTCGCCGCGACTGACTGGGCCGCCGCTGGGCCCGGCGAGGTGCCGTGGGAAACGCCGACCGCCGGGTCTACCGCGCTGACACTGTCTTCCTATCAGGAGGACTTCCCCGGCCCCCGCATGCGGGAGCAGCTCGCCGGGATCTGGCCGGCCTTCCACCGGTGGTGGTCACAAGGGGGAGTCCGTGCCCGCCCCACCACGGCCGAGGCGAGGGCGCGGCTCGAGGAGCACATGCCCGAGCTCGTCGAAACCTGGGAGCAGCTTGCCGGGATGCTTCCGGGAGACCCCGACGCCGGGCCAGCGTTGTCGTTGTGGAATCCCCCGCCCTTTCTGACCGGGTGCTCGCAGGCCGTGGTGCTCGGGGGCGGCCCGGCCCTGGTGCGCAACTACGACTGGGACCACCGGCTGTTCGACGGTGTCGTGTCCCGGACGGCCTACACCGGACGCCGCGTGCTTGGCATGGCCGACTGCCTCTGGGGGCTGCTCGACGGCGTCAACGATGCGGGGCTGGCTGTCTCGCTGACCTTCGGCGGCCGGCGTGAAGTCGGCGAGGGGTTCGGTATCCCCATCGTCGTGCGCTACGTACTCGAGGTATGCCAGACGGTTGACGAGGCCGTCCAGGTGCTCAGCCGGATTCCCGTGCACATGTCATACAACATCACCGCGCTGGACCGGGCCGGCCGGTTCGCCACCGTCTATGTCGCTCCGGACCGCCCGGCACGGGTGACTGACCGGGCCGTGACCACAAACCACCAGGGCAAGGTGGAGTGGGCGCCCTACGTCGCGGCTGTCCGCAGCGTAGAACGGGAGCAACAGCTCGAAGCGCTGCTCGCCAACTCCGCCGACGTGGCCGACGTCGTCGCGGCCTGCCTGCGGGATCCCCTCTACGCGACCCACTGGGACCGCGGGTTCGGGACGTTGTACACCGCCGAGTACCGTCCGGCCGACGGCATAGTGCGCTACCACTGGCCGCAGCGCACATGGCAGCATTCGCTGCACCGGCCAAACACCGGCAGCATCCAGCTGCACCTCGGCGCGGATCGTCCCACCGTGACCGAGCGCCGCGCTGGCGCTGGTGGCCAATGAGCGGTCGGCTGCACGAGCATGAAGGCCTCGACCAGGGGTCCGATCGCTTCACCAGGGCGGGCTCCTTCGAGGGGTAGCACGTAGCCAGGAGCCGCAACGCTTTGAACGCGGTTGGGCAGGTAGGCGTCCTGGTCGGGTCAGTCCTCGACGTTCTCGATTTCTGGTGGCGGGCGCCGGAACCCTCGGGTCAGGTAGGTCAGGTAGAGCGCGCCGCAGGTGAGCCACGTGACCCCGAGCAGCTTGGCCTTGCCGTCGAGGTGCAGGAGAAGGTAAACGTCGACTACGGCGCCGATCGCCGGGAAGACGACATGGGGCACGACCCGCTGCGATGGGCCGTGCTCGCGCTGCTGGCGGATGAACATGGCGATCACGCAGAGATTCACGCACGTGAACGCGGTGAAGGCGCCGAAGTTGATGAAGGAGGTCGAGGTGGCCACGCTCAGCTTGAGGGCGATGAGCCCGACCACCCCGGCCAGCAGCACGTTGATCGCCGGCGTATGGAACCTGGGGTGGAGGTAGCCGAAGATCCGCTTGGGGAAGACGGAGTCGCGGCCCATGGCGTAAAGCAGGCGCGCCACGCTGGTTTGGGCGGCCAGGCCGGAGGCAAACTGGGTGACGACGAGGCCGGCGAGGAACAGGGACGAGAACAGGTCCCCGCCGATGGTCTTGGCGATCGTGAAGGCAGCTGAATTCGCGTCGGCGGACGGCCCGCCCGGACGCACGAGCTGGGTCGAGTAGGTGACGACGAGGAAGATGCCGCCACCGATCAGCAGGACCAGCATGATGGCCCGCGGGATCGTTGTTTTCGGCTCAATGGTCTCCTCGGTCAGCGTGGTGATCGCGTCGAAACCTAAGAACGAATAGGCGGCCAGGGCGGCGCCGGCCGACACCGCCGAGATGGTCGTTCGCGGATTGAGGAAGGGCGTGCTGCTGACGAGCGCTCCGGCACCGCCCGTGTGGACCACGTGGCGCAGAGACAGCGCCACGAAAAAGGCCAGCACGAGGATCTGGAAGATCATGAGGAGCAGGGTCGCGTTGGCCGCCGCCTTGATGCCGATGACGTTGAGGATCGTGGAGATGATGATGAAGCCCACGATCCAGATCCAGTTTGGAACTCCGGGGAACTTGGCCGACAGGAAGGCGGCCCCGATGAGCCAGATGACCATGGGCAGGAAAAAGTAGTCGAGCAGGACAGCCCAGCCGACGAGGAAGCCGGCCCGGGAGTCGATCGCCCGTCTGGTGTAGGTGTAGGCCGAGCCGGCGACCGGGAACCTGGCCGACATCTTGCCGTAGCTCATAGCCGTGAAGAGCAGGGCGACAAGGGCGAGCAGATACCCGGTCGGCACCGTGCCGTGGGTCTTCAGGGCGAGCACCCCGAAGGTACCGAGCACGATCATCGGGGCCAGGTACGCGAGACCGAACAGGACGACGGACCGCAGGCCGAGCGACCGCTTCAGGGTCACCACATCCGTGTCCGTCGGCGCGTTGGCGGTGATGGCGCTGCCCTCCTCAGGATCGGTGGCTAGGCCCGGTCGGGGCCGCGACGGCGTTGTCCGGCTGAGGCCACCGGCCCTGGATGTCGTGCGCTCACTTCAGGTACCCGATGGGCATAATGGCCGGAGGCTGCTCGATCGGCTCGGTGACGTACCAGGAACGGATGCCGTCGATGTAACGCCGGCACTGGTCGGTCAGGCCCGCGGCGGTCTGCATGCGGCCTTTGGTGACGAGGATGCCGAGGTCGGCGCCTTTGAAGCGGTAGTCGCCCGGGCCGTACACGCGCAGGAAGAAGCACTCGTCCTCGCTGGTCAGCGGGTGCCAGTCGTGCGACGGCCGGAGAAAGGTCAGCTCCCCGTCCTTGCTGAGCTGGTAGGTCCCGGTGCGCGGGGCGGCGCGGATCCGCTCGACGCTCTCGCCCGGCTCCTTCATGACCAGTTGTGCCCAGACGTCACCCGCTGCCAGGTCGTGCCACCGCTGGTTGATCTCCCCGACGTCGATGATGTAGTCGACGTCCATGTACTCGAGCAGGTGGAACAGGAAGAGCGGGATGTCGGCGTACGCGCCCGCCGTGACGTTGGTCATCGACGACACGCCGGAAATGCGGGGGTTCAGCTCACCGAGGTAGACCTCGCCGGCTTCGAGGTCGACGAGGACGTCGACCTCGAAGAAGCCCTTGTAGCCCTCCTGCCCGAGCCGGTCACCGAGCCGCCGGACGAGTTCGGTCGCCCTGGCGCGGTGCTCATCCGACAGTGCCTCCGGGAACAGGTCATTGCCGCACCACCCGCCCTTGTACGGGGTGAGCTCGGGGTAGCCGGTGAGGTCGGTCATGAACGGCCCGACGACCGTCCCGTGCCGGGTCAGCACGGCCTCCACCGCGACGGCCTTGTTGCTGATCCGCTTCATCACCTTCGCCCGCTGGCCTGCGACAGCACCGGCGTGGGAGGCCCAGTCTGACTCCGAGGCGATGAAGAAGGTGGTCTTCCCCGAGTCGCCGTACGGGGTCTGCACGACGAGGTCGGTGCCCAGTCCCGCATCGACGGCGACGCGGACCAGCGTGCCCCACGAGTCGACCTCCACGAGCACATTCGGCACGCTCGGGACGCCGGCCTCGTTGCCGAGAACCGTTGTCACGATCTTGGAGTCCAGGCGCCGGCGCAGCTCGTCGGACGGGAGGATCATTTCGTACCCCAGCTCTGCGCAGATCCCCTCCGTCTCCTCGTTGAAGAAGACCATCGCCACCTTCGGACGGCCGCCGCGGGAGGCGATGAAGGCCTGCACCTCCGGATCGCGGAGCAGGTAGTTGTTGATCTCCTCGCTGCTCCCGAATTTCACGTACGGCTTGTGCTTCGGGCTAAACACCCGCGGGTGTCCGCCGTCCCAAGAGTCGAAGTAGGCGATGTAGCTGAAGTTGCGGACCCAGCGGTCGATCCCGAGCAGGTTGAAAGCGGTCGCCCCGAAGAAGTAAACGGGTGTGGTGTTCTCGCGGAAGAATCCGCGGATCTCGGAGATCCCGTTGAGGCGCTGGCGGGCGGCGGACGGGACACGGTACGACGACTCGCTCACTGGCGCACCATCCTTGATGCTCTGGCATCCGCACGTTCCTCATTGGTGACGTACCCGTTTTATTCACCAGATCAAGCCCGTGTGAGGTGTCCAGCCGATGCAGGTAAATATTGGATGAAATGGGTGACACCACGCCCCCACGCTAGTCGTCATTGTGCTCGCGGGTTCAGGAGAGAAGGATGAGTCGCTGCGCCGCTTTGCTCAGGCGCTGGTGGGTCTCGGAGTCGGCGGTGTTCGATGAGTTCCGGAGCCGGCCGCCCGAACTGAGACCGCGGCGGAGCCGGGTGTGCTGGCCGCTCGTCAGTTTGTGCCGGTGCCGGTGCCGGTGCCGGTGCCGGGGGAGCGGGACGTTCTGCAGCCTGAGCTGGCCGCGCGCGAGCGCCCTGCCGCGCTCGCCGGTGATGGTGACAAGCCATAGTTGCTGGACGCGGCCCTGCTGGAGGGGCTCGGCGATAACCTCGGCGCGGCCCGAGGTGGCCGGGCGCAGGAAATCGGTCGCATTGTGCACACCGACCGCGAACTGCCCGCGGTCCCGCACCGCCAGGCTGGCGCCGAGGCTGGCGGCGGATTCGGCGGCGGTGGTGTAGACACCGCCGTGCACCACGCCCCACGGGGTGTGGTGATCCGGCCCGAGGTCGATGTGCCCGGCCACGCGGGTTCCGCTGGCCGAATCCACCACCAGGCCGGCCGCGGCCAGGAACCGGCTGGCGGCCTGCGCGCTGAGATCGACGTCGGTGTCCGGGCCGGGCTGGGTATCGGCAGGGTCCTGCATGACATAGTCGTAGCAGAAGATGAGGCCGCCCGCGCTGGGTACCCTTGCCGGGCGCCCGGCGGAGCGAGCAGTAGCAGCCTCACGGCGCGGTCAGGTCGGCCGGGATGACGATATCCCGCTTCTGGATCTTGCCAGTCGGGCCCTTCGGCAGCGCGTCGACGATCCACACGTGGCGCGGGTACTTGTACGCCGCGACCTGGCCCTTGACGTAGTCGCGCAGTTCCTCGGCGGTGATGGCGGCCCCCGGCTTGAGGGCCACCGCGCCGCCGACCTCCTCGCCCAGGGCCGGATGCGGCAGGCCGATCACGGCAGCCTCGGCGACCGCGGGATGCTCGTAGAGCACCTCCTCGATCTCCCGCGGGTAGACGTTGTCGAACCGCGGCAGCAGGGTCAGGCACGCCCCGGCCGCCACCGCGACGTTGAGCGCGACCGTCTGCCCGAACACGTGGAAGAGCGGAAGCCCGCCGAATATGACGTCGTTGGGGCGCGCACCCACGATGTCAGCGCGCGCCACCCCGGTATTGCTGATGAGGTTGGCGTGGGTGAGTTCGGCGCCCTTCGGGTGGCCGGTCGTGCCGGAGGTGTAGAGGATCACCGCGGTATCCTCGTCGTCCCGCTTCACGACCTGGTAATCCGGGGCGACGGAGGCCAGCAGATCGGGGAAGCTGTCCCCGTCCACGACTATGGGTTCCGCCTTGGCCTCCTCGGCGCCGCCGCGGGCCTCGTCCGCGAACGCATGCCAGGCGAACAACAGCCCGGCCCCGGAGTCGCCCAGATAATAGGCGACCTCCCGCGCCTTGAGCAGCGGGTTCATCGGGACGACCACGCCGCCGGCGCGGAGCACCCCGTAGTACACCACGGGGACCTCGGCGACGTTCGGCATAATGATCCCGACCCGGTCGCCGGGTTTGAGGCCGCGTTCGTGCAGCAGCCCGGCGACCCGGGCGCTCGCCTCGTCCAGGGCCCGGTAGGTCATCGTCGCATCGTCCACCCGCACGGCCACCCGTCCAGCGTGGGCCCGGGTCGTGTCCGTCAAATTCTTGGCCAGGTTCGTCACCGGTTCATTGTCCGGCCGGCGGCCCAGGCCGTCGTCGGTCCCCGGTATCAAGTCTGTCCCCGGTCGTTGGTACGGCGGCACAACTGTTGTGCCGGCGGCCCGAGGAACCGGGCCCATCCTCGTGTTGCCAGGACGTTATCCGCGAGTCCCCCCGGCTTAGCGTCATGGTGCCGGTGATCTTGGACGCCCTGGGTGAGGACGGCGATCCCCTCCACGCGCTGATGCTCGCGCTGGAACCAACGCAGGAACCCTCCCGAAGTCGGGCCAGGAAGCAAACGTGACAGGCGGCGGTTTCGGTGCCACGGAGACGCGAGCCGGGCCGGACCGTTTCGCGGGTGACAACGAACGATGCGTACCAGTGGCCGAGGGAGTCCCGCCCGGCATGGGGTCTGCTCTTGTGCGACATGACCGGCCACGGGACCGGCACTGTCTATCCAGCGCTTGACAGGCTTCTCCACGCTGGCTGGATCAGCGACTACTGGGAGGACCCGCCCCCGGCGGACCGTCCCAAGCGCCGGTTCTACGAGATCACCTCGACCGGCCGGGAGCAGTATGCAGCAGCGCTGCGAGTACGCGAGGAACGGCGTACATCTTGGTTCCGTCCCAGCCCTCAGCCTGGAGCGGCCTCATGAACGCGGAGGAGCCCGAGAACGAAGAGCCGAAACCCGTCCCGCTCATTCCGCCGGACAGTCCTTTTCCGTATCCGGCCGATACCCCGGCGGCAAGGACTCAGGTGATCGCCCACACTCGGATGCTCAGCAGAGGAGTGGACGCCACGAGGCTCTCCGAAAACGGCACGATCACACTCGTCCAGGTGAAGCAGTGGCCCGCGCGGACTGAGCCACCTTCGTCCGAACGCGACGGCTGGGTTCGGTCCCGCCTGAGAGTGCGGATGCTCTGGGTTGGCCTTGTCATTGCGAGCATCGGGGGAGGGATGGCCACGGGGCCCCATATGAACGCCGGGTGGGGCACGGCTTGGATAGGACTGGTCACTGGCGCGGCGGCAGGCATAGTACGGGAAGCGATACGCCCTCGCTCTAATGTGCATGTCGGAGGTTCCTTCTCGGATTTTTCTGCCCGAGGTCTTACCGCTGTGGCTGCGCGCCTCGCTGGCCGTAGACGCGCAGCGGTCAGTGCGGAATGGCGCACACGCCTAGCAGGGTATGGTGGCCACGACCCGGCCACCTGGGAGAAGGTCCCGCAAGCACTCGGTTTTGTCGGCTCGGCGATCCAGTACCGCTACTCAGATGTAAGAAGCGGTGCCTGGAGTCTGATCGAGGCAGTCCTCAAGTCGCGGACCCTCTCGAATCTGTTTGTCCTTATCCCGACAGCTTCGGCGGCATACGTCGTTCGTCGCCCGCCGCCGTGTGCCCGCGATGATGTTGATTTCGCGCCGAGCATGCCGTCACCCATCCGGCCCAGAGAGTCCCGGCCAACGTCCTCTTCCGCGCTGGCCGGGATTCCTTCCTTGCCCAGGACCACTGCCCGGGAATATCACCTGCGAATATCTGGTGACCGACCACGGGCAATCTGACATACGTATATCATTTTCATACGTGGCAGCAACCGCACCCCGGGGATGATTAGCCACTGTCAGCGAATTACCTCTGCGCGGCTCTGTAGCGCAATCTGACGGCCCAAAACCACTACCTCGGCGTCACCCGGCCCGCGATGAACTGGTAGCCGTCTTGGCGCGGGTCACCGTCGTACTCCTTGGGGTAGTACGCGACCTCTACCGCTGACCCGACGTCCAGCGCCCGGGGCTGGTCGGTGACAGCCCCGAACTGCGCCCACACCTCGGTGCCGTTCGCCGTGACGATCACGCCGTAGTCGCCCACCTCGTTGTGCTCATCCGGCACGAGGAGCGTGACCGTCCCGGGGGCCGTCTGCGGGCGCTCTTCCGCTTCCCGGGCGTTGGGGTTCCGTGGCTCCATGATTCCTCCTATAACGAGGTGGGGCAGGCGTTCGGGACGCTGTAGAAGGTCCCTTCGGCTGATTCTAGGACGGCGGTGACCACGAAAATCTGACCGGATCGCTGGCTCAGCACGCTGGCGTGCGGCGTGCTGAACGCCGCCTGCGCCGCGAACCCGCAGCGCTGAGGTGGAGTGCTTCGGCCGGGGTGGTGTGGTCGCGCCGGCCTTCGGGGACGTGCAGATAGCCGGCGTCTTTGATCGCCGCGATGACGGCGGCGCGGATGGTGGCCAGGTTGGCGGGCCCGCTGCCGGTACGGCTGGTCGAGGTGTCTTCGCCGAAAGTCACGTCCCTGACCTGGTGGTGCACTTCAACGGACCAGTGCTCGCGGACCAGGCGGGCCAGATCCTGCGCGCTGGCGTGGGCGCTGGTCAGGCTGGTGACGGCGTAGACGGTCTCGCGGGAGGTCTTGCCGGTGGCGGCATCCTCCCGCCGGCGGGTGATCTTGATGGCCTGACGGGCCCAGGGGAAGTCCAGGCGGCTGACGTGGGCGGCCTTCAGGGTGCGGGTCTCGATGCGGCCATGCCCGGTGTCGCGAGTGGCGCAGCCGGCCGGTACCTGCCGCCAGGGCAGCGCCTTGACCCGGGCCTGCAGCAGCGGCTGGTTCTTCTTCACCAAGAGGGCGACAGACTACGACGTTTCCGTGTCCGGCTGCCGTGCGAGGTTGTGGTCACGGCGATGACGCATCCGCTGCATGGGTGCAGGCTGCGGGCCTATGCGGTGCGGCACGTGGATGGGGTGCCGCATTTGAAGGTGGAGCTTCCGCGTGTTCTGCGGTGACGCGTGCTCGCGTCGTTTCCACAATGCCGCGCGGTCAGCGGGCGGCGATGCCGACGGGGTGTCGTCCCCGCAGGAGGCTGACCCGCTCGGCGCGCTGGAGGCGCTGATCAGGCGGGCGGGAGCCCTGGTCACGCTGGCACGCGGGCAGGTCGCGGCGCTGGATGCTGAAGTGGTGGCTGCGCAGCTGGCGGAAGCCGAAGCGGCCCGGCGCCGCGCCGAGGCGCGGGCGGTCACAGCGGAGGCCCGTGCCGCCGAGGCCGAGGAGGAGATGCTCGCGGCGCTGGAAGCCGCGGAGGCCGCTCATCGCGGCTGGGAGGCCGCCGACGCCGAGGTCCGCCGTGCTCGCGAGGAGACCGCCGAGGCCCGCCGCGAGCTGGCTGAGGAAGCCGCCCGTGCCCGCGCTGATGCGGAAGCCGCCGCGGCCCGCGCTGACCGGCAGGCCGCCGAACCGCCGGGATCGCTGAGATGGCACGGACGGAACGCGATCAGGCCGGGGAGCAGGCCGCGGCCGCGGTTCGTGCTGCCGAGGCTGAGCTGGCCCGGGCCCGGCAGGGTGAAGCCGGCGGCCGCGATCTGGCCCGGCAGGCCCGCGAGGACGCGGCCCGGGAGCGGGAAGCGCTAACCGGGCAGTACCAGGCCCGGCTGCAGGCGGCGGAGCAGCTCGCCGCAGCCGAGCGCGACCGCGCCCTGCGTGCCGAGCAGCGCCTGGACGCCGAGCGCGAGCGCCATGACGGGCTGCTCGCTCTCCTCACCGCAGCCGGCGGTGAGGAGGAGGGCCGGCCCGCTGCGCGCGGCCCCGCCGCCGTGCCGGCGGCCCGGCGTCCCCGTGCCCGCGGCACGGCCGGGAACGCGCCATGAGCACCGGGAAGAGTGGCCGCGGGCCGATGCGGGGAGGGCCGCATCGCCGTGCCGTCCGGCGCCGCCGGCCGACGTGCCAGCGCCGCCGTGGCGCCTTGATACCGAGACGGGGAAACCTCCCGCCCAGCGGCCAGCACGCACGTAAGTTCGCCTCGTCCCAGGTCACGCTCATGATCCGGAAAGAGGGAACCCATTCAGTCTATCCATCGTGGTGCTCCCTTGTTCGTAGGGATACTCACTCACCAGTAGTTTATCTGCCACGCAGCGCATGACATTAATTGCGCCGAGTCATTGTCCTGCTGGCTATGAATTGCTGGGCCGAAGCCATCGACAGTGATCGATGGAGATCACCCGGAAACCCGGGCGATCTCCTACCGGCATCCTCGACGCCGGGCTGCTGCCCTTTCCCGGGCCCCGCCTGGCTCGTCCTTATGCGCGAATTTGCTGCGATATGCTGGGAGTATGACGAATGTTACGGACGACGTGAGGCGGTGCTACGCCCGCCAGCACGCGGGCAGCCGGGCGCTGCGGGCGGCGCTGGTCACAGTGGTAACGGCGCGGCACGAGGCGGGCCGGGCGCTGAACCGCGTGTACCAGGACGGGCCGATTCCCACTGTCATCCTGGATGAGCTGGCCGCCATCAACGCGCGCAACTACAGCGCGGAGCAGGTGGCGTTCATGCGGGCGTTCGCCAAGCGGGCCTCGGTGAAGGACATCGCGGCGCTGGTGGACGAGTACGGCACGTGGGCCCGCATCTGCGCGGACTACCTCACGCCCGCGCTGGAGGAAACACCCGCGTAATGGCGGGCGCTTCTGCATTGAACAAGACCGCCCTTGCGGTCACCGTCGCCACAACGTGGCTCGTCAAGCTGGGCGTGCTGCCGCAAGCTCTAGCCGCAGGCGCGAGGATCACCAGGAAGCATCTGTACGCCGCGCCGGGCGGGCCGCTGGACGGATGTGGACGATGAATGATCCGGCGGGAAGCGTCCCCAGCGAGTAGTTACAGAGGCTGAATTGCCAGGGTCTGTGTCCGTCTGATCACATGTGTGCGCCTGGATGATCCTTGCCGGTGGTGGTTCTGCGCCAGGAGGTATGGGGTGCGGCGAGCCGGTCCGCTCAGGCCTGAGCGGACCGGCTTTTCCAGCTCCAGTAGGGCGGCGGGGCGCGGTCAGCCCTGCATCCCCACTGGCGGGGTGCTATCGGGTGGCAGTGGCCTCAGCACCCATCGTAGGGTCCCCAGTTGTTAGCGCCACCTGGGGTGGCCATGGCATTGGCGAACACCTGATTCTGCTGAGCTACTGAGGCGTGCCCGAAGGCGGACGGCCTGCCGCCGTAGGCCACCCAGGTACCGTAGGCGAACTGGTAGAGGCCGTAGTGCCCGGTGGGGTTCATCACCTGGCTGCTGCCGCCGGATTCCCGCCGGATCACGCACTGGGCGAAGCTGCCCCCGGTGGTCGCTGGACGCTGCCCGTAGTGAGCGAGATGCGCCCGCCCGTAGTGAGCGCGATGCGCCTGCCTGTAGTGAGCGAGATGCATGTAGTGAGCGAGATGCATGTAGTGAGCGCGATGCGACCGCGCGGACCGGACGGTGATGCGGGAGTACGCGGTGAGCTGCGCGTGGACGGGCGCTGCCGCTGCCTGGTGGTGGGCTGTTCGGTCTGCGTGCTGAACTGATGTCTGATTTAAGGGAATTAGTGCTGCCAAAGCTAGCCCGATGGCCGCACTGATCCCTACACTTGCCTTCACGGGGTTCCGACCTCCATCGATAGGTACTCCGAGGGGCCGACCGGTGCTGCAACACCTGCCGGTCCCGCCCTTTTTTGGGCGTTCTGGACAACCTTGCGTATATCTCGCGGATGTGCAACCCCTCAGCTGAGTTCTGTGAGCTAACCTGCGCTCGGGCCAGGCAGGTGCGCAGCAGCGTATGGGCCGCGATGGTGGCGGTTGTGCGGGTAAGGTGTGGGCGCTGTGCCTGGCCAGTTCCATCCACTCGGTGATCTCGGCGAAGGCGTTCACTGCCCAGCTGGCCGCCATCGTCAAAAACCGGCTCAAGTTGCATCCAGTACCGGCCCGAACTTGCCCGGCGGATTCCTCGCCGCAGACCGGACTCAGCGTAAAGCCCGAACCACCATAGCCCCAGACCCTCGCCTTTCAACCTCTGTAGCTACCACAGAGCGTTCTGGAGCCTCTCAGGTGGCGTCGCGCACGCCATAGGTCTCCTGCAACTCAGACAGAATCGGCACCGCAGCGGGGACGATTATGCCGTCCTCGGTCACGCTCGCCTGGGGGATACGGTCCTGAACGAAATTGGCAAACAGCAGTGCTGTCGCGGGGGTGAGCGGTAAGTCCGTCATCTGGTCTCCTTAGGTCTCCTCCTACTATTGTGTCATGGCCTGCGCAGAATCTATTGGCTGGCGGAAACAAGGCCGATACACCCTTTCCACGCCGAATTCAGTCGGGTTATCAATACCCCTGGGCGCACAATCATTGCACTACCCCTCGGGAAACGCTGGGAAATGGGTGGCAGTATGACCTGCCACCGAGTTGGTAACCCATTACCAACTCGACCGTGGCCGTTCCCTTTCGTTCTCCCCTTTCGGGGCCATTTCAGGCCGTTCCGGGTATCCCGTTCCCTTTTATCGTGTTTCTGTTCCGACCCCATTCAGCAGCCCGGCCAATCTGGCAGCCAGCAGCCATTCCCAGCCATTCCCAGCCAAAGCGTGTAATGCTGTACCATAAGATTATGAACGGAGGCAGTGCAATGGAGAAGTTGTTAACCCAGTTGTTAACCCAGCAGGAGACCGCCGACCTGCTAAAGGTTTCCAGGCGCACACTTTTTGCGTGGTCACATCAGGACCCGCCTTATGGACCCCAGCGTTTCGCTGTCGGGGGCACCATCCGTTACGCCGCCGATTCTGTCCGGGAGTTCATTCAGGGCGAGATCGAATTCGCAGCCGAAAGGAACAACGTTGACGAACCAGACGACGAGTAAGCCTGAGCGCGTCACGGCTGTGGTGGATTCCTTCGGCGGCCGGTACATCATCAGCTACCGTGCCCGCGAAGTGTGGGAGGACGGGCGGCTCCTGCGCCCCGAGGCCGACGGGATTACCTACGCTGTCGGCCACCCGGATGCTCCTGAGATTGTCCAGCTCCTCGACCGCTGTGAACTGCACGAGCGCGCGTTCGGGCACAGCATCCCAGGGGGCGGCACCATCACCCGAGACGGCACCGTCTACGACAATAAGGGCGAGATCGTGTCGCGGACCACTAAACCCGTGGGCTGGAGCCGCAGCCCGCAAGCCGAGATGCCAGCGGTGAAGATCAGCGGCGAACTATACACGATCACTGAGCTGCTGAAATACGCATACGAGCAGGGCGGAGCGTCCATCAGCCCCGGCCGCATACCGGGATATCCAGAGCAAGAGGAGAACTAATGCCTAACGATGAAGTATCTATGGCTGAAGAGCGCCGCCTCAGGGGACAGTTAACTGCCCTCACCAGGAAAAGGGAGCAGCGTTATGCGGAATGGGACCGCCTATTAGCGGCAGATGAGCGCGAGCGTGACACCGCGTTAGCCAGCCAGGAGGCCGCGCTCACAGCTAAGGTTGCGGAGCTGTCACAGCAGATGGCGGCCACCCTGGCCGAGCTGGACGAAGGCCCCGACGAGCCACCGGCACAGCCGCCATTGCCGGGGCAGCGCAGCCTCGGGCCCGATGACATCGCGCGGGAGATCAAAGATGGACCTGCGGCGCTGGTTCCGGCCTGGCAAGGGCGGGGGCGACACGTGGGGGATCCCCGGGCGGCTTACGCCGTCGTAGTCGCCAGCCGCGAGGCTGCACACCTGGCGAAGGTAGAGCGGCAGATCGCCGATCAGGTGGCGGCGCTGCGGACGATCGCGGGCGGCGGCTGCGCGCCCCGAGTTAGACGAGGGGCAAGAGGGCGGCGAATGACAGCCGTGCCGCGCTGACCTGCACCACCGAGCTGGGTGACTTGGCGCATTGCCCACGCAGCGACGCCTGCTATTGCAAGTGTGCCCAGCGCCCCGACCGCTGCCAAATGGTCGCCGTCTCCATGCCCCCGATGGAATCGGAGTTGCTGCCTGACCCCCACCTGACCCCCCGTTCGCAAAATACGCCCGGACCCTCGGGAACCATCGCTCACCTGGGATGGAGCGTCTCCCGCATCCGCTGGGATCGGCCCGTGTCGGGTCCCGTTGTGGTCGGCCTTGGTGGTCAGCACTCCGGGACGGTGGCGTCGGTTGTTGATTCTTCACTATCAGCGGCAGGTTGGGGGCATATGCTTACCTATCTCTCTCTTTATGTCCGAAGAAGGGCTGTGAGCCATGTACGGATTAGCAAGCATTTTCGCTCCTCCGGTCATCACGGCACTCTTGGCGTCTCTAGGTGTCTGATGGAAGGAGCGTCGCGATCGCCGGGATCTGGATAACGAGCGGCGCCGGGTACTGCAACAGGCACGTGATGAGATAGATGCAATCGAAGTGTGGGTGAAGGCTTATGACTCGGTCACGTCACCTGAGCTACAAGCTCAGGCGCATGCGACAGCACAGCGGGACCTGGAGCGCACATACAGTCGGCTAAGCGAATCACTCAATTTCTCGCGCGGTGTTGAGAAGAGGGCAACGTTCGCCGATCATATGCGGACAGTGCTGATGATCGGAAAGCTAAAAACTCACTCAGCCAAGGTTGCCCGAATATTGTATTATGTAACTCTATGCTTTGCTGTCCTGTGGGCTGCTGTCGGTTCCTCTGCAACTGTGGGCCATAAACTCACCGGTGAAAATATTACTGTCGCAGTGTTTATGATTGTCTTTGGCAGCATCCTTTTGCCATGGGGCGTTTACTGGCTTGTGGTCCGTTTCGATAAGTGGCTTATAGCCCGTGAACCAAAGGCCAGGATGGAAAGGGCGTTTCCTCCAGCTTCTCGCTAAGTTCCTCATCTGTTGTGAGGTTTGCCGCGCGCTCCTGGGCCTGGCCTGTGGCCTGGCCCTCGCCGTCAGGCCCGCTGGGGCGGCAGAGGCTCCGGGGGTCAACAGCGCGCCGCAGGCGCGTCGCCGGAGAACTGGGCGCGCCAGGCGCGCCGCTTTGGCTAGCGGCCAGCTCCGCGCACGACGGTCATGCGATGGGCGATGGTGGCGGTGAAGACGGTGGCCACGTCGATGTCGTCCGGGCTGAAACAGAACCCGGTGACCGTGCCGAGCAGCCCGGCTTCGGGGAAGGGCACCAGTCCCTGAGAGATGCCTGTGTCAATCGTAAGTGGCTCGGCGTCGGGAACCTGGCCGGGGAGAGGCAGTTCACCGGGACGCCGGATGCCGACACCTTCTCCCTGTGCGGCCGGAAATTCCTCTACATTCGCGCCGGGATAGTGATGGCGCAG
Source organism: uncultured Actinomycetes bacterium (assembly GCA_963732345.1). Taxonomy (GTDB): domain Bacteria; phylum Actinomycetota; class Actinomycetes; order Streptosporangiales; family Streptosporangiaceae; genus Bog-532. The sequence goes on along the minus strand of CAVSZI010000013.1, from coordinate 31,102 downwards.
CAAGGCAGCCAGCAGCGACGTCGGCCTGATCCCGTCCGGCACTTCGAATCGCGCCGCCGCGATGCCGAGCAGTATCAAAGGCGTCCGGCCATCGACTTCCCCCGCGAGTGCCCCAAGGTACCCGACACCGCCCGCCGCAACGATCTGCCGCGCAGCCCATAGCTGCTCCAGCAGCGCACTGCGGATCTGCCCAGCTTCGCCTTGCGCGGCGGCAAGCGGCGGCATACAGCGGTCAGCGAACGCCGCATGCTCAGCGCGCGCGGTAACCTCATCGGCCTCCACCGCCAGGGTGAAGATGCCATCCGGTACCTCAGCCCGCAACCGATACTCGCCCACGCCAATATCTGCCGTAGCGGCTGCCTGGTTCCGTTCCCTGCTGCCTGTACTGATCTGCCCTGGCGCTGACCTTGGCGGAGCGGCGATGGCCGGGCGCGCCGACGTCACGTCCCCTGCGTTTCCGCTTCGACCTCGTTCTGCCAGACCTTCGGACCGCCGGGGGTGGTCTGCGGGATTTCGCCGCGTTCCGCCCGCGCCTGCCAGTCTTTCCGCAGCCGGTCCAGTTGCGTGTAGCGGCGTGAGCCGCGCACGCCCCGGCGCATCACGCCGCCGAACGTCCACACGAGCAGGCCCGTAGGGATCAGCGCGATGATCAGCATCGCCCACCGTGTTGCGCCCGGCGTAACGGCAACCACGTACCAGAACGCGATTGAGATCAGTGCCAGCAAGCCCGACAATGCCGATAGCCCGATGTTCTTCCAGGAGCCGGTGCTGCCTCGCAGCAAGACTTGTTCGGCAGTGCAGCGGGCCTGGAACTCCTCCCAGGAGGTGGCATCCTCCGGGCGCAGCAGCTCACGGCCGCTCCTGGCCATCTCGTCCCTCATCCCAGTCCGGCGGCCGTGTCGGCCGATTCCCGCCACGGGGTCTTCCCGGTGGCGACCTGGTTGACCCAATCCCGCACATTGCCGGGGATGGCCTCGATGCCCGCCGCGCTGAACGACCAGCTCGCCTGCCCCGCGACAATATCGACGGCCCGCCACGTACCGTAGCTGTCAAGGTTCTTGATCGCCTTGAGTTCGTTGACGGTGGCGTTGGTCCCGCCCACCGCCTCCTTCAGCGATTCCCCTATCATCCGAAACATCCCCGGGGCCACGTCGATGCTCTTCTCGGCGGTCCCGGCGATGTTGCCGACCTTCGGAATTTTCGACACCATGCCCGCCCAGGTCGGGGCCTTCGTCATCGCCTTCGCCAGCCCGGCCTCCTTGTACATCTGACTCAGCGTGGTGTGGAACCGGACCCTGGCCTGGCGGCACGCCCGGTATTACGGCGAGCAGGTCAAGACGAACTTCACGCAGTTGTAGCGTCGGTTCAACCCATAAGCGCGTCAGCGCGTTTTCGCAGGTCAGCGTGGGCCAAGTCAGCTCGGCGGTTTTGCGGCCGGGCGCAGCTCGGCAATCTGGCTGCGGGCGGCCGCGCCCGTTGGCCAGGCGCCGGAACGGGCACCCGGGAGCAGCACGGCCGGCTGCTCCCGGTGCCCGTTGTCCGTGTGCCGTTACCTATGGCGCAGCCAGGCGCCGAAGTTCTGGCCGCTGTTGGAGAGGACTGAGGCGCTCATCACGGTGGCCCCGGCAGCGGTCTCGGTGGTGGTGTCGGTGTACTGGCTGGTGGCCCAGGGGCCGAGGATGGTGCCGTGGTCGCCGGTGTAGGTGGTGATGTGGCTGCCCGCAAATTGCCACAGTTGGACGTCGGCCGGCGGCGAGGTCACCGCGCTGTTGTTGATCATGGCGAGTATCTCGGCTGTGTTGTACCCGCTGGTGCCGTAGAAGACCGCGGTCACCTTTACCGTCTGCGTCGTGTGCCGGGTGGTGTCAGTGACGGTGAAATAGTCGTGCCCGTGCTGGTCGTAGTAGATGCTGACCGTCAGCCGGTCGCCAGGTACCGGCCGGACCGCGAACGTTCCTGACGTGAACGATCCCGATGCGGTGCTGGCCTGGTAGCTGATGCTGCCGGCACCGCCGCCGGCGAGTACCTCGATGTTGGTGTACGGCCGGGGGGTCGGCCCGCCGTTGTACAAGAGGGTGATCAGTGCCGCCTCGCCGGGCACCCGACGTACCGGCACGGTCAGGGTCGTGGACACGAACCGGAGCGGGCCGCCGCTGTCCTCGTAACCGGCAAATGCGCTGGTGTAGGTCACCGGCAGCGCGCGCAGCCAGACGCCGAAGCTCTGGCCGTTGTCCCGCAGCGGTGACGGGCTCGCCGCGACCGTGCCTGACGCGTTGCCGGTGGAGGTCATGCTGGCCTTACTGGTAGTCCATGGCCCGAGGATGGTGCCATGGTCGCCGCTGTAGGTGGTGACATGGCTGCCGGTGAACTGCCACAGCTGGATGTCGGCGGCCGGCGGGGCCGTGCTGCTGGCTGGGCTGGCACCAAGCCGGGCCAGGTCGTAGACGACCGTGCCGACGTTCACCCGCACGGTCTGGCTAGTCCGCCGGGTGATGTCGTCGGCGGTGAAGTAGTCGTGACCATGCTGGTCGTAGTAGATGCTCAGCGCCAGCCGGTCACCGACGTGCGGGCTCACCGCGAGCGCGCCCTCGCCCGTAGCGAGATAGGTGACGCTGCCGGCCCCGCCGCCGGGGCTGGCGGACATCATCGCTTCCGGCAGGCCGGTTGGCCTGGCGCGCTGCAGCGCGATGAACGCGGCGCCGACGCCTGCGCCGTGGGTCGTGCGCGGCGGGATGGTCACCGTGGTGGACACATACCGGAACCAGCGCCCGCCGCCGGTGGTATAGCCGGCCCACCCCTGGTTGTAGGCCGGCGGCCCTAATGACGGCGGGGCCGCCGTCACGGCCGCCGCTGCCGTGCTGATCCCGAGTGCGGCAAGCGCGACCGCCGCTCCCGCCGCCGCGATACCGCAATACGTTCGCATGAGGTGCCTGCGCATGACGAAACCTCCCTGCTGGCCGTCCGGGAAGCTATGCGGGAACGTCATGCAGGAGATCGCGATGCTGCGGCCGCTTTGCCGGGCTCAGCGATCGCAGACTTCGCTCCGTCAATCGCTGCTGGCCTCACTCGTCTCTCCGGAACGGTACCTGTGCCGCAAGACCAGCGTGCGACGGCGCGAAATCCACCGCCGGAGCAATACGACCCAATTCTCAGGGACCGAGGACCCCATAAAAGCCGGAATTTCCGCGATAGCCGAAGCGGGACCTCCGGTTGTGCTGCCGCTCATGCAACTGTGACCGCCTTGCGCTGCGCGGGCCGGACACCACCTGGCCGGTGCCCTGGACCTGCCGCATACCGGACCGCTCGTCGCGGACGCGTGGATTGCTCAGGGCGATCCCCGGGACCTGAATTACGGGGCTAAGGTCCCCGCTTTTGCTGACTCCCGGCTCTAGACATCCAATTGCGGTCGGCCTACGCGTGAAATTATCAGCATCACCGGGCACGCTTTCCGCTCTGACACGGTTAGCCCTGGCTGTGCTGTGCGTGAAAGGAAGTATGTTGCGATGAAAACGCAAATTATGAGAGCGCTCGGTGCTGCCGGGTCGGCTGGGGCATTAACCCTGCTGTGCCTGATCGGTGCCGGCGGTGGAGCCTCGGCATCACCCTTACCGGTGCAGCCCGCGCATGCTGTTCCCGTCTCCGCGCTGAGAGTGCCTAGCAGCTTCCAGCCGGACGCGGCCAGCTTCGTGTCCCCGACCTGGGGTGTCGTGCTCGGCGGCTCCGACAGCGCCAGCCACGTCTACCGGGCGCAGCTGGCCGTGACGGCCGACGGCGGGGGGCACTGGTCCCTGATGCGGGCACCGGCTGTCTGGCTGTTTAACGCCAGCTCCAGCCTGCCGCAGGTGAGCCAGGTCGTGTTCGCCGACCGCGCCGACGGGTGGCTGTACGACCAGTACCTCAGCGGGCACATCTGGGCCACCCACAACGGCGGCGCGTCCTGGCGTGAGATCACGCTGCCCGGGAACATCGCAGCCATGGCGGTGTCCGCGCACGCCGTGTACGCCGTGGCCGGCAACCAGCTCTACAGCAATCCGGTCGGCTGGAACGCGTGGACGCTGGTCAACGCGCGGACGCGGTACGGCCCCATGACCGGCAGCACCCTGGCGGTCTCGGGTAAGTCGGTGTGGTTCGGCAGCAGCACGTACCTGTGGACGACTGCCGATGGGGTGCACTGGGCCAGGTACTCGTTCCACTGCCCAGCCCCGGCCTCCGGCGAGCCTTACTCGCTCGCGGGCATCTCGGCGGCCAACCGCTCGGATGTGGCGTTCCTGTGCGCTGCCGGGACCGGCATGTACCACACCTTCATGAAGGTCCTGGTCTCGTTCAACGGCGGCCGGAGTGAGCGGCAGACGCTGACGGCCCCGCCGTCGGAGGGCGACGTGGCCGCGTTCGCGGTGGCGCCGGGCCGCTTCGGCGTGATCTCGATCGCCGTCGTGACGCCGGGCCTGGACAACATCTACCGCTCGGCCAACCTGGGGCAGACCTGGGCCACCTTCGGGGTCCCGGGTACCGGTGGCGGCACCCCGCTGACCTCGCTGGAGTTCATGAGCCCGGCGGTGGCCTGCTTCGTGGCGGGGAACCCGGCAATCCACGGCGAGCTGATGCGGACGACCAATGCGGGCCGGACCTGGCATCCGGTCAGGTTCTGAGCCAGCGGCGCAGAGCAAGCGGCCCGCCGGAGCGAGACTACCGCTTCCGGCGGGCTGACGTAATAGCGCGGGGCCGCCAGCGGGTACACAATAAGCGCTGTACCGGTGCTTAGGAGGGCCAGATGCGCATTTCCGATGTACTTCGCGTCAAGGGCGCGCAGGTTGTCACCGTCACCCCGGATACGACGGTGCGGCGACTGCTGACGGTGCTCGCCGAGCAGCGGATCGGTGCCGTCGTCGTCTCTCACGACGGCACCACGGTCGACGGGATCGCCAGTGAGCGGGATATCGTCCGGGCGTTCGGCGAGCGAGGCGCCGCGGTGATGTCCGAGCTGATCACGGCTATCTACACGGCCGAGGTGCACACGGTCACGCCGGAGACCTCGCTCGAGGATGTCATGCGCATGATGACCGAGCGCCGGGTGCGGCACGCGCCGGTCGTGGTGGACGGCGGCCTGCGAGGGATCGTGAGCATTGGCGACGTGGTCAAGAACCGTATCGACGAGCTCGAAACCGAGCGAGCCCACTTGACCGACTACATCACAGGTGCCCGCTAGCGCTGGCTCAGCCGGCACACGCCTGCAACGAGCCTGCACCGCTGGCCGGCTTGCGGCTGGGGTGGCCGCGTTATTCCGGACCAGCATTGGCCGGCGGGGAACCACCCGGTACCGGCGGGGAGTCACGCGCTACGAGGCGGAACTGGATGCGGGCGGCGGGGATTCGTTCCTGCTCCCGGGCCAGCAGGGCCAGCGCGCGGGCATCGGCCGCGGTGGGGCGGTTCAGGTCCAGGGCGCGTGGCCACAGCCGGGCATAGCGGACGGCGGCGACTTCGGCCGCATACACCAGAGCCTGACCGACCAGGTACAGCAGGGCGAACATGCCTGCCACAGTGGCGAAGCTGCCGTAGACGGGTCCGGCCTTGGCCACCAGCCTGGCCAGCAACGGCGCCCCGGCGTTGAGCACGACCGTCACCGCCGCCGCGCCCAGGATGGCACCCGGCCACAGGGCCCGGACCGGCGAGGGCCGGGCCAGCAGCAACTTGGCACCAAGCAGCAGCACCGCGAAGACCACCAGCGCCGACCCGAGCACCGCGGCCGCCTGTTGCAGTCCCGGCTGGCCGGGCAGCGCGGTGGCCACCACCGTGAGCGCACCAGTCGCCAGCGCCCCGGCCAGCAGCGTCGCCAGCACCACGAACACCCGGACATACCGCGAGAGGAAACCGGCCCGCAAGCGGTACTGGACCGCTGCGACATGGTTCAGCGTCTGGTAGGCGGAGAACACCACACCAGTCCCGGACAACAGCAAACCGATCAGGCCGGCAATGAATGGAATTGTCGACGTCGGCAAGGTGGCCAGCGAGTGCTCGACCGTGGATCGCAGCGCCTGCGGCACGATCTCCTTGATCAGTCGCTGGCGCAGGTCCGGATGATCGGCCAGCACCCGCGACAGGACCGCCACCCCGAGCAGCAGCAGCGGGAAGATGCTCAGGAATCCGTAGTAGGTGATCAGCGCCGCCTGCCGCCCGCCCGCATCGTCGCCGTACTTCTTCACCACCGCGTAGGGGAACCCCAGCACGCCATGCTTGCGCTGCAGCCGGTCCGCCCACGCGGTGATCCCGTTCACGGGGTCACTCAAACCTTCCAAGCTCATAGGCCCAGCCTGCCCGGAACCTCCCTGACAGGTCACCTAACGGTGGTAACTGAGCTGCCGCAGATGCCGCCTGGCCTAGCATGAGGATGCCGGTTCGGGAGCGGACATGGGGGGCAATGGAGTGTTAGCACCGCCCGTGATGTGGGGCGGTGCCGGTCTGGCAGAGCTGTGGAGGCGCAGTGTCCATCGGTGAAACCCTGGCGCAGTCGCGCCAGCGGGCCGGTCTGAGCGTTGCCCAGGTCAGTGAGCAAACCCGCATCAGGGAAACGGTCATCAGGGGCGTTGAGAACGACGATTACGCGGCTTGTGGTGGCGACTTCTACGCCCGGGGGCACATCCGCGCCATCGCCGAGGCGGTGGGAACTGATCCCGGGCCGCTAACCCGCGAATATGACAGTGTCCGCCGGGCGCCGGGCGCGGTCTCGACAGTGAGCCTGGAGGAGTTGCTGGCCACCTCGGCCCACAGTGCGCAGCAGCGCCGGCCGGACCTGCCCGCGGCCTGGGCGCTGGTGGCATCTGCCTATGCGCCGGAGCGGCGGCGGGTGAAGCTGCCCGCGATGCGCGAGCTGGCCGCGCGGGCACCTCAGGGTCCGGGGCGCCGGGTGAACTGGGCCGTGGTGCTGGGGCTAGCGCTGGCGGCGGTGCTTGGTTTCGGGATCTACCGCGTCCTGTCCGGCTCGCCGCATGCGGCGGTTGCCTCGCCGGCGGCCGGGAACCGCGCAGAGGCCGGGAACCACGCAGAGGCCGGCCCTCACCCCTGGCACAGCATGCCGAACCCGGTGCCGAAGACCAGCCATGCAGGCGCGCCACCGTCCATAGCACCGGCCGTGCTAGCGCAGGCGCCGGCCCCAGCCCACGCCACAGCGGTTGGCCGGGGCACGCGGCGGCAATCCCCAGCTCGCCTATCCGGTGATCAGCGGCCATCGCCCGGGCGGCTGGCCCACCGGCGGCTACACCCCCGCCCGCTTCGGGAACCCGTACCAGGGCACGCGCCTGCTCCTGGACATGGGCCGGACGGTCGCGGTCATCAGCGCGCGCATCAACCTCGGCGAGGTTTACGGCACCCGTTTCCAGCCGCGGGCCGGCACCAGGCGCGCACTGACCAACACGCCGCCCATCGCGCAGGCGGCCGGCGGTAAGACCTAATCGCGGGCGCGGTGACTATTGGCGTCGAGCATCTGGAGGTATACCGTTCAAGATCTCAGCCTCTGCCGGCACAGACGAGGAGAGCCACGCCAGAACTCTCCCGTCACTTACTGGCGGCGCTCATCCCCGGCTCACCTGCAGTGGCGTCGAGACGGCCGCAAGGAGGCGCCCGGTGGTATCGGAAACAAGAGATGCGGTGCCATCCGGGCGGAGCGTGCTCGACGAGCTCGACTCGCGTATCCCGACGGGCTTTTACTGGTACCTGGCTGTACTGGCCTGCATCGGCGGATTCCTGTTCGGGTACGACACCTCCAACATCGGGTCGGCCCTGGGCTTTATTCCCTACCACTTGTCCAGCTTCGCAACCGGTTACCTGGTAGCCGGGGCATCGCTCGGCGCCGCAGCGGGCGCCCTGATAGCCGGTCCTCTGACAGACCGGTTCGGACGTAAGTCACTGCTCATCGGTGACGCTGCGATTTATGCGATAGGCGCGATCCTGTCAGCGGTCACCATCAATGCCTTCATGCTGCTCGCGTCCCGGACACTCATCGGGCTGGCGATCGGAGCGGACTCCGCGATCGCCACCTCCTATATCGCCGAGTTCGCGCCCCGCAGCCGGCGCGGCCAGCTCAGCATCATCCAGCAGTGGATGATCACCGTGGGCATCCTCGTCTCCTACCTGGTCGCCCTGCTCATCCTCAAAGTCGCGCCGGGTTCGGCGGACGGCCTGGACTGGCGGCTCATTCTCGGCGTCGGGGCGATTCCCGCGCTGATAGCCGTCGCGCTGCGGGCCCGGATGCCGGAGTCGCCCCGGTGGCTGATGCTGAACGGGCGCTACGCCGACACGGCGAAGGCATTCGGCCTGCTGGGCATGGAAGTGAGTGAAGAGGAAGCCAAGCAGGCCGCCGACGAGCTCGCCCAGGTGGAGAAGGTACGGCGGCGGAAAACCGCATGGACCGCCGGCGTCAGGCGAGCGCTGATCGTCGTGTGCGTCTTCTTTATCTTCCAGCAGATCTCCGGGATCAACGTGCCGTTCTACTACGGCCCGACGCTGCTGGGCAGCTATTTCAGCGGCGGGACGTCGAATGCCATCAGCACGGCTACGGCCGGCGTCGAGGTGACCGCTATCCTGGGCGGTGTCAACGTGATCGCGACCTACTTTGCGTTCCGCTGGATCGACAAGAAAGGCCGCCGCGCGCTGGCCATGTGGGGCTACGCGGGCATGGCGGTGTTCATCCTGGTCGCGGCAGTCGGAGTGGGATTCCTGACCGGCGTGCCGAAGACCGTGCTGGTGATGGTCGGCTTCTCGTTCTTCATCACCTCCTTCGCGATCGGCGTGGGCGGCACGGGCTGGCTGATCCAGGGCGAGGTCTTCCCCACCGCGGTGCGGGGCCGGGCGGCCGCCATCGGCGCGAGCGTTGACTGGATCGCCAACTTCGCGCTCATCGAGGTATTCCCGGCCTGGCATAACGCGATCGGGCTGGGCTGGGTGATGGTGTGCTTCGCTGTGATCGCGGTCATGGCCATCGGGTTCGTCTACCGGTGGCTGCCCGAGACCAAGGGGCTGTCAGTGGAGGAGGCGGTCAGCGTCTTCGAGCGGCAGGCCGAAGGCCGCAAAGCGTCGGCCTAGCGATTCCCGCCTGGGCAGATAGGGGGAGTTCAGGCTGGGGCAGCCACCTGTGGATCCCTGGCCACGCATGACGCCAGATGCCGTGGAGCCCGTGAGGTCGAGCGGCGCATGGCAGGTTCGGCAAGCGGCCTGGGCGAACGGGCCAGCGGCGACGCTGGAACCCGCATTCCAGGCCGACTCAGCGGAGCAGGAATCCGCGGCGGCTCACCGCCCCGGTGTCAGGTCGCGGTAGCGAGCCTCCAGCAGGCAATAAAGGCCGTAGCAGAAGAGGCCGCAGGCGAGCAAAGCCAGCAGCCAAGCGCCATCGGCGGAGCTGGCCACCGAACGGAAGACCGCGTCCAGCCCCTTTACCTGCTTTGCGCTGGACAGCACCGCTGCCTTGATTATGAAAAAACCGACCAGCACCAGCACGACGGAGCGCGCGATGCAGCCAAACCCACCAACCGCCCTCGTGAGCACGGCCAGCGCCCGAGACATGTGCTCTGCGGTGAACCGCTCCCGGAAGTCGAGCCAAAGCGACCGGCGGCCCATTTCCACGGCAGCCGCCACGACAAGGACCCCAACCAGGATCAGGAGCAGGCGGCCCCATCCGGTTCGCAGCAGGGTTGCGGTCACGTCGATGTCTTGTCGCTGCTCCGACTGCGCAGTCTGCTTCGGCGGACTTCCCACCAGAAGCCGGGCGGTGCTCAGGCAGAAGACTGAGTACAGCAAACATCCCCACGACGACACCGCGCGCTGACGCCACCTGCCGGTCGCGCTTTCCGCGCGGGAAGGCCGGAACACCGCCTCGAGGAGCTGGGTGAGCGCGTAGGCGGCGAGACCAGCGATGAGCAAGACCAGCGGGACCCGCCCCCAAGCCGGAGCAACGGCCACCTGCACGGCCCCGGCGCTGCTCGCGGGCGCGCCCGTGCGCCCGTGCACAGCGAGCGCGAGACGGAACGCAAGGTAGCCGACCAGAAGATAAACCGTGCCCCGGCAGACCAGACCGAGCCGGGACCCTGCACGCAGCCACACGCCGGACGCGCCCCGCGCAATAGATACTGCGGCAGCGTCTAGTGCGGTCCCGGCTGTCATGCCTCGCCCATGAATGTTCTTCAATGGACGCCTCGCTTCTGCTGAACAGCATGCGCGGTCCGACCCGGCCAGCGAAGTGCCGCGCACGGCCCGTGCGCGTCGAAGCCGACGATCTCCGAGGAGGGATAGGCATCGGCCAGCAGCAGCGTCGACGCCCCGTGGCCGCAGCCGACGCCGGCGACCCGCGCCCTCCTGAACGCACCCGCGCCGCCGGCCGCTGGCCGGCTTGAGCCGCGGTTATTCCGTGCGGGCGGACGCGTCGGCGGGGACATCGGGGGCGGGACGGCCGTTTACGGCTTGCGCGGGCGGAAAGGATGGATGAGCGCATGCCCGCTGCCGCCGTTAGACAGCACGCCGGCCAGGCCGGCGACCAGCGCCACGATCAGGATGACGAGCCCGATAATTATGATCATGATGTGCTCCCGGGTATGTGAGCTGAAAACCTGCATCGAAGGTCCGCGGCATCCGCCGGACGGAAACGATGCGGACCGGCGGGTCTGTGCCGTGAGCCGGGGCGCCCGCTGGCGCTGCCTAGCGGTGCGCGAACCGGCCGGACCAGCCAGTGCGCTGGCGCCATGACCGGCTCCTGAATCAGGAATGAATTAACGTGCGGGTAGCCGGTCCTGCGCGACAGGTCGCGGTGGGAGAAGTCATCTCCTGCGGGCTCTTGCCCATTGCTGGGCCGCTGTGCCTCTTCCGGCGCACCGGCCAGAGTGCGAAAAACTCCGGGTCTCGCGCTGCTCCCGCCGTTCACGGGCGCAGCTGCCGGGGTCCGGAGCAACATTTTCACTTTAATCTTTCTTGGCTCTCGCGCATAGGGCATCCCGCAGCCAGCAGCAGGCTCTTCGAGCTTGAGGGGCAGGACACGGGCTCCGCCTCACGAGCTGAGCGTCTGTGGTGCGCCGCCACTGGCCGGGCCGCGGTCAGGTGGATCTTCGTGGCCAGCCCGCCGCGCCACTGCCGCCCCGGGCGGTCCGTCCCTCGGCACCGCTGAAGGTGATCTGCTCCACCGCCGAGACGAACTCCTTGGATTTGCCTTCCCTGGTGACTCGGAGCCGGCCGTCGCCCGTTGCGACCTCGATGCCTCCGGCGGTGAACGAACCGCAGTAGGCCCAGACCCTCCCTTTTGGAGCCGGGCGGTTGCTGCACATTGGCGTGCGCTCCTGCCCGGGTGCCCGGCGTGTCCTTGTCTGAGAGAGCTGCTTGTTTTTGTAGGCTCTGCACCAGAAAAGTACGTTCGAATCCCCAGGGAGAAATGTGAACCTTCGTGATTTTGCAGGACAGGTTCGGCGGGAAGGCGAGGAGTGGCTACAAGGGCAGCCGGACCGTATCCAGGCTAAGGCTGACAAGCGTCAAACGGTGTGCGACCGGGAGCCTGGCGATTGCCAGGGGAAAAGCGCTGCTGAGGTTCGTGAACTGCTCGAGCATGAGTGGCGCGTTTAGACGTAGGTCGCTCCGATCCGGATCACGTTATGACTGCGGCCGTGATTTCCGCGGCATTTCGGGGAGCCCGTATCACACGGCCCGTGGCGGAGCGGGATGGTGGCCCGCCCGTCGTTGACCTGGCTACCTGGCAAGCCGCCCGTGACGAGCTTCTGGTCCGCGAGAAGGCCCACACCCGCGAGGGCGACGCCCTCGCCGCGGCCCGCCGCCGGCTGCCGATGGTGGAGCTCGACGGGACGGTCGAGGTCGCCGGACCCGACGGCGACGGGCCGTGGGGGCGGTAGCCCCCCAGGTCGCAAGGTCGCCCCTCGCTTGTAAGGAGCCACGTAGCGAGTGTCTCAGTCGCTCAATGCGGCACGGGCCCACGCAAGTGACTCTGTCGCGGCTGCGACCGCCTCCGTAACGTCAACGACTGGAACGACCTGGACATCGTTCCAGTAGTTGAACTTCGAGACGAACGAAAGGACGACGCCAGGCTCGGCTGCCTCGACGAGTACGTAGCCGCCGTTGTTCAAGTGGGATAGGAACGCGTGGACCGTGAGGCCTTCTTCGGGCTGCCACTTGCTAAATGCCTTGACCAGCGCGTCCTGGTTCGCGAGGTTCTGATCGTGGCTGAGGCCAGCTGCGCGAATCTCATATTCGATCATGTATTTCATTAGGTCCTCCCCCAGGAGTCTGCGGCCCGCAAAGGGCCGTAACTGCTCCAAACCCTACTCTTCTGGACGGCGTATCGTCTCCCTCGGGGCGGTCCGGCAATCAGGAGCCCGTCGGAGGCAATCTAAGAGGCGGTATGGGTGCTGACGGAAGTTTCGGCCCGCCAGCTTTGCAGCGCGGCGGGTCCGTCGTCCTGGAACCGGAGGGTCTTCGCAGGCCGGGGAGCCAGCTCCCGACCGAGAGCGACGGTCCCGGATGAGTGAGTGGCCGCCGAACTGGGCTGACCTGGTCCGCGGCGTCGGGTGCGAGATGTGCGAGGCGGGCCGCCCGGAAGCCGACCGCTACGGCGTCCGTATCCGCAAGGGCACCTACTCCGATGCCTACCTCCAGCTCGCTGACGTGCAGCGTGGTTACACCCTGGTCATCTGGCGCGGTCGGCACGTCAGCGAGCCGACCGAGCTGGACGAGGCGGAGGCGGCCGGATACTGGGCGGAAGTTCTGGACGTGGCGCGGGCCTTGATCACCGTGTACAGCCCGCTGAAGATGAACTACGAGACGCTGGGCAATTCACTGCCGCACCTGCACACGCACCTGGTCCCGCGGTATCCCGCCGACCCTCGCCCCGGCCAGCCGTTCCCGCTGTCCGCGCAGGCGCCGGACGCCAGGATTCCCGAGCCTGTGCTGCTGGCCGAGGCCGCTGAGCTGCGGTCACTGCTGAAGTAACCAAGCAGGAAGAGCCCGAACGGTGCCGTCCGATACGAACAGTGCCGTCCGATACTTGCCTTTCAGTAAGCAGGCGAAGGCGAGCACGCGGTCGGTCACGAGGATCCCGGTGGCGGTCAGGCGGGGTGGCGCGAAACCTGGATGCTCGACCAGGCCCTCGGTAAGGTGGCTGGCTGGCCCGGGACCTGCACGTCGCGCTCCTCGAGAATCCGGCGGATCTCATCCAGCGCCGAGCAGGCGCGGCGCTTAACATCGCGAACGGAGATACCGAGCCGGGCGGCGGCATCGTCAGCGGACAGATGCTCGTAAAAGGTACAGACGATCACCTGACGGTGCTCGCGCCGGAGCGAGGCCAGCGCGGCCGTCACTGCCCCGGTGTCCGGTTTGCTACCGGGCGGTGAGCCGCCTCCCGACGGGGTCATCGCCAGCCGCGCCCAGCGCTGCTGGCCGCTAGGGAGCAACGTCAGCGCCATGTACAGGGCGATCGGCCATACTAGACCGGAACCCACGGCCAAGACAGTGAACAGGACCACGGGCCGCAGCCCAGCCGCCTGCGATGCGCTGGCGATCGGTCCAGGGGGTGAGCCTTCACGTGGTTCCACGGTGCGTCCTTTCCGCGGTGGCCAGCGGCGAGCCGGGCGGCCCTCATTTCTAAGGGTGGGCAGTCACGGCGACCGTTAGGTTGACCGTTAGGTTGCCAGTTGGTTCCCGCGCAGGTCAGGAAGCGGGGAGCGCAAGCACCAGGACTCCGTCCACCTGCTGGCCAAAGCCCACCCGAACGCGATCATGATTCACACCCCGGTACACGCGTCCTGGCTGAACCAGAGATCTTCTTCTCCATCATCCAGAAGAAGGTGGTCTCACCGAACGACTTCGCCGGCCTGGACGAGTGCTTGCGCGAGGCGAGCGTTCGCGCTAACGAGTCAAGGGTGGTCGATCTCAAGCCGACGGCCCGTGGCGGAGGCGATTGACTGCAGGTCGTCAGGGTCGGAACTGACGACGAGGTCGTGGCGGCGCAGGGCTCCTTCGACTACGCAGGCATCGACGATGTCGGTGGTGGCGGCGCGTGCGGCTATGGCGCCGACCGCGCGCGCCTGGCCGTCGCCAAGAGCTTCGACGTCGCAGCCGGCCAGCAGCCGGGCAACCTGGACTTGGCGGGCTGACCCGCGCCAGGACTGGGCAAGGACCGGAGCGGGCACGGTCGGGACCTCGCGGCGGCCGAGCAAGGCGCGGTGCCGCGCCCACATGCGCCGCTCGCCCCGGTCGGCGGCGATGAGCGCGCCGGTGTCGTAGGTGACGCCCATCAGGCGCTGCGCCGCCGGGTACTGGATCGAGCGAGGCCGGACCGCTCGATCGCCTGGGCGGCCCAGGCGTCCGCGTCGGCGATCTCTTGTGCGGTGAAGGCCCCGTTCTCCTGCTCGAACTGGCGGACTGCGGTCAGGCCGGCCTGGATGGTGAACTCCTTCCGGGCGGTGTCGGCCAGCCACGCGCTGTAGCTGAGGCCTGCCGCTGCTGCCGCGGAGGCAATCTCGGCGTCGAGGTCGGGCGGCATGGAGATGGAGCGCTTTTTGCGGACGGCCACGCCATTACGGTAGCACAGTAGTAGGACAGGGCCTGGCTTCGCCGGACGGGACGCGCCCGACCGCCCACCGCCATGAACACGATCTTGAACCGACCGAGCAAGGCAGAGTCCAAGTAGCTCCCGGCTCCCCGTCTGGCTCAGATTTTGGCTCTCACGGCGAGACATCCTGGAGCCACTGCGGGTGTAGCAGATGTCCCCCACCGAGACATCTGCACGGAGATTCCACCCGGAAGCCCCCGCATACCCTCTATCTGAACAGCCACAGGCTGGCGCAGGTGGTCAACGACCACCTGGGCGGCTCCTACCAGCGGATGTCCTGGGAGGGCACAGCAGGGTAAGCGACCTCGCCGCTAACCCACAGCTAACCCTCCCGCTCACCTCCGCCATCACCGGAGCCACGTTCTCATCGGCGGCCTGGCGTCAAGGAGGGAATCAGACATGACCGGCCAACCCGCCCGAACCTCGCATCTGGCCCAGCTGCGCGGCGCCCGGTACGGGGAGATCTTCCTCATCAGAAGTCAGGAAGGCCAGCTCACGGCCACGGTTTACAACACCACAGGCCTCAACGACTGCCCGGCCGCAAAATGGCAGTCGCTGGACCCGGGCACGCTCGCCAAGGACTTCGGGGTACCAGCGGTCTACCTGAACGGCCCACGTTTTTGGACCATAGACCAGATCACCGCGCACGGAGCCGGCGAGATCCTGTCATTCGACGGCCTGGACGCCCGCCGGGTCGCTGAGCTGCCCATCCCGCCCGAACTGGACGTCACGGGCCCGCCGGCCGGGCGCTACTACCGCGACATCACGATCAAACGGCAAACCGAGTGGATCTTCGCGGCCGGACGGCCCGTGTACGAACTACTGACCCCGGACCGGCAGACCTACATCATGCAGGCCTACTCGCACATCGTGGACGACAGCCTGACCCAGGACTCCCTGCCCGCCCTGGGTGATCGCCTACACCCCCCGGAAGACTGGCACTACCGCGCACGTACCCCGGACCGGGATCTGACGCTGCGGACGGTCGGGGGCCAGGCACACGTACTCCAAGACGAGCTGCAGAACACCTACATGCAGCTGATATGAAACCGCTCACTGACCGCAGCGTGGCCGAGCTTGGAAGACGGGACGCCCGCGCCGGCGGGTACGCCGGATGAGGATCTCTACTGGCCGTGCTGCTACCGGGACAGCTCAGAAATCAAGCAGCGCCATGCCTCCGGGGCGAAACGCAGCACGGGACCGGTGCGGTCCTGCTTGGTGTCGCGGACTAGCACGCCACGGTCGGCCTCGCCAACCTCGACGCAATCTGAACCGCCGTTGCCGCTGTGGCTGGACTTCCGCCAGCGGATGTTCATCTTGTCTTCCATTGCTCTGCTGCCTCCGTGATAACTGCCCGTGACGCCGTACGCGGGAGAGCGTCGCCCCGGACAAGATCAAAGACTACTGTTGCACGGCGCAGGAGCGACCGGCTCTCTGCGGTCACGTCCTCTACACCGCTCATGTTCAGCACGTCGGGCGCACCGTCGCACGACGCTAGCTGGAAGCCTCCGCTCAGTCCTGCATTCGCGGCCGTGCTGGCAGGCACGATCTCAATCGAGACGTGCGGACGCTCAGATAGTGCCGCCAGGCGCGTGAGCTGGTCGTACATGATCGCGGGCGTGCCGATGAGCCCGTGCAGCACGGCCTCATCTAGTACAGCTACGACATGCGGAGGTCTGGAACGGTCGAGGATGGCCTGCCTTTCCAGCCTCGCCGTAACCAGCTCATCAGCTCGTTCGGCATCCTCGCCCGCCGCGGCGAACAGCGCTCTTGCGTACTCGGCGGTCTGCAGCAATCCCGGCACCAGGATGGGTGACCACAAGCGCAGCGTGTGCGCTTCGCGTTCAGCTTCAAGCCAGTTCTCGAACCAGCTTGGGATCGGACCATCGGTGCGCCTGGCGAAGGCTGCCCAGCGGCCGAACAGCTCGCGGTCCAGGTTGCATGCGTCGCACCACGGGTCCAGTACCTCGTCGGTCGGGGGACGGTCTCCTGTCTCTGCCTTGGCTACAACTGTCCGGTCAAACCCGAGCTTGGCCGCTAGCGCATCCTGACTACTGAAACCAGCGGCTTTACGCGCACGTGCAAGCTCAGTGCCCAGGAACGCCCGCGGGTCCGTCTCGGGATCACGCCTGGCCATGGTGGCGAACCTCCGGGGTAGTCGCTGGCGGTTTGTGGCTGATCGTGGCGTACACGCTTGCCACGTTGTCAATTGTGCTCTCTGGCTGAGACGTTTGGGTAGCGCCCGCTGGGAGGGACGGCCCGACATGAGTAAGGCAGCCGCCATGATTGATCAGGTGCTCCGCAAGCAGCGTTTTGTGCGCGACCACCCGGATGTGCGGATCGAGCACCTGACCGCGCCGAGCTGGCACTGGCGCGCCCGCTGGACCGACAGCGACGGCACCACACGTGAGCTGACCGATCGTGAGCTGGGCGCGCTGCTGGATGAGCTGGAGGCGGCCTTAACCCTGGGTTAGCCCGGCGCTTCAGCTCGCGGTCTGCCAGTTCGGGTCTCGGCCGGTCCAGGCGATGAATGCCTGTGAGGCAGTGGCGCCAGAAGGCGCAGGATTCTCGGCCGCGAAAACCCGGGGATTGCGCACTTGCTCGGCGGGGATGGGATCGATAACACTGCGGGCGAACTCGATCGCCTCAGCAGGCAGTTCCAGGTCAATGCCTGCGCTCTTGCCGATGTCCCAGGCGTGGATGAACAGGTCAAGGGCAGGAAAGCTCAGACCCTCACCGATGCTGCGCCTGCCCATCGGCGAGTAGACCTCCCGGGACAGATCCACGCCGGTAACGGCGCTTCGGGCCTGGGCCGCGAGTCCCTGCCACCACGTTTCAGGCTCGCCTTCGACCAAGGCGCCGGGCGGCTCGACTGGCGACCAAGCAGGCTGAGCGTCTTGGAGCAGTAGCGTCCCGAATCGTGTGGCCTGACCGACGTGGCCAAGAACATCCAGTGCCCGCCAGTCCTGGCACGGGGAGGCTCGCTGCCAGTCGGCCACGCCCAGTTCGCTGACCGCACCGCCGAAGAAATCTAGACCACGCAAAAATGCTTCATCAGGCTGCCACTGCATCTGCCCAGCTTCGCACAGCGGCGCCGGTGACGGCTGCGCCTTCTTGACGCGCCGGATCACGGGCTGTGGTGCCAGCGCCTCGGCCAGTGGCGGGAACGGCCCAGCCCGCGAGCGGCCGGCGCGGGACCTGGCTCCCAGCGGAATGCCAGCGCGATGACCACGATCGCGGCCGCGCTCCAGCCGAGCACCACCAGCAGCCCGGAGACCGGCATCGGCCAGGACTGTGTGGCGGGTTTGAAGGAGTCCTCCATCGCCCTGGCGATCGGGGCGACCGGAAAGGCTGAGGCCAGATCATGCAGCCACGCTGGCGGGTGACTGACGGCGAAGAACACACCCGAGATAAACGCCAGCGGCAGCATCGTGCCGAACGCGATCGGGAGCGCGGTCTCGCTCTTGCGGACCACCGTGGTGACCGCCGCACCGAGCAGGAAGAAACAGACGATGCCGAGGAAGGCGGCGGCGGCGAAGTAGCCGAGCGCGCGCCAGATCATGCTCACGTTGAAGAACGCCACCCCGGTCGCGATGATGATGCCGGACGCGATGACCGAGGTCACGAAGGCGGAGCCGGACCGGCCGGCGAGGTAGGTCCAGGCCGGCAGGGGCGTGCCGCGCAGGCGCTTGAGTATGCCCTCCTCGCGGGCCAGCACAATGCCGATGATGGCTGTCACATAGCAGGCGTTGAGCAGGCAGAACGCGCACATCGCGGGGGTGAGCCACTGCGCGTAGGGCAGCCCGCCCACCGGCCTGGCCGGGGTAATGACTTTGAGGCATATCAGCAGCAGCAGCGGAAACACGATGGACAGGAACAGCCCCAGCGGGCTGCGCAGCAGCAGCACGAGCTGGTAGCGGACCTGGCCGAGGGCAAGCACCGCCGGAGGCCGGGATCTGCGCGCTGCCTCAGTGGCCATCGCCGGCTCCCACACCCGCCTGCCCGGTGATGCGCAGGTAGACATCCTCCAGCGAGGGCCGGACCACCGTCAGCCCCGGCAGCTCCACGCCATGGCCAACCGCCCACTGGGTGAGGGCGAGCAGGACCCGGGTGGGCTCGTCGGTATGCATCGTGAACTCGCCCGCCAGGTCTTCCCGCTGATCCCACGGCCCGGCCGGAATCTGACTGGCCCGCAGTTGCTCGGGCAGCCGGAAGCTGATCACCGTGCCGGAGACATCGCGCCCGCCGAGCGCGTCCGGGGTGGACTCCTCGAGCAGGTGACCGTGGCTCATCACCCCGACCCGGTCCGCCAGGCGCTGTACCTCGTCGAGATAGTGCGAGGTGAGCAGCACGGTGGTCCCCGAGCGGCGCAGGCCAGCGATCATGTCCCAGGCATCGCGCCGCGCGCTGGGGTCGAAGCCGGTGGTCGGCTCGTCAAGGAACAGCACTTCCGGGTCGCCGATCAGGGCCAGCGCCAAGTCCAATCGACGCACCTCGCCCCCGGACAGGGTCCGTGCCTTCGCCCGGCGCTTAGCAGTCAGGCCAACCTGCTCGATCGTCTGCGCCACATCCCGCGGCCGGGCGTAAAGGCCGGCGTACAGGGAGACCATCTCCCAGACCGTTAGCTCGGCGTCAATACCGCCGGACTGCAGCACGATCCCGACTCGCTCGCGGAAGCGGCGATCGCCTGCTCCCGGATCGAACCCGAGCACCCGGACCGAACCACCTGACCGCCGCCGGTGCCCTTCGAGTATCTCCACCGTCGAGGTCTTGCCCGCGCCGTTCGGCCCAAGCAGGGCGTAGATCTCG
Organism: uncultured Actinomycetes bacterium; assembly: GCA_963732345.1. Classification (GTDB taxonomy): domain Bacteria; phylum Actinomycetota; class Actinomycetes; order Streptosporangiales; family Streptosporangiaceae; genus Bog-532. The sequence goes on along the minus strand of CAVSZI010000013.1, from coordinate 11,703 downwards.
CCGCGCCGAACCTGGAAGCTTACGCCATCCACCGCCCGTACCTTGCCGTATTCCTTGCACAGCCCATCGACCACGATGGCGGGCGGCTGGTCGGCCGGTGATCCTCCCATAACCCGATCGTCAGGAACAGCCGGTCAAGCACCCAAGAGACATAAGTCCCAAGGGCCAGGACCACAGGCCACCGACCGGCTGCCCGAGACATCCGACGATGCGTGCTACCGGGCGATGGACTGGCTGTTTAGCCTGGCCCAACTGCGCGAGCTGGAGGCGGTGCTGGACGCCGGCCCGGCCGCTTCGGGCGGGGATGAGGACCAATGGCGTGGCCGGGAGATCCCACCGGCTGGGCTGACCGCGAGGACAGCGATTGGCCTTCCGTCCCGAACTTCGGGCCCGCACGTGGGTCGTCTGACCGGTCAGCCCAGCCACCTGCTGCTGCCCTTCATTCCCAGCACGGCTGAGGACGTCACCGCAGTTGCCGACAGCGCCGTCCCGGCCAGCCCGGCGGCGAATGCCACACAAGCGCGCGCCACCCCGGCCTGACGGTGTGATCGAATACCTAACAGGGTGATCGGATCTCCGAGGGAGCAGATCATGACAGACGCCTCAGCCCAGCATCCGGCGCCGCTCCCGGCTACGGTCGCGGACGTCATGCATCCTCCGGTGACGACGGCTGAACAGAACGATCACGTGGCCGCGGCCGCCTACCTGATGAAGCGCGCGGGTGCGACCGCCCTCATCGTCAAGCAGGCGCAGACCGGGGAGCCGATCGGCATCATCACCGAGGCTGACATCTCTCGGGCGGTCGCGGACGGAAAGAATCCGAACGACGTCCGGATTTATCAGCTGATGACTGCTCGCCCGACCGTCGTCAGCACCATGACAAGCATTCGTGACGCGGCCAAGGTCATGACGAGCGGGCGTTTCCGGCACTTGCCGGTCAAGGGAGACCCCGGTCTGGTCGGCATAGTGGACATCACCGACATATGCCGCGCGCTGCTCGATGTATCCGAGGCAGCGGAGGAGCCACCATCTAACCCGTAGGACTGGGCGGACCGTCCATATCCGTCCAGGAGTGGCCGGCGCCTGGGCCGAGGTTCCAGACTCGTCGCTCCGTGTCGGTAGCTGGCCGTGGTCTTGGCAGCAGTGTCGGCAGCAGTTGAGCACCTGACTTGCAAATTGCCGTGATCGGCCGGGTAACGCGGCCTGAGCTGGGCGGGCGACTGCCCGTGACTTACCGTGGCACACTGCCCCTGACCGGGGTCAATGACACGCTAAGGGCTCGTCGATTATTAACGCGCTGGTTTGATCTTGGGTGTGAGTGTTATGCCCTGAGATGAGGCGTATGCGGTGAGATCGTCCATTGTGGTGAGCCGGGCGACGGCGGGTCCGGTGGTGTGGCCGGCTCGTTCGAGCAGCGGCTTGATCTGCCGTTCGGCTGTGGCGATGGTTCCCTTTGCGACGCCGAACAGCTCGGCCAGGACGGTCTGGGGTACTCCCAGGCGCTGGCGCATGATGGTGACCAGGGTTTTCTCGGTGAGGCTCAGTGCGGCGGGGTGGCCTCCGGCGGGCCGGCGGGCTGCCGGGCCGCCGCGGGCGATGTGCCGGCCGGCCTCGAGCTGGGCCTGGTAGGGGACGGCGAGGGCGTTGGTGAGCTGGTCCCAGGCGGCGGCGGTCATGCCGGTGAGGGCAGGGTGCTCCCAGCCGGGCCGCTCGCCCCGGCCTGGCCGGGCCGAGGGGACTGGCGGCGGGGCCGGCGGCTCGGGGTGGAGGGTGTAGTTCCAGTCGCCGTGCCAGTCGTGGCGCCGCATGGGGAGCGCGGCTACCTGCTCATTGCTGATCTTCGCGCCTGGCGGGCAGGTTCCGGTGTCCAGCCCGGCGCGGACGGTGAGCCCGCCGCGGGTCGTGGTGGCGGCGATGCTCGCCACGATGACGTCGTGGCTGGTCAGGGGCCTGTCCCGCCAGTTCATGGTGATGTGGGAGAACAGCCGGTGGTGAAGTCGGCCCGAGGCGAGGTCTCGTCTTTCGATCGAGCCTTTTCTAATAAATAACCCCAGAGTTCCCTGAGGTCTCAATAACTTCTATAGCCCCAGGACCTGGGCTTCCGTCCCTGATCTGCCGCTGTGCTGGCTTGTGATGGTTTCTCGGGTTTCCTGAAGGTCTATCGTGTCTATCGCTGGTCTTCCTGGATCAGTGAAGACAAGGGAGGCCCGGGCTTGAGCCTGGCCGTCGTACGAGACCTGCGTGACGCGCGCGCCCCGGCGGGGACTGATGAGCTGGCGGCGTTCGAGACCGATGTGCTGGCCGGGTTCGTCCTGGCCCGGGCGGCGGCCGGGCTGTCTGATAACACGATCCGCTCGGACGTGCTGCACCTGGAGCAGCTGCGGGCGTGGTTCGGCGGCCCGCTGTGGGACATGGAGCCTGCTGACGCCGATGCGTACTTCGGCAAGGTGCTGCGGGATGCGGCGAAGGGCACCCGGCTGGCCCGGTCGCAGGCGCTGAAGACGTATTTCCTGTTCGTTGAGATCCGGCACAAGGCCCAGATCCACCAGATGACCGGCCGGGTGGCCGAGTGCCCGGTCGATGAGATGAACCGGCCCCGGGGAGCGGGCCGGGCGGCGCTGCGGATCCCGCCGTCGGCGGGGCAGGTGGGCGTGCTGTTCGGCGGGTGGCGGGCGGAGCTGGCGACCTGCCGGAAGTTCGCTCCGGCTGCCCGCAGCTATGCGGCGGCCCGGCTGATGGCCGAGGTCGGGCTGCGCGTGAACGAGGTCAGCCACCTCGATCTCGCCGACGTGAAGTGGGACCTGGGCCGGTTCGGGAAGCTGCACGTCCGCATCGGCAAGGGCGCCCGCGGGTCCGGGCCGCGCGAGCGGATGGTGCCGCTGATCAACGGCGCCGGGGCGACTCTTCGCTGGTTCATCCAGGACGTATGGTCCTGCTTCGATGATGATCACGCCCGCCCTGGTGCCCCGCTGTTCTGCTCCGAGCGCCGCAACGCCGACGGGACGGCGGCGCGGGCCGGCAACGAGACGCTGCGGTCCGACCTGGCCGCCGCGGCGGCGGAGCACCTGCCGGGCTGGCCGGAGCGGGTCACGCCGCATGTGCTGCGGCATTTCTGCGCCTCCCAGCTTTACCTGGGCGGGATGGACCTGGTCGCGATCCAGGAAACCCTGGGTCATTATGTGGGTGATCTTTGTCAAGTGGATCATGTGGTGGTCCGGTATCGGCGGGATGCGGCTGCCGGGGAGAGGTTGAGCAGCTGGCCGATCTCGGCCCAGGTGTGGCCTTGGTCGCGGGCCGCGTGAACGGCGTCGGGGATCATCGTGTGTGCCTGGGTGATGAGGCTGGCGAGGGCGTGCAGCCCGACCGCGCTGTCGCCGAGCCAGTAGGGGGTGCGCAGGGCGGCGAGGGCATCGACGGCCTCGGCGAGGACGGCGGCGCTGTCGGCGTCGGTGCGTGGCGCGGGCAGTTCACCGGGTTCGGTGAGGCGTAGTGGCTGGCTGGTCATGAGGCGGTCTCCTCCAGCCGGGCGAGCAGCCCGTCGAAGATTTTCTGCCGGCCGGTCTGGCCTTTGATAGCGGCGTCGTCGCGCTGGGCTTGCAGGGTGGGCCGGAACTCGATGCTGGTCTGGAAGAACGTGCACGATTCGCAGATGGACTCGAAGTGACAGTCCAGGCCGACCGGGCGGGCGCAGTAGCCGTTGCCGAGCATCCGCTGGTGCATCTCGGCGCGGAGTTTGCGCATCTCGGCGCCCTCGGCTCCTGCGGGCAGGGTCTTGGGGGCGTCGTAGAGGGCCTCTACTTTCTCGGCGACGGCGAAGTACTCCTCGGCCACGGTGCGATTGGCGATGCGGGCATACACCATGGTCATCCGCATCGATCGATGCCCCAGAAGGGCGGCTATCGCCTCGAGGCTCATGCCCCGGTTGATCGCCTGGGTGGCCAGAGTGTGCCTGAGCCTGTGGGGGCTGACGTGGCCGATCCCGGCGGCCTGCGCGGTTTTGGCGACGGCCCGGTCGACGCGGCCCTGGCCGATGCGCTGGCCGTGCTCGACGAAGAGGTAGGGGGTGCGCAGGCTGGCGGGCCGTGCGGCGAGCCAGGTGTCGAGGAGGTCTTTGAGCTGGGGGTGCAGCGGGATGTAGCGGTCGGTGCGGAGCTTGCCGAGCGGCACGTGCAGCCAGTAGGCGGCGCCGATCTGCACGACGGAGTCGACGGTGAGGTCCAGGAACTCGCCTTTGCGCAGGCCGGTGCGGGCCAGGAACTCCACGGCCAGGCGGACGAACGGGTCGGGGTCGGCGCGGGTGGCCTGCAGCAGCTTGGTGAACGCGCCGTCGTCCAGGAACCGGGGCAGCGGCTCGTCGCGGAGCGGCAGATCGCCGGAGAAGACCAGCACGGCGGCGGGGACGTCGTCGCCGTCCCACTCGGTGAGCCGCTCGAAGCAGGCGCGCAGGGCGCCGAGGTGCTCGGCGAGGCTGATCCGGGACAGTTTCCCGCCGCGGGCCGATGGCCGTCCCGCCAGGTGCAGCTTGTAGGCCTCGATGTGGCGGCGGCGCAGGTCGGCGACGCAGGCGACCTCGGGTGCGCTGGCGGCCAGCCAGCAGGCGAACTCGCGCAGCACGCCCTCGACGCGCACCATGGTCGAGGCCCGCAGCGACAGCCGCACCTGGGCGATGTAGCCGGTCAGGGTGGACGCCAGCAGCGGGGCCGCCGACTGCCATTCAGCGGCCCGCTCGGCCGAGCGGTCAGGGCTGGTCTTGCGGGGAGCGGCGTCGAGCACGCCGAGGTGGAACAAGGTGGTCTGCAATCCGAACAGCGCAGCGCTCAGCGCCCCCGGGCCGTGGCTGCCGGGGTGGTGACGGCCGATGGCGGCAGTCAGCGCCTGCCGGCCCTCGTCGATGACCGCCTGGGTCACCTGATCGGGGGCCAGCCCGGCCAGCGCCGTCACCTTGGCCAGCGCCGACCACTGCAGGCGGGTCACGGTAGCCCCGAAGCCGAGCCCGGCGGAGGTTTCAGCGAAGCGCACATGGAACGCCCGGTGATGATGAGCGGCGACTTCCCCCAGGTAGGGCCGGCAGGCCACCAGGTAGTCGGGGCTCGGACGCAGCCGCCCGGTCACGATGAGCCATCCGACCACCCGCCGGTCTTTGAGCGGCAAGGCGCACTGGTCTGCCAGGGGCATCTGCGCCCACCCGGCGGCACCGACGCGGTTGAAGAACATGCGGGCGACCGAGGTAACCGGATGGCCGGCGAACATCCCGGCCGCCACCAGGTCGGCGCGGTAGGCGCCGACCAGGTCCTCGACGCAGGGCCGCCGGGCCGGTGACCCGCTCACCGCACTGCCGCCGGCGCGACCTGGGCCTCGATCGCCTCCGCCGCCCGCAGGTACTCCTTCTCCAGCCAGTCGTTCGCCAGGTGCAGGTAGAGGCGGGTCGACTCGATCGAGGCGTGACCGGCCTGCGCCTGGATGGCCTCCAGCGCCATGCCCGCTTCCCGCAGCCGGGTGAAGCACGTGTGGCGCAGCTGGTGGCAGGTTGCCCGGTCCAGCCCGGCACGATCCCGGGCCCCGTCCAGGATCTCATCCAGCCCGGCCGCCGACAGCGGCTCGCCGCGGCGGGCGCCCTTCAGCACCACGAACACCTGCCTGGCCGAAGATGCCCCTGGCCGTTCGGACTCCAGGTAGGCGCCCACTTCTGCGAAGAACCGCGCCGAGACCGGCACTACCCGCTGGCGGCCGCCCTTGCCCTCGGCCACGAACAGCCGCCGCTCACCGGCGCTGAGATCCTCCAGGCGCAAGCCGAGCACCTCGCAGCGGCGCAGCCCGCCCAGCACCATCGCATCCACCATGGCCCGGTCGCGGTGAGTCCGCAACGCCGCCCGCAACGCGTCGACCTCGCCAGGCGCCAGCACCCGCGGCAGCGTGCGGGGCGTCCGGATCAGCGGCACCCCGCCCCGGCCACGCCGCGCACCCGGCCGCCGGGCAGCCAGGCTTCCTGGCACCGGGTTGCGGTGCACGCCGGTGTCCTCCCGGGCACACAAGTACGCATACAGGCCCCGCACGCTCGACAGCCGCCGGGCGATCGTCCGGGCCGCCAGGCCCGCCTCACCATCCTCCAGCCGCACAACCCTCCCGCCATGCCGGGAAGCGCGCTGAGCCGCCAGGAACCCGAACACGTCCGCAGCCGTGACCTCCGCCGGCGGCTTGGCCACCACCCCGAAGAAGATCTTCAGGTCGAAGGCCACGGCAAGCCAGGTGTTGGCCCGGGCCCGGGCAGCCACGAACGCCAGGTAGTCATCCAGCAGCGGATGCCCGAGCCTGATCACCGGGACGCCGTCGTCTCCTGTCGACCGGACCAGGCATGGCATGAATTCCAACGGGTGGTTCCCTTCCGGCCGGGTGACACGCCGCGCCACGCGATCATGTCACTGCCTCTAGATCACCCACATATCAAACATGCCTGGGTCGCCACGACCATGAATTACATTCACGTCCACGCCACCCATGTCGAGGACGCCTGGATCGCCGGCCAGCAGCGGGCGGCTGATCGCCTGAAGGGATTGGGTCCGTGAAGTGGAACCTGCGCCTGGCCGCCGCCAACCGCGGCATCTGGAAGGCCAGCGAGCTGCAGCGGATGCTCGCCGAGGCGGGCCTGAGGATCAGCGCCGGGAAGATGTCCGGGCTGTGGTCAGGCACCCCGGCCAGCATCAAGCTCGGCGACCTCGACGTCATCTGCGCCGTGGTGGGCTGTGGGGTGGAGGAACTGCTGATCGCCGAGCCCGGCAAGATCGGCCGTCCGGCCGGCGAACAGGACAATGAGCAGCCCGCGGCCTCCTCCTCGCAGGCCAGGCCCGCTGTCACCCCCAGGCGCCGTGACGGGCGCTCGCTCCCGCCCGCCTGATGGCCGGGCGGATCCGGGCCGCCACCCCGGTCGGCAGCTGCCCGGACTGCCTGTCCTGGGGAGCCTCCTATGGCTCGCAGTCGTACTGCCGGGCCTGCTATGACTTCACCCGCCGCTATGGCCGCGGTCAGTGCGCCGGCTGCCGGAGGGTCATCGCGGTCAAGAAGGGCCACTGCCGGCTGTGCTGGCTGCAGGCCGGCATCGCCGCCGCAGGCCGCCGCCGGCTCATCGCCGGAGATTTCGCCACTGCCGGATACTGGCAGCTGTCCCTGGCGGGCATGAGCCGCCTGGGCAGCACCGGCCCGGCCCGGCAGGCCCCGCCAGACGGTCCCGCCCCGTCGGCCCCCGCGTCCGGCTGGACCCAGCTGCAGCTGAGCGCACCCGGCGAATCGCTGCACTTCGACAAGCGCCACTGGGCCGCCTCGGCGATCACCGGCCCGGCCCTGGAGCAGGCCAGGCACATCGCCCGGAACCTGGCCGCCGCCCGCGGCTGGAACGACCGGATCATCACCGAGACCAGCCGTGCGCTGGCCGTCGTGCTCGCCAGCCACCAGCACGAAGACATGATCGCCTGGTCCCAGCTCCCGGCCGCCCTGCACCGCCGTGACCTCAGCATCACCCGCACCGCCGAGATCCTCCAGCTCGCCGGGCTCCTGGACGACGACCGGATCCCGTCCTTCACCTCCCTGGCGCAGGAAAGGCTCGCGCTGCTGCCGGCGCCGATGGCCGCCGACGTCCGGGACTGGCTGCGCACCCGCAGCGAGGGCGGCCCCCGCAGCCGTCCCCGCGACAAGCACACCGTCCGGATGAACTTCAACCGGGTTCACCCGCTGCTGCTGGCCTGGGCCGGGCATTACATCCACCTGCGCGAGGTCACCACCGCCGACGTCATCGCCGCCACCGGGCTCCTGCCCGCAAGCATGCGCCGGCAGACCCTCACCGCCCTGCGCTCGCTGTTCGGCCACGCCAAGAAGACCGGCACGATCTTCCGCGACCCCACCCGCGGCGTCCACGACGGCCAGCGTCCCCTGATCCTCATCCAGCCGCTGCAGCCCGCCGAGATAGACCAGGCCACGTCCGCCGCCGTCACCCCCGCCGCCCGCCTCGCGGTCGCCCTGGCCGCCGTGCACGCCGCCAGGCCCAAGACAATCCGGGAACTTCATCTTGGCGATATCGACCTCGGCAACCGGCGGCTGGTCATCGCCGGCAGGGCCCGCCCGCTCGACGACCTGACCAGACGCCTGCTCCTGGCCTGGCTGCAGCACCGCGGCCGCCGCTGGCCCGGCACCGCCAACCCGCACCTGATCATCAACCAGCAGACCGCCATGACCACCCGCGCGGTCAGCGAGAACTGGCTGACCGAGTCATGTCGCGGCCTCACCGCCACCCTCGAACGGCTCCGCGTCGACCGGCAACTCGAGGAAGCCCTCACCTGCGGCGCCGACCCCCTCCACCTCGCCGCCGTATTCGGGATCGACGACAGCACCGCCATCAAGTACGCCACCATCGCCCGCCAGCTCCTGGAGACCGCCGCCGAACAGCACGACCCATCCGGCTCCCGCGAACCCAAGGACCCAGACCGCCCATAGAGCGTGAAGACCCCTCAGTTCACGCTGCGGATCCTTCAGTTCGCGCGAACTCTGGGCAAAACCCGGCCCGCCCTCCGAACCGGACGTGCCCATTACTGTGCATCCGGCTCTCCCCAGGTTCCCTTTGCTAAACGGCTAGATTCGCCGCTGTGCTCGCCCATGGCGTGGGGATATGGTAGCCGCGCCAGCGGTAGCGTGTTACTTCTACCGTCTGCGGCCGGAACATCTCCACTTTCCCCTCGGCTGGCGTATCCCACTTCGCGGTGAGGAAACGCCGGTAGAGAGTCTTCCAGTTGATTCCTTTGTGCCGTTAGCGCAGCCACAACGTGATGCGCCGCCACGTGAACATATCCACATAGTGGAACGTGGCTTTTGACACACCGTACTGGAAGTAATTACACCATCCGCGCAGTACCGCGTTGACCTGCCGGAGCAGGTCGGCGAGCGTCCGGTGCCGAGACCCGCGTGTCAGCGCCCGCACCTTCCCGGTGATCGAGGCCAGTGCCTTCTTCGACGGGTAGGTGTAAATGTGCTTCCTGGCCGTACCTTTCTTCAGGCGCCGCTGGATGCGGAACCCGAGAAAATCCAGCCCCTCGTCCAGGTGGCAGACCCGGGTCTTGGCCGCCGACAGGCGCAGCCCCAGTGGGGCGAGCACCCCGGCGACCTCCTCCCGCAGCGCCTCCGCGTGCTCTTTGGAGCCGTGCACCATGATCACGAAATCGTCCGCGTAGCGGACGATCCGGTAGGTGGCCCCACCGCGCCTGCGGTGCGCTGCCCGCCGCCAGGCCGTGCCGTGCGCATCGTATCCGGCGCAGAAATGCCCATCCAGCGCCGACAATGCGATATTGGCGAGCAGCGGCGATAGAAGCCGGGTAAGCGGGGCGCATTGCTGCGCCCCGCTCCCCTCAGAACCGCACGTGCACGTTATCCGCGCATACGGCTCAAGCAAGCCCTGAAAGGCGTTCATGCGGGCAGAATTGCTGGGCCTTCGGCTCCGCCGGTTTGGTTCCTGCGGCGGCAGAAGGCGTGTATGAGACGTGGTTTGTCCGTCCGATCCTGCGTCACTGCGGCGACGCGCTGTTTGCGGATCGCTATGAGGGTGACGCGCACCCATTGTTCCCATTCGTGGGGGCTTTGCGGATGCTGGTCGGCGTAGAGCAGCATCCCGCCGCAGGCGGCGCACCGGCCTTGCTGTGCTCCGAGGAGATGCCGGACTGGTGCGCTCATTGGCGGGGGTGGCTGCTTGCGGCGGCGCTGTAGCCAGTAGTCAGCGAGCGCCGGGTCGTCGGGAGAGGCGGTCCCGGCGACCATCGCATGTCGGACGATCTTGGTCCAGGCGAACTTCGGGAGGTAGGCCCCGGAGTCCCGGTCGCCGAACACCCACCGGTTGTGCTTGGACGGGTTGAACTGGCCGTAGTAGCGGTCAATGACCCACCACCGCGACTTGTTCGGGTGACTATGCCTTGCCCACCTGTAGGTGAGCTTCCACATATAGTTATCCAGCGCGGAGAATACCTCGCTGGACACTTCAGTCCGGTAATAGGCGGCCCATCCCCTGGTAATGGGGGTGAGCTTTTTGAGCACTCCGGCAGCGTTGGAGCCGCGCAGTGCGCGCATCTCGGTGCGCAGCCGTTCCCGGATTCGCCTCACGGCCTCTTTACTGGGCTTGATCAGGACGAGCCTGCCGTGGTAGCGGCGGACGTTAAACCCGAGGAAATCGAAACCGCCGTCTTCGAGGTGGACAATGCGCGTCTTATCCTCGTTGAAGGCCAGGCCCCTCGGCGCCAGCCACGCGGCAAGCCGCGCCTTGACCTCTTCCGCGTGCTGACGGCTGTGGCACAATGCCACAAGATCGTCAGCATAGCGGACCAGCACGGGTGACTCAGGCGCCGTCTCGATGCCACCTCGGCTACGATAAAAGTACCTGACTCCCGCGGCCTTCTCCATCCCATGCAAAGCGACGTTCAGTAGCACGGGGCTGATCACTCCCCCCTGAGGAGTTCCCTCCTCGGTCGGAGCGAACCGGCCGTTCTCGATCACACCCGCTTTCAGCCACTGCCGGATCATTCCCCTGGCGGGGAACATTCCGATGCAGCCGAGCAGGTAATCATGACCGATGCGGTCGAATGCCGCCGCCAGGTCCGCGTCAAGAGCCCAGAGCCTTTTCGGATTCCGGCCCTTGACTACCTGGTAGATCGCCTCGATCGCGTCGTGGCAGCCACGGCCGGGCCGGAAGCCATAAGACTTCGGCTCGAACCGTGCCTCCCACTCGGGTTCCAGCGCGTTTTTCACCCGTGCTTGAAGCACGCGATCAACGATCACGGGAATACCGAGCGGGCGCCGCTTCCCGTTCGACTTGGGGATGAATACCCGCCTGACTGGACGGGCGTGCCAGGGCTCGGTCTGCCGGGACATCCAGTCGGCCAGCGAAGCCTTGCCGAAGGATGTCGTCACGACCTTCCCGTCGATGCCCGCCGTCTTGCGGCCAGCGTTATCCTCCGTGACCCGCCGCACGCTGACCAGCGTGTTAGCGCGGGACCGGAGCATCAGTTTCTGCAAACTGCGGACCTTCTTCAGGTCCCCCGCCTTGCTCGCCGTGAAGATCCGCTGCCTCAAGCGCTGTACGTCCCGCTCCACCGCACGCCACGAAACAGCGTCCCAGTCCACAGGTCCGCCCGTCGGTCCGTTCACGTCGGCGGAAATCGCCTCGGTGTCCAACTTGCCCTCCGGTTCCAGCATTCTTATCAGGTTTGCTTCACAGGCTCACCTGGTCCACGTCAGCTCCCTTGCGGGCCGGGCATCACATCCCGTATCCGGCCAGTTATGCGGGAAATCGCTGGAGGTCAGCGACTGTCACTCCCGGTTTCCTGCTGCCTTTCGGCTGCCGGCGTTCGCTTCCTGGACCATCCTGTCCCGCTGGGGATCTCCGCTTTCCTTGCGGTCGGCCTACCAGGATCAGATTCCTGCTGTCCTGGACCCCAGCCAGGGTTTCCGTGTTCCGCACGCATGAGATATGACCGGGGTGGGTGCTCTCTTTGTCCCGGGGGCGATGGTGTCCACCCGGCCAGAAGGGCTTGTCCTGACCGGCATCCGCCGCTTTCCAGCGGCCAGCCCCTGCACCCCGCCTGCCATTTCCCACCGGCGAGGATCCGCAGTCACGAGACGTCGACGAAAGTTCAGTTTCATTCACCCGTCCGGCCTTCCTCTCGCCCGTGATCCCTG
>CAVSZI010000012.1:0-66315 GCA_963732345.1 uncultured Actinomycetes bacterium | reverse complement strand
AAGCTCCTGATCGGGCCGCCCGATTAGCAGGTCTCCCTCGCATCATAGGCGTCCGCCCAGTGCTCGTATGCACGTCGGCCCTCGAACTAGGCACGTGCCAGCCGGAGCGGGTCGGCATAATCACCTGGCCTCGGTACGCGTGACTCCTAGCTCGAGCGCCCGGCGCGACGATAGCGTCCGCTTCCCCCTCGGCATACGGCTCGCCGCAGTTCCATTCCGTAGACCCGAATTACCAGGTACCAAGTCCGATTTTGGAAATCTTCTCAACAGTGTCAACATCTAGTTAAACGTCAATAGGTCAGCCGCGTGGCACACGGGGCGCGATCGACTTGCCGTCAATGCGGTGCAGCGGCAAAGCGCAGCAACCGCGCCGCACGCTACCAACCCAATTCGGCCGGTGTGGGCCATTGACCTGCCTCAACAATCCCCATAGACGTGCATGCACATCGATGGTAAGGACATGATCCACAGTTCGACCCTGAGGCAACTAATAGTCAGGATCAGACTTCCGCCGACCCGGCAGATGACGGCGCTGACGCAGGTGGGCGCGGGCACTGTGACAAGAATCTGCACGAAATCACGACGCGGCGAGTGCGGCTTGACGACTCGACTCGACTCGCAAGCGGCATTGGCGCGCCCCCGCCCCATGACACCAGGGACATATTCGGCGAAGAGGACTGAGTGTGTCGTCTATTCCGTTCTCTGCCTTACTGTTGGTCCTCGTTAGTTTTCAAACGGCGGTCCTCCCTCGCCATGGCCGCCAGCAGCCTTGCCCCCCTGCCCCAGTGCTTAGCGGCGTGGAGCCGCGGCAGGGCGTCCGCTTTAGGTGCCGCGCACCGGCTGGCGACCTCAGCCAACCCTTGGCACTCGTCCTCCTTCAGCTCAAGGTCAGCCGCTGCGGCGTTCTCGGCCAGCTGACCAGCAGTGGCGGCACCAGGAATGGCAACCACGTTCGGGTGGCGCAAAACGTAGGCTAGGGCTACCTGGGCCACGGTGGCGTCATGGGCCCTCGCCACTTCGCCCAAAGTCTCCACCAACTCGGCCGTCCGCCCCAGGTGGCCGGAGGAGTACAGGGGGTCGGAGGTGCGCCAGGGTCCCGTAACGCGCTTGCCCCGATGGTAAGCCCCCGAGAGAAAGCCGGTGGCGAAGGGCTGGGCGACCACTACCAGGCGCCCTTCGGCGGCAGCCCAAGGCAGTAGGGCCTCCTCCGCGTCCCGGCGAAGAAGGTTGTAGCACACCTGGTTGACCAGCACCGGGGCACCCAGGTGCCGCTCGGCGGCCTGCCAGCGGGCCAGATCGTAGCTGCTCACCCCGACCTCAGCGACCAGCCCCTCCGCCCGCAGCCGACGCATCCCGGCCATAAGAGACCGGTCATTGACGAAGGGATTGGCCCAATCGAGGTAGCACAGGCCCAGCGGGCCTCCTAGGCGCTCGACGCTGGCGCGGGCCCGTGCCATCACGAGCCGAGCACTCGGAGCTACGTTGAAGAGCTTCGTCGCAACCAGCACCCCCTCGACGTCCCCGAGGCAGGCTCCGAGGATCCGTTCGCTGTGCCCGGCACCGTAGAAGTCGGACGTGTCGAAGTGGGTGATGCCTAGAGCGAGGGCCTGCCGCACCAGGTCGTGCGGCCCGTGGTCCGCCCCGTAGCCCCAGCCAGGGTTGGCGAACTGAGAAGTGCCGAGACCCACCTTGGACAGTCGCCAGCTCGCGAACTCTACGTACCGCACTGTTTCCCCTTTTGTCTTTTGTCTATATGTCTTTCTAAGTGTTCGGCCTCCCCATGGACCCGCCACCGTAGGCACGCCCTCGGGGGTCGATCATGGGCCGAAGATCACTTTGCCGAAGGCTCACGGAACCTGTCAATCTGGGCCCGGCACCAGACCCCGCACAGCCCTCGGATATATGAAACCATCCGAGAAACTCGCCGAGCTCCTTGCGCACACCGGTTGAACGCGCCGTTCGGCCAATTTTAGAGGGCTTGACGGTAGCCGGGTAAGCAGGTAACCAGGGCGCAGGTTGTCGTCAGCACGCAGACCATGGTCGCGTTGGGCGGCGGTCCGTGGTCTGCGGGATGCTGTCGCTGGTCCGCCCGGGCCCGTGTCAGCGAACCGTGCCCGGGCGGCCGATTGCGCCAAGGCATCACGGTCATGAGGCCTCATGCGCGGTCTGGGCGCCGGGCGGCGGAAACGGGTCGCTGCCCTGCCGCCGCAGCATCTCGTCGAGAAGGCCGGCGGACAGCAGTTCGCGGATCCGGCGCAGCCGCACGAATCGTGACGAGGTGAAGTCCTCGAACACCAGGCCGCCCTTGGTGTAGGCGCCGATGAGTTCATCGATCCCGTCGCGCACGGTCCAGCGCAGGTCCAGATCGGGGAAGGTGTCAGTGAGCTTGGAGAAGTCGACGCAGTAGTTGCGCAGGTCCGGCCCGGCACCTTCGGCGAACGAGAGCGCCGAGCCCGGCACGGCGTCGCGGACCATCTCGGCGATGTCGCGGACCTGAACGTTGTCCTGCGCTCGGCCAACGTTGAATGCCTGATCGTGTACCAGCTCACGCGGCGCCTGCAGCATCGCCAGGAACGCCCGGCTGATGTCCTCGATATGAACCAGCGGCCGCCACGGCGACCCGTCGCTTTGCAGTCGCACCTCCCCGGCCGTCATCGCGATGGCGGTGAGGTTGTTCACCACGATGTCCAGCCGGAGCCGCGGCGAAGCGCCGTAGGCGGTCGCGTTCCGCAGGTAAGTCGGGCTGAAGGAATCGTCAGCCAGCAAAGAAAGATCACGCTCAGCCAGCACCTTGGTCTCGCCATACGGAGTAACCGGTACCAGGTCCGCATCTTCCGCGACCGCCTGCGAGCCAGCCGCCCCGTACAGGCTGCAGGAGGAGGCAAACAGGAACCGCCCGACTCCGGCCTCCTTGGCCGCCCGGGCCAACTGCAGCGTTCCCTCCAGGTTCACCGAGTACGTCACCGCGGGATTCAGATCACCGAGCGGGTCATTGGACAGGGCTGCCAGGCAGATTACTCCGTCATAACCGGATATTTCGGCCGCCCTGGCGTCCCTGATGTCCCGGGCCGCCCGGGGCCTTCCGTCCTCAACCGCCGGGCCCAGGTCACAGCCTTCGTACAGGCCTAGGTCATATCCATCGACCTGATGCCCCGCTTCGCGCAGGAATGGGACCAGCACACCCCCGATATAGCCACCATCACCTGCGACAAGGATCCTCATTAATTGCTCCCAGACCGTACGGCCGATTTCGGAAGTGCCGTGACATGACGGCCCTGCGTGTAGAAGATCCTCCGCCACCCGAGCTTGATACATCCCGGGGCGCCGTATCACCGTGAACTGGTCCGCGCTCATATGCACAGCGGCCGATGGGTGAGGGCCGAGGCGGACTCACGTCAGGGGAAGCAATGAAGGTAGCGGTGTTCGGTCTCGGCTATGTCGGGACGGTAACGGCGGCCTGCCTGGCCTCCCACGGCCATGACGTCTGGGGAGTTGACGTCGACGCCGCCAAGGTCGATGAGATCCGCGCGGGCCGTAGCCCGGTCGCCGAGCCGGGGCTGGACACGCTCACCGCACGGGCGGTGGCTGACGGCACGCTGCACGCGACGACATCCTGCCGTGACGCCCTGGACCGGGCTGAGGTCTCGCTGGTGTGCGTCGGGACGCCCTCGGGGCCTGGCGGCGCTACCGACCTTTCCTATATCCGCAGGTCAATCGAGGACATCGTGGGCGCGATGCGCACGGTCACGCCGCCCGCATCCGGGCACCATAGCGTGGTCATCCGCAGTACCGTGCCCCCCGGCACGATTGAGGAGATCGTGGTCCCGGCGCTGGCCGGCGGCCTGGCCGGCGCGGCGGTCACCGCCGGAGCCGCGATGTGCCCGGAGTTTCTCCGCGAAGGCTCCGGGGTCGCCGACTTCTTCGCCTCGCCGCTGGTGATTATCGGGACCTCCGACGCTCACGTCGCCCGCACCGTGACCGGCCTGTTCAGCTTCCTCGACCAGCCCGCGCGGGTCGTCGCGGCCCGCACGGCCGAGTCACTGAAGTACGCCTGCAACGCGTTCCACGCGACCAAGGTGTCCTTCGCCAACGAGATGTCACGGCTGCTCAGGGTCGCTGGCGTTGATTCCCGCGAGGTCATGTCACTGTTCTGCGAGGACCAGGTCCTCAACATCTCACCCGCCTATCTGCGCCCGGGCTTCGCCTTCGGCGGGTCCTGCCTCCCCAAAGATCTCAGGTCCTTGCTGCATCTCGCGCGGACCAGCAGCGTCGACCTGCCCATGCTCGCCGGCACCCTGGCCACGAACGAGCTCATGATCAGCGACGTCGTGGACCGGATCGTCGCGTCCGGTGGCCGCACCGTCGCCCTCCTCGGCCTCAGCTACAAGGCCAACACCGACGACCTCCGGGAGAGCCCGAACGCGGAGCTGGCCGAGCGCCTGATCGGCAAGGGCTTCGAGGTCCGTATCTATGATCCGGTCGTCCATCCGGCTCGCCTGATCGGCGCGAACCGGCGGCACATCGAGGCGCAGCTGCCCCACTTGGGGCGGCTGCTCATGCACGAGCCGGGGGAGGCGCTGCGGGGAGCCGACCTGGCGATCGTCTCTTCCGTCAACCCCGCGATCCGCGCTGCGCTGCTGGCGGCCCCGCCGGGCCGGCTGCTCGACCTGAACGGCCGGCTGGGCCACGAGATCGAGTCGCTTCCCGGTTACGAGGGGATCGGCTGGTGACCCGCGTCCTCATCATCGTCCAGAACCTGCCGGTGCCCTTCGACCGGCGTGTGTGGCTGGAGTGCCAGGCGCTCGTCTCCGACGGCTACGAGGTCGCGGTCGTGTGCCCCAAGGGCAAAGGCGACCCCGCCTATGAGGTCATCAACGGTGTGAAGCTGTACAAGTACCGGCCCTACGCGCCGGGCGGCGGCAAGCTCAGCTTCATCACTGAATACGCCTACTCGTTCCTCGCGACGGCCTGGCTGACGCTCAGGGCGAGACGATCCGGACGGTTCGCGGCGATGCAGGCCTGCAATCCGCCCGACATCTTCTGGCCGATCGCGCTGGCCTTGCGGGCCGTTGACCGCACCCGGTTCGTTTTCGATCACCATGACCTGTCCCCCGAGCTCTTCCAGTCGCGTTTCCCGGGCGGCCCCGGGCTGCCGTACCGGGGGCTGCGGGCGCTGGAGCGAAGGACGCACCGTACCGCGGACCAGGTGATCTCCACCAACGACTCCTACCGGGACGTCGCCATCACCCGCAGCGGCAAGGCCCCTGCTGACGTCACGGTGGTCCGCACCGGCCCGGATCCAGAGCATTTGCGGCGCGGCGAGCCCAGTCCCGAGCTGCGCCGGGGCCGCCGTTTCCTCGCGGCGTACATCGGTGTCATGGGCCCGCAGGACGGAGTCGACATCGTGGTGCGGGCTGCGGACATCGTGGTCCATCAGCTGGGCCGCGATGACATCGCCTTCACGCTGATCGGCTCGGGAGACTGCTTCGACGATCTGGTGGCATTGCGTGACGAGCTGGGCCTGGCCGGGCACGTCGAGTTCACCGGGCGCCGCGCCCGACGAACTGGTCGGGCGCGTTATGTCGACCGCGGACCTGGGCCTGTCACCGGATCCCAAGAATCCGCTCAACGACGTGTCGACCATGAACAAGACCATGGAGTACATGGCCTTCGAGCTTCCGGTGGTCGCGTTCGACCTGCGGGAGACGCGGGTGTCGGCGGGGGACGCCGCCGTCTACGTGACGCCCAACGACGAGCACGAGTACGCCGAGGCGATCGTGGCCCTCATGGACGATGAGCCCCGGCGCTTGCAGATGGGCAAACTCGGCCGGGTCCGGGTGGAGCAGGAGCTGGCCTGGAGCCACCAGCGGCGCGCCTACCTCGGCGTGTACCAGCGCGTGACTGGCGACCGCGCGGCAACCAAACGAGCCGGGAGCTTACGTGTGCGGTATCGCAGGGTGTTATCAGCAGAGCGACGGCCAGAAGCTCGTCGACGTCATGACCGACCGGATCGCCCATCGCGGTCCGGACGCGGCCGGCATCTGGGGTCACGAGGATGGCCGGGTGACCGTCCAGCTCGGCCACCGCAGGCTCTCGATCATCGATCTCACCGCGGCGGCCGACCAGCCGCTGACCAAGCACGGCCTGACGCTCGTCTACAACGGCGAGCTGTACAACTACCGGTCGCTGCGGGCCGAGCTGGCCGCCCGCGGCGTTCGCTTTACCACCAAGTCGGACACCGAGGTGGTCCTGGAGGCCTGGCGGGCCTGGGGGCCGGAGGCGCTGCGCCGGTTTCGCGGCATGTTCGCGCTCGCGCTGTTCGATGAGCACTCCGGTGAACTCATCCTGGCCCGCGATCCGCTCGGCATCAAGCCGCTGTACTTCCTGCCCCGGAGGGAGGGCGTGGTCTTCGCCTCTGAGCTGAAGGCCCTGGTGGCGGCGACAGGTCCGGAACTGCGGATCGAGCCCGGCGCCCTCGTGGCGTCCATGCTCTACTACTGGCTGCCCGAGCAGCGGTGCGCGATCGACGGGGTGGAAAAGCTTCCCGGCGGCTCCTGGGCGCGCTTCCGCCCGGACGGAAACTGCCTGATCCAGCACTACTGGCGGGCGGCCGACGTGGCCGCCGAGGCGGCCGCCGGGCCGCCTGCCGACCTGGGCGCGGTGATCGAGGAATCGGTCGCCGCCCACCTGGTGTCCGACGTGCCGGTCTCCAGTTTTCTGTCCGGCGGCCTGGACTCGAGCATCGTCACCGTACTGGCCCACCGGGACAACCCCGGGATCGACGCGTACACGATCGCCTTCCGCCGGGAGGATCAGCGGCTGGAAGCCATGCCGGACGATGCCGTCTACGCACGGAAGGTCGCGGCGCAGTACGGCATAAAGCTGCACGAGATCGAGATTTCGCCGGACATCGTTGGCATGCTGCCGCGGATCGTCGACGTTCTCGATGAGCCGATCGGTGACCCCGCCGCGATCAACACGCTGCTCATGTGCGAAGCGGCGCGCGGGCGCGGGGTCAAGGTGATCCTCTCCGGCATGGGCGCCGACGAGCTGTTCGGTGGTTACCGCAAGCACCTCGCGTGCGTCATGGCCAGCAACTACGGCAAGCTGCCAGCCCTCCCGCGCGCGGGAGTGCGATCCGCCGTGGACCGCCTCCCGGTCAGCGTGGCCGGCCGTGGCCTGCGCTACCCGCGCTGGGCGAAGCGCTTCCTGACGTTCGCTGAGCTGCCCGAGGAACCGCGGTTCCGCCGCAGCTACACACTGTATGACCCAGCTGAGCTGACTGCCCTTATCAGCCCGGACCTGGCCGGCCACGTGGACGATGTGATCGGCGAGCACCGGCACATCTACAACGACAACGCCCTGCCGGACGAGGTCAACCGGATGTGCCTGACCGACACGCGGATGTTCCTGCCCGGGCTCAACCTCGCCTACACCGACCGGGCCAGCATGGCGGCGTCGGTCGAGGTGCGCGTCCCGTTCGTGGATCCGGTCGTGGCGCGCGCGGCGTTCTCGATCGAGGGCAGCGCGAAGATCCAGCACCGCCGGGGCAAGGTCGCGCTCAAGCAGGCGGCCGAGAGCTGGCTGCCCAGCGAGATCGTGCACCGGCCCAAGGCCTCGTTCAGCGTTCCCCTCCGCGCGTGGGTGCGCAACGACCTGCGGGAGGTCATCCGCGACGTGCTCGTCGAGGGTGAGCTCGTCCGATCCGGGATGATCCGCCGCGAAGCCCTGCTCGGCCTCATCGAGGAGGAGCACGCGGGCCGCCAGGACCGCTCCAAACAGCTATGGCAGCTGCTGACGCTCGAACTGTGGCACCAGCACGCCCGGTCCATGGGCGTGACGGGTTAACGGCGGCACCACTCTTGTGCAGGCCAATCGCACCGTCGACCAGAGGAAACGATGAAGCAGGTAGCGCAGAACTACAAAACCGGGGAGCTCAGTGTCCTGGACGTGCCGGCTCCGGCGTGCCGCCCGGGCGGCGTACTCGTGCAGTCACGGTTCTCGCTCATCTCCACCGGCACGGAGATGATGAAGCTGACCGAGGCCAAGCTGTCGATGGTCGGCAAGGCGCGGGCCCGCCCCGACCAGGTGCGCAAGGTCCTCGACACGGTCGCACAGCAGGGCGCGGTGGCCACGTACAAGAAGGTCATCAACCGGCTCGACTCCTACACGCCGCTGGGTTACTCGCTCTGCGGTGAGGTGGTCGAGGTGGGACGTGGCGCCGAGGAGTTCCACGTCGGCCAGCTGGTGGCCGCGGCCGGCAACGAGTACGCGCTGCACGCCGAGTACAACTGGGTCCCGGTCAACATGTGCGTGCCCGTGCCGCAGGGCGTTCTGCCCGAGCATGCCGCCTTCTCGACCGTCGGGGCGATCGCCATGCACGGCGTGCGCCGCGCCGAGCCCCAGCTGGGGGAAACCGCCTGCGTGATCGGCCTCGGCCTGGTCGGCCAGCTCGTGGTCCGCCTGCTCGTCGCCGCCGGGATCCGCGTGGTCGGCCTCGACGTGATCGAGGACCGCTGCAAGCGGGCCGAGCAGGCCGGCGCATCGTTCTGCGCGTCCCCCGGCGACGAGGGCCTGGCCGCCGTCCAGCAGGCGCTGGCCGAGATCTCCGGCGGTCGCGGCGCCGATCACGTGTTCCTGGCGGCTGGCGGGTCGTCGAACGGGCCCGTGGAGGCCGCGGTGAAGCTGGCCAGGGACCGCGCCCGCGTCGTCGACATCGGCAAGACCCGGCTCGATCTGCCGTGGAACGCGTACTACGACAAGGAGCTGGACGTCCGCTTTTCCCGGTCCTACGGTCCCGGGCGGTATGACGACCGGTATGAGCTCGAGGGCATCGACTACCCGGCGGGCTATGTCCGCTGGACCGAACGGCGCAACATCGAGTGCTTCCTCGACCTCCTCGCGCACAAGGAGATCGAGGTGGAGACGCTGGTCACCGGGACGTTCCCGGTGGCGGAGGCCAGCACCGTCTACGCCGACCTGGCGTCCGGCGCCATTCCCGCGGTGGGAGTCCTGCTCGAGTATCCCGCTCCGGCCAGCCCGGACGACGCGCCGCGCACGGTGAGCCCGGTGGTGCCGGCGCCCCGGCAGGGCGCGCCGCGCGGCACGAGCGCCGGGCAGCTGGCGGTCGGCTTCATCGGCGCCGGCAACTACGCGTCCTCGATGCTGCTGCCGCACCTGGCCAAGATGGGGACCGTGCAGCTGGCGCATGTAGCGACCAACCGGTCGTTGTCGGCCGCCAACGCCCAGCACCGTTTCGGTTTCGGTCACGTCTCGACCAGTGCGGAGGCCGTGCTCGCGGACGGCACGCTGGACGCGATCTTCGTGGTGACACGCCATCACACGCACGCGGACCTGGTATGCCGCGCGCTGGAGTCCGGCCGGGCGGTGTTCGTCGAGAAGCCGCTGGCGCTCACCCGTGAAGAGCTTGACCACATCGTCGAGGTCGTGGAGAAGACCGGCAACGATCGCCTCATGGTGGGGTTCAACCGGCGTTTCGCGCCGCTGCTCAGCCAGCTGAAGTCGCGGTTCGGCCAGCCGGCGGTCGGCTCCGTGACCAGGTACCTGGTCAACGCCGGGCGGCTGGACGCCGACAGCTGGTACAGCAACGAGGAACTGGAAGGGTCGCGGTTCGTCGGGGAAGGCGGCCACTTCATCGACACCGTCGGCTGGTGGGCCGGCAGTCCGCCCGAGGAGGTCTACGCCGTCCGGGGTCCTGACCATGACGACGTTCAGGCCACCGTCCGGCTCCGGAACGGGTCGATCGGGACCATCACCTACGTCACCGGCGGCAACTCCCGCTTCCCGAAGGAGACGCTGGACACCGCGGCCGACGGCCGGAGCGCGCGGCTCGACAACTTCCAGAGCGCCGCCGTATGGACCGGGCGCCGGCGGAGCACCATGCGGTCGCGTGGCGGGCAGGACAAAGGCCAGCAGCGCGAGCTCGCGCTCTTCGTTGAAGCCATCCGGACCGGCTCGCCGATGCCCATCACGCTCGAGTCCCTGGTGGCCACCACCAGCGCCACCATCGCGGTGGGGGACAGCCTTTCGAGCGGCCGTCCGGAACGGGTGTGACCATGCCGCACCTGTCGCGGCTGGGCTGGTACGCGCGCCGGGCCACCCGGATGTCACCGGCCGAGGTGGCGTGGCGGGCCCGTGACCAGGTCGCTGCGCTGACCTGGTCACGCCGTCAGGTTCAGCCCGAGCAGCTTCCCGCGGTCCTTCCGCCGCTGTCCGGCGCACGCGGGTTCACCGCGGTCCTGCCGCCGGGGACCGTCGGCCAGGTTCCCGAGGAGGCCAGGAAATCCGTCCTGGCCGCGGCGGACCGGCTCATGCGGGGGGAGTGGGAGGTGCTGGGCGTCGCCCGGACCGACCTGGTGACGCCCGACTGGTTCTACGATCCGGTCACCGGGCACCGGTCGGCGCCGGATCGCTACGCGTTCCGGATCAACCAGCGCTCCGAAGAGCACGTCGGCAACGTCAAGCAGGTCTGGGAGATTTCCCGCCTGCAGCACCTCACGCTCCTGGCCACCGCCTGGCTCCTTACCCGCGACGACGCCTACGCACGCCGGGTTTCCGATCAGCTGCGGTCCTGGTACCGGGAAAATCCCTTTCTGTCCGGCGTGCACTGGACCAGCGGCATCGAGGTCGGTATCCGGCTGATCAGCCTGGTCTGGATCAGGCGCCTGCTGGACGACTGGCCCGGCGTGGACGGCCTGTTCGATAACGACGAGCTCGCAGTGCAGCAGATCCGGTGGCATCAGCAGTACCTGGACGGGTTCCAGAGCCGGGGCTCGTCGGCCAACAACCACGTCATCGCCGAGGCGGCGGGACAGCTCGTGGCGAGCTGCGCCTTCCCGTGGTTCGGCGAAAGCGAGCAGTGGCGGCGGAAATCCGCGCGCCTCCTCGAGCGGCAACTGCTGCGGAACACGTTCCCGTCGGGCATCGGCCGTGAGCTCGCCTCGGACTACCAGAGCTTCGTCGCCGAGCTCGGGCTGCTGGCGGCGGTGGAGGCTGACGTGGCCGGCCATCCGCTGAGCGCCGCAGCCTGGCAGCGGCTCTGCGCCATGACCGACAGCGCCGCCGCCCTGGTCGATGAGCGGATACGGGCGCCCCGTCAGGGTGACGGCGATGACGGCCGGGCCGTGCTGCTCGATGCGCCGGTCGCCGGCGGTGGCTGGCCGTCGCTGCTGGCCCTGGGCGACGCGCTGTTCGGCCGGCTCGCCTGGTGGCCCCCGGTAACGGCGGCCACCGCCAGCACGCTCATCGGCGGCCTGGCCGGTGCCCCCCGCGGCATTCCGGGCCGGCCCGCGCAGCGGCCGTCCCGGTTCGCCGACGCCGGGGTGACGCTGCTGCGCACGGACGGCGCGCAGGCACCGGAGATCTGGTGCAGGCTCGACGGCGGCCCCCACGGGTTCCTCAGCATCGCCGCGCACGCCCATGCCGACGCGATGTCGCTGGAGGTCCGGTACGGCGGCGTGGACGTGCTCGCCGACCCGGGCACCTACTGCTACCACGGCGAGCCGGCCTGGCGTTCGTACTTCCGCTCGACGATTGCGCACAACACCGTCGAGCTCAACGGGCGGAACCAGTCCGGCGACGGCGGCCCCTTCCTGTGGCTGCGCCACGCGAACGGCCATGAGATCGACGTCGTGGACACGGGGGAGTCCGCCGAGTGGACCGCGGATCACGACGGTTACCTGTCCCTGCGCCCGCCGGCCCGGCACCGTCGCTCGGTCCGGCTGGACCGCGCCGCGCGCAGCATCACCATTAGCGACGAGATCGACGGCGGCGACTACGACGTCCGGATCGCCTTCCATCTCGGCCCCGAGGTCGAGGCGGAGCTCGACGGCAGTCATGCGGTGCTGAGCTGGCCCACGGGGGCCACGCCGGGGGAGGCGCGGCTGGCACTTCCGCCGCAGCTGCGGTGGAGCCTGCACCGCGGGGAGACAGATCCCATCCTCGGCTGGTACTCACCCGGTCTGGGCCATCGGGTGCCCGCGTTCACACTGCTCGGCCGCGGCCGCTGCACACCATCCGCGTCTTTTGTCACACGGATGGGGTTCCTCGGAACCGGCAAAACGGACAAAGAGATCGCCAAGCAATCGGATGTATCCCAGCCCGGTCAAATTTCTGCGGTCGAAGACGTGCCAGGAATTCGGGCGGAGGCTGGATGAGTGGGCCAGCGCCATGCCTGAGGCGGCGCGGCGGTGCCGTCGCCACCCCCGGCACCGGCGGCGACCCCGTAACGTCAGCCCGCCCGGGAAGGTCCGGCCGTATGTATCACCGCCGGGCGTTAGCGGATCCTCTATGCGGGCTGGCCCTCGCGCCATCTCCGCCGACGTTGTCTCTAGAATCCGGAGAGCGCAATGAGGGTCCCTATTGCGGTCGGCCGCGGTCCGGCCGGCGCCGCTGCCACCCCATTCCCGCACGCGGCCTGGCGGGGGGGCAGCGGAGAATGAGCACGGCCCCGCGGCTCACCAT
This sequence comes from uncultured Actinomycetes bacterium, assembly GCA_963732345.1. Taxonomy (GTDB): domain Bacteria; phylum Actinomycetota; class Actinomycetes; order Streptosporangiales; family Streptosporangiaceae; genus Bog-532. The sequence goes on along the minus strand of CAVSZI010000012.1, from coordinate 53,832 downwards.
AGGCCTCCCAGTATACAACGGCGAGAAGTACATCGCTGAGTCACTCGATGCCCCGCTCGGCCAGAGCTACACCGATTTCGAGCTGATCATTTCGGATAATGCCTCGACGGACAGTCGAGCCGTCCCACCCGGTGGGCCCTGCCACTCCAACCAGCCATTGCGGTTGACGCCATCGTGGCGGGCCGGGAGAAGACGCCCCTGTGAAGGAGAGAGCGGTGAATGACCCAGCCAGCGTAGCGGGCCCCGCGACCGCCGAAACGGCGAAGTTCTACAAGCGGGAGTTCTGGATCAAAGAGAACCAGAAGCATGTCCCGGCCCATTACCGGCTGCAGAAGGCCGCGCGGATCCTCAACCGGGCCGCAGCGGGTCGCGAGTGTGATCTGCTCGACGTCGGCTGCGGTCCGGCGACTTTGATGCGCCTGCTGCATAAAAACATCCACTACTACGGGATCGATATAGCTATCCACGATCCGGCGACATATTTGATCGAAACTGACTTTCTCGAGAATCCGATCGGATTCGGTGGTCAGCGATTCGACATTATCTCCGCACAGGGAGTCTTCGAGTATATGGGCTCCGCTCAGTCCCGTAAGTTCAGCGAGATAGCCCAGCTACTGAAAGAGCACGGCAAATTTATTTTGTCGTATACCAATTTCGGTCATCACGACAAGTATGTTTTTGAGGCCTTCAGTAACGTGCAGCCCATCGGCGACTTCCGGCAGAGCCTGGCGCGCTACTTCACCATCGACAGATGTTTCCCGGCCTCGCATAACTGGCATGGCAGCCAGCCTGCCCGCAAACTTATCAAGGCCGGCAACATGCATCTCAATGCAAATATCCCCTTTATCAGCCCAAGGCTGGCCGTGGAATATCTCTTCATCTGTTCCCCCCGCTGAGGCCGCCGGGATCCCTCGCTAGCTACTTCGACCTGAAAAAAGCCCCGGCGTGATGCCGGGGCTGGCCGTGCCGGAGAGAGATGGTGGAGCGGCTGGCCTGTCGGGCTTGTTAGCTGGCCAGGGCGCCGATCTTGACCAGGTTGTGGGTGAAGACCCCGTGTCCGCGCCAGATGGCGGCACCTTCTTTACCATCCAGCCGGGTGCGGTTCCACCCGTAGGTGTGCTTGAGATAGCTGATCCTGCCCTCGGAACCGGTGCGCCACTTGACGAGTTTGCGGAAGCCGGGGCTGTGCTCGGTGGCCTTGCGGCCGGGTGAGATCTTGGCCTGGCGGGGAATCGCGACGGTGTGCACGCCCAGTGCCTGCAAGTCGTGCTCCACGGCGGCCTGGCCGTAGCCGCGGTCGGCGGTAACGGCGCGTGGCACGCTGCCAGCACGCCGGTGGACGCGTTCCACTGCGGGCGCCAGCTGTGGCCCGTCTGGGGCGGCGCCGTATTCCACGCTGTAATCCAGGATGACGCCGTCGTCGTTGTCGGTGACCTGGGCTTTATAACCGAACTCGACGGGGCGGTCGATGCGCCCTTTGCGGATCGGGCGGGCATCGGGATCGTGCAGGCTGACCAGCCGGGTTGCGCTGTCCGGGAGCTGCCCGGCCGGCCGGGACCGGGTCTGGGCCACAATCTTGGCAGTGCGCTCGATCGTGACCGCCAGTTCATCCAGCGCCCGCCGCAGCCGCCCGCGCATCCGGCCGCTGATCGCCTTCGGCAGGGCCCGGCGGCCGTTGCGCAGCACCACGGCGGCTTCCGCCGCGGTCCTGGCCGCCAGATCGGCGAGTTCACCGGTGACCCGGTGGATCACCTGGGTGCTTTCCTCCCGGGACAGCTTGCCCCGGGTGCGCAGCTTGCTGGCGATCTCCCGCACCCGCCGGCCCGCCGCCCGCCGCCGATCGGTCACCACCGTGCCGGTGGCCCCGCCCGCGGCCTGGACCGGGCGCACCGTCCGCACCAGCTTGCCCACCGCCTTCGCCGAAAGCCCCGAATCGGTGGGGTAGGCCACGTTCGCCGGGATCACCGTGGTGTCCGCCCGCAGCCGCGCCGTGCGCAGCAATTTGTCCCCGGCGGCCTTCGCCCACAGCGCCTCATTCAGCCCGGCCACCGCGGCTTCCCCGCACCGGGTGGTCAGCTTCATCAACGTCGTCGGATGCGGCACCTTCCCATCCAGCGGGATCCGGCAGAACCGCCGCCAGGAGATCGAGTCACTGACCTCGGCGCACAGGCTCTCAAAGCCCAGCCGGTACCGGAACTTCAAGAACATCAGCCGCAGGTGTAACACTCGACCGGCGTGGACGGCCGGCCGATCACCGGGTGAAAATGCGGCGCGAACGGCGCGAAAAACGCCGGGTCATCCAGTAACGCATCCACCCGCGCCAGCTCTGCGGGCAGCCGCAGCACCTCCGCCGGAAGCCGGGACTCCCACAACGACACCGGATCGCCTATGGTGCGGAACATGATGGCCTCGATCCCTTCTAGCCCAAGGGGTCGAGGCCATCTTCTCGCCAACCTGGCAATGATCACAGGCCACCGCGCGAGTTCTTCAGGTCGAAGTAGCTAGGGGCGGTTGCCGGGCGGCTCAGCTGATGGCCACCGGTGACGGCGGGCGCCGCCAGCACCCTCATCAGCGCCCTGGCCGGTCGCCCCCACGACATCCCGGGCCGGTCCGCGCAGCGGCCGTCGCGGTTTCCCCGACGCCGGAGTCACCCTGCTGCGCACCGACGGCGCAGGCTCCGGAGATCTGGTGCCGTCTGGACGGGAGCCCGCACGGATTCCTCAGCATCCCCGCGCATGGGCACGCCGATGCGATGTCGCTGAAGGTCCGCCACGGCGGCGTGGACGTGCTGGCCGATCCGGGCGCCTACTGTTACCACGGCGAGCCGGCCTGGCGTTCCCACTTCCGGGAACAGCCGCCGGGGCTGCAATGGAGCCTGCACCGCGGAGAGACCGATCCGATCCTCGGCTGGTGCTCACCCGGCCTGGGCCAGCGCGTGCCGGCCTTCACCCTCCTGGGCTGCGGGCGGGGGACGCCCGGCGTGGCCTTCACGACACGGCCTCGCTCCTTCAGGGATGACACCGGCAAAACGGAAAAGCGCATCGATACCGGCTCTGCTGTATCACAGCGCCCCGCCCGTTCTCCCGTAAAAGAGATACCGAAGACCCGAGCGGAGGCTGGATGAGCGGACAGGCGCTCGACCTGCAAAGGTCTGCGCAGATCATGCGGCGGTACAAGATCCTCATCGGTGTCGCCGCCGCCGTCGGCCTCCTGGCCGGGGCCGCCTACGGCTTCCTCAATCCGCCCATGTTCAGCAGCAGCGCACTGATCGTAGTCCCAGTCTCCAGCGGCCAGATATCCACCGAGGTGGTGATCGCGCACAGCGATCCCGTCCTGTCGGCGGCCCTACCGCAAGCGGGCACCGGGATCTCGCTCGGCACCCTCGGCACCCGCGTCAAGGCCAACAGCCTGACCGGCAACGTTATCTCGATCACGGCCCAGGGCACGACGGCGGCCCAGGCGGAAGCGGCCGCGAACGCCGTCGCCGCCAGTTTTATCACCTATGTGACTTCGGGCGGCAGCGCGGTCGGGAGGCTGCAGGCCAAACTGGTGGCCCCGGCGGCCAACGCCACCGGATCGTCCGTGTCCACTGATCTAGCTCTGGCTGGCGTGTTCGGTGCCGTGCTGGGCGCTCTGGCGGGGGCCGTCACGGCGCTCGCGCTGGGCCGCGGTGACCGGCGGCTACGGACCCGCGACGACATCGCGGACGCGATAGGGGTTCCGGTCGTCGCATCGGTCGCCGCCGGGCATCCCTCTGATGCGCCCGGCTGGGCGAAGCTGCTCGCGGAATACGAGCCAGGTGTCATCCATTCCTGGAGCATGCGCCGGGCGCTGAATCAGCTGGGTCTCGTTGATCTCGACCTCAAGGGCCCCAGCGCCGACGAGGGTGGCTCGGTCGCCGTGCTCTCGTTCTCCGCTGACCGGAAAGCCCTGGCGGTCGGCCCCCAGCTGGCGGTCTTCGCTTCCTCCCTGGGGATCCCCACCACGCTGGTCATCGGCCCGCAACAGGACGAGCACGCCACGGCCTCACTGCGGGCTGCGGGGCTCACCCTCGCGGCCCAGCAGGACCGGGGCCACGCCCAGCTGCGGGTCATCGCCGAAGAAGAGATCGCCGGAGGGGAGCCGGTCAGCCGGCCACCCGGTTCGCTGGCCGTCATCGTCGCGGTCGTGGACGGTCAGGCGCCCAAGGTGACCGAGACGATGCGGGCGGGTGTCTCCGTACTGGGGATCTCCGCGGGGGCGGCCACGGCCGAGCAACTCGCCCGGGTCGCGGTCAGCGCCGCTGCGGACGGACGCGACATCGCCGGGATCATCGTCGCCGATCCGGACCCGGCCGACCACACCACCGGCCGCCTCCCGCAGCCGGCCCGGGTTGCGCGGCGACGGCAGCCAGCCCGCTTTACCGGCACAACGACGGAGACCCGACGGTGAACGACAAGGACCGGCAAGTGCTTCCGTCCCTGAACGGCGACGCTGACCTGCCTGAGCGGCTCTGGCTCTACGACGACTTCGCCCCAGAGGAGGACCAGCCGGCCGCCGATTACGCATCGGGGCTGGCCAGCGTGGGATTTATCGGCGCTGCCGTGCGGCGCTCCTGGGCGCTGTTGTGTGCCGCCGCGGTGCTGGGACTGGTGCTCGGTTTCGGCTTCGACGTGATGTCTCCGCCGGCCTATCAGGCGTCGACGACCGTCCTGCTCACGCATGGCCCGAACGACAACCCGGTAGACGCGATGCAGACCGACACGGCGCTGGCCGAGTCGCAGTCGGTGGCGCAGCGTGTCGTGCAGCAACTGCACCTGAGCGACAGTGTCAGCACGTTCCGGGCGGCTGTCACGGTCACGCCTATCACCGACCGCGTGCTTCTCATGACAGTCAGCGCACCGTCCAGCGCCCAGGCGGTGGCCCGGGCGAAGGCGCTGGCGGCCCAGTTCCTGCAATTCCGGGCGGCCCAGCTGCAGACCCAGCAGCAGCTGCTGGTGGCCGGGCTCCAGCAGCAGATCAGCCTGGCCCGCCAGCACATCGCGTCGCTCACCACGCAGATCGGGGCACTGTCGGCCCAACCAGTGTCAGCGGCCCGGCAGGCCGAGAGCAGCAAGCTCACCACGCAGCGAACGGACGCCATCACCGCGCTGAGCATCCTGCAGCAGACGACGGCCGGCCAGCAAGCCAGCGGTCTGACGACCATGATGACCGAGGTGAAGGGCAGCCAGGTTCTGGACGCCGCCGCACCGATCCATCGCTCCGCGCTCAAGTACGCCGTGATCTACACGGCCATGGGCTTGTTCGCCGGCCTCGTGCTCGGCCTGGCCTTCGTCGTCATCCGGGCACTCGTGTCAGACCGGCTGCGGCGCCGGGACGATGTGGCCGACGCTCTCGGCGCGCCCGTCAGCCTCAGCACCGGATCGCTCGACGCGCCCCGCTGGCTGCCCGACCGGCCCAGGACCAAGGCCGTCCGGTCTCATGACATGCAGCGCATCATCACGAACCTGCACGACGTGGCCCGTAAGAATTCCCCGGGCGGCATCACCGCCCTGGCCGTCGTACCGGTGGACAGCGAGAAGATTGCGGCGCGGTCACTGGTGGCCCTGGCCATCTCCTGCGCGCAGGAAGGCCAGCAGGTCGTCGTGGCCGATCTGTGCCCGGGCGCGCCGGCCGCGCGCCTGCTGGGGGTCAAGAAGCCCGGCGTCCACACGATTAGGGTGGACGGCGGAGAGCTGGCCGTGTCGGTGCCCCGCCGTGACGACATCATCCCGGTCGGCCCGTTCCGGCACGCGCGGCCGCGGTCCGCCGACGGCCAGGCCGATGCCCCGCCGGATGCCGCCTTCAAATCTGCGGACGTGCTGCTCACCCTGGCGTCCGTCGATCCTTCGCTGGGGGCGGAGCACCTCCGGACCTGGGCGACCAGCGCGGCTGTGCTGCTGACCGCGGGGCGGTCGTCCTGGATGCGAATCCATTCCGTCGGCGAGCTGATCCGCCTGGCCCGCATCCCCCTGGTCTCCGCCATCCTCGTCGGGACGGACAAGACCGACGAGAGCCTCGGCGTGGCCCAGCCGGACCTGACCCGCAGTCCAGCAGCACGGCTCAACGGTTCGTAGGCGATGAGCGCATCGACCATCGCGGTCCGCCCCCGCCGGGATGTTTTCCGTCCCCGCCGCACCATGGGCCCGCTGTCCGCCGAAGCACGTGAACGCTGGGCGCGGCGCCGGATCTGCCTCGCGTGGGGGCTGCTGGTCCTCAACATCGTGACCTACTACTCCACCACGTGGGATGGGGAGAAGCTGCTCCTGCCCATCCCGTCGGCGGTGGGCAAGCTCGTCGCGCAGGGTGCCCTGCCCGCGGCGCTGTTCGTGGCGCTGACGGTGAACCGCAAGCTGGTGATACGCCCGAACGTATTTCTCTGCCTGGTGAGCCTGCTCGCCGTCGAGGCCATCCTGACCGCCTTGCGGCACGAGTATCTCTTCGAGACGACGTTCGGCACCATCTACCGGACCAGTCGGCTGGTCGGCTTCGTGGCCACCTTGTGGCTGCTCACCCCCTGGTGGGGCCGTCGTGATCTGCTGCTCATCCGCTGTCATCTGACCGCCCTGGCGGTGATCCTCGGCTCCGTGATCCTCGGCATCTTCGTCTCTCCCGGGCACGCCTTGAGCGAGGGACGGCTGGCCGGCGCTATCTGGCCCGTCCCGCCGACCCAGGTGGCCCACTACGCCGCCATCGTGGTGGGGGTGGTGGCCCTGCTCTGGCTCTCGGGCCGGCTGAGCGGCCGCGTCACCCTGGCCGTCGTGGCCGTGGCGGGCTCCATGCTGCTGCTGACCCATACCCGGACCGCTCTGCTCGCGATGGTGGTCGGCCTGTTCGTCGCCGCGCTGAGCCTCTTCGCGGCCAAGTCCCGGGTACGCAAGGCGTTCCTGGCCGTGAGCGTGGTGGCGGTGATCGGGGCCCTCACCCTGGCCGGCGTGGTGACGAACTTCCTGGTGCGCGGCCAGAGTTCACAGCAGCTGACCGAGCTGACCGGCCGGACCACGGTCTGGTCGCTTGTCGCCACGCTGCCGCGCAACTGGTTCGAGGTGCTGTTCGGCTTCGGCCTGTCGAACAGCTCGTTCAACGGCCTGCCCATCGATGGCAACTGGCTCGCCACCTACAACGACCAAGGCCTGATCGGCGTGGGCCTGTGCGTGGCCCTGCTGCTGTACGTTTTTATCGCCGCCTATTTTCAGCCCCGCGGCGTCCACCGCGCGATCGCCCTGTTCCTGGCGACCTACTGCCTTATCGCCTCGTACACCGAGACCGGGCTCAGCCAGCCCTCCGAATATCTGCTGGAGATCACCCTGGCCGCATCGCTGCTAGTGACGCCTCTGGCCGGACGGCGGCTGCGGACCAGGCGGCCGCCCGCCGCCACCGAGCCCCCGGCCGCGCCGGCGCTCACCGGGGGGCGGCCGGCTTGAAGATCCTGATCGCCCACAACCGTTACCAGTCCGCCGCCCCGAGCGGTGAGAATCGCGTCGTTGACCGGGAAGGCGAGGCGCTCGCCGCCGCAGGGCACGACGTCATCCGGTTCGAGCGGCACAGTGACGACATCGTGCACTGGTCCAGCGCGAAAAAAGCCACCCTGCCGGGCCGGGTCGTGTGGAGCCACGAGACCTACCGCGACCTGAAAGCGGCGCTGCGTGCGTGCCGACCCGACGTCGTGCACGTCCATAACACGTTTCCGCTGCTCAGCGCGGCGGTGCTGCACGCCTGCCGGGATGCGCGGACCCCGGTCGTGGCCACCCTCCACAATTACAAGCTGGCCTGCGCCAACGGCGAATTTTTCCGTGACGGGGCGGTCTGCCACGTCTGCGCTGACGGGCTGCCCACGCGCGCGGTCCTGCATGGGTGCTACCGCGGATCGCGCGCCGCCACGGTGCCCGTCGCTCTGGCCGCGACCGTACACCGGCAGGCATGGAGATCGCTGGTGTCGGCGTACATCTGCATCTCGGCGTCACAACGTGGCCTGCTCCGGGGATTTGGCCTCCCCCCGGATCGGGTGTTCGTCCGGTACAACCTCATTCCCCCGCACAGCGTGCGACGGGAGGCACGCACGCCGACCGTGATCTACGCAGGACGACTGGACAGCGCCAAGGGCGTGTACCTGCTGATGGCTGGCTGGGACCGCTACTGCAGGGCATCCGCCGAGCCGGGATTGCGCCTGGTCATAGCGGGCGCGGGACCTCTCGGGGGGGAGATGGCGGCCTGGGCGGCTGGCCGTCCCTCGGTCGAAATGGTCGGGCAGGTCAGCAGCGGCCGGTGCGCCGAGCTCATCTCGCGCGCGCGTGCGGTCCTGCTGACCTCCGCCTGGGAAGAAACGTTCGGTCTCGTCGCCGTCGAGGCCATGGCGGCGGGTGTTCCCCCGATCGCGGCCGGGCACGGCTCGTTCGCTGAGCTCATCACGTCCGGAGTCGACGGTATCTTGTTCCGGCCCGGCGACCCGGATGCGCTCGCGCTGGCGGTGGCCGACGTCGATGCCCATCCGGAGCGCTACGAGACGTACGGTGAGCAGGCCCGCAAGACGTACGAGCAGCGATTCGACCCGCAGGATAATCTTGGGCAGCTGCTCGAGATCTACCGTTTCGCGATGGCGCACCCGGCCTGATGTCGCCATCCCACGCCCGCCATGGGTGGATAATTGGCGCGATGGGGGACCTGACGGGCAAGATCCGGATTACCCGGTGGCGTGTCATTGTGGCGATCGCGGCCAGTTGCGCCGTGGCGGCGGCCGGCCTGACCTCGGCCGCACTCGGTCCGTGGGGCCACCAGCGGGCGCGGTCCGCCGCCGGTCCGGTGACCCCGGCCGCCGTGGCGGCTCCCGAACCCGTGTGCGGTAACAGCCAGATCCTGGGGAGCGGGCCGGTTTCCGCGCCCGCGGGGGCGGTGACCGTGCCGGCCGGGGACGACTCGGCTGTCGACTTCACCCAGCCCAGCCGGACGTACTGGTTCGCCGCTGGCGTGCACACGCTGGGTGCCGGGCAGTATACGCAGATCCTCCCCGGCTCCGGAGCCACGTTCACCGGCGCCCCCGGCGCGATCCTCGACGGTGAGCACGTGAACCTGTATGCCTTTGGCGGCAGCGCCGCGGATGTCACGATCAGTTTCCTCACCGTCCGGAATTTCGGTACCGTCGGCGGCAATCAGGATCAGGGGGTGGTCAATCATGATTCGGCCACCGGCTGGACGATCGACCATTCCACTCTGGAGGACAATGCGGGCGCCGGCACCATGCTCGGCAGCGACAACACGCTCTCCTATGACTGCCTGGCGGACAACCAGCAGTACGGGTTCAACGCGTACTCGACCAACGGCCCGGCCAACCTGGTCATCGAGCACAACGAGATCACCGGCAACGACACCTACAACTGGGAAGCGCGCATGCCGGGCTGCGGCTGCACCGGGGGCGGGAAGTTCTGGGACGTCAACGGGGCGGTCATCACCCACAACTGGGTACACGGCAACCACAGTGTCGCGCTGTGGGCCGACACCGACAATCGCGGCTTTGACATCGAAGACAATTATGTCGCCGACAACTACAACTACGGGCTGATCTACGAGATCAGCTACAACGCCCTGATCAAAGGCAATACATTCGTCCGCAACGGCCTCGGGGCCGGCCCGGCGAACCCTGGTTTCCCTACGAGCGCGATTTACATATCAGAGTCGGGCTCGGACAGCCGGGTGCCCGGGCGCTACGGCACCACCTTCTCGATCACTGGGAATACGTTCCTGAACAACTGGGGCGGCGTCATCCTCTGGGAGAACTCGAACAGGTTTTGCGGGTCGCCGGCTAATACAAGCTCAGGCTCCTGCACCCTGGTAGCCCCCGCAACGGCGACGCTTAGTTCGTGTAACGCCCATAACATCTCCCATCCGCCGTATTACGATGACTGCCGCTGGAAGACCCAGAACGTGATGATCGACCACAACGAATTCAGCTTCAGTCCTGCGAGTATCGGGCGTTCCTGTGCCGTTACGAATGTGTGTGGTTTCCAGGGCGTGTTCTCTCAATTCGGGACCTATCCATCTTGGAGCCCGTTCACGGGAACCACCGTTGAGAACCACATCGCTTTTGGGCAGAATAATCATTTCGCCTCGAATACCTACGTTGGTCCCTGGCGCTTCATGTCGCCCGCGCAGGGAAATATACTAAGCTGGGCAGTGTGGCAGGAAAGTCCATACCATCAGGACGCTGGCAGCAGCATGAACCCGGGAACCCAGCCGTGACGCCGGTACCGCCTGAGCTTTCCGCGGGACTGATACCAGCTCACGAAGTTTCTTGCTAGCCATGCCCGATGCGATCAGATTGCCCTAGATGTATCAGAACCGGGCAGTCAGGGATCTTCCAGGTGCGGGCGACGCCGGGCCGTCCCGTGCAGCTAACGTATCGTCGACACGCGAAGGCTCGCGGGTGAAGGTCCTGGTTGCAGGTGATCGAGGTTACATTCTCACCGGCATGGCCATGACGACGGGACAAGTCCGCCTGGCTTGCGCAACTGCCGCGTCGCCTTCTCCCTGCGCAATGAGACCTTTCCGGGGCTGCGGCTGCGGCTGCGCTGGGGCGGACGGGCCGGGGTGAAGCAGCTTGCGCGCGCGTACACCAGCTACGGCCTGAGCTGGGACGGCTTCACGTCGTCGCGGTTCGTGCGCCTGCGCCGTATCCACGACCTTCTGCCGGCTGGCCTCCCGATGGCATGCTCCGCTGGCAGACCAGTACCGGGATGGCTTTGGCCAGCCAGACCAGGAAATGTCGCCTCGTCTGTATCAGGACCATGCCGTCGTGGATCGTGTTTTACGGATGGCCGTCTGGCCGCCCGGTCCAATTTGTCATCGGAGAACTGAGGGGCTAGCGATGAGGGTCCTTGTTGCAGACGGTCGCGGCTATACCGGAGCCAGTCGCGTTCCCTGCTTTCACGCTGCCGGGCATGAGGCAGGCGGAAAGTGAGCGCGACAGGGCGGCTGAGCATCGTTCTTCCGGTTTACAACGGCGAGAACTACCTGGAAGAGTCGCTCGATGGCCTGCTTGGGCAAAGCTACGAGGATTTCGAGCTGGTAATTTCGGACAACGCCTCGACCGACAGCACGGCCGGCATCTGTCGCCGGTACGCGAAACAGGACTCGCGGATTCGCTACATCAGGCAGCCACGCAACATCGGCCTGGCGCCAAACCGGAACTTTCTCGTCAGCCAGGTGAAGGGGGAGCTCTACAAAGAGGCGTCCCACGACGACCTGTGGGCTCGTGATCTGCTGAAGTGCTGCGTCGAGGCGCTCGACGAGCACCCACAGGCCGTCCTGGCCCACTGCTGGACGGCGGCGGTCGACGGCACGGGCAATGTCACGCAGGCACTGGACTACCCGCTGGCGACGGACTCGCCGAGCGCCCCGGAGCGGTTCCGGAGTATGCTGTTCGGAACTGGCGACGAGGATTACGGCATCATCCGGGCAGACGACCAGTACGGTGTTATCAGGACGTCGGTAGTGCGGCGCGTTGCCCCGCTGGGCAGTTACTACCATGCGGACCGTACCCTGATGGCGGAGATCGCCCTGCACGGCCCCTTTCACCAGGCTCCCGACTGGCTGTACTTCCGGCGCGACCATCCAGATCGGGCGCAGCATGCGAATCCGACCGTACGCAGCTGGTGTGCCAACCTCGACCCGAAGCGGAGAAGCAGGGTGCGGAATCCGGGCGTCCGCTTGGTCGGTGAGTACCTCTGGGGCTACGTCGCCGCCATCCGCCGCGCGCCGCTTTCCGGTGCCGACCGGCAGGAGTGCTACCGCCACCTCGCACGCTGGGCGGCTGGCCGGGCTGTTCGCGGGGGCAACCTGCGGACCCGGCAGCCGGCTCCCCTGGCGCCCCCTGCCATCTCGGCGGACACGGTCAACGCGATAGTGCCTGGGCGGGAACGGAGGGCCTCGTGACCGGCCGCCGGCCTACCCGGAGGCGGAACCGGGCCGCTGCTCCCCGGGTCGGCTTGTTCGGGATCCTCGGCGCGGGCAACATCGGTAACGATGCCCAGATGGAGTCCATTCTGGGATATCTGCGTTCCGATCACCCGGACGCGATCGTCGACGCGATGTGCCCGGGTCCGGAGAGGCTGCGAGAGGTCTACGGCATCGCCGCCATCCCCCTCTACCGGCAGCACGCGTCCGGCCGGTCGGAATGGCAGGGCCGGGCGCGGCAGGGCACGGCGTGGCAGGGCAAGGCGTGGCAGGGCAAGGCGTGGCAGAGTATAACGGCGGTGCCGCTGAAGGCGCTCGGGATCGGCATGAACACGGTCCGGATGGTGCGCTGGGTCCATCGTCACGACGTGGTGATCGTCCCTGGCGCCGGCGTCCTTGAAGCCAGCCTGCCCGTGCGGCCCTGGGAGACTCCTTACTCGATGTTCGTCCTGTGCGCATCCGGCAGGCTTCTTGGGACGAAGGTCGCACTGATCAGCGTAGGGGCGGACGCCATCAACCAGCGGCTGACCCGGTGGCTGTCCACGTCGGCCGCCCGCCTCGCCTTCTACCGGTCCTACCGGGACAATCTGTCGCGGGATGCGATGCGTCAGCGTGGCCTAGATGTTTCGGGAGACCATATCTGTCCGGACCTCGCCTTCGGCATCCAGGCATTGCCGTCCCAGGAAGGTGACCCACAGACGGTCGGCGTGGGGGTTCTGGCCTACTACGGCGGCAACGATGACCGGCGGGAAGCCGCCGAACTGCACGCCTCCTACCTGCAGAAAATGAAGTTCTTCGTCCGGTGGCTACTGGACAACGGGCGCAACGTCCGGCTGTTTGTGGGGGAGACGAACGGCTCCGACGATAGTGTCGTCCGGGAGATCATGGCCGACATGCGAGCGCAGCGGCCCGGTCTCGATCCGGCGCGTGTCATCGCGGAGCCAGTCCTGTCCTTTGGCGACCTGATGCAGGCGATGTCGCCGGTAAGCAATGCGGTGGTCACCCGGTATCACAACATGATCTGCGCGCTGGAGCTGGCCAAGCCGACCATATCGATTGGGTACTCCCCCAAGAATGCCGCACTGATGACGGAGATGGGCCTGCCCGAGTTCTGTCAGGACATCGAGTCGCTCGACGTTGAGCTGCTCATCAAGCAGTTCACCGAGATGGAGGAGCGTTCGCCGCAGCTGAAGGACTCCATAAGGGAATGCTGCGCGGCTAAGGCGCAGCGTCTGGACGAGGAATTTGCCACGGTGTCCTCGCTGCTGTTCCCGACGGTCGCTCCGGGGCGCCCTGCGGCGTCAGGCTAGCCTCGGAGGGAAGCTGCGTTAAAGCATGACCGTAGTTCCGGCAACTCTTTACCGCGGACACATTACTGTCCGGTTTCATTATCGGCATTACCGGCGCTTTGGGCGGCCTGGCGTTCACGCCTTGGTGAGCCCGCGACGGAGATACGTGTGAGCCACGAAGCGCCGTCCGTAGGAATAGTGTCGGCAACGCGAGACGGTCGTCGTGGTTTCCGTGTCCTGCCCAGCCTTCATCGTGCCGACAGCCGGCGTGCGAGCGGCCAGGTTGGTCCCATAGTCCCGCCGCCTCCCGGCGCAGCGTGCCGGTGCCGCGCTCCGCAGTCGTCACGGGCCCTACTCGGGTGGCGCCGCCAGATCCAGATGCGTGGCCGTGGGGGTGCGATGCCGTCCGGCCCTGCGCCGCCAGGAGGCGCGGTTAACCGCGGGCAAGTTTTTAAACTCCCGGAGCGCTGCCCTCAACTGCCACCAGAACAGGAGCGCTCCGATCCATGTCGCGACGGCACCACCCCATATCGCGCCGAGCGCTCCCCAGGTAACCGCCCCGGCCATGCCGAAGCCGAGGTAGACGACCGAGGCGACAACCATCGCGCGAAGGCTCCGGCGCGCGGCCCCAAGAGCGTGCAGGCCGGTGCCAGCGCCAGCGCTGACGCAACCACCCATGATTGAAATCGTGGCCGGCAGGACCAGCGGATAGGTAGGCCGCCAGAGGTTGCCCAGCATCAAGTGCCCGAGTCCCCTGGGCAGCGCCACGAGCAGGACGGCGCCCCACGCGAACCCCATCAGAGCGAGCCCGGCGCTGATCAGCACGCAGAACATCCGCATCTGCTGTGACGAGCGCTGCAGGATCCGGGCCGCCTCCGGCAATGTGACCAGTCCCATGCCGAAGAAGATGACCATGAAGGGGCCCATCAGCGTCGAGGATGCCTGCACGTAGCCGACAGAGGCAAGGCCAGCGACAACGCCGACGCTGTAAGTCCGCAGCTGGATCGCGGCGCTGTTGGTGGTTCCTTCCAGGAGGTATCTGGGGCCCAGGTCACGATGCCGTGACACCCACTCCCACGCCCGGGACAGCCGGGGCATCACCCCGGCCTGCAGCGGCCCGACGGCGGCCGCGACTGCTGCCGTCGCACCCCACGCAAAGACGAACCAGAACACATCCGCGTGACCGGTCACGCGGAGGAGTACCAGAACGGGAAGAAGTGCCGCCAGCCACACCGTATCGTTGATGAAAGCATGGCCGCCGCGCCCGAGCGCAAAGAAGGCGAATCGCCAGCTGTCTTGCAGCAGGAGTCCGGGCAGCGTCAGCCCGAGGGCGATAAAAGCCGATCTGGTCGCTCCGCCGAGCAGCCCGGCCACCGCGAGCACGCAAGCACCGGCCACGAGGCCGACAACCGCCGCAGTCCCGGTGCACTTCGCGACGGCGCGCCGCCAGGTCCGCAGCTCTGTGCCGCTGAACCTGACCAAAAGCGGGTCAGTGGCCAGACCCCGGGAGGCGTTGAGCGCAAACGAGTAGGTCACGTAGGCAAGGCTGAACGCGCCGAACTGCACGGCCCCGAGCGTGCGGGCCACGTAGATGCTCACGGCGAAGTTGCTCAGGCTGGACATGCCCTGATCGGCGAGACCCCAGCTAAGGCGGCGGCTGGCCTGACGTATGAGGCGCCACGACAACCCTGCCGGGATCCTCCGCACCGCTACAGTCATAAACCAGTCTCTTGTGCGGTTGTGGAGCCCGCCCTCATCGTTACCCCCAGGCTTGGGATCTTGTGTCCAACGGAGCGGCGACCAACATCCCGCGATGAATAAGATCCGCGAGATTCCCGCCCTGATACGTGCGGCGGGGAACTCTTCGCAGGTCCCGCGGGGGAGGGGCCTACTGCGCGGGGTCGCGGCGTCCCGTGCCGGGTATGGATGGACGGCCCGCCGCACAAGCCAACGGCCGCTTCCTCGTGGACTTGCTCCGGCGGCGTATCAGGCAACCGGTGCGAACGATCTCCGTATATGTGAACTTCTACAATGGCGCAACCTCCCGCGCAGGCAGCGGGCAGTTGCTGGATGAGGCTTCGCTGCCACTGGTCATCGCCACCATGCTCCGGGAGGAAGGCATCACCGGCGTCCACACGCACGTGCGGCAGCTACGGCGATTCCTTGAAGAACAAGGGGCGGCAGCCGCCCTGATCACGCCGTTTTCCTGGGGCCAGTCGCTTACCCTGCCCGTCTTTAGCCTCCGCCTGCTACTGGAGCGGTGCAGCGGGCCGGCCAGCGTCGCCTGGTATCGGTACTGGCATGAGGTGTTCCTCTACCGGGCGCTGCGCCAGCAGCTGTCGCGAGCCGGTGACTGCGTCGTCTACGCCCAGGGGCCGCTGGAGGCCCGTGCGGCGTTGCGTGCGCGACGAGGGCCGCACCAGCACGTCGTCATGGCAGTGCATTTCCGGATCTCTCAGGCTGACGAATGGGCCGACAAGGAGCAGATCAGGCGCGATGGGCGGGTTTTCCGGGCGATCCGGCAGGTCGAGCGGGAGGTTATTCCCCGGGTCGACGGTCTCGTCTATGTGTCCAGGTGGGCGCAGGATGCGCTGCTGGGCTGGTTGCCCGAGGCTTCGGCGGTCCCTTCCGCCGTCATCGGCAACTTCGTGGCACCCCATCGCCCGGGGCCAGACCAGGAACGGCTTGGTGACCTGGTCACCACCGGGAACCTCGACATCGTGAAGAACCACCGCTTCCTGCTCGAGGTTCTCGCAGCGGCCAAGCGGGCCGGGAGGTCCGTCACGCTGGACATCTTCGGCGAGGGGCTCTGCCGGAAAGATCTCCTGCGACAGGCCCGTGAGCTGGGCTTGGAGGAACAGGTTCGCCTCCGCGGTTTCCGGCCCGACGTGCGCGACTTCCTGCCGGGCTACCGGGCCTACGTCCACGCCTCCTATTCCGAGTCGTCGTCGCTGGCGATCATCGAGGCGATGGCGGCTGGCCTTCCCATCGTGGCAGGGAACATCGGGCCGATCTCCGAACTCTGCACCGACGGTGCAGAGGCCCGGTTCTGGCCGCTTGACAACCCGGTCCAGGCAGCAGCCATCTTGATGGGCCTGCTCGACTCCGAGCCCTCCCGGTCGGCCGCGGCGAGCGCCGCGCGGGAACGATTCCGCCGTGACTTCGACGCGAACGTCCTTGGCCCTCGGTTGCGGTCCTTCCTGGTGAGCACGCCCCGAACAGCACCCGAGCCGCGCTATGCCTGAGCTTGGCGTTTAAGTGCGCCACGAGCGCAGAAGGTGAGGTAGTGGTGTAGGAGACCTCACTGGATGCGGTGCTGTGCAGGAGATGAAGGTCTGGCCCTTCGGCGTCGCCCTGCGGGGGGAGATGTCAAACCGCCTCAAGCTGCGTTGGCTGAAGACCGTCGTGGTGAGCGTTGGGGAAAAGGCGCAGGTCATGCGTCAGGTGGGGACCGGGAAGGCGAGCGTGAGCGAACCGCTGACGACGTGCCGAAACAAGCAGATGACATCAAAACCGGGGCGGTTAAATGGGCCCGGGATGAGCCTGGCGGGAGCCCGTCTACTGGCCAGGCGGTGTCCGGCATGGAGGCGGCGCGAGTCCGGTCTGCGGCTTCTGCATGGAACGTGGGAAGGCGGATGCTGACACCGCTGCCCTGGCGCAGGAGAGTGCCGGGGCGGCGAGAGGGAGCGCGCCGAGCGGCGGGAACCGTGAGGCGCTGAGTACCGTCGCGGCATCCGCTGGCGGACCGGCTCGTATTAGCGGTGAAGCCCTGGTAATCGGGGTGGAGCGAAGGGGCCGGCTCATCTGTCGATCTGTTTCACGCGATCAACCGGGCGATGCTCCGGGAGGAAGCGGGTGAGCATGTCGGAACCGCAGGACAAGCCTTTCGACATTCCGAAGCGGCTGGTGCTGGAGGCATACGAGAGAGTCAAGGCCAACAAGGGTGCCGCCGGGGTGGACGGGCAGTCCATCGATGACTTCGAGTCCGATCTGAGGAACAACCTCTACAAGATCTGGAACCGGATGTCGTCGGGGACCTACTTCCCGCCCCCGGTAATGGCGGTGGAGATACCCAAAACCGGCAGCGGAGGGGGCACCAGAATTTTGGGCGTGCCCACCGTCGCCGACCGGGTCGCCCAGACGGTGGCGGCGCTGGCCCTGGAGGCCCGCACGGAGTCAATCTTTCATGACGACTCCTACGGGTACCGGCCACGCCGCTCGGCGCTGGATGCGGTGGCCAAGTGCCGTCAGCGGTGCTGGAAAAAGGACTGGGGAGCGCCGGGATAAACCGGCCTGGAGAAGGGACATGAGAACGTCCTGCATCGAAGGAGTAGCGATCCACGGTGACCTCGAGTCATGCGCCGGTGTCCGTGAGGACGCAGGCGAAGCGTTGACAGAGGGAAACGTAGGCTGGGTTATTGAGCCGCGAAATCATCAGTCCGGGGTGCCGACGCCGTCCCAGTGGCCGGAAGGCAACATCGCTGGCCGCGCTATCGCGAGCTGCCAGCGGACCCCGCGCGGTCAAAGAGCCTGCGCATGCGTTGAGTCTTCAGGTGCGAGAACCGGGAGATCCCGCGGTTGCCCGTCTGGCTGTGATGGCAGGGCGGGCCGCTCGGGGAATGCTAAGGCGGTAAGCCCGAGATGAACGACCGCGGGAAGTCTGACAGCCGCGTAGTACCTGCGAAGCTGGCGAACAAGACCGGGCAGCCGGTGGCGGAGCTGGTGGAGGAAAGGCGGCTGACCAAGGGGAACACGGGCCAGCAAAACGCGTTGCGGACTCAGGGCCGTGATATTGACGCGTCAAGTGCGCTGGAGCGTGTGCGCCGAGTTGCACGGAAGGACAAGGGAGCGCGATTCACGGCGCTGCTGCATCACGTCGACCTCTCCCGCCTATGGGCGGCCTACGCGGCGATCAGCCCGAAGGCCGCTCCGGGGGTGGATCAGGTGACGTGGGCCGCCTACGGGCAGAATCTCCGGGGGAACCTCGAAGACCTGCTCCGCCGGGTCCACAGCGGTGCCTACCGGGCGAGCCCCTCTCGCAGGGTGTACATACCGAAGCCAGACGGGCGGCAACGACCGCTCGGCATAGCCACCTTGGAGGACAAGATCGTCCAACGGGCGGTGGTCGAGGTGCTGAATGCCATTTACGAGGAGGACTTCCTCGGCTTCTCATACGGGTTCCGGCCGGGGCGCAAGCCCCACGACGCACTCGATGCGCTGGCGGTCGGGATCGAAAAGAGGAAGGTGAACTGGATACTCGACGCGGACATCCGTGGCTTCTACGACGCCATCGACCACGAGTGGCTCCGCAGGTTCGTCGAGCATCGGATCGCGGATAAACGGGTCCTGCGGCTCATCCAGAAATGGCTGAACGCGGGAGTGGTCGAGGACGGGTCGTGGTCGGCAAGCGAGGAGGGAGCCCCGCAAGGGGCCAGCGCATCCCCCCTGCTCGCCAACGTCTACCTGCACTACGTCTTTGATCTGTGGGCCCGGCACTGGCGGAATCGGCAAGCTCATGGTGATGTGATCATCGTGCGTTTCGCCGACGACATTGTTGCCGGTTTTCAGCATCGTTCTGACGCCGAGCGGTTCCATGCGGACCTGGTGGAACGTTTCGCCAGGTTCTGCCTGGAGCTCAACGCCGAGAAGACCCGCCTGGTCGAGTTCGGGCGGTTCGCCGCCGAGAACCGCAGGCGGCGCGGCCTCGGCCGGCCCGAGACGTTCTCATTCCTCGGCTTCACGCACATGTGCGGGAAGACCCGGGCGGGACGGTTCGCGCTGCGGCGCAAGACGATCGCGAAGAGAATGGCGGCCAAGCTGCGCGAGGTGAACGCCTTGCTCATGCAACGCCGTCACTGGCCCATCCCGGAGCAGGGACAGTGGCTGGGCAGCGTGGTGCGCGGGTACATCGCGTACTACGCGGTTCCCGGCAACATCCATGCCGTGTCGGCATTCCGAAAACAGGTCACGCGGCACTGGGGCCGGGCGCTGCGGCGCCGCAGCCAGCGCCACCGGGTGACCTGGGAGCGGATGAGCCGACTCGAAGCACGGTGGCTCCCTCCCGCCCGCATCACGCATCCCTGGCCGAACATCCGATTCGACGCCCGTACCCAAGGTAGGAGCCCAGTGCGCTAGCAGTGCTCGCTGGGATCTGTGCGGGGGGCCGCCTGCAAGGGCGGTCCCTACCGCGATTGATTGATCTTGATGTCGCCGGTTCTTCGACAGCGTGCCGTGGGACCTCATGGTCAAGGCGGTGCAGGCCAACATCACCACCGGCCAGAAGTGGGTGCTGCTGTATGTGAAGCGGTGGCTTGCCGCCCCGGTCCAGCAGCCCGGCGGGACGCTGGCCGGGCGGGACCGGGGGACCCCACAGGGATCATTATGCGCAGCTGCGCATAATGAACCTTATGAGCAGTGCTGGGTTATGCGCAGCGCTGGCCTGCAAGGCCTGGTGACAGCGATGCTGGTGTTCGAGCACTGCGCATAACCCTTCGTTGATGCGGTGGCTCACAGGCTGGCGAGCCAGCTGAGCAGTCCGGCGTCCTGGTTCCATTCGGGCAGGTCGCCGGTGACGACGACGTTGGTGTAGGCGGCTTCAAGGGCCTTGCGCTTGGCCTCGGTGGAGGCGCGAGCGTAGATGTCGGTGGTGGCCAGCTCGGCATGCCCGAGAAGGTCGCGGATGTAGGGCAACGGCACGCCTGCATCGTAGAGATGCATAGCCCGGGTTATCTGTACTCGATTTTGAGAAGTGCCAGGTCAGAGCTGGTTTCCGTGGGTGAGTCACGTGAGTGACGTGAGCGACGTGGGTCGGGCTGCGGTGCGGGTTTCATGACGTTATGTTTCAGCGCGGGCTTGCCGCGGCTGCGAGGGCGGCCAGTTCGCTGGTGAGCTTGTTCAGTTTCTTGATGGTGGTGCGTACCGGCTTGCTGCTGGTGGTGGACTCGAACAGCGCCTGCTGGCCGCTGGCGATGTCGGCGAGGGTGGTGACGAGCTCGCTGATCTGGCGGTGGATTTCGGCGGCGCGGGCGTACCGGGCCGCTGCGGTGGCTGGCAGCGTGACTTCCTCCGGCGGCCTGGCCCAGGTTGTGAGCTGGCGGGCCCGGTATGCCCTGGCCTTGCATGCGTCTGTGCAGTACCGGGGTTTGCGGCCGCCCCCGGGCCTTGGCTGGTCAGGCAGGGCGGTGTCGCAGTGCAGGCACCGGGCGGGCTGGCCGGTGTCGTTTCGTGACGTGACGGAACTGGTCACGGCTGCCCGAGCTGATGGTTGCGGCTGCTCAGTGTTGCGGGCGGCGCGGGTCACCGGTTTGCCTGGCGGATCGCGCGGCGCAGGCTTTCGCGGGCGGCGGTGAGGTCGTCTTGGAGTTCGCGGATCTGCCGCTGGGCGTGGCTGGCTTCGGCGGCGCGGGCGTCACGCTCGGCGGCGAGCTGGCGGGCGGCGGCTTCGATGTCGGCGACGCGGGCGATCAGCCCGGCCCTGTCGGGTCCTTCGATTTCGGCGCCGAGCTGGAGGCGGAGCCGGCTGCGGAGCTTGCCGCGTTCGGCGCGGAGCCGGCGGATCTCCTCGCGGGCGATGGCGAGGTCGGTGCGCAGGCTGGCCTGGGTGGCCGGGGCGCCGCGGCGGGGCGGGGTGACCGGGCCGGGCCCGGGCTGATGCTCGCCCTGGCGGCGCTGAGCGGCTTCGACGTGCTCGCGGACGCCGTCGGCGTAGGTCAGCCAGACAGATACCTGGGCGGCGGCGGCAACCGCGGTCGCGGTGACCGGTGTCCCGGCGGCTTCGAGGGCCTGCACGGCGTCCATGGCGCGCTGCCGTTTGTCCTGGCTGGCTCTGGCGCGGGCGGCCAGCATGGCCTGGGCGCGGCCGGGGGCGGTCACGCGGTCCCCGTGGCGCGGGCCGCTGAGGGGATCAGCGGCAGGGTGCGGGCGGCGCGGGCACGGCGCAGGATCCGGCTGGCTTCCTCGATCTCGGTGCGCTGGGCGGGGTCCATCTGGGAGAGCTTGCGGTGCATCGCCTCGGTCACGGCGGTGAACGCGTCGATCTCGGCGGTGAGGCTGGCCAGCACGTAATCGGCGGCATCCATTGCCCGGGCGGTTTCCCGGTCGGCGCGCAGGCCGGCGATGTGCTGTTCGAGGGCCGGCAGGTAGGAGGGGTCGGGCCGGTAGAAGCCGCAGCCGGCGCACTGGAAGCGGATCGGGCAGGTGCCTCCGCCGGCGTTGACGTTGGATGGCTCGGTGCAGTTGCCGAACGGCACCGCGACCGAGGCCCGCTCGTAGGCGGTGGTGCTGGCGAACGGGGCGGGGTTGCCGGCTGCGTCGGTGGCCAGCTGGCCGACCGCGCGGATGGCCTGCTGCTTGCGTTTGAGGCTGATCTGGTAGTAGCCCATCGTGGTGGTCACCGACGCATGGTCCATGAGCTCTTTGAGTACGTCCACCGGAACGCCGGCGTCAGCGTGTCTTTGGGCGTAGGAATGGCGCAGCGCATACGGGGTGATCAGGGACGGGCCGAACGGTGCCGGGGTGCCGCCGGGCCCGGGCAGCTCGGAGTCGATGACACCGATCTGGCCGGTCCAGGCCTTGAACCCCCGGGCCACGCAGGACGGCGTGATGTGCCCGCGGGACTGGCGGGCGCGCAGCAGCGGGCTGGGGAACAGCCACCGGTCCAGGGCCGGGGGCACGCGCAGCGAAGCGCGGTGCTGCTGCCAGGACAAGATGATGCCGGCGGTGCCGGCGGTGATCGGCAGCCGGCGGCGCATCCGCCCCGCCTTGTGGTTGTCGTAGACCAGGTTGTGCTGGCCGCCGATCACCTCGACGCAGCCGGCCCGCAGGCTGACTACCTCGCCGGGGCGCCGCCCGGTGTCGCGCAGGATCTGGTAGATCACCTGGTGCATCTGCTGCAGGTCGGCAGCGGTGATCGCCCCGGCCCGCCCGGCCGGGCCGAGCAGGTGCAGGCTGGCGTCGAGCTGGCGGATCACCATCTCGGGCAGGGCCTTGCCGAGCTCGTCCTCATTGGGGTCCTCGCGGACCCGGTGCCGGCTGGCGGGGCGGAACGGGTCGGGCACCGCGCTCATCAGCCCGCTGGCCCGGCCATGCTCGATGACCTGGCAGAACTGGTAGATCATCAGGTTGCGGTGGTTGGCTGAGTAAAGATCGCCGTCGGTGCGCCGCTGGGTGCTGATCGCATCCAGGATGCGGGTGAAGTCGCCGGCGCCCAGGCTGGCCGGGTCGGTGCGCCCGGCGGTGATGAGCGCGCGCGAGGCGGCCTGGCAGGCGCGCAGCGTTTCCCGCAGCCGCTGCAGGTAGGGGCGGGTGGAACGGGCCCAGTCCTTGACGATCTCCCGCAGCCAGGCCGGCTCGATCACGCCGAAGTCGATCTCGCCCTGGGTGGCCGGCCAGCGGCGGGAGGCGTTGACGGGCAGGCCGGGCAGCGCGACCTGCCACACGTCGCCGGCGAACGGGTCCGCTCCGGCGTACTGGGACCAGGCCCGGTCCAGGTGCCGGCGCAGGCTGCGGAACAGGCCCCGGGTCCCCGCGTTGTACTGCGTGCCGCCGGACTCGCAGACGACCTGCGGGTCGGCTTCGCGCAATGAGGCCGCGCCGCCGAGGCGGGCGAGCAGGATCCGCACTTCGGTGGGGTCCAGCGGTGGCGGTGCCTGGTCACGGTGCTGCAGCGCGTAGAGCAGCTCTGTGCGCGCCAGCCCGGGCAGCCCGGCGAGGGAGAACTGGTGCACCCCCAGGCGGGGCCGCTCGCTGGCCACCCAGGCGGCCAGCTCGTCACCGGCCAGGATGCCCCGGCGGTGCAGCCGCTGGTCGTGGAAGCGGCACAGCCCGCGCCGGGCGATGCTCTCCCGGTCACAGCCCGCGACCCGGCATTCCGCGGCCCGGGCCAGCGGGCGGGCCCGGGCGGTGAACGCCGCAACCGGCTCGGTCCGGTCCTTGCCCCAGGCGCGCTCATGGCGGAAGCACAGGCCGGCGCAGTGCAGATCGCCTTCGCAGCCGGGCACCGAGCAGTTTCCGGGACGCAGCGGGCGCGTGCCCCGCGGCGGCGGCGCGGTGTCGAAATCGGCCCAGCACAGGCCCGAGTCCACCCGGGCGCGGCGGCAGCCATCGCAGCGCCCGGACGTGCGGCGCGTCGCCGTCGGGCATCCCGGGGTGCGGCACGGCCATGCCGCGGTCCGCGCGCTGTCCAGGTCGCCGGTAAACAGCAAGGCCCCGCCGTCCCATTCGCCGGCGCGCCAGGCCGGATCCAGCCGGGCGCGCAGCCACACGGCCCAGCCCTGGGCATCGCGCGGCTCGCCGCAGGCGCCGTCAGGGACGGCCCGCAGCGCGCGTCCGCTCACCGGTACCGCTTCCCGGCCGCGACGGCCTCCACCGCGCGGCGCTTGTCCTCATCGCGGGCATGCAGGTAGACAGTCGTCGACGCCAGCGACGCGTGGCCGAGCAGGGCCTGGACCACGTCAAGATCGACCCCGGCCCGGACCCAGTTCGTGGCCGCGGTATGGCCCAGCATGTGCGGCCGGACGGGGAACCCGCATCCAGCCGCGAGCCGCTCGAACCAGCCCTTCGCGGCCCGGTAGGTCATCGGCGCGCCGAGTGGCTGATGGTAGAGGTTGACCATGACCATCTCAGTCCCGTCCTCGCCGGCCAGCCCGGCCCGTTCGTGCTGGTAGTCGGCGTAAGCGGCGAGCACCGCGTCGCTGGCCGGCACGGTCCGCGGGAAACGGGACTTCGCCAGCGCGCCGTTCGGGTTAGCCCGGTGCCGCACGTGCACATGCGCCCCCACCACCGTGCAGCCCAGCGCGCGTGAGTCCGGCAGCAGGTGCATGTCCGCCCCGCGCAGCCCCAGCGCCTCACCGATCCGCAGGCCCGTGTCCCGAAGAAGAACTATCAGGAACTGGTCGCGGGGACGGCGGCAGCACGCCAGCACCGCCTCGGCCTGCTCATCTGTCAGCGCTTCCGGGAACGGCGTCTGCGCCCGCGCCCTCAGCGCCCGGGCACGCACCGTGCGGAACTGGCCGGATTCCCCGGCATCGAACCCCGGCGGGGTGAACCGCAGCCACCGCGGCTCCGACAACTGCTCGGCCACCGCGATATCGATCAGCCCGGTCCGGGCGCAGAACCGCAGGAACTCACACACCGCGGTGAGCGTGGCGTTGACCGTGGCACCCGAACGCAGCCGCCCGCCCCGGCCCGGGGTGACCTCGATGAAGTGCTTGAAGCGGGCCAGCGCCGCCAGGCTGACCGAGGACCACTCCACCCCCTGCCCGGCGCACCAGCCCAGGAAGCCCGCCACCCGCCCGGCATAGGCACGGATCGTGTGAGGGGAACGGCTGGCCCCGTGCAGCGCCCGCAGGAAATCGCTGGCCTCCCGGTGGATGACGAACCCGGGATCGAGCACCACCCACAGCTCGGAACCGTCAAGGGGAGACACTGCCCGCTCCGCCTGGAACGGCAGGTCAATCAACTCGGTCACGTGACACAACGTAACTGACGTGCCACACAAGTACCGGATATTCGTAAGGCACCGGCGCGTCACGCCGCTGAACGCACGTCCCTCACGGGGTAGAGAAACTGGTAGGGAGCGGATTACCGACCGTGGTGAATAGCTCCTGCTGGTGCGTGGAGGAGGAGAGATATTTGTCAGTGCTGGTGGGGATGGTTGCGGGCTAGTTCGGCGGCGTAGCGGGTCCAGTCGCCTCCGGCCTGGCTGATCCATTTGGCTGCGGTGTTCTCGTGCAGGCCGAGCAGGTCGGCGAGGACGGCTGCGGGAAGCTGGGCGGCGAGGTCGAGGAGCGCGGCCCGGCGGCCGGTCTGGGCGTAGATGCCGATGTCCCGGAGGCGTTCGCCGAGCCGGGACGGAGTGATGGGGCGACCAGGCAGGTGCCCGGGGAACAGCCAGGTGGTGGCTGTCGGGGATCCGATACCGCGGTGGCTGCGGCCGTCACGGGTGGGCTGGGCGATCGCGCCGGCGAGCGGTGCGGGGACGGGCGCGTCGTGGCGGCCGAGCAGGATGAACGTGGTGTCGTCGCGGCGGGTGATCTGGCTGGTGGTTATGGCGGCGATCCGGGACAGGGGCTGCCCGTAGAGCAGGAGCAGGGATCCGGCGACCCGGTCGGTGGGGTCGAGTGCCGCGTCGTCGAGCAGCCGGGCGACGTGGGTCCACCGCTGGTCCTGGCTGATGGCGGGCCCGGTCGCGCGTGCTGGCGCGGGTATCGTCAGCGGCGTGCAGTGGCCGCGGGCGCCGGCCCAGATCAGGAAGTCCCGTGCCAGGCGGGCCGCCGGCCCGGTGCGCAGCCACTGGTCGATGCCGGCTTGCCCGCAGGCGCTGAGGCCGGTGCCGCGAGCGCGGAGCCAGCTGAGCAGGGTGACGGCGGCGCGGACGTTGTTGCGGGCGCGGGCGGTGGGGGTGCGGTGCCGCCCGTCGCGGCTGGCGGAAGAACGCAGCCGGCGCATCACGTGCCAGGTGGCGTAGCCCTGCACCAGCCGCCGGTCTGCTGCGGGCTCGATCGTTTCCAGGAGCGCGCCGAGCCATTGCCCGGCGCGGATGAGTTTGGGGAGCCCCGAGCCTTCCGGACTGCGGACCTCCAGTAGGGTCCATCCGGAAAGGGTTGGGTGTAAATGGCCGGCAAGAAAAAGAATTTCACGCCTGAATTCCGCGACGAGGCTTCCCGAGAGGTTGTGGATAACTCACGGTCCATTGCCTCGGTGGCGCGCGGAATCGGCGTGAGCGAGACCACGCTCGGAAACTGGGTCCGTGCACACCGTGACAGGCACGCGGGTGAAGAGCCTCCGCTGGAACTGTCCGAGCGGGCGCGGCTCCGCGAGGCCGAGCGGGAAGTCCGGGAACTACGGCAGAAAGTCACTTTCCTGGAAAAAGTAGCGGCGTACGTGTGTCCTGAACGGTAGTCAGCAGGTCGCGTAGGTGCGGTCTGCTGGCTGGCGGTGCTGTGCAAGTGATGGAGGCAGGCCCTCCGCTGTCGCCTTGCAGGAGGAGGCAGCAAACCACCGCGAGCTGCGCCGGTTAAGAGCCGGGGTGGTGAGCGTCGCGGAAAAGACGCAGCAAAGACTGCGTCAGGTGCGGATCGTGAAGGCGAGTGAAACCGAACCCTTGTTGAAGCGTCGAAATGCTTAAGGTGATGTCGAAACCAGGAGAATGTATGCGGTCCTGGGATAAGCCGGGGGGAGACCTGCTTACTGCCCCGGCGGCATCCGGTGTGAAGAGGGCGCGAGCACGATCCAGGCTCTTGCATGGAACAGGAGAACCCGTCGTCCTGGAATCCCAGTGCCGGAAGGCGCGGGGTGGAGGGAGTTCCTCAAGCGGCAGGAACCGCGAGAGGCAGAGTACCGGGCCAGGGCACGGGGGCGGACCGTCCCGTAATAGTGATGAGGCTGCTGTAATGGCAGCGGAGCGAAGGGGACGGGCTATCCGCAGGGCAGTCACGAGTCAACCGGAATACGGGAGGAACGAGTGAGTGACCTGAAGCAGAAGCCGTTTGATATCGCTAAGCGGCTGGTGTGGGAGGCATACCGGAAAGTTGCTGCCAATAAAGGTGCGGCCGGGGTTGACGGGCAGTCCATTACCGAGTTCGAGGAGGACCTGAAAGGGAACCTCTACAAGCTCTGGAACAGGCTCTCGTCGGGAACTTACTTCCCGCCTCCGGTACGCGGGGTAGAGATACCGAAGAAAGCTGGCGGAACCAGAATGCTAGGGGTTCCGACGGTGGCCGATCGGATAGCGCAGACAGTAGTCTGCATGGTGCTAGAACCGACAGCAGAGCCGGTATTTCACCCGGATTCCTACGGGTACCGGCCGGGGCGGTCGGCGCTGCATGCGGTAGCAAAGGCTCGCCGGCGGTGCTGGGAGAACGACTGGATAATCGACATGGATATCCGGGCGTTCTTCGACACTGTTCCCTGGGACCTGGTTCTCAGGGCGGTAAAGTACCATTGCCGGGAGCCGTGGGTCCTGCTGTATGTAAAGCGGTGGCTGGAAGCGCCGCTGCGACTGCCGGACGGCACCATATCCGAGCGCACGATGGGAACTCCACAAGGCTCCGCGATCTCGCCTTTGCTGGCGAATCTTTTCATGCATTACGCGTTTGACGCGTGGATGGCCCGGACCTACCCGGCCGTCACGTTCGAGCGCTACTGCGATGACGCGGTTGTGCACTGCCGCAGCAAGGTCCAGGCCGAGTTCATCCGGGACAAGATCGCCGCCCGGCTGGCGGAGTGCGGTCTGGAGCTGCACCCGGTGAAAACCCGGATTGTGTATTGCAAGGACTCTGGCCGCTCCGGCTCATTCGAGCACGAGCAGTTCACGTTCCTGGGGTACACGTTCCGGCCGCGGCTGGCCAAAAGCAGAGCTGGGCATTTCTTTGTCAGCTTCTCGCCCGCAGTCAGCCGTGAAGCGCTGACCCGGATCCGTCATGAGATCCGGGGCTGGCGCATCCACCGGCGCAGTGACATGACCTTCGCCGGGATTATCGCCTTCGTAAACACCCGCGTCGCGGGCTGGGCCGCTTATTACGGGCGGTTCTACAAGTCCGCGCTGTATGCCGCCCTCCGTGGGCTCAACGTGTACCTGATGCGGTGGGCGATGCGGAAGTACAAGAGCCTGAAGCACTCGCGCAAGAAAGCGTGGGCATGGCTGGAGAGGGTAGAACAACGTGCTCCGGGAATGTTCGCGCACTGGCGTCTCGGTGTGACGGTCTCCTCACATTAAACGGTAGTGCTGGATGGTGGGAGCCGTGTGAGTCGAGAGGTTCACGCACGGTTCTGAGAGAGCCGGGCGGTGAGATCCCGCCCGGCTACTCGCCTTCGCGTCGGAGCAGCAGTGAGCGACAAGTACACGCTCATCGCAGCGGAGTACGCCGCCAATATAGCCGTGCCGGCGGCTGATGCTCCGACCCTCACGAAGATGTGCCTGTGGATAGGCGTATCGAAATCCGGCTACTACGAATGGAAAGACCGGCCGCTGTCCGCGACCGCGGTACGACAGGAATACCTGAAAGGAAAGATCGAGGAGATCTTCGACGACAACGACGAGACCTACGGGTACCGGCGCGTCCACGCCGAGCTGGCCCGCCAGGGCGAGCAGGCCACCAGCGAGCTCGTCCGCCGCCTCATGCGCGACCTGGGCCTCGCACCCTGCCAGGTCCGCAAGCCCAGGTCGCTGACCACGCAGGCCACCGACATCGCCAAGATCCCCAACCGGGTCAGGCGGGACTTCACCGCCGCTGCTCCCTACCGCAAGCTCATCAGCGATATCACCGAGATCAAGACCTGGCAGGGAAAGGTCTATCTGGCCACCGTTATCGACTGCTTCAGCAAGGAAGTCATCGGGTGGGCAATGGCCAGCCATTTCCGTACCCCGCTGATAACCGATGCGATAAAGATGGCTGCCCTAAACCATCCCCTCGCTGCAAATTGTATCGCGCATTCTGACCGCGGAAGCAACTATACGTCCCACGACTATGCAAAATTGCTCGATGAGCTCGGGCTCAGCCAGTCGCTCGGGAGAACCGGCATATGCTATGACAACGCGGCGGCCGAGTCGTTCTTCGCGACCCTCAAGAAGGAACTCGTGTATCGCACAGTCTATCCGACTCGCGAAAAGGCCATGCGTGATATTGCGCGATACATCGAACTGCGTTACAATCGGAAGCGTCTCCACTCGGCGAACGGGTACCGGCCTCCGCAGGAGGTCCGCAATGAGTTCCTGGAATCGCAGGTAGCGGCTTAAGAGAATACCGTTTCCGCAGTCCGGAAACGGCGGGGCCTTCCATTTCCTCGTCGCGGGGCGGTAGTGCACCGTTGGCGGTGAGCATGTGCCGCAGGTAGTCCGCGGCCCGCCGTCGCGGGTGGGTGTCGAGGGCGTCGTGGGTGACGGGCAGCCGCCCGGCGGCCACGTCGGCGAGCAAGCTGGCTCCGGCACCGGCACGCAGCCAGTTCAGGGCGCTGCGCGGCTGGCGGGCGGCGGTGATCGCGTCGAGCACGCCGGTCAGTTTTGGTGTGATGGTCCCGGTGCCGGCGGAGAGAAGGTCGCGGGCGCGCCGGCCAAGGCTGCACCGTGCGCAATGGTCTTTCTCGTAGAGCTTGTCTTCGGTGCCGCAGCCGGCGCAGGCGTGTGTGACGGGGATCCCGGCGCAGTCCGCGCAGGTGTCGGCGGCCAGGCCGGGCGGGGCGACGAGCCGCCGCTGCTGCCCGCACGATGCGCACGGGCCGCGGTGGCGCAGCGCGGCGATGTAGCACGGGTCGCAGACCGGTCCCTCGGGCCACCGTGCCGTCGGCGGGCGGTTGTTCCCGCAGCGGGCGCAGACCGCGGTCGCTCGTGGCGTGCATGACACGCAGACCGGGTGGCTGGTGCCGGCGAAGTTGCATGCCTTGGTCTTTCCGCAGATGCCGCAGGTGGCGGCCGGCATCTTGTAGCAGTTCACGCAGATGTCCGGATGCCCGTCACGGCCGCGGGCCGCGACCGGCGCGGTTTTCCCGCATGCCCCGCACTGGCGGTGGCGCCGCGGGTCGTCCCTGCGATAGCAGACTTCGCAGGCCGGCTGGCCGGCGTCGTCCCGCCCGGCGCGGGGACGGACCTTCCCGCAGCTGGCGCAGGCGACGGCCAGCTGCCAGGAACGGCACCGCTGGCAGACCGCGCTGCCGGCGTCGCCGCGGAACAACGGCTTGCCGGCCCGGCCGCAGACCGTGCAAGCCGGGACGGTCAGCGCAGCCGAGCCGCGCGCGATCAGCGCGGCGGCCAGCTTCCCCGCGACCGGCGGCGCTCCGGTAGCCAGGGCGCCGGGATCAGCCGACAGCGCGAGCGCCAGCTGCCGCAGCGCCTGCCCGCCGGGTGCGACCGCATCGACGGCCGCCTCGATCACCGGCCGGGGCAGCGAGCTGTCTGCCGCCGCGGCTATCTCCACCACCTGATCGCGGCGGCAGCACGGGCATCCCCGCGTCCGGGGCGAGGCAGCCTGGTGCCCGGCCGGGCAGCGGGCCACGGCTACTGACGGCCCGTGACCCGGGCCCGGACCGGGCGCGGCGCGGCCGGTGAGGGGGGCGGCACCGTAGCTGGCCTGGCGGGCGCGACGGTGACGGTGACCGGTTCGACGAGATCCCCCGGACCGCAGCCGAGGATGTCGCACAGCGCGGCGAGGGTGGCCAGGCTGAGCCGCTCCGGGGTGCCGGTCACCAGCCGGTAGACCTGCTCACGGGACAGCGTGACGCCGCGCTCGGCTAGCAGCGGCCGCAGCTGCGTCGTGGCATACATGTCGTTGTCGGCCATCAGCCGCCGCAGGTGCCACCGGTAGCCGGCCTTGCGCGCCGTCACCGTCCGTCCCTTCCGTCTGCCTCGAACGCGCGGGCCAGCGCCGAGCGCAGCATCCGGTTCCGCGCGTCCTGCCCGACCGTCGTATACGCCGCCGTCGTCGATGCCCAGGAGTGACCGGCCTGCTGCTGCACGAACAGCGGGTCCGCGCCGTCCTCGATCAGGTGCGAGACATACGAATGGCGCAGACAGTGGACCGACAGCTCGCCCGGCAGCCCGGCGGCCGACCGCCACGCCGCGAACCGCTCATCGACCGACCGGGGCGAGATCCGCTCCCCGCGCTCGGTCAGCCACAACGCCGGATGAGACCGGCTCCCGTGCCGGGGCCGCACATCGTCGATGTACTGCGCCAGCGCCTCGGCCGCCCACGGCATCACCGTTGCGACCGCGCGCCGCCGCGGCGGGCTGCCCCGCATCGCCTTCCCGAACCGGACATGGCACACGCCCAGCCTCCCCAGTTCCAGGGCCGCCGGGTTCGGCGCGAAGTCCGCCACGTCCAGCATCGCCGCCTCCCGGCGGCGCAGCCCCCACCCGTAGATCACCTTGAACAGCGCCGCGTCCCGGAACGACGCCAGCCACCCCTTGCGCCGCGACCCCGCAGCCCGCTCCACGTGATCGTCGGAAGCGTCGAAGAACGCCTGCAGCTCGTCACGGGTCAGCGGGCGGCGCCCGGCCCTGCCCTCGTGCTCGGACACGTGCACCGCGGTGTTCCGCTCGCCGAGCACCTGGACCGGGACCGCCCCGGCGCGCTGCTCGCACTCGCTGACCCAGCCATACCGCGGATCGCACACGTAGTCCAGGAACAGCGCCAGCGCCCCCTGGTAGGACCGGACCGTCGAGTGCGCCCACCCCCCGGACGCGACCCATGTATCGGCCTGCTCCGCCGACCACTGCCACGGCCAGCAGCCCGTGAACTCGCCGAACTGCCGCACCACCCGTTCCCGCTCGCTGATCAGCTTGACCGTCAGCCGGCGCGCCTGCTGCTGATTCCGCCACCCGGCCAGCATCTCCTCCAGCAACGCCGCGCCCAGCGAAACCGGCACCGCGCCGTCCGCGCTGACCAGCGCGAGCGCCCCCCGGCCAGCCAACATCCGGCCCCCTCCCCGCATACGCCACACGCATCATGCGGTCACTCAGCGCAACCGATCTGGCTGCCACATCCTGTCACCTGGCGCAACAGGCGGCCGGAAACCCCGGAAAATACGGCGTGTCCCGCACCCCGACCCGAGATCAGCGGACAGCCGGCAACGCCGCAACCCTTACCGGGCCTTCCTCACGCAAACGGCGGAATGTTGCATCTGATGCAACTCCGCGCCTTTGCAGCCTGGTCGCCAGCGTATGACGCAGCGAGTGCATGCCATGACGGCGTTTCTCGCTCACCGGGACGTGCGCAACCCGGGCGTGCTTGACCAGGATTCCATGCAGATGCTCCTGGTCGGAGAACGGCCCGATCGGGGCCAGGTGCCGCAGGAACACCTGGGGGCAGTCACTGTCCGGCCGGCCATGGCGGATGTAGTCGATCACCGCCCAGCCGACCTCTTTCAGCAGCGGGAGCTGCACCCGGTCACCGGTCTTGGCCTGCACCACGAACAACCGGTTGCCGGCCCAGTCGAAGTCGGCGAACTCCAGCCGCCGGATGTCAACGCCGCGCAGCCCGAGCCTGGCGATCAGCAGGATGATCGCGTAGTCCCGCTTCCCGCACGGGTTGTCCCGGTCGATCGCGTCGAGGATCCTGGTGACCTCGCCAGGATCCCATACCGACGGGATCCTGGCCTGCCTGGCCGAGCGTGCCGCCGGGACCGCCTCCAGGCAGGCGCCATCGACCAGGCCGTCAGCCGAGGCGAACCGCAGGAATGACCGCACCCCGCACAGCTTCTGCTCGACCGTCTTGAACTGGTAGCCGGCCAGCGTCGCGACGAACGCCCCAATCATGTTGGCGTCACAGCAGGCCAGCCCGCCGCGCGTGCCGGTGAACGCGACGAACTCCCCGGCCAGCGTCCCGTAGGTCCGCACCGTCGACGCTGAGCGCCCAGCCGCGCGCAGGTGCGCCTGGAACCGGGCAACCGCCTCGGCGCCGGGCCCGTCCAGCTTGCTCACCGACCGGTTATAGCGGCGCAGCACCGCCCCGTGCGCCGCGTACTCGCCGAGCATCGCGGCGACCCTGAACATGTAGATGTCATTCGGCTCCAGGGTGCCGGCCTGCTCCTTGCCGAAAAAGCCGCACGCATCCTCGACCCACGCCATCGCCACATCCAGCGAGAACTCCCCGGCGCCGCGGGCAGCGAAGTACTTCTGCAGGCGGCGCCAGCAGCCCCGGTACCACACCATCGTCGAGTCTTTGTAGCCCAGGCGCACCAGTTCCGCGTCCAGGCCAGACACCAGCGCAGGCAAAGCGACCATCCGGCCGACCTCCGATCACGCGTGGCCCGGCACCCTGCCGGGCTGCATGATCGGAATCCTCGGGGTTATGTGCAGTGCTCGCTCGCCGATCCGGCATCCACCAGGCCTTGCAGGCCAGCGCTGCGCATAACCCAGCACTGCTCATAAGGTGGGTTATGCGCAGCTGCGCATAATGATCCCTGTGGGGTCCCCCGGTCCCGCCCGGCCAGCGTCCCGCCGGGCTGCTGGACCGGGGCGGCAAGCCACCGCTTCACATACAGCAGCACCCACTTCTGGCCGGTGGTGATGTTGGCCTGCACCGCCTTGACCATGAGGTCCCACGGCACGCTGTCGAAGAACCTGGCGACATCAAGATCAATCAATCGCGGTAGGGACCGCCCTTGCAGGCGGCCCCCCGCACAGATCCCAGCGAGCACTGCTAGCGCACTGGGCTCCTACCTTGGGTACGGGCGTCGAATCGGATGTTCGGCCAGGGATGCGTGATGCGGGCGGGAGGGAGCCACCGTGCTTCGAGTCGGCTCATCCGCTCCCAGGTCACCCGGTGGCGCTGGCTGCGGCGCCGCAGCGCCCGGCCCCAGTGCCGCGTGACCTGTTTTCGGAATGCCGACACGGCATGGATGTTGCCGGGAACCGCGTAGTACGCGATGTACCCGCGCACCACGCTGCCCAGCCACTGTCCCTGCTCCGGGATGGGCCAGTGACGGCGTTGCATGAGCAAGGCGTTCACCTCGCGCAGCTTGGCCGCCATTCTCTTCGCGATCGTCTTGCGCCGCAGCGCGAACCGTCCCGCCCGGGTCTTCCCGCACATGTGCGTGAAGCCGAGGAATGAGAACGTCTCGGGCCGGCCGAGGCCGCGCCGCCTGCGGTTCTCGGCGGCGAACCGCCCGAACTCGACCAGGCGGGTCTTCTCGGCGTTGAGCTCCAGGCAGAACCTGGCGAAACGTTCCACCAGGTCCGCATGGAACCGCTCGGCGTCAGAACGATGCTGAAAACCGGCAACAATGTCGTCGGCGAAACGCACGATGATCACATCACCATGAGCTTGCCGATTCCGCCAGTGCCGGGCCCACAGATCAAAGACGTAGTGCAGGTAGACGTTGGCGAGCAGGGGGGATGCGCTGGCCCCTTGCGGGGCTCCCTCCTCGCTTGCCGACCACGACCCGTCCTCGACCACTCCCGCGTTCAGCCATTTCTGGATGAGCCGCAGGACCCGTTTATCCGCGATCCGATGCTCGACGAACCTGCGGAGCCACTCGTGGTCGATGGCGTCGTAGAAGCCACGGATGTCCGCGTCGAGTATCCAGTTCACCTTCCTCTTTTCGATCCCGACCGCCAGCGCATCGAGTGCGTCGTGGGGCTTGCGCCCCGGCCGGAACCCGTATGAGAAGCCGAGGAAGTCCTCCTCGTAAATGGCATTCAGCACCTCGACCACCGCCCGTTGGACGATCTTGTCCTCCAAGGTGGCTATGCCGAGCGGTCGTTGCCGCCCGTCTGGCTTCGGTATGTACACCCTGCGAGAGGGGCTCGCCCGGTAGGCACCGCTGTGGACCCGGCGGAGCAGGTCTTCGAGGTTCCCCCGGAGATTCTGCCCGTAGGCGGCCCACGTCACCTGATCCACCCCCGGAGCGGCCTTCGGGCTGATCGCCGCGTAGGCCGCCCATAGGCGGGAGAGGTCGACGTGATGCAGCAGCGCCGTGAATCGCGCTCCCTTGTCCTTCCGTGCAACTCGGCGCACACGCTCCAGCGCACTTGACGCGTCAATATCACGGCCCTGAGTCCGCAACGCGTTTTGCTGGCCCGTGTTCCCCTTGGTCAGCCGCCTTTCCTCCACCAGCTCCGCCACCGGCTGCCCGGTCTTGTTCGCCAGCTTCGCAGGTACTACGCGGCTGTCAGACTTCCCGCGGTCGTTCATCTCGGGCTTACCGCCTTAGCATTCCCCGAGCGGCCCGCCCTGCCATCACAGCCAGACGGGCAACCGCGGGATCTCCCGGTTCTCGCACCTGAAGACTCAACGCATGCGCAGGCTCTTTGACCGCGCGGGGTCCGCTGGCAGCTCGCGATAGCGCGGCCAGCGATGTTGCCTTCCGGCCACTGGGACGGCGTCGGCACCCCGGACTGATGATTTCGCGGCTCAATAACCCAGCCTACGTTTCCCTCTGTCAACGCTTCGCCTGCGTCCTCACGGACACCGGCGCATGACTCGAGGTCACCGTGGATCGCTACTCCTTCGATGCAGGACGTTCTCATGTCCCTTCTCCAGGCCGGTTTATCCCGGCGCTCCCCAGTCCTTTTTCCAGCACCGCTGACGGCACTTGGCCACCGCATCCAGCGCCGAGCGGCGTGGCCGGTACCCGTAGGAGTCGTCATGAAAGAGGTTGTTCCTCAGATCGGACTCGAAGTCATCGATGGACTGCCCGTCCACCCCGGCGGCACCCTTGTTGGCCTTGACTCTCTCGTATGCCTCCAGCACCAGCCGCTTCGGAATGTCGAAAGGCTTGTCCTGCGGTTCCGACATGCTCACCCGCTTCCTCCCGGAGCATCGCCCGGTTGATCGCGTGAAACAGATCGACAGATGAGCCGGCCCCTTCGCTCCACCCCGATTACCAGGGCTTCACCGCTAATACGAGCCGGTCCGCCAGCGGATGCCGCGACGGTACTCAGCGCCTCACGGTTCCCGCCGCTCGGCGCGCTCCCTCTCGCCGCCCCGGCACTCTCCTGCGCCAGGGCAGCGGTGTCAGCATCCGCCTTCCCACGTTCCATGCAGAAGCCGCAGACCGGACTCGCGCCGCCTCCATGCCGGACACCGCCTGGCCAGTAGACGGGCTCCCGCCAGGCTCATCCCGGGCCCATTTAACCGCCCCGGTTTTGATGTCATCTGCTTGTTTCGGCACGTCGTCAGCGGTTCGCTCACGCTCGCCTTCCCGGTCCCCACCTGACGCATGACCTGCGCCTTTTCCCCAACGCTCACCACGACGGTCTTCAGCCAACGCAGCTTGAGGCGGTTTGACATCTCCCCCCGCAGGGCGACGCCGAAGGGCCAGACCTTCATCTCCTGCACAGCACCGCATCCAGTGAGGTCTCCTACACCACTACCTCACCTTCTGCGCTCGTGGCGCACTTAAACGCCAAGCTGAGTGGGTGACCCCGTAAGTTCTTCGGGGGTCAGTCGCCTGGTTCGTGGCCGAGCCCGGTGACGTGGACGGCGCGGCGGTGTCGAGGGCTTCCTGGGGGTGCCGACGGGGAGCCCGGTGCGCAGGACGGCGTCTTCGTAGCGGTCATGGACGGCGGAGTAGATCGCGGACCCGAAGGAGTGCGCGGAGCCGCCGTAGCGGAGCCGGCACAGCGGGATGGCCTGGCCGCCGGGCAGGACGCTGGTGATGTAGGCAAATGGGCCTTGGTACCTGGCCTGGACTTTCTTCAGCTGCGGCCAGTTCTTCTCGGCGTGGTCCAGCAGCCGCAAGATGATCGAGCTGCGGGTGGACTCCGGGATGGCAGGCATGTGCCTCATTGTGCCGCCGCGCAGCGTGTGCGCTGGCTAGGATCACGTGCCCGGAAACGGATGACAATTGTGTGATCCTGCCCCGGGAGCCGCCATGCCCGCCCGCAACGCCGTGCCGGTCACGCTGACCGCCGCCGGGCGCGCGACCCTGAAGATGCGCGTCTGCGGCGCCAAGACCCCGTACCGGGACCGGCTGCGGGCTCAGATCGTGCTGGCCGCCGCCCGGGGCCGGGATAACGCCCGCATCGCCGCGGACCTGGGCATCAGCGTCGATACTGCCCGCAGGTGGCGGGGCCGGTTCGCCGGACGCGGACTGGAAGGACTCAAAGACCTGCCCAGATCCGGGCGGCCGCGGCAGATCAGCGCGGCGGAGCGGGCCGCAGTGGTCGCGCTGGCCTGCCAGCTGCCCGCCGCCACCGGGGTGCCGCTGTCGCGGTGGCCCAGGCCGGAACTGGCCGCCCAAGGGACTGGCCGGCCCCATCTCGGCGACCTCGATCCTGCGGATCCTGGCCGAGCACCCGGTCAAGCCGTGGCAGTACCGGTCCTGGATCTCGCCCCGCGACTCGGACTTCGAAGCCAAGGCGGCCGTCATCTTGGACCTGTACCAGGGGTTCTACCAGGGGAAGCCGCTGCGGCACGGCGATCGGATCCTGTCGTTTGACGCCAAGCCGTCCATCCAGGCCCGCGGCCGCTGCCACCCCACCGCCCCGGCCACGCGCGGCAACCCGGTGCGGGTCGAGCACGAATACGTCCGCCACGGCGCCCTCGTGCTGCTGGCCGGCCTGGACGTACAGACGGCACGGTGCTCGCCTCCACCCCGGCGACCACCGGGATGAAGCCGTTCATGGACCTCGCCGGCCAGGTCATGGCCCGGCCCGAGTACAAGAACGCCCCCAGGGTGTTCGTCATCGTGGACAACGGATCGGATCACCGCAGCCAGGCCGCCATCGGCCGGCTGCGCAGGGCGCACCCGAACGCGATCATGATCCACACCCCGGTCCACGCCTCCCGGCTGAACCGGATCGAAATTTTTTTTCTCCATCATCCAGAAGAAAGTCGTCTCCCCCAACGACTTCGCCGGCCTGGACCAGCTGTCCGCCACCTTGCTGGCCTTCGTTGACCGCTACAACCGGACTGCCCGCCCGTTCAACTGGAAGTTCACCGCCAGCGACCTCCACGACCTGCTCCGCCGCATCAGCGAGCAACCCGTCCAGCCCCAGGCCCCACTAGCGGAGGCAGCCTGACACCCCAAAGAACTTACGGGGTCACCCACTAAGCTAGCGGAGGCCCCCGCACGTATCAGGGTCGGATAGCCGCGTGTCCTGTGGTGTGTAGCTTGTCGTCGGGGTACCCAAGGATAGAACATGTCGTACGTCAGCAGTGCACAACAGTCCTGCGGTCTCGCGTAGAGCTTGGTGCGCACTGCCCTACATTCGAAAATGAAAATGGGAGAGAAGGCAAGCCCTTGACTGCCATTCAGACCCACTTCGTAAAGCAACTCCGGATGAGCCGGAAGCTGGTTCGGGCGATGTTTCCTAAACTCATGCTTGCTCGCGCGCGCTCAAGATTTAAGCGTTGGAGCGAAGTGGAAGAGGATCTCCTAGAGATCGTCGTTGACCGGCAGCGCGCCGCAGTCGATGTTGGCGCTTACGCGGGTACCTACACGCTGCGCCTAGCAGAACTGGCTCACACAGTCTATGCGTTCGAACCGGACGTCGAGATGGCAGCTATGCTGCGGCGCGTTGCGCCCCCAAACGTTCACGTTTCACAAAACGCGGTGTCCGATCGGGAAGGCACGAGCGAGTTTCATGTCCCGCTGTCCAAAAGCCGCCGCCGCTCAGTCAATTGCGGGTCCCTCGTTGCCCCGCGGGGACACGACTATGAAGTACTGCGTGTGAAGACGACCACGCTGGATGCTGCCTTGGACAACTTTGACGTTGGATTCATCAAGATCGATGTGGAAGGCGCCGAACAGGCGGTTCTCGTCGGTACTCAGAAGTTGATTGCGCGCTGTCACCCTGTGATTCTTGTTGAGGCCAACAACCGCGAGGCAGTCGCGACGGTATCTGCCTTCTTCGCCCCCTTGGACTATGCCGGGTTTTTGGTTTATGAAGGCAGGACTTTCGGGCTGGGTGAATATAAAGTCGAAATGCAGGATCTCCGGCAATGGGACCAGGATCCGCATCTGCCGCGACGGCAAATGCGCTATGTCAGCAACCTCTTTTTCGCACCGAGTGATGCAGAGACGGAACTCCGGGCCGAGATGGACAGATTCCTAGCCCGCGAGACCAGCATGCCCGTTAGGTAGGTGAAAATTTTCGATGTCACCGACCACTCTGGTCAAATCTAATATAGCATCAAGGACCCCGATCCAGCCGTGTCCCGAATCTGTATATTACAGTCGCGGTTTTCCATTCTGTGGTCGCGCTGCCTCTCAGTGTGATGTGATGTTCTCGGGCTGCCCGTCGGCCTGCACCGTCCACCTCGCAGGGCTCGGCCACGAACCCGAACCCCGACCCCGACGAACTTACGGAGCCACCCACTAAGGCGGCGAGATCATCGCACCGTGACCGCGTGCCCGCCCGCCACCTAATCTGGCACCGGTCAGCCGGGTTACCGGCTCCATGTTCATTTGTCACCGCCTGGGCCCGCTGCATGGGATGCCGGGCGGGAAAGGAGATCCGGTGGACGTCTGTCCTGTCCCGCGCATCACTGGTGCGCTGCTATTCAAGCCGATCCCGCACGTAGATGAGCGCGGTCTCTTCTCACGGACCTTCGATGCGGAGGTGACGCGCGCGGCGGGCATCGACCCGGCCGGGTTCGCCCAGGACAGCCTGTCGCGCTCGCGGCGCGGAGTGATCCGGGGCATGCACATCCGCCGTGGTGACGGTGAGGCGAAGCTCGTCCGCTGCTCGTACGGCGCGATCTTCGACGTCATCGTCGACCTGCGGCCCGGCTCGCCCACGTACCGTAACTGGGAAAGCTTCGAGCTGCGCGACGACGAGCAGGTTTCCCTCTACGTGCCGGCTGGATGCGCGCACGGGTTCCAGGCCCTCACCGACCCCGCTGACGTCTCTTATCGCATCGACCGGCCGCACGATCCGGCCGAGGACGTGTCGGTCGCTTTCGACGATCCCGAGCTGGCCATCCCGTGGCCGCTCCCGGCGGCCGCCATATCGGGACGGGACCGGGTTGCCCCGCCGCTCGCCTCTGCGCTCACCGCGCTGGCCTGACGGGTCCTGATCCCGGGGACCTGCCGGAACGTGCGCATCCGCGCTTTCGGGCTCGTCAGGGTGTGCCCAAAAGCGCGTTTGGGCTCGTTGGCCGTGCGCGTGGCGCCTTTCTTCACGGCCGGGTCGGTCTTTTGCGTCCCGCGGGGCCCGGGCCCGATAGCGGCAGTGCCCCTGGCCCGTCCGCGGACGGGCCAGGGGCACTCTGGCCGGTATGGGCGGCTACGCCAGCGCGGGGCTCGGGCTGCCGGCCTCCGGGGCGAGGCCCGACCGCTCCGGGTCCCAGATCATCCAGGGGCAGTTCCCCTGCTGGTACATCTCCTCCAGCTGGGCGCGTTCCTTCACCGTGTCGGCGGGCGACCAGTATCCCTTGTACGGGTAGGCGAGGACCCGCCGTTGCGGGACCAGTCGCCGCATGATCGCGTCCTCGACCAGGTCCTCACCCTCGTTGAGGTGATCGAAGATCTCCGGGCGGAGCACGAAGTAGCCGCCGTTCTCCCACTGGCGCAAATCCTGCATGGGCGTCACCTGGGTGATG
Source organism: uncultured Actinomycetes bacterium (assembly GCA_963732345.1). GTDB lineage: Bacteria > Actinomycetota > Actinomycetes > Streptosporangiales > Streptosporangiaceae > Bog-532. The sequence goes on along the minus strand of CAVSZI010000012.1, from coordinate 13,598 downwards.
AGCCCGTCCTCGCCGATGTCCACCACATGGTGCGACGACTGAGGCGGCACGGCCAGCAGACTGGCGACCGCACCGCTCGCCGTGAACCGCTCGATCATGTCGGGCAGCGCCGCGGTCGTGAGCACGTCCGCGTAGTTCGCCATGAACATTTCCTCGCCGTCGACGAAACGGCGGACCCGGCGCAGCCGCTCCCCGATCGCGGAGCTCAGGCCCGTGTCGACGAGCGTGATCCGCCAGTCGGAGATATCGGTGCTGAAGAGCTTGACGTCACGGGCACCATTCTCAATAACGAAGTCGTTGGATCTCGTCTCGTCGTAGTTCAGGAAGAAATCCTTGACTGCCCCGGCGCCGTAGCCGAGGCACAGCACGAAGTCGGTATGCCCGTAATGGGCGTAGTAGCGCATGACATGCCAGAGCAGCGGGCGCTCTCCGACCATCGCCATCGGCTTGGGAGCGGTACTGACGCCATCGCGCATCCGCATTCCGAGGCCGCCGCAGAAAAGGACCACCTTCATCGTTCTACCCCACCTCAGACAATTTCAAGGGCTGGAATCGGGAATACCAGCCGACCGCCCCACGACCGGATATAGGCAAGCTGCTGACTGATTTCTTCGCGCAGGTTCCACGGCAGGACGAGAACGTAATCAGGGCGGGTCTCTGCCAAGCGCTCGGGCGGGTAAATGGGGATGTGCGTGCCCGGCAGGAACTTGCCCTGCTTCCATGGGCTCCGGTCGACGGTGTAGGCGAGCAGGTCCGACCGGATGCCGCAGTGATTGAGCAGCGTGTTCCCCTTGCCCGGGGCGCCGTAGCCGGCCACCGACCGGCCTTCCGCCGCCGCCGTGAGCAGGAACTCCAGCAGATTGCTCTTGATCTGCAGGACTTCCCGGGCGAATCCGTCATGGCCGGCCACGGTGTGCAGCCCGGCGGCCTCCTCCTGCTCTAGCACCGCCTTGACCCGTGCGGTTGGCTCGCCGACCCCCTCGGCAGGTCGCGCGTAGACGCGGAGCGAACCGCCGTGCGTGCTCAGTTCGTCAACGTCAACGACCTGCAATCCAGCCGTGGCCAGGGCCTGGGATGAGGTGCGCAGGGAGAGGTAGGAGAAATGCTCGTGATAGATGGTGTCGTACTGCCGCCGTTCGATGAGCCGGAGGAGATGCGGAAACTCCAGCGTGACCAGGCCCGTGTCCTTGACCAGTGCGCGCAGGCCGGCCGCGAAGCCCCGGATGTCAGGCACGTGGGCGAATACGTTGTTCCCCGCCACCAGGTCGGCCCGCCCGTATTCCGCGGCGATCTCCCGGCCAGTTTCGGCGCCCAGGAACTGGACGACGGTCCGGATTCCCCGAGCGTGAGCCGCCTCGGCGACGTTCGCGGCCGGCTCGACGCCGAGCACCGGAATCTCCCGGGCCTGAAAATGCTGGAGCAGATAACCGTCATTGCTCGCGACCTCGGTGACCAGGCTGCCGGAATCGAGGCCAAGCCGGCTGATCATTGCCCCGGCGTACCGCCCGGCGTGCGCCACCCATGAATCGGAGTACGACGAAAAATACGCGTAATCCGAGAAGATGTCCTCGCCGGCCACGTATGCGGGAAGCTGAACCAGGAGGCAAGATTCGCACAGCCGGACGTGCAGCGGATAGAAGCTCTCCGCATCATCCAGCCGCTCTGCGGAGACGTAACTCTCACAGAGCGGGGACATTCCCAGGTCGACGAATGTATGGGTAAGTTCCGCGCCACACAGGCGACATTTCGGCAGCAACAACATCTCCCCTTGGAACTGTCCGTACCGAGAGTGCGGAAGAGCATTTTTCCGGTGATACATCAGTCAGTTTTACAAATTGGAGCGATAAGATATCTCCGTGCCGGGCCTTCGCTGGCGCGGTAGCCGCCGAAGCGCTTGCCGGGTCGGCCCGGTGCTGTGGGCACGGTGCTGTGCACGACCAGAAGATGACTGAGCCTGCCGGTTTGATACACATGCGCCGGCGCGGGAAGGAAGGTGCGAAATGGGGGAACCCGTGTGCCGGGCGTGTGCCGGGCAGGCCGGTCAGCTGGTGCTTGACCTGGGGGAGCAGCCGGCCTGTGACTATTTCCCGCGATCCGGCGACCCGGGACCCGATCCTGCCTACCCGTTGCAGATGTGGCTGTGCTCAACCTGCGGTCTGGCCCAGTTGGTGGCCGACCCGACCGTGCCCGAGGAGCCGCGGGGGACTGAGCCGGCCGCCCTGGTCGAACAGGCCGCCGACGCCGTGGCCCGGGTCGCTGCGGCCGGTTTGCTGGCCGATGGCCGCCGGGTAGCCGAGTATGGCAGCCCCCACGGCGGCTCATGGCTGGGCCTGCTCGCTAGCCGCGGACTCACACCGGTGCCGGCGCGCGGCGCGGCCGACGTGGTGCTTGACTGTTTCGGGCTGATGCACGCTGCGGAGCAATCCGCCGCGCTGGCCGAGCGGGTGTCGCGGGTAACCCCGGGCGGAGTGCTGCTCCTGCAGTACCACTCACTCGATGCGATCATCCGCGGCGGCCAGTGGAACGCGCTCCGGCATGGCCATTACGCCTACTATTCGGCTACGGCGCTCGCGGCCATGCTGGCCGCTCAGGGGTTCAGCGTCCGCCGGGCCTGGCAGTTCGAACTGTATGGCGGCACCGTGCTGCTGGCCGCCAGCCGCGACACCGACACGTCCATTCGCTCCGATGATTCGGTGCCGGCGCTGCTCAGCCAGGAGGCGCGGGCCGGTGTCCGTGACCCGGCTGCGCTCGGGGCGCTTCAGCGCGATGCCGCGGCCCGGGCGAGAGGATTGCACGGCTGGCTTGTTGCCGAACGCGCCGCCGGGAACGTCGTGCTCGGATACGGCGCCGCGTCCCGCGCGGTCGCCCTGCTGCGCTGGGCGGAAGCCGATCAGAGCCTCATCCGCGCGGTCGTCGACGCATCGCCGGCCAAGCAGGGCCTGCGGATGCCCGGTACGGATATCCCCATCGTGAGCCCGGACCGGCTCGCCGATTACCGGCCCGCTGCGGTCGTGCTTTTCGTGGCCGACCTCCTGCCCGAGGTCCGGGCTGCGTTCCCTGAGGTCGAAGCCGCGGGCGGCCGCTGGGTCAGCGCCGACGCGCTCGGCTCCGTCCCGGCCCGGGGCTGACCGCCCAGAGCCGGTTGCGGCGCCGGCTGCTGACCCCGTTCGGCGTCAGCGGTCTAAAGACGGGTTGCAGGAGATCCGGAGACGGGCCTGGCGTCGGACGAGCGCAAGAGATCCCTGAGACGGGCCAGGCATTGGCTGCGGGTGGGGCCGATGCTGCCGATGGGCAGCCCGAGCTGATCGGATATCTCGGCGTAGGAAGCGGGCGGATCGGCCATGAGCAGCTCGAGCATCCGCTGCCACCGACAGGGCAGGCGCGAAAGGGCTTCGCGAACCATCTCAGACCGCTCCGCGGAGAGCAGACGTTCATCGACCTCCGGTTCGGGTGTGGCTGCTCCCTCGAGGACGACGTTGTCATCGGCCAGAACCACCCTTTTCCGGGCCGCGAGACTTCGCAGGCATTCGTTACGGGCGGTCGCGGCGAGCCAGGAACCTACCCGATCCGGGTGCACGATCTTATGAATGTTCTCCAGCAGTCGCAGCCACGTCACCTGGGCGACGTCGGCCGCGTCACTCTCGACCAGCTTGAAATCCCTGGTGATGGCCCAGATGAGCCTCTCGTACTGGTCGACCAGGCGCTCCCACGCCCCTCGGTCCCCCTCGGCAGCCTGTCGCACAAGTCGTGCGACGTCCAGCGCACCGGCGTCTTCTACCTGCCTCGTCGTCATCCACCCTCGCTTAGTAGCCGCCGCCGCCCCAACAGTTCTGAAGGTCATACAGAACGAGGGCGCGTGCGGGGGTTACCGATAGGGGGCTTAGCGCTGAGTACAGGTGATGCCCGGAGACAGTCGCCGTACGTACGTACGTACGGCCCGGGCCGAACCTGGGCATCGCTGCCCTGAACGATCGACATCATGACGCTCCCCCACCCAATGCAACTACCGCGAGATACCACCCATGTCGGCGTTGTGCGCGCTCACCATAGAGAGACGCGCAGGCATGTGGGTAGGTTGGCGGTGGTTCGCCAGTATTTGCCCACCCATTTCACGACTGGCGTGATAGGCGGCAAAAGTCCAAGTACCATGCGGTTTCCCAGGGCGCCGATGACCTGAAGACAGCCTCAACGGCCTCTGTCAGGCTGCTGAAGGCGGTGTGAAGGGCTAGCACCCGCGCTGCACAATCAGAGCCTTGACGAGGGCACCCCACTCGTAGGCGATCTGATACGGCCAGGAGACCAGGGCGATCCGGGTCGGCACGACGTACGCGGGACCCTCGAAGCAGCGTTCGATCCGTAGCCGGGCGCGTGTGTCCTGGGGTGTGATGGTGACCACGGCGACCGAGTGCCAGTGGTATTTCCTGGCCAGCCGCCCGATGAATTCGGCCTCGCCCTGGGTCGTGCCCGGTGACGGGTTGAAGCAGATCAATCTCACCCCGGCTATCGGCCGGGGGCAGCCGTAGCCGGACTCCGGCGTGCCCAGGGAGATCACCAGGAACGCGGCCCGGTGCTGCCGGGCTAGGCTCAGGGCGGCGTCGAGCGTGCCGCCCGGGGTGTCCAGCGAAACGATGGCATCGACCTTCGGCGGCAGTCCCTGGTCGGGCCAGACGAACAACCGGGCGGTGACCGCGAGCGCGGTGATGACGATGACGGCCAGCGCGACCACCAGCTTGCGCCGATGTCTGCCCCGCCGTGACGGGGACCGGCGAGTAGATCTGCTGGATTGGACGGGAGCCTCCTCGACCGGCACAGGCGCTATCCCTCTCGAGGCGTCGTTCGCCTGTCGTTGCCGCAGGCGGACTGGTCACCGGATGTCGTTCCGTGGTGCCTGGCCCGCTCAGCAGGCAGGTCTATCGCATGGGAGATCCGGTCGGGGGACAGTGATACATCCAGCGGCCGAACCGCTAGAGCATCTCCAGCGGCCGGGAGCGCCGCGGGGGCGGGAACTCATGATCCAGGGCAACAAGGTCGTCATGGTCCAGGCCGGCTCCGCCGCGCTCGCTTCCGCCCCCGGGATACCCGTTAGGGTGCAAGCGCGGCCGCGAAATCCGGTCACGTGGCCTAAGCTCCGGGAGGATGTCGGGTGTCAGCGGACTACGAGGCGATCCGCGACGAGAACATCGCCCGGTACGGCTGGGACACGGCGGTGCTGGACCTGCTCGGACAGCTCTACAGCGAGCGCACGCACTTCATCTTCGAGCTGATCCAGAACGCGGAGGACGCGGGCGCGACCGAGCTGGCCTTCGAGCTCTTCGGCGATCGCCTGGAGGTACGGCACGATGGCCGCCCCTTCACCGAAGCCGACGTCCGCGGTGTCTGCGGGGTCGGTACCAGCGAGAAGTCCGGCGACCTGACCAAGATCGGGCAGTTCGGCATCGGGTTCAAGTCCGTGTACGCGTACACGAAATCCCCGCGCATCTACAGCGCGGGCAGGAACGCGGGCGAGAACGCGGGCGAGCATTTCCGGATCGAGATGTACGTCCGGCCGTACGCCGTGGACCCGCTCGCCGACGGCGCTGTGCACCCGCTTGCTGACGGCACGGGCGGCACCCTGTTCGTCTTCCCCTTCGATCACGACACGGTCCCGGCCGCGGTCGCCGTGCGGGAGATAGCCGCGGCCCTGGACACCATCGAGCCGGGCACCCTGCTCTTCCTGAGGAACATCAGCCGGCTGCGAGCCGGTGGCGTTGACGTCTCTGGATCGGTTATCGAGCGCCGGGCCACGCAGCGCGCCGCCGCGCGCCGTCACGTCACCCTGTCCACGGGCGGTGGCCGGCCGGACGAGGAGTGGCTCGTCTGGCACCGCCAGACCGATGACCCGGGCCATCCCGCAGAGCCCTCGGAGCCGGCCCAGCGCGCGGAACCGGCACGGCGCGTGGAGGTCGCCTTCCGCGTGCACGCCAGCGGCGGCGAGCACCGGGTCGCCGCGTGCGGCCGGTCCCCGCTCACCGTGTTCTTCCCCACCGAGAAGGAGACGTTTCTCGGTTTCCTGATCCAGGGTCCGTACCGTACGACCCCGGCCCGCGACAATGTCCCGGAGCACGATCCGTCGAACCAGGCCCTGGTGCGCCAGACCGCCGGGCTGCTGGCCGGCGTGCTCCGGGAACTGCGGGCGGACGGCTTGCTCACGGCGGACGCCCTGGGAGCCCTGCCGCTCGACGTGGGGCATTTCCCGCCGGGCTCGATGTTCCGCCCGCTGTTCGACTCGGTACGCGAGGCGCTGGCCGCCGGGGAGCTCATTCCCGTCGCGGACGGCTACCGCGCCGCGGCCGAGCTGAAGCTGGCCCGCGGCGCCGGGCTGGACAAGCTTTTCGGCCCCGATCAGCTTGGTGCGCTCTTCGATGCCGGGCGCCCGCTCTACTTCGCCCATCGGTCCATCACAGCGGACCTCACCCCCCTCCTGTGGCGGTACCTGCGGGACGAGCTCGGCGTCGGTGAGGTCACGCCCGCGGACGTGCTCGCGATGGTCACCCCGGATTTCCTGGCCGCGCGGTCCGACGAGTGGATCACGCGCTTCTATGCGTTCCTGTACCAGTCCTCGGCGTTGTGGCAGGCGGCCGGGTTCCCGGACGATGAGCCCGGGCCGGCCCGGACCCGGCCGATCATCCGGCTCGAGGACGGCCGTCATGTCGCGCCGTTCGACGCGCTCGGCCACCCCGCCGTGTACCTCCCGGGAGCCAGCGGCACCAGCCTGCCCACGGTCCGGCGCTCCGTGGCGGGCTCACCTGTGGGCCGGCCGTTCCTGGATGCGCTGAACCTCACCGAGCCGGATGTGGTGGCTGAGGTCCTCGAGATCGTCCTGCCCCGGTACGGCGGGCTGGACCTCGCCGGCCTGGACCTGGCTCAGCACGAGGCTGACTGTGAACGCGTCGTCCGGGCCCTGGACGAGGCGACGGCCGGCCAGCGGTCACGGCTCCTTGACCGGCTCCAGCGAACCGGCTTCCTCATCGGCGAGAACGCCGCCACGGGCGTTCAGCGTCTCATGCCGCCCACGGCGCTGTACCAGCGGAGCAAGGAGCTGGAAAGCTACTTCGACGGGAACCCGGACGCCTGGTTCGCCGGCGACGGGTACGGGCCATGGCTGGTTCAGCTGCGCGAGATGGGTGTGCGCGAGGCCGTCGAGGTGCGCGCACGGACCCCGGGCCAGCTCGGGCACGTCGTCATCGTGGATGAATTCGCCCGGCAGGAGCGCGGTCTCGACGGCTTCGACCCGGGCGCGGAGATCGACGGCCTGGACTTCGCCCTGGACCACCCCACCCACGCGCGGTCCGAATACGTCTGGAACGTGCTGCTCGGCGCGCACCGGGGACTCGTCGCCGGGGTCGTTGAGAAGGCCATCCGCCCGTCGTTCGCGGATTCCGCGCTGGAGAACGTCCGGTCGGCGATCGGTGCCGCCGCCGCGAGCCAGGCGTGGCTCCCGGGACCGGACGGCGCGTTCCGGCGGCCGGCCGAGCTTTCCCTCGATGACCTGCCGCCGACGTTTGCCCGGGACGAGACCCTGGCCCACGCCCTGGGCATGCTGCAGCCCGTGGTGGCGGAGGCCGCCCGTCAGCTCGGCGTCCCGGCCGGGGTCCTGCGGGGTCTCAGCGCTCACCCGGACCTGGTCGCGATGGTCGAACGCGAGCTCAGAGCCCGGACCGCCGCCGGCAATCCCGGGGCGGGATAGCGATCAGGCTCTTTCTTGCTGTCCGGGTCACCGGGGTGTTCGACGGGACGCGGGACACTGAACATGGTCCCGAACGGGTCTGGGGCTGGTGTTACCAGACCCTGCAGGGTCATCTGGAGCAGGGACGCCTGAACTACGAAGTGATCAAGAACCTGGCCACCGGACAGGTGGCCTTCCGGGTCACCGGCTATTCGCGGCGCTCCGGCATCCCCAATCCGGTGGTGCGCTGGGGCTTCGGTGTATTCGGGCGCTGGACCCAGCAGCGCTTCTACCGCAATGTCCAGCGGCGGATGTTCCGCCTGATGCAGGCGGCGCAGCGTGGCGAGGAACTCCCGGCCCCGGTGGTCCGGCCGGACGGCATCGCCCTGGCGCCGTCCGGAGTGCGGCCGCATCCGGGCGAACGGCTGGCCGTCGGCCTGCTGCACCCGGGTGAGTGAGCACGTGCGCCGGGTCTCATCGCCCTGCGAAGAACTCGCGGATGTCGCCGACCACCTCACCTTCCTGCTGGAAGGCGCCGCAGCCATCCGCCTCCCCGACGCGGCCCGCACAGCCGAGCTCCGCCGCCGTTACGTCGCGCTTTTCCTCGATGCGCTATCCAGTCCCGAGCCATCCGGCCTGCCCGGCCCGGTGCCCAGCCCCGGGGAGCTCAACTGGCGCTGGCGGCCCAGCCCCGGCTGACCGCGCCCCGCGGCCCGCTGGCAGCCGAGCCCCGACATGACGCCGAAGGTCGATATCAGGCCTACGGCTAGGGCAGATTAATACTGTCCTGACGCAGGGCGGCCATGGCTATGGGGACCCAGCCGCTGTCCCAGCGGTGAGCCATGTATTGTGGCGTCTCTGTCGAGTGGGCTATGCCTTCTGAAGTCAGTAGCTTGGCGTAATCCGAATCGTCGGTCTGGTACAGACCGTACCCGCCTATCCAGATCCGGTTACTATTCAGGAACGGCCCCTTGTGCGCATCCACGAAGGCCGTCGTCAGGCGGTAGTTGGCCTGGAAGTTCGCATCGGTCCCATAGGCCGCTGCGGAATCGGCGCCGAACTGGTCGTATGACGACATATCTGCCGGGAAGTCCCATGACGCCGCCAGTGTGAAAACACCGGGATGCCTCAGAATGAGATCCTGTCCCCCTATGCCGGATTTCGAGAAGCCGATTAGCCAGTTCTGCTCGCTGCCGGTAGTGGCCAGATTCTTCTGCGCCCAGGGCGCCAGCTCCTGGGCCATGAAGGTGTCATACTGGACAGCCGCGTTGACGGGATTATCCGCGTACCAGGGATCGATCCCGAACGAGGGCTCGATGATCGTCAGGTTGTACTGGTCCTGCGCGTCGAGCCCGCGTAGGGTTTGCAGCCCGTCCCCGTAGGTGTTACCCAGCCCGGCCTCGACCGGGAGCACGAACAGGAAGTTGTGCGGCACACCGGGGGCAGGGTTGGTGGGTTGCAGGACCCGCAGCACCTGGGGGCCGTCTGAGTTGTTGGCCGAGATGACGTCATATGACGCGACGCCGTTCGCGTCGGTGCTCAGGTAGTGAACCTCGAATCCGGCGGGGCCACCCGACCAGTTGCCGACCTGGCCGGTGCCGTTGGACATGATGCCCGGCGCGCCGCCGGACAGGCTGGTGTCACCGGCTGCTATCCGCTCAACGCCATTCTCCATGAAGGCGATCGTGGAGCCGACCACCATGAGCTTCAGCTGGGTTCCCGCGGTGAGCGCTCCGCTGTTGTAGGTGCTGCCGAGCTGGGTCCAGTTGCTGCCGCTTCGCTCGAACAGCTGCAGGACCGGGCTGCCGTTATTCCAGTTGTAGATGCCGATGTAGGCGTTCTGCCCGCCGTTCTGGGCCCGGACCATCGGCCCGATCCACTGCCCCCCGGTCAGCTGCGTCGAGGTGACCGCCACCTGCGAGTACTGATCGCTGGTAAATGTCCCGGCGGTCCAGATGTCACCGGAGACCCCGGCGCTGGCGGTCCCGGCCGCCGCCTGGGAGACGATCGCCAGCCCGCCGTCGCTGATGTTGGTCCAGTTCGGGCCCAGGCTGCCGTTAGCCCGGTTGAAATTATCCGAGCCGGGTGTCGTGGTAGCGGTCGTGCAGGAGACGGCCACGTTGGTGATGTTGGCGGAGGCTATGGTGCCGGAGCCGCTGGAGACGGAGCAGGTCTGGCCGGACGGGTAGGTCTGACCGTGACGCTGTAGGCGGCGCCGCCGGCCAGCGGTGTGGCGAAGGTGAAGGGGCCGGTGGCGCTGAGGCTGAGGTTGTCACCGCCGTTGTCCTGCAGCACCACGGTGCCGGTCAGCCCGGAAACGGTCCCGCCGACCGTGTAGGTGGCAGCGGTCGTGCAGGAGATGGCCACGTTGGTGATGTTGGCGGAGGCTATGGTGCCGGAGCCGCTGGCGACGGTGCAGGTCTGGCCGGTCGGGTTGGTCTTGACCGTGACGCTGTAGGCGGCGCCGCCGGCCAGCGGTGTGGCGAAGGTGAAGGGGCCGGTGGCGCTGAGGCTGAGGTTGTCACCGCCGTTGTCCTGCAGCACCACGGTGCCGGTCAGCCCGGAAACGGTCCCGCCGACCGTGTAGGTGGCAGCGGTCGTGCAGGAGATGGCCACGTTGGTGATGTTGGCGGAGGCGATGGTGCCGGAGCCGCTGGCGACGGTGCAGGTCTGGCCGGTCGGGTTGGTCTTGACCGTGACGCTGTAGGCGGCGCCGGTGGCCAGCGGGGTGGCGAAGGTGAAGGGGCCGGTGGCGCTGAGGCTGAGGTTGTCACCGCCGTTGTCCTGCAGCACCACGGTGCCGGTCAGCCCGGAAACGGTCCCGCCGACCGTGTAGGTGGTCCCGCCGCTGCCCCCGACATCCCCGCCGGACCAGTTGCCGACCTGGCCGGTGCCGTAGGACATGATGCCCGGCGCGCCGCCGGACAGGCTGGTATCCGTGGCTGATATGCGCTGAACGCCGTTCTGCAGGAAGGAGATCGTGGAGCCGACGGCCTGGACCTGCAACTGGGTTCCCGCGGCCAGTGCTCCGCTGTTGTAGGTGCTGCCGAGCTGGGTCCAGCTGCCGTTGATTCGCTTGAACAGCATCAGGTCGGGGCTGCCGTTGTTGCTGTAGTAGATGCCGATGTAGGCGTCCTGCCCGCTGTTCTGGGCCCGCACCATCGGCCCGATCCACTGGCTGCCGGTGGGCTGCGTTGAGTTGAGCGTCACCTGCGAGTACTGATCGCTGGTAAATGTCCCGGCGGTCCAGATGTCACCGGAGACCCCGGCGCTGGCGGTCCCGGCCGCCGCCTGGGAGACGATCGCCAGCCCGCCGTCGCTGATGTTGGTCCAGTTCGGGCCCAGGCTGCCGTTGGCCCGGCTGAAACTATCCGAGCCGATCACGGCACTGTTGGTGCAGGAGATGGCCACGTTGGTGATGTTGGCGGAGGCGATGGTGCCGGAGCCGCTGGCGACGGTGCAGGTCTGGCCGGTCGGGTTGGTCTTGACCGTGACGCTGTAGGCGGCGCCGGTGGCCAGCGGTGTGGCGAAGGTGAAGGGGCCGGTGGCGCTGAGGCTGAGGTTGTCACCGCCGTTGTCCTGCAGCACCACGGTGCCGGTCAGCCCGGAAACGGTCCCGCCGACCGTGTAGGTGGCAGCGGTCGTGCAGGAGATGGCCACGTTGGTGATGTTGGCGGAGGCGATGGTGCCGGAGCCGCTGGCGACGGTGCAGGTCTGGCCGGTCGGGTTGGTCTTGACCGTGACGCTGTAGGCGGCGCCGGTGGCCAGCGGGGTGGCGAAGGTGAAGGGGCCGGTGGCGCTGAGGCTGAGGTTGTCACCGCCGTTGTCCTGCAGCACCACGGTGCCGGTCAGCCCGGAAACGGTCCCGCCGACCGTGTAGGTGGTCCCGCCGCTGCCCCCGACATCCCCGCCGGACCAGTTGCCGACCTGGCCGGTGCCGTAGGACATGATGCCCGGCGCGCCGCCGGACAGGCTGGTATCCGTGGCTGATATGCGCTGAACGCCGTTCTGCAGGAAGGAGATCGTGGAGCCGACGGCCTGGACCTGCAACTGGGTTCCCGCGGCCAGTGCTCCGCTGTTGTAGGTGCTGCCGAGCTGGGTCCAGCTGCCGTTGATTCGCTTGAACAGCATCAGGTCGGGGCTGCCGTTGTTGCTGTAGTAGATGCCGATGTAGGCGTCCTGCCCGCTGTTCTGGGCCCGCACCATCGGCCCGATCCACTGGCTGCCGGTGGGCTGCGTTGAGTTGAGCGTCACCTGCGAGTACTGATCGCTGGTAAATGTCCCGGCGGTCCAGATGTCACCGGAGACCCCGGCGCTGGCGGTCCCGGCCGCCGCCTGGGAGACGATCGCCAGCCCGCCGTCGCTGATGTTGGTCCAGTTCGGGCCCAGGCTGCCGTTGGCCCGGCTGAAACTATCCGAGCCGATCACGGCACTGTTGGTGCAGGAGATGGCCACGTTGGTGATGTTGGCGGAGGCGATGGTGCCGGAGCCGCTGGCGACGGTGCAGGTCTGGCCGGTCGGGTTGGTCTTGACCGTGACGCTGTAGGCGGCGCCGCCGGCCAGCGGTGTGGCGAAGGTGAAGGGGCCGGTGGCGCTGAGGCTGAGGTTGTCACCGCCGTTGTCCTGCAGCACCACGGTGCCGGTCAGCCCGGAAACGGTCCCGCCGACCGTGTAGGTGGCAGCGGTCGTGCAGGAGATGGCCACGTTGGTGATGTTGGCGGAGGCGATGGTGCCGGAGCCGCTGGCGACGGTGCAGGTCTGGCCGGTCGGGTTGGTCTTGACCGTGACGCTGTAGGCGGCGCCGGTGGCCAGCGGTGTGGCGAAGGTGAAGGGGCCGGTGGCGCTGAGGCTGAGGTTGTCACCGCCGTTGTCCTGCAGCACCACGGTGCCGGTCAGCCCGGAAACGGTCCCGCCGACCGTGTAGGTGGTCCCGCCGCTGCCCCCGACATCCCCGCCGGACCAGTTGCCGACCTGGCCGGTGCCGTAGGACATGATGCCCGGCGCGCCGCCGGACAGGCTGGTATCCGTGGCTGATATGCGCTGAACGCCGTTCTGCAGGAAGGAGATCGTGGAGCCGACGGCCTGGACCTGCAACTGGGTTCCCGCGGCCAGTGCTCCGCTGTTGTAGGTGCTGCCGAGCTGGGTCCAGCTGCCGTTGATTCGCTTGAACAGCATCAGGACGGGGCTGCCGTTGTTGCTGTAGTAGATGCCGATGTAGGCGTCCTGCCCGCTGTTCTGGGCCCGCACCATCGGCCCGATCCACTGGCTGCCGGTGGGCTGCGTTGAGTTGAGCGTCACCTGCGAGTACTGATCGCTGGTAAATGTCCCGGCGGTCCAGATGTCACCGGAGACCCCGGCGCTGGCGGTCCCGGCCGCCGCCTGGGAGACGATCGCCAGCCCGCCGTCGCTGATGTTGGTCCAGTTCGGGCCCAGGCTGCCGTTAGCCCGGCTGAAACTATCCGAGGCAGTTGCGGCTCGTGCAGGAGATGGCCACGTTGGTGATGTTGGCGGAGGCGATGGTGCCGGAGCCGCTGGCGACGGTGCAGGTCTGGCCGGTCGGGTTGGTCTTGACCGTGACGCTGTAGGCGGCGCCGCCGGCCAGCGGGGTGGCGAAGGTGAAGGGGCCGGTGGCGCTGAGGCTGAGGTTGTCACCGCCGTTGTCCTGCAGCACCACGGTGCCGGATAGCCCGGAAACGGTCCCGCCGACCGTGTAGGTGGCAGCGGTCGTGCAGGAGATGGCCACGTTGGTGATGTTGGCGGAGGCGATGGTGCCGGAGCCGCTGGCGACGGTGCAGGTCTGGCCGGTCGGGTTGGTCTTGACCGTGACGCTGTAGGCGGCGCCGGTGGCCAGCGGTGTGGCGAAGGTGAAGGGGCCGGTGGCGCTGAGGCTGAG
>CAVSZI010000011.1:60000-142170 GCA_963732345.1 uncultured Actinomycetes bacterium | reverse complement strand
ATGACCGCGCCGCCGAGCAGGTAGCCGGGATCGCGGTGCATCGCTACGGTGACGCCGGTACCGAGGACCGCCGCAGCGAGCACGATCAGCGTCCCGCGCCCGCCCGATAGCTCGCCCCACCGCCACGACGGCCCGCCCGCCGAAGACCGCCGCCGGTGGCCTGGGCTGGCTCGTCCCGGTCCGCCCGGCCGTGACCCTCGCTGCCGTAGCTCGATCTGCTCCATCCTGGCCTGGTCCCAGTCACGGGAGCGCGGGCGGGGCCAGCCGGCATCCCGCTGGGCCTGAGTGCGCAGGTCCCGGCCGTAGGCGTCTGGTACACGCCGGCCCTGATCGCGCGGGCCCGGCTCGCGGGTACCTGGATGACGGAGGCCCCGATCGCGGGTGCCCGGGTCATGGCGGCCCCGGTCGTCGGGCTCAGGGGCGGGCCAGCCGGCGTCACGGCGGCCCCGGTCGCCGGGCTCAGGGGCGGGCCAGCCGGCGTCACGGCGGCCTGTCTCACGCCGGCCCACGTCCCAGCGGCCCCGGTCGGGACCGCGCGGCTGCGAGCCCGGCTCAGCCGGGCAGAAGGCGGGCCCCGCAGCGGGCCGGTACGGGCCGGGCGAGTAACGCTGGGGATCGGGACGGGAGAGGCCGCCGTCGCGGGGCCACCGGGACGATCCGCGATCCTGCCCGAAGGATCCGGGAGCAGCGTCCGGGCGCGGAGAGAAGGGATCCCGTGGAGACGCCCCGCTGTCACGGGCGCGTCGGGTCGGCCAGGAATTGGACCCGGGCGTGCCGCCATACGGCGGGCGCGGATCTGCATCGTGCCATCGTGGCTCGGTCATCTGCACCCAAATGTTAGCCGTTGCAGATCAATAACACGCGCGTCCCATAAATAACAACCGCGCCCCGGTAGTCTTCGCGGCATGGATGGTGAGCCGGGGTACGGGGGCGGCCAGTGTTTAGAGCGCGTACGGGTGCCCCGGCGCGCGGTTTCGGACATACCTCAGGATACGCGCTGACCTGCGTCTTTTCTGCGCTCGTGCTGGCCGTCAGCGGCTTTTCCTACTTCGTCGTACGCGACGTGAGCAGCATCGGCTCCTCGCACGCGATCGTCGGCGGCCCCTCCACCGGCGCGCAGAACATCCTGCTGATGGGCCTGGAGAGCCGCCGGGACTGGAACGGCAACATCCTGCCGAACAACATCCTCAGCGCCCTGCACGCCGGCAGCGCCCAGGGCGTGGCCAACGGCGTCGGCGGCAACGACACCAACACGCTGATCCTGCTGCACATCCCGGCGGGCGGGAAGAAGGCGGTCGGCTTCTCCATCCCGCGCGACGACTGGGTCAACTTCGCCGGGACCGTGGGCTCCCAGCAGCAGGGCAAGATCGACCAGGCTTACGGCGTCAGCATGTTCTACGAGCAGCAGCAGCTGAAGGCGCAGAACCCGGGCATCAGCCAGAACCAGCTCGCGTTCCAGGGCAACGAGGCCGGCCGCAAGGCCGCGGTGGACACGGTGGAGCAGCTCACCGGCGTGCACATCGATCACTTCGCCGAGGTGAACCTGGACGGGTTCTACGAGCTGGCCAACGTGCTCGGCGGTGTGCAGGTCTGCCTCAAGCACGCGGTGAAGGACGCCAACTCCGGCGCGAACTTCCCCGCCGGATACCAGCACCTGGACGGCGAGCAGGCGCTGGCGTTCGTCCGCCAGCGGGATGGGCTGCCCAACGGCGACCTGGACCGGACCCACCGTCAGCAGGCCTTCCTCGACGCGGTCATGCAGCAGTTGCGCACCGAGGGAGTGATCGGCGACCTGACCAAGATCCAGGCGCTGCTGTCGGTGGCCAAGCAGTACGCCATCACCGACTCCGACTGGAACCTGCTGGACTTCGCTTCGCAGACGCAGAGCCTGACCAGCGGGAACCTGGTCTTCCACACGTTGCCCATCCAGGGCTACGCCACGATCGACGGCCAGGACGCGAACGTGGTCAACCCTGCCGCCATCAAGAACATCGTCCAGTCCACGTTCTACCCGAAGCCCGCCGCACCGGCCGCGCCCCGGACGCAGCCGCAGCCCGGTACTCCGGCCGCGGCCACGACCGTGGACGTGCTCAACGGCGGGGGGTCGCCCGGCCTGGCCTCGCGTGTCTCCCAGGCCATGGTCCAGGCCGGCTTCAAGGCCGGGCAGGTGGGGAATGCGGCCCCCCTCAGCACGACCGAGGTCCGCTACGGGACGGGCGAGGCGGCCAACGCCAGCCGCATCGCCTCGGCGTTCGGTGTCACGTCCGCAGCCAGCGCCTCGGTGGCCGCGAACCATGTCGAGGTCGTGCTCGGCGGGGGCACCACCACCGCACCGACCGTCAGTGCGGCCCCGGCGAGCGGGTCCACTGCGTCCAGTTCCCCGTCGCCGTCATCGATCATTCCCACCTCCGGCCCGCAGGGTGGCGCCGTCGGTGCCCAAAAAGGCATTCCCTGCGTGGACTGAGGTTCGGGCTAGCCACCCGGCTGGATACCCGGCAGCCGGCGCGGAAGCAGTAACCCACCGGAGCGCGGCGTGAGCCGCGCTGGAGGAATCCCCGTCGTTCACGGCGGGGAGGACGTCAACCTACGACAGGAGGACCGGCGTCCCGGAGAGCTCGACGCCGGCATCGCGCATTTCGGTGAGGGCGCGGGCCGTGCTGTCGGGGGCAACCCCGGCGGTGAGGCCCAGCAGGACGCGCGTGGCGAACCCGCCGTCGGCTCCGTCCGCCGCCGTCGCGCGCACGCAGTGATCGGTGGCGATCCCGACGACGTTGAGTTCGGTGACACCATGCTCGCGCAGCCAGTCACCCAGCGGCGTGCCGGTGTCGTCGGTGCCCTCGAATCCGCTGTAGCCGGCGCTATACGCGCCCGTGCGGAAGACCGCCTCGACCCGCCGGGTGTCCAGGTCGGGATGGAATTCGGCGCCCGGCGTTCCCGCGACGCAGTGCGGCGGCCAGGAGTGGGCGTAGTCCGGGTGGTCGGAGAAGTGGTCACCCGGGTCGATGTGGTGGTCCTGGGTGGCGACGACGTGCGCGTACTCGCTGCCGCTGGTGGCCAGCAGCTCGCTGATCGAGCGGGCCACGTAGGCGCCGCCCGGCACGGCCAATGAGCCGCCCTCGCAAAAATCGTTCTGGACGTCCACGACGATGAGTGCGCGCACCCGCCCACGGTATCGTGCCGGAAGCGCGGCCGGCGAGGTCAGCGACGTCCTCGTGGTGACCAGCGTGGACGAGGGGAACATGGCGGACTACTGGAATCACAACGTGCGCTACTACCCGCTTATCCTTGATGCGGCGCGGCACGAATCGTGAGGACTCCGGGGCCCCCGATCAGGAGGGCGGCGCGGGGAGGATGTCAACCGGTTTCATTCCCGAAGATGGTCGGGATGGCGGGGTCGCCGCGAGATAGCTGGAACGCCTGTGGCGGTAGTTCCGCCAGCACCTGACGGTGCCGGTCGCGCGCCGCCGTCAGGGGCTCGCGGCCCACGATCTCCCCGTCGCCGACGAGCGGCGTGAGCAGCAGGCGGTCGTGCGGCCCCGGATCGGGCGGGGACAGCCGGATCTCCTCCGCCAGAGCCACCCTCGCTTCGTCCCGGTGCCGCAGGGCCCATTTCCGGCCGCCGCGCCCGGGCTTGCCGACCGAGCGCTTCGCCATCGGCCGCAGCGGGCTATCGGGGTCCGGACGATCGGCCCGCGCCACGAGCTTGTACACCAGGGCGGCCGTGGGTGCTCCGGACCCGGTCACCAGGGAGGTGCCCACCCCGTAGCCGTCGACCGGGGCGGCGGCCAGCGCCGCGATCGAGTATTCGTCCAGGTCGCCGGTGAGCACGATCCGGGTGTGGGTCGCGCCGAGCTCGTCGAGCAGCGCGCGGACATGGTGGGCCAGCACCAGCAGGTCGCCACTGTCGATCCGCACCGCACCGAGGTCGGGGCCCGCCAGCTCGACCGCGCCCCGCACCGCGCGGTCCACGTCGAACGTATCTACCAGCAGCGTCGTGCCCTTCCCCAGGGCGTCGAGCTGCGTGCGGAACGCGTGCCGCTCGCTGTCGTGCACCAGGGTGAACGTGTGCGCGCTGGTCCCGGCCGACGGGACGCCGTACAGGCGGTTCGCCTGCAGGTTCGACGTGGACGAAAAGCCCACGAGGTAGGCCGCCCGGGCGCTGGCCACGGCGGCCTGCTCGTGCGTGCGCCGCGACCCCATCTCGATGAGTGGCCGCCCGCCAGCCGCGATCACCATCCGGGACCCAGCGGACGCGATCGCACAGTCGTGGTTGAGGATCGACAGAGTGATCGTCTCGAGGATGACCGCCTCGGCGAACGTGCCCTCGACCACCAGGATGGGCGAGCCGGGAAGGTAGCAGTCCCCTTCGGCATAACCCCAGATGTTCCCGGTAAAACGGTATGATTTGAGGTAACGGAGCGTGACATCGTCCACGATCTCGGAGGCCCGGAGGAAATCAAGATCAGCTGTGTCAAACCTGAACTGTTCAAGGGCATCGAGCAGCCTTCCAGTACCTGCGACGACGCCGTACCTTCGGCCGTGCGGCAAGTGCCGGGCGAACACCTCGAAGATCGCGCGACGCCCGGCCGCCCCGCTGTGCAGGGCACCCTGGAGCATGGTCAGCTCATACTGATCGGTGAGCAACGCGGTGCCGTGCCCGGGCATGGGACGGCTACCGGGTGGAAGAGACATACTGTCCGCCGAATTCGTCACGAGTGGAAGACTACGGACCTGGAGGCAAGCAGCCGTGAGCGTGGCACCCGCTGAGGTCGAGCTACCGGAGTCCGGTGAGCAGACCACGCCGGACAAGCCCTGGCTGACGATCGTCTGGAACGACCCGATCAACCTGATGGACTATGTGACGTACGTGTTCCAGACCGTGTTCGGCTACCCGAAGTCGAAGGCGAAGAAGCTCATGCTCGACGTGCATTACAAGGGCAAGGCGGTGGTGGCCGCCGGCGCGCGTGAGTCGATGGAGCACAACGTCGAGGTGCTGCACGGGTACGGCCTCTGGGCGACGGTCTCCTCCGACTCGTGAGACCTCGCGAGGCTCGCATGAGACGCTGACTCCTTACCCTCGCCCGGACGAGATTCGCATTGGTGGCGCCTTCCTGATGGATGCTTTTCGCCGGACCAGCGGCCGCGGCGTACGAGCTAGGTTCGACGCCCCGGAAGCGGTCCTGCTGCGCAGCCTGATCGAGCTGGTCGTGGACCTGCTCACCGACCCCGACGCCGACCGGCCCGGCGCTCCCGGCGCTCCCGGCGCGCCCGGGTCGTCCGGCGTACCGCCCGGCCTGGCCGGGGAGACCCTGGACCCCGGCACGCCGGGTGTGCCCAGCCCGGCGGAGCTGGAGGCGATGTTCGGCTCCGGCCGTCCCGCCCAGACGCCGCAGGACCCGGCGCTCGCCCGGCTGCTGCCCGACGCCTACCGGGACGATCCCGACGCCGCCGGGGAGTTCCGCCGCTTCACCGAGGAGAGCCTGCGCAACGCCAAGCAGGAGAGCGCGCGGACCGTGCTGGACACGCTGCCGGCCGACGGCGGCCCGGTCAAGCTGTCCGGGGAGCAGGCGCAGTCCTGGCTGCGGGCGCTCAACGACGTCCGGCTCGCGCTGGGCGTCCGGCTCGGCGTCACCGAAGAGTTCGAGGAGCAGTGGCAGGAACTCGACCCGGTCGATCCTCGCTGGGCCGCATTCGAGGTGTACGCCTGGCTGGGCGCCGTCCAGGAATCACTGGTCCAGGCCCTGACGTAGCCGACCCGGGCCGGGCCCTGGCCGGAGCGGCCCCGGTGCCAGGGCCCTGACGGAGCCGGGCCGGGCCCGCCGGGTACCCTCGCGTTATGCTCTCGATCCGCCGTGAGCTCCACGACAAGATCGTCGCGCACGCCCGCGCCGACCACCCGGATGAGGCATGCGGCGTGATCGCCGGCCCGGCCGGCCGCGACCGCCCGGAGCGGTTCATCCCGATGCTCAACGCCGCGCGGTCCCCGACCTTCTACGAATTTGACTCCACGGAGCAATTCCAGGTCTGGAAGGAGATGGACGAGCGGGACGAGGAGCCCGTCGTCATCTACCATTCGCACACCGCGACCGAGGCCTACCCGTCCCGGACGGACGTCTCCTACGCGGGCGAGCCGGGCGCGCACTACGTCCTCGTGTCCACCCGCGCCGAGGATGAGACAGAGTTCCGTTCCTACCGCATCGTCGACGGTGTGGTCACGGAGGAGTCAGTCGCGATCACCTGAGAGTATTGACCAGCCCGCCTCCCTTCGGTGGAATGATCCCGGAAGGCTCCGGGTTGGATGGCTAGGGACCCGGAATACGGCGGCACGCTCGTGCTGAACCGCCGCTAACCGCCGCTACTGCTACATCCGCACACCATGGAGTTTTCTGATGGCCATCGAGGTTCGTATCCCGACGATCCTGCGCACGTACACGGGCGGTGCCAAGCAGGTGGAGGGCGCAGGCTCCACGCTGGGCGAGCTCATCGAGGACATCGACGGGCGGCACAGCGGGCTGCGCGACCGGCTCGTTGACGACGGCGCCCTGCGCCGGTTCGTCAACGTCTACCTCAACGACGAAGACGTGCGCTTCCTGGGTGGCCTGGAGACCCAGGTCAAGGACGGCGACACCGTGACGGTTCTCCCGGCGGTCGCCGGGGGCGCCTCCTGATCGACGTGCGGAGCTGGTATGCGTTACGACTCGCTGCTCGACTCGGTAGGCCGCACCCCGCTCGTGGGCCTGCCCCGGTTGTCGCCGTCGCCCGACGTGCGCCTTTGGGCCAAGCTGGAGGACCGGAACCCGACCGGTTCGGTCAAGGACCGTGCAGCGTTCTACATGGTGGAGCAGGCCGAAAAGGAAGGGCTGCTGCACCAGGGGGCGACGATCCTCGAGCCGACGTCGGGTAACACCGGCATCTCGCTGGCCATGGTGGCCAAGCTGCGCGGGTACCGGCTGACCGTCGTCATGCCGGAGAACACCTCGGCCGAGCGCCGCCAGCTGCTCGAGATGTACGGCGCGACGATCATCTACTCGCCGGCGCCGGGCGGCTCCAACGAGGCCGTCCGCGTGGCCAAGCGGCTCGCCGCCGAGAACCCGGACTGGATCATGCTGTACCAGTACGGGAACGAGGCGAACGCGCGGGCCCACTACGAGACCACCGGCCCCGAGCTGCTCGCCGACCTGCCGGAGATCACGCACTTCGTGGCCGGCCTGGGCACGACCGGCACGCTGATGGGCACCGGCCGCTTCCTGCGCGAGCACGTCCCCGGGGTGAAGATCGTCGCCGCGGAGCCCCGGTACGGGGAGCTGGTCTACGGGCTGCGGAACGTCGACGAGGGCTTCGTCCCGGAACTGTACGACGAGGCCGTGCTGACGACGCGGTTCTCGGTTTCCTCCGCCGACGCGCTGTCCGCCACCCGCGAGCTGCTCGGCACCGAGGGCATCTTCGCCGGGATCTCGGCCGGCTGCGCGCTGCACGCGGCGATGGCGCTGGGCGCCAAGGCCGTCAAGGCGGGGGAGCGCGCCGACATCGCGCTGATCGTGGCCGACGGCGGCTGGAAGTACCTGTCGACCGGCGCCTACGGCGGCACGCTGGATGAGGCCGAGGAAAAGCTCGAAGGCCAGCTCTGGGCCTGACCCCGCGTCCTTGACCCGCGCGCCGCTGAGCTCTCGCCCTGACCCGGGCGCCCCCCGACCGCCTGCGCCGCACAGTGCGCTCCTGAGCCCGCGCGCCACCCGCCGCGGGCCTATTGTGGTCTTTCGTGCGCCTGACCATTATCGGATGCTCCGGCAGCTTCCCCGGGCCCGACAGTCCCGCCTCCAGCTACCTGCTGGAGGCGGAGGGCTTCCGGATGCTGATGGACCTCGGCAACGGCGCGCTGGGGGTGATGCAGCGGCACGTCGGGCTGTTCGACATCGACGCCATCTGCCTCAGTCACCTGCACGCGGATCACTGCCTCGATCTGGCCTCTTATTGGGTGGCCCGCCGGTATGCGCCCGGGGGGCCCCAGCCGCCGATCCCCGTCTACGCCCCCGAACGCGCCGCCGAGCGGATAGCCCTCGCCTACGGCCTGGAGCCCGACCCCGGTCCCGCCGTGACCGACGCCTTCAGCTTCATCACGCTGACCCCGGGGACCCGCCGGATCGGGCCGTTCCTGATCACCACACAGCGGATGAACCATCCGGTCGAGACGTACGGATTCCGGGTGGAGCACGGCGGCCGGATCCTGGCCTACTCGGCCGACACCGGTCCCTGCGAGACGCTGGTCGAATTGGCCCGCCGGGCTGACCTGCTGCTATGTGAGGCGTCCTTCCTGGACGGCCCGGACGTGCCCGGCAACCTGCACCTGACCGGGCGCGAGGCCGGCGAGCACGCCGAGCGCGCCGGAGTGCGGCACCTGGTGCTGACCCACCTGGTGCCGTGGAACGACAAGGAGCGGTCCTTCGCGGAGGCGAGCGCCGCGTTCACCGGGAAGCTCTCGCTGGCCGCCCCGGGCCAGGAGTTCGACCTCACCCCTTCCGCCCCGCTCCCGATGTAAGCCCCCGCTCCGCAGCGCCGATAGTCTGGCGGGCATGGCCCGACCTGACGGACGTTCCGACACTGAACTGCGCCCTGTGAAGCTGACCCGGGGCTGGCTCGATCACGCCGAGGGCTCCGTGCTCGTGGAGTTCGGCGCCACCCGCGTGCTGTGCGCCGCCAGCGTCCAGGAGGACGTGCCGCGGTGGCGGCGGGGCAGCGGGCTCGGCTGGGTGACCGCCGAGTACGCGATGCTGCCCCGCGCGACGAACACGCGCAACGACCGCGAGTCGGTCAAGGGCCGCGTCGGCGGGCGCACCCACGAGATCTCCCGCCTGGTCGGCCGGGCCCTGCGCGCCTGCGTCGACTTCAAGGCGCTGGGCGAGAACACGATCGTCATCGACTGCGACGTGCTGCAGGCGGACGGCGGGACCCGAACGGCCGCCATCACCGGCGGCTACGTCGCGCTCGCCGACGCGGTGGCCTGGCTGCAGGGTCGCCACCGCTGCCACGGCGACCCGCTGCCCACGTCGGTGGCCGCGGTCAGCGTCGGCATCGTCGACGGCCAGCCGCGCCTCGACCTCTGCTACGAGGAGGACGCAGCGGCCGAGACCGACATGAACGTGGTCTGCACCGGCGACGGCGACTTCGTTGAGGTGCAGGGAACGGCCGAGCGCGCGCCGTTCAGCCGGGACATGCTCGGCCGGCTGCTCGACCTCGCCGTAGCCGGCTGCGGCGAGCTGACCAGGCTGCAGCACGATGCCCTTTCCAGATAGCCGAACGGAGATGGGTGACCCTGCCCCCCTGCGGCTCGTGCTGGCCACCCGCAATGCCCACAAGGTCGTCGAACTGCGCCGGATCCTTGCCGTGGCGGGTGTCCCGGTCGACCTGACCGGGCTGGACGAGTACCCCGCCGCGCCGGACGTGGCTGAGACCGGCCTGACGTTCGCCGGGAACGCGCTGCTGAAGGCCGGGGCCATCGCGCAGTTCACGGGTCTGCCGTCGGTCGCCGACGACTCCGGCCTGTGCGTCGATGTGCTGAACGGCATGCCCGGCATCTTTTCCGCGCGCTGGTCCGGCCGGCACGGTGACGACGCGGCCAACCTCGCCCTGGTCCTGGCGCAACTGTCCGACATCACCGGCCCGCACCGGAGCGCCCACTTCGCCTGCGCGGCCGCGCTGGCGCTCCCGGACGGGCGGGAGCGCGTCGTCGAGGGCCGCCTGGACGGCACGCTGACCACGAGCCCCCGCGGCACGGGCGGGTTCGGCTACGACCCGATCTTCCTGCCCAATGACCCCAACGGGCCCGCTGGGCTGACCACCGCCGAGATGACGCCCGAGGCCAAGGACGCGATCAGCCACCGTGGCCGCGCCTTCCGCGCCCTCGTCCCCGTCATCGCCGAACAGCTCGCCGGGGAACTCACGACGTAGTGCCTGCCCGGCTTGGCGTTACCACTGGCCCGAGTTGGCTGGCCGGCACAGTCGCGGTCTCAGCGGCGGGCGGGATCGCCGCGCTGACCGGTTCGTTGACCGACGTCACCTGAATAGTCGACGTCACCTGCTCCTGCTGCCCTGAGCCGGGGCGATGACCTTGCGGACCTGCTGGCTGTGGTCCGGTCAGATCTGGAAGTCTCCGGCGTGCCGCGTCCGGCGGGGCGATAACGTGGGGGGAGAAGGCCGCCGATGGGACCCGGAGGATCACAGTGACCGAGCAGCGGCTGGCGCCAGGCGACACGGCGCCGGATTTCACCCTGCTGGACGCGGACGGCAGCTTGGTGAGCCTGTCCTCATACCGCGGCCAGCAGGTGATCGTTTACTTCTACCCGGCCGCGATGACCCCGGGTTGCACCAAGGAGGCGTGCGACTTCCGTGACCGCATGGGCGACCTGTCCAAGGCGGATACCGCGGTCCTGGGCATCTCGCCGGACAAGCCGGAGAAGCTGGTCCGGTTCCGGGACAAGGAAAGCCTGACATTTCCGCTGCTGTCCGACCCTGACCACGCGACCGGGAAGGCTTACGGGGCCTACGGCGAGAAGATGATGTACGGAAAGAAGAGCGTGGGCGTCATCAGGTCCACATTCGTGATCGACGCCGACGGCAAGGTGACGCAGGCGCTCTACGGCGTCAAGGCCACCGGTCACGTCGACCGTCTCCTCCGGGACCTGGTGGCAGGGTAAGGTCACGTCCCAGCCGGGACGGGCGGGCGTGGCGAAATAGGCATACGCGACAGGTTTAGGTCCTGTTGGTGGAGACACCGTGGGGGTTCGAGTCCCCCCGCCCGCACACCATCTCCGGTGCCGATCACAGGCACCGGGCGCCCGTTCCCGCCTCATCTTGTCCGGTCCGCGCCTACATCTCGCGGAGTTCCAGATAGCGTTTGACGTCCGGCAGCGACCGGATGAGCGCCGCCAGGGCCACTGCGATGACGACCGCCGTGATGAGCCTGCTGATCATGCCTTCCCCCTTCTAACCCGGTTCCGGGCCGGAACCGTCTCTGTACTGACGCATCCCGCTCGGCGAACGCGCGCCGATCGGTTCGAGTTCGTCCGGGGCGAAGTAGAGAAATCGCCCGTGGGTTCGCTGCAGTTCGGCGACGGGATCGGCGACCGGGCTCACCGCCACGTGCACCTTCCCGTCCACGTCGTGCAGGACCGCTTCCACCAGCGCCTCCCGCCCGATGAGGAACAGGTCCTGGGCGTCGGCACGCCGGGCGCCGGGCCGCATCCGGACCTTGCTGCCCCGGGCCACGGTCACCCCATCGATGACGACCTGGTCCGTCTCCGGCGAAACGGACGTGTCGGCTCCGGGATCCCACCAGGGAGCATCGGGCGTCTGGAACACCGGCACGTCGTCCGCGGCCGGCGCCCCGGGAAACGGCCCCAGCGGCTCCGGCTCGCCCGGGCCCCGGGTGCCCGGGCCCCGGGTGCCCGGGCCCGCGCTGGGCTCCAGGTACCGGATGGCGCCGTGCAGCTTCTCCAGCATCTCCGGCGGCAGCCCGTCCAGCCGGTCGATCAGGTCGGCGGCGCGCGGGTCGGTCGCCCGGGCCTCGCGCTTTTCCTCGTCCGTCAGCGCCATCGTCCGCAGCGTAAGGATTTCGTCGATCTCCGTCGCGTCGAACAGGTCACCCGCGCTCTCGGGCGCGATCTCCGGGTGGTCGTACAGGATGATGGGGGAGGACAGCACGAGGTCGTGGCAGTCCGCCGGACCGGCCAGCACGGGCCAGGTGCCGACGTTCGTGCACGCGGCGACCTCCGCGGCCGCCCATTCCGGATGATCGGTCATGGAGATGAACGACCCGCCCGGGATGCCGATCAGCGTGTGCGCCGCGACCAGGGCGTAACGCAGGCCGTCCTCCCGCGTCGCGAGCAGGCCGCGAGCGGGGTCCGGTTCCGTCCGGTTCTCGACCCGGACCCGCAGTCGCAGCGCCTGGTACGGGCCGGCGACCCGTTCGCCCTGCACGCGCAGCACGCCGTCCAGGGAGTCCCACCGGTGGATCAGGCGCCCGGCCACCGCGCCGCGGGAGTCGGTCAGGTCCTCGGCGGTCTCACCGCCCTCGATGTGGAACGGCAGGACGGCACCCTCGCCGTCCAGGCTCGCGACGGCCAGGTCCGCCCGTTCCTCCCGCTCGGTGGCCTCGGTGAACCGGGTGAACTCGGTGCCGCCCACGTTCAGGACGGGAACGTCCCGCCATTGTGCTAGTCCGGAATGGGCTGGCCCGGACTGGGCCGGGCCGGCCGCTTCCTGCACCAGCCGCTGCTGGACGTGCAGGAAGCGCAGCAGGATCTCGACGCGCGCGCCGGCGGCGCACTCGGCCAGGCACTCCGTCTGCGATGCGGACGGCTCGTTGGCGTCCACGGCCGCGTACGCGGGGGGCATCAGCACGCCGAACTGGAACCGGGCCTGGTTCTTCCGGGACGACTGGCGGTACGGGTACAGCAGGTACCCCTCGTACAGGATCGCGTCCGCCACGGCGCGCGCGTGCGCGATGTGGTCCGCCGGCCGGTTCATGGCTTCCGCTCCGTTTCGCCGCCCGCGCCCGTGTCCGTGCCGGCGCCCGTGTGGGTGTCCGTGTCCGTGCCGGCGCCCGTGTGGGTGTCCGTGTCCGTGCCGGCGCCCGTGTGGGTGTCCGTGTCCGTGCCGGCGCCCGCCGACTCGGCCAGCAGTGCGGTCACGGTCGTATCCCAGGTCGGCAGGGCCCGCCGGGTCTTGAACCGCTGCAGGTCGTCGAACGTCTGCCTGCTCATCGCGATCCAGGCGCTGTTTGGGAAGTGCACGTCGACGGCTTCCCGCCAGACGCTGACCGGAAGGCGGTAGACCGCCTCCTTGCTCCACGGCACCTGCTGGACCTGGAACCGGCCGTCCACGACCGAGAAGATCGTGCCGCTGAACAGCAACAGCAGCGGGATCTCGCCGGATTCCAGGCTGGCGAAGTACCGCCCGGAGCCCACCTCCAGGTCGTAGCTGAAGTTGATCGGGATCTGCACCTCGATGCTCCCGGTAAAGCTGGTCACCATCGTTGACACGTTCGTGAACTGCATTGGCTTCAGCGTGTCGGCCCAGCGCGCCGTGTCGCCGAAGAGGTCGTGCAGGCGCTCCTCCTCGGCCGGCGTGTAGCGGCGGCGCGCGGGCTCGATCCGGATCTGGGTGCGCAGCGCGATCGTGTCGATCCGCTGCCTGCTGGTCTCGCTGATCCGCAGCGTCAGGGTGATCGTGGGCATGACCGCGTAACGTTCGGCCTGCGCCCCGATGCAATCGAAGGTCAGGTCCGCCATCTCAGTGCCCCGGCCCTCGCTCGGCCCGCTCGGGCAGCGGCAGGAACCGCGCCCGGGACCGCACCGAGTCCAGGAACTCGGCGATGCTCTGCCGGGCCTCGGCGCCGCCGTCGAAGCCGCGCCAGTACAGCCGCATCCGCCCGGCCAGCTCGTAGCACGCGTCGATCGGCACCAGGAAATGCTCGACGGTATCGTCCGTCCGGGAGATCAGCGTCGCCTCGACGTCCGGCTCCATGGCCTGCAGCAGCGGGTGCTCCGCCGACAGCTGTGCCCAGGCCGTGAGGTCGAGGCGGCACTCGGTGGCGCCCGCCGGGCTGGGGTAGAACGCCCCGACCTCATCCCGCTGCGAGCTGCGCAGGAAGAAGGCCAGCCCGACCGGGATCTCGAGCTCCTCCCATTCCCGCGTGGACATCGGGTGCACCGGGTCGTGCAGGTACCGGTCCGGGACCGAGCGGTACCGTCCCCGGCCCGCCTGGCGCTGGGTGAAGAGCAGGTAGCAGGCGCGGCAGGCGCACATCAGCGACGAGTTCTCCAGGTCGGCCACGTGCGAGTGCTCCGCCGGGATCCGCTCCGCGCACATTTCGCAGTGCTCGGTGCTGGCCCGGGGGGATGACCCCCCGGAACCCCCCACGTGCGCTGTGCTGGCCCGGGGGGATGACCCCCCGGAACCCCCCACGTGCGCTTCGCGCCCCGCTGCGGTTCCCGCCGTAGCACCGCCGCTCACCGGGCCGCCAGGGCCCGGTTCGCTGGGCGGTCGGAGCTTCGCTCCGCCACTCGCCGTAGCCTGCTGCCCGGTTCCGCCGCTCGCCGTAGCCTGCTGCCCGGTTCCGCCGCTCGCCGTAGCCTGCTGCCCTGCTATTGGGGCCTGCTCTCCCGCGTCCTGGACGAAGCGGCCCAGGCCGGACGGGCCCCGGGTCATGAGCGGACCGCCACCGGGACCGCGACCCGCACCCCCTGGCTGTCCGTGACGAGCGGCAGTGGGTCCAGGTGCAGGGTGGGGTCGCTGAGCCCGCGCCCGGCCCGGCTCACGTCGTAGGACGCGCCGCACTCGCAGGTGAGCACCTCGCGTGCCAGTTGCCCGCCGCCCATGCTCTGGCCGCACGCCGCGCAGGCGTCCTGGTATGCGTACAGCGTCCCGCGGACCGAGCAGAGGAGGATCGGCATGTCGCCGGCGGCGACGCAGACCGGCCGGGCGCTGGGCGGCCCCATCTCGGCCAGCGTGACCCAGCTTCCATGGCCGTCCGCTGCGGCGTCCACGGCCGCGGCCGGCGTGTCCGGCCGCATGCCGATCTGCAGCAGGACCGGAGCGGGCGCCGCGGGCGCCTCGGTCATCCCCTCGACCACGACCTCGGTCACTTCGGGCGCCGCGTCCTTGACCGCGCCTTCGATAGCCAGCTGCACGGTGACGGCCGAAGAGGGGCAGCCATTGCAGTTGCCCTCCAGCGTCAGCCGGGCAACCCCGTCGGCGACCCCGGCGTAGTGGACCCCGCCGGCGTGTGAGCCCAGGTAGGGCCGGACCCGGTCCAGCGCCCGCTGGATCCGGGCGTCGACGTCGAGCGGGTGCAGCCCGTGCAGCAGCAGCAGGCTCTCGACCAGCGGATCACCGGTCAGCCGGTCCAGTATCTCGGCTCCGGCGCCGCCTTCTTCCCGCAACGCGCCCACGATGTGGGTCAGGCCGTCACCGTACAGGCCGACCAGCAGCCGGACGAGTTCCTCGGCCGCGGGCCCCTGGCCGTGCCCGGCCAGTACGCCCAGCAGTTCCTCGATCTGGTCGCCGACCTGTTGCACGCGGGTCATTCGGTTTCCCCTCCGTGTTCGCTGTGGCCGTCTCTCCCGGGGCGGTGGTATGTCCGGGGCGGTGGTATGTCCGGGCGGCGGTATTTGCCGCGCCAGTGCCGTCTCCGTCGTCCTGACGGCATCATGCCCCTGGCGACGGCGCCGCCAGGGACATGACCACAGTCCGTCCGCGCTCAGGTGGAAAGGGTGATCCCTGTCGGGGAGTGCACCGTGTCCACCGTCTTGCCGCCGCCCAGGTACATGTGCACGCCGCACGGCAGGCACGGGTCGAAGCTGCGCACCGCCCGCATGATGTCGATGCCCTTGAACGAGTCCGGCGGGTTCTCCTCGAAGATCGGCGTGTTCTGCACGGCGTCCTCGTAGGGGCCCGGCGTCCCGTAACTGTCCCGCACGCTGGCGTTCCAGGGGGTCGGCGGGTACGGGTGGTAGTTAGCGATCTTCCCTCCCCTGATCACCATGTGGTGGGACAGCACGCCGCGCACGGCCTCGGTGAAGCCGCAGCTGTTCGCCTCCTCCGGAACGGTGAACGGCTCCCACGTCTTGGTCCGGCCCGCCCGGATCTCGGCCAGGGCCTTCTCGGTGAAGTGCAGCGCGGCGGCCGCGGAGTAGGCCTGGAAGTAGGTCCGGGCCCGGTCGCGCTCGATCGCGTTGGACAGCGGCGCGCCCGACTTGTCGGTGGGCACCTTCCACTCGAAGGTGACCTCCGGCTTGGTCGCGGTCCGCGGCAGGTTGATCAGCACGCTGTTGCCGGTGGACTTGACGTAGCCGAAGTCGGCCAGGCCCCCCTGGGCGGTGGCCCACAGCCGGGCGATCGGGCCGCCGCCGGTGTCGGCCGCCAGATAGTTGGTGCCGTCGAACCAGCGCGGCGACATGACCCAGCTGTACTTGTCGCTGAAGTCGCGCTTCTGCGGCCGGGGGATCGTGTGCTGGTTCCACGGGTGCCGGCGATCCACCGGGTTCCCGAGCGGGTCCCGGGTGACGAACATTTCCTGGTCTTCCCAGTCCTCGTAGTACGAGCTGCCCAGCAGGATGCGGATGCCCAGGTTGATGTCGACCAGGTCGTTGGTGAGCAGCTGCCCGTCCCGGATGACCCCGGGGCTGACGAACATCTTCCGGCCCCAGTTGGTCATGTTCTCGTACCGGAAGTCGCAGAACTCGGGGTCGTTCAGGCTGCCCCAGCACACCATGTCGGCGCGGCGCCGCCCGACCTCCTCGTACCCGGGCAGGGCCGCGTAGAAGAAGTCGAACAGGTCGTCGTGCATCGGGACGACGCGCTTCATGAACTCGACGTAGCGCATCAGCCGGGTCAGGTAGTCCGTGAACAGCTGCACGGTCGCGGTCGTGCCCACGCCGCCCGGGTACAGCGTCGAGGGGTGCACGTGGCGCCCCTCCATCAGGCAGAACATCTCCCGTGTGGACCGGCTGACCTGGAGCGCCTCGCGGTAGAACTCGCCCTCCAGCGGGTTGAGCGACCGCATGATGTCGCCGATGGTGCGGTACCCGTGCTCGGCGGCGTGCGGCGACTCGGTGTGGTTGGCCTGCTCCAGCACGCCGGGGTTGGTCTCGCCGACCATCTTCTCGCAGAAGTCGACCCCGACCAGGTTCTCCTGGAAGATGTTGTGGTCGAACATGTACTCCGCGGCCTCGCCCAGGTTGATGATCCACTCGCCCAGGTGCGGCGGCCGGACGCCGTAGGCCATGTTCTGGTTGTAGACCGAGCACGTGGCGTGGTTGTCACCGCAGATCCCGCAGATGCGGCTGGTGATGAAGTGCGCGTCGCGCGGGTCCTTGCCCTTCATGAAGATGCTGTAGCCGCGGAAAATCGACGAAGTGCTGTGGCACTCGACGACCCGCTTCTGCTTGAAGTCGACCTTGGTGTAGATGCCGAGGCTGCCCACGATCCTGGTGATCGGGTCCCATGACATCTCCCTGACGTCGGACTCCTGTGCCGTGGTCATCGCTGTTCCCTTCCCCTCAAAGTGGGCGCGGCGGCCGGCTCTGGGCCGGACGGCATCCCCATGTCAGTCACCAGGTCTGCTTGTAGCCGGTCAGGAGCTCGGCGCTCTTCTTGCGCCACTTCGGCTCCTCGTCCGCGGTCTTGGCGGTGAAGCCGCGCAGGGCGCGGATGACCGTCCCGTACATGCTGGTCGCGGTGGTCGAAACCTTCGATCCCGGCGGCTCGTCCATGAACGGCATGAACTTGTCCGGGAAGCCGGGCATCGTGCAGGCGATGCAGATGCCGCCCACGTTCGGGCAGCCGCCCACCCCGTTGATCCAGCCGCGCTTGGGCACGTTGCACTTGACCACTGGCCCCCAGCAGCCGAGCTTGACCAGGCACTTGGCCGACCCGTACTCGGTGGCGAAGTCGCCCTGCTCGTAGTAGCCGGCCCGGTCGCAGCCCTCGTGCACCGTGGCCCCGAACAGCCACGCGGGGCGGAGCGCCTCATCCAGCGGGATCATCGGCGCCTGTCCGGCCACCTGGTAGAGCAGGTAAAGAATGGTCTCGGACAGGTTGTCCGGGTGAATGGGACACCCGGGCACGCAGACGATCGGCAGCCCGGCCTTGGACCGCCAGTCCCAGCCGAGGTAGTCGGGCACGCCCATCGCGCCGGTCGGGTTGCCGGCCATGGCGTGGATGCCGCCGTAGGTCGCGCACGTCCCGACGGCCAGGATCCCCGTCGCCTTGGGGGCCAGGCGGTCCAGCCATTCGCTGGTGGTCATCGGCTGGCCGGTCTCGGGGTTATTGCCGAAGCCGCACCAGTAGCCCTCGCTCTTGATCGCCTCGTTCGGGATCGAGCCCTCGACGACCAGCACGAACGGGTCGAGTTCGCCCCGGTCGGCCTTGTGCCACCACTCGATGAAGTTGTCCGCGCCCTGTTCTGGGCCGCATTCGAAGTCGATCAGCGGCCAGTGCACGGCGACCTGGGGCAGCCCCGGCAGGGCGCCCATCACGATTTCCTCGATGCTGGGCTGCGTGGCCGCGGTCAGGGCCACCGAGTCCCCGTCGCAGCTGAGCCCGGCGTTCATCCAGAGGATGTGCAGCACCGGTTCGGCCGTTTCGGCCGGGGCGTTGTTAGCTTGTGCGTCTGTGGCCATGGCGAGGCCACCTCCTCGCTGGATCGCTGGCCTCCGGGTCGCGGGCGCGCCCGCTCCCCCCGGCCCGTGCTGCGGGCCGGCGATGCGTCTGGCTACCGGACATCTGATCGGCTGGGAGTTACTCGCGCCGGCCCGTACGCACGGCCCGGGAGAGACCGACGGCGCCGCGCACCGCAGGCCGTACCGTCACATCCGAGCAGATGACCATGGCGCTTACCCGCCTTCTGGTGCGCAGACACCATTGTGGTGCACAGACACCATTGTGGTGCGCAGACACCGTGATGATAGACCCGGTGTAACCTGCGCCACAAGACACATGGTCAACGCGACTGGACAGAACTGTCCTGCGTCCTGCGACGAGACGCTCACTTTCGCCCGGGCCCGTCTACGCGGCGGAGGCGTCCGTGCGTGCACAGCCACCGTTACGGCTTTCTGTCATGCTCTGAATCGAATAGCCTTGCCTGAGCCCAAACATGCGCCCTGGCGCGCTGCGTACGGCTTTGAGGAGAGATCCGGTGGCTGAGCCCGTTTACGTTCCCGGTGGGGACTCGATCGAGGTCATGCCTGTCGTCGTTCTCCTCCAGGTATTTCCCGCGCGCCCCTCGTCGATACCCGGCATCCGCGATTTCGTCCGCCGCTGCCTGGCCGAGTCGCCGCTGACGGAGGAGGGCAACCGCGAAGTCGGGGATACCGTCTTCCGCGCGCTGCTCGACGCCGCCGGGCCGTCCGGGTCCATCCAGGTCGCGTTCCGCATCTTCCCGGAGCACGTCGAGGTGGACGTCCTGCACTCCGAGCTCCAGCCCTCGCCGACGGGCGGTGGCCCCGAGCCCCGGCCCGGCGCGGGCACGAACGCGGGCACGAACGCGGGCAAGAACGCGGGCAGCACGGGCGAGGCCGTCCCGGCGACCGCGGGGGCCGGGAACGACCGGCCGGAGATATCGGCGCCCGGCGCCTCTTTTGTCCGTCTCGGCGAGGACGGAGAGCCCGCCAACTTCGCCGACTGGATGTCCGTCGCGCTGCGGCGGGAGGGACTGACCCAGGAGGCCGCCGCGCGGCTGCTGGGCGTGTCGGTCAAGACGGTGAGCCGGTGGGTCGGTGGTGCCACCGAGCCGCGCCTCCGGGACCTGCGGCGCATCCAGGAAGTCTTCGGCGAGATCCCGCTCCAGTAGCGGGGCGGCCGTCCGGCCGCGGATGTCCGTTTCGCCGTCACATCTGCCGGCCCGGAGAAAATTCTTCCCCGGCCGGGCCCCTCTTCTGGCGTGCCCATTTTCAGTCACAAGTGTCCGAATGGCCACTGGACGCTACGCGCATATGTGTCCTACGGTGCTTGCATGGCGGCTGATGAAGGGCGCCACCGGCTTGGCCCCAGCGGTGGCCGGCTCACGCTGCGTACATACCGCGGCGGCCTGGCGGCGCAGGCTGGGCACGACCTGACGATCGAGATCACCCAGTGGTCGGGCGAACTGGACGGTGACGACCGTGCCCCGGAACGCCTCGAGGCACGGATCGACCTGCGGTCCCTGGTGATCCGGGAGGGGGCTGGCGGTCTCAAGCCGCTCACGGACCGGGACCGCCGCGAGATTGCCCTGACCGCTCTCAAGCAGCTCCAGGCCGACCGGTACCCCGAGGCGACGTTCACCGCGGCGCAGTTCGCGCCAGACGACAGCGGCGGCGGCACGATCAACGGCACGCTGGCCCTGCACGGCCAGTCCCGGCCGTTCGCGCTGACCGTCAGCAAGACCGGCGACGGCCGCTACCGCGCCGCCGGGACCGTGGTCCAGTCCGAGTTCGGCGTCAAGCCGTATTCGGGCATGTTCGGCGCGCTGAAGCTGCGCGACGCCGTCGACGTCGAGGTCGACGTCGACCTCTCGGCGGCCAGCCATGAATGACCCGGGTGACGCGGACCGGCTGTTCGAACGGCGGGTAGCACCCACCGGAACGCTGGCCGCCCAGGCGCCCGCGGTCGCCGATGCCTGCCACGAGATGGCGGTCCGGTTCCACCGCGGCGGCAAGCTCGTGGTTTTCGGCACCGGCGGCGCCAGCGCGGACGCCCAGCACGTGGCGGTGGAGTTCGTGCACCCGGTGATCGTCGGGAAGCGCGCGCTGCCCGCGATCGCGCTGACCGCCGACGTGGCCACGGTGACTGGTATCGCGGCGCGGGACGGCATCGGGGAGATCTTCGCGCATCAGATCCGCTACCTCACGGCGCCCGAGGACATCGCGCTCGGCATCTCCGCGGACGGCCACTGCGCGAGCGTGCTGGCTGGCCTGCGGACGGCCCGGGAGCTCGGGCTGCTGACGATCGCCCTGGCCGGCGGGGACGGGGGCACGATGATGGGCCACCCGGCCATCGGCCACCTGCTGACCGCGCCGTCCGGCGACCCGCGGATCGTCAAGGAATTGCAGGTGACCCAGTATCACCTGCTGTGGGAGCTGGTACACGTGTTCTTCGAGCAGCCCGGCGTGCTCGGCCCCGAGATGGTCACATGACCGCGCGCGCCGGCCGCGAGCCGCCCGGACCGGGGGCCGCCGTGCCGGAGTGCTACGGCGACGTCTGCATTACCTGCTCCGACAGCGCCGTCGAGGTCACCATCGTCCGTTTGCTGACCGATGGCCTGGCCGTGGTCGATACTGGGCAGGGCGAGGAGGAAGTTAGCGTAGCCCTGGTGCAGGCTGGGGTCGGCGACGCGATTCTCGTGCACGCCAAGGAAGCTATCGCCGTCGTGGGGAGATGACCCGGTGACGCGGCAGGACAGCCAGGACCGCGCCCGCGAGGCCGGCCAGGCGAGCGGGGCGGGCGAGGCACGTGGGACTCAGCAGGCGGGTGGCGTCGAGTCGCTCTACCCATTTCTTTATCCGGGCGCGTGCGCGGACACGACGGACACCTCCGCCGTCCTGGCCCAGGTTCGCGCCTCCACCGTCGCCAAGGTCGCCGAGATCACCGAGCTGAGGCAGGCCGTCAGCGCCCGGGACGGGGCCCGGCTGGCCCGGTGCGCCGCCGCGGTCGCGGACCGCTTCGCCGCCGGGGCCGGCTCTTCGCGTTCGGCAACGGCGGCAGTGCTACCGACGCCCAGCAGCTCGCCACCCTGTTCCTCAATCCCGGTGGTGACGCCCCGCCGCTGCCGGCCTTCGGCCTGGCCAACGACACCTCCGTGGTGACCGCACTGTGCAACGACATCGGCGTGGAGGTCGTGTTCGCCCGCCAGCTCGGCGCGTTCGGGGACCGGAACGACATCGCGGTCGGCCTGTCGACCAGCGGGAACTCCGCCAACCTGATCCGGGCGTTTGACGAGGCCAGCCGACGGGGCATGCTGACCGTCGGCCTGGCGGGATACGACGGGGGAAAGATGGCCGAGCTCGACGGCATCGACTATCTGTTCGTCGCGCCGTCCTCGTCGGTGCACCGGATCCAGGAGGCGCAGACGACCATCTACCACGTGCTGTGGGAGCTGACCGTCGCCGCTTTCCGAACGGCCAGCGCGGCGGGCGCCCAGGTCCGCGCCGACGGTCCCGGGCTGACGCCATGACCGGCCGGGTTCTCGTCGCCGGCGTGGGCAACATCTTCCTGGGTGACGACGGTTTCGGTGTGGAGGTCGCCCGGCGCCTGGCGTTCACCGAGATGCCGGACGGGGTACGGGTCGCCGACTACGGGACGAGCGGCATGCACCTGGCGTACGACATAGCCGGCGGGTACGAGACCACGATCCTCGTCGACGCCGCGCCGCGCGGCGGGCCGCCGGGCACCCTGACCGTGCTGGAAGTGGGGCCGGAGGACCGGCCCGATCTGGCCGCCAGCGCCGGCGGCCCGCTCCAGGGCAGCCAGATGTTCAACGCGCACGGCATGCAGCCCGACGTGGTGTTCGGTGTGCTGGAGATGCTCGGGGCGAGGGCCGGCCGGATTGTGGTGGTCGGCTGCCAGCCCGCCAGCCTGGAGGAAGGCATCGGGCTCAGCGAGCCCGTCGCCGCCGCCGTGGATGGAGCGATCCGCGTCGTGACCAAGCTGGTCGCCGACAACGCCGGCGGCGCCTCTTACCAGCCGGCCGCGGACAACGCCGGCCATGTTACATACCCACCGGCCGCCGGCCCGGAGACCGCCCGCAGCGGTCCCCGCGCGCCCGCCGCCGGCCAGGAGTCTTGATTAATGAGATTATTGAGGGGATGGTCCTATGTGCCTCGGCATACCGGGTGAGGTGATCGAACTCCTCCCGGACCAGCCGGATCTGGCCCGGGTCGACGTCAGCGGCGTCCGGCGGGTGATCAACATCGGCCTGCTCGCCGATGACCTGCCCGTGCCGGGGGAGTGGGTCCTGATCCACGTCGGCTTTGCCCTGTCCAAGATCGACGAGGCGGAAGCCGCGGCAGCGCTGCAGTTCCTGGACGGGATCGGCCAGGCCTACGCCGACGAGCTGGAAGCGCTCGCCGAATCGCGGATCGAGTAAAGGGGCGGGTCATGAAGTTCGTTGACGAATTCCGCGATGCGGACACGGCGCACGCCCTCGCGGCCAAGATCGCCGCGCTGTGTGAGCCGGGTCGTCAGTACAAGCTGATGGAGGTGTGCGGCGGCCACACGCACACCATCTACAAGCACGGCCTGGAGGACTACCTGCCCGAGTCGATCACTCTGGTGCACGGGCCCGGCTGCCCGGTGTGCGTGATCCCCATGGGCCGCGTGGACGACGCCATGGCCCTGGCCGCCGAGCCCGACGTGATCATGACGTCGTTCGGCGACATGATGCGCGTGCCGGGCAGCAACGGCTCGTTCTTCGACGCCAAGGCGGCCGGCACCGACATCCGCATGGTCTATTCTCCGCTCGACTCGCTGAAGATCGCGCGGAACAACCCGGACAAGCGGGTCGTGTTCATGGCCATCGGCTTCGAGACCACGGCCCCGTCCACGGCCATGACGATCATGCGCGCGGCGGCCGAGAACCTGGCGAACTTCTCGGTGTTCTGCAACCACGTCACGATCATCCCGGCCATCAAGGCGATCCTGGACTCCCCGGACCTGCGGCTAGACGGCTTCATCGGCCCCGGGCACGTGTCCACCGTGATCGGCTGCCGGCCGTATGAGTTTATCGCCCGGGACTATGGCAAGCCGGTCGTCACCGCCGGGTTCGAGCCGCTGGACATCCTGCAGTCGATCTACATGCTGATGCTGCAGCTGTCCGAAGACCGCTCCGAGGTGGAGAACCAGTACTCCCGCGTGGTCCCGTGGGACGGGAACGTGACGGCGATGAAGGTCATCGGCGAGACGATGAAGCTGCGCCCGTACTTCGAGTGGCGGGGTCTCGGCTTCATCTCCCACTCCGCGCTGAGCGTCCGCGAGAAGTACGCGCGCTTCGACGCCGAGCTGCTCTTCGACGTGCCCGGGGTCCGGGTCGCCGACCCGAAGGCGTGCCAGTGCGGCGAGGTGCTGAAGGGCGTCCTCAAGCCGTGGGAATGCAAGGTCTTCGGCACCGCCTGCACGCCCGAGACCCCGATCGGCACCTGCATGGTCTCACCCGAGGGCGCCTGCGCCGCGTACTACAACTTCGGCCGGATGAACCGGCACCGCGTCAAGGAAGCCGTGACCATCCGGGTGGGACGGCCGTGACCGCCAACGGGCCCGGCGGGCCTGTCGTGTCCGGCGGGGCCGGCGCGCCCACCGGGGTTGATGAGGCCGAGGACACCGGCGGCCGCGGCGTACCCCGGTCCGGCTGGGTCGAGCAGGCCCTGCGCGAGCATGACGAGCACCACGATCACCACGAGCGTGACCAGGTGCCCGACCGCGAGCAGCAGGTGCTCGACCGCATCGACCGCGCCCGCCGGCGACGGCCCCGGGTCCGGGAAGAGCGCATCACGATGTCGCACGGAGCGGGCGGCAGGGCGACCGCGACACTGATCGAGGCCATCTTCCTGGACGCGTTCCGCAACCCGCTGCTCGAGCCGCTCGAGGACGCGGCGTCGCTCACGGTCGGCGGCGCGCGGGTCGCGCTCACCACCGACTCCTACGTGGTCTCCCCGCTGTTCTTCCCCGGCGGCGACATCGGGGAGCTCGCCATTAACGGCACGGTCAACGACCTCGCCGTGAGCGGTGCCACCCCGCTCTACCTGTCGGCCGGGTTCATCCTTGAGGAGGGCTTCCCGGTAGCTGACCTGACCCGGATCGCCGAGTCCATGCGCACGGCCGCAGCGGCCGCCGGCATCTCGGTGGTGACCGGCGACACCAAGGTCGTCCAGCGCGGCAAGGCCGACGGCTGCTACATCAACACCGCGGGCGTCGGCGTGCTCGATCGCGACGTCCCGCTCGGCGTTGCCCGTGCCCAGCCCGGTGACGCCATTATCGTCTCCGGCCCGATCGGCGACCACGGGGTCACCATCATGCTGGCCCGCGGCGAGCTGGACATCGAAGCCGACGTGCAGTCCGACACCGCTCCGCTGAACGGCCTGGTAGCCGGGCTGCTCGACGCGGTGCCCGGCGTCCGGGCCATGCGTGACGCGACCCGCGGCGGCGTGGCCACGATCCTCAACGAGATCGCCAAGTCGGCCGACGTCGGAGTGCTGGTCAACGAGGACGACATCCCCGTCCGGCCCGAGGTCCGCGGGGCCGCGGAACTGCTCGGCATCGATCCGATGTACGTGGCCTGCGAGGGCCGGCTCGTCGCCGTCGTGGCCGGGAACCAGGCCGGCCAGGCGCTGGCCGCGCTGCGCGCCCACCCCCTCGGCGCGCAGGCGTCGGTCATCGGGCACGTCACCGACGGGCCGCCCGGCATCGTCCACCTGAAGACCGCCTTCGGCGGAACGCGGATCGTC
Organism: uncultured Actinomycetes bacterium; assembly: GCA_963732345.1. Taxonomy (GTDB): domain Bacteria; phylum Actinomycetota; class Actinomycetes; order Streptosporangiales; family Streptosporangiaceae; genus Bog-532. The sequence continues at coordinate 117,199 of CAVSZI010000011.1, read as the reverse complement.
GACCTGCTGGTCGGCGACCCTCTGCCGCGGATCTGCTGATGTGGCATGCATGAACTCGCGATCGCGGAGGGGCTGGTGGACGCGGTGACCGAGCGGCTGCCGGGGCAGAAGATCTGCGAGGTACGCCTGGAGATCGGCGCGCTGTCCGGGGTGGTCGCCGATTCCCTGCTGTTCTGCTTCGACCTGGCCACCGAGGGCACCACGCTGGAAGGCGCCAGCCTGCGGATCACCGAGCCGGGGATCCAGTGCGAATGCCGCGCCTGCGGGGTCACCTTCGCGCCGGAGGACCCCGGCGGTCCCGGCGGGCCGATCCTCCTCTGCCCGTGCGGCAGCGCCGACGTCAAGGTCCTGTCCGGCCAGCAACTCACTATCACCTCGGTAAGGGTGGCCTGATCATGTGCGCGACGTGCGGCTGCACCGATGACCTTGGCGAGCCGGGTGAACTTGGCCAACCGGGCGAGCTGGACCCGCTTGGCCACGATCACGGCCACGACCACGACCACGGGCACGAGTACCCGCACGACGACGGCCGCATGGTGACCCTCCAGCAGAAGATCCTCGCCAAGAACGACGATCTGGCGCAGCGTAACCGCGAGTGGCTGCGGGAGCGCGGGATCCTGGCCATCAACCTGATGAGCTCACCCGGCTCCGGCAAGACGACGCTGCTCGAACGGACCAGCGAGGACCTGGCCGGGAAGCTGGCTCTTTCCGTCATCGAGGGCGACCAGGAGACCGACCTGGACGCCGACCGTATCCGCTCGGCGGGCTGCGAGGTCGTCCAGATCAACACCGGGGCGGGCTGCCATCTGGACGCGGCCATGGTCGCCCGCGCCCTGCGCACCCTGGACCCGCCCGCCGGGTCGGCCGTGGTGATCGAGAACGTCGGCAACCTGGTCTGCCCCGCCCTGTTCGATCTGGGCGAGACCGCCCGCGTCGTGCTCGCCTCCGTTACCGAGGGCACCGACAAGCCGCTCAAGTACCCGCAGATGTTCCGCAGCGCGGACCTCGTGGTCATCACCAAGACCGACCTCGGCCCCTACGTCAACTTCGACGCGGGCCGGTTCGGGGAGTACGTCGGGCAGGTCAGCCCGCGGGCCAGGACGATCAGCCTCTCGGCCGTGACCGGCTCCGGCATGGCCTCCTGGTCCGGCTGGCTGACCGGCATGGTCCCTGCGCCCGCTCACTGAGCGTCCCGCGCTGCCGCCACCACGGCCTGGCCGAGGCTGATCCCCCCGTCGTTGCACGGCACGCGGGAGTGCGTGAGGACCCGGAAGCCCCGCGCCTCCAGCCGGGTCACCGCCCCGCCGAGCACGGTCAGGTTCTGGAACACCCCGCCCGACAACGCCACCGTCTCCAGCCCGTGCCGGTCGCGGATGGTTGCGCACCCATCGTCAATGAGCCGAATAATCCCCTGCTGGAAGCGCGCCGCGATGATGGCGGGTGCCGTGCCGCGAGTCAGGTCCCGCGCCGCCTCCCGGATCAGGTCCGCGCCGGCCACCCGAAACGGCTCACCGGGGGAGACGCCGGCCCGGTAGCCGCCCGGTTCCGCCGGGTCGGCGAGCTGTTCCAGCTCAACGGCGGCCTGCCCCTCGTAGTTGATCGTGTCGCGCACCCCGAGCAGCGCCGAGGCGGCGTCGAAGAGACGGCCCGCGCTGGAGGTGACCGGGGCATTGATCCCCTTCCGGGCGAGCGTCAGGACGCTGTCCCAGCGATCCTGGTTCCGCCGGGCCACGCCCGGCTCGCCGGGCTGGCCGTCCGGGAACGCGGCGTCCAGGTACGCGGCGGCCATCCGCCACGGCTGCCGGACCGCGGCCGCACCCCCCGGCATCGGGACCGGCGCCAGGTGCCCCGCCCGCCGGAACCCGGCCAGGTCCGTGATCAGGAACTCCCCGCCCCAGATCGTGCCGTCGGGGCCATAGCCGGTGCCGTCGAAGGCGACCCCGATGACCGGCCCGGACTCGCCGTTGTCGGCCAGGCAGGATGCGATGTGCGCGTGATGGTGCTGCACGCCCACCAGGTCGATCCCGTCCAGGCCGAGCGCGTACTTGGTGGACAGGTAGTCCGGGTGCAGGTCGTACACCACTACCTGCGGGTCGATGCCGAACAGCCGCCGGAAATGCTCGATGCCCTCGGTGAAGGAGCGCAGTGTCTCGGCGTTCTCCAGGTCCCCGATGTGGTGGGAGACGAAGGCGCGGTTTCCTTTGGCCAGGCAGAACGTGTTCTTCAGTTCGGCCCCGCAGGCCAGCACCGGCCGCCGGAACGCCGTCGCGACGGTCACCGGCTCGGGCACATATCCCCGCGAGCGCCGCAGCACCATCTCCCGGCCCCGGAACGTTCTGGCCACCGAGTCGTCCGTCCGGATGTGGATGGCCCGGTCGTGCGTCACAAAGGCGTCCGCGATCGCGCCCAGCCGCCGATGCGCGTCGTCGTCCCGGTACGCGATCGGCTCGTCGGACACGTTCCCGCTGGTCAGTACGGCAGGACCGGCCATCGCGCCGAGCAGCAGATGGTGCAGCGGCGTATAGGGCAGCATGATCCCCAGCTGCCGGTTCCCCGGCGCCACCGCCTCCGCCACGGGGGTCCCGGGCTGGCGCGGCAGCAGCACGATCGGCCGCCGCGCGCTGCTCAGCACGCGCGCCGCCGCGTCGTTTACCTCGCACAACTGGCGCGCCGCCGTCACGTCGGCCACCATCACCGCGAACGGCTTGTCCTCACGGTGCTTACGCATCCGCAACGCTGCCGCGGCCTTCTCCGAGGTCGCGTCCACCGCCAGGTGGTAACCGCCCAGTCCCTTGATCGCCAGGACGTGCCCCTCCCGCAGCATCGCCGCCGCCGCGCCGATCACGCCGCCGTCGGCCGGCCTGCCCACCCGGCTAGGGCCATCCTTTGCGCTGTCGCCTGTGCCGCTGTGGTCCGCGGCGTGGGCCGGCCCAGGGTTGGCCAGCATAGCTCCGGCCGGGCTGATCAGCGCCAGCGATGGGCCGCAGGCGGGGCAGCACGTCGGCTCGGCGTGAAAGCGCCGGTTCCCCGGGTCCCTGTACTCGGCCGCGCAGGCCGGGCACATCGCGAACCGGGCCATCGTGGTACGGGCCCGGTCGTACGGAACGTCCCGGACGATGGTGAACCGCGGCCCGCAGTTGGTGCAGTTGATGAATGGGTAGCCGAACCGCCGGTCCGCCGGGTCGGCCAGTTCGCGCAGGCAGTCCGTGCACGTCGCCGTGTCCGCCGACACCAGCGCCTGGCGCGCCGCGCCCGGACCGTTCGGCTCGCTCGCGACGATCGAGAAGCCGGGGGAGCCGTCTGGCTCCATGGCCCGGATCCGGACCCGGTCGACCCGGGCCAGCGGCGGCGCGTCGCGTTCCAGCCGGCGCAGGAACTCGCCGATCGCCGCGGGTGTCCCCTCGACCTCAGCAAAAACCCCGCCGGCGTCGTTGCCGACGAAGCCGCCCAGGCCCAGCCCGGACGCCAGTGCGTACACGAAGGGGCGGAAACCAACGCCCTGGACGATCCCCTCCACCCGGACGGCCGTCCGGACCCGTTCAGTCACCCTTCCAGTGTGGCGGGGTACTCCGTCAGGTCCCAGTGTGATCACTATCCGTCCCGGGCGCAAGCCTCGCGGGTGCCCCCGCCGGGCGCCGCCCGGCATGATGATGGCCGGAGCGGCGCGCGGTGAACAGCTTCTTCAGCGCCGGGACCTCATCGGGATCAGCGAGCACCACTACCTCGTCGCCCGGTTCCATCCGCGTGTCGGAGCGCGCCGGGACGAGCCGCCCGTGCCGGATGATGAAGATCACCCAGGCGTTCTCGCCGCAGGGCAGGTCCTCGATCGCCCCGCCGACGGCCGGTGCTCCCCGGGAGACCCGGAAGCGGTGCAGGCCCTCCGGTTCCTCCCGGAAGCGCACGCCCAGGCTCCACGGTTCGGGGTCGATGGTGCGCAGCGGGACGTTCAGCCGGTGCGCGAGCGCGGGCACGAAGCCGCCCTGGACCACCACGGAGAAGGCCACGACGACGAAGATGATCTCGTAGGCGCGGCTGGCCCCGGCGATACCCGAGCCGACGATGAACGTGCCGAGCAGGACGGGGACGGCCCCCTTCAGCCCGGTCCACAGCAGGAACAGCCGTTCCCCCCGTCTCAGCCGGATCGGCAGCGTGAGCAGCCCGACGAAGACCGGCCGGATTACGAAGGCGAGCAGCGCGCCGAGCGCCAGCCCGATGATCCAGGCGTGGCCGGCGGGCAGATCGCGCAGCCGCACGGTCAGGCCGAGCATGATGAACGCGACGATCTCGGCCAGGCTGGCCAGGGACGAGTGGAACCGCTCGATCTCCCGTTTGTACGGGGCGCGCTCGTCGCCGATCAGGATGCCGGCCGCGAACACGGCCAGGAACCCGGACCCGCGCGCCACCGTCGCCAGCCCGAAGATCGCCAGCACGGCGGCCAGCACGCGCAGCGAGTACAGGCCCTCGTTCGGCAGCGGAACCCGGCGCATGAACTCGAGCAGCAGGCGACCCCCGGCGATACCGATCCCGGCGCCGATCGTCATCTGCAGCACGAACGTGAGCGCGATGTGCCCGGCCGCCGCGGCCGGGGAGCCGGTCGCCCCGAGCAGTGCCACCAGCAGCGCGATGCCCACCGGGTCGTTGGCTCCCGATTCGCCCTCCAGCATGACGCCGGTGCGCCCGCCGACCTCGCGCCGCCCCAGCACCGAGAACACCACCGCCGGGTCGGTCGGTGCCAGCGCCGTTCCCAGTAGCAGCGCGAGCCGCCAGCCGAACCCGAACAGGAAGTGCGCCGCCGTGGCCGTGATCCCGGCCGTCACGAGTGTGCCCGCGATCCCGAGCCACCCGATGGCCAGCGCCGCGCCCCGGAATCGCCGCCACCCGATGTGCATGCCCCCGTCGAACAGGATGAAGGCGAGCGCGATCGTGACCACGTGCTGGACGGTGGTCCCGGAAACCCGCGCGAGCTTCGGGAACAGGTCGGACGCCGCCGCGGCGAAGACGAGGAAGAAGGCCGGAGCGGGCACCCGCAGCCGTTCGCTCAGCCGGTTGGACAGCACCGCTGCCGTGCCGACCAGGCCGATGACCAGGATGACCAGGCCGAACGGCTCGATATCGGTCACCGGCGTCCTCCGTCCAGGGCGGAATCACGCCGACCAGACTTCCCGGCACCCCTCACGCCACCTTAACGGTTTGCATATGCGAGGGCGGAAGGGCCCGCGCCGCCCAGATGTGGCGCCGTGGAACGATGAGGCCCATGAGGCTTTCCGCACCGGAGGCGCGGCGCCGCCTGGCCAGCTCGCGGGTGGCCCACCTGGCTACCGCCACCGCTGACGGCCAGCCCCACGTCGTCGCGGTCACCTTCGCCGTCGACGGCGACGTCATCTATACGGCGGTCGATCACAAGCCGAAGACGACCACCAACCTCCGGCGGCTCCGCAACATCGCCGAGAACCCCCAGGTCAGCCTGCTCGCCGACCGCTACTCCGATGACTGGACCACGCTCTGGTGGGCTCGGGCCGACGGTCGCGCCGCGATCCTCACCCACCCGGACGAGACCAGCAAACCGCTGGCCCTGCTGGCCGCGCGCTACCCGCAGTACCGGGCCAACCCGCCCGACGGCCCGGTCATCGCCATTAGCGCCTCCTCCTGGACCGCCTGGTCCTTCACCTGACCGCCTCTCGTAGTAGCGGATTCGGGTCATCCGCCACCCGGTGTCGCCCTGACGGTCCGCAGGTCCTGGCCCCCCGGTGCTCCGGCGCCGGAATCAACGCTATCTTCGGGGAACCGTGATCACGGCGATCAGCGGGCGGCCCGGCCAGCCGGGACGCGCTGAACGGGCCGCAAGATGACGAAAGAGTGACCGTCAGGCTGAGAGACTGACGAGACCAGGGTGAACCAAGCGATTTATGACAGCGATTTGTTACGCAGTCCGATTTCGTACGCAGGCAAGTACGCAGGCAAGTACGCAGGCAGGGCGGAAAGGGAGCTCGTGATGGCCGGTCAGGACCAGGCGCCCAAGGCGGTCGGGCAGAAGGCGACCGTCAGGGAAATCGAGGAGGCCCGGGAAGACCTGGCCCGCACGATTGACGCCATCGCCGACATAGTGAGCCCGGCCAACGTCGCGCGGCGTACCGCGGGCCAGCTCAGGCAGCGCGTGCAGTCACGCGTGCAATCAGTGGATCCCAAGCTGGCCGGGGCGGTGGTCGTGGTGAGCGCGGTGGGCGTGGTCGCGTTCCTCGTCTGGCGCCGCCGCCGGTGAGCTGGCCTGGCTTGGCGATGGGCCGGTTCCGCCGTCGGGCGGAGCCGGCCCATCGGCACGCGGCCGGCCGTCAGTCGCTGTCCTTGGTGAGCTCTTCGTAGTCGGCGGGCGTCAGCAGGCCCGGGGGGAGTCCGTCATCGCCGGAACCGGCGGCCAGCCGGACCTTGAACATCCAGCCCGCCCCGTACGGGTCGGCGTTGACGAGACCAGGGTCGTCTTCCAGATCGCCGTTGACCCCGGTGACCTCGCCGTCGACGGGCGAGTACAGGTCGCTGACGGACTTGGTCGACTCGACCTCCCCGCACGGCTCCTCGGCGACGACGCTCGCACCCTCGGCGGGCAGCGATACGTAGACCACGTCGCCCAGCGCCCGCGCGGCGAAGTCGGTGATGCCGACCGTCGCGGTCTGGCCGTCAACGGATACCCATTCATGCTCTGCGGTGTAGCGCAGCTCGGCAGGAACGCTCATGCTCGAGATCTCCTATAGAAAGGCAGGTCAGTAAGGTCTGCTGAGTCCGCCCGGCCCCTGATGTCCACGGCGAGCCGGGGCTTCGGGTCATGGGTGACGTCCGGTTCCAGGTAGGCCATCGCGATCGGCGTGCCCAGGGTCGGCGAGGGTGCGCCGCTTGTTACGGTTCCGCAGGGGTGGCCATCGGCCAGGACCGCGTACCCGTGCCGGGGGACCCGCCGGGTGGCGAGGGTGAGCCCGGCGAGGACCTTGCGCGGTTTGGCTTCGGCCCGCTCGGCGAGTGCCCCGGCTCCGACAAAGCCGTCCGGCTTCTCCAATTTGACCACTCGTCCCAGTCCAGCGTCATACGGCGTCACGTCTGGGCCGAGCTCATTGCCGTACAGCGGCATGCCGGCCTCGAGGCGGAGCGTATCGCGTGCGGCCAGGCCGGCCGGTACCAGGCCGGCCGGTGCCCCGGTGCTGGCCAGCGTGTTCCAGATCAGCTCGGCGTCCTCCGGCGGGCAGAAGATCTCGAAGCCGTCTTCGCCCGTGTAGCCGGTGCGGGCCAGCCAGACCGGGCGGCCCGCAACGGAGGCCCGCTGGCCCGCGTAATACTTCAGGTCGCCGAGGGGCGTGTCGGTGAGCGAGGCGAGGATGCCCGCGGCCTCCGGGCCCTGGATGGCGATCAGCGCGTAGTCGGCGGTGTGGTCGGTGACCTGGGCGTCGAACCCGGCCGACCTGCGGCGCAGCTCGCCATCGACGGTGGCGGTGTTCGCGGCGTTCGCGACAACCAGGAACTCCTCGCCGGCGAGCCGGTAGACCACGAGGTCGTCGAGCACCCCGCCATCTTCCGCGCACATCATCGTGTAGCGGGCGCGTCCCGGTGCCACTGCGGACAGCTGCCCGGTGAGAGCGTGATCGAGCGCGGCGGCCGCGTCCGGGCCGCTCACGGTGATCTCGCCCATATGGGAAAGGTCGAACAACCCGGCCGCCCGGCGGACGGCCAGGTGCTCGGCCGTCTCGCTGCCGTACCGCAGCGGCATCAGCCAGCCGGCGAAACCGGTCAGCGTGGCTCCGAGCTGCTGGTGTACCGCGCGCAGGGGCGTCGGGCGCGCTGGGCGCGGTCCGTCGGGGGGGTTCGGTGATGATCCAGCCACGACCGAATGGTATGCCGGTTGGATGGAGCTTCTCACAGATGACCAGATCACGGCCGAACTATCTGAGGCGCCCGGCTGGACGCTGGAGGGCGGTCAGATCACCCGGACGGTCCAGCGGAAGGACTTCAAGGACGCGATAATTTTCGTCGGCGGCGTGGCCTTCCTCGCCGAGCGGGCCAACCACCACCCCGACATCCTGATCCAGTGGAACAAGGTCACGCTGACCCTGTCGACGCACTCGGCGGGCGGCCTCACCGCGGCCGACTTCAACCTGGCCCGGCTCATCTCCGGCCTCGGCTAGTTCCGGCCCCGGCCCCGGCCCCGGCTGGAATCCGGCCCCGGCCCCGGCTGGATCCGGCCCCGGCCCCGGCCCCGGCTGGATCCGGCCCCGGCCCCGGCCCCGGCTGGATCCTGGCGCCGCCCGGCCGCCGGGATCGTTCGTGATCGGCCGAGGATGGACGGGTCCGGGAACAGGGGCGGGCCCCAGGGCGGATAAGCTCATCATTCCGTGAGGGGACTAGCGCTGGACACGCGATCGCGGCGGCCGGCCGGGCGCGGGAACCGGGCCCGCGTCACCGGCCCGGAACGGCGGCGGCGCGAGGCAGGCCGCCGTCGGCTGCCCCTCGTACTTCCCGCGGTCACCGGGGCCCTGGTCCTGCTGGCCGGCTGCTCAGGGACCAGTACCGGCCCCTCCCCCGCGGCGGGCACGGCATCGGCGGTCGCCGCGGCGACCGGTTCCCCCTCCTCCGCCGCCACCCCGAGCCGGGGCGTGGTCCGGCTGGTCGTCCCGTCCGGGCCCGTTCAGAACGGGAACGTCGACCCCGGAGCCGACTGGGTGACGGCGTTCGAGCAGCAGACCGGCTGCCGGATCGTGCTCAAGAACGCCAGCACCGACGCGGTGGCTCTGGCCGACATCACCCGCGGCGCCGGCCGGTCCTACTACGACGGGATACTCGCCTCGCCCGAGGTGGCCGGGCAGCTGATCGAGGCCGGGGCTGTCCGGCCGCTGGACGTCCAGCGCATCACCGGCTACACGCAGCTCAGCCCCACGCTGCGCAGCGCGCCCAGCGAGGTGTCCGGCTCCCGGGTCTACGGGATGCCCTACAGCTGGGATTCCTACGTCACCGGATACGACGCGGGCAAGGTGAAACCCGCGCCGCAGAGCTGGAGCTCGCTGTTCTTGCCGGCATCCGCCGCCCGGTACGGGGGGAAGATCACCGTCCCCGACGCCCCTTTGACGCTCGCGCTGGCCGCGCTCTACCTGAAGTCGGCCCAGCCCTCGCTGGGCATTACGGACCCCTTTGAGCTCACCAAGCCCCAGCTCTCCGCCGCGGTGCAGGCCGTCACGGCGGTCCGGCACGATATCGGCACCTTCTGGACCCAGGACAGTCTGGTGATCGGCCAGCTCGGCGACGGCCAGGATGTGCTCGGCGCCGTGCTCAGCCACCAGATCGTGGAGATGGCCCGCGCGGGCCTGCCGACCGCGAGTGCGCCGGCCACGGCCACGGCCGCCGGGCCGGGTGCGGCGGTCGGCAGCGTGCTGTCATGGATGATGACCTCCCAGGCGCCGGAAACCGACTGCACGTACCGCTGGCTGTCCTGGTCGGCGTCCGCCTCCGTGCAGGAGCGCGTTTCCGCGTGGACGAACACCGCGCCCGCGAACCCGGCGGCCTGTACCGGGCCGGCCGCGGCCAACTGCAGGGAGTTCCACGAGGCGGGCCTGGCCACCGCGCGGAACCTCGTGTTCAATCACCTGCCGGACAGCGACTGCGGCGACGGGAAGACCGGCTGCGCCGATTACGCGCAGTGGCAGACCGACTGGCAGCGCATCACCGGCGAGCCCTCCCCCAGCACCTGACGGCGCCGGGCCAGCCGCGCCGGAGGACGCCGGGCCAGCCGCGCCGGAGCCAGCCGCGCCCGGGCTGCTGGCGGCCGCGTCACCAGGGGTAACCGGACGCCCACGGCCGTTCCGTAAGAGCGGGCCCGTGCGGCGGGTTCGCCGTCCGGGCACAGAGAGGCCAGAATGGGTCCGTGGAAGCTTCCGGAGGCGGCGCGGCCGCCCACGGCGCCCGGCCGCGCGATGTCGTTATCCTCGGCTCGACCGGGTCGATCGGTACCCAGGCGCTCGACGTGATCCGGCGCAACCCGGACCGGTTCCGGGTGGTGGGGCTGGCGGCCGGGGGCGGTAATCCCGCCCTGCTCGCCCAGCAGGCCATCGAATTCGGTGCCGCGTCGGTCGCGGTGGCCGAGCCGAGCGCACAGGCCGACGTGCGCGCCGCGCTGACGGCCGAGGCGGCCCAGGCCGGGACTCCCGTCCCCGGGGTCCTCGCGGGCCCCGATGCGGTCCCCGCCGCCGCGGCATGGCCGTGCGACGTGGTGCTGAACGGCGTGAGCGGCGCGGTCGGCCTGGCCGCGACCCTCGCCGCCCTGGACGCCGGGCGCACTCTCGCGCTGGCCAACAAGGAATCGCTCATCACCGGCGGGTCGCTGGTCACCCGGCGGGCGGCGCCCGGGCAGATCGTCCCGGTCGACTCCGAGCACTCCACGATCGCGCAGTGCCTGCGCGGCGGCACCCGGGACGAAGTGCGCCGGCTCGTGCTCACCGCGAGCGGCGGCCCGTTCCGCGGCTGGAGCCGGGACCGGCTGGCCACGGTCACGCCCGAGCAGGCGCTGGCCCACCCCACCTGGAGCATGGGGCCGTCCAACACGCTGAACAGCGCCACCCTGGTCAACAAGGGCCTTGAACTGATCGAGGCGCACCTGCTGTTCGGCGTGGACCTGGACCGCATCGCCGTCGTCGTCCACCCCCAGTCGATCGTGCACTCCATGGTCGAGTACACCGACGGGGCCACGATCGCGATGGCCAGCCCGCCCGACATGCGGCTGCCTATCGCGCTGGCCCTGGCCTGGCCCGACCGGGTACCCGGCGCGGCCCCCGCGCTGGACTGGTCGAAGGCGGCCACCTGGACGTTCGGGCCGCTCGACGAGGAGGCGTTTCCCGCCGTCCGGCTGGCCCGCGAGGCGGCCGCCGCGGGCGGCACCGCGCCGGCCGTCTACAACGCGGCGAACGAGGAATGCCTGGATGCCTTCATGGCCGGGAAGATCCCTTTTACCGGGATCGTCGACACGGTGGCCCAGGTAATCTCGGAGCATGACACGTCCCGGGGCGGCGCTGCCAGCCTGGAGGACGTACTCGCGGTCGACCAGTGGGCGCGGCAGCGGGCACGGGAGCTAAACAGCGAGGGAGAGACCGCTCGATGAGGCAGGAGCTACTGTGAGCCTGCTCGGCTGGGTCATCTTCATTGTCGCCCTGCTCTTTTCCGTGATGCTGCACGAGACCGGGCACTTCGTCACGGCCAAGAAGTTCGGCATGAAGGTCACCCAGTACTTCGTCGGCTTCGGCACCACGCTGTGGTCCACGCGGCGGGGCGAGACCGAGTACGGGATCAAGGTCCTGCCGTTCGGCGGATTCGTCAAGATCACCGGCATGACCTCCATGGACGAGGTCGACCCGGCCGACGAGCCGCGCTCGTTCCGCCGCCACCCGGCCTGGCAGCGCCTGATCGTGCTGTTCGCCGGGTCGTTCATGCACTTCGTTCTGGCCTTCGTGCTGCTGTTCCTGCTGGCCGGCGTGATCGGGCTGGACAACAACAACACCACCCAGCTCGGCCCGGTCAGCTCGTGCGTGCCCGCGAGCGCCAAGGCCTTCGACAGCGGGACGTGCACCGCCGCGGACGCCCCGTCGCCCGCGAAGGCGGCCGGGCTGCAGGCGGGCGACAAGGTCGTCTCGTTCGACGGCAAGCCGGTGAGCACGTGGACCGCGCTTGGCAACGACATCCGCGATACGCCGGCGCACCGGCCGGTACCGGTTGTCGTGATGCGGAACGGGCATCGGCAGACGTTGCACGTCACGCTGGCCGCGGTCAGCGGGAGGTCCGGTTCCTACCTCGGGGTCGAGGACACCAACGTCTTCCAGCGCTACAACCCGATCCGCGCGGTGACCTACGCGGGATCGATGTTCGGCCAGGTGCTGGCCGGCTCGGCCAAGGAGATCGGCCAGCTGCCGTCGGCCATCCCGCACCTGTTCGCCAAGAACCGCGCGAGCACGTCGGCGGGTCAGGTCACCAGCGTGGTCGGCGCGGGGGAGATCACTGGCTCCGTCGTGTCGGCGAACGTCGGCTGGCAGGTCAAGGTCGACTACGTACTGCTGATCATGGCCTCGCTGAACATCTTCGTCGGCGCGTTCAACCTGGTGCCGCTGCTGCCGCTGGACGGCGGGCACATCGCCGTCGTGATCTTCGAGCGGGTGCGGGCCTGGTTCGCGCGCCTCCGCGGCCGGGCCGACCCGGGTCTGGTCGACATGACCAAGCTCGTCCCGGTCAGCGTGGGCGTGTTCGGCATCCTCGTGTTCTTCGGGCTGATCCTAATCCTCGCCGACCTCGTGAACCCGATCCACCTCACCTAGGGTGGCCGGGGGGCGGGAATCTGCCGCGCGAACAACGGGGGGAAGGCTCCGTGACGCAAGCGTCAGGCAAGACCGGTGTGCCGTACGTGATGGCAAGCTGGTCCTGAGAGACTGAGAGGGCAAGGGAGACGCCGGGCGCCGGGCTCCGCGGGGAGCGCCAGTCCGGGCCGCCGGGCTTGGCCCGGGACATTACCGCACGGATACCGACTAATCGATCGGATGGGGAAGATGAGCATTGACCTCGGTCTGCCGGAGACGCCGCCGAGGCCGCTTGCCGAGCGCAGGGTCTCACGGCAGGTCATGGTGGGGTCCGTGCCGGTGGGCGGTGCGGCGCCCGTCTCGGTTCAGTCGATGGCGACGACGCTGACCGCGGACGTGAACGCCACGCTGCAGCAGATCGCCGAGCTGACGGCTTCCGGCTGCCAGATCGTCCGGGTGGCCGTTCCCTCGCAGGACGACGCGGATGCCCTTCCCGCGATCGCCCGGAAGTCCCAGATCCCGGTGATCGCGGACATCCACTTCCAGCCGAAGTACGTATTCGCCGCCATCGACGCCGGCTGCGCCGCCGTCCGCGTCAACCCGGGCAACATCAAGGCCTTCGACGACAAGGTTGGCGAGATCGCGCGGGCCGCCAAGGACGCCGGAATCCCGATCCGGATCGGCGTCAACGCCGGATCGCTCGACAAGCGCCTGATGGCCAAGTACGGCAAGGCGACGCCCGAGGCCCTGGTGGAGTCCGCGCTGTGGGAGTGCGCCCTGTTCGAGGAGCACGACTTCCGCGACATCAAGATCTCGGTTAAGCATCACGACCCGGTTGTCATGATCAACGCCTACCGCCTGCTGGCCCAGCGCTGCGACTACCCGCTGCACCTCGGCGTGACCGAGGCCGGCCCCGCCTTTCAGGGGACGATCAAGTCGGCGGTCGCGTTCGGCGCGCTGCTGGCCGAGGGCATCGGTGACACCATCCGCGTCTCCCTGTCGGCCCCGCCGGTGGAAGAGGTCAAGGTCGGGATCGGCATCCTGGAGTCCCTCGGCCTGCGCCAGCGCGGCCTGGAGATCGTGTCCTGCCCGTCCTGCGGGCGCGCCCAGGTCGACGTCTACAAGCTGGCCGACGAGGTGACGGCGGGCCTCGAGGGGATGGAGGTCCCGCTGCGGGTGGCCGTCATGGGCTGCGTCGTCAACGGCCCCGGTGAGGCCCGCGAGGCCGACCTCGGCGTGGCGTCCGGCAACGGCAAGGGCCAGATCTTCGTCCGCGGCAAGGTCATCGCCACGGTGCCCGAGTCCAAGATAGTGGAGACCCTCATCGAGGAGGCCATGCGCCTCGCCGAGGAAGAAGACCTCCCCACCGGCGAACCCGGCTCCCCCTCCGTCACCGTCTCCTGACCCGCCCCCGCACGGGCCACTCGCGGGCCCGGTGCCACCCGGCTCCAGGCCCGTCTCACCCGGCTGCGGAGCACGGACCTGCCGTATTCGTGGCGGCTTTTCCGCGCAGTATCTGCGGTTTTCTGGCCACGAATACGGTTCGCGCCGACCAGGGCGCACGCGGAGAGAGCGGGCGCGCGAAGTAGCGGGGCCACCCCGCGCGTGACCCCGCCCCCCATCGGCCCAGGCCTGGCGCCGTCCGTTAGCGCGCCTGCCCAGGGGCCCCTGCCTACCGCCGGCGGTGACCGGCGTTTTCTGCCTTGCCAGCTAGCCGCACAGCCAGTCGGCCCCGAAGCGTTAGCCAGCTAGCCGCACAGCCGCTCAGCCGCGGGCCACCCGCACCGCGGGCATGCCTTCGGCCACGATGATCTCGCCAACCTTCTCGGACGCCGCATCGCGGATTCCGGACGGAAGCTCGTCATCGGTAACCAGGACGTCGACCTCGTTGAGACTCGCGAACGAGCTCAGGCTGACCAGGCCCCACTTGGTGTGGTCAGCCACGACGACCACGCGCCGGGCCAGCTTGATGAACGTGCGGTTCGTTTCCGACTCGGCCAGGTTGGGAGTGGTGAGCCCGGCGTCCGGGTCGATCCCATGGCAGCCGAGGAACAGTGTGTCGAAGTGGAGTGACCGGACGGTCAGGTCGGCGACAGGACCGACGAGGGCGTCCGAAGGAGTGCGGATGCCTCCGGTCAGGATGACCGACGTGTGTGACCCGTTCGTCGGCCGCGCGCTGCTGAACAGGTTCATCACGCGCAGCGAGTTGGTCACGATTGTCAGTCCAGGGACGTCGAGGAGGCACTGGGCCAGCGCGAACGTCGTAGTGCCGGCGGACAGGGCGATTGCGGTGCCGGGCTTGACCAGACTGGCCGCTGCCCTCCCGATCGCTGCCTTCTCCGGTTGCTCGAGCACGAGTTTGGCCTCAAAGCCGGGCTCGTGACTGCTGGTAGGTGTTCCGGGCAGGACGGCTCCGCCGTGAACTTTCTCGATCAGGCCGTCTTTCGCGAGGGCCTCAAGGTCCCGGCGGACTGTCATGTCCGAGACCCCGAGTTGCTGGGTAAGATCACTGACCCTTGCGCTGCCGTCGCTGCGGACAGCTTGAAGGATCAGCGACTGCCGATGCCGGGCAAGCATCCGTAGCCTCCTCTTTTATGCGGAGAGGCCGCCGGGCCCGTGCCCCGGCTGCGCCCAAGTCCGCCATCCGTCTTTCTCTGAGACGTTCGTATTCGCTGTTCGGTTCCGGTTGCGGCTGTCGGATGCACAGAGTGACCACGTGCACGGCTGTGAGCGAACACGACTCGCCGTAGCCAGACTTATTGCGGACCCCCCAGGACCGAAATTGTCCTCTTCTGAGGATAATGACTGGCGGCGGCGATCGTTCTTGTGCCATTCGCCGCCGGAACCCCTCTCCGGGCGAGACGGTTACTGTGCGAAGTTAAGTCGTTATCTCCTGACAACAGTTCGGATCTAGTCACATTGTCTCTGAATAACCTCTGAACTAACAGAGTGCACGCTCAAAACATCCTCAGGCCGGTCAGCGGCCGTTTCGGCGGGCCATCAGTATCGCAGCCCAGCGTGGCGATTGTGTTTCGCGTTCGTGGCCAAACAGTTACTTGTTAGCGCTAACATCCTGATAATGTTTAACCCTGTTACAAGTGAGGCAGAGGTTGCGTTGTGGCTATGTTGAGCTTTCTGGGCCTCATGCCCACCGTAACTTTGTTGTGCCCGGTCAGCGGGCCCGCCAACCGGCACCCCGCGACCATTATCCCAGGTCAGCGGCGGGCAGCTACCCGGTGGAGCGTTCCGGCGTGAGTACGGGGGGCATGCTGCCGGGTGGCGAACCAGTGCCATCCGGCTTGCTGGTGCTGTTCGGCCCGCGATGGGCGGCCCCGTCCGTTCCAGCCGCCTCTCACCCACTCCCATCCGCTCCGCCCCTGCTCCCATCGACGTCGGTACGCAGCCTTTCCGGCCGGCGGCCGCGTCCCGGATCGGATCGGGGCGATGGCCGAAATCCGTCCTGTCCGGGGCTTGCGTGGTGTCTTGACATGCGATCATGAGCGGCTTTAGCGTCAACGGCGTCCCGTCGGACTTGGGCCTATCCCGATACCGGCCACGGATCAGCGATATGCCGTGCCGCGCAAATACGCGGGGCCGGAGAGCCGAAGCGTTTTCCCCCCGCGCCGCGACTTCGTTCGGAAATTCGTCGGAAGACACTGTCACCCAGCGGGTCCGCCCCCGGGACAGCGAGTGTCCCGAGACAATTCCATGGAGGTCCACATGAAGGAAAAAGTCGACCCAGTAGTCGACGAGGCGATAGAGACCCTCAACATGCAGGACGGGCCCGCGCGCCGCAAGCTGCTCAAGGGCGCGGGGCTGTTCAGCGCGACGGCGGCTGCCTCGGCGCTGATCTCGGCCTGCAGCTCCTCGTCCAGCAGCAGCGCGAGCGCCACCAAGAGCACGGCGGGAAACTTCCCCAGCACGCCGAAGTGGCAGTTCTGGTTCGTCAACCACGTCACGACGAACCCGTTCTTCACCCCGACCCAGTACGGCATGGCCGACGCCGCGGCGCTCCTTGACCTTCCCACGCCCAAGTGGGGTGGCTCGGAGACCTCGAACATTTCGCAGATGACGAACTACATGAGCACCGCCATTTCCGCGAAGGCCGACGGGATTGCCTTCGCGGCGATCAGCGCGACCGCGTTCACCTCCCCGGTTGCGAGTGCCCTGAACGCGGGTATCCCGGTGCTCTCGTACAACGCGGACGGCACCTTCGTCAACGGTAAGCCGGTGATCGGGACGAACCGCCTGGCTTACGTCGGGCAGGCGCTGTACATATCCGGCCAGCAGATGGGCGCGGAGATCACGAAACTCATCCCGGGCGGCGGCGACATCGTCATCTTCATCGCCACGCCCGGCACCGGCAACATCCAGCCGAGGTACGATGGCGCCGCCTCCGTCCTGCAGGGCAAGGGCTTCACCATCCACGAGGTGGCCACCGGCGCGGCAACCTCGCAGGAGCTGCCGGCGGAAAAGGCCTACCTGCTGGGCCACAAGAGCATCAAGGGCGCCTTCGCGGTGGACGCGGGATCGACCGAGTTTCTCGGCCCCGCGCTGCAGAGCGCCGGCATCAAGGTCCCGTCCGGCGGGTTCGACACCCTGGGCAACACGCTGTCCAACATCCAGAGCGGCCTGATGGACTTCACCATCTACCAGGACCCGTACCTGCAAGGCTTCCTGCCGGTGCTCTACATGTACCTGTACAACATCTCGGGTGGCACGCTGGCACCGCCGGACACCGACACCGGCCTGACCATTATCACCAAGAGCAACGCCGGCTCGTACACGACGGCCAGCCGGTACCAGGGGTCCACGACGGCGCAGAAGTACATCCCGCGCCCGTCCGGCGCCATCAGCTCGCCGCCGGCCACCACGAGCACCTGACGCCCGCGCCGGCGGCAGGCGCGCCCCCATCCGCGAACCGGGTGGGCCGCCTGCCGTCGGTGCCTGGCCTGCGTCACCGTCCGGGCCGACGATGGGTGTAAGACTGGATTTGCGTAGCCCGGCGCCCCCCTGGCCTCACCGGACCAGCGGCTCTGCGGGCTCCGCAGCCTCACATGCGCAACGGCCGGGACCGCATAGGACCGACGTAGAGAACGGAAGAGCAAAGTGAGCGAAGCCGTAGGCAAGAGTACTGACCGCCCGAGCGGCCCCCCGGGCGATGACGCTCCTCGAGGACCCGGGGCCTTCGGCTTCGTCAGGATGAGCGGCGGGGCGTTCCTGCGCCAGCGCGAAGCGACCGTCCTGGTCGTCACGATCGCGCTCATCATCTACTTCTCGCTCGCGTCCCCCAACTTCCTCAGCAAGTCCAACCTGATCACCTGGTTGTCGAACGACGCGGCACCCATCATCATCATCGCGATCGGCGAAGTCCTGCTGCTGATCTGCGGCGAGATCGACCTGTCCGTCGGATTCGTCTACACTTTCTCGCCGTTCCTCATGCACTACCTGATCGACTTCTACGGATTCCCCGCCCTCCTGGCCATCCTCTGCTGCCTGCTCATGGGCCTCGCGGTCGGCTGGGTGAACGCCTTCCTCACCGTCACGGTCGGGCTGCCCTCGTTCATCACCACGCTCGGCACCGGATTCATCCTGCTGGGCCTGGTCAATACGACGTCACATGCGCAGCCCGCTCCCGTCCCGACCAAGGCGGAGGGCATCGGGCACTGGATCGGCAGCTTCGCCTGGTCCGAGATCATCTGGGCCGTGGTCCTGGTGGCCATCTTCCACGTCGTGCTCACCCGGACGAGATGGGGCCTGCACACGGTCGCGGTCGGCGGCAACCTGCTCGGCGCGCAGGAGGCCGGCATCAAGGTCAAGCGGATCAAGTACGGCAACTTCATGATCACGGCACTTCTCGGTGCGTTCGTCGGCCTGCAGGTGGCGTTCCAGACCGCCACCATCGACCCGACGGCGGGCGGCTACCAGCCCATGTTCTACGCCGTGACCGCCGCGGTCATCGGCGGCACGGCCATGCTCGGCGGGGTGGGCACGATCCTGGGCGCCTTCCTGGGCGCGATCGTGCTGGCCACGCTGACCGACGGATTCAGCATCATCGGCATCAGCGCCAACCCGCTGGACATCATCTTCGGGGGCGCGATCCTCATCGCCATGATCGCGAACGTGCAGCTCGCCAAGCTGCGGGAAGCAGGACGAAGCTAATGACCACCACCACCCCCGAGGATGCCGCCGCGAGCGCGGCGGCGGGCGACGACATCCTGCGCGTCGCGCACGTCTCCAAGCGGTACGGAGCGGTGACCGCCCTGACCGACGTGAGCATGCACCTGGGCCGCGGCGAGGTGCTCGGGCTGCTCGGCGACAACGGCGCCGGCAAGTCGACCCTGCTGAAGATCCTCTGCGGCTTCCAGCCGCCCACCGCCGGGCGGATTCTGCTCGAAGGCCAGGAGATCGTCTTCAAAAGCGTCGACCACGCCCGCTCGCTGGGCATCGACGCGGTCTACCAGGATCTCGCCCTGGTCAATCAGCTCAGCGTCTACCACAACATGTTCCTCAACCGGGAACAGATCAACGGCCCGCTGCTCAACAACCGGTCCATGCGCAAGCTGGCCCGGGAGCACCTGGAGGAGATGGGGATCAAGATCCCGTCGGTCAACGTCGAGGTGGCCAAGCTGTCCGGTGGCCAGCGCCAGGCGATCGCCGTGGCCCGTTCGGTCTACTCCCACCCGAAGATCCTGCTCCTGGACGAGCCGCTGGCCGCGATGGGCGTCAAGGAGGGCGCCATCATCCTCGACCTCGTCCGGGAGCTGAAGGAGCAGGGCGACGTCTCGATCATCATCATCGCGCACAACTATGCCCAGGTGCTCGAGGTGTGCGACCGGGTGAACCTCATCCAGCACGGCGAGATCACCGTCGACAAGCGCAGCGCCGACACCTCCGTCACTGAGCTCACCAATATGGTCGTGGCCGAGTACCGCAAGGCGCTGGAGGAACGGCACCGGCTCGGGGAGCGTCCGCGCCTCTCGTGACCGTGCCGCCCGTAGGCGGGCCCTCCCTAGCGGCCCAGCCTCCAGCGGGCGGGCCCTCCCTAGCGGCCCAGCCTCCAGCGGGCGGGCGCGCCTCCGGGGCCGGGACGCGTCTGGTCATGCTGTTCTCTGCATCGGGCCCGTTCGGGCAAGATGGCGGCATGCTGCTCCGCCAACGGTTTCACCGGACACGCCGGACACGCCGGACACGCCGGGCCGTCACGCTGACCGCCGCCTTGTCGGTGGCTGGCGCCGTCGCCCTGGCGGGCTGCACGTCAGGTTCCTCCGGCTCGCCGGGCTCATCGGATTCCCCCGGCAGCGGCGCGGCGGGCTCCGGAAGCGGGGCCGCCGGCGCCGGGCAGCCGGCCGCGCTGAAGTGGAGTTCCTGCACCATCAGCGGGGTGCAGGGGGCCCCGATGAAGTGCGCGAACCTTCAGGTCCCGGTCAACTACAGCGATCCCGGCGGCCGGAAGATCACGCTCGCGCTGTCGGAAGTCCCGGCCACGGCCCCGGCCAGCCAGCAGCAGGGTGACCTGCTGGTCAATCCGGGCGGCCCCGGGGCCAGCGGCCGGTCCCTGGCGGCGGCGGTGGCGGCGGGCATCAACCCGAACGTGGCCGCCGAGTACAACATCATCGGTTTCGACCCGCGCGGCGTGGGCGCCTCCGTGCCCGCGCTGAGCTGCGAGCCGAATTTCTTCTCCGGCGTCCGGCCGGACTACATCCCCGCCAGCGCGTCCGCCGAGCAGGTTCTGATCAACCGGGCCAAGGCGTACGCGGCCGGGTGCGAGCAGCGGTTCGGCTGGCTGCTGCCCTACATGACGACCGAAGACGTGGCCCGGGACGTCGATTCCATCCGGGCCGCACTGGGCCAGCAGAAGATCAACTATTACGCCTTCTCCTATGGGACCTACATCGGCCAGGTGTACGCGACGCTGTTCCCGAACCGGGTGCGCCGCATGGTGCTGGACAGCACCGTCGACCCTCGGGGCGTCTGGTACACCGACAACATCGACCAGGACTACGCCTTCCAGGCCCGGATGGAGGCGTTCTTCGCCTGGGTGGCCCAGTACAGCAGCACGTATCACCTGGGCTCCACTGCCGCGCAGGTCCAGCAGGAGTGGTACAAGGCCAGGAAACGCCTGCAGGCGAGCCCGATCTCGGGGCCGAACGGCCCGGAGATCGGCGAAGACGAGTTTGACGACACGTTCCTGCTCGGCGGGTACGACGACACGCTGTGGCCCGGGCTGGCCCAGGCCCTGTCGTCGTACCTGCTGCAGAACTCGACCAGCGCGATGCTCTCCCAGTACCAGCAGAACGGCGTGCAGAACGAGAACGAGTTCGCCGTCTACAACGCCGTACAGTGCTCGGACGTGAACTGGCCGCGCAGCTGGGCCAGGTGGAACAGCGACACCGAAAAGGTCTACCAGACCGCCCCGTTCCAGGCCTGGGACAACGCCTGGTATAACGCGGCGTGCGCGTTCTGGCCGGTGAAGGGGCCCGCCCAGCCGCTGAAGATCGGGGCCAGCGGACTGCCGGGGATCCTCATGCTGCAGGGCACCCTTGATGCCGCCACGCCGTACGCCGGGGCACAGGCCGCCCACCAGGCGCTACCGACCGCCCGGATGGTGGTGGTCGAGGGTGGTGGCAACCACGGGCAGTCCCTGGAGAGTCCACCGGACAACTGCGTGCAGAGCTACCTCAACAGCTATCTCGCGAGCGGAGCCCTGCCCGAACATCCGGGATCCGTCAACGCCACCTGTGCGCCCGTCCCGGACCCGACCCCGGCCGGCTGACCCGCTCGGCCCGGGCCACCCTGAGCCGCCCCGCGCGGCGCTGTCGCCGGCCTGTGATCACCCAGCCGGCGCATCGCTGACATGGCGCGGCCGGGCCCAGCTACGCTGGAGTGGTGCTCCGCGTGAAACCGGCACGGCCCGGGCCGCTGCGCATCCTCGATGATCGCGACCGCGACGAGGTGCTCAGCATCTGCGACCAAGAGCCGGTTACGAACGTCTTCGTCGGCGCCCGGGTCCACACCGTGGGCCTCAATCCCGCCCGGCTGGGCGCACAGATCTGGGGTCACTATTCCGGCAGCCGGCTCACTTCGCTGTGCTACGCCGGCGCCAACCTGGTTCCGGTCGCGGCGACCCCGGGCGCCATCACCGCGTTCGCGGAGCGGGCCCGGTACCAGGGGCGCCGCTGCTCCTCGCTGGTCGGCCCGGAGCCCGACGTGTCCGCTCTGTGGCGGCTGCTGCGGCCGCACTGGGGACCGCCGCGGGACGTCCGCGCGGTGCAGCCGGTGCTGTCCATGTCCGGGCCCCCCGCGTGCGCGGCGGACCCACTGGTCCGCCGGGTACGGCCGGACGAGCTGAACGTGCTGATGCCCGCGTGCGTCGCCATGTTCACCGAGGAGGTGGGGGTCTCGCCGATGACCGGCGACGGCGGCGCCACCTACCGGGCCCGCGTGTCGGAGCTCATCCGGGCCGGGCGGGCCTTCGCCCGGATCGAGAACGGCCGCGTCATCTTCAAGGCTGAGATCGGCTCGGTCACCCCGAACGTGTGCCAGGTCCAGGGCGTCTGGGTTGATCCCGAGCGCCGCGGCGCGGGCCTGGCCGCGGCCGGCATGGCCGCGGTCGTGCGGGAAGCGCAGCGCAGCATCGCCCCGGTGGTGTCGCTGTACGTGAACGACTTCAACGCCCCCGCTCGCGCCGCGTACCGGCGGGTGGGATTCGCGCAGGTCGGTACGTTCATGTCCGTGTTGTTTTAATCTCCCGAACGGGCGGCTCCGGGAGTCTCCCCACCGTCCGGGCCCCGTCCGTCCGCACGCCCCGGGACGCGTCCCTGCCCCAAACTCTGCCCGCGTTCCTGCCCGCGTCCTTGGCCGCGTCCTTGCCCGCGCGCTCTTCCGCGCTCGTGCGGCCAACCCCGCCGATGGGGTCGCCGTGGCCCGCCTAGTCGCGTTCGCGGATCTTCCGCAGGTGCCCGATCACCCCGGCGTAGCCCTCCCGCAGCGCGGTGAGCTGATCGACGTCGAGCAGGTCGATGAAGTGGCGGCGGACACTTTCCACGTGCTGCGGGGCGACCCGCTCGATCGTGTCCATTCCCGCGCCGGTCAGCACCGCGAACAGCCCCCGCTTGTCACCCGGGCAGGAGTCGCGGCGCACCAGCCCGTTTGCTTCCATCCGGGTGATCTGGTGGGACAGCCGGCTCCGGGACTGGGCCGTCGCGTCGGCCAGGTCGGTCATCCGCAGCCGGTGCTCGGGAGCCTCGGACAGCACGACGAGGATCTCGTAGTCGTTGATGCTCAGCCCAAACGGGTGCAGATCCCGGTCCAGCTGCCGGGTCAGCAGCTTGCTCGTGGCCAAGTGCGCGCGCCAGGCTTCCTGTTCCTCCGCCGACAGCCAGCGGGGCGGTCCGGAGGATGGTGCCTCCGGGCCGCCGCCCACGCCGCTGGCGTCCGTCTCTGTCTCCAGCGTCCCCATAACGGGAAACCTACCCGCCGTCGCAGGCAGATCAGCCTGCTAATCGGACCGAGCTGATCGCATCCTCATGTGAAAACTTCAAGTATTTCCGCGACGAGGGTGACAGAACGGACGCGAGAGACGACCGAGCCGGTGCGGCGGCGGACGAGCCGGTGCGGCGGCGGACGAGCCGGTGCGGCGGCGGACGAGCCGGTGCGGCGGCGAATAAGTTGTGCGCGGGCGTGACACGATCAGAGGGTGGGACTCGACATCGAAGGAGCGACGACCAGCGCGGACCTGCGCGCGCACAACTTGGCGCGCCTGCTCCGGGCGGTCCACGACGGTCGCGGGATACGAACCCGCGCCGAGCTCACCCGCCAGCTCTGCCTGGCCCGGGGTACGGCCACCGTGCTCGTGCGGGACCTGGCCGACCGTAACCTCATCGAAGAGCTCCAGGTCAGGGGCGATGAGGCGGTGCACCGTTCTCGGGCCGGCCGACCGGTGTGCCGTCTCCGCACCCGTACGGCCCGGTCGCCCTGGCGGTGGACCTCCGCGATGATTCCTTTTCTGTCGCGTCCTTCGAGCTCACCGGGCGCGGGATCATGCTTGAGCGGCGGGAGCGGCAGTCCGCCTCCGGCTTGGACCTGCTGAACAGCCTCGCGCAGCGGCTCGCTGTGCACCGGACGGACCTCGGCCCGCGCCTGATCGGGATCGGCGTGGCCGTGCCGTCGCCGGTGAGCCAGGGCCGCATGGTGCAGCCGGGGATGGCCGCCTGGGACGGGGTGGACGTGTCGGAGGTGCTGGACACCGGGCGCGTCGGCGCGGTCCCCGTGCTGGTCGGCAACGACGCGCGGCTGGCCGGCCTGGCCGAAGCGCGGCGCGGCGGGCTCCGTAACCTCTCGGTGGCACTGCACCTGCACCTGGCCACCGGAGTCGGCGGCGTGCTGCTGTCCGGCGGCGTTCCACTGACCGGGGCCCACGGCGCCGCGGGAGAATTTGGCCACCTGCCCCTCACCGGCGGCACCGAATCATGCCGGTGCGGCTGCGTCGGCTGCTGGGAACTGGACGCCGGCACCCGTGGCCTGCTCCGCCGGGCCGGCCGCACCGAGGAGGGGGACCGGGTGGAACTCGCTCTCGGTGTCATCAAGGAAGCCGCGCGTCACCCTGGGTCCGCCCGCGCGCTGACCGAGGTGGCCGGGGCGCTGGGCCGCGGCATAGGCTCCCTGGTCAACGCGCATGACCCCGAGGCGATCGGCCTTTCCGGCCTGGGCCGCGACATCTACCAGGGCGCGCCCGACGCGGTCCACGCCGGTTACGCGTCCACGCTGATGCGGTTCCGCCGGGATGCGCCGCCGCCGCTGATTCCCTCACGACTGGGCGACCTGGGTGTGCTGACCGGGGCGGCGGAACTCGTCTTCGACGCCTTCCTGACCCCGCGCGGCCTCCTGGCCTGGCCCGCGGCCGCCATCCCGGCCGCCGCCCCGCTCAGCTAGCGTCCGTTCCTCAGCGCGGCCAGCTCGGCGCCGGCCGCGGTGACGCATGGCGGCCCGCCGCGCCCGCTCACCACACCGTCACCCGCCTCTCCTGAACCGCTCCCCGGCCCGATTCGTTGATCCGGGTAAGGAACGAACCGCCCGCGGTAGCGCGCACTGCGGCGGGAATCTGCTGGCTGGCGGGAAGTTCCGTGAATTTCCCCATCCGCGTTGCAGCCGCTACGTGCCGACGGCATCCTGGAATGCGCTGACACGCCCAGCAGCAATCTGTACACCAGGAGTGACGAAATGATGACGGCCGAAGCTCAGCGGATGCGCGAGGCGAGCGAGGAACAGCTTGAGCACCTCGAGAAACTGGGCGAGGAACTGACCCGGCGTGGCATGCAGGTCCGGATGGTGCTGCCACCCGGCCGGGTTCCCAGTTTGTACGTGGTCAATCCCGGGGCCCGCGCGCTCGAAGAGCACATCTACGCCGGCTGCGGCAGCGACGGCACCTGGTGGTTCTGGTGGTCGTGGGCCGAGCGCATCTCCGCGACCGAGGACCTGGACCTGGCGGCCACCGCGATCTTTCGCGTCCTGGCCAGCCACCCGTCCGCCTGAGACCGCGGGGCTCGGCACGGCGGTAATCGTCTCAGCGAGGCCCGTTCGGCTAGCCGGATTTCAGGGCGGTGGCCGGCAGGCCGGGGAACGCGGTCGTGCTGCCCCGCCAGGATGCGGCGCGGATGGCCGCCGCCTGCGTCCCCTGGGCGCCGAAGGTCCGCAGCGCCTGATCCTCGAGGGCGACCAGGCCCAGATAGGCCCGGACCACACCGTCCTCCAGCGCCGCTGCCAGCGACACGGCCGCGCCCGCGCTGTTCACCGGGAAGGGCGGCCGGTAGGCGACCGCCGCGGCCCCGGGCGTCGCCCCGCGCTCCGTGATCATGGCCGACAGGGTCGCCCGGGCCGCCCGGTGCTCGGTCCAGTCCTGCCGCGCGGCACCGAGCAGGCCGCCGGTGAGCTGCGCGCCGGCCAGGCCGTAGCCGTAGATGGCCGCGTTCTCGGCCGCTAGCACCGACTGCAGTGCCGCGATGTCCGCGGAGCCGGCCGCATCCTCGCGGCCCGGTGCGCTCGCCGCCATCAGCCGCCCCCCGGATTCAGCGCGGACAGCGCCACGGCGTGCGTCGCCTCGGACGCCGCGATGCTTGCCAGCAGCTGGGCCAGCGACGGGGTGGCCGTGGCGAGCCGGCCCAGCTGCGCGCCAGCAGCGGAGCGCTCGGCATCGCCGAGCATGGTGACAGCGGCGCGGGCGGACGCGGGCGGCCTGGCAGGCGCCGACGGTGCGGGCAGCGGGGTCGCCTTGACGTGCGGTGGGATGATCAACCGGCTTTTCAGCTCGGCCAGGTGCTGGTCGTGCTGGGTGAGGAACGGGTGCAGCATGGCGGTCAGCGCCGGGTACGCGGCCAGGACCCGGTGGTATCCGTCCACCAGAGACTGCTCGGCGGTGATCGAGGCGCGCAGCGTCCGCACGCTGGGCGACGGCCCCGGTGGCGGCGCGAGGAGATCCGGCGCGCCGCAGGAGGCGGCGGTGGCGACCGGCAGCATCATCGTGGACACAGCGAGTATGCGGCGCCGCGAGAACGTCCGCGCAGCCGCGCGCCTTTCCGTCACTGTGCGGTACCCTCTCCGGCCGTCCAGCCAGCTGCCTGGCCGCGCGCGGCCGCCCATGTGTGCCTCACCCTGCGGGCATAAGGATGCCATGATGCGGTGACCGCATCGCAAACCGCCGCGACAATGAAAGGCAGCCGATCTGGCCGGCTGCGGATAGGCTAGATCGCACAACGGAACAGTGCAGGTCATGGACGTGAAGGAGGCCGTGATGCCAGGTGGGTCCCGTCACGTTCCGGCGCGTCCCGGGCGCGCGGCGGGACGTTCTACGGCCCGGAAGCCGGGCAAGGCGCCCGCCAGGCGCGGCGACGCGGCCACGGACAGCGCCTCCGGCCCCGCCGCGCCGGGCGGCCGCGAGGCGGCACCGGCTGTGGCACCCGACACGGACAAGATCATCAGGGTCGCGGAGCCCGTCGTTCACGCGCTCGGGATGGACCTGGAATCGGTCAAGGTGACGACGGCCGGGCGGCGCCGGCTCCTCCGCATGGTGGTGGACAGCGACGGCGGGGTGAGCCTGGACGACGCCGCGCTGGCCAGCCGGGAACTTTCGGTCAAGCTTGACGCCTCGGACGTCATGGGCGACATGCCCTACACCCTGGAGGTCTCCTCCCCGGGGGTGGACCGCCCGCTCACGGAGCCGCGCCACTGGCAGCGGGCGGTGGGCCGCCTGGTCCGCGTCCCCCTGGCGGCCGGCGCTGGCCAGGCGAAGTCGGCTGCCGGCCACGTCAAGGCCAACACCGGCAAGGCGACCGCGGGCGCGGGCGCCGGAAGGCCCGGCGCGGGCCAGGGCAAGTCTGGTCACGGCAGGTCCGGGGCCGCGGCGGGTGGTACCGCTCAGGGCCGGGTGGTGGCCGCCGACGCGGGTGGCGTCACCCTGGAGATCAACGGAGAACAGCGCCGGTTCGGGTACGCGGCCCTGGGTGCCGGCGTGGTTCAGATCGAATTCGGCCGGCCGGGCGATGCGCCGGGCACGGGGACGTCACCGGAAGACCGGGGGCCGGAATCACGGGGACCGGGAGCAGAGCCCGATGGACATTGACCTCAGCGCACTCCGGATGCTGGAGAGTGAGAAAGACATCTCGATGGACACCTCGGTGAAGGCCATCGAGGAAGCGTTGCTCGTCGCTTACCACCGCACCGAGGGCGCCGCGCAGGCGGCGCGTGTTCAGGTAGACCGGAAGACCGGGCACGTGACCGTGTGGGCGACCGAGGCGCCCCCGGACGGGGCCGTGGCCCGGGAGTACGACGACACACCGGCCGGATTCGGCCGGATCGCCGCCACCACGGCACGCCAGGTGATCTTGCAGCGTCTCCGTGACGTCGAGGACGAGATGACCTTCGGGGAGTACGCGGGCCGCGAAGGGGACATCGTCGCCGGGGTCATTCAGCAGGGCAAGGACCCGCGCTCGGTCCTGGTCGACCTAGGCAAGATCGAGGCCGTGCTCCCGCCCGCGGAACAGGTTCCCGGCGAGCGCTACCTGCACGGCGAGCGGATCCGGTGCTACGTGCTGCACGTGCGCAAAGGACACCGCGGGCCCTCCGTCACGCTCTCGCGCACCCACCGCAACCTGGTCAAGAAGGTGTTCGCGCTCGAGGTTCCGGAGATCGCCAGCGGCGCCGTGGAGATCGTCGCGATCGCACGTGAGGCCGGCCACCGCACCAAGATCGCGGTCCGGTCCAACCAGCCCGGGATCAACCCCAAGGGCGCCTGCATCGGTCCGATGGGCAGCCGCGTCCGGAACGTCATGGCCGAGCTGCACGGTGAGAAGATTGACATCGTGGATTATTCCGACGATCCAGCTTGTTTTGTCGCTAATGCCCTATCACCCGCCCGGGTGACAGCCGTACACGTGATCGACCCCGACGCCCGCGTCGCGCAGGTCATCGTCCCGGACTACCAGCTCTCGCTGGCCATCGGGAAGGAGGGCCAGAATGCCCGGCTCGCCGCCCGCCTCACCGGCTGGCGCATCGACATCAGATCCGATGCCCAGCCCGATGGGCCCGATGGGCCCGATGCCCAGCCCGATGGGCCCGATGGGCCCAGAGGCGAGAGCGGGCCTAGTGCGCCCGGCGAATCCGGTGCGCCCGGAACTCCTGGCGCGGTCGGGGAGCACGGCGCCGCGGGCGCCCCGGCGCGGGTAGAGTGAGAGGTGGAATGGCCGGTCCATCAGGGCGGGCCGCGCGCAGCGCGCCTCCGGTGCGTACGTGCGTGGGCTGCCGGGAATGTGCGGCCAAGTCCGGCTT
Organism: uncultured Actinomycetes bacterium; assembly: GCA_963732345.1. Taxonomy (GTDB): domain Bacteria; phylum Actinomycetota; class Actinomycetes; order Streptosporangiales; family Streptosporangiaceae; genus Bog-532. The sequence continues at coordinate 89,069 of CAVSZI010000011.1, read as the reverse complement.
GCTCCGCCTCGTGGCCGCCGGGGACCGCCTGGTTCCCGACCCCGGGGCGCGCTTGCCTGGCCGTGGTGCATATCTGCACCGCAGCCAGGAATGTTTGGAGCTTGCGCAGCGCCGGCGGGCGTTCACGCGTGCCTTGCGCGCGGGGGGACCGCTCGGCGCCGCGGAGGTGAGTGAGTATCTCGGCAGCCAGCCCGCGAGTACGTCTCGGGCCCCGGCCCGCGAGATTCTCAAGAATCGGTAAAGCGGCACCTTGGAGGCTTGCCTTTGCTCGGCATAGCATAAGGGCGGGTGGCCAGAGCCGCACTGGTTCTGGACGTTCCCAGGAGCGTCACGTCCTCCGGTTCGACGTAGCCCGGCGAACCGGGCAAAGTGAAAGGCAAGAACGGCAACCTGTCGGGAAAGCAGGTCGAGACAGCGATGAGCGCTCGATGAGCACAAGGCGATGAACACCACAGGCTGACGTCAGCCCGGAGCACGCTCTGCCCCGGACTGGCGCGATAGTCCGAGGTAAAAGGCCCGGTAGTCCGGGCCGGGCAGAGGAGTGTAGTGGCGAAGGTCCGGGTTTACGAACTCGCGAAAGAGTTCGGTGTTGAGAGCAAGACCGTGATGGTCAAGCTCCAGGAAATGGGCGAGTTCGTACGTTCGGCGTCCTCGACGATCGAGGCGCCGGTCGTGCGCAGGCTCAAAGAGGCTTTTGGCCCCGAAGGGGGCAAGCAGGGACAGGGCGCCGGGCGCGCCGCGGGCGGCTCAGCCGCGCCGCGTGCGGGCCGGCCTGGCACGCCATCGTCCGGTAACGGGCAGGGGAACCGGGGCGCAGGCCGCCCGGGTGCGCCGCAGCCCACCGCGGCCGGCTCAGCGGAGCCGGTAGCTGCATCGGGATCGGCCGCGCCCGCGGCCACCGGTCCTGCGAGCCCGGCGGCGCCTGCGGCGAGTCCGGCTGGCCCGGCGACGCCTGCGGGCGGCACGCCGTCGGCCGACGGTACCGTGCCCGGCGACCATACCGAATCTCCGCGTGCCGCGGCGGCCCAGGCCCCGGCGCCCGCGCGCCCGGCGGCGCCGCGGCCCGTTCCGCAGGTGCCCGGTACGTCCCGCCCCAGTCAGGGCAGGGCCGAGACCACGGCACCCCAGGGGGGTACCGGTGCCCCCAGTGCACCGCGACCGGCGCCCCGGCCCGTGCCGCAGGTCCCGCAGAGCCCGCAGGGCGGCCGCGGTGGCCAGTCCGGCGGTCAGCAGGGAGGCCAGCACGGCGCAACGCGTCCGGGCGGCAGCCCGCGCCCGGCGCCGCCTGGCCGCGGTTCCCAGCGTCCCGGCCCCCGGCCGGGTAACAATCCGTTCAGCTCCACGCCGACGGGCATGGGCGCAACGCCGCCACGCAGCGGTCCTGCGCCCGCGGGCCAGCAGGGTCACGGCCCGGGCGCCCCGGCCGGACGGCCGGGCGCCCCGGCCGGCGGCCCGCGGCCCGGTCCCGGGCGCGGCCAGGGCCGCCCCGGCGGTCCGGGCGCTCCCGGTGACGGTGGCCCTCGTCCGGGTGGCCCCCGTCCGGGTGGTCCCCGGCCGAGCCCGATGAACATGCCGTCCCGCCCGGCCGCGTCCGGCCCGGGCCGTGGTGGTCCGGGTGGCCGCGGCGCGCCCGCGGGTGGCCGTGGTGGCCCTGGTGCGGGCGCAGGTGCCCGTCCCGGTGGCGGCGGCCGTCCCGGTGGTGCGGGCCGTCCCGGTGGCGGCGGCGGAGCCGGCGCGGGCGGCGGTGCGCGGCCCGGAGTGGGCGCTCCGGCTCGTCCCGGTGGCGGCGGCCGTGGCCGCAGCGGCACGCAGGGAGCCTTCGGGCGTCCCGGTGGCCGTCCTTCCCGCGGCCGGAAGTCCAAGAAGCAGCGGCGCCAAGAGTTCGACAACATGCAGGCCCCGTCGATCGGCGGCGTGCAGGTTCCGCGCGGCAACGGGCAGGTCATCCGGCTGTCGCGAGGTGCGTCGCTCAGCGACTTCGCCGACAAGATCGGGGCCAACCCGGCCTCGCTGGTTCAGGTCATGTTCCACCTCGGTGAGATGGTGACGGCGACCCAGTCGGTCAACGACGAGACGCTGCAGCTGCTCGGGGCCGAGCTCAACTACAACATCCAGGTGGTCTCACCGGAGGAAGAGGACCGGGAGCTGCTGGAGTCGTTCGACATCGAGTTCGGCGAGGACGAGGGCGGCGACGCCGACCTGGTGGCCCGGCCACCGGTGGTGACCGTGATGGGTCACGTCGACCACGGCAAGACCAAGCTGCTCGACGCGATCCGGCACACCAACATGGTGGCGCGCGAGGCCGGTGGCATCACCCAGCACATCGGCGCCTACCAGGTGACCGCCGAAGTCGACAACACCGAGCGGAAGATCACCTTCATCGACACCCCCGGTCACGAGGCGTTCACCGCCATGCGTGCCCGCGGCGCCGAGACCACCGACCTGGTGGTCCTCGTCGTGGCGGCGGACGATGGCGTGAAGCCGCAGACCACGGAGGCACTGAACCACGCGCAGGCGGCGGGCGTGCCCATCGTGGTGGCCGTGAACAAGGTGGACAAGGAGGGCGCCGACCCGTCACGGGTCCGGGCCCAGCTCACCGAGTACGGTCTCGTCGCCGAGGAGTTCGGCGGCGACACCCAGTTCGTGGACGTGTCGGCAACCAAGGGAATCGGGCTCACCGAGCTGCTCGAAGCGATCATCCTGACCGCCGACGCCTCGCTGGACCTGCGGGCCAACCCGGCGCAGGACGGGCAGGGCGTTGCGATCGAGGCGCACCTGGACAAGGGCCGCGGCCCGGTGGCGACCGTGCTGGTTCAGCGCGGCACGCTGCACGTCGGCGACTCGATCGTCTGCGGTGAGGCTTTCGGCCGCGTGCGGGCCATGCTTGACGAGAACGGTGACCAGGTGAGCGAGGCGCCGCCGTCCCGGCCGGTGCAGGTCCTTGGCCTGACCGCCGTCCCGGGCGCGGGCGACAACTTCCTGGTGGTCTCCGACGACCGGATGGCCCGGCAGATCGCCGAACGCCGCGAGGCCCGCGAGCGCAGTGCCCAGTTCGCCCAGCGGCGGCGCCGCGTCACGCTCGAGGACCTCGATTCGGCGCTCAAGGCCGGCGAGCGCGAAGAGCTGCTGCTCATCATCAAGGGTGACGTCTCCGGTTCGGTGGAGGCCCTGGAGGATGCGCTGCTCAAGATCGACGTCGGCGAGGAGGTCGGCCTGCGCGTGATCGGCCGCGGCGTCGGTGCGATCACCCAGGACGATGTCAACCTGGCCATCGCCTCCGACGCGGTGATCATCGGCTTCAACGTCCGGCCTGCGGGCCGGGCGGGTGAGCTGGCCCAGCGCGAGGGTGTGGACATCCGCTACTACTCGATCATCTACCAGGCGATCGACGAGGTGGAAGCCGCGCTCAAGGGCATGCTCAAGCCGGAGTTCGAGGAGGCCCAGCTCGGCACCGCGGAGATCCGCGAGGTGTTCCGGGTGCCGCGGATCGGCAACGTGGCCGGGTGCCTGGTGCGGTCGGGCACGATCCACCGCGGCAGCAAGGCGCGCCTGGTCCGGGACGGCGTGGTCGTGTCGGACAACCTCACCGTGGATTCGCTTCGCCGCTTCAAGGAGGATGCTACCGAGGTCCGCGAGGGCTACGAGTGCGGTATCGGTATCGGCTACAACGACATCAAGGTCGAGGACGTCATCGAGACGTACGAGATGCGGGAGAAGCCCCGCCCCTGATGCCGATGATCGCCGTGGCCGGGGACGCTGCTCATCCGGCAGCGTCCCCGGCCGGCAACCGGCCAGAGGATTCAGTATGTACGTGGCCGCTCTGACCCTGGACGTACTGCTCGGCGATGTGCGCTCGCTGAAGCAGAAGCGCTCCGTGGTCCGGCCGCTCGTCGCCGAACTCCGGCGGCGCTATCCTGGCGCCTCCGTCTCCGAGACCGGGCACCTCGACCTGCGCCGGCGGGCGGAGATCGGCGTGGCGGTGGCCTCGGCCACGGCCACGCACGCAACCGGCCTACTGACCGAGTGCGAGCGCATGGTGGCCGGACGGCCCGAAATCGAGCTGCTGTCGGCCCGGCAGCGGCTCTTCAGTGAAGAGGAGTGACGGACCATGGATGCCGCCCGGGCACGCCGGCTAGGCGACCGGATCAGCCAGATCGTGGCCGAAATGCTGGAGCTGCGGATCAAGGACCCGCGGCTGGGCTTCGTCACCGTCACCGAAGCCCGGCTGACCAATGACCTGCGCGAGGCGACCGTCTTCTACACCGTCTACGGCTCGCCCGAACAGCAGGCGGACACGGCCACGGCGCTGGAAAGCGCCACCGGCGTGATCCGTTCCGAGATCGGCAGGCAGACCGGCCTGCGGCACACTCCCTCGGTGACGTTCGTCGCCGACGCTGTGCCGGACAACGTGCGGCACATCGAGGAGCTGGTCGAGGCGGCCCGGCATGCCGACGAGAACCTAGCCCGGATCCGGGAGGGCGCACTGCCCGCCGGTGACCCGGACCCGTACCGCAAGCCGGCCAGCGACGAGGACGAATGACCGCGGCCCGCGGGCCCGGCGGGCCCGGCGGGCTCGTGATCGTGGACAAGCCCGGGGGGATGACGTCCCATGACGTCGTCGCGCGGATCCGCCGGATAGCGGGGACCCGCCGGGTGGGGCACGCCGGCACACTCGATCCGATGGCGACCGGTGTCCTGGTCGTGGGCGTGGAAAAGGCCACCCGGCTGCTCGGGCACCTGAGCCTGACCGACAAGGATTACCTGGCCACGATCCGTCTTGGCCAGGCGACCGATACCGACGACGCCGAGGGAGCCGTCATCGCGAGCGGCAGCGCCGCGGGCGTCTCCGAGGGCGCGGCGCGCGCTGCGATCGTCCCGCTGACCGGCGAGATCCAGCAGGTCCCGCCGGGGATCAGCGCGATCAAGGTGGACGGCAAGCGCGCGTACCGGCTCACCCGCGAGGGAGCCGCGCCCGAGCTGACGGCCCGCCCTGTCAGCGTCGCCGCGTTTGAGATCACCGGGATCCGCCGGAACGGGGACCTGCTCGACGTCGATGCGGCCGTGACCTGCTCCAGCGGTACCTATGTCCGCGCCCTGGCCCGCGATCTGGGGGCCGCGCTGGGCGTGGGCGGCCACCTGACCACGCTGCGCCGGGTCCGCTCCGGGCCCTACCGGATCGAGACGGCGCAGACCCTGGACGAGCTGGCCGCGCACTTCACGGTGACGCCGCTGGCCGACGCGGCCGCGGCCGCGTTCCCCCGGCTCGACCTGACCGAGGAGCAGGCCCGCAAGGTCGCCCACGGCGCCCGCCTGCCCGCTGCCAGCCTGGGAGCCGGCCCTGCTGCGGGCCTGGGCGACGGCGCGGCCGACGACCCAGCCGATGACCGGGGCGCCGGAAAGGACGCCGGCAAGGTCGCCGGCCCCGCCACGGGCCTCAGCGACGGCCCGGCCGCGGCGTTCGGTCCCGACGGCATGCTGATCGCCCTCATGCGCGAGGAGGGGGGCCAGGCCCGCTCCCTCGCCGTGTTCGTGCCCTGATCCCGCCCGGCGCGGGCGGCCCCCGCCAGCCCCACCAGCCCCTCCGCGCCGCCCCCCGGACGGCCGCCCGATGGCGCGGCCAGAGCCATTCTCATGGCAGGCTTGGACCAAGGGCGATGTCGCCCGGAAGGACCCCACCGATGATCGCCGGAAGGAGCGGAGCGTGCACCGCTGGTACGGCCTGGATGAAGTGCCGGAAGACTGGGGTGCGTCCGTCGTCACGATCGGCGTGTTCGACGGCGTGCATCGCGGCCATCAGCGCATCGTCGGCCGCGCGGTCGAACTGGCCGCCGACCGGGCGGGCCAGGGCGCGGGGAACGCGCGGCTACCGGTCGTCGTGGTGACCTTCGACCCGCACCCAGATGAGGTTGTGCGGCCAGGCTCGCACCCGCCGTTCCTGTCTACCGCGCGCCGCCGCGCCGAATTGCTGGCCGGCCTCGGCGTGGACGCCGTCTGCATGCTGCCGTTCACCTACGAGTTCTCCCAGCTTGACCCGGACGAGTTCGTGCGCACCGTGCTCGCCGACCGGCTGCACGCGGCCGCCGTGGTGGTGGGGGAGAACTTCCGGTTCGGCCACCGGGCCGCCGGCGACGTGCCGCTGCTGGCCAACCTGGGCGAGAAGTACGACTACACCACCGAAGGAGTCCCGCTGCTCGTGGCCGACGGGATCACGATCTCTTCGAGCTACATCCGGGAGCGACTGGAGGCTGGGGAGGTCCGGGTCGCGGCCGCGGCGCTCGGCCGCCCGCCCCGGGTGGAAGGAGTGGTCGTCCGCGGGCACATGCGCGGGCGCGCGCTCGGCTTCCCGACCGCCAACCTGGAGTGCCCGCCGCACACCGCGGTTCCCGGGGATGGCATCTACGCGGGCTGGCTGCTCAACCTCACCGCCGATGGCGAGGAAGACGGCCGCTGGCCGGCCGCGATCTCCGTCGGACCGAACGCGACGTTCGGCGAAGCCGAACGAACCGTGGAGGCCTATGCCCTGGACCGCGACGACCTTGATCTGTACGGCGCGCACGTGGCCATCGACTTCTCCGCCCGGCTCCGCGGGACGGTCCGCTTCGATTCGGTCGAGGACCTGGTCGAGCAAATGCACCGGGACGTCGGCGAGGCCCGCGAAATTTTGGTCGCCCCCAGCGAGTTATGACCACCGGCAGGGCCCTGGACGCGGGTTACGGCGAGGCGCTCATACCGGCCCAGCGAGTCCGGGCCTCCGGCCCGGCGAGCGGCCGGTGTGCCGGCGGGTACCGCAGCGGGGCGCGTAGCGCAGCGGGGGGTTCCGGGGGGTCGCCCCCCGGGCCAGCACGGCGAGTCCGGGCCTCCGGCCCGGCGAGCGGCCGGTGTGCCGGCGGGTACCGCAGCGGGGCGCGTAGCGCAGCGGGGGGTTCCGGGGGGTCGCCCCCCGGGCCAGCATTGGTCCCCCCCGGGTCGCACAGCGTGATAGCGTAAAACGTTGCCGGCTTGCGCCGGCAGGGTTTGCTGCACCCTCATGCGGCAGCCCAAGGGACCAGCCTGGCCCGGAGATCTCAGGCGGCTAACGGCCGCCGGGCCCTTCGTGAAACGGCAGTCTTACCACCGAAAGGCCCCCAAACGGCGTCCTGCGCGGCAGCGGACGGCGCCGGGACGGGCCGTACCGACAGATGCGAGTTTTAAGGAGCCACGTGCCGCTCGACATTGCCGTCAAGAGGGAGATCATGGCGGAGCACGCGACCGCTGAGGGTGACACCGGTTCGCCGGAGGTCCAGGTCGCACTGCTGACCCGCCGGATCAATGACCTGACTGAGCACCTCAAGGTGCACAAGCATGACCATCACAGCCGCCGTGGCCTGCTCCTCCTCGTGGGGCGCCGCAGGCGGCTGCTGAAGTACCTGGCCAAGAAGGACATCACCCGCTACCGAGCGCTTATCGAGCGCCTGGGCCTGCGCCGGTAAGGGCGCGGGGGCCGGGAGCCGGGCGGGCCCCTTCCTGCCCGGCTCGGCCAGGTCAAAGGTCCCGGGTGCCGGTCGGCACCAGGGGCATCGGTGCGCAGCCGCGCACGCGCCGCAGAGACACACAACTGCATAGACGAATATGAGAGACATCCCGCGGCCCGGTTCCGAGCGATGGGCCGGTCCTCGGTAGTGGTCCTCGGGTCCGCCCTTCGCGGGCTGACCCGCGGGCTTCAATCGAAGACCGGCCGCAGGCCCAGGCGGGCGATGCCCGCTGTGGAGTTCTGGGTGGTTATCCGCCCCGGCCGCGCCCTTCGCAGGGAGCCCCGGGAGGAAGCTGCTCCTGGCCAGAACGGCCATCCAAAGCGGAACGGGCAGTGCGGGATTCACCGCAAGGAGGTCTCACCCGTGGAGGGTGTGCATATCACCGAGGCCGTCATCGACAACGGTTCGTTCGGCATTCATAAGCTCAGGTTCGAGACGGGCAAGCTGGCCCGCCTGGCGGCCGGATCAGCCGTCGCGTACCTGGACGACGAGACGATGGTCCTGTCCGCGACGACCGTGGGCAAGCAGCCCCGTGAGGGCTATGACTTTTTCCCGCTCACCGTGGACGTGGAGGAGCGAATGTACGCGGTGGGCCGGATCCCCGGCTCGTTCTTCCGCCGCGAAGGGCGGCCGTCTGAGGACGCGATCCTCACCTGCCGCCTCATCGACCGGCCGCTGCGCCCCTCGTTCGTGAAGGGCCTGCGCAACGAGGTCCAGGTCGTCGAGACGATCATGGCCCTGAACCCCGATCACCTGTACGACGTGGTGGCGATCAACGCCGCCTCGCTGTCGACCCAGCTCTCCGGGCTGCCGTTCTCCGGCCCGATCGGCGGCGTCCGGGTGGCGCTCATCAGGGGCCAGTGGGTCGGGTTCCCGAACCACTCCCAGCTCGAGGAAGCCACGTTCGACATGGTGGTCGCGGGCCGCGTCATCGAGAGCGGCGACGTCGCGATCATGATGGTCGAGGCGGAGTCCACGCCGCGCACGCTGGGCCTGCTCGCCGCCGGTGACGGCACCGCGATCGCGCCGACCGAAGAGATCGTCGCTCAGGGCCTGGAGGCGGCCAAGCCGTTCATCAAGGCGCTCTGCGAGGCGCAGCAGCGGATCATCGAGCAGGCGGCCAAGCCGACCCAGAAGTTCCCGGTCTTCCTGGACTATACCGAGGACGTCTACGAGGCGCTGGCCAGCGAGTTCTCCGACGAGCTGGCGAAGGTGCTGACGATCGCGGGCAAGCAGCAGCGCGAGGCCGAGACCGACCGGGTCAAGGCACTGGCCGTCGAGCGGCTCGGCGTGCGGTTCGAGGGCCGGGAGAAGGAGATCACCGGGGGGTTCCGCGCCCTGACCAAGAAGCTGGTGCGGGAGCGGATCATCCGCGACGGCGTCCGCATCGACGGCCGTGGCCTCCGCGACATCCGCCAGCTGTCCGCCGAGGCGCACGTGCTGCCCCGGGTACACGGTTCCGCGCTGTTCGAGCGCGGCGAGACCCAGGTGCTCGGCGTCACGACGCTGAACATGCTCCGCATGGAGCAGATGATCGACACCCTGAACCCCGAGCGCACCAAGCGCTACATGCACAACTACAACATGCCGCCGTACTCGACGGGGGAGACCGGCCGGGTCGGCTCGCCTAAGCGCCGCGAGATCGGTCACGGCGCGCTGGCCGAGCGGGCCCTGCTGCCGGTTCTTCCGCCGCGTGAGGAGTTCCCGTACGCCATCCGCCAGGTGTCGGAGGCGGTCGGCTCCAACGGCTCCACCTCGATGGGCTCCGTCTGCGCGTCCACGATGTCGCTGCTGGACGCGGGCGTGCCGCTGAAGGACATGGTGGCCGGCATCGCGATGGGCCTCATCTACGAGGGCGGCGAGTACGTCACGCTCACCGACATCCTCGGCGCCGAGGATGCGTTCGGCGACATGGACTTCAAGGTCGCCGGGACGCAGGACCTGATCACCGCGCTGCAGCTGGACACCAAGCTGGACGGCATCCCCGCCTCGGTGCTGGCCGCGGCTCTCACCCAGGCACACGCGGCCCGGCTGACCATCCTCGACGTGATGCGTGGCGCCATCTCCGCCCCCGCCGAGATGAGCCCGTACGCCCCGCGGATCATCACGATCAAGGTCCCGGTGGACAAGATCGGTGAGGTCATCGGCCCGAAGGGCAAAATGATCAACTCGATCCAGGACGACACCGGCGCCGAGATCACGATCGAGGACGACGGCACGATCTACGTCGGCGCCACCGACGGGCCGTCTGCGGAGGCGGCGCGCAACGCCATCAATGCGATCGCGAACCCGCACATGCCCGAGATCGGTGAGCGGTTCCTCGGCACGGTGGTGAAGACCACCACGTTCGGCGCCTTCGTCTCGCTGCTGCCCGGCAAGGACGGCCTGCTGCACATCACGCAGATCCGCAAGCTGCACGGCGGCCGTCGGATTGAGAACATCGACGACGTCATCAAGGTCGGCGACAAGATCCAGGTCGAGATCCGCGAGATCGACGACCGGGGCAAGCTTTCGCTGGTTCCGGTCGAGGTCGTCGAGCGTGAGGCGGCCGGCGAGGACCTGTCCGGGCCCGGCGGCGGCGACGGTGACCGGGGACCGCGGGACCGTGACCGCGGTGACCGCGGTGACCGCGACGGCGCGCACCGGACCCGGCAGCGCAGCCGAGGGCACCGCGACCAGTGAGCGGCCCAGTAGGCGGCACTGGCACGGGGGCCGGCGTCCCCGCCGACGGCGTGCCCTCCAACGGCGTGCCCGTGCGCCAGACCGTACTGCCCGGCGGGCTCCGTGTCGTCACGGAGTCCCTGCCGGCGGTGCGGTCTGTCGCGCTCGGCATCTGGGTCGGCGTCGGGTCCCGGGACGAGGACGTCCGGCACGAGGGCGCCACGCACTACCTGGAGCATCTGCTTTTCAAGGGCACCAAGCGGCGCACCGCGATGGAGATCTCCTCGGAGATGGACGCGGCCGGCGGCGAGATGAACGCCTTCACCACGAAGGAGTACACCTGCTACTACGCGCGGGTGCTCGACGCCGACCTGCCGCTGGCCGCTGACATCCTGTCGGACATGGTGACCGAGTCGCTGATCACCGCGCAGGACGTGGACGCCGAGCGGGGCGTCGTGCTCGAAGAGATCGCCATGAACGACGACGATCCGACGGACACGGTGCACGAGGCGTTTGCCGCGCACCTGTTCGGCGAGACCCCACTGGGCCGCCCGGTCCTCGGGACCGTCGAGTCGATCAACGCGATCACCCGCGACCAGATCCACGAGCACTACCGGGCCAAGTACAGCCCGGAGCACCTGGTCGTGGCCGCGGCGGGCAGCGTGGACCACGAGGATCTGGTGGAGCAGGTCCGGCAGAGCTTCGGCCCGGCCCTCCACGGGGACGTCGAGCCCGCTCCGCCCCGGCTCAGCGGCGAGTACGCCCGGCCGGGGCGCAGCACGGGTACCGGCCTGCGGCTTGTATCCCGCGGGATCGAGCAGGCCAACCTGGTGCTCGGCTGCGAGGGGCTGTCCCGCAACGATGACCGCCGGTACGCCCTCGGTGTCCTGAACGCGGCTCTCGGCGGTGGGATGTCCTCCCGGCTCTTCCAGGAGATCCGGGAGAAGCGTGGCCTGGCCTACTCGGTCTACAGCTTCGCGGCCCAGCACGCCGACACTGGCATGTGGGGCATCTACGTCGGCTGCCTGCCGTCCAAGGCCGACGAGGTGCTGGCCATCTGCATCAGCGAGGTGGACAAGCTCTTGTCCGGCGGCCTGACCGACGCCGAACTGGACCGCGGCAAGGGCCAGATGCGCGGCTCGATCGTGCTCGGCCTGGAGGATCCGTCCTCGCGGATGAGCCGGCTTGGCAAGTCCGAGCTGGTCTACCCGAGGCTGGAGCCGGTCGAGGAGACGCTCGCGGCCATCGAGGCGGTCAGCCACGACGACGTGCGGGCGGTCGCCGCCGAGGTTTTGGGCCGGCCCAAGGCGCTGGCCATCGTCGGCCCGTTCGACGACGGAAGTCCCTTCGCCAACGCCCTCCGCTGACCTCGGCCCCTGGTTTGTGCGGGTCTTGATCTTTGACCTTGATTTTGGTTTTGACTTTGTTCTTTCTTGAGGGTGAGCCTTTGTTTAAAGCTCGACCATCCCCGCACAGTCTCCGCGCGTGAAGACGTTCTCCTGGCCATCGCGCCACCGTGGACCCTCGGGTGGCCGCGCCCCGGGTCTTCTCCGCGCCGGGCGGCCGGATCGGTGGTAGCTATAGGAGCAGTGGCTGATCCCGGGAGAGAGTGAGCGTCATGATCAGGGTGGGTGTGCTCGGCTCACGCGGCCGGATGGGGAGCGAGGTCTGCCAGGTCGTCGCCGGGACCAAGGGTCTCGCGATCGCCGCAGACGTGGACGAGGGCGACGCGCTGGACGTGCTGACCCGCTGCGACGTGGTCGTCGACTTCACCCACCCGGGCGTGGTCATGCACAACCTGCACTGGTGCATCGAGCACGAGCTCGACACCGTGGTCGGCACGTCCGGCTTCAATGAGGACCGGCTGGACCAGGTACGCCAGTGGCTGGACGAGGCCCCGGCCGCGCGGGTGCTCATCGCGCCGAACTTCTCCGTCGGTGCCGTCCTGATGATGCGCTTCGCCGCCCAGGCCGCGCGCTTCTTCGACTCCGCCGAGGTCATCGAGTTGCACCACCCGGGCAAGGCCGACGCGCCGTCGGGCACCGCGCTGCGGACCGCCGCCATGATCAGCGAGGCCCGGCGCGCCGCCGGCCTCGGCGCGCCGCCCGACGTGACCGCTTCCTCCCTGCCGGGCGCGCGCGGCGCGGTCGTCGACGGCGTGCACGTGCACGCGGTCCGGCTGGCTGGCCTGGTGGCGCACCAGGAGGTGCTGCTCGGCGGGCACGGCGAGACGCTGACCATCCGGCACGACTCCCTGGACCGCGCGTCGTTCATGCCCGGCGTCCTGCTCGCCGTCCGCCAGATCGGCTCGCTCCCCCCGGGCTTGACCCTAGGCCTGGAGACCCTCCTGGGAATCTAATGGCCCAGCGACCCCAGGCCGAAGGCCTGGGTGAGCGGCCGGTGCTATCGGCGAGGACCCCAGCGGGCTAGGGTGAGACGCTCGTAACCGGCCAGCGAGTCCGGGCCTTCAGGCCCGGCGAGCGCCGGTTGTGTCGGCGAAGTACCACCGCGGGGCGCGGAGCTCAGCGGGGGGCTCCGGGGGGTCGCCCCCCGGGCCAGCGCAGTTAGACCTCACCGAACAGCCGGTCGCCGGCGTCGCCCAGGCCCGGGTAGATGTACCCGCGCGAGTCCAGCCGGTCGTCCACCGCGGCGGTGACCACGCGGACGACCGGCTGCCCCGCCTGGTGCTGGCTGGAGAAGGCCTCCTCCAGGCGCTTCAGTCCTTCGGGCGCCGCGAGCAGGGCCACCGTCGTGACGGAGGTGACCCCCCGCTCGACCAGCATGGCGATCACGGTCTGCAGCGTCCCGCCGGTGGCGAGCATGGGGTCCAGCACGAACGCCTCGCGGCCGGTGAGGTCCGCGGGCAGCCGATCGGCGTAGGTGGACGCGACCAGCGACTCCTCGTCGCGGACGAGCCCCACGAAGCCGACGTCGGCCATCGGCAGCAGCCGGATCATGCCGTCGAGCATGCCGATGCCGGCCCGCAGCACGGGCACTATCAGCGGGGGCGGGCTGCCCAGCTTGACCCCGGCCGCGTCGCCGAGCGGGGTCTGCACGGTGACCGGCTGGACGCGGATCTCCCGGGTCGCCTCGTAGGCGAGCAGGGTGACAAGCTCGTCCGTGAGCCGCCGGAAGGTCGCGGTCTCGGTGCCCTTGTCCCGCAGCGCCGTGAGCTTGTGAGTGACCAGCGGGTGATCGATAACCAGAGTCTGCACGGGTCAAGTGTGGCAGGCCGCCCGCAAGACAGCGCCGGGCGGAGGTCACGGCGCCCGGCGCGCGCCCGAGGGCGCCGCCGACTGGTGCAGGTCGGCTTCTATCTCGCGCGCCGTCCGCAGCAGCGGTTCGAGCAGGCCGTCGATGACGTCGGCCACGCTGCGCCGCCCGGCGTGCGTGGAGACATTGACCGCTGCGATCGCCCGGCCCTCGCCGTCGCGGATCGGCGCCGCGACCGACCGGAGCCCCTCCTCCAGTTCCTGGTCCACCATGGCCCAGCCTTGCGAGCGGATCCGGGCCAGCTCGGCCCGCAGCGCCGCTGGGTCAGCCATGGTGTGCGGGGTTAGCGGCAGCAGGGTGACCGACGACAGGTACGTGTCCAGCCAGTCGGGTGACTTGTCGGCCAGCAGCACCCGGCCCATCGAGGTCGCGTAGGCGGGGAACCGGGTGCCGACGCTGATGGCGACGGTCATGGTGTTCCGCGTCGAAGGCGCGGATCACGGACAGGCCACGCTCCAGGGACTGGATGAAGTCTGCGTCGCGAACGCCGTCATCGCTCAACGGAGGACTCCTGACCATGAAGGACCGCCCGCGCGAGCGGATCGAGCGGACGTGCGCAGGGTCTTCGCAGCCGTGTGCGCGTAGCGCACAGCAGAATGAACATACGCGCCGGGCCCCGGTGAGGGAAATCTCCCGGCCAGTCCTTTGACAGCGTTAACCCTTCCCCCTATGTTCGCCAGCAGAACCTTCGTGCGTAGAACGCACGCGGAGCCCTGCGGTCAGCCGGCCGTGCCTGCGGGTGCCGCCGGACGCGGATACCGGCGACTGGCCGGACGACCGGATCTGGGCCGAGCTGCGGTGCCGCCTCCAGGTGCCCGGGTGGGAGCTCAAGGAGGGCCCGATCCTGGAGTAGCCGGTCACCCCGATGCGCCGCGGCCACGACGCTGGCCGAGAACTACTGCGGGTACCCGCCGCTGCGCGGCGGTCTTTTGTCCTGAGCGGGGTTACCCGAGGCCGACGTGGTGCCGGGGCCCGCGGGCCCGGGCCCGCAGCGCGGCCAGCGCCGCCTGCACGCCGGTCTCGGTGAGCGTGAGCGGCTCCCGGGAGGCGCGCCCGGTGTAGAGGAGGTGCAGCGCCCACAGCCGGTGCCGGAGCCCGTGGATCTCCTGGCGCACCGCGTCACTGACCCCTCCGTGCGAGATCCAGCCTTCCTCGGTGTGGATCCGGGTCAGGTGCCGGGTCAGCTCCTCGTATCCGGCTGGCCCGCTGACCAGCAGGAATAGCAGTCCGGCCTCGCGGACGGCCACCGCGAAGTCCGGTCGCGCGCCGTCGTCGGCGCCGACCAGGGCGGCGGTGCCGATCCGCCACCGGGCCTCGCGGTCCTCGGTCATCAGGCGTCCCGTCCGGCTCAGTACCAGGCTGGTGCCGCTGCGGCGGATCGCGCCCATCTCGCCCTGGGCCAGCCCGCGCAGGGTGTGCAGCGGGAACACGTCGAGTTCCTGTTTCAGCGCGCCGGCCAGCTGCTCCCGCCAGCCGAACATGTTCACGGCCTCGGTGACCAGCGCGGGCGCGATGTAGTGCCGGGCGGTCAGCCGCAGGCCCCGGTCCGCCTGCCCGAGCAGCCAGCCGAGGGTCGGCAGCGCGCCGTCCGGCGCGCCCGTCGCCTCCAGCAGCCGGGGCAGCACGGCGGCCGCCAGCCGGGAACGCTCGCCCGGGCGGCTGTTCGCCCACGCATCCATCCGTTCGGTATGAATCCGGGCCAGCCACGTCCCGCTGACCCCGGGCGCGTGGTGGGCGCCCGAGCGGTGCCGTCCTGGCTGGCTGCGGCCCTCACCGGTCGGCCGTCCGCCCGCCGGGTGCCCGCGCGCCAGGTCGTTCCAGTCGGCCTGCCCGTCCCGGGCCGGCGGTTGGGCCGTGAGCCACCGGTCGATCAGCGCGGTGCGCTTGGCCCGCCAGCCGCGGCTCCCGGCCGGCAGCTCACCCGAGGCGATTGCGAGCTCGACGGCGGCGGCGCAGGCGTCGTAGGCGGCCCGCTCGTCCGGGCCCATGACCGATCCCCAGGCCAACAGGCCGGTGTCGGACGGTGCGGTGCTGGAGTTCTCCACGGCCTCCGCGTACGCGGCGATGCCCATCTCGTGTCCGTCGCCGTAGGCGGTGAGGATCTTTTCGGTGCCCGGGCACATGCAGACCTCGGCGTAACGCTCCATACCGAGCATGGAGAACAGCCGGCCGAGGGCCCGGGTCACCGCGATGAGCTCGCCCGTCGTCATCGGCCATTTGACCGGGAGGGCGTACCAGACGAATTCCTGCAGCTTGAGCTGGGAAACGGTCTCCAGCCCGGCGCCGTTGGTGAGCCAGCTGAGCGCGGCCTTCGCCTCGTCCGCCGCCTCCGGGTCCTCTCTGGCCAGCGCGTTCAGGGCCTGGGCCTCGGTCATCATGCGGCCAGTTTGCCGCAGGAACACCCCGGGCGGCTAGACGGGGATTCCAGTCGTATCGCGGGTATCCGGCACAATGACCGGGTGACGGGAATCTACGACGAGCCGGAGATGTACGAGCTCGCCTGTGCGTACCGCGACGTCCGCGGTGAGGTCGACGCCCTGGAGCGCTGGTTCGTGCGGCACGCTCCGCTGGCCTCGGAGGGTTCAGAGGGCTCAGAGGGCTCGCAGGACGGGGGCGATTCAGCGGGCGGGCAGGGTCCCGGATCCGTGCTCGAGCTCGCGGCCGGTCCCGCGGAGCACGCCCTCGAGCTGGCCCGGCGCGGCGTCAGCGTGGTCGCCCTGGACCTGAACCCGGCGATGTGCGCCCGGGCCCGGGACAAGGCGCAGCGGGAAGGGCTGGAGCTGGGTGTCGTGCGCGCCGACATGCGCGACTTCGCCCTCGGTCGCCAGTTCGGCCTGGTCATCACGATGCTGAACTCGGTATGCCACCTGATGAACCTCGATGACCTGGTGGCGCACCTGCGGGCGGCGGCTGCGCACACCGCGCCCGGCGGCCTCTACATCATGGAGCTCGCGCACCCGGCGGACATCCTGACCATCGTGCCGCGGACCAGTTCCGAGTGGGACACCGACCTCGGCGGCCGGCACGTGCACGTGCGCTGGGGCGGCGCCGACGACGCGATCGACCCCGTGACCCAGGTGACCAGGGAGCACGTACTGGTGACGGTGCGCGACGCGAGGGGCTCCCGGACGCTCACCGACGTGGTGCCAAACCGGTTCTGGACCGGCACCGAGGTCACCGCGGCCGTCCGGCTGGCGGGCAGCTTCACGGTGGCCGGGTGCTACGGCGACTTCGCGGACGAGGTCTCCCTGTCGGCCCCGTCAGCCTGGCGCATGATCGTCGTGCTGCGCCGGGAGTAAACCGCGCCCGGGTTCCCCTGCTGGCTCCGCCCCGAAGTCGAGGCCGAGGAGCCTGCTCGCGCCGGTTGGGCAGGCGTGTGGGCCCTGACCGCGCACGTGCCCATGCCGCCTTTCCCTTCCGCTGGATTCCGCGTCAGCTTATCCTGCACACATTCCGGGCCCGGTGGACCTGGAAGGGAGGGGGCGGGATGGCGGGAACACTGGTATTGGTGAATGGGCGGTTGTGGTCCGCGGACGGCGCGGGCGCGGGCTGCGATGCGATCGTCGTGGCGGACGGGCGGATCTCCGCGGTGACCCGATCCGCCGACGCACGCGCCATGGCTGGCCCCCGGGCGCACGTGATCGACCTGAAGGGACGCCTGGCCATCCCGGCGTTTGGCGACGCGCACGTCCATCCCGTTGGTGGCGGCCTCGAGAGCCTCCGCTGCAATCTCGCCGGCCCGCGCAGCCGCCCCGAATACCTCGGCATCATCGCCGAATACGCCCGCACTCTCGGACCCGACGACTGGGTGCTCGGCGGGGGCTGGTCCTTGGAGGCGTTCCCGGGCGGTATCCCATCCGCCGCCGACCTGGCGGAGGTGGCCCCCGGCCGTCCCGTATTCCTGCCGAATCGCGACCATCACAGCGCCTGGGTCAGCCAAGCAGCGCTCGCCCGGGCCGGGATCACCCGGGACACACCGGACCCCGGCGACGGCCGGATCGAGCGCGACGAGCGGGGTGAGCCGTCCGGCGCGCTGCACGACGGCGCGATGCGCCTCGTCTCGCGCGTGCTCCCGCCCCCGGCGGCCGCCGATCTGGCCGCCGGGCTCCGCGCGGGCCAGGCCCACCTGCACGCGCTCGGCATCACGCACTGGCAGGACGCCATCGTTGGCGAAGCCCCGGACATCGGCATGCCCGACGTCTACGCCACCTACCGCGCCGCCGCGGCCGAAGGCTGGCTGACCGCGCACGTCAATGGGGCCCTGTGGTGGGACCGGACCCGCGGCGCCGGCCAGATCGCCGATCTGCTCGGCCGGCGTGAGCACGCGGCGTCGGGGCGGTTCCGTGCCACCTCGGTCAAGATCATGATGGACGGGGTGTGCGAGACGCGGACCGCGGCGATGACCGAGCCCTACGACGGCCGCCCGGCCGGGCAAGAGCACGGGGACTCCCACCGCGGCAGCCTGTTCGTGCGGCCGGACGAAGTCGCCGAAGCCGTCCGCCTGCTCAGCCGGGAGGGGTTCCAGGTTCACTTTCACGCGCTCGGGGACCGGGCCGTGCACGTGGCCCTCGACGCGCTGGCCAGCGTGGGCGGCCGGCCCGCCGACCTGCGGCACCACCTGGCCCACCTCCAGTTCATCCGACCAGACGATCTGGACCGGTTCCGCGACCTGGACGCGGTGGCCAACTTCCAGCCCTTGTGGGCGTGCCACGATCCGCAGATGGACGACCTGACGCTGCCGATCGTCGGCCGGGAACGCGCCACCTGGCAGTACCGGATCGGCACGCTCGCCCGCCGCGGCACCCGGATGGCGTTCGGCAGCGACTGGCCGGTGTCGAGCGCCGACCCGCTGCAGCAGATCCACGTCGCGGTCAACCGGCGGCTGTCCGGCCAGCTTGGCCAGCCGGGCACGGCCGAAACGGACCGGCCGTTCCTGCCGGAGGAGGCCATTCCCGTCGCGCGGGCCCTCACCGCGTTCACCGCGGGCGTCGCCTACGTCAACCACCGCGAGGCGGACCTCGGTTCGCTGCGGCCCGGCCACCTGGCCGATATCGCGGTGCTCGACCGTGACATCCTCACCATCCCGCCCGGTGACATCGGCAGCACCCAGGTCGACCTGACGCTCGCCGGCGGCCAGTTCGCCCACGCAGCGGAATAACCCCTTTGGCCCGGTCTCAGATATCCCTTTGGCCCGGGTTCAGATATCCGTCAGCTGACGGATGTCTTGCTATGCAACTTGCATGAGACTTGCCCTGCAACTGACAGTGACGAGCTTGCACTGTTCTTCTATTCCGACCTATTCCTCAAGCATCCGGAGCGGCCCTTGGGCCTGGGTCGGGGCGTATCGGGACCGCCGAAACGGCGTAGAGAGCAGAAATCTCCCCAAACGGGGAGTGACGCACCAATTACTCATATGCCATCTTAGCGCTGGGCACTCGCGTCGCGCACATCCAACCGGAGGCACTATGACCTTGCCGCGCTCGAACACCCTTGCAGGCAGGTCATCACACGTCCCCCACGCTGTGCCGCCCGACGCCTGGCGCAAAACGGAGGGGAGGTCCACCGTGACTCGCGCGGCCGCATCCGATGCCCCGCCCCCGGCGGGCGATTCCGGACGAGAGGCAGATTCCGGGCGGGACACCAATCTGGGGCAGGGCACGGCTCCGGGGCGGGGGGCGGAGCCGGGGCGGAGCACGGATTCCGGATGCTCCCATGCCGAACGGGTATGGGAGCAGCGCCGCGCCCTGGGCCGGCGGCTTGCCGCGCTGCGGAGCCGGTCGGGCTTCAGCCAGTGGGAGTTCGCGCCGTTAACGGGATACTCGCGCAGCACGCTGTCGGACGCGGAACTCGGCCGGCACCGGCTGCGACGAGGGTTCTGGCAGCGTTGTGACGAGGCGCTGATGTCAGAAGGTGTACTGACAGCGGCCTATGACCGCATCGAGGCGCTCGCCACGGCCGTGCGCCGGTCCGCGCGCATCCAGGCGCAGGCCGTTCGGGAGGAAAAGGCATCGCGACGGCTCCAGGCGTTGCTCCCCGCCTCCAGCACTGAGGGCCTGGGCGGTGCGGGCCTGGGCGTCGCTCCAGGCGGTCCTGTCCTGGGCGGTCCTGTCCTGGGCGGTCCTGCTCCAGTCGGTTCCGCTACAGCGGCCCATGCTTCCTCCGGGGCCGCGGCCCACCCGGACGCAGCCGCCCGGCCAGAGGGCGAAGCGGTCCCGTCACCGCCGGCCGTGACGGAGCGGTGCCCGCACTGCCACCAGCCGGTCGCCGTCATCATCGTCGCCGCCGCGTCGCCGGCGGGCAGTCCGGACGGCTAGGCACGCCCTATATCGAGCCTGCGGCGTTCGTCTTTGGCGGGAATGGGCGCGGTGATCCGCAGCCCGGGTAACACCAATTACAGCAGGGGCAATGATACCTCTCCGGCGCTTTAGTAAGCGCGCCCCTGTGCATTTTAAATTTCATCAGCAACTTTCACTGATAATTCTTTCTGCCGAACTTCGTGTCGGCGGTTTCCGACATTTGTGTCGGCAGTTAATTGTTTCTCTCATGTCTACGTTGTCGCGGGTGTTGATGAAGCAGCCTAGATACCGTCATATGGCCGTATCGATCACCGTCCTGGTTGCCCTGGTGAGCGCGGGATGCGGATCCCGCGCAGCGGCGACAGGATCACCCTCGCTTGAAAAGACCAATCTGACCATTGCCACCGTGCCCACGGCCTCGTCGGCCGGGCTATACGTCGCGCAGCATGGGGGAATTTCCCGACCCGGGTCAGCGCGGTCCACCTGCAGCGGGTTCCCGACCTGATGCAGAGCTTCGGCCAGCTCGAGCAGCGATTCAACATCGCGTCCATGACGAATCCGGTAGGGAGCTGACATGCCCGGACCGGATGCGCCCGGCGACGCAGAGACGGTAGCGCAGATGCGGCGGGCACTGGGCCAGCAGCTAGCGGCCATGCGGAACCGGGCTGGTCTGAGCCAGTGGGAGCTGGCCCCGCTGACCGGCTACTCACGCAGCACCCTGTCAGACGCCGAGCTGGGCCGTCACCGGCTCCGGCGGGAGTTCTGGCTGCGCTGCGATGAGCTGCTCAAGGCGGACAGCCGCCTGGTGGCGTCGTATGACCGGATCGAAACAGCCGCTGCCATCATGCGCCAGCGCGCCCGCAGTACGGCGGAACTGGCCCGCGACCAGGACGCGTCGGCCCGGCTCCAGGCCGTCCGGCCGGCCGCTGCCCCGGTCTCCGCCGATGACACGGGCCGGGACCCGGCTGGCTCGCTGGTCGCCATGGAAGCCTGCCCGCACTGCCGCAGGCCGATCGCGGTCCTGGTCGTTCCGGCTGCGGCCGGTCCCGGCCGCCGCGCGTAGCGCAGCACTCCATCCGAACTGAGCGGTCGGCGGAACTAACCGGCGCGTGCGGCTAACCCGGCCGTGCTGACGGCGGTCTTCCGGAGGAAGCCACGGGGGTGTTCCGGCGGTGCCCTTCGCCCCAGGACCGGGGTATGCCGGGCATGTTTGCCGCCACGCAATTTCACACCAGACACTTGCGTCTGGGCATCCGTCGGCGGCTAATACCGGGAGACGTTCGCGCATCCCTGAACCACCTTGTTTGGTAGGTGTAGCAAGGTCAGCGGACAGTTCTGGTCATTAAGGCGTATGCGAGACAAATCCACCGCGCAAGTGCCAATTTTTACGCAAGTGCGCGTGAAGCACTTGCAGGCACCTTGTATACGAATCCATACTGGGGATATAGATGAACACGAAGTGCCTGAAGGCGCGGTTAGCTCTGCCTCCGGTCCATGCGGGTCTTTGCCGTAAGGGGTGACGAATGATTCACGCACGCGGCTCCGCGCATCATGATGCACAGGCCGGCGAAACACCACGTCCGGACAGTTCTGGCCGGTGGCAACGGCTCTTCCGCGGTCAGGAGAGCGAACTGCGGCAACTCCGGCGCTGGCTGACCGCCCTGCTGCCGGACGGTCCCGCCCGCGACGACCTCATCTCCGTGGCGGTGGAGCTCGGGACGAACGCGATCCAGCACACCTCCAGCGGGCAGGGCGGCTGGTTCACGGTTGAGGTGGCCCGCCGGGGCGCGGTGGCCCGGATCGACGTGACGGACGAGGGTGCCCCGTGCGGGCCACAGGTCACCGATGACCCGATGAGCGACTGCGGCCGGGGCCTGATCATCGTCCGCGCCCTCTCCGGGAGCTGCGGTGTCCGCGGCGACGCCCGCGGCCGGACCGTATGGGCCGAAGTCGCCGGGGCCTCCCATCCGGTCCCCGGGCCGCGCCCGGCCATCGCTCCCGTGGCCGTCCCCACGGGTTACCTCACCCTGAGCGGCCACCACTTCACCCGCCCGGCCGGCCGCCCCGAGGCCAGCGCCTCCTGATCGTGCGACGTTCCCACCGGAATCCTTACCGAAGTCTTACGTAGCCGCCGCCACCCGTCCGGCCGCGGACTTCCGCCCGTAGTAGAAGGAAAGGCGTAACACCCGTTACCGCCACCTGGACCTCTCGGGGCGGCTCGTACATATCCAGCCCGCTGTCCCGAGGCGGAAGGCCGTGGCCATACCCGCCCGTATTGGGCCACGGTCCGACCCCGGTGGCCGGGGCTGCCCGCCAGCGGCCCCGGCCACCGGCCCGACGCCTCCCGCGCCCTCGCGCCGCTCCGCGCTGACGGGGCGAAGTTAGCGTTGCGCCACGGCCAGCCTGGCCCAGCGGAAACTCAGGTGGCCTTCAGCGCACCAGCTGGGTAGATTTGGGCAGTGCCCGAGCTGCAGCGGCTGCATGCTGGCCATGCCCCGGCGGTCCTGGCCTTCGAGCTGGCGAACCGCCCCTATTTCGCCGCCTCCGTCTCCGACCGCGGCGACGAGTTCTTCGACCAGTTCACCGAGCGGCACAGCGCCTTGCTGGCTGAGCAGGAGGCCGGCATCTGCGCCTTCTACGTGCTCATCGCCGAGGATGGCTCGGTCCTGGGCCGGTTCAACCTGTACGACTTTGAGGACGGCACCGCCGAACTCGGCTACCGGGTCGCCCAGCACGTCGCCGGCCGCGGCGTGGCGACCACGACCGTGCGGGAGTTGTGCCGGCTGGCGGCGGCGCGGCACGGACTGCGCACACTGCGGGCGGGCACCGCCCGCGACAATGCCGCGTCCCAGAAGGTGCTGACCAAGGCCGGATTCGTCCCGGTTGGCCCGGCCGACCCGGCCGACCTCGGCGGTAAGCCAGGCACCTGGTATCAGCGCGACCTGACGGTTAGTGAAGCAAGTGATGATCGCTGCACGGACTGTTGGACATGAGTGGCCTCCATTCGGTCGGATCGTCACGGAGCCAGCTAACCTGGTCTCCTGCGGGCCATCTGTAATGAGTCATAATGCACTGTGCATTTGCACAGCCATCTACGTGAATTTTCAACGAAAACGGCACCGGCGCGGGCAAGCGCTTACGCGATTGGAGCCGCTACCGGGGCCGGCCGCAGCGGTCATGTGGAGAAGCTGATGACACAGCCAGAAGCTGACGACGCCAGCGGCCCGCACTCCGACGCCAGCGATCTGGTGGGGCGGACGGACCAGCCCCGCTCCGACCCGGACGACCCCCGTCCCGAGCCCGACGAGCCCCGCATGGACACCGGCATTCTTGTGACCATTCGCTCGCTGCTGCCGAATCTCGCGCCCGTCGAGCAGCGGGTGGCGCAGGCGGTCCTGGACGACCCGGGCGGCGCCGCGCGCCGGTCTATCTCGGAACTTTCCCGATCCTGCGGGACCTCGGCCACGACCGTGGTGCGGTTCTGCCGGGCGGTCGGGCTGCGCGGCTACCCGGAGTTGCGGCTGGGGCTGGCCGCGGCGGTCGCGCACGGCGACGCCAGCGCGGTCGCGGCGGCGTCCCACGACATCAGCCCCGGAGACGACGCCGCCCTGATCGCCAAGAAGATCGCCTACGCGGACGCCATGGCCGTCACCGAGACAGCCAACCACCTCGACGTCAACGCCCTTGTCGACGTGGTCAACTTGCTGGCCACGGCGAACCGCATCGACATCTACGGCGTGGGCGCCAGCGGCTTCGTCGCGCTCGACCTGCAGCAGAAACTTCAGCGCATCGGCCGCCCGGCGTTCGCGTGGCCCGATCCGCACATGGCCATCACGTCCGCGGTGCTGCGCGGGGCAGGCGACGTAGCCGTGGGCCTGTCGCACACCGGGACGACCGTCGACACGATCGACGCCCTGCGCGAGGCACGCCGCAACGGGGCCACGACGGTCGCGGTGACGAACTTCCCGTGGTCGCCGATCACCGAAGTCGCGGACTTCTCTCTGCTCACGGCGGCGCGGGAAACGGCGTTCCGGTCCGGCGCCATGACGAGCCGCATCGCCCAGCTCACCGTGGTCGACTGCCTCTTTGTCGTGCTGGCTCAGCGTGACCTGCCGACGACGGAGGCCTCGCTGGAGCGAACCCACACCGCCGCCCAGGCCAAGCGCACGCGCCGTGCCCGCCGCGCCGCCCCGGCCCCGCCCGGCGACGCGGCTCCCGCCCCGGCCCCGGCTCCCGCCTCGCCCGGCGGCACGACCCCCACCACCATCGGCGACACGGACAGGGCCCCGCCCGGCGACACGTCCCCCGCCTCACCAGCGACTTAGCGGCCGCTGCTGGGCCGACTCCGGCGGAAGCGCCCCTTTTGGGCTTTTGGTGCTCCGTTTTCGGGTACCGTCGGTTGCCGTGTCCAGTGCCCCCGCGCAGTTGGTGACCGAGCCGACGCCTTCCGAGTCCGCGCCCGCAGCGGCCAAGGGGCGGCGGCTGGCATGGCTTGACGCGCTGCGCGGGTTCGCCGCCCTGTGCGTGGTGTTCGATCACATGAGCACGCTGGTGCTGCAGCACGTCCGCAGCGACCTGTACGTGTGGTTCAACGGCGGCCAGTACGGCGTTTTCGTGTTCTTCCTGGTCAGCGGGTACATCATCCCGGCGTCGCTGGAACGCAGGGGCAGTGTCCGCGGCTTCTGGGTGAGCCGGGCGTTCCGCCTCTACCCGCTGTACATCGTGGGGATCGCGGTCTCGCTCCTGGCCTGGAAGACCGGCTTCGGCCCGATCCACGGCGCGGACACCCAGCCCAGGACCTGGGTGTACTCACTGCCGTTCATGATGTCCAACATGATCGACGGTGCCAACGTGCCGAACGTCATATGGACCCTGTCCTTCGAGATGGTCTTCTACCTCCTTCTGTCGGCGCTGTTCACCTTCCGGGTGCACCGGCACAGCGCCGGCTACGCGCTGACCGCGGCCATCGGGGCCGTCGCGCTCGGCGGTATCCTGCCGATATCGGGCCTGAGCCACGCCATCGGCAACCGCCGGGTGGCGATCGCGGCCGACATGTTGCTGTTGATTGGCCTCGCGCTCGCGATCAGCGGGCGCCGGGCACCGCGCGCGGTGGGCGGTGCCCTGGCCGCCGCGACCGGGCTGACGCTGCTCCTGTTCAACACGAGCTACCCGTACAACTGGAGCGGGCTGACGATCCTCGCGCTGATGTTCACCGGCACCATGCTCTACCGCGCCGAACGGGGCGAATTCGGGCGCGTCAAGGCGGCGGTCATCGCGGTCGTGGTGTTCGCGCTGGCCATTGCGGCCGGAGTCTGGCACAGCATGATGTGGCACATGAACGCGGCCGACCAGCGGCAGTTCGACCTGCAGTGGATCAGCTGCCTGGTACTGGCGGGCGGGACGTTCGCAGTGGGCATGGCGCTCCGGCACCGGACGGTCCCGCGCGCGCTGGCCTGGCTGGGCCTGGTCAGCTATTCGGTCTACATGCTGCACCCGATCGTGCTGAACGCCTACCGGTCCTTCTCCGTCTTCCGCCGGCCCCACCCGTTCCCGATCCAGGTTCTGCTGGCCGCGGGCATCGTGGCGGTCGTGCTGGCCTGCTCGGCGCTCACCTACCACTTCGTCGAGTCCCCGATGCAGCGCGTCGGCCACCGGTTCGCCCGCCTGCTCCAGGCCCGGTTCGGCCCCGATGCCATCACCGAGAGCGTTCCGGTGCCGGACGCTCCGGCCGTGCCCGCCGAGGCGGAAGCGATCCCCGAGGCGGCCGGTGACCCGGTGCGGGACAGCCCTCAGGGCCACACTGGCCCCCACCGCCAGGCCGGCTCTCACGGCCATGCTGGCCCGCACGGCACGCCAGTTTCCACGGCCAGGCCGGCCCCATGCCCCAAGGATGCCCGCCGGATAACCTGATCGACTGTGGGAGAAACCCCGGGCACGACGTCGCTGTACCGCAAGGTCGCCGATGATCTCCGGGCGGCTATCGCGGCGGGCACCTACCCCCCGGGGACGCGCCTCCCCTCGGAGAGTGACCTGGCCGAACGCTACTCGGTGTCCCGCGGTACCGTCCGGCAGGCGTTCGCCGCCCTGCGGGCCGACGGGGTGATCGCCTCCCGTTTTTTTTTTTTTTTTTTTTTTTTTTTTTTTTTTTTTTCTTTTTTTTTTTTTTTTTTTTTTTTTTTTTTTTTTTTTTTTTTTTTTTTTCTTTCTTCTCTCTTTCTTTTCTTTTTCTTTTTTACCTTTTTTCTTATTTTTCCTTTCTCCTTTTATTATCTATCTCTTTCCTTCTCTTTCTTTCTTCTCTCTCTTCTCTTCTCTACGCTAGTCTATCTACTAGCTCCTTTTTTATCTCTACTTTTTGTTCTCCTACCACATATCATCTACTCTGTACCTTCCTCCACCTACTACTCTCTGCTGCTTCTCCTTCCTCCCCGTTACTGCGCTAGCTCCTCCTCTCCACCTACCCGCCTCTTTCCCTTGTGGTCCTATTACCTCTACCTCTTCGCGCTTTCCCTTCACCTTGCACTTCTCTTCCTCTGTCTTCTCCTCTCCTCTCCCTCTCCCCTTTACCTTACCCAGCCGCTGTGACCCTTCTCGCCTTTCACTTCCCTCATCTTTCTCTTGCTCCTCCCTTCTTTTCTCTATTTCCTTTCCTTCTCTTTTCTTTTCTTCTCTCTTCCCCTCTCCTTTCCTCTACCTCCGCTCTCTCTTGCTGCTGCTTCTCTCTCTCTGCTGCTTCCTCTGTTTTTTTTGCCTCTCTTCTGTCGCTTGTGCTCCTCTCCGCGCGCTGCTTCCCGTTGTGCTTTTTTCCGCGCTCTTTTTTTCCTCCGCCCCCCCTCTTTCCCCCCCCCTCCCTTCTCCCTCTCCTCGCCGTTCTTCTTCCCCCCCCTCTCTTCCCCCTCTTTTTTTTCTTTCCTCTCTCCTCCTTTTCTCCCTTTCTCTCTTTTTTTT
Organism: uncultured Actinomycetes bacterium; assembly: GCA_963732345.1. Lineage (GTDB taxonomy): Bacteria > Actinomycetota > Actinomycetes > Streptosporangiales > Streptosporangiaceae > Bog-532. The sequence goes on along the minus strand of CAVSZI010000011.1, from coordinate 62,380 downwards.
TTTTTTTTTTTTTTTTTTTTTTTTTTTTTCCTTTTTCATCGAGCCGCGCGCCATGCCGTCGGCGCTGCGCGCGCACCTGCTGGCCTCGGGTTGGTACCGCTGGCTGCCGGGCCGCGAGGCCACCGCGGTGGAACCGCGCGCGGTGCGCGACCACACCGGCGAGTGGCATCGCGGTGATCTCGTCGTGGTCTGCTCGGGGGCCGCGTACACCGGGATCGCCGGGCCGCACCTGGCCGCGTACCCGGCGCCGCCGCTGCGCCGGGTCAGGCTGCAGATGATGCAGACGCGGCCGTTCGGCCGCCGGTGACGACGGCCGTCGCCGACGGCGACTCCATGCGCTACTACCCGGCGTTCGACCTGCCCGGCCGGGGGCTGCTCGGCCCGCAGGACCCGGCCGCCGCGCGGACCCGGGCGCAACTGCTGCTGGTCCAGCGCCTCGACGGCAGCCTGACGATCGGCGACACCCACGAATACGATGAGCCGTTCGGCTTCGACGTGGACGAGGACGCCTACGATCACCTGCGCGCCCGAGCCGAGATCCTGCTCGGGACGCCGCTGCCGCCCGTCCAGCGCCGGTGGGCCGGGGTCTACAGCCAGGTAACCGAGGATGAGCTCTACCACCGGTCACAGATCGAGCCGGGAGTCGTCCTGGTCACCGGGCCCGGTGGGCGCGGCATGACGTGCTCCCCGGCCATAGCGGAGGAGACATTCGCTTGAGGGCGCCGGTTACGATCGCCCGCCTGGACATGGCCGGGACCGCCGGTTCCCGGGCGCCTAGCCGGTCGGGCCGAACCGCTCAACCCTGATTCGCTCGACCGGCATCCCGGCTTTGCGGAGTACGGCCGTCGCGGCGTCGGCGAAGCCGGACGAGCCGCACACGAACCCGGTGGCCTCCGGATTCAGCGGTCCCGGCAGGTCAGCAGGGGACAGCCGCCCGGCCGGGCGGGGCCAGGACGGCGGGGTGGAACGGGTGTAGATGATCGTCGTCTCCGGGCCCGGCAGTTCCGCGGCGTAGTAGAGCTCCTCCGGCCGGCGCACCGAGACGACCAGGTTCACCAGGTCGGCCCGCCCGGCCTGGTGCGCGAGCCGCAGCATGGCCATGAGCGGGACGACCCCCGAGCCGCCGCCGATCAGTACGGCCGGCGTGTCCCCCCGCCAGACGAACCAGCCGCCGATGGGCCCGCGCACCTCAAGCTTGTCCCCGACGATGACCACTTCGTGCAGGAACGAGGAGACCTCGCCGTCCGGCAGATGCTCCACGGTCAGCTCGATCTCACCGGAATCGCCGGGCGCGGAGGCGACCGAGTAGGAGCGCTGGGCCCGGTACCCGTCCGGGGCGGTGAGCCGGATGAGGAAATGCTGGCCGGCCAGGTAAGGGGCCGGCTCGCTCAGCGCCAGCCGGAACGTCTTGGCCGCCGGTGTCTCCGGGCGGATCTGGGTGACCCGGGCCATCTGCCATTTGCCGGGCGGGGGAAAGGAGCCGGGCGGGCCGGACTCGCTGAGCTGCTCGGTCACCGCGCCGGTCAGTCCCCTTGGTAGCGCTGCTCGAGCCAGGGGTCACCGCGGTCGTGATAGCCGTTGCGCTCCCAGAAGCCGGGTTTGTCGTGGTCGAGCAGCCGGAGCCCGGACACCCACTTGGCGCTCTTCCAGAAGTACAGGTGCGGGACGAGCAGCCGGGCCGGGCCGCCATGCTCCTTGGCCAGCGGCCGCCCTTCGAAGTCCCACACCACCCACGCCTTGCCGCCGGTCACGTCGGCCAGCGGGAGGTTGGTCGTATAGCCGGTGTGCGACGTGGCCAGCACGAAGCTGGCCGACGGCATCGGCCGGGCTGCCGCCAGCAGCGTGTCGACGGACACACCGTGGAACGAGACGCCCAGCTTCGACCAGGTCGTGACGCAGTGGATGTCGCCCGCGTAGTCCGAGCCCGGTAGCGCCCGGATCTCGTCCCAGGTCCATTTGACCGGCTGCCCGACCAGTCCCTCGATGTTGAGGGACCAGGTAGCGGTGGAGAGGGCCGGGGTGGCTTCGGCGGTGAGGACGGGCCAGTCCGTGCCCACGTCGTACTGACCGGGTGGCAGCCGCGGGTCACGAGGCCGACGCCCGCGGAACCCTCTCGTGAAGACCATGCCTTAACTTTCGCCGCGAGGTCGCATGGCCCTATTTTGCCCTGTCGCCCTCCCGCCGCACCAGTTCGCCCGCTCCGCGTTCTCGGCCCGGCTCCGCTCCGGCTACTCATGCTGTGTCTACTTCGCGCCGTCTTGCTGGGGCTATGCAACAATGCCGGGCCCGCTGGCGGGCACATCGGATACGCCGGGACGGGCACCTCAGGTCCCGGCCCCGCGTGGTCCTGGGTGACCCCGGCCGGGATGAAGGCCAACGG
>CAVSZI010000011.1:0-52500 GCA_963732345.1 uncultured Actinomycetes bacterium | reverse complement strand
CTTGCGGCCCGCGCGCCGCTTGGACGGCTGGACGCGAGGCTCCTCGCCGTCCTGCCGGACGAAATGCGGGGGCCACGGCGCGTCGGGCAGGCCCGCGGCCTCGTCCCGTTCGGCCAGGCCGAGCAGTGCCCCGATGGACCCCACAGCCGAATCCATGTCGGCCCACGGATCACCTGCCTCGGCAAACCGCGCCGGAACGGTATCGATGGTGAACGCGGCCGGATCACATCCGGCTACCTCGTCCCATCGCAGGGGCGTCGACACCCGCGCGTCCGGCAGCGGGCGGATCGAATACGCCGACGCGACGGTCCGGTCCTTGGCGTTCTGGTTGTAGTCGACGAAGACGCCGTGCCGTTCCTCTTTCCACCATTTGCTCGTCGCGATATCGGGAGCGCGGCGCTCGACCTCGCGGGCGAGCGCCACCGCCGCGCGGCGGACGTCGGTGAATGGCCAGCGCGGTTCGATCCGCGCGTAGATGTGGAAGCCGCGGGAACCCGACGTCTTGGGCCACGCCGTCAGCCCGAAATCCTCCAGCACCGACTTGGCCACCATGGCCACATCCATGATCTGCGGCCACTCGACGCCCGGCACGGGGTCCAGGTCCACGCGGAGCTCGTCCGGGTGATCGAGATCCTCGGCGCGCACAGGGTGCGGGTTGAGGTCAATACAGCCCAGGTTGACCACCCAGATCAGCTGGGCTGCGTCACGGACCACGACCTCGCTGGCCGCGCGGCCGGACGGGAAGCGCAGTTCGACCGTCTCGATCCAGCCCGGCCGGCTCTCCGGCGCCCTCTTCTGGAAGAACGGCTCGCCCTCGGCGCCGTTCACGAAACGCTTCAGCGCCATCGGCCGCCCGTCGACGCCGCGCACCGCGCCGTCCGTGACCGCGAGGTAGTACCGGACAAGATCGATCTTGGTGTGGCCGGTACGCGGAAAGAAGACCTTGTCCGGGTTGCTGACGGTCACTTCCCGGCCCGCCGCCTCCACTACCGTTTTAGCCCCCGGCATGTGGCTACTGTACGTGAGCCACGCTCGATTCGTCGCCCCTGGTCAGAAGGCCGCCAGCAGCCGGGAGCCGGCAAACCCGGGCCGCGTCTGGGAAGATGCAAGGGTGCGCACTCATGTGGCCCTGCTGCGCGGTATCAACGTCGGCGGGAACAACAAGGTCCCGATGGCCGACCTGCGCGAACTGATGAACTCGCTCGGGTATACCGACGTCGCAACGTACATCCAGAGCGGCAACGTCGTGTTCACCAGCCAGGACACCGACAGCGGGAAACTGGCCGACGTGCTGGACGAAAAGATCGCCCAGCGTTTCGGCGTGCCCGGCCACGTGGTCGTGGTGTCGCGCGACGAGCTGGCCCGGGTGATCGCGGACAACCCGTATCCGGACGAGACCAACCCCAAAGCCCTGCACGCGGTGTTCCGCAAGTCAGACCTGACCGCCGACGATCTCGACCGCGTTGAAAAGGCCAGGCAGCGGGCCAGCGATAAGGGCTGCACCGACGAGGTCACGGTGGCTGCGCGCACCCTGTTCCTGCATGCCCCGGACGGGATCGGGCGCAGCGAGCTGGCCATCCAGCTGTCCCGGACCAGCTCGATGAAGACCGGCACCGCCCGTAACTGGGCCACCGTGACCAAGCTGATGGCGATGCTCGACGAGTGACCGGCCGGCCCCGCTGACGGCCCTGATGATGCCGAACGGACGTATCTGCCCGCACATCCTGGTGATTCGGTCGGCCTGGGAGGCGAGCCAGGCCTTACGTGCGGCGTTTGCGGGTGCTGGCGGCCCGCTGAGGAAATTCACCCACAACCGCGCACATTGGCGCATAGACGGCCGCGTGCAGGGAGATGCGGATTGTCACCGCGCCGAACCGTTCCGGAAGGCCGTCCAGCGCACGCTGGACTGGGTTGACGTCGGCTCTAGGAGGGCTCTAGGCGCCCTTGGCAGACAGGATCTCGGCCAGGTCGAAGTTGACCGGCTCCTCCAGCTGGGCGTAGGTGCACGAGGCGGGCTCCCGGTCAGGGCGCCACCGGACGAACTGGGTGGTGTGCCGGAAGCGGGGGCCCTCCATGTGGTCGTAGCGGACCTCGACCACCCGCTCGGGCCGCAGCGGGACGAAGGACAGGTCTTTGCCCGCATTCCACCGGCTGGTTTCCGCCTTGCGCGGCGTCCGGCTGCCCTCCTGCTGCCGGGCCCAGTTCCACGGATGACCGTCGAAGCTCGTGACCAGCGGCTGCAGCTCGGCCATCAGCTCCCGGCGCCGGGCCATCGGGAACGAGCCGACCACGCCCACGCTGGCCAGGCTGCCCTCAGGAGTGAACAGGCCGAGCAGGAGCGATCCGACCGCCTCCGGCCCGCTCTTGTGGACGCGGTATCCGGCCACCACGCAGTCCGCAGTGCGCTCGTGCTTGATCTTGAACATCACCCGCTTGTCCTCGACGTAGGGCCCCTCCAGCGGCTTGGCGACCAGCCCGTCGAGCCCGGCCCCCTCGAATTGGCTGAACCAGCCCGTGGCGGTGTCCCGGTCTGTGGTGGCCGGGGTCAGGTGCACCGACGTGCCCGCCCCGGCCAGCGCCTGCCCGAGCGCGGCGCGGCGCGCGGCGAACGGCTGGCCGGTCAGGTCCTCGTCTCCCAGGGCGAGCAGGTCGAAGGCGACGAAATGGGCGGGGGTCTGCTCAGCCAGCAGGTTGATCCGGGACTCGGCGGGGTGGATGCGCTGCAGCAGCGCCTCGAAGTCCAGCCGCTGTCCCGTGCTGTCCGGGAGAACGATCTCGCCGTCGACGACGCTCCGCTCCGGGAGTTCGGCCTTGAGGGCGGCCACCAGTTCCGGGAAGTAACGGGTCATCGGCCGCTCGTTCCGGCTGCCGATCTCGACCTCGTCACCGTCGCGGAACACGACCGCGCGGAAGCCGTCCCACTTGGGCTCGAAACTGAACGGCCCGTCGGGTATCTCCCCGACGGCCTTGGCCAGCATCGGCGCGATCGGTGGGTTCACCGGTAGATCCATGTCCCCATCTTCCACCAGCCGCCACCCCGCACCCGGGCCGGCTCGCGGGCAGGTCCGTTCGGCCGTCGCGGCCGAGGAGCATCGAAACGAGCCCGTGATGCTGGTGTGACCTGAGTTAACACAGTTGTCTTTTTAATCTTGTGGCTCAAATGCCCTATTTGAAATGTGATTTATCTAACAGTGATCGACGAAATATCGGCTTATTTGCCGATTTGCCAGACTTGCCGACCGTGTTGTGGTCATGCTGCTCCGGACGCCTAGTTAGGGGAGAAACCGTGACAATCCGACATAAAGTAGGCACCATCGCCGGATCGATGGCAGTACTTCTGGCCGCGTTCCCAGCAATGGCTAACTCGGCTGCCAATGCCAAGACACTGTCATTCAACCAAGCAACATCTGCCTATGTGGAGTCGTTCGTCGGACGTGTCCCATACCGTTATGGTGGCAGTTCTCCCGGCTCCGGATTCGACTGCAGCGGCCTGACGCAGTACGTCTACCGGCACTACGGCAAGTCGATCCCCCGTACCGCCGACGCGCAGTTCCGGTACTTCCGCCGCGAGGGCCGCAGCCGGGCGTGGAGCGGGGACCTCGTGTTCTTCCACGACAATTCAAACCCCAACAGCTACGTGTACCACGTCGGTATTTATGAGGGCGGTGGGCGCATGGTCTCGGCGGTCGGCGCGGGATCCGGCATCCGCTGGCAGACCATCTGGTCGTCGGACGTGACGTTCGGAACGATCACTCACTAGCCCCTCGCTGCCGAACGGACCTGGGTCGGGGCCGTCCCCGAGGCGGGGAGGCAGAGTCGCCGGCGTAGGGTCAGTGCGTCACCCGCCAGGGCAGTGATCAGGACCGCGGGGCCAGTCAGCGGCATGACCGTGACGCCCGGGCCGTAGCCGGTCTGCACGGCCTGGATGCGGCTCGGGTCCAGCACCCCGGCGTGGCGGAGGAAGTCGGCGTCTTCGGTCGTGTAGATGTCGTTCGTCACGACCGCGAGGCGAACGCGCTTACCTAGGGCCCGGCACAGCGCGGCGACGAGGGCGGTCTTCCCGCTGCCGACCGGCCCCCCGATGCCGATCCGCAGCGCCCGGGCGGTGCCGGCGCCAGGGCGCGCCGGGCCGTCGGCCCCCCGGGCATGGCCGTGTGGGTGGGCGTGCGAGTGGCCATGGTCAGGATGCAAAGAGACACACCTCCGCTCGGGCGTGGGCCTCGGCGTACAGGTCGAGCGCTGGTGCCGAGGGATAAGGCAGTTCGTCCGCGGCAGCTGTCACGACGTCCGCGGCAGCTGTCACGTCCCCCGCGGCTGCGGCGTCCTCCGCGGCCGCCGTCCCCCGCGCCGCGGCTCCTTCGATGCTCCCGGACAGCCGGGCGATCGCCGCGCTGACCTCGATAGGGTCCAGGGCCAGCAGCCGGACCGCCGCGCTCGCCGGCCGGGTCACCGCGAGGTACGCCGCGACCAAGGCCGCCTCGCCCGGAGCGCACCCGGCCGCCGCGGCCGTCGCGCCCAGCGCCACCGGGTGATGCGGCGACCGTCCCGCGCGCGGAAGCTCCGTCAGCCACGGCGCCGGCCAGGCGGCGCGCGCGGCGCGCAGCAGGGCACGCCCTTGCCGGCGTGAGGCCTCCCGCTGGGCGGGCGAGGGTGTCCGCGCGTCCGCCTCCACGTCCAGCCGCGCCAGCTTTTCCGCGTGCGGCTGAGCGCAGGCGGCGGCAGCGAGGGCCGCCGCGACGACTCCGGCCGTGGCGAGCCGGCCCTGCAGGAACAGATTCAGCGAGCGGACGTCGAAGACGGCACCGTCGTTCACGGCGGCCTCCAGTCCTCCCGAATGCGCGTGCCCACCCGCCGGGAACCGGGCGTCCGCCAGCATCAGCACCGCCGCGCCCGCCAAGCCCAGCCGGTCGCGCGAGTCCGTGTCCGTGCGCGGCCCCTTCCCGGTGTCGGGCCGTTTCCCGGTGTCGGGGCGTTTCCCGGTGTCGGGGCGTTTCCCGGTGTCGGGGCGTTTCCCGGTGTCGGGGCGTTTCCCGGTGTCGGGGCGTTTCCCGGTGTCGGGGCGTTTCCCGGTGTCGGGGCGTTTCCCGGTGTCGGGGCGTTTCCCGGTGTCGGGGCGTTTCCCGGTGTCCGGTCTCGTCCCAATGTCCGGGCCCCGGCCATGATCCGGGCGCTGCCCCGTGTCGGGTCTCCGGCCCGTGTGGGGACTCTTGCCCACGTCGGGCCCCCGCCCCGTGTCCGGCCCTTTCCCCGTGTCCGGACGCTTTCCAGTATCGGGGCCCTTCCCAACCTCGGGCCCTTGCCCGGTGTCCGCGTCCCGGGCCCCCCCCGTCTCCCGGCCTTCCTCCGCATCGGGCCCTCCCCGTGCCCCCTCCTCCCCAACGTGGGCAGTTTGTGTTGCTCCCACAGCAGAAATCGCCCACGTTTCGGCCGCTGTACCCGCCGGGACCGGGAAAAGGGCCATCAGAACAGGAAGTAGCGCTGGGCCATCGGAAGCTCGGTGGCGGGAGCCTCCTCGATGACCTCACCGTCGATGCGCACCGTGAACGTGTCAGGCTCGACCCGGATGTCGGGCAGCGCGTCGTTATTGATCATGTCGGCCTTGCCCCGGCCGGAGACGTCGGCTACCGGGACGAGCGCACGGGCGAGCCTGAGCCGTTCGGCCAGGCCGTTCTTGAACAGGTCAGTGTCGGCGAGCCGGACCCGGTCACCCGCGGTCGGCCCGTACAGCAGCGCGTACCGGGACCGGCTGAGCTCAGTCACCAAGCTCCTCCTCGCTGCTGCTCCCGTCCAGCACCGCACCGCCCAGCCGAAGGCCCGGTACCACCCGCGCCCCCGCCAGCGGCACCAGGCTGACCTCGCGCTCGATGCCCGGCTCGAACCGCACCGCGGTCCCGGCTGCGATGTCGAGCCGGCGGCCCCACGCGGCGTCCCGGTCGAACGCGAGGGCCGGGTTGGCCTGCGCAAAGTGGTAGTGCGACCCGACCTGCACCGGCCGGTCGCCGGTGTTGGCGACGACCAGCGTGATCGCCGGCCGTCCGGGGTTGAGGACCACCGGCCCGTCGCCGGGGATGATCTCGCCGGGGATCATGTGATCGGCCCGTGCACCGTGACCAGCTTCGTGCCGTCCGGGAAGGTCGCCTCGACCTGAACTTCCGTCAGCATCTCCGGCACGCCTTCCATGACGTCGGCCCGGCCCAGCACCGAACGCCCGGACTGCATGAGCTCCGCGACGCTCTGCCCCTCGTGCGCCCCCTCCAGCAGAAACGACGTGATGATCGCGACCGCCTCGGGGTAGTTGAGCTGCAGTCCCCGGGCGTGCCGCTCACGAGCCAGGCCGGCGGCCACGTGGATCAGCAGCCGTTCCTGCTCATGCGGCGAAATCAGCATGCCGGAACCCTAACGCGGCGACGTTAAGCCCAGGTAACTAGACGTCACGCAACGTTCCGGAAAGATCTTAAGGAAATCTGACCGCCGCCTCTCTGGCGCCCCATGTCGCTAGCGTGTAACCAATCGCGGACGCACCATAACCGTGCCCGGGCATCACCGTCAGCATCACCCGCCCGGCCACTCTCAGCGGCCCACCACCCTCAGCGGCGGCAGGAGACAGCCATCCGCCGCGGTGGGCTGGCCGCCCGGCGGCACCGGGGTCACCGGCAGCGGATGTGCCTGCGCGGACAGGGCCAGCAGTACCGCGGCGTCGGTCCAGGCCAACGGCGCCACAGAGGCGGGCTGGCCCGCGGCGGTGACCTGCTCGGGCAGGGCGCCCAGCGCCGTCCGGTGCGCGGCCAGCCAGGACAGCAGGGCGGCCGCCCTGCTGTTCTCACCGGTGGAGGCGTCGAACAGCGCGAAAAAGGCGGTCTCCGCGGTCCACGCCGTCGTAGTGTTCCCCGGCCAGTCCGCGCCGGGCTGCAAACCGCCGCCGGGCAGCGTCAGGCCGCGCTCGGCGACCTCCTCGGCGTGCTCCAGGGCCGCGCCGCCCGGCCCGAACGGCGGCCCGAGAAAGGTGACCGACGCATCCGGGCCGGAGGAGTCATCCGGCAGCCGGTTAAATCCATAGCAGCCGAACGAAGCCTGGATCGCCCCGGCCAGCCGGGCGGCGTCGTCCGCCCAGCGCTGGGCCGCCTGCGCCCGGCGGAGGGCGCTCGCGATGTCCGAGGCCGCCCGGAGGCCCGTGAGCAGGGGCGCGGCCGTACCCAGCGTCACCTGCGTGCCGTGCTCCCAGTAATCGGTGGCGGCGGCGGGCAGGCCACCCGGGCTGAGTGACCGCTGGGCCGCGCCGGCCGCCGCGCTGACCATCGGCCAGAGCCTGCTCAGCTCCTGGTGCGCCCAGCCCCGATGGCTCGCCTGATGGCTGGCCTGGTACCAGGACCAGACCGCCCAGGGGACCCACCCAACAGCGTCCAGTTCGACCGGGCGGCCGTCGCGGACCGGGCCGCCGCCGTCGGGCTGGTAGCGCGCCGCCCACGTACCGTCCTGGCTCTGCTCCTGCTGCAGGAACGCCAGCACCCGGATGGCGTCCGCGTCGTGGCCGGTGACCGCGAGGGCCACCGCCACCCAGCTCGAATCGCGCGGCCAGGCGTAGCTCCAGCCGGGGTACCAGCCCGCCACGACGGCGCCGTTCGGCCGGGTGGACAGGTGCAGGTCCAGCAGCGCGCGCTGCGCCATGGACCGCGTTGCCGGATTCATTCCCGGAACGGACCCGGCCGCGAGCCACCCCCGGCTCGCGGCCGCGTCGCCGGGGGTGCACCCGCCCGCCGGCGCGGACCCATCGCCGCTACCGGCTGCTGGCCGGGAGCCGGTGGACAGCACGCTGGTGTCGTCGCCGTCGTAGCGGACATCGCGGTGCGCCGGGACGACGATCACGTTCTGCGGGGCGCACGGATCGGCCGCGATGCCCTCGGTGAGCAGCGCGGGCGCGCGGGACGTGGGCATGACCCGCCGGACCCCGGCCCCGGTGACAAGGACCGCGGCGAGGATCGCGGCGAGCAGGGCCCAGGCGGCCGTCAGGCGCACGAGCCTTCTGACGACGTTCGCGGCGGTCCTGCCCCGGTTGTGTCGCTTGGCTCTTATGAACCGGATCCTAGCCGCCGTCCAGGACCCTCGGCCATCAGCCGTCGCGGCCGGCGGGGCGTGTTGACGACCACTACCCAAGGGTTTATTGTGCTAGGAACCTAGATAAATAGGAGCCTATGTGATTGAGTTCCACCTCGACTCCCGCTCGGGCGTGGCGCCGTACATGCAGCTGATCCATCAGGTGCGGCACGCGCTGCGGCTGGGCCTGCTGCGCCAGGGTGATCAGCTCCCCACGGTCAAGGACGTGGCCACCGGCCTGGCGATCAACCCCAACACCGTGCTCAAGGCCTACCGGGAGCTGGAGTACCAGAGCCTGGTGGGTGCGCGGCCGGGGGTGGGGACGTTTGTGACCGGGACCCTCAGCGGCGCGTCACTGGCCGCGCACGAGCCGTTGCGCCGGGAGCTGCGGCGCTGGCTCGTCAAGGCGCGCATGGCCGGGCTGGACGAGGAGAGCATCGAGGCTCTGTTCCTGAGCACCTTTCGGGCCGCTACCGAGGAGGACATAGCATGACCGCCCTGCACGCCAGCGGGCTGGGCAAGCGCTACCGGCAGCGGTGGGCGCTCAGCGACTGCACGCTCCAGATCCCCGAGGGACGGGTGGCCGGGCTCGTCGGACCGAACGGGTCCGGTAAGACGACCCTGCTCCACCTGGCCGCCGGCCTGCTCGCCCCGTCCGCCGGAACGATCACCGTCCTGGATGGCGAACCCGCCAGCGGCCCGGCCCAGCTGGCCAAGGTCGGCTTCGTCGCGCAGGACACCCCCGTGTACGCGGGCCTGAGCGTCGCGGACCACCTGCGCCTCGGGGCCCACCTGAACCCCGGCTGGGACGCCGGCTACGCGCAGTACCGCGTCGACCGGCTCGGCTTCGACCTGGCCCAGCGGGCCGGCAAGCTGTCCGGCGGGCAGCGCGCCCAGCTCGCGCTCACCCTGGCCATCGCCAAGCGCCCCCAGCTGCTCATCCTGGACGAGCCGGTGGCCAGCCTCGACCCGCTGGCCCGCCGCGAGTTCCTCCAGGACCTGATGGAGGTTGTGGCCGACCAGGGCCTCAGTGTCATCCTTTCGTCTCACCTGGTCGCCGACCTAGAACGGGTCTGCGACTACCTCATCGTGCTCGCGGCCTCACGGGTCCAGGTCGCGGACGACGTGGACGCCCTGCTGGCCAGCCATCACCGGCTGGTCGGCGAGCGCCGTGACCCGGCGTCGCTGCCGGGCGACCAGGAGGTCGTCCAGGCCAGCCACACCGACCGGCAGAGCACGATGATCGTGCACAGCCGCCAGCCCGTGCTCGACCCCGCCTGGACCGTCGAGCAGCTCAGCCTCGAAGACCTGGTGCTGGCCTACATGAGCCAGGCCGCCAACAGCCACCGCAGCGCCCGTCCGACCCTGGAGGTACAGCGATGATCTGGCTGACCTGGCGTCAGTTCCGCACGCAGGCCGTCGTCGTGTCGGCCATCCTGGCCGCCTTCGGCCTCCTGCTCCTGGTCACCGGTCCGCACCTGGTCACCCTGTTCCGGGGCAGCACCTTCGCGGGCTGCCACAGCAACTGTGCGCAGGACGCCGGAAACTTCCTGAGCTCGCCGGTCATCGGCGCGCGCTACCACCTGGTCTATCTCCTCGGGGCTGCGCTGATCATCGTGCTGCCCGGGGTGATCGGCCTGTTCTGGGGCGCGCCGCTGGTCGCCCGCGAGCTGGAGTCCGGCTCGTTCCGGCTGGCCTGGAACCAGAGCGTCACCCGGGAGCGCTGGCTGGCGGTCAAGCTCGGCGTCCTCGGCCTGGCCAGTATGGCCGCCGCCGGGCTGCTCAGCCTGATCCTGGGCTGGTGGGCCAGTCCCCTCGACGACGCGGCCGGGGCGGGGGCCTCGGCGGGCTACGAGAACCGATTCTTCCCGGTGGTCTTCGGCACCCGCGGGATCGCGCCCATCGGCTACGCGGCGTTCGCGTTCGCGCTCGGCGTGCTGGTCGGGCTGATGATCCGGCGTGTGGTGCCGGCCATGGCTGTCACGCTGGCCGTCTTCGCCGCGGTCCAGATCGCCGTGCCGCTGTGGCTCCGGCCGCACCTCATTTCGCCGGTCCGCGACGCGACGGCGGTGACCGCCTCCGCCATCCAGGGACTCGGCACCACCAACCCGACGGAAGGCAGCCAGACGTTCGTGTTCGCCGCCGCTCCCAACCTGCCCGGCGCCTGGATCTACTCCAACCAGGTCTTGACGGCGTCTGGCTCGACGTCGCTGGGCTCGGTCCCGCTGGCCTGCCAGCAGGGGCCGGGGAAGGGGCAGAGCTTCCAGTCCTGCGCTACTGCGCTCGCGCAGTTGCATCTCAAGCAGGTGGTCACCTACCAGCCCGCTAGCCGGTACTGGACCTTCCAGTGGCTGGAGACCGGCATCTATCTGACCGTGGCCATCCTGCTGGCCTGGGGCTGCTTCTGGTGGGTCCGCCGCCGCCTGTGCTGAGGGCGGCTTGGGCAGGGAAGTGCCCCGGAAATGCCCTATGTCCGTAGCCGTCGCCGTCCCGGGAAAGGCCTGCTGCGCGGCGTCCTTTCCCGAGACGCGGTCGCTGATCTTCTACAGCGCTTCTACAATGGCCGGGTGCTTAACGACCGCCGTCTGCTCAGCTGGCTCACGACCCCGGGCGCGCTCCGCGTCCCCGAGATCACCGTCTACTTCTGGGTGATCAAGGCCCTGTCCACGGCCTTGGGCGAATCGACGTCCGACTACCTCGTGCACGTCATGAATCCCGTGGTCGCTGTCGGTCTGGGCTTCGTGTTCTTCGCCGGCGCGCTGACCCTGCAGTTTTCCGTGCGCCGCTACATCGCGTGGACCTACTGGCTGGCCGTGGTCATGGTCGGGGTGTTCGGCACGATGGCCGCGGACGTGCTGCACGTCGGCTTCGGCGTCCCGTACACCGCCTCCAGCCTCCTGTACGCCGTGGCGCTGGCGGCCGTGTTCATCATCTGGGGCCGGACGGAAAAGACGCTGTCGATCCACACCATCGACACCCCGCGCCGGGAGATCTTCTACTGGCTGGCCGTCGTGGCGACGTTCGCGATGGGCACGGCGCTCGGCGACTTTACCGCGACCACCCTCCACCTGGGTTATCTCGCCTCCGGTTTCCTGTTCGCCGCGGTGATCGCCATCCCGGCGATCGGCTTCCGGCTGCTGCGCTGGGACGCCGTCTTCTCGTTCTGGTTCGCCTACGTGGCGACCCGTCCGCTCGGCGCCTCGTTCGCCGACTACCTGGGCAAGCCGAAGACCGTCGGCGGCCTCGGCCTGGGCGACGCCCCGGTGGCCCTGGTGCTGGCCCTGGCGATCTTCTGCCTGGTCGCCTTCCTCGCCGTGACCCGCCGCGACGTGCAGGGCGCGGCCGTCGAAGGCAATCATGGCCGCCGGGCACGCCCCGCCGGAGCACGCGTCCCCGCCGCTGACCAGTACGCGCGGTCCTATCCCGGCGGTCCCGCCGAGGGCTACGCCCCGCGGCCCGACGGTCCCCGCACCGGCGTCCGGACCATGGACTATCGCCGCCGCCCGCGCCCCGATGACCGGACCATGGACTACCCGCCGCAGCGTCCCGGTGAGCGGGGAAGCGACTACCCGCCCCCGCGTCCCGACGACCAGACGGCGGGCTACCGCCGCGCGCGGCCGGTCGACCCGGCGAGCGAGTACCGACGCCCGTGCTAGGACGCGCTCTCCGCTGAGCGTCGCCCGCCCGGGTCTCAGGCGGGTCCATGGATCTGTGACGACTTTTCCGCCGAAGTCCGCGGCGCCCTCGGTGAACTCCGCGGCGCCGCCATCCTCCGGGGCGCGCTCCCGCCCGCGAGGCGGACAGAAAGCAGTCCTCCTTGTCAGTGAAGTGCGTGTAGAAGGGCGCCCGCGCCACCTCTCGCCCGCAGCAGCGATGGCGCCCCGCGCCGTCGCGGCTCAGGGGTTCCCTCCGGCGTGGCCCGTCCCACCCGGCCTCGTTGGGCAGGTACTGAGGCGGAAGGGGAGACCATGACGACCGCCGTCAAGGGCGCCTTCCGCTCTCGGCCCGAAGGTGGCTGACCCTGGAGGCCGCCCCTCAGGAGCGGCCGGTGAAGACCTGGGTCTGCGCCAGTTCGACGACGGCGTGCACGTCGCGGGCCACGTCCAGGACTCCGAGGCTGGACACGAGCACCACGCCCGCGACCGCGGCCACCAGCAGCGGGCGGACCCGCGGCGGCGGCGCGAGCAGAGCGGCGACGCGGCGCGGCACCGGGCCCGCGCCGCCGACCCCGAGCACGTCGCCGAGCCTGGTCACCCTTCCCAGCCTGGTCAGGCCGGGAAGCCTGGTCATCCCGCGCAGCCCGATGATGCCGCGCAGCCTGGTCATGCCGCGCAGTCGGCTGGCGCCGCGGGTGAAGGTGGGCCCGGCGATGCCCATCGCGACGGCCCGGGGGCGGACGGGACCGCGGGTGCTCCGCTCGGCTGAGGCGAGGGCCGCCTTGCCGATGGCCCGGGCCGCCAGGCGGCGGTCGCCGCAGTCCCGGGCGGCCGTCTCGTCGGCCCACCGCTCGACCGTGTAGGTCACCGCTGCCGCGACCGGGCGCAGCAGCGGGTTGGCCGCGGCCGCCAGGTAGGTGAGCGCCGTGAACAGGTAGTGGTGGCTCTGGGCGTGCACGCGCTCGTGCGCGAGCAGCACGCGGCGCTCGTCCGGATTGAGCGCGTCCAGCATGCCGGCGGTGACGACGATCCGGCCGGGCCAGCCGGGCACGGCGTATGCGTCCGCGGAGCCGTCCGGTACCACGACGACCTGGCTGGAGCCGGGCAGGCAGCGGGCGTGCCGCGCGGCGGAGACCAGGGCCCTGACCCGCCGCCAGGTGGCGCGGCCGGCCGCCACCACGGCCACCGCGAGCAGAGCGGCGCCCCCGACCGCGGCGGAGAGGGACGCGGGGTCGTTACGCCGGATGACCTGCACTGACATGTGGCCGAGCGCCGCCACCAGCGGAATGCGGAGGATCGCGGTGCAGGCCAGCAGTCCCAGGACGGCCGTGCTCAGCGCGGCCAGCGCGACCGCCGCCCCGGTCAGCAGCCAGGTCGCGACCTGCGGGGGCAGCCGGCTGGCGATGGTGTGCGCGCCCGCGGCCGCGCACAGCGGGACGGCGAGCGGCAGGTAGATAGCCCACACGGCGAAGCTCCCTCAGTCGCTCCCGGCGTCATCAGTGCCGAGCATATGGCGCAGCAACTGTTCGTCCGATTCCGATAGGCCCGAGACGAACCGGGCCAGGACGGCCTCGCGGTTGGGCTCGCCGGCCAGTACGGTGGCCATCCGGCGGGCCGCGAGGCCCGGCTCGTCGGCCACGGGCGCGTACAGGTACGCGCGTCCCGCCCGGGCCCGCTCCAGGACCCCCTTGGCGTGCAGCCGGGACAGGATCGTCACCACGGTGGTGTAAGCAAGGTCACCACCGAGACGCTCCCGGACGGCGCCGGGCGACAGCGGAATGCCTGCGGCGTGCAGGACACCTAGCACCGCGCTTTCCAGTTCGCCGGCCGCGCGCCGGGAGCCGGCGTCTCCGCCGTCGTGTGTGCTCATGAATGCGCGTCCATCTTCTCGGGCAGCGTGCTGTAATCTACAAGCGTGTAGAACTTCTACGTGTGCGTAGAAGCTATCCAGGAGGAATTCTGCCATGCTACGGCCGTTTGCCGGTAATGCTTGCGTCGTCGTGCCCGCGGTGCTCCGCGTGCGCTTCGGGGTGCCCCGCATGCTTGCCCGCGGCCGCCCTGCGACCAGTAACTTCTGACGGCGGCTCCCACAGAGAAGCGAGAGAATGCAGCACTTCATTGTCACCTACGGCTATCTGGCCGTGTTTGTGCTCATGGTGGCCGAATCGGCCTGCATCCCGATCCCGTCCGAACTGATCATGACGTTCGCCGGTGCGATCGCCGCCGGGACGGTCCCCGGCGCTCATCTCAACCTGGTCCTCGTGATCGTGGCCGGCGTGGTCGGTAATGTTGTCGGCAGCTACCTCGCCTGGGCGGTCGGCAGGTACGCCGGTCAGGGCGCGGTGCGCCGCTGGGGCGGCCGGATCTGGCTGCGCGAGCACGACATCGACCGCGCCAGCGAGTGGTTCGCCCGGCGCGGCGAGAAGGCCGTCCTGATCGGCCGCGTCCTGCCCGTCGTGCGGACGTTCATCTCACTGCCCGCCGGTTTCGCGGACATGCCCCCGGTGCGGTTCGGCGTCTACACCACCATCGGCTGCATCCCGTGGACCACGGGACTAGCCCTGGCCGGGTACGCGGTCGGCGTCAACTGGCAGGGGATCGTCAATGGCTTCCACGGGGTCACCTACGTCATCGCTGCGGTTGTCGTCCTGGCCGTGATCGCCGCGGTCTGGATCTTCTTCCGTCAGCGCCGCGCCGAAATCCGGTCGGATGGCCCCGGCAACGGAGCCCGGCGCGCGCGGCCGCGGGCAGACCGCGCCCGCTGAGCCCGATCTAGATCCGTTCGGTATCGGGTATCCCCGGCGTCCCGGGGTGTCCCCCTGGGCCCCCAGGGCCCCGGCGTCAGACCGGGGCGTCGCCGCGGAGGAACTCGATGTACCGGTCGGCCGAGCTTTCCAGCACCTGGCGCGCGTCCTGGCGGATGGTCGGGGCCCAGCCGCCGTAGATCCGGTCGAACGTGAAGGGGCTCACCGCCCTGACGATCCCGCGGACCGCGGCCTCCGGCAGCGGCAGCCGGTTCGGCGCGCTCCAGACGAAGGTGATCCGGTCTTCTCCCGGCGTGACGAAGATTGTGTCGCCGGTCAGCAGGACCCCGGCGCCGTCCGCGCTGCCGGCCCAGTGCACGACCGCGCTGCCGGGAAAGTGCCCTCCGCACTGGACGAGGGTGACGCCGGGCAGCACCGCCTCGCGCGAGGCCCAGGTGCGGATCGCAGGATCGGGCGACGTCACCCACGACGCGTCGGCCTCCG
Source organism: uncultured Actinomycetes bacterium (assembly GCA_963732345.1). Lineage (GTDB taxonomy): Bacteria > Actinomycetota > Actinomycetes > Streptosporangiales > Streptosporangiaceae > Bog-532. The sequence goes on along the minus strand of CAVSZI010000011.1, from coordinate 37,505 downwards.
GTACCAGGAGGCCGGCGCCGAAGGCCCGGGCCCATTCGGCCATCGCCCCGTAGAAGTGCGGATGGCTGGCGGTCACGGCGTGCAGTCCGCCGGCCTCCCGGACCCGCTCGACGGTGCGGTCATCCAGGAAACCGGGCGGATCCCAGAGCAGGTTGCCCGCGGACGTGCGGACGATGAGGCCGCGCTGGCCGATGCCGACCGGCGGGTTCACGCCGACACCGAGCAGCCCGGGCTCCTCCTCCCAGATGTCACAGTGGCGCCCGGCCGCGGCCAGTTCCGCCATCGTGGTCCACCGCTGCCCGGCCGGGGCCACCCACTGACGTTCGTCGGTGCAGATCAGGCAGGACTCGGGCGGCGCCTCGGTGCCCGGATAGTGGTTGCCGCAGGCTGCGCAGATCCAGCCAGCGCTCACTCTGGCTCCAGCATGCTGCGGTAGACCGCGATCAGGGCGGTGCGCTGCGCCTCGCTGAGGCGCTGGTCCGCGCGGATGGCCGCCTCGGTCTGCGGCGGCGGGCCCTGCGACCCGTCGCCCCGTCTCCGGGTGGCCATCGCGTCCACCAGTCCCGCCTCGGCCAGCAGGGTCTCGGCCGACACGTTGAGCGCGTCGGCGATGGACTTCAGGGCCCGCACGGATGGCTGGTGCAGACCGCGCTCGACCTGGCTGAGGTACGGGTTGGAGAGGCTGGTCAGATCGGCCAGCTGGCGCAGCGAAAGATTGGCCAGCTTGCGCTGGCTGCGGATGAAGGCGCCGAGCGCCTCCCGCTGCGCCTGCCACGGATCCGTCATGATCAGTCCCTGCGATGTGTGCCGATGTTCCGCTAGAGATAGTACGCATACAGCGGCGGCGGGCCGGATCGCCTGGCCCGCCGCCTGCCTGTTCGTGCGGCCACCCGTTGGGGGCGGTGCGTACTTTCCTTACTTGGCCCCGCCCTTGGCGTCTGCCTTGCCCTCTTCCTTGATGGGCAGCAGAGGGCTGGTCGCCCGCACCAGCTCCTCGGCGAACCGGCGCTGGCTGGAGAGCAGCTGCTCGGCGAAGTCGTAGGCGCTGGCCACGAGCTGCTCCGGCTGCGGAAGCTTGCCCGCGAACGGCACGTTCAGCGGCGGCAGCTTCGGCGTTAGGGCCTGCACGGCGTCGGCCCAGTCGCGGATGGCTTCGATAACCGCGTCCTGGCTCTGGTTGACGGTCTTGATGATCTCGCCTTGTACGTCACGCGCGGCGTTCTGAGTCTCAGTCATTTTGATTGTCCTCCTCGGGTGTATGTGCAAACTATATCAAGCGCTTGGGCGGTTTGCCAAGCACGGGTCCCCCCGGGTTCCGTCACATGTCGAGGCCGCCGTTGACGGCCCAGATCTGCCCGGTGATGTAGGACGAGTCGTCCGAGGCCAGGAAGCAGACCACCCGGGCGATCTCTTCCGGCTTGCCCAGCCGGCCGACCGGGATCTGGCTGCGAATCCGGTGACGCGGCGGCCGGGATGCGCCTCGCTCATGGTCTGGAGGTACTTCTCCGCCCGCGGCGTGTCCCGCCGAATACCCGGCGGCGATCGACGCTCCCTCCTCCGCGAGCAAGCGGCAGATGGCGGCGCCGATGCCGGCCGTTCCGCCGGTCACCATCGCGACCCGGTCCCGGACATGGGCCAGCGGCTCTTGCGCTGCGTCCTCGGTGACACTCATGCAGTTTGACTCCCGTCGCGGTCACGGTCTCTGTCGCGGGCAGGCCCGTGGCCGGGTCCTGAGAGAAGTCGGCTACTTCCGGGAGGAATGCGCGCCGACCACCGGGCTCGGCTGCTCCGAAGGTAGGCTGGCCGGGGGCGCGGCGAAACCTGCCATTGGTCCCTGTCCCCGGTGACGGAAGACCGCAGTTACGCATTGAACGCCGGCGTTGTCTTGTACTTCTCGCCCTCCGGTGCGAGCGTGAAGACATTGATCCCCATACCCAGAGGAGGGACGATGGGCCGCAATGATGCGCCCTCCCCAGCCGACGACAGCACACCGCCCGCATCGGCTGGCGCCCCCGGCACGTCGGCCCGCGACGTCGACCCGGACCTGCCGCTCGGAGGCGGGCTTCCGCCCGGCGCCCCGCCCGACGCGGCTGGGATGCTCCAGTCAGCGATGGACCTGCTCAGCCCGGCCGAGGCCGCCAAGCAGCTGCCGTGGCTGGTCGGCGAACTGACAAGGATCGCCCTGGGCCAGTCCGACCTCGAATACGGCCCGAAGGACGCCCGGTTCAAGGATCCGACCTGGACCGCCAACCCGGCGTACCGGGGCCTCGGCCTGTCGTACCGGCTGTTCGAGGAATGGGCCGGCCGGATGGCCGGCGCCGTGGGCACCTCGTGGGAGGGGAAGGCGCGGGCCACCTACCTGGCCAACATCATGACCGCCTCGCTGGCCCCCACCAATTTCCTGCCGACCAACCCGGCCGCGCTCAAGCGCGCGTTCGAGACTGGCGGCCTCTCGCTGTTCAGCGGAGCCCAGAACATGCTGCGCGACCTGGCCAGCGGCGGCATGCCGAAGATGGTCAACCGGGATGTGCTGAAGGTGGGCGAGCAGCTGGCGTGCACCCCCGGCTCGGTCGTCTACCGCGATGAGATGTTCGAGCTGCTCGAGTACGCGCCGTCGACGCCGAAGGTCCGCAGCCGGCCACTGCTGATGGTGCCGCCGGAGATCAACCGGTACTACGTGCTCGACCTCTCGCCGGGGCGCAGCATGGTCGAGTACGCGGTCGAGAACGGCCTCACGGTCTTCATGGTGAGCTGGCGCAACCCGCGTGAGGAGCTCGGGCATGGGCGGTGGGGCTTCGACGACTACGTGGCCGCGGTGCTCCGCGCCGTCGACATCGTCAAGGACATCACCCACAGCGAGACCATCAATACGCTCGGGCTGTGCGCCGGCGGCATGACGAACACGCTCGCCCTCGGCGTGCTGGCCGGCAGGGGGGACTCGTCGGTCAACTCGGCGACGTACCTCGTCACGATGATGACGAACTCGTCCCCCAACGTGGTCGGCATGCTGAGCACCGAGGACTCGCTGAAGATGCTCGAGCAGGCGGCCGCGGAGGACAAGGTCATCCCGGGCTCGACGATGAAGACCACGTTCGCGTGGCTGCGGCCCAACGACCTCGTGTTCAACTACGCGGTCAGCGGCTGGCTGCTGGGCGAGGACCCGCCCGCCTTCGACGTGCTGGCCTGGAACGACGATGCGACCGCGGTGCCCGCGAGGTTGTCGGCGGACACCACCCGGATCGCGCTGACCGGCAGCGCGGCCGTCCCGGGCGGGATCACCGCGCTGGGCATGCCCCTCGACCTGGCCAAGGTCACCTGCGACAGCTTCCACGTGGCCGGGTTCACCGACCACATCACACAGTGGCGGGCGTGCTACAACCTCACCCAGATCCTCGGCGGCGACAAGGAGGTGGCCCTTGTGAAGTCGGGTCACATCCAGTCGTTCGTCAACCCCGCCAAGACGGCGAAGTACGGCTACTGGGAGGCACCGGCCGGCGACGCTGACCCCGATGCGTGGCAGGCCGCGGCCGACTGGCACGGCGGCTCCTGGTGGCCGCAGTGGATCGAATGGCTCCTGCCCCGCTCCGGCGAGGAGAAGAAGGCCCGCGCCGGGCTCGGCAACCGGAAGTACCCGCCGCTCGGCCCGGCCCCGGGCACCTACCCGCTGGAATAGGAGCCCCTTCGCGTCCGCGCACAGCGGGCGACCGTCCGCCGCACGGTGGCCTCCCAGCCCGGGCCCCGTGCGGCGGCTCTTACTCAGGTGAGGTCCGCGGGCATGAACGGCCGGGGCTCGACCGGCAATTATGGCGAGCCCCAGCCGGGCGCGCTCATCCGGAGGCTCAGCCGCCCGCGGCCAGGGCCGTGTCGGGGTCCGGGTACACGGGCACGATCTGATCGGTGCCGGTCAGGCTCAGCACCCGGGTGATCAAGGGGTGCGGCGCGACGAACGACATCTGGCCGACGCCCTCAGCTGATCCACGCCCTTCTTGTACCACCTTCCCGCGGCGCCGGCACTGCCTGCGTCGGTTCGGGCGGTCCGCGCCGCCGGGCCGGGCCTGCGCCGACGTGCCAGTCGGCCCCCGAATCCGCGCCAGTGGTAATGTTCACGCCCGGATGAGGATGCCGGGCCGCCGGGAGTTTTCGGTACCGCGCAGGCGGGCTCGCCGGTCGAGCCCCCGCCGGCGAATTCCCGCGCAGCCAGTTGGCCCCGGACGGGATGTCCGCGCGAAACCTGGGCAGGGGGCCTCGTGTCGGCATGAAGGTGGCGTCACTATTTGCTTCCAGGGTAGGTGGGGGTGTGAAAGACGGCTCGCCGCCGCGCGCTCGCGGAGCGTGGCGTCCTGCGCGTCCGGAACCGCGCGAAATGAATTTCACCTCCACCGATCTTCCCCGGGTCCGCCGGCTCACGGTGACCTGGGCCACCCGGGCGGGCATGTCGGCGGAGGCGGCCGACGACTTCGTGATTGCGGTCAATGAGATCGCCACCAACGCGGTCCGGCACGGATCGCCGCGGGCCTCGCTGCGGCTGTGGGTCAGCGGCGGCGCCGGGGTGGCGGAGATCCGCGACAGCGGGCGCTGGGCCGCCGCGGTGGCGCCCACACCCCTTCCGCGCCGGCCGGCCGAACAGGGCGGCATGGGCCTGGAGGTGGCCCGGCTGGTCTGCGATGACCTGCAGATCAAGGCGACGCCCGCCGGCACCGCCGTGCTACTGCGGATGGCCCTCCGGTAGCCGGGCACGCGCGCTGTCACGGCGCGGACTGCGCTGTATCGTGGGAGTTGTCCTGCCGTCATCTCCCGGGGGTAGATCCCGCATGCTGTCCCTGTCATCGGAGCGGCACGGCCCTTATACGGTCGTCAAGGTGACCGGGAACCTCGACCTCATCACCCGCGACCAGTTCGATCAGTTCATGACCAAGGCCCGCCGCGACAATAGCCAGGTCATCATCGACTTGTCGGCGGTCACGTTCATGGACACCGGCTGTCTGGCCGTCATCGTCGGCCATTGGAAGAAACTGCTGTCCGGGTCGGGAAACCTGATCCTCGCGGGTGCCCAGTACCGTCCGGCCAGGGCCTTGTGGATCACCGGCCTGGCCTACCGGCTTCCGCTGTACGACAGCGTGGACGAGGCGGTCGCCGGCGCCGAGGACGGCACTCCTCCCACCGGCAGCCCCACGATGGAGCGGCCCTGACCGCCCGCTCGTCGCGACGTTGACGGGCGTGGTCGGGTGTCTACCTTCTCCTCATAGGGATCAGTAAGCTTTAAGACACCCAAGCTAGGGACGGACGGGACGAATGATGCAAATGAATCGCTGGCCCCGGCCACGTTCCGCCAACCGGCAACATTCCAGCGGGAGAACCCATGTCGGCACCCGGCGCACCCGAAGCGGACGACGATGAACTCGGCCCGATCGATTTCCTCGCGATCGAGTTTCCGGGCGCGCGCATTACGGCGCGGGGCTTCCAGCAGTTGCTCTCCCTCGCCGACCAGGGAGTCATCGGCATCCTTGACCTGGAGTTCATCACCAAAGACTCCGCCGGCCACGCCCAGAAGGCCGACGTACTTGAACTCGGAAACCCGCTCCTGACCGAAGCCGAGTTCGAGCAGCAGAAGGCCCGAATCCTGAACGGCTGACAGTGACCCTGTGTGGCTTCCCTGGAGACGCATGAGATCTGCATTTCGGCCGGGCAATGGCTGAAGACCTCCTAGAGAATGCGGCCTCCGTTCCGCAGCCGCATGTCCTGCGTGGCTGGCGCTCGGTCATGTTCGCTCCGGTCGGCGACGGCCAGCGACGGCGGCGCGGGACCGACGGAGCGCGCCTGGCCGGTGCTGTCCTCGCCCTGCTGTGCTGCGTACTTGTCATCCGCTACAACTCCCGCATCGACCAGGCCATCGTCCAGGTCATCCATCCGCCGCCCCGGAGCATCACCTGGCTGGTGACGGTGGTCTACGACGCTGGCGCGTACGGCGTGCCGATCGCCCTGGTGGCACTGGCTCTGGTCGCGCGCCGCTGGGAGGTCGCGCGTGACATCGGGTTGAGCGCTGTCGGTACGGCGCTGGTGACAGGGATCCTGATCCTTCTGCTCGGAAGCCGCGGCGGAAGGCCGAGCGGAATCGTGATCGACGGCTACTACATGCGTTTCCCGGTCCTCCAGATCGCTCTCTTCATGGCGGTCGCCACGGCGGCATTGCCCTATCTGGCACGGGGCGTGCAGCGTCTCATCGAGTTCTTCATCGCCTTGGTGGCCTTGGCCTCAGCGGTCGGAGGTCACGGGCTGCCGCTCAACGTCCTCGGGAGCCTGGCCATCGGCTGGGGGATGACGGCGGTGGTCCGGCTCATTTTCGGCTCACCTCTCGGCCTGCCGTCGACCGATGATGTGCAGCTGCTGCTGGAGGAGCTCGGCATCCGCTCGAGCGACGTGCAGGCGGTCGCGCGGCAGGTCTGGGGAGTGGCGAAGTACGAGGCAACCGAGACGCGCCAGGCGGACTCGTCCGGTCAGCGCATCGGTATAGCGGTATACGGCCGGGATGCTGCCGACGCCCGGCTCCTCACCAAGACAGGCCGGTTCCTGTTCTATCGGGACTCCGGCCCGAGCCTCGTGCTTACCCGGCTTCAGCAGGTCGAACACGAGGCCTACCTCACCATGCGGGCTGGCCAGGCCGGCGTGGCCGTGCCCGAAATCGTTGCGGCCGGAACCGCGGGACCGTCCAAGGACGCGCTGCTCGTCCACCGCCGGCCGGCCGGGACGACGCTATCCGAGGCTGACGCCGCCTACATCGGTGACGCCGCTCTGGACGACCTCTATCGTCAACTGCTGATTCTCCGGCGGGCACGCATCGCTCACGGCGCCATGAGTGGTGACGTACTGCTGGTCGGCCCGGCAGCGGAGACCGTTGTGGTGACGGACTTCCGCAACGCCACCTCGAACGCTTCGCCGGACCAGCTCAATCGCGACATGGCCGGCGCCATCGCGGCGACGGCGGTGGTCGTGGGCGCCGAACGAGCCGCCGGCTCCGCGGCCCGGTGCCTGGATGCGGAGACGCTCGAGGGCGCCCTTCAGCATCTCCGGAAGGCCGCGCTCGACCCCGCGCTCGGCCGGAGTCTGCGCCGCCAGCGCGGGCTCCTGGAAGACGTCCGGCGACGCGCCGCCCAAGCCAAGTCGATCGACGTGCCGAAATTGGCGGAGCCCCGCCGGGTGAGCTGGCCGACGCTGATCATGGTGGTCGGCACGCTCATCGGCGGCTGGGCCCTCATCGGTGTGCTCATCGATGTCTCCAAGTCCTTTGACACTGTGATCGGGGCCAACTGGCTCTGGGTCATCATGGCGTTCATCCTGGCCCAGCTGGCCTACGTGGCGTCGGCCGTCGAAACCATCGGCAGCGTGTCCGGGCCGCTTCCGTTCGGGCGGGCGGTGGGGGTCGAGGTCGCCAACTCCTTCAGCGCGCTGGCCGGCGGGACAGCGGCAGTCTTCGCCACCCGGGTGCGCTTCTACCAGCAGCAGGGCTACGACGCCACGGTGGCGCTAAGCTCGGGCGCCATCATGGCCGCCTGTAGCTGGATCGCCATAGCGGTGCTGTTCCTGGTTTCGCTGCCGTTCGCCTGGGGGTCCGTCCACCTCGAGGCCACCCCCCAGTCGGGCGGGAACTCGAGACTGGTATGGATCATCTTGGCTGTCGTGGTGGTGGTCGCCGTGGTGGCCGGCCTGATGCTGGCCGTGCCCCGGCTCCGCAGGATGGCCGCCGCGAAGGCGCGCCCCAAGGTCCTCGACATCTGGGGCAACTTCAAACAGGTAGCCAGGTCCCCGCGCAAGCTGGTGCTGCTGGTGGGCGGCTCGTTCGGCTCGGAGCTGCTGGTGGCCCTGGCCCTGTCCGTGTCGCTGCGGGCCTTCGGCGACCATCTCCGGCTTCCCACCCTGATCGTGGTCATCACCCTGGCCGGCATTATCGGAGGTATCTCGCCGTCGCCCGGCGGCATGGGTGTGGTGGAAGCGGGCATGATCCTCGGCCTCACAGCGGCCGGCGTCTCGGAGTCCGACGCCACCGCCGCGGTCTTCATCCAGCGCCTGTTCACGTCGTACCTGCCCCCCATCTGGGGCTGGATCACCCTCGTCTGGATGCGGAAAAGGGAATACCTCTGACGTCCGGCTGCCCTCTGATGACATCGCAGCCCACGCCGGCCACGGCCTCGATCGTCCCGGCCGGGCTCAGCGCCGGCTCGGCGAACACGCGCATCTGCCGCACGCTCCCGTCGTTGCGCGCCACCGCCCTGCGCGCGGCCCGGCAAGGCAGTCCCTGCCCGAGCCGACTGCGGAGGGATTCCTGACGACTTTTCCCCGGCATCCGCGGAAGACTCGCCACGAATCCCGGGGGCGAGCAGAATCGGGGGGCCGGGGGTCAGGTTCTCGACGGGGTCCGCTCGAAGACGTAGTAGATCGCGACCAGGGCCGTAATGATCACCGAAGCCGGCGCACTGATGAACGCCACGCCCACGGCGATCAGATAGGGAAGCTGCCCGATGTAGAAACGGGTCCGGACGGCTTGCCTGGCCGCCGCGGGAACGGGCTGGTGCATGCGCTCGTCCTCGTGGAGGGCCCATTCCAGAAGGCCGGTGAAGGCGAGGCCCATGAGCTCGAAGGTGCCCGCGTACAGGGCCGCGGCGACACTCGCGTCCTCGCCGCCCGTACCGAGGTAGGCCGCCATCGTCGCGGTGACGAACGGGATGGCCACGATGATCAGCAGCAGCAGCAGGTTGAGGAAAAGCAGGGTCCGGTTCACGACCGCGATGTTCGCGATCAGGGTGTGGTGGTTGACCCAGATGATCCCGATCGTGAAGAAGCTGATCACGTAGGCCACGAACGACGGCCAGTGGTGCCCGAGCTGGTGCAGTAGCGTCGTCCCGTGCCCGGGTCCCTCCACGGTCAGGTTCAGCGCCAGCAGCGTGATCGCCACGGCAAACACTCCGTCACTGAATGATTCAAGCCGTGAGCGGTCCAACGCTGCCTTCCCCGTGACCAGAGAGCCGGTTGAGTGTGTCAAAGGTAGCGGGCACCAGTAGTGCGCCCTACCGCCAGCCGTCAGCCTCAGGGAGCCGGATGAGCTCGCGGATCTTCACTCCTCGGGCCGGCCGATCATTAGATTCCTCCGGCTGAGTTACTCTGTGTCTAGTAATAGTCACTCAAAGTGGCTGTAATGACATGACGTCCCTCGGAGGGTAAGCACATTGACCGAGAGCCCACGGACCCCGCGGGTCCTGGTCGTCGATGACACCGAGGAAATGCGCAGGACGATCCGCCGCGCGCTCAGCGCTGGGGGCTACCAGGTTGATGTCGCCGGCACGCTCGCGGAGGCGGAGGCTAAGGAGCCGGGCGGGTACGATGCCGTGCTCGTCGACGCCCATCTGGGCGGTGAGAGCGGGATCGACCTGGTGGAAGAACTCCGGTCGAAGGACCGTGCGGCGGCCGCGCGATGCGTACTGATGAGCGGCGGAATCCCGGACCGGCTTCCGGAGGGCACCGCGTACCTGGCCAAGCCGTTCAGCATAGGGGACCTGCTCGAGGCCGTCCGCGAGGCCGGCCGTCCGCGGCCCGGCCCGCGGCCGGTGGTGGGGTCTGATGCCGGTGGGCTGGCCGGGCCTATCGCCGGCCGGTCACGCCGGGCTGAGCGTACGCCTGCCGAGGCCGGTCCTGCCGAGGCCGGTCCTGCCGAGGCCGGTCCTGCCGAGGGCGAGCCGCCCGCCTGGCCGCTGCTGGCCATGGATCGCCAGCTGCGCGCGCGGGAACAACGTGCGCTGGCCGCCTACCTGCACAACGGCCCGATGCAGGAGATCTTCGCGGCCAGCCTCGAGCTCCAGCTTCTGCACCGATCGCACCCGGCCCTGCCGCCGGGGATTTTCGACAGGGTATTCCAGCGGCTGGACGCAGCGGCGGCTGCGCTGGACCGGGTTCCCGGCGGCTTCCCCGCTGAGACCGGCCCGGTGGCCGGTGTCCTCGAGCGGCGGACGGCCTGGCTGCTCGCCGGGCCGCTGACCGTGGACGCCGGAGCGGGGAACGAGGGGCTGCACGCGGCGGAGATACCCGTGGTCGCCGACGTCATCGAGCTGACTCTGCTCGGGACCGTGCCGGAGGAGTGCCAGGCACGCGCCTCCGCGGCGGTCCGGGCCGACGGGCACCTGATCCGGATCGAGCTGACCATCACCCCGGCGGCGGACGACGCTCATGAGCTTGGTGACGTGGAATTGGCCCGCGCGGGGCTGGCGCGGGTGGCCGCCGCCCTGGCGGCGAAAGCTAGTGGCGACCTGCGCGCCCGGCGCTGGCGGCTGCGGATCACGCTCCCGCGGAATCACTCGGCGAGCAGGGATGTTCCCGTGGACGGCTTAAGCCGTTCACTCGCGCTCGACCCGTGCGCGCTCGACTCGCGCGGGCTCCGCTGGCCAGGCGCTGCTGTCCTCGCCCGTACTGTCCGCCAGCGCCTGGGTCACCCTGGCCAGCAGCGCGGCCCGGGTAAATGGCTTCACGATGACCTGCGTCTCCGGGCCGGGCCAGCCCGCCGCGGCACCGTGTCGCTCGTAGCCCGACATGAACAGCACGGGGAGCCCCGGGCGGAGGGCATGGGCCTGGGTGGCGAACGCCTCACCCGTCATTCCGGGCATGACGATATCGGTCAGGACCAGGCCGACGGTCCTCTCGGGGTCCCGGAGAAAGCCGAGCGCCTCTTGCCCGTCCGCGGCCGTCAGGACGCGGTAACCGGCGCTGGCCAGAACCCGGTGCGCGACGTTCCGTATCGCGGCGTCGTCATCGACCACGAGCACCGTGGCGGTGTACTCTGCGGCCCACCCTTGGTGCCCGTCCGGCGCTGCGCTGGCCTGGGCCGCGGCCGGCATCATCACCGTTACGGTGGTCCCGCGGCCCGGTTCCGACCGCAGCCAGGCCTTGCCGCCGGCCTGTGTGGCGAACCTGTGCACGGCGGCCAGGCCGAGTCCCGCCGCCTCGTCTCCGCTCTTCGTGGTAAAGAAGGGCTCGAAGGCCTGTTCCGCGGTCAGCGCGTCCATCCCTGCTCCGGTGTCAGTAATGCGAAGCCCGACGTAGCGTCCGGGGAGGAGCTCGGCGAGATCTGCGGCGTCCGGTGAGTCAGCCTGGTAGCTCGCCGGGTCGATATTCGCGGTCTCGATGGTGACCTGGCCGCCTCCCGGCATGGCGTCGCGGGCGTTCAGGGCGATGTTGACGATGACCTGTTCGAGCTGCGCGCGATCAGCTTGCAGCGGCCACAGGCCCTCGCCCGTTCGGGTGATGACCGGGACCTGCTCGCCCAGCACCTCGCTCAGCAGCCCGGCGACCTCACTGGCCGTCTGGCCGAGGTCCACCAGCACGGGCTCTGCCTCCTCGCGCCGGGCGAAGGCCAGCATGTGCCTGATCAGTCTTCTGGCGCGGTCGGCCGAGTCTTCGATTTGTTCCACGTCCCAGCGGACGGGTCCCCATCGGGCCGCGCTCTCCGTTGCCTCCGCGATGATCAACTCGTCCCGGATCAGGCTCGCGTAGTTGGCGATCACCGTGAGCGTGTTGCTGAAGTCGTGCGAAATTCCGCCGACCAGCTGCCCCAGGCTCGCCAGGCGCCGCGATCGCTGTAGCTCGCGCCGGAGCCGACGTATCTCGGCCCGCGCCTGTTCGGCCGCCGACGTGTCTTCGGCGAAGACCTCCAGGTAACGCTCGCCGGCGGCTGGCCGGATCGCCGCCCCGGTCAGCCGGCCGTAAACAATCTCGCCGTCCTTGCGGACCAAACGCGCATCCGTCCGGATCAGGCTGGTCTCGCCAGATGTGGCGTCCTGGATCAGGGTTTCAACGGCAGCCCGGTCTTCGGGGTGGACATCACCCAGGAAGTCCCGTCCGTCCAGTTCCCCCAGTGAGTAGCCCGTCAGCTCGCAGTACGCGTCATTAACCGCGAGGTAGAGGCTCCGCCGCCCGGCGGCCAGGCTGATCATTACCCAGCTGGCAGGTACCCGGCCGAAGTCCCGCTGGAGCTGCTGCTCGCTGGCCCGCAATGCCCCGGCGGCGATATCGGCCACCGTCGGCCGCTCGTCCTGGGCGGCGCTGCCGTCGTCTGTCACACGTGCCCCTCTCGAACCGAGCCTTAGCCCTGGCGCGAATGCAGAACTGATCCCGGCAGGTTCGCCGATTATATCATAAAGTAAACACGTGATTGCGCTATGTGACCATAGGGCGCAAGGACTACGATGATTAACTACGAAGTGTTCAGTAGATTTGACTCTGAGTAACCGCATTGCTTGCCTCCTCCCGTCCCCAAGGGCGGCCCGCACTGGGACGTGCGCGCACGCGTTCCCGCTGCCTGGGGAGGCTCGTCACCGTTCTTTGCCGTGTGACCCATCCGGGTCTCCGGCGAGCGGGCGCCCGCAGCGCCAGCCAGGGGGAGATGTGCCGTGCAACTCACGAATCACTCGCTGCTCGGGCTGCTGGAGGCGGCACCGGATGCGGTGGTGTGCGTGGACGCCGACGGCCGGATCGTGCTGGTGAACGCGCAGACGGAGCGGCTGTTCGGGTACGGGCGGGACGAGCTGGTCGGCCAGCCGGTGGAAGTCCTGGTCCCGGACGCGATCAGGGCGGTGCACCCGGCGCACCGGGCCAGGTATGTGGCTGATCCACAGCCACGGCAAATGGGCGCGGGGCTCGAGCTGGCCGGGCGCCGCCGTGACGGCAGCACGTTCCCGGCGGAGGTCTCCCTGTCGGCCATCGAGACCGGCGAGGGCATCCTGGTCATGGCCGCGCTCCGCGACGTCACCGAGCGGCTGGAACTGCAGGCCGAGCGGGAGCGGCTGAAGACCCAGACCGAGCGGGACCGGCTGGTGCGCCAGCTGCACCAGTCGCAGCGCCTGGAGAGCCTGGGCCAGCTGGCCGGCGGGGTCGCGCACGACTTCAACAACCTGCTCGCCGTCATCTCCAACTACGCCGCGTTCGCCGTCGAGGAGGTAGCTAAAGCACCGCAGGAAGAATGGCAGTCCGTGCGCGAGGACATCCAGGAGATCCAGCGGGCGGCGGAGCGCGCCGCCCGGCTCACCCGCCAGTTGCTGGCCTTCGCCCGCCGCGATGTCATCCAGCCACGCGCGCTGAGCCTCAACGACGTGATCGAAGACGTCGAGCAGTTGCTCATCCACACCCTGGGTGAGCACGTGGAACTGTCCACTGACCTGGCCGCCGGGCTGGGCCGGGTGCTGGCCGACCCGGGCCAGATCGAGCAGGTCCTGATCAACCTGGCCGTCAACGCCCGCGACGCGATGCCGGCCGGCGGAAAGCTGATCGTCGCGACCGCCAGCACGAGCATCAACGCGGATCACGCGGCTAGCCGCGTCGGGCTCGGACCGGGCCGGTACGTCAGCCTGAAGGTCAGCGATACCGGCACCGGGATGCCACCGGAAGTCACTGAACGGGCGTTCGAGCCGTTCTTCACCACCAAGGACAAAGGCGAGGGGAAGGGCCTGGGCCTGGCCACCGTGTACGGCATCGTCACCCAGGTCGGCGGTTACGTCCAGATCTACTCCGAACCTGGCCTCGGCACGACCTTCACCATCTTGCTGCCCGAGACCAGCCAGGTCGGCCAGGAGGGATCGCCGAGCCCGCAGCCACTTCAGGGGGGCGCCGGCCAGACCGTGCTCGTCGTCGAGGACGAGGCAGCGATGCGGCAGGTGACCGGGCGGATCCTGGCCCGCAACGGCTACCGGGTGATCACCGCCGTGAACGGGCTCGACGCCATCGGGGTCGCCGCCGGCCACCCCGGGGACATCGACGTGCTCCTCACGGACGTCATCATGCCCCAGATGCTCGGCAAGGAAGCCGCGAGCCGGATCCGCGCCCTTCATCCGGCCGTAAAAGTCCTGTTCATGTCCGGCTACACGCAGGGAGTCCTAGGTACCGGGGGTGTCCTCGCGGCCGACGTCAACCTCATCGAGAAGCCGTTTACCGAAGCATCGCTGCTCATCAAGCTACACGAGGTCCTATCCATCCCGCTCGCGAGCGCACCGGGCTGACCGCGAAGATCGGCGGGGCGGCGCTCTCAGGTGCCGGTGATGTCCTCCGGGCGGACCGGGACCCGGGTCAGCGGACGTCCGGTGGCGGCGCGGATGGCGGCCACGATGGCCGGGGTGGAGGAGATCGTCGGCGGTTCCCCGGCCCCGCGCAGCCCGTAGGGCGCGTGCGGATGTTCCGGCGGCGGGGCCAGGGCCTGGCAGATCTGCCGCTGATCGGCGTGCAGCCACTGGGTGGCGACGAACAGGTCCACCCCGCCGTCCTCACCCGGCACGGCCAGCCCCGACTCGGGCCCGAGGAACGCCTGGTCCTGCATCCCGACCTGGTACTCCCCGGTGATGACCAGGTCCGCGCGGGCGGAAGGGTCGCCGGTGCGCAGCTTCAGGTGGCGCACGACGTTGCCGCCGGGATGCAGCCGCGGGGCACCCTCGGCCAGCGCCGCGCGGGCGCTGGTGACCGGCGCCAGCACCTCGTAGCCGACGGCGATGCGCGCCGCGGCCCGCCGGGCGATCTCCGGGTGGTCGGCGGCGACCACGGCGACCGGCTCGCCCTGGTAACGCACCACGTCCTCGGCCAGCACCGGCTGGTCGGCGAACTCCAGCCCGTACCGGTTCGCGCCGGGCACGTCCGCCTGCGTCAGCACCGCGTATACCCCCCGCGTGGCCAGCGCGGGCCCGATATCTACCGAACGGACATGGGCGAAAGGATGCGGGCTGCGGAGCGTGACGCCCCAGAGCATGCCCTCCATCCACAGGTCGGAGGAATACGCGAACTCGCCGGTGGTCTTGGCCGCCCCGTCCGGGCGCCGGGCCGACACCCCGACGACGTCGCCCGCCGAGGTGGATGGCGCCGATCAGCCCCGGGGTGCAAAAACCGCACTGCACCGCGCCAGCCTCCAGAAAGGCCTGCTGCACCGGATGCAGCCCGCCGCCCTCGGCCTGCCCCTCAATCGCGCCGATCGTGGCAGCGTGTCACCGGCGGGCGACGCCGAGCCCAGGTTGCCGCCCAGTGTGCCGCGGTTGCGGATCTGCGGCGAGCCCACCGTGCGCGAGGCCATGGGGCAGCAGGGCGCCCAGCTCCGTGATCAGCGTCGCGTAGGACACCCCGGCGCCTACGCGCAGCAGCCCGTCGGCGGTGTCCCAGCCGGTCAGCTCGGGTACCCGGGTCAGGTCGAGTGCCCATGGCCTGCAGCGTCTGCTGCAGGGCGCGGCTGTGCGGGCCGGCGAACGCGCCCAGGATCGTGGCGCGGATCCCCGCGTGCGCCTTGGCCCAGTCGGCGGCGGGCTCGCCGTAGCGCCACCGCGCCACCAGGCTGGTGGCCAGGATCCGCTCGTCGGTCTCGGCCAGCGTCGTGTAGCGGTCCTTGAAGAAGCCGCGGAACTCCGAACCGGTGGACTTCAGGATCACCAGGTCCTTGATCCCGGAGACGACCCATGCGCCGGGGCCGTGGCCGGTCACGCCGACCGTCACCGTCGTGCGGACGTCCTGCCCGCGCCGGACGAACGAGTGGTCGTGACCGGACCCGCCCGCCGCGTTGGTCTGGTCCGCGCCAACCCGGTCCCAGGCGTAGGAATCGATCGCGACCCGGGCGCTGATCACCGCCGGGACCGTCTCGGCGAAATGACGGGCCAGGTCGAGCGCGAAATCCTCGATCTGGTCGACGCCGCGTTCCCTGGCGAACGCGAACACCGTGTTCTTCTGGCTGTCGGTGGGCAGCACGTTCGACTGGTCGCCGGACTCGTGCGCGGCGGCGAAGTCACCCTGCAGGGTGGTGGTCACCGACAGGTCATGGATCTCGTGGCGGGGCGTGTCCCGGTCGATGCTGACCACGCGGATCTCCGCTTTGCCGTACTGATTGGCGCCGAGGATGATCCCCATCGCTAACTCCCTCGGTAGGTCGCGTAGCCGAACGGGCTGAGCACGAGCGGTACATGGTAGTGGCCGTCCGCCGCCTCGACCAGGAAGCTGATCACGACCTCGGGGTAGAAGGAGCGCTGCCCGGCGCGCGCGAAATAAGCCCCGTGTCGAAGACGACCCGGTAGGTCCCGGGCGCGAGACCAGCCGGCCCGAGCTCCGCGACCCGCCCGTCCTCGCCGGTGACCGCCTCGGCCAGCGGAGTTCCGCCGGCAGGGCGTTGAAGGCCGCCAGCCCGATAGCTGCCGGCGGCTGGTCCCGGGCCGCGCTGGTCGAGGTCACGCGCCTCCTCAGGGCTGTCCGTCACGGGCAAGGAACCTCCAAATTACGCCGCCGCGCGCCGCGCCGTCCAAGGCCGGGGCCCTGACACGCAAGGGGCGCCGGGGGCCCGCGTTGACGCCTGTACACGGGGCCCCTAACGTCGGCACCGTGCCGCAGCGCAGGATCATCATCGAGGGTGCGCACGTCGCCACCGTGAGCCCGTCCGCCGCCGAGTTCCCCGCCGGGAACGTCGTGGTGGAGGACAACCTGATCACTGCGGTGGGCCCCGGCCCGCTGCCGGGCTATGACGACGGCGTCCCAACCGAGCGGATCAACGCGTCGGGTCACCTGCTCACCCCGGGCCTGGTCAACACGCATCACCACTTCTACCAGTGGCTGACCAGGGGCCGCGCGCAGCAGTCCACCCTGTTCGAGTGGCTCACGGAGCTGTACCCGGTCTGGGCCCGGATCGACCAGGAGATGGTGTACGCCGCGGCGCGCGGGTCCATCACGGCCCTGCTGACCAGCGGCTGTACCACCGCCGCCGACCATCCCTACGTCTTCCCGCGCAATGCGGGGGACCTGCTCGGCGCGGAGATCCAGGCCGCGCGGGAACTCGGCCTCCGCTTCCAGCCCGCCCGCGGGTCGATGGATCTGGGCGAGTCCCAGGGCGGCCTGCCGCCCGACTTCGCGGTCGAGACGACCGAGACGGCGCTGACCGAGACCGAGCAGGCCATCGACGCCCACCATGATCCGGCGCCGGGCGCGATGGTCCGCATCAGCGTCGCCCCGTGTTCACCGTTCACCGTGACGGAGGAACTGCTGCGCGGGGCCGCCGACCTGGCCCGCCGGCGCGGGGTCCGGATGCACACGCACGGCGCGGAGACCGTCGAGGAGGAGCAGTTCTGCGCGGACAAGTTCGGCGTCACGCCGACAGAGTTCCTGGACTCCCGCGGCTGGACCGGCGACGACGTCTGGCTCGCGCACTGCGTGCACCTCGATGAGGCCGCGGTCCAGCGGCTCGGTGAGACCGGCACTGGCGTCGCGCACTGCCCGACCTCCAACGCGCGGCTCGGCACCGGGATCGCCCCGGTTCCGGAACTTCTGGCGGCGGGCGCCCCCGTCGGTCTCGGCGTGGACGGCACCGCCTCCAACGAGAGCGGCCAGCTCGGCCCAGAGATCCGCGCCGCGCTGCTGTTCGCCCGGGCTCGTCGCGGCCCGGCCGCGCTGACCGCGCGCCAGGCGCTGTACGCCGCGACCATGGGCGGGGCCCGCTGCCTCGGCCGCGCGGGCGACATCGGCTCCATCGAGCCGGGCAAGCTCGCCGACCTGGCCGTGTGGCGGATCGACGATGCCCTGCACTCGACCATCGCCGACCCGGTCGCGGCGCTCGCCCTGGGCGCCCCGCCCCCGCTCACCCTGCTGCTCGTCAACGGCCGGCCCGCCGTCGCCGACGGCCATCTGGCCGGCCCCGACGAGGACACCATCGCCCGCGAAGCCACCGCCCAGTCCCGCCGCCTCTACGCCCGCGCCCGCTAGCCGGTCAGGCGGACCGGCGCCCTAGCCCATCCCGGCGGCCGGATCATGACGACGGTGATCGAACAGTGTGTCCCGGAGATCGCGGATGGCCAGGTCCAGCTCGTCAATCGCATGCTGGATCTTGCCGGCCGCGTGGTGCTCGCTCACCAGCCCCAGCGCGGCTTCCAGGTCCAGGGCCGCCGAGAACAGCCGGCGCACGACGACGTTGTTCATGTCCTCGGCGATCCGGTCGCGCTCTTCGATCAGCCGGAGGGTCATCTCCGCGGAGTCGCCTGCCCTTCCGGCGGGGGGACCGGCACGCGGCTTAACGTCCGGTTCGGGCCGTCTCGGTATCGCTGTGGCGGCGCGGCTCGCGCTGGGTGTTTCGGGCATCGTTGCGGCACCTTGATTCCATTCCGGCCTAACTGGCCGTGCCGCCAGGCTCTGGAGCGACGCCGGTCATCTGCACCGCGCCCTGGCCGGGTGCAGGCTTGCTCGGGGACACTTCCGCTCCCGACACTACGCTCTGGCTGCGGCGGTGGATAGCCGCGACGGCCCGGACGTGACGCCTGCGACCGCCCGGGACCGGCGCCCGCGCCCGGGGAAGAGGCTCGCGCCAGGTCTCTTTCACCCGCTTCGCGAAATTCTGGGTAACGCTGGCCCACCCAGGCGTACGTCCATGTCACGGCGGCGTGAGCTTGATGGCCAGGGGGGTGCCCGGGCTGAGCAGGTGGGGCTCGCCGCGGATGGTGATCTCCAGCGGAGTGCCCTCGTCGATGAGGTAGTTTTCCTCGTCGCGGGTGAGCCGGATCCGGATCTGCCGTCCGCCGAATCGAAGTGAGAAGGCGAGCTCGTTCCAGGCGCGGGGCAGCCGGGGCGTGAAGGACAGGCGGCCGCCGAAGTCGCGGACGCCGCCGAACCCGAAGACGAGCGATGACCATACGCCGGCGGCGGAGGCGATATGGACGCCGTTCTGAGGCGTTGCCCGCCACGTTGCCCAGGTCCATCAGCAGCGCGTACTGGAAGTACTCCAGAGCCTGGCGTTCCCGGCCGATCTCCGCGGCGATGATGCCCTGCACGCACGCCGACAAGGACGAGTCGCCGGTGGTGAGCGGGTCGTAGTAGTCGAAGTTGCGGCGCTTCTGCTCCTCGGAGAACTCGTCGCCGAGCAGGAACATCGCCAGCACGATGTCGGCCTGCTTGAGTACCTGGTGCCGGTAGATCACCAGCGGGTGGTAGTGCAGAAGCAGCGGGAACCTCTCCCGCGGCGTGGCGTCGAGGTCCCACGGCTCGCGGTCCAGGAACGTCTCGTCCTGGGGGTGGATGCGGCGCGTCTCGTCGAACGGTATGTGCATCGCGGCCGCCGCGCGCTCCCAGGACTCGACCTCCCTGAGCTGAAGCCTGACCGTGTGCACCAGCGCGGTGTACTCCTCCGGCCGCTCCCCGCGGAGGCGGCGCACGGTGGCGGCGGCGAATTTGAGATTCAGCCGCGCCATGAGGTTGGTATAGGCGTTGTCGTTGACCACGGTGGTGTACTCGTCGGGCCCGGTCACGCCGTGGAGGTGGAACCGCTGATCGGCGCCGTAGAAACCGAGATCCGCCCACAGCCGGGCGGTCTCGACGAGGATCTCGGCGCCGATCTCGCCGAGCACGCGTCCGCTGCCCTCCACCTGGGCGTAGCGCATGACCGCGTAGGCGATATCGGCGTTGATGTGATACTGGGCGGTGCCCTGCTGGAAATTGGGCGAAGCCTCCTCGCCGTTGATGGTCCGCCACGGGAAAAGCGCCCCCCGCTGGCTCATCTCGCCCGCCCGCTCCCGCGCGCGGGGCAGCATGCTGTGCCGGACCGCCAGCAGGTTCCGGGCGATCCTCGGCTGGGTGTACGTCAGGAACGGCAGGACGTAGATCTCGGTGTCCCAGAAGTAGTGGCCCTCGTAGGCCTGCCCGGTCAGTCCCTTCGCCGGGACTCCGGCCCCTTCGGCGCGCCACGTCGCCTGCGCGACCTGGTAGAGATTCCACCGGACCGCCTGCTGCTGCCGCACCGGATTGAGCCGGGCCTGCACCTGGACGTCGGCGCGGTCCCAGAACCGGGCGAGATTCGCGCGCTGGGTCTCCAGGAGTGTGCCGAACCCGTCCCGGACCGCGCGGTCCAGCGTCCGGCGGCACCGATCGACGAGCTCGGGCACCGGGATGCTCCGCGAGGCCTGGTAGGTCGCGTACTTGGTGACCTGGATCGGCACGCCCGGCACCGCGTCGGCCGTGAGGAGGACCTCGCCCGTCTCGTCGTCATCGAGGGACCCCACCGCCTGGGAGGAGCACGCCGTCTCGATCACGTGGTCGACGCCGACGCCGAGCGTCATCCCGCTGCTGGTCGTCTGGTAGCCCAGAAGGATGCGCCGGCCGGCCACATCGGCCGCCCGCACGTTGAGCACCCGGTGCGGCAGCACGGTTGCCAGGCGGGGATCTCCCGGCCGGTGCTCGGGCAGGCCGTGGGTCTGGCTGGCGTCCTGGCGGTTGAGTACCAGTGAGGAGACCACCACGGGCGCCGGCTCGTCCAGCATCGTGACCTCATACGTCATCGCGATCAGGTGGCGGTATTCGAGTGAGACGATCCGGCGCGAGCGGATCCGGACATGCTTGCCGACACCGGTGACCCACACCACCTCACGCGTCAGCGTCCCAGCGCGCATATCGAGGACCCGCCCGTAGTCGTCGATGCGCGCGGTCGGCAGGAAGAACGGCTCGTCGTCCACGTAGAGCTTGAGGATTGTCGTGTCGGGCACGTTCACGATCGTCTGGCCGGTCCTGGCCAGCGCATGCGCCCCTTCGGCGTGAATGATCGGCCAGGTCTCATGGAACCCGTTGACGAACGTCCCGGGGACCAGCGCCGGGCGCCCCTCCTCGAAGCTGCCGCGGACGCCGACGAATCCGTTGCCCAGCGAAAAGACGGTCTCGGTGTGACCGACAAACTCATCCGAGTACCGCGCCTCCACGATGCGCCATGGGTCCGCCGGGTAGAGGTGTACCGGCGGCAGCTCAATTTTTCGCTTGAGCATGATCTGACGGTACTCCCGTCTGCGAAACGGACATAGAGCATTGATCAGGATCGACCGCTGCCATCCGGTCGCCCGGGATGAAACCGGCCATGAACCGGGTCATCGCCGAGTTGGTGAGATTCACGAACGTACGGCCCGCGGACCTTGAGGTCCGCGGGGCCGGATGCCTACCGTAAGTTCTCCTGGTCCGCCGTCCCGGCTGAGGTCGTCTACCGCGATGAGCCGGCCGAGGCGCTTGCGCCGGGGTAGTCGGCCCACGCCAGCGGATCGAGGGTGCCGCCTATGGCCGCCTCGGCGACATCCGTGAGCCGTAGTTTGTTGGTGCGGGCGTAGGCCCGCATCCGGGAGAAAGCCTCGGCCAGGTCGACCCCGGCGCGTTCCGCGAGCAAGCCATTGGCCTGCTCGATTACCAGGCGGCTGGTCAGGGCAGCAGAGAGCTGCTCGTTCACGCGCTGGGCCTGGGCGGTGGCACGATGCTGCACGATGCTGATGGTGGCGAGATCCGCGAAGGCGCGGGCGACGATGACGTCCGCCTCGGCCATCCGGGCCTGGGTGACGCTGAACAGGTTCAGGGCGCCGAGGGTGACGTCACGAAACCGCAGTGGCAGGGCGGACACCGACTGGAAGCCCTCCCTGAGGGCGGCGGCGGAGAATGACGGCCAGCGGCCGGACTCGGACTCCAGGTCCTCATGCTCGACGCGCTCCCCGGTGCGGAAGGCATCCAGGCAGGGGCCTTCCTCGGCCTGCAGCTCGAACAGCTCCAGCAGGCGCATCGCCTCGCTAGAGGAGGCCACCAGCCCCAGGCTGCCCTCGGGAGAGGCCAGCATCACCCCGGCGGCGGAGACGCCGAACAAGTTCACGCACTGGTCCGCGAGCACGGTCAGCAGATCGACGACGTCGTAGTCGTCGACGATGGTGTCGGCCATCTCGACGAGCGATCGCATCGCGTCGGCTTCTTGGATCATCTCAACTCACCTCCTGAACGCCCGGCGGCCGGTCAGGCGATCATTCACCTGCGGCTCCTTCGGCTGAGAAGGAAAGCGTCAGCACGGACTGGGCTCAACGCCCTTCCGGGCCCCGCCCGCCGGGCCTCTCATTACTAACGCTATGCCCTGGAAGGGCCAAAAGCAGCCCGGACCTGTGGGACAATCCCCAGCCCCGGCAATCTGCTCGCCACCGAGGCCCTCACCCAGTCCCGCCGCCGCTGCGACCGCGCCCGATCTCGTCGGCGTTCGCCCGGACGGGCACGCCGCAGCAGCCGCCACCGGTGTTCCAGGCGTGGTCAAGCCCGCCGGGGTAGGCGACGAGAAGGTGGCCGCTGTCAGAGTCGATTCGGCCGTCCAGGTGAGGAGTCGCATCATGGCACATCGCGGCCATTCGCTCACCACCGACAGCGGATGGCAGGAGGCTTGACTAGTGCCTGATTTTCTAGTCACATCTGCGCTAAGTTATGCACTATGGATAGCGTTTACCGGATCGGCGAGTTCGCCAAACGGGTTGGGTGCTCGGTCACCACGGTCCGGCGGTGGGAAGCCGCGGGCCGGATCACTGCCCGCAGGACGCCGGCCGGGCAGCGCTATTTCGATGACGCCGACGTTCGCCGGGTACTCCAGCCGGGGTTCCGGGACGAGGCCCGGAAAATCGTCGTGTACTGCCGGGTGTCGTCACCTGGCCAGGAAGATGATCTGGCATCGCAGGTCATGGGGATGGGGCAGTTCTGCCTTGCCCGCGGCCTGGCGGTGGATGAGGTGATACAGGAGACCGGCGGCGGGATGAACCTGCGACGCCGGAAGTTCCTGGCGCTGATGGACGACATCGAGCAGGGCCGTGTCGCGGTCCTGGTCATCGCGCACAAGGACCGGCTGGCCCGGTTCGGGTTCGACTACCTGGAGCACGTCGCGGCGCGGAACGGCTGCGAGATCATCGTGGCGAACCAGGAGTCGCTGTCACCGCAACAGGAACTGGTCGAGGACCTGCTCGCTATCGTGCACACATTCTCATGCCGCCTTTACGGCCTGCGGCGGTATGAGAAGACGCTCAAAGACGAACTGTCCGGCAGGCCGTCGTGAAGGTGACCCGGGTCGCGTATTCCCGTGACCTGAATCCGGGGAAGCTTGCCGCGCTCACCGAGCAGGCCCGGCGCCTGGGCCGGATCCGCGCGGAGGTGTGGCAGCGGTACGGGTCGGTCACCGGCGCCCGCCTGAGTGACCGGCAGGTCCGGAACTCATGGATGACAGCCGGTCACACGGAGTTCGGGGTTCTCGCGAACGCCTGGAAAGAGACCCTCCGCGATGCGATGGGCGATATCCGCGCCGGCCGCGACGCCGCGAAACTCAAGGTCCGGCAGGCGATCAGCCAGCGCACCATCGATCCGGCCGAACGGAAGCGCCTATTCACAGCACTGAAAACGGACCAATGGGCCACCGATCCGTACCTGT
Organism: uncultured Actinomycetes bacterium; assembly: GCA_963732345.1. Taxonomy (GTDB): domain Bacteria; phylum Actinomycetota; class Actinomycetes; order Streptosporangiales; family Streptosporangiaceae; genus Bog-532. Next base: position 14,290 of record CAVSZI010000011.1, on the reverse strand, counting down.
CCCGGATGATGCGCAAACACTGGCGCCACGGCCACAGCCACACCACGAACCAGATCATCATCCGCGCCGACAACGTGCGGACGTTCACTCTCGCTGAGGGCGGGGACGTATGGCTGTCCGTCCCCGGCCTGCTGCCCCGCACGTCTGTCGCAGTCCCCCTGAACACAACGGTGGCGCCAGCGGGAACACTACGGGTGATTCTCCGCGGCGGCCGGGCCGAGGTCCACTACCAGGTCGACGGGGCCGCGCTGAAGTCCTCCACCCGCCCGCGCGGCGACCGGACGATAGGCGCCGATAAGGGCTACACCGAAGTCCTCACAGACTCTGATGGAGTGCACCACGGCCCCGAGCTAGGCCGCCTGCTGTCCGGCGAATCGGACCGGCTGAAAGCGAAGAACCGGCGCCGGGCGAAGATCCGCGCCGTCGCCGAGCGGGCCGCAGCCCAGGGCGGCCAGGCGAAAGCTGACCGGATCGCCAGATGCAACCTGGGCACCGTCAAAAAGGCGAGGGCCCGCCGCCGGTTCGAGGGCCGAGCGCGCACGGTCACGTTCGAGGCAGTCCACGCTGTCATCGACAAGGCGGCCACGGTCGTGGCCGAGGATCTGACCAAGCCGTTCGCCGGCCGCAGCCGCGGCCGGAACATGAACCGTCGTCTCGCGGCCTGGACTAAAGGCCTGACCGCCGAGGCGCTGCACAGCGTGTCGGAGCGCAGAAGTTCTGCGCTCGTCCACGTCAACGCGGCCTACACCTCACAAGCCGATCCTGGCGACCACTGCACCCTTGGTGTACGTCGCGGGGACCGGCTTCACTGCGCAAGCGGGGTCGTGTGGCAAGCAGACGTGGCCGCAGCGATCAACGTCCTGCACAGACATGGTGATCCCGGCATCACCCTGTTCACCCCGCACACGCGGGTGAAAGAGATCTTGCAGGAACGGGCCGATCGCCAACGGGCCAGACTGCCGGCCCAGGACTCCAGCCCCGCAACCGGGAGCGGAGAGCGAAATATCCCGATTTGCTCAGGTGTGAGCAATGAATAGGAAGCAGGTCGCCCAGATCCGCATCGACAGCACCGATCCCACCAGGTCCGCCGGCAGCGCCGGGCGGCCGGTCCGCGACGGGAACAAGTCCGCGGTGAACTCATCGGGGAACAGCTCATGCCGGTGACTGGCCAGGAGCGCGAACACGCTCCCGTCCGGGACCAGGTCCCCGGCGATCGCCTCCGCGTCCAGCAGCTCCCGGTCCATCCGCGATCTTCCCTGCATGAAAGAATCGTCCCAGAAGATCGAACACTTTGCCGGCAGAAACGCTGATCCACGGCTCGCAAGTTATTCAGTGCGGTCCTAGGCCGCCCGGCCGTTCACGGGCCAGCGCCGTTCACCCGGTCAGGGCGGCACGGGCCGTCTCCGGCAGCCGGGCCCACCGCCCCGAACCAGCCGCGGCGATGTCGCCCGCGCGGGCGGCCGGCAGGCCGGCGGCGGCCAGCACGTCCGCGGCCTGGGCCGGGGGCAGCGCGTCGAGCCAGCGGGACGCGGCGGCCCGGTGCGCGGCGGGGTCGGCCTCACCCCACAGGCGCAGCCGCGCCAGGCCGCCGTCAGGGTAGACGTCCAGCCGGGCCGCGGCCACGGGCGGCCCGGGCGCGATACCGAAACGGTGCCGGGTGTCCGGCTGGAGCCGGGTCCGCGGCAGCAGCTCGAACCATCCGCCCGCCCCGGAGCCAGGCCCCGCACCCGGAAAGCGCCCCGATCCGGGCCCCGCGCCCGATCCGGGCCCCGCGCCCGATCCGGGCCCCGCGCCCGATCCGGGCCCCGCGCCCGAACCGGCGCCGGACAGGCTCGCCCAGCCGGGCGCGTTCCCGACGAAGCAGGACGTGTCCAGCTCGGCGTAGCGGACGCGGCCCGGCAGCGCGAGGCGCACGGCCACCCAGTCGTGACCATCGTCGCGCCGGCGGGCGTTTTCCCAGCCCTCGCCCGTGGTGCGGGCCCGCCCGGGTGCGATCAGGTTCGCCGCCGACGAGTAGAACATGTCCGAGCACCCGGTGATCAGGCCGCCGTTCTCGGCCGCGGCCAGGTCGAGGGTGCCCGACAGGAACCGCGGGTCCGGGACGGCCTCGCCGTGCACCCGCAGCCGCGCGACGCCCCCGTCGGGGTAGATCGACAGCCGGACGTGGGTGTACCGGTGCCCGTCGGTGACCTCGAACACGTTGCGCGCGTCGCCCTTGGCCGCCGAACGGTCCACGATCGTGCTCCACCGCGCCACGGCGAGCTCGGCGGGGGAGGGGTAGCCCTCGGCGCCGGTGGCCTCGACCGAGACCTCGGGCGGGTAGTTGCCGGTGAAGAACGACGTGTCGGCCACGACGCCGCGGATGATCCCGGGCACCCCGAGCCGGACGATGGCGTGGTCGTGGCCGGGCTCACGGCGCCGCCGCGTCTCCCAGCCGTCGTAGACCTGTCCCTTCAGCCCGAACGTCGCCGGCGAAAAGACCGCCGGGCCCGGCGTGATCAGGTTCTCCCGGTCCGCGTACAGCTCGTCGTTGGCGTAGGCCACGCTCCCGCCGAGCGTCCGGACGGCCAGGTCGGGAAGCTCGGTGAAGGCCGGCCGCTCCTGCGGCGTCCCCGTCACCCCTGGCCTCCTTCCTGAGCGGCGCCTTCCTGAGGAGCGTCCCCCGGAAGGCCTGGCTGGCCCAGGAAAACCCCGTGCGGCGCGCCGGCGCGCACCGGCCGGCCGCGCAGCCAGGTCGCCTTGACCACCCCGGACAGCTCACGCCCGGCGTACGGGGTAATCGGGTTCTTGTGGTGCAGCCGCGCCGGGTCGACCGCAAATGTCTCCTCCGGCGCGACCACGCAGAAGTCCGCATCCCGGCCCGGCTCGATGGCGCCCTTCCGGGCCAGTCCGGCGATCTCCGCCGGGCGCTGCGCCATCCACCGCGCGACCTGGTCCAGGCCGAAGCCGCGCGACCGCGCCTGCGACCACACCGCGGGCAGCCCCAGCTGCAGCGATGCGATCCCGCCCCACGCCGCGCCGAAGTCACCGGTCTCCAGCCGCTTCAGGTCCGGCGTGCAGGGCGAATGGTCGGACACCACGCAGTCGATCGTGCCGTCGGCCAGCCCGGACCACAGAAGCTCACGGTTGGCCGCCGCCCGGATCGGCGGGCAGCACTTGAACTGCGTCGCGCCGTCGGGGATCTCCTCGGCGGTGAAGACCAGGTAGTGCGGGCAGGTCTCGGCCGTGACCCGGACCCCCTCCGCGCGCGCGGCGCAGATCTGGCCGAACGCGCTCGCGCTGGACAGATGCGGGATGTGGACCCGGGCCCCGGTCCGGCGGGCCAGGTCCAGCACGAGGCCGATGGCCAGGTCCTCCGCGTACCCGGGCCGGGACCGCAGGAACGTCCCGTACCCGCGCCCGCCCGGGTCCGGGGCACGCTCGATGACCTGCGGGTCCTCGGCGTGGACGATCATCTGCGAGCCCAGCGCGGCCACGATGTCCAGGTCGGCTTCGAGTTCGGCCGGGCCGAGCGGCGGGAACTCCTCGGCGCCCGAGGGCAGCAGGAAGCACTTGAAGCCGAGCACTCCGCTCTCGTGCAACGGGCCGAGCTGCGCGCCGTTACCGGGGATGGCGCCGCCCCAGAAACCCACGTCGACGTGGCAGCGCCCGGTGGCCGCGGTGCGCTTGATGGTCAGCGCGGCCGGGTCCACCGTTGGCGGGAGGCTGTTGAGCGGCATGTCCACGATGGTGGTGACCCCGCCGCCGGCGGCGGCGGCGGTGGCCGTGGCGAACCCCTCCCAGTCGGCCCGGCCCGGGTCGTTGACGTGCACGTGCGTGTCCACCAGCCCCGGGAGCAGCACCACGTCGTCGCCCAGCTCGACCACCTGCGCGGCGTCCCGCGCCGCGAGTCCCGCCGTCAGCGGCTCGACGGCCGCGATCGTCCCGCCGCTGACCGCGACGCAGCCTGGCCCCTCACCGTCCGGCGTCACCATCCGCCGCGCCCGCAGCAGCAGGTCGAACCCGCTCACGCGCTGGCCGGGTCGCTGGCGGGGCCGCCGAGGGTGGCGCGGTAGGGCGCGCGCTGGCCGTAGCTGGCGAACTTGCGCACCACGCGGTCGATCTCGGCGGGGGGCAGCAGATGCGGAGTGCCGGCGGCGGCCGCCCGCAGGTAGACGTCGCAGAGCCACTCCAGGGACACGCTGCGGGTCAGCGCGGTGGCCAGGTCGGGCCCGATCGTGACCGCGCCGTGGTTGGCCATCAGGCAGGCCGTCCGGCCGCGCAGCGCGGCTACGACGTTCGCGGCGAGCTCGTCCGTGCCGTAGGTGGCGTACGGGGCGACGGCCACCGGCCCGCCGAACGCCGCCACCTGATAGTGGATCGCCGGTACTTCCTCGACCAGCGCCGACGTCGCGGTCGCGGCGGGGGAGTGGGTGTGCACGATCGCGGCGGCGCCGGTCGCCAGGTAGACGCCCAGATGCAGCGGCAGTTCGCTGGTCGGCTGCAGGGGAGCCTCCACCGGTGAGCCGTCGAGCCGGTGCACCCCGACCAGCCCGGCCGTCAGTGCGGCGTAGTCGAGCCCGCTGGGCGTCACGGCCACCAGGTCGCCGTCGCGCGCACTCACGTTGCCGGACGTTCCGGTGACCAGGCCGGCCGCGGTGAGCTTGCCGCACACCGCGGCGACCTCCGTGCGCAGCTCACCGAGCAGCATCGCGCATCCCTTCGGGTAGCTTCACTCGTATGCAGTCCGGTTCCGCTCACCCCGGCGGAGCGCTGGAGGTCCTGGGCTGGCGCGACGGGCACGTCGTCGCCATCGACCAGAACGCGCTCCCGCACGAGGTCCGCATGCTTCATCTCACCACGGCCGATGAGCTGGTGGACGCGATCACCCGGCTGGCCATCCGCGGCGCGCCCCTGCTGGGCGCCGCGGGCGCGCTCGGTGTGGCCCTGGCCGCCCGGCAGGCGCAGGAACAAGGCTGGGACGAGGACCAGCTCGCCGCGGCGGTCAAACGGATCGGGGACGCCCGGCCGACCGCCGTCAACCTGCGCCGCGAGGCGGCGGCCACCGCGGCCGTGATCCCGGACGGGGCGGCGGCGGTGGAAGCCGCGGCGCTGGCCACGGTGGCCGCGACCGTGACCGCGACCCACCGGATGAGCGAGCGAGGGGCCCGCTACCTGCGGGAGACGTGCGGGCCCGAACCGCTGCGGATCGGGACGCACTGCAACACCGGCAGCCTCGCGTGCCTGGGCTGGGGCACCGCGCTCGGCGTCATCCGGGCGCTGAACAACGACCGCGCCGTCCGGCACGTCATCGTGGACGAGACCCGGCCGCTGCTGCAGGGCGCCCGGCTCACCTGCTGGGAGCTCGGCCAGCTCGGCATCGAGCACTACCTCATCCCGGACGCCGCCGCCCCGTTCCTGATCAGCCGGGGCCTCATCGACGCGGTCGTGGTCGGGGCGGACCGGATCGCGGCCAACGGTGACGTGGCCAACAAGATCGGCACCTACAGCCTCGCGCTCGCCGCCCGGCACGCCCGGATCCCGTTCCTGGTCGCGGTGCCCGAGTCGACCATCGACCTGGCGACCCCCGACGGCGGCCGGATCACCGTGGAACAGCGCGCCGAGGACGAGGTGACCCACGTGCGGGGTGTCCCCGTGGCCCCGGAGGGAACCCGCGCGCTGAATTACGCGTTCGACATCACCCCCGCCGAGCTTGTCACCGCAGTGGTAACCGAGGACCGCCTCATCACCTACGGCGAGGCGTTCATACCGGCCCAGTGAACCGGGCCTTCAGGCCCGGTGAGCGGCCGGTGTGCCGGTGAGTTACCGCAGCGGGGCGCGGAGCGCAGCGGGGGGATCCGGGGGGTCGTGCCACTCCAAATGGCAAACAGCCAACCCAAGCCGACGCCTGGTGATCGAGTGGACCACCGAACTGTGACCCGAGCCCGCAGCGAAGGGGAACACGCAGTGACACCGAGTTTTCCGGGTTCGCTCCCCATAGGGAAACGAGACAACCCCAAAAAGAAGGGGCCGCCGCCTGGTCATTGAGTGGACGGCCCAGCTCTGAGACCACGACGCTAACGCGGCCAGCGTGACCGGCCGCGCAGGCCAAGGAAGGCAGGCACCAAGGAAGACACCCCGCGCAGGCCGGAGGTGATCACCGCCGCACTCGTCCCCGGCCGCGCGCCCGGCCAAGGAAGCAGCAACGACGAGGGGAGGTGGCCCGCCCACCCTCCCCCAAGCACCGCCCCGCCGCCGGAACGCCCACCCCCCGCACGCGGGCCGACGCCAGGACACGGATGGCGCCCTACGGGCACGGTCTTTCCCACGCGCCGCCTGCGGCGCCGCGCCAGACAAGGGCTGGGGGCCCGACGTGCCCCACGTACGGGGACCGCCTCGCCGGACAGTGGCGCGCGCCCCGGCCGTCAGCTACGGCTCTACCTGCGGCACCGGGGCAACGGTAGCCCTCAGCGAAGAATGGAACGGCCAGTCACGCGGGGGCGCCCTTGGGGTTCCTCTCGTCGCGGCTGTACGCGATGGCGTCTGACGAACGCATGGCGCCGTGCCCAGCCAGCACTGCGGCGAGCGCGGCGTGGTCGTTAGCGGTTCTATCTGTGCCTTTGACCGAAACAAGGCCGCAGGGTTTAACGGAAGTGAAAAGAGCGCCCAAACACGGCTTGTCACTGAGAGTTAGATGATCAATACTTTGGGTGCCGGGTCTTTATCCAGGTCAGCGGAGTGTGCTGGGGGCGGGTGGCCATTGCCCGGGCTTTCTGCTGGTGTGAACTCCTGGCGGGGACGGGGATCATGCAGAGGAAACTGGCGTTCGTGCTGGCCGTGCTGGCCATCGTGATCGGATCAGCGAGCGCGGCCGGGGCGGCGGCAGCGCCCGCTCCGGTGTCCAGTGTCACGCGTGCGCCGGGGCCAGCGGCGATGCTGGGACGCGGTGGGATCGGCGCCACCGGGACTGCGGCGTCGCAGCCCCGCATCGCGCGGCACCGGGGCCTCCGAAAGGAACGAGACCAGCGATCCCTGCCCGATCGAGTCACCCCGGCCACGGTGCCAGGCACGATGACCCAGCCCACCCAGCCCCGGCGCCATGACGCGCCGGCAATCCCGGTTACCGCCTACGTCACCAACATCTTCTCGGACACTGTGACCCCGATCGCGACCGCCACCAACACCGCCGACACACCGATCACGGTCGGAGCACGCCCCGAGTACATCGCGATCACGCCGGACGGCAAGACCGCCTACGTCGCCAACGAAAATTCGGGGACGGTGACCCCGATCGCGACCGCGACCGACACCGCCGGCACCCCGATCACGACCGGCAGCGACCCTGATGCCATCGCGATCACCCCGGACGGGACCATGGCCTACGTCGCCAACGGTTCGGGGACGGTGACCCCGATCACGACGGCTACCAACACCGCTGGCACACCGATTACAGTCGCAAACGGCACCCAGGCCATCGCGATCACGCCGGACGGCAAGACCGTGTATGTCATCAGCTGGGTATCAGGTAGCGACGCCGACAGCGACTGTGACCCCGATCGCGACCGCCACCAACACCGCCGGCACCCCGATCACGACCGGCGTGGGCTCCCAGGCCATCGCGATCACGCCGGACGGCAAGACCGCCTACGTCGCCAACTACCTCTCGGGGACGGTGACCCCGATCACGACCGCCACCAACACCGCCGGCACCCCGATCACGACCGGCGCCAGCCCGGCGGCCATCGCGATCACGCCGGACGGCAAGACCGCCTACGTCGCCAACCGTGAATCGGCCACGGTAACGCCGATCGCGACGGCCACCGACACCGCCGGCACCCCGATCACGGTCGGCAGTTACCCCTATGCCATGGCGATCACCCCGGACGGGACCACGGCCTACGTCGCCAACGAAAATTCGGGGACGGTGACCCCGATCACGACGGCCACCAACACCGCCGGCACCCCGATCACGACCGGCAGTCTCCCCTGTGCCATCGCGATCACCCCGGACGGGACCACCGCCTACGTCGTCAACGACGTCTCGGGGACGGTGACCCCGATCACGACGGCCACCAACACCGCCGGCACCCCGATCACGGTCGGCAACACCCCCTGGGCCATCGCGATCACCCCGGTCCCGCCGCTGGCCGCACCGTCCGGCCTGGCGGCCACGCTCGCTGGCCCGGTGTCCGGGCCACCGTCTGGCGTGGCGCTCACCTGGAAAGACAACGCGACCGCCCCGGCAGCGACACTGGTGCGGGTCGAGCGCGCGTCCGACCCCGGGTTCAGCACCGGCGTGACCGACTTCACCGCCGGCGCGGCAACCACCTCCTACACCGACACGGCGGTGGTGGAAGGCGCGACCTACTACTACCGGGTGCGGGCCGAGAACGACCGCACCATATCCGGCTGGTCGAACCCGGTATCAATCACGTTCACGACCGTCCCAGCCGCCCCCGCCAGCCTGACGGCCACGGTCACCGGCCCGGTATCCGGCCCGCCCGCCGGGGTATCGCTGAACTGGACCAATACCACCAGCGCGGCACTGGTTACGCACATGGTGGTACAGCGGGCGACCGACCCCGGATTCACTACCGGACTGGCCGACTTCCCGCTCGGGCCGGCAGCCACCTCTTACACCGACCCAGCGGTGACCGAAGGCACGACCTACTACTACCGGGTCCGGGCCGAAAACGAGGCCAGCAACTCGGACTGGTCAAACACCGTCTCCCTCTTGTACACGACGGTCCCGGCAGCGCCGGGAGGCCTGACAGCCACGCTCACCGGCTCGTCGGCTGTGTCGCTGACATGGACGGCCCATACCAACACCTCCCCAGCAGCACACCTGCGGATCGAACGGGCGACCAACCCCGGGTTCACCAGCCATGTGACCAACATCCTCATCGACCCGGCGCTCAGCACCTACACCGACCACAACGTGGCGCAGGGCACGTCCTACTACTACCGGATGCTGGCACAGGGAAAGATCAGTGACTCCGCCTGGTCGAACATCGCCTCGATCCACGTCCCCTGGTCGGTGCCGTCGGCGCCCGGGAACCTGACCGCGCGGGCTCCCGTGCCGGTGTCCTTCTTCGGACCGGCCACGATAGATCTCACCTGGACCGAGAACCCGGCCTCGGCAGTCACAGGGTTCACCATCCAGAGCACGACCAACCCCACATTCACCACGGGAGTCACAACCTCCACGGCCGGCGCGACCATCAGGAAATACACCCTCGCCGGACTGCAGCAATACACGCGCTACTACATCCGAATCAGGTCGGTCAACGGGCCCGCCACCTCCAGGTGGACAACCGCCGTAGTCACCACACCCTGATGATCAACCCCACCCCACGCGGGCAGGTCGAAGCCCCCCCGGGCAGAGGGCGCGGTCGCGGGCGAGGGCGCGGGCGAGGTTGAGATCGTGAGCGAGGGCGCGGCCCCCGACGAACAACAGAACAGCCAGGCACGGCAAGCGGCTCAGTTGATCTTCCTAACCGTGACCGGCTGTTCCTGAGCACCTCGCCAATGCCGGAGCCCCGTCGACTACCGGCGGTGGTCCCGGCTTCCCCGCCTTCTGCGAAGGCCACCCATACATAGGTAGACGAGACAAATCCGAAAAAACAGGTGGCCGCCGCCCGGTCATTGAGTGGACGGCCAAGATCTAAGACCACCACGCTAATGCGGCCCAGCGTGACCGGTCGGGCGGGCTAAGGAAGGCAGGCACCCAGGACGATACACCCACGGGCCGGCCGAGGGCCGAGCGCCGCCGCACTCCTCCCCGGCCGCGCCCACCAGACACGGCAGCAGCAACCAGAGGACTGGCCCACCCACCCACCGCCGACCCCGCCGGACGGAACGCGCGCCGCCGCGCCCTGACCAGGCACAAACCCCGAATGGTGCCCTCCGGGCGCTCTTACCCTTCATCGCAGTGCCTGACGGCACCGCCAACCCCACACACCAAGGAAGTAGCAGCAACGGAGGTGACCCGTCCACCCACCTAGCGTGAGCCCCGCCGCACGGAACACGTCCCCGCAGAAGTCTGATGTGTGTGGCCAGCCGCGTTGCGCCTCGACAGAGCCCCAACGCCTCACTACGCTGCCGGATACAATGCTCACCTCCGGAGAAGCGGGTCAATGACGGATCTAACGAGCGCGCCTTCAGTTCCTGATGGATATATTCCTGACTACATAAGCGGAATATCTGTCCGTGCAACTCCAGAGGAAGTCGACTCGGTTCAGGTCTTTGCCCGCCGCCTAGTAGAAGATTTTGGTTACGCCAAAAACCAAATTCAAACGCGTCCCCAGTACCGGGTACGCCAAAGCCCCTCGGATACAAAGAAGTCTTACCCGGTCGATATAGCCGTCTTTTCTGACAGCAGCAAGGATGACGACAAGCTCCGCCTAGTGGTCGAATGCAAGAAAAAACGACGCCTTGACGGGCGTCGACAACTCGAAATTTACATGACGATGTCGGCGGCTACAGTTGGCGCCTGGTTTAATGGTGAAGAACATCTTTATCTTCATAAAGTTTATACGCCGGGCGGTAAGATTCATTTTGAGGAACTCCCCGCACTCCCCCGATTTGATCAGCGCGTCGAGGACATCGGCCTATTCAAGCGCAGAAACCTCGTAGCAACCTCGGCTCTTCGTCCTGTCTTCCGCGATATCCGGAACCATCTCGCAGGAAATCTCACCGGGATCACAAGGGACGAGACCCTTGCTCAGCAAATTATAGATGTACTCTTCTGCAAGATCTTCGATGAACTTGATAAAGGTCCTGACGAGTATGTGCAATTCCGAGCTGGTATCGGAGAGTCTCCGGAAGCTGTTCATGCACGAATCCTGGACCTATTCGCGGCGGTCAAGAACAGATATGCCGACGTCTTTTCAGGCGGACCGGACTCTATAGAAATCGACCCGGTGAATATGCAGTACGTCGTCGGCGAGCTTCAAAACTACTGTATTACCGAGGCAAGCCGCGATGCCATCGGGGACGCCTTCGAGGTCTTCATCGGCCCAGCGCTACGAGGTACCGAAGGACAATTTTTCACACCAAGAAATGTCGTCCGCATGATGATCGATATCCTCTACCCTAAACCGTACGAAAAGATAATTGACCCTGCCTGTGGCAGTGGCGGCTTCCTCATAGTAGGCCTGGAACATGTTTGGCAGGAAGTCGAGCGACAGGGCCTGAGCAAGAAATGGACTCCAGCACGGATAGCCGAAGAGCGGCGCTATGTGGCATCTCAGTTCTTCAAAGGAATCGAAAAAGATCGTTTCCTTGCAAAAGTCACCAAGAGCTATATGGCTATCGTAGGTGACGGCCGAGCGGGCATCCATCTGGGCAATTCTTGCCGCCGCCAAAAGCTTGGGATCCGGCGATGCGCAAGGATGTAGAGCTGGGAACATTCGATGTTGTAGTAACCAACCCACCTTTCGGCACAAAAATCCCTATAAAAGGAAAGGATATCCTCTCGCAGTACAAATTGGCTCACAGGTTCGTTCGTCTTGGCGATAGTGATACCTTTGAGCCCACCAATACGGTCCTTGACGCCCAACCGCCTCAGCTACTCTTTATTGAGCGTTGTCTTCAGCTTCTTCGGCCCGGCGGCCGAATGGGTATAGTACTCCCGGAGAGTCTTTTCGGCATGCCCAAATACAGGCATGTCTCGCAGTGGCTACGCCGACGCTGCCGTGTCGTCGGCATTGTATCCATGCCGGAGGATCTATTCCAGCCGCACACTCACGCCAAGACATGCGTGGTCTTCCTCAAGAATGAGCCTCCGAGCAACGATGATGAGATTTTCATGAGCGTCGTGGAATGGTGTGGTCACGATTCGCGTTGCAATCCCACTATCCGCCGATCACCGGACGGTACCGAAGAACTTCTCGATGATGTTCCTGAGGTCGCCAAGCAATTCCATACACTATTCGGTAAGGATTGGTAAGCAAGGTGCGCGGGTCAGGACGGCTTGGGTACGCGTTGCCCGCAAAGGAAGTCATCAGAGACATCCTTGTTCCCCATTACTACGACCCCCGGGTGACCGCACGACTTGAGGAACTAGGTCATACTCACAACTTGCTGAGCATTAAATCACTCATCGATGCAGGCCACCTTCAGCTTCGGCAGGGTAACTACATAGGCAAGATCCACTACGGCTCTGGTATATACCCGTATATACGCACGTCCGACATCGCAAACTGGGAACTGCGAGGCTCCCCTGAAAGAAGGCGTCAGCCAGGTTGTCTACGACCAGTGGGCCGGGGAAGCAACATGCTCCGCCCAGGAGATGTCCTGCTGGTCCACGAGGGGACGTATCTTATAGGCACGTCCGCATACGTCACGAAATCTGATCACACGTTTCTCTTTCAGCACCACTTGGCCAAGTTGCGATCCCTCGAAGGCGCCCCTATTTCCGGTGCTCTCGCAGCCCTCCTATCGTCCCCAATAGTTCAGGCCCAGATTCGCTCAAAGCAATTTACGGCCGAACATAATCGACTCGATTGTTGGAAGATTTCTCGAAGTGGTTCTGCCGGTTCCGCGCGATCCGCAGATAAGGGCTAGCCTAACACGGACCGCAGCCGATAAATATGACGAGCGTGCGAGTCGTCGCGTTTCACTATCCCGCCTATTCGCTAATCTCGACGCAATGCCTCATCGATGGTAAGTGGTTTGAGGATGATAGCGCGGACAGTGCCTCCAGCTCGTTTGGTGCTGTCCTCGGTGGCTGGTCCCGGGCCCGATCGTTTGGCATTAAGGCTCCTCTGATTCGTCGCGACATCCTGATACCGAGATATTATGATCCAGTCACCGCGGCGGCCCTGGAAGCCATGGGAAAGACTTGCGATCTCCTCTCCATAGAAGCTCGCTCATGTAGGCACCATTGAGCGAAAACGGTGACGAGTCGGAAGATTGTCACGTAACGGCACTATTCCATTTGTGCGAACGTCTGATCTAGGAAACTGGGAACTGAAGCGCGATCCAAAGCAACTGGTTTCGCAAGCAATCTATGACACTTACGCAGTCAAACAGTCGGTACGCGCCAGCGATATTTTGCTGGTGCGAGACGGTACGTATTTGGTCGGCAATTGTGCGATGGTTACAGAGTCCGACCTGCCGATGCTATTCAGCGGAGGAATTTACCGCATACGCGTAAACATACTCTCTTCCGCGGCTCTCGCTCCCCATACCTCCTTCTTGCGCTTATGAATTCTGCGATAGCTCGCCAGCAGATGAGAAACAAACAGTTCACAAGGGACGTTATTGATACCCTCGGCACTAGACTCCGAGAAGTAATTGTGCCAGTACCGCGATCACCGAGACTTGCTAACCGTGTTGCTGAGTTCACGAAATTGAATATTGCGCGGAGGGCAGAGATAAGGCAGCAGCTTTCCGGGCTAGGCGCGGAGGTCGAAGCGGCTTCTTAGAGCGGCTCCTTAGGCGGCGTGTGCTTTTATTGACGAAGCCACAGCTTTGCGCGGCGCCATGAGACGCTGTTGCTTGGGCGCTCGTGGCATGCGGCGCCGGGGGCTTCCGGGCCTCAAGCTTGCTAATAGGGCTCCCTGCCTGAGGCGATCGGTGTCCCCGGGGCTGCCGCCCCGGACCCCGCGTCCAAGGGGCTCGGCGCCCCTAGCGTTTATTACCCCCCGTGCTCCGCGCACGCGGGCCCTTCGCCGGCACCACGCCCGGGGACACCCCGGACCCGTCGGGCTACAGAGGGCACACACCGGCCGCACACCCACCGCCCAGCGGCCCGCCCGCAGTGCGGGCACTGTACGGGGCAAAAGACAGCGGCTAACGCCGCTGGCCCGGGCGGGTGCCGGCCGGCCCGTTCCGCTGAACGCTTCCTGACCTCACCCACTCTTCCGAGCGGCCGAGGTCAGGAAGCAGCTCTCACAGAACGGCACCCACCCAGGCAAAAACAAAGAACAAGATCAAGGGAAAAAGGTCAAAAGATAAAAACATCGGGGGTACCGGCCGCGCAGATGACCGGGGAAGGTGCAAGCAAAAGCACACCAGGTCTCCGCCGGAGCCAATGACCGAGGAAGGTGCATGCGGCGCAGGTACATGACCGCAGCATTGACCCGGTAAACAGCATTGGTCTGCCAGTACCTGCGCCGCCACCTGCCGCGCCTACGGCTTGGCGCCCCCGGGCTCCCGATGGCCAGCAGCTCCGCGTCGGACAGCATGCGGCCCGTGATGATGAGCACCTTGGGCCCGGAACCCGTGAGCACCTGGACGACATAGCCGTCACGGCTGAGCTTGGCCACCACCACCCGTGCCGGACCCCACCCGGCCTGTTCACCGT
>CAVSZI010000010.1:0-61749 GCA_963732345.1 uncultured Actinomycetes bacterium | reverse complement strand
TGGAGGATTCGGGGTCGCGGCCGGCTGCGGCGTCGTCGAGGCGCTGGGCGGCGATCTCGGCGAAGTCGCGGTCGACTTCCGCCACGCAGGCGAAGCGCCCGGCGCCAATCGCCGCCACGGAAGCGGACGCCAGGCCGCCGAACGGCTCCCACACCACGTCGCCCTCGGCCGTGACCGCCGCCAGGATCCGGCGCATGAAGGCCAGCGGCTTCTGGTTGAGGTGCGCCGCGGACAGGCTGCCCGGATTGTGCACGCGAGGGGCGGCCCGGCGCATGGTGCCCTTGACGCGCTCGACCCCGTGCAGCGGCGCGAGCGGCCACACGTTGGTCAGGCCGTGCGCGTGCCGCCAGGTGTAGCGGAGCGCGTCCCACTCCTTCGCCGTCACCGGCGCGCGGCCGTCGAGTGAGTAGTAAGGCCAGCCGGAGCGGGCCCCGTGGGCGTTGGCGTACGCGGCCAGGCGCTCAACCATCTCACCGGGCGGCCAGTACCAGAGCCAGTCCATGGTCAGGTACTTGCGGGTGGCGGCGTTCCGCACGCCGCAGGCGTCGTTGGCCCGGTTCAGCGGGAGCCCGGACCGCTGCCATTCGCGGCGCAGCCACTGCTGCACGCCCATCGGCCCGTCGGCGCCGGCGGGTTCGAAGCGCCGCTGGTAGAAGGCGCACACCTCGGTGACCACGGGAAAGCGCCGGATGGTCTGGCCGTTGACGTTGCCCGCGATGTGCGCGACGCCCTTGTCCCAGGTGATGAGCTGAACGTAGTCCCAGCCGCTGGCGGCCAGCAGTGGATGCACGGTCGCCCAGCCGAGCTCGGTGTTCCAGAACCACAGCGTGGTGGCCGGGGTCGCGTGCCGGTTCCAGGCCTCGACGTGCGGGCGGTACCAGCCGGGCAGCCCGCTCGGCGCCGGTCGTGTCGCCGTGGAACCCGCGCACGCCGTAGGCGCCGTCGCTGATGATCGCGGCGGGCGCGGGCCAGGACCCGTACGCCTCCAGCGCGTCCCCCCGGTGCAGCCGGTACGCGGGGGGCTCCTGGTCAGCCGTCTCGCCCGGGGTACCGTCCGGGGTGTGGGCCGGGACACCATCGGTCCGGGCCCGGGGACGGTGCACGTCAGGCGCCGTCGGTGAGGGCGCCGAGGAGTTCGTCCGCCGCCGAGTAGGGGTCGATCTGGCCGCTCGCGACGCGTTCGGCGAGCGGGCCGAGAGCGCTGTCTCCGGGCAGGCGGCTCATCCTGCCGCGCAGGGCGGCCAGGGCCAGTGCCGCCACCTCCTCGCGCGCGCGGGCGGCTCTGCGGCGGTCCCGTTCGCCGGAGTTATCCAGCCAGGACCGGTGCGCGTCGAGCTTGCCGACCAGCTCCGCTATCCCTTCGCCGGTGGTGGCGATGGTCGTGACGATCGGCGGTTTCCAGTCCCCGGGGACCCGCTCGGCCAGGGCGATCATGTTCCGCAGGTCGCGGATCGTTTCCTGGGCCTGCGGCCGGTCCGCCTTGTTGACCACGAAGACGTCCGCGATCTCCAGGATGCCCGCCTTCGCGGCCTGCACCGAGTCCCCCATGCCCGGAACGATGAGCACCGCGACCGAGTCCGCCATCGAGGCGATCTCCACCTCGACCTGCCCCACGCCCACCGTCTCGATCAGGATCACCTCGAAACGCGCGGCGTCGAGGGCCCGGATCACCTGGGGGCTCGCCGCGGCCAGGCCGCCGAGGTGTCCCCGGGTGGCCATCGACCGGATGAAGACGTCGCGGTCGGTGGCGTGATCCTGCATGCGGATGCGGTCACCGAGCAGCGCACCGCCGGTGAAGGGAGACGAGGGGTCGATGGCCAGCACCCCCACGCGCAGGCCCTGGTCGCGGTACGCCCGGACGAGCGCGCTGGTGACCGTCGACTTCCCGGCGCCGGGCGCGCCCGTCAGGCCGATCACGCGCGCGTGGCCCGCCAGCGGGCTGAGTTCCTTCATGACCGAACGGAGCCTCGGGGACCCGTCCTCGATCAGCGAGACCAGCCGCGCGAGGGCACGCGGGTCACCGTCGTGCGCCCGGGCGACCATCTCCGGGATATCGCTCGCTGACGTGACCACGCGGCTCACGCTACACGGCTGGCGCTACCCGGCTGGCGCTACCCGGCTGGCGCGGGAACGCGGATGATCAGCGCCTCACCCTGGCCGCCGCCCCCGCACAGCCCGGCGGCCCCGAGCCCGCCGCCGCGCCGCCCCGCTGACGATGACGGGCTCACGCCCGGCGGGGGTTGATGTGCTCCTGGCCAGGGCCTCGCTCATCCCGATACCTCCACTTGCCGTGCCGTTCTGCCTGCCCAGGCGCCGTCCCTGTCACGATATCCAGCCCCCTGGGAACCGGCCCCGCCCGGGCCACTGGCCAAAGGAAGCGACCCGGGCCTGGTCAAAGGTGTGCGCTTTCTGCTGTCATCACAGCAGAAAGCGCACACGAAGGGCTCTTGCTGATCTTGCTGCGGCTGCCGATCCTGCTGCGGCCGCAGAGGCAGAGGCCGTAGGACCAGAGGCAGAGGCCGTAGGACCAGAGGCAGAGGTGGACCATGCTGACCCAGATCGATCATGTCGGGATCGCGTGCCATGACCTGGAGGAGAAGATCGACTTCTACTGCTCCACGTTCGGCCTTACGGTAGCGGCCCGCGAAGTTCACGAAGAACAGGGCGTGCGGGAGGCCATGCTGCTGGTCGCGACGGTCGATGCGGGGCCGGGCGCGTTCCAGGGCGGCCCGCCCGACCTGCGAGCTGCCGCCGGGACGGCCGTGGGCGCGCCATCCGGCCCCGACCTGCGGGCCACCGAGGGCGGAGCTGGCCCGGGGAGTGCGCCTGGTTCTGGCCCGGGGGGTGCGCCTGGTTCTGGCCCGGGGGCCGCGCCCTGGGCGGGGCAGCGGGGCTATCTGGCCGGGGGTTCCTATATCCAGCTGCTGGAGCCGCTCGGGCCGGATTCGCCGGTCGGGAAGTTTCTGGCCCGGCGCGGGGAAGGAATTCATCACATCGGGTACGGCGTCACCGACGTCCGGGCCGCGCTTGCCGCGATCGGCGCGACTGGAATCCGGCTCGTCGACGAGCGCCCGCGGCACGGCTCCATGGGCGCCTCGATCGCGTTCCTTCATCCGGCGGATCTCGGAGGGGTACTGACGGAACTGGTGGAGCATCCAGCGGATCAGAGGACGAATTCCGGGTCTTGACCATCCGCGACGGCTAATGACCGAAACGCGGGTCAGGGCCGGCGAGAACCGCCGATGACCCGGCGCGGACCCCGTCCGTCGCGGTGGTTGCCCGGGCAGTGCCCAGGATACGGAAACCGCGGCTGGTCACTGGCACTCGTACCTCAGGCGTACCGCTGGACACCACGGCGTGATCTTGAGTGACGGCCCGAAAGTACCCGATATACAGGGCGGACATACGTCCTATGTCCGTTATGATCCTGATCGGCCGGAAGCAGGGAAGTGAGCCCAGAGAATCCGCCGCTGGAAGTCCGAAGGAACCGACAACGTCCGAAAGGCGGAGTAGTCTGCGTGCTACCAGGTGAGAAATCGCAGAAGTCCCAAACGACCGGGTGAGGTAGTGCCGCTGCGCCGGTGGCTGAGCCTGCCGGTCAGGGCGAGATGCTTACCTGTCTCCCTGCCTGCCGTTCCGTCCAACAGGGTTAGGCCACATGCAATCCGACATTGACGCACAGCTCACTAATTTCTTTGAAGACAGCCAGCCGCGCGAGTTCGCCAAGGTGATGCGTGGCTACGACCCTCAGCAGGTCAACGAGCATCTCGCCCAGCTTGAGGGGGATTTGCGCCAACATAAGGATCAAGTCCAGGCGATGCACCGGGAGCTGTCTGAGGCTCATCGGCAGCTCCAGGAGCAGGAACGACCCACCTACTCCGGCCTGGGCGCACGGATCGAGCAGCTGCTCAGGCTCGCCGAGGAACAGGCGACCGAGCTTGTCCAGGCCGCGAGGTCCGAGGCCAACGAGATCAAGGCCGCGTCGAAGGTGGATGCCTCCGAGATGCGCGCCTCCGCCGAGAACGAGGCGGCGGAACTGCGGGCGATCGCCAAGCGTGAGACCGATGACCTGCGTGGCGCGGCGGAGCGTGAGGCCGACTCCATCAGGACGGGCGCACGGCGTGAGTCCGACGAGCTCACCTCGACGACCGAGCGCGAGGTCGCCAAGCTGCGCGCGACAGCGGACCACGAGATCGCCGAGAAGCGGGCGGCGGTGGAGCGCGACATCGCCAAGCTGCGGACCACCACCGAGCGCGAAGTGGCTCAGCTCAAGGCGTCCGCCAAGCGGGAACGCGATGAGATCCTCACCACATCCAAGCGCCAGGCTGACGAGATGCGCAGCCAGGCCCAGCGGATCCTCGAAGAGAGCGAAGCGCAGCGGGCGCAGGCCGAGGCGGAGTTCGAAATCCAGCTCGCGGCCCGCCGGGAAGACGCCGAGCGCCAGGAGGCCGAGCGTCTCTCCGCCGCCCAGGCCGCGACCCAGAAACTCGTCTCCGAGGCCGAACAGCGGGCTTCGACCGCCGAGCAGCGGGCCGCCAAGGCCAGCGCCCAGGCCGAGCAGACCCGGCGCGACGCCGACCAGCACGCCAAGCAGCTGGTCAGCAACGCCAAGCAGAACGCGGACCAGATCGTCGGCCAGGCCAAGAGCCAGGCGGATCACCACCTGGCCGAGACGAAATCCGAAGCGGAGCGGGCCCGCGCACAGGCGCAGCGCCAGGTCGACGACCTCACCCGGCAGAAGGACAGCATCAGCAGCCACCTCGCCCAGCTGCGCCAGCTGCTCGGCGGCGGAGTCCCGGGAATGGACGACACGGCCGTGCAGGCCTCCCCGCCACGCCAGGCCATCGGCGCGGAAGCGCCCCGGCCCCCGGCCCCGGCCCCGGCGGCCCCGGCGGCCCCGGCGCAGAACGCACCCAAGCCGCCGGACAACCCCCCGCGGGCCACCATTCAGCCTCCGGCGCAGCGGTCGGCTCCCACCCCGGCCGGCCAGGCCGCCCGCGGCGGTGTCCCCAACGGCGCCAGGCCGACCAACGGCAAGGCGCCGGACGACGAGGACTGGTGGACCGAGTAACAACCCTGTAGCGGTGCGGCGAGCACGGCGGTCTAAGTCTCGCCGACGGTAGGTGAAGGGCCAGGCCCCGGAGCGGGGACCTGGCCCTTCACCGTCCCCGGGTCAGCATGTGCCGTGCCCGGGCCAGGCAGACAGATCGTCACCCCGAACGGACGTGGCCGGGACGGTCCCGGCGCCGGAGTCAGCCACGCCGGGCCGAGCCCGGGCGCCGGTTCAGCCGCCGGTCCCAGCAGGTCCGGTGCCAGTGCCGCCGCATATCGGCGCCCGGCGCCTCGGCCGGCCAGGCCACGATGTGGGCCGTGCCGGGCGGTATTTCCTGGTCACAGCCCGGACAGCGGTAGGTCTTGGTCGCGGCGGCACCGGGGATCTGCCGGACAACCCAGTCCCCATCCGGCCACGATTCGGCGCGCTCCGGACCCAGCGGCCAGGGCGCCTCCGGTCGCCGGCGGCGGGATCTGCGCGGGCTCACGGTCGATACCTTATGTGTCAATCGCCGGGCTGGCGCCGCACTTTATGTGTCAGTCGCCGGGCTGGCGCCGCGGCCCGACCGGCCGGGCTACAGTGGCGTTCCGTGCGGCTCGTCATCGCGCGGTGCAGCGTCGACTACGTCGGCCGGCTCACCGCTCACCTCCCCTCGGCCCTCCGGCTGCTGATCGTCAAGGCCGACGGCTCGGTTCTGGTGCACTCCGACGGCGGCTCCTACAAGCCGCTGAACTGGATGTCACCGCCGTGCCGGCTGGCCGAGGAGCCGGGACGCTGGACGGTGACGAACAGGGCGGCCGAGACCCTGGCCATCACGATCGAGGAGGTAATCAGCGACTTCTCGGCCGACCTGGGCGTCGACCCGGGGCTGGTCAAGGACGGCGTGGAATCACACCTCCAGGAGCTGCTCGCGGCGCAGATGCACGTGCTCGGGGAGGGCTGGCGGCTGATCCGGCGCGAGTACCCGACGCCGATCGGGCCGGTCGACCTGATGTGCAAGGACGCCGACGGGACGAGCGTCGCGGTCGAGATCAAGCGTCGCGGTGAGATCGACGGGTCCAGTTCCAACGAAGGTGCCGCTTCGGGGGGAGGGACTCATGTGGCGGTCGAGATCAAGCGCCACGCTGGCATCGATGCTGTCGAACAGTTGACCAGGTACCTGGAGCTGCTGAACCGGGACCCGCTCCTGGTCCCGGTTAAGGGCGTGCTCGCTGCGCAGACGATAAAGCCACAAGCGCGTACGCTGGCGGAAGATCGCGGAATTAGGTGCGTGGTCCTGGACTACGACGCCATGCGCGGGATCGAACGCGAGGGGACGTTGTTCTAGCGTTACGTAGGCCCGCATGGAGATTTTCAAGCAGCCGAGGCTGCATCACTGTCGCCCATGCGCCACGTGATCACCACGCGGTCTTTATCGAACCGCATAGTCACACCATCCACGTTGACAAACGGCTTACCGATACCCGGAAATACTTCGATTCGCTCAACAACCATGTCGATCAACGCACCACGCCAACCGATGCTCTCGTTGGTTTCCCAGCCACGCCGAAGCGACTCCCCCGCGATCCCGATCGTCGCTGGAAGCCCGTGATGGCAACTATCACACCCGAAACCGTCGTGACACCGGGGAAGTTCAGAGCGAATGTCAGGGAGGATCGGTAACGTCGCTATCGTGCAGCGTGACGTGGTGGTTGACATCGATCCCGCCAGCCTGGCGGAGGCGGTCGACCCGGGCTCCTATGAGCGGGGCGTACAGTACGTGCGGCAGCACGCGGTCGTGCGCGCGCTGTGGAAACTGTCGGCGGGAGCCCTGGCCGGGACGGTGCACGGACAGTACGGCAACGTCTACACGACGACGGCGCGCTTCTCGTCCGCCGACGGGCTGGTTCACCGGTTTGAGCGGGGCGAATGCAGCTGCCCGGTCGGGTTCAACTGCAAGCATGTCGTAGCACTGGTTCTGACCGCCACCGGCGCGCTCCGCCAGGAAGGCAAGGGGCGCTTGGACGAGACAGGAAGCCCCGAAGAGACGGGGGGCCCGCGGAACGAGGCGACCGCGGGCGCGGGCCACGCGATGTGGGAACGGTCGCTGGCCTCGCTGCTGACGTCCGGGAAGGCTGGCTCGCCGGGTGCGCTGGACCTGCGGGGCATGGCGGCCGGTAGCCCGCTGGCGATCGAGCTCACGCTGTCTGTTCCCCAGTACCCGCCCTGGAGCCGCCGGGCCGGGCCCGATCCGCTGCCGCAGTTGCTGGCCCGCCTGGTGCGACCGGGAAAGAACGGCTGGGTTGCCGGGGGCCTGAGCTGGTCTCAACTGAGCAATCTGCACTATTCCGGCGACTACCAGCCCTCGCACGTCCGGTGGCTGAAGGAGTTCTACGCCCTCTACAAATCGGGCGCCCAGCAGTTCGCCTCCTACTCCTACGGGGAGGAGAAGACGATCACCCTGTCCGCCTTCGAGTCCGCGCGCCTCTGGCCGCTGCTGGACGAGGCGGAGGCGATCGGCCTGCACCTGGTCCACTCGCGGAAACGGTTCGGCACGCTGGACTCCTACGGGCACGCGGAGGTGTGCCTGGACGTCACCACCCAGCCGGGGACGCTCTCGATCACCCCCGTGGTCGTCATCGAAGAGACGCCCACCAACGTCGTCCCCGTCGCGTTCATCGGGCCGGATGGCCACGGGCTGGTCTATACCCGGCGCGCGGACGTGCCGCCCAGAGCGGGCCTGGCGCCCAGAGCGGACCTGGCACCAGGAGCCGACCGAGGTGACTGGCCGCTGCTGATCGCCCGGCTCGCCAGTCCCGTCCCGCCGTCGCTGCAGCGCCTGGCGCTGGACGCGCGGCAGCTGCAGGTCCCGGCCGCGGACCAGCCACGGTTCCGCGATGAGTACTACCCGCGGTTGCGGCAGATGGCCAGGGTGATCTCCTCAGACGGCTCGTTCACGCCGCCGGAGATCCCGGATCCCACGCTGGTGCTGCGCGCCTCCTACGGCGCCGGCCACGAGCTGGATCTGCGCTGGGAGTGGGGCTACGAGGTCGGTGAGTCCCGGCGCCGTGCCCCCCTGTCCGCGGACGGGGATCCCGGGTACCGGGACCTGAAGGCCGAACGCGCCATAGTGGCGGGCCTCGACGTCGGGCTGGAGGCGTTCGGCCTGCGCAACATGAAGGCCAGCGCGCCGCTCGTACCGGGCGCGACCCTCCGCGGCCTTGGCACCATGCGGTTCAGCACGGAGGTCCTGCCGCTGCTGGACGGGCACCCGGGCGTCGCCGTCGAGATCACCGGTGAGCCCGCTGACTACCGTGAGGCGGGCGACTCGCTGCGGATAAGCGTCTCGGCTGGCGACGTGCCCGGCGAGACCGACTGGTTCGATCTCGGCGTCACCATCACCGTTGAGGGACATGAGGTCCCGTTCACAGACCTCTTCGTCGCCCTGAACCGGAATCATTCGCATCTGCTGCTGGCCGACGGCGCGTACTTCTCCCTCGAAAAACCGGAACTGCTGGCGCTCCAGCGCCTGATCGACGAGGCGCGTGCGCTGCAGGACACGCCCGACACGGCGGACGGCCCCCTGCGGATCAGCCGGTTCCAGGCGGGGCTATGGGAGGAGTTCGCCGCGCTCGGTGTCATCGAGGCCCAGGCGCAGGCGTGGCAGCGCCAGGTCGGCGGGCTCCTGGCGCTCAGCTCCATCGAGCCCAGGCCGCAGCCCGCGGCCCTGCGCGCTTCGCTGCGGCCGTACCAGGCCGACGGGTTCGGCTGGCTGGCGTTTCTGTGGGAGCACCAGCTCGGCGGCATCCTCGCCGACGACATGGGACTGGGTAAGACGTTGCAATCGCTGGCGCTGATCTGCCACGCCAGGCAGGCTCAGCCCGGGCTCGCTCCATTTCTCATCGTCGCGCCGACGAGCGTCACGGCGAACTGGGTCACCGAAGCCGCCCGGTTCGCCCCGGGCCTGACCGTGGCGGGGATTTCCGGCACACTGCGCAAACGCGGCCAGGGCCTGGGCGAAATCATCGCCGGCGCCGACGTGGTGGTGACCTCTTACACGCTGCTCCGGCTCGACTTCGAGGCCTACGCGGCCGCGGACTGGTCCGGCCTGCTGCTCGACGAGGCGCAGTTCGTCAAGAACCACCAGTCGAAGGCGTACCAGTGTGCGCGGAAACTGCCCGCGCCGTTCAAGCTCGCTATCACCGGTACTCCGATGGAGAACAACCTGATGGAGCTGTGGTCGCTGCTGTCGGTCACCGCGCCGGGGCTGTTCCCGCATCCGGCCCGGTTCCGCGACTTCTATGCCCGTCCGATCGAGAACGGCCGCCAGCCGGAGCTGCTCGCCCAGCTGCGCCGCCGGATTCGGCCGCTGGTCCTGCGCCGCACGAAGGAGCGAGTGGCCGCTGACCTGCCTGCCAAGCAGGAGCAGGTTCTCGAGGTGGACCTGCATCCGCGGCACCGGACGATCTATCAGCGGCATTTGCAGCGGGAGCGGCAGAAAGTCCTCGGGCTGGTCGATGACCTGCAGCGCAACCGGTTCACCATCCTGCGCTCGCTCACCCTGCTGCGCCAGCTGAGCCTGCACGCCGGTCTCGTCGACGGCGAGCACCTCGACCTTCCGAGCAGCAAGATCGACGCCCTGGTCGAACAGCTGCGGAACGTCATCGGCGGCGGCCACCGGGCGCTGATCTTCAGCCAGTTCACCGGCTTCCTCGGTATCGTGCGGAAACGATTGTCCGCGGACGGCATCGGTCACTGCTACCTGGATGGCAAGACCACCGACCGGCCGGCGGTGATCGGGCAGTTCAAGGACGAGGATGTCCCCGTTTTCCTGATCAGCCTGAAGGCAGGCGGATTCGGCCTGAACCTGACCGAGGCCGACTACTGCTTCCTGCTCGACCCGTGGTGGAATCCCGCGACGGAGGAGCAGGCCGTCGACCGGACCCACCGCATCGGGCAGACCCGCAACGTCATGGTGTACCGGCTCATCGCGAGGGACACCATCGAGGAGAAGGTCATGGCGCTCAAGGCGCGCAAGGCCGAGCTGTTCGCCAGCGTCATGGACGACGGGAATGCCTTCGGAGCCAGCCTGGACGCCGACGACATCCGCGGGCTGTTCGCCTAGTCAGCCGCCCCCGGGCGAGCGCCGGGGGCGCCGGGTGCTTGTATGACCTAATGCGCGCACTGATCACCAACGACGACGGGATCGACAGCGCGGGGCTGCGCATGCTGGCGCAGGTCGCTGTCGCGGCCGGGCTGAAGGTGACCGTCGCGGCGCCGGACGGGGAGCGCAGTGGCACCAGCGCCGCGATGTCCGGGCTGGCGGCGGGCGGTCGCCTGCTGGTCGCGGACCGGGCGCTCGACGGCCTGGAAGATGTGCCCACGGTCGCGGTGCAGGCGTCCCCGGCGATGATCGTTTTCGTCGGCACACATGGCGCCTTCGGGCGGCCGCCGGAGATAGTGCTGGCGGGCATCAACCGTGGGCCGAATATCGGGCGGGCCATCCTGCACTCCGGCACGGTCGGGGCTGCGCTGACCGCCGCGTCGGCCGGCCTCCCGGCCCTGGCGGTATCGCTGGCGTCGGACCGGGCCGAGCACTGGGGCACCGCCGCCGCGGCCACGACCCGCGCGCTCGGGTGGTTCTTGCCGCGCGCCGAGGTTCCGGTCGTGGTGAACGTGAACGTGCCTGACCGGCCCGCTGACCAGCTTCGCGGGCTGCACGCGGCGCGGCTGGCCTCCTACGGGGCGGCGCGGGCGATCATCGGCGAGCCGGGCGAGGGCTTCATCCCCATCACGTTCTCCGGGCTTGACGCCCAGCCGGGAGCGGACACCGACCTCGCCCTCATCGGCGAGGGCTGGGCGACGGTCACCGTGCTGGAGGGGCTGAGCGAATCCAGCGCCCTCGATCTGTCCACGCTGGGCTGAGCAGGACCGGGGCTGGCCGACCGTCAGGGCGCGGGGCGCCGGTCGTTGCGGCGTCGGCGGGGGTGGACGGGCGGGTGAACACCGAAGGGGCGGGCGCAGTGAGGATGTCGGCAGGTCAGCACTAGGCCGCATTCACATATAGGCCGTTGAGCTGTGAAGACAACTGTGAGTCACTATCTCGGTGTAGGTCTTTGCCGTGGGCCGGGGATGATTGCGAACTTGTCCGCACTTATTTGAGCATGCCGATCGCAGGTTCTGGACGGCCAGCGTCGTGCCGGGTGCCGTGCGTGCGCGTACGGCGGCGATGGTCAGGGCTTCCCGGCACCTGGCGCAGGGGCCGGGAAGGCAACCACCTGCCCGCTGGGCGGCCCCGATTGCGGCCCGCCGAAGTGCTGGCCGACGACGAACAGACGCGGGTCGTCTTCCCGGTTGAGCGCGCAGGCGAAGGCGCCGCGGTCAAGCTTGACCGCGGCCAGGACCTCGCCGCCCTGGCGGACCCGCACGCAGTGCTCGTTTCCCACGTCCGCGTACCAGACAGCGCCCTCGGCATCGATGCAGATCCCGTCCGGATGGTCACCGGGCGTCTCCGCCCACACCCGCCGGTTGCGGAGGCTGCCGTCTGCGCCGATGTCATAGGCCGTGAGCTGGCTGGCGTACGACTCAGCAACGATAAGCGTCCCACCGTCCGGGCTAATTGCCATCCCGTTGGGGAACGCCAGATCGCCGGCGGCCTGACGGACGTGGTTATCCGGCGTGGCCAGCACGACCAGGCCCGGCGCGAACTCGCCGCCGGGGAACTCGAAACCGATGGTGTTGACGTAGGCGCTGCCCCGATCGTCGACCACGATGTCGTTCCATGGCTTGGCTGAGATTTCCGACAGGTCAGCGTGCGTGACCAGCGAGCCGCCGGGCTCCCGGCGCAGCAGCCGCCGCTGCGCGGAGTCCACCACCAGCAGCCGCCCGTCCGGGAGGAAGTCGATGCACATCGGGAACGATGCGACGGTTGCGACCACCTCGTGGCTGCCGTCGGCACTGAGCGCGATGACCTGGTTCGCGCCCCAGTCGGAAAACCAGAGTCGTCCGTCGTGCCAGCGCGGTGACTCGCCGAACACGATTCCTTCCATCAGAACTTCGGGAACGCTCACCTTCAGTCTCCTTCTTGCCGATGGCCTGGGAAAGCAGACCGGGCCGGACCCTGGAACTCATCGCACCCCACCCGAGGGCGCCTCCGCGCCCGCTTCTCCGCCACTGCCGCCGAGATCACCGATCCCCCCATCGGCGGGGCGTCGGATCTCGCTAGCGTCCCGGAAACAGCACGGGTCTGGTCACACAGTGGGTTCCGCCGCGCTGGCCTGACCCGGCCTACCCCTAGCAGGTGCATCTCGACTCCGCGTAAGCGATGCCGACCGGGCCGAGCAGGAACTTCTCACCCTGGGGGCTACTCGTGTCCGGGGTGAACGTGAGACGGGCTTCCGGGTCTTCACCGACCCGGCGAGGCATCATTCTGCATCGTCTTCGGCGGCCACAGCGCAGACTGAACCGGCGTCCATACCTGGGAACTGGCTACCTCAGCCGATCCAGAGAATGTCGAAAATGCGGATCAGCTCGGCGGCCTCGTCGACCCGGAACGACAGCAACCCGTAGCCCGCACCAAATACCGTCCTGCGATAGGCGGGATCGTTGCCAGGCGGGATCACGGCCGCATCCCACGGCTCCAGGACCAGGACGGCGACGCGTTCTACTAAGGCGTCGAAAGCTGCCTTCGGCAGGCCGTTGAGCTGGACTAGCGCGGCGCCTTCGAACTCAGGCCGGTAGCTCACCCGCCCGCGCGACGGCGCCCGGCCGCAGCGACCCGCTCGTCCCAGTCCGGGACGATCTCCTCGATCGGCGTCCCCCGCCTGCCTGCGCGAACCGACTCCTCCACGGCCTGACGCCGCGCCTCATAACCCGGGTCGGAGAAGGCGGCGGCGCTCAGCCGCCACAACCGCAGCAGGTGATGCAGCTGGCGGTACTCCTCTGGCCGCCGGGCACCCGCGACGGCAGCGTCATACTCACCCAGGAACTGCTCATGGAACCGGGCAGGCAGGACGCGGAGGATTTCCACCGGGTCGTCCGGGTCATAGTCATCCGCGGGCTGCGCTGTCATGTAACCCATCATCCCTCATCACGCCCCAGCGTGCTGATACGTCATCGGCTCAGGTGCAGAGAAACCGATCAAACTTTGTGGTTAGGACTTGCAGAGCGAGGAGGGCCGCAGGCGCAGGACGTTACCGGATTTGCTTGCACGGCATTATGCAGGCGAGGAGCAGGGCTGCCTGGCCACCCGGCCGGGATTACGTTCAGGCAGATGACCAGGCCGAGGCCGTCGATCTGACGGGCGATGCCGATCACCGTGGGCAGGATGTAGACCGCAGCCAGACCGTCGATGATGGCTAGCCAGAAGAACCAGCTGTCCGCGATCACTGCGGGGATCACTGCCGCGTCCCGTCGGTGACGCGCCGGATCTCGCTGGCGTCCCGGAAGCAGCACGGGTAGAGCAGTTCTCTGTCCGCCGTCCCGCCCGGGGCCGGGCTGCCGTCGTCCAGCGTGGCTAGCTCGCACGCCTCTACGCAGACATGCCACTCGTCCGGCCCGCACTGGCTTAGAATCGAGCCCGGCAGCCACGGCCAGCCGGCCCGGTCACCCAGCTCTTCCTGCAGGTCACGCGGGTAACGGACCTCCACCAGGCTGTCGTCGGGGAACCTGCCGTCGTTGTCCTCGTCCATGTGGGCTCCTTCGAGGAGCCACTCGGACAACGTGTGTCATTATCACAACCTCGGTGGAAAGTCGATTCATTCGCAGATACATCCATGACCTGGAAGAACAGCGCCGAATATTCGCGCCTCCCCGCGAGCGGGCACCACTGCTGCATCGAGTACAGATCAGCCCGTCCGGGGCGGCCTCAGCGCCACCGCCGCGCGGAGCCATTCGGCAACTCACCGCAGCTGGTCCCGGCTGGGGGCTCGCTCTTGATCACGAGCGCTCCGGCAGTCACCGGTGTGCCCAGGCGGTCACGGTCATTGCCGCTCGGCCCTCGCGATAGACGATCGCTGAGCGGGCGCCCGTGGACCCCAAGGCGCGCAACCCTGTGGACGCTCCGCGCGATCGGGGGGCGCTCGCCAGTGGGCACGCCCTATCGCCCGTGGCGGTACAAGGTGTAGCCGAGCGCGGAGATGATGGGGATCAGCGTGGCTGGCACAAGGTTCGCGGGCACCCCGGCGACACGGGCGAGGTGTCCCGGCTCGTCCTCAACCGCGGTACCGGGCGTCGCGAGAGCGAGGAAGAACGGTGCCCAGGCGATGGCGGGAAGCAGCGCGGCGATCTTGGCTGCCACTTCATCGTCGTCTGCGTGCTGGCCGGGCCGCCACAGCAGCCACAGGGCGAGCAGTTGCGAGCCGGCGATGCTGCCCCAGCCCGCTACGCTGTGGAATCGGGCATGGGGTGGCCAGTCGGGGTTGAACACGTGGCTGCGGTTGAGGTCAGCGCGCGCGGTGCCGGCGATCGTCCCGATGGCCGCCCCGCTGAGCACCAGACGGCTGATCCTCATGTCGGTGTCTCCCTCTCTGATATCCCCGGCTGCGCTGAGCGAGGGCCCCGTCGCTGCGGGCGGTGCCTGGCTGCGAAGGCGCGCGGCGGCGGAGGCCGCTTGGCGGCGTCGCAGCGAGCGGGGTACTAGCGGAAGCGCTCGCATGACGATCCGGTAGGCCCGTCCCGGAAAGACCAGAGGCTGGCCGGCATCGAAGCCGGCGAGCGCTTCGCGGGCGCAGCGCGCCGCGCTGATGCGCAGGAACTGGGGCGGAGCGCCGGCCATGCCCCCGGCCGAGCCGGCGACGGTGTCGAAGTCACTGTCTACGGGACCTGGGCAAACCTGGGTGACAACCACTCCGGTGCCAGCCAGATCGGCACGCAGTGCCTCGCTGAAGCCATCGATGAAATGCTTGCTGGCCGAGTACGCCGCGGACGCGGGCATCACCGTCAGCCCTGCTCCCGAGCTCATATTGAGCACGCCGCCCCGGCCCCGTTCCACCATCGACGGCACCAGGAGTGCGGTTAGCTGGACGACGCCGACCACGTTGGTGTGCAGTATCTGGCGGGTGCGGGTCCAGTCCGTGGCGTCGAACAACGCCTGGTCGCCGAGGCCCGCGTTGTTGATCAGGACGTCCACGGCACCGGCCTGATCACGCAGTGCGGCAACGCACCGGTCCACGTCGCGCTCGTCGGACAGGTCGACGGGGAGAGCCACAACGTGCAGCCGCGGGTGCGCCGCGATCAGCTCGGCCCGCAGCGCTTCGAGCAGCCCGGCCCGGCGGGCCGCCACGACCAGGGTTCCCGCCCGGGCCGCAAGTTGAGCGGCGAACTCACGGCCGATGCCCGAAGAAGCGCCGGTTATCAGCACGGTGCCGCCATCTACTGGAGGACGTACGGTCACGATCGCGGTCCTTCCCCGGGTAGCTGAACGCGAACGAGAATCTGGCCCCGGGCGATCTCGGCAGCCACATCCGCCGGGTCGGGGGTCGCGTCGGCACCAACGTGGATGTGCGCCCGACGGCGGCAGGAGCGGTGGTCGCGCACGATCGCCGTGAGCACTTCGGTGATCAACTGGCTGATCGCGAACGCTTCCGCGGCGGCCTGCACCTGCCGCCCCCGCATGCGTACTTCGACGGGGACGCCACCCTCGAGCGTCCCAAGTCCTCCCATATCGGCCAAGTCTGCTGACAACCGGGACTGGTGGCAAGTGGGCAAAAACTTGACACTGCTCAAATATGCCGGCACGCTGCTCGCGTGGCCAGCCGATCTTCACCCCAGACGCCTCCGAGCCGACGCGACCGACGCCGGCAGGAGACGATCACCGACATCAAGACAGTCGCACGGACGCAGCTGGCCGAGGGCGGTCCAACCGGGATCTCCCTGCGGGCCATCGCTCGCCAGCTGGACATGACGCCCTCCGCTGTGCACTACTACTTCCCGGGCCGGGAGACACTACTCGACGCCCTCATCGTCGACGGGTGGGACATGTTGGCCGTGGCGTTGCGAGCCCGCTACGAGCAGACCCGGCCACTACCGGCGTCGTCATACACACATCAGGTTCGCGGCGCCTTGCTCGTGGTGGACTCTAGTGCTGCATCGAGTCCACGATTTTCGGTGAGGAGGAATTTCACCTTGGCCGGGATCGGCCGTCCTGGATAGGCCAGCTCAACCAGGACAAGGCCTTCGTCCACCGTGGTGAACCCGAGATTGCGGTAAAGCAGGATGATGTCGTCGGCGTCGATCTCGGCGCGGGCCGCGAACAGCTTCATCGCGAGCAGGTACCTCGGGGACGCGACGTCGACGATCAGCGAGTCGCTTGAGTAAAAGCGCTGCGCGTCCGGGTCGGGGCCGGGCAGAATCCTTTCACCGCGTCGTTCAGCCAGTCTTCGGTGAGTCCCCTGTGTTGCGCTACAGCTGCCGCCGCTTGCCGGACTGTGTTGGTGGGGATGAACACCGCATCGAGGTCGCGGGTCGCCCTCGTGGCGTCATATGCCACGGCCAGGGCAGCGCCGCCGACGAGGAAGAGCTCGGCTCTCGCCCCGCGGGCCGCCAGTTCCGCCGACAGGTCATCGAGGAGCGCGCGGATGTCCTCACGCCCGATCTCTACCGCGCCGATCGGTCACCGGGCCGCCCCGCGCCGCGCGCCGGAGGCCGCACTGCTCGGCGTGGTGCGCGGCCGGATCTCCGCGCCGTCCCGGTAGCAGCAGGGGTAGTAGAGGTTACGGCTGGCCGTGCCGCGCGGTGCGCGCCGGCCGTCGCGCAAGACGGCCAGCTCCCGGACCTCGACGCACACATACCATTCGTCCGGGCCGCACTGTTCTACGATCGTCCCAGGCAGCCACGGCCACTGCTCGCGGTCGCCCCGCTCCTCCTGCTTGCTGCGGGGGTAGCGGACCTCGACCGGGCCCTTGTCGGGGAACTTGCCGTCGTTGTCCTCGTCCTCGTCCTCGTCCTCGTCCTCGTACATGCTGGCTCCTTCCAGGAGCCAGGCGGACAATGTGTGTCATTATCGTTTGCACCGCCGACTATGACTGCATACGCGGATAGTCCGTTGACCTGGGAAAACAGTGGATGCCTGCTGGCTCAGTCCAGGGTTTTCCGCTTGCCGGCGAGTGTGGCAGCGCCGTTGGGGCTAGTGTCCAGCGTGGCTCCGGCAGACTGCGGTCGGGCGCGGAGTAGAGGGGCCTGTGCGTGCCGGGACAGCGCCGCATCGGTCATATGGCCCAGCAGGTAGGCCCGGCTGTGGTTTCTACGTCCGGTCTTCCTGGGCTCGATGCGGCAGCGCCGTAAACTCCTGTGTAGGCCGAGGGAGGAGCGTGACGGGTGACCTTGGATGAGATCAGGGCGATGGGGCTGCGGCTTGCCGAGCTGTGCGGGAAGTACGGCATAGCGGAGCTGTCCGTCTTCGGGTCGGTTGCGCGCGGCGATGCGCGGCCGGACAGTGATGTGGACTTGCTCTACGTGCGCGTTCCCGGCAATGACCTGGGTATGTCGTATTTCGCGTTGCAGGAGGACCTGGAGAAGCTCTTCGGCCGGCCTGTTGACCTTGTCCCGAAGGATGGCCTGCACCGGGTCATCCGGGATCAGGTCCTGGCCGACGCGCAGGTCCTGTATGCGGCGTGACGAGCTGTACGTCGCCGATCTTGTAGACAATACCCAGGCTGTCCGGGAGTATCTGGACGGCATAAGCCGCGGGCAGTGGGACCAGGACCGGCTGCGGCGGGACGCGGTCCTGTACCGGCTGCTCCTGCTGGGAGAGATCGCCAGCGCTCTTCCGGACGCCCTGCGAGACCGCTATCCGGACGTGGCCTGGCGGCAGATCCGGGCCTTCCGTAACCTCGCGGTGCACAAGTACTTCGGCGTTGACTGGGCGGTTGTCTGGAAGATCGCGCAGGACGAAGTCCCGCTCCTGGAGGAGCAGGCGATGGCCATTATGCGCGAGGAGTTCCCTGGCCTGGCGCGCACCTATGAATCAGGACCGTTCCCGGAGCCAGAGACCGACCCGGGGACGGCAGCCGAACCGGCCCCTGGGAGATGAGGCCCCCACTCGTGCCGAGGCTCCCGGCGCGAGTTGGCTCCGTAAGCAGGTTGAGGCCGCTGCCTGTTACCGGGGCTGCGCCGCGTCATCAGGGAGGGTTATTCACAAGATCATCAACTCTGAGTTGATCAAGGTCTGACCAGGGACTTTTCCCGGGCGGGTCCTTGATGATCATGGTCGTGAATAACCCTCAGGGCAGTGGTCAACGACGCTGGGGCGGCGGCTTGGGCAGGCTGATTAGGACATCCGGGCCCAGATGTTCCTTGCATAGGTATTTGATTTCCTCGCATTCGATGAGCCGGATGCGGCCGTGGCGCTGGGCGAAGGCGTGGCCGTCCTTGCTCACCCAGGATGTGGTGACCAGGATGCCCGTTGTGGCGTGCTTGTCGTCCATGACCCCGGCGAGGGCGCGTACCGGTTCGACTCCCACCGCGCTGCGGTAGCGTTTCGCCTGGATGATTCAGTGCCCGCCCATGAAGGGATCTTCATTGACGGCTACGGCGTCAACCCCGTCGTCCTTGGATGCCTGGGTCACCCAGGATTTCATGCCGATGGCCTCGAATAGCTGACATTCACCGTCGAGACATACCATGGCGCACTCCGGGGACTAAGTGAACACTTTCCAGCAGCCATATAGGAAATTGTGTAATGGCGGGGTTCCGGTCACTGGTTCGAACCTAGTTGCGCCCACCAGGTCAGAGGTTCTATTCGAAATGCTGCCCTAGTCACGAAGAGTAATAGGGAGCCAATGGTTCCCGCTAGCGCCCATGTAGGATGCCTCGGTCAAGCGCCGCGGGCATGACGAGGACGCCATCTATTTCAGGGCGCCACAGGGTTCCTGGGAACCGAGCAGGAGGTCCGAGAGCATAGCTCGAAGCCGGGCATGTCGGGCTGCAGTCGGCCACGGGGTACGTGGTTCAGACGGCGGTAGGGAACCGACTGCGCGCGGGCTTCGGGGCAGTCGGCGTTGACCGTCCAGGTGAACCGGAGATGGAGGCCAGAGTCCGCTTTTCACGTCACGTGATCAGAACGCCGTCAAGCGTTCGCCAAAAGTCGGCGCCTGGCAGCTAGGCCGTGTGCAGTCGATCTCGCGGCGTTCCTTTGTAGCCACATATCCGCTTGGCTGAGCACCCATCTCGGGCCGAGGAGCTTGCCAAGCCGCAACTCGTGAACGAGCAGGGTGGCGGCTACGATGCTCTGCATGCGACTTGTGAACTCCTCAGCGTCCGAGTCCTTTTCTGGTCCCTGGCGAAGAGTTCGTCGTCGATGTAGTTAGCCTTGATTCGTAGCCGATATAGGTAATCAAGCATTGTGAAGGCGCGTACCTGCGAGCGCACTGATGCCTTCTCCTCCGGCGTGAGGCGGGAAAGAGAGGTGGTGGGGATACTGCGAGGCCGCTTTCCTGCGGCCAGGCGAAGCTCTTCCTCTTGTCTCCAAGCCCGGATGCGCTCCTTTTTCTTGCTTTCGCGGGCTCGCCTGATAGCCTCGGCAATACGGTCCTCGCGTGTCGTATACAGTGCCTTAGCAGCCCTATCCCACTCTTGGCCCCGTTCGAGAATCGTCCAAGAGTGACGGCGGTCACGAGAAACTGCCCGGAGACGGCCAGATAGCTGCCCGCTGGCGGACATGAAACCTGCCCGGCGGCGGCCACCATCTGCCCGACACGATCCGTCCGTTCCCTGCCGGTTCCGTGGCGGGGGTCCCCTCCCGGTCTTGGCTGAGTGGTGCCAATTCCACCTCAGCTAGTTCCCGGGAGGGGACGAGTGAAGTCTGCCGAGGAGATCATGAACATTCTCGAGGCGTATGACCTGACGGGGTCGTTGCGGGATGCCGCCGAGCTGGCGGGCTGTTCCCATCACACCGTCGCACGGTATGTGGCTGGCCGCGAGCAGGGCCGGGCGCTGCCCGGCAGCCCGGCGCGCCGGCCAGATCGGCTCAGCGTTCGGCATCGCGATCCTGGGCACCGTGCTATTCAGCACGCTGGGCGCTCAGCTATCACACAAGCTGGCAGGCATCGCTGGGATACCGGCCGGGCAGCGCATCGCGATCGTGACCGCCGTAAAGCAGAGCGCGGGCGCAGCGATCAGCCACCTGGCCGCCGACCCCCGTACGGCACCAGTCGCGGAACTGGCGAAACAGGCGTTCTCCCAGGCAACCCGCCTGACCGCATTCTGCGCGGCAATCTTTCTCGGCCTCGGGCTGCTCGCCAGCCTCTCCCTCGGCCGCGGCAATACCTCCCGCCAGAGCCCCCCGAACGCCGAACCCGACCCTGAGGCAGCAGGGCCAGAGGCATGAACCGTCACGGCTGAGCGTTTTTTGGCGCTCATGCCGCCACCTTTCCCACCTCGGTCTCGGCGGACGGCGACGTGCTGGCCGGCAGCCTCGAGCCCAGGGCTCTCCAGTTCGCCCGGGAATGGGTCGGCCTTCGCCGTGATGAGATCCTTGCGAACTGGGAGCGGGCCCGGCGGAACGAGCCTCTGCTGGGCATCCACCCGCTGGGCATAACATCAAGACCGTGGACGAGAACTACCTGCCCGTCGTCGTGGGTGTCGCCGTGATCGGTGACCGCGTGCTCCGCCTGCTCTTCAGGGACGGCACAGCCGGAGACGTCGACCTCTCCAGGCAGCGGTGGACCGGCGTCCTGGCGCCAGCCCGGGGAACACCCTGCTCATAAGACACATTCGGCACATATAACTCATCGTGACAGAGTGCGACCCCTTGTCATTACCGAAAGGGCGACAGAGCCGAAACTGCGACAGAGCCGCTAAATCGATGACAGTCCCCACCACATCAAGATCGCGAAAAAGTTGAGGCTGGTACAGGTCATTCGTCACGGCGTTTGCGGGCCTTTAGCCGTTATCAATGGCGTGTCGGTGCCCGAGCGTGTCGCTAGGCCTGCATCGACGCCCGGGTTCGGTGCAGCACTCTCGATTTACTGGGATGGATAGTGCTGCGAGTAAGGGCAAGAGTATCGATGCGCTCACCTTGGAGGGCACGATGGCCGATCTGAACTCCATGCCTGCGAGAACGGTAGCCGATCACGGCGAGCGTCCGGCCACTTCTGCATCGTGGACAAGAAGAAGGACATGATCATCCGCGGCGGTTACAACGTCTATCCGCGCGAGGCCGATGAGGTTCTGTACGAGCACCCGGCCGTGGCGGAGGCAGCCGTCGCCGGGATACCGCATGACGGACTCGGCGAGGAGATCGGCGCGGCCGTCAAGCTCAAGCCGGGCGAGACCGTCACGGCCGGGGAACTGAGCGCCTTTGCCAGAGACCGGATAGCGCCCTACAAGTACCCGCGGCATATCTGGACGGTGCCAGGCCTGCCCAAGGGCCCGACCGGTGAGATTCTGCGCCGCGAGGTGCAGCCGCGGGACGCCCGATGACCGCGCCGACGGAGCAGATCATCAATGTTGACGGCCAGGACCTGCACGTGGCCGTCCGCTACGGCCAGGCCGGGGCACCCCCGCTGCTGATCATCAACGGCATCGGCGCCAGCCTGGAACTGCTGCAGCCGTTCGTCGATGCGCTCGACCCTGATAAGTCAGGAGACGTGATCAGGTTCGACGTCCCCGGCGTCGGCGGGTCGCCCCTGCCCAGCCGCCCGTACCGCTTCAGCGGGCTGTGCAGGCTGATCGCCAAGATGCTGGCCGCGCTCGGGTACGGCCAGGTCGACGTGCTCGGCATCTCCTGGGGCGGCGGGGTCGCGCAGCAATTCGCGGTGTCTCAGCGGTCGCGCTGCCGCCGTCTGGTGCTGGTCAGCACGGCAACCGGTGCGACCATGGTGCCGCCCAGGCTCAGTGTGCTGCGGCAGATGGCCGGACGGCGGCGTTACGTGGACAGCGGGCATCTTGCCCGCGTCGCCCCCGACCTGTACGGGGGATCAGCGCGAGCCGAGCCCGGGCGGGTAAGCGAGGCCATGCACGGCAACAACGACCTCGGGCCCTCACGCGGCTACCGCTATCAGCTGGCGGCATCGTTTGGCTGGTCGAGCATGCCGTTCCTGCCGCGGCTGCGGCAGCCAACCCTGATCATGTCCGGTGACGACGACCCGATAATCCCGCTGGCCAATGCCAAGATGATGCACCGGCTGATCCGCGGTTCGCGCTTGCACATTTTCCAGGGTGGCCATCTCGGCCTGGTCGCCGAGGCAGCTGAGCTGGCACCAGTGGTCCAGGAATTTCTGGCTGCGGACCCGACGGGATAACGTGGACTTACCAATCCTCACATCAGCGAATGGATTCGCGGCCGAGGCGTCCTCGTGGTTTCAGTGCGATCCTGAGTCACTGCTTCAGCCTAGGCCTAGCCTGCCGAGTTGCAGCGCTTACTACAGGATGCCGGTGGCTTCGGCGACGTTCCGGCAGGTGTTCACGGCGATGCGCTCGGCTGCCGGGCCTGGCGGTCGCCGATGGTGGTCACCACCTCGGCGATTGTGTCCAGCGAGCTTGTGGCCGTTATATCCCGGCGCAGGCGACCTGCCTGCCGACGATATTCGCTGTCGGCTAGAACGGTGCGCACTGCTGCCGCGACAACTTCGGCCGCGGGTGTCCCGCTGCGCAGATCGATGCCGCACCGGTTGTAGGCCACGCGCGCCGCGACCTCCGCCTTGTCGGCGGTGTCACCGGCAACGATCAGCGGCACCCCGTAGGCCAGGGCGTGCTGCACGCCGCTGTAGCCGCCGTTCGTCACCATCACATCCACCGAAGGCAGCAGCAAGTCATAGGGAAGGAACTCGGCGACGCGCACGTTGGCGGGGACCGGTCCGGGGACGGCGCTGACCGGTCGGCCGCCGGTGCTGACCACGACCAGCACGTCATCGCCTGCCAAGCCGCGCATCGCCGGACCTACCAGCCGATCGAGATCAGCGTTGTCCCACGTGCCCTGGGTGACGTGGATTACCGTGCGAGCGGCGGCAAGGTCTGGCCACCACTCAGGCAAAGTCACGGCGGGCGGCGGGGCAGGCAGGATAGGCCCGGTGAAGATCACCGTGTCCGGCAGGTCCGTCCGCGGATACTCCAGCGCCGGCACTGAAAGCTGCAGCATCCGGTCGGCCAGTCTCGGCCAGTCGGGCAGGAATACCGGGACCGGGTCGCTGCCGAGTGCCCGCAGAACCCGATTGGCGCGGACTTGCTCGCCGCCGAATAGCAGGTGACGCACCACCCAGTTCATGGCGCGGTAGTCCACCGGGGCTGGCTGCCGGGCCATGCCGAACGGCGCGGTGTCGACGCTGGAGAGCATAAGCGGCGTCATGTTGCAGACGATCACGGGCGGACGCGGGCCAGCGGCTAGCAGCAAGGGAAGCACCCCGGTGAAGCCGATATCGACTAGAACCGAGTCGACATCGGCGAGCGCCGCGGTCAAAGTCCGGTGCTGCGCCGCCAGCGGCGTGATAAACAACGACCGCACCTCGGCACGGCCCCGCTGCCACCTCCGCACCACCTGCGGTACCGGTGGCCGGTCGAGCGTCACGGCCGCTGGCTGGCCGTCGATCACGCCGTCGAGCGGCAGCGGCAGGAACCGCATGTCCGCTGATTTCACCGCGTCGGCGAAACGCGCACCGGTGAGCATTCCCACTTGATGCCCGCGCTGGGCCAGGTGCTGCCCGATGCGCATCATCGGCATCACATGCCCGGGAAGCGGGCTGACCGCCAGCAGGCAACGATTCATGATCGCCTCCCGTTCGGCCCCGGATGCTCATCGTGTCAGACTTGGACATCGCCTGCCCGCAGCATGCCGATTGCGGGCACGCACGGTCATAGTTTCCCGCTGTCGGGCAACCAATGGCAGCCGTAGTTCGTGCGGCTGGCTCTGGTGTACGCGCGTTTTCGGACCGGGGGATCGCGGAGCGCCGCACTCATGGCGGACCATCCAGCTCGGCACGCCTCTGGCTGTAGCGGCCGGAAAATCGGTCGCGGTAAGGCCCCCCGTCGGGCATCATAGCCAGGCTGGCTGCTCGGAATGGGAACA
Organism: uncultured Actinomycetes bacterium; assembly: GCA_963732345.1. Classification (GTDB taxonomy): domain Bacteria; phylum Actinomycetota; class Actinomycetes; order Streptosporangiales; family Streptosporangiaceae; genus Bog-532. The sequence continues at coordinate 37,717 of CAVSZI010000010.1, read as the reverse complement.
AATAATGGCACCTGAACATAGCCGCGGCTCACCGGGCCGGAAACGATCGATGCTGCTCGCGCTGCGCTACTACGGCCGTCAGATGGCCCGGCTCCGGCGCTTCACGATGCCGGGGATGCTGCTGCCCGCGCTGGGAAATACGTGCAGCTTCTACATCGCGCCGCTGATCGTCGCTCAGCTGGCCGGCCGCTTTGCCGGCCAGGGGACGGTTGGCATTGGCACGGCGATGCCGTATGTGCTCGGCGTCGTATGCGTACTGCTTTTCGCCGAGATCTTGTGGCGGATCGGCATCCACTGCCTGAATCGCCTTGAGAGTCACGGAATCGAGAATCTATATGTGCTCGGCATGGACGAGCTGCTGGCGAAGGACGCGGCGTTCTTCCACGACAATTTCGCCGGTTCGCTGACCAAGCGGGCGCTGAGCTTCGCTTCCCGGTTCGAGGACTTCACCGACAATCTGGTGTTCAACATCGTCGGCAGCCTGGTGCCGCTCGTGTTCGCGTCGGTGGTGCTGTGGCGCTACGACCCGTTGCTCGTCGCCGGGCTCATCGGCCTGATCGTGATCACCGGCGCCGGTATCGCGCCGCTGATCCGCCGTCGTCAGAAGCTTGTCGACCAGCGCGAGGAAGCGATTGCGCGCGTGTCCGGGCACGTCGCCGACAGCCTGATGAACATGGACACGATCCGCGCGTTCGCTGCCGAGGACCGGGAGGCCGCCGAGCACCGGTCGCGCGTCGCCGACCAGCGGCGGAAATCGCTGCGGTCCTGGGACTATGGGAACCTGCGCATCGACGCACTGGTCGCGCCGATGTTCGTGCTGACCAACGCGTTCGGCCTGCTGCTCGCGGTCGCACTCGGCGGCAAGCACGGGGTTGCGGGGATCATCGTGGCCTTCACCTACTACTTCAACGCGACGCAGATCATGTTCGAGTTCAATCAGATCTACCGCTCTATGGAGAGCTCGCTGACGGAAGCCGCGCAGTTCACCGAGTTGCTGATGACACCGCCGACCGTGGTCGACCCGATCGCGCCCGAGCCGCTGCGGCCGGAGGCGAGCGACGTCCGCTTCGAGCACGTGACGTTCGCGCACGCGGGCACACTGCCGTTGTTCACCGGCCTCGATCTCGCTGTGCCGAGCGGGACCAGGCTCGGTCTGGTCGGCCGATCGGGCGGTGGCAAGAGCACGCTGGCTCGCCTTCTGCTGCGGATGATGGATATCGACGAGGGCCGCATCCTGATCGGCGGCCAGGACATCAGCAAGCTGCGCCAGTCGGATCTGCGCAGCCTGATCGCCTACGTGCCCCAGGCCCCTGCGATGTTCCACCGGACGCTGCGCGACAACATCGCGTTCGCGCGTCCGCACGCGACCGGCGCGGAGATCCGCCAGGCGGCGCAGGCGGCGCACGTGACAGAGTTCGCCGACGCCCTGCCGGACGGATTCGACACGATGGTCGGCGAGCGTGGCGTGAAGTTGTCCGGCGGGCAGCAGCAGCGAGTCGCGCTGGCCCGGGCGATCCTGCGTGACGCGCCGATCCTGCTGCTCGACGAGGCGACCAGCGCCCTGGACTCGGGGAGCGAAATCCTTGTCCAGCAGGCGTTGTGGCGACTCATGGAAGGCCGGACTGCGCTCGTGGTCGCGCATCGGCTGAGCACGGTCGCGCACATGGACCAGCTGGTCGTGCTCGACCACGGCCGGATCGTCGAGAAGGGCACGCACTCCGAACTGCTCCGTCTTGACGGAACCTACGCCAGGCTGTGGCAACACCAGTCCGGCGGCTTCCTGGACGGCGACGAGGCGACAGCGATGCCTCCGGAGGCATCGAGGCTAAGCACGTGAGCCCACTCCGCGCTGGCGCCATCTAGCGCAAGACCAGCGGCACGGCGGCCGCAGCCGGGTAGCCGCGGCCCGGCGGTGCGGCTGCTCGAGCTGGGCGGGAGCCGAGGGCTAGACCTTGCCGCATCATCGGTGTTTCTCCTGTCCTTCGGCGGCGACCAGAGCCAGGCTGTACCCGGGTCATGGACTCCGTTTCTTCGCACCTGCGCCGCGGCGGCGATCAGGGCACCGCCGTCGGGCGGGCCGGGCTGGGTCTGCGGCTTCGCCGCAGGCTTCCAGGCCGGGTTCGCTGGCCAGCAGCTGGCGCAGCGCGGTGCGCACTCTGGGGTCCCGGTCGACGACTAGGACCTGGACGGTGCGTGGCGGCTGGGGCATCGGCAAGGTGGCTCCTCGCGTGACCGGAGGTCTGATTGTGCCGGTGCCGCCGGGGCGGGGCATCGGCGGTCAGGCCGGCCGTCGCCTACGTCATCTGGCCGGCGCCGGGCGGCGGCAGCTGGCCGTGCTGGAGGGCCCACAGCGCGGCCTGGGTGCGGGAGGCCAGGCCGAGCTTGGCCAGGATGCTGGACACGTGCGTGCGGGCGGTGCGTTCGGATATGCCGAGCCGGCGGGCGATCTGCCGGTTGGTGGCTCCGCTGGCCAGCTGGGCCAGCACGTCGCGTTCCCGCGCCGTCAGGGTGCCGGCGGCCGGTTGCGGGGCGCGCAGCGAGTCGGCAAGGATTTTCGCGACGGCCGGGTCCAGGTGGCATTGCCCGGCGGCGGCGGCCCGGATCGCAGCAGCGACCTGGTCAGCGTCGGCGTCCTTGAGCAGGTAGCCGGCCGCGCCGGCCTGCAGCGCTGATCGTACTTTGGTTTCTTCGAGGAAGCTGGTGACCGCGACCACCTCGATGCCGGGCCAGCGGGCCTTGATCCGCCGGGTGGCCTCGATGCCGTCCATGCCCGGCATCACCAGGTCCATCAGCACCACGTCGGGCGCCGCGCCGGCCGGTGAAGCACTGCGATAGCGTCCAGCGCCTGCTGCCCGCCGCCGGCCTCCCCGGCCACGGTGATGTCACTGGCCAGCTCCAGGTAGCCGCGGACCCCGGAGCGGACGATGGCATGGTCGTCGACCAGGAACACGCGTAGCGGCCCGCCTTCCTCCGCGGCACCGGCCGTCATCTGCCGGCCTCCGCAGGCCCGGGGCGGGCGGGCACGGTCAGCTGCACCCGGGTGCCGGCTCCCGGTGCGGTGACCAGCTCCAGGTCACCGCCGGCGGCCTGGGCCCGCTCAGTCATGGTGCGCAGGCCCAGGTGCCCGGGGCGGGCCAGGCCCGGGTCGAACCCGGCACCGTCGTCGGTCACGCTGACCCGCACGCGCTGCCCGTCGTCTGCCTCTACGGTGACCGTGGCGTGGCTGGCCGCGGCGTGCCTGACGGCGTTGTGCAGGGCTTCCAGGGCGATTCGGTAGCTGTGCTCGGCGGCCTCGGGTGACAGCGGCAGGGGATCGGCGGGGCCTTCGACGGTGACCGGGAGCTGTTCCCGGGCTGAGATCGCGGCGGCCTGCCGGGTCAGCGCGGCCACCAGGCCCTCCTCGGCGAGTGCGTCCGGGCGCAGCTCGAAGATCAGCGCCCGCATCTCGGCCAGCGCCCCGGCGGTCAGCTCCCGCAGCTGGCCGATGGCGCGGGCCAGCGGCCCGCCGTCGGTGTGCGGGATCCGGGCCAGGGCGAGCTGGGCGGTGCGGGCGTGCATGGTCATCGAGAACAGCGCCTGTGACACCGAGTCGTGCAGGTCGCGGGCCAGCCGGGCGCGCTCGGCAGCCTGCGCCTGGCGGGCGGCCAGCCGGGCCTGCTGCTCGGCGCGCTCGCTGTCCCGCAGTGCCGCCTCGGCCCGGGCGAGCTCAGCGACCTGGCCGGCCAGCAGCAGCCCGCCCAGCACAGCGACCGCCAGGAACAGCTGGACCAGCCACAGCGCCTGGGTATGGTCGTGGCTGATCGCGGCGAACAAGCCGTGATCGGTGACGGTGCCCCACTCACCCGCCACCGCCATCAGCGCGGCCACTGCAGTGGCACCCCGGACGCCGAACCGGACCGCCGCCCAGCCCAGCGGCACCAGGCACAGGTACGTCAGGCCCGGGTGCCACGCCCAGAACGCCAGCCAGGTCAGCGCGGCCGCGCAGGCCGCCAGCGCGCAGCCCTCCACCGCCAGGTAGCGGGGCCGGATCGGCCAGGCAGCCTCGGTCAGCCAGGCCACCGCCAGCCCGCCCACGATCAGCACCCCGAGCACATCCCCGGTCCACCACCGGGCCAGCACGGTCACGAACGGGCCATGCGGCCAGGTGAACAAGGCGGCCGCCGCGCCGATCAGCGCGCAGACGCCCGCGCCGATCACCGCCGGGCCGGCCACGAACGTGAGCAGCTGCCGCCGTCGGCTCAGCGACAGCGGCCCGCCCGCCCACGCCAGGAAGGCCGCGGCCCCGGCCGCCGGCCCGGCCGCGCCGGCCACCGCCGAGCCGGCCGCCGTGACCGCCGTCTCACCCAGCATCAGATCGGCGGTCAGCTCGCTGCAGAACGCCGCGGCCAGCACCACCGGCCACCACCGGCGCGGCAGCAGCAGCAACGCCGCAACCGTCACCCCGGCAGCCGGGAAGAACACCACCCCCGACGCGCTCACCCGGTTCACATCAGAAACGATCCCGGTGCCGGCCGCGTGCACCGCCGCGATCACCGCGAACAGCACGACCGCCCCGGCTGCCGCCCGCCACCGGGTCCGCGTACCTGCCGCCGGCTGAGCCGTAGCGAACGGGCGGGGCAGGGTCTGACCGCTCACGTCGCCGTACCTACCCGCCGGCGGCTACGTCATTCGGCCGGCTCCGTGCTGCTACGAACCGCACAGGCCAAGCCGGCCTTCTGGCTGCTGCCGCGCCTATGCCGCCTCATGCACACTGGTGCCACCGATCCCAGGTCAAGGAGGACGGTCATGAGCACGGGCCAGGCGCTGCCGCGGGTGTCCCAGGTCGCGCCCGCGATCAGCAGGCTGAGCGGCGGGGTTACCAACTTCTACCTGATCCAGGAGGGCGGGAAACTGACCGTGGTGGACGCCGGGACCCCGGCCGACTGGGGCCTGCTCCAGCAGGCGCTGGCCGCCCGCGGCAAGGCGGCGGACGACGTGGAGGCCGTACTGCTGACCCACGCGCATGCCGACCACACCGGGTTCGCCGAACGCGCCCGCACCGAGGCCGGCGCCGCGATCTGGGTCCACCAGGCCGACGCCGCGGTCACCAGGGCCGCCAAGCCCGGCAAGAACGACGCCGGCCTGGCCCGCTACCTGCTCCGGGCCGAGTTCTACCGGACCACGCTGTCGCTGATGCGCCGCGGCGGGGCGAAGATCATCCCGGTCCTGGGGGCATCGGTCTTCGCCGACCGCCAGGTCCTGGACGTGCCCGGCCGCCCCAGGGTCATCCACGCCCCCGGCCACACTCCCGGCAACGCCGCCTTGTTCTGCGACCGGCACCGGGTCCTGTTCAGCGGCGACACCATCGTGACCCGCAACCCGCTCACCGGGCGGACCGGCCCGCAGATCATGCCGTCCGGGTTCAACCAGGACACCCGCGCCGCCCTGCGATCCCTGGCCGCCCTGCACGGCCTGGCCGCCGACACCGTGCTGCCCGGCCACGGCGATCCCTGGACCGGCGGCGCCACCGAGGCCGTCCTCCTGGCCCACGCAGCCGGGCCCTCGTGACCCCGCTGCCAGCTGACCCCGGGAAGGGCGAGCTCACAATGAAGGCGCATAACCCGCAACGGGCTCCGGCCGCGCTCGCGGCCGGCCTCGCCGGGACAGGTGAGAAAACAGCCCGCCCCGCGCCCGCCAAGCCCGCGGTGTTCACCCTCGTCCTGCGAGTCCTCATGGAGGCAGGCATCGTCGCCGCGTTCGCGTACTGGGGCTATCGGGCCGGCGCGGGCACCGGCATAAAAATCCTGCTGGCAGCGGGCGCCCCGGCACTGGGATTCGGGTTCTGGGGCGCTATCGACTTCCACCAGGCAGGCAGGCTCGCCGAGCCCCTGCGCCTGCTCCAGGAACTGGCCATCTCCGGGCTCGCGGCCGCGGCGGTCTACGCCGCCGGACAGCACCTCCTCGGCTGGGTCCTGGGCCTGCTCTCCGTTATCTACCATGCCCTGGTCTACCTGCAGGGCGGACGGCTGCTGAAGCACCGGTCAAACCCGGATGCCCGGGCCAGGCCGGCGCCCGGCGCGCCGGCGGTCCTGACCCGGCCGGGGCCGGACCGGGCAGCTGAAGGCGAACCGGCTAGAAGGGACAGTGATGCTTTATGACCAGGCCAGCACCCAGTGATGACCGTCCGCACCCGGGCGGTTCACCTGCCACACCCGGACCGCGGCAGCTCCCCCCTCACCACGTCGTGACGCGCACGCGGATGGGCGCGGTGTGGTTCGCGGCGGCCTCGTTCGCCGTGGTACTCGTGCTGCTGCTGATCTTCATCCTCGAGAACAGCCGCAAGGTGCAGATCAGCTACCTCGGCGCCCACGGCCACCTGCCGCTGGGCGTGGCCCTGCTGTTCGCCGCGGTCCTGGGCATACTGCTTGTGGTCATCCCCGGGACCGCCCGGATCATCCAGCTCAAGATCACCGCTCGCCGGCATCGCGCGATCGATGCCGGACGCGCCGGCAGCACGCAGGAACGGCCGGGAGCGACTGTATCCCCCGGCGGCAAGCCCGCGGGCGAGTAACGGCTCATCTCCCGCGGTGACCGGTGCCCACCGACCGTCTTAAATAAATATTGGTAGGCGGTACGTTGCGCTATCCGCCCGCCGCGTACTGGCATATCGCCGGGCGATATGAACTCTCCGGCATGAATACCGTGGAATGATGCGATGGCCGGGACTTCCGTGGTCACGCCCGAGGATGCCCGGCCGCCGACCTACTGGCGCAGCCGGCCCCGCTCCCGGTCAGGCGGGGTCACCGCCTCGCGGGCTGGCCGGGTGAGGGCACATCGGCACCCAAGGGGGATGGGCACGGGGCATGCATAGCCGCCCAGGTCAGCCAGTTCAGCAAGCGCATTCAGCGCAAGATGATCAAGTCGTTCAGCGAGCAGCCCGGCGGCTCGGGTCGTCAAGTTATGGGCGGGCTTCGTAATGGAGCGCGATGACTGGGACTGGCAAGCTGAGCAGCGTGTCACTGACGGCTATGGCGTCCGGTGTCAGTGGACGCAGATGACCGGGAGCTATCGTGCATGATTGCCGCGGTACGCGTACCCGGGCGCTAGGGGGAGGTGACCTGCAGTTCCTGGTACATGCCGTCGGCGTAGTGGTTGGGCAGGTTGCAGATCAGCTCGTAACGTCCCGGGGCCAGGGTCAGCGTGGCCCAGCTCACCGTGCCCGCCCGGATGCCCTCGCCCGCGCCAGCGCCGCAGCTGGCAGATGCCTCGCCCAGGCTTCCTTTCTCATCGACCGTGCCGTCCGGCCCGGGGACCCGCTGGCCGGCTTGGTCTCCCGCGGCGAGCGGCAAGATCACTAGCTCGTGGGTGCGCCATCCCCTGTTCTGGGCGATCAGGCTCACCTTCCCGGCGGGCGCGGTGGCCGGTACTGCCCGCAGCATCATGTGCGCTCCCAGCGGGGCGGTACCGCCCATCATCTGGGTCATCCCCATATCGGCAAGCGTCACGGTGACCGTGCTCCCGGGCAGATCCGGCAGCGCCGTGCAGGTTAGCGCGGAGAAGTGATACCCAGCGCCAGGCCCAGATCCGCCGCCCATCATCCCCGGGCCAGGCGCGCTGCCTGCGGGTAGTGATGTACCGCCGGCCTCTGCCGGGCCAGGCCCGCCGCCAGAGCCGCATCCGGCCAGCGCCAGGCTCGCGATGGCCGCCGCCAGCGCCAGTGTTCTCGCCGCTGCCAGCTTCACCCGCATGCCGGCAGTACAAGCGCTCCGGCCCTGGAACCGGCAGGGCCAGAAGTCCCGGCAGCCCGCCCCGGCCGGCACCCTCGCATTGCTTCCGCGGGGGGCGGCCGTCAGGCGCGCCCGGCCGGCGATGCATACAGTGCAGGTGAACGTGACCCCCAACCCATCTGGCCCTGCCATCCCCGCATAGAGCGTCCTTAGGGCCTGGGCGGCGCTGACCGCATCGAGCGGGCCGGGCTTGCCAGCCGCGAGCGCAGAAAGCCCAAATCTGTACGTCCAGTGTCTTGATCGGTATCGCGCCGACGTCCGCCCAGATCGGCGGGATTGTGCGCTGGCCGTTGTTGAGTGCAGTGCTGCCAGGGTTACCGCAACGGTACGTTGGGCAGGTCGCTGGTTGGGGTTACAGCTGCGCCGTCCATTTGGCTACTGGGCGCCGGGCCGCGCTTTTGGGAGTCGGGTGCCGGGTTTCATTCCATCGTCCTATTGGCACCGCCACCGCTCCTGCTTGACGGGAGGGCCGGGGCGTCGGCCCGTGCGTGGTGCTGGGCTGTCAGCCTCGCTGTCCTGCCGTGCTGGCGGCTAGCACGACGGGTTCGTGCCTGACCGGGAAGTTCACCGAGCTGGCGATGAAGCATTTCTCGTGGGCTTCCCGATGCAGCCCGGCCGCCTTGTCGACCATGTCCGGTGAGGTCACGGTGACCCGTGGCCTCAGGACGACCTCGGTGAAGTGGCCGCCGCCGTCGGTGGTCTCGGTCACGGTGCCGTGTGCCTCATCGGTGTACCCGGTGACCACGATATCGGCGGCCGCGCAGGCGTGCAGGTAGGAAAGCATGTGGCACTGGGCGAGCGCGGCAGTGAGCAGTTGCTCTGGATTCCACCGGCCCGGGTCACCCCGGAAGGCCGAGTCCGAACTGCCCGCGATGGGTTGCGGCCGGCCGGCGTCCCCAGCCCCTTCCCCGTCACCAGCCCCGCTGACCGTCACCTCATGGCCCCGGCCGTACTCCCGGTATCCGCTGGTGCCGCTGCCCCGGTTGCCGGTCCAGGCGACAGCGACGTCATAACTGTGGGTTCTGATCATGCTGGACCTCCTCGACTGCCTGATGCCAGCCTGCCACGAGACTTGTCCGCGCACCGGGCTGCCGCAGCGGCTCGCTGGCGGCCGGGGCGGAGGGAGTAGAACTGCTTGTTAGGTGCCGGCTCTGCGGACATCGCAGCCACGCTGAGGAAGAGAGCGCGAAATGACACAACCAGGCAGGCCCGCAGTATTTATTCATGGCCTCTGGCTGCATGCCAGCTCGTGGGGCCCGTGGCTAGAACTGTTCCAGGAGTCGGGCTACGCACCGGCAGCACCGGGCTGGCCAGGTGACCTGGACACGGTGGAGGAGAGCCGCCGGGACCCCGGCCAGGTGGCGGGCAAGGGCATCGACGATGTGGTCGACCACTACGCCCGGATCATCCGCGGGCTTGAGGCCCTTCCGGTCGTCATCGGCCACTCCTTCGGCGGCCTCATCGCGCAGCGGCTGCTCGGCCAGGACCTGGCCGCTGCCGCAGTGGCGATCGACGCTGCGCCCATCAAGGGCGTGCTCAACCTGCCCGTTTCCGCGCTGAAAGTCGCCTCGATCGCGCTGCGCAAGCCAGCCAGCCGCAACCTGGCGATATCGCTCACCCCAGAACAGTTCCGGTACGGCTTCGGGAACGTGCTTCCCGAGCAGGAGTCAGCGGAGCTGTACGACCGCTGGACAGTGCCCTCGCCGGGCAAGCCACTGTTCGAAGCCGCCCTGGCGAACTTCACCCCGCGGTCGCCAGCGAAGGTGAATACCGCAAACAAGACCCGCGGGCCGCTGCTGCTCACGGCCGGGGGCAACGATCACACCGTACCGGCGGCCATCACGACGTCGACCCGCAAGCTCTACCACAAGTCACCGGCCATCACCGATTTCATCGAGTTCCCCGATCGCGGCCACTCGCTGACGATCGACCACGGCTGGCACGAGGTCGCGCAGGCAGCGCTGGACTGGCTCAGGCAGCGGTCAGTCTGACGCCACTGCCGCGCAGATTGGCGGTAGTGTGCACATGACGCTGGACGAGGGCCAATTGCGTAGCGTGGCGCCGACCGTCCCTCGTCCGAGGCCCCGAATATTCACGCCCGCCACGGCAGTCGGCCGACTGTGATGAGGGCATTCATATCGTCCAGTTCTGGGCCGCATGCCGCAACGCTCGTCCCTGCGTGGCGACGCGGCGGATTCGGCAGGTACACCCGGCGCGCCCGCGTCGTCCTAGCCAAGGCAGTGCCACTAATCCGGAGGGCGATTTCTCGGCGCAAGCTGAGATCGACATGGCCGTCTTCCTCGTCCTCCATTGCCCGGCTCGCTGGCCCGCGTCCAGGGCCGCCCTGCGGCCCGTACCTGCGATCGGCTTCGCCCGTGTTGACCGGGGGCCGCTCACCTGGGTCCGGCGCCCACGAGGAGGACGGAGGGAGGGAGAGCAGGAGTCGGGTCGTGCTGCTCCGCCGAGAGGTCCGTGCTTGTATTGTCCTTCGTGCACTCTGGGGGTTCGCCTATTCCGAGGACGGGGGCGCTGGCGGTGCTGCTAGCGCTGGGACGTCAGCAGCAGGGGGGATTTCGGTAGTGGCGGCCTACGACCCCGGACAGTGGCACGACTTCGCCGCCTCGTTCGCCGCCGCGGCGGGTGCCCTGCTCGGCCTGGCCTTCGTGGCTATCTCCTTCAACCTTGATACGATCCTGAAGTTTAAGGCGCTACCCGGGCGGGCCGTCGAGACCCTGGTGTTCTTCGCCTACTCACTGGCGGCAGGCCTGCTCATCCAGCTTCCGGGCTTGTCGAGCGTGGCCCTTGGCGTCGGCGAGGCAATCCTGGCCGCCGGGATCGCCGGGCTGGCGGTCAGGGGCGTGCCGCGCTGGCGGCAGGAACGGGGCGATCCGCTCAGCTGGCGGCTCACCCACTTCGGCCCCGCGGTCCTGACCGCCTTGCTGGCAGTGGTGGGCGCAGTGGCCACGATGACGACCAGCTTGGGGGGACTGTACTGGCTGGCCGCCGCAATGACTGTCGCGACCGCGTCAGGGATCATTAACAGCTGGGTCCTGCTCGTCGAGATCAAGCGCTGACCCGCGTCGCCCGCCGTCCGGCGCTCGGCGGGCGGCGGATTGCGCACGGTCGCTGAGGCGCACCTGATGGCATGTCGATGCTGACATGATCCGGCCGCTGAGCGCCTCGCTGACACCGCTGGTCCCGTAGTCCTGGTGAGAGCCAGTACGCATGGCATCGCAGGATCGTCTTAATCTCGCGATATCCGTGGGAGGGTGAGAGTATCCGGCCCAGCCTCTCTGGCCGGGGATGGAGGGGAAGGCTGCATGCGGCCGTTCTTCAAGGACGATGATTTTAACTTCCTGACCGAGATTGCGCTTGGCTCGGTGTACCGGCAGGCGGCGGATGTGGGTGAGGTGCTCGCGACGGTCGATCGCATCCATGACGGCAAGGCGCGGTCGTGGGTAGAGGAGTGGACGGCCACGGCTGATCGTCTCGCCCAGGAGGCGTCCGCCAGCGCCGCGGCCGGTCACCCGTACTCGGCCGCCGGTCAGTACCTGCGCGCGTCACTGTATTACTCAGTGGCGACGTACTCGGCCGACGGAACGGGAGACCCGGCCCTGTTCGCGTCGCTGTGGGAGAAGCACCGTGCCGCCTGGGACCGGTTCGTGGACCTAGGCCACTTTGGCGGGGCGGTCGCCGAGCGCATCGAGATCCCGTACAAGGGCACCACGCTGCCGGGATATTTCTTCCGTTCCAGCGCGGCCGGTAAGGCGCGGCGGACGTTGATCTTCAACAACGGCAGCGACGGCTCTGTCGTGGGCGCGTGGACCGACGGGATCGCCTACGCACTCGCGCGGGGCTGGAACGCGATGACGTTCGATGGCCCGGGGCAGAACGCGGCGCTGGTGCGGCAGGGCCTGGCGTTCCGCCCGGACTGGGAGAAGGTCATCACCCCGGTCGTCGATTCCCTGTCGGCCCGCCCGGATGTTGACAGCACCAAGGTGGCGCTGCTCGGTGTCAGCCAGGCCGGTTACTGGGTGCCCCGCGCGCTCGCTTTCGAGCACCGCATCGCGGCCGGGGTGGCGGACCCGGGTGTCGTGGACGTCTCAACGACGGTGCTCGGGCATCTACCGCACATGATGCTCAAGCTGCTTGAGGCGGGCGAGCGCGAAAAGTTCAACCGGGACCTGGAGTGGACGCTGAAAATCTCGCCATCGACACGCTCGATGCTCGCGCTGCGCATGCGGCCATACGGCGTCACCACACCCTATGAGTTCTTCTCCGCCGCCCGCGACTACGTGCTCACCGACGACCTGATCGCCCAGATCACCACCCCAGTCCTTGTCACCAGCCCGGATAACGAGCAATTCTGGCCGGGCCAGTCCCAGGAACTCTTCGACAAACTCACCGGCAAAAAAGCGATCGTCGCGTTCACCCAGGCCGAGGGAGCCGACTCACACTGCGAGCCCACTGCTTCCGGTATACGCGGCGAACGGATCTTTGACTGGCTCGACGACCAGATCCCGGCCTGATCGAAAGACCGCTACCAGGGCCGCCATGGCGCAAAGCGAAGCACTCCCTCAGGGACAGTGGGCAAGCCTTCCTCCTGCTGGAGACCACCGCCACCATCTTCATTGCAGGTGTGCTGTGGACCATGCAACTGCTCAACTACCCGCTCCTGGCGCTGGTGGGCGCCGAGTCCTTCCGCCGCTACGAGGCCGCGCACAACCGCCGCTTCGCGCTGGTAGTCGTCCCGGGGTGCTGGCCGCGGCGGCCGACGGCATCGGCCTGGTGGCGTCCCCCCGGCCAGGTTCTGCTGTGGGCGCCGGCCTGCGAGCTGGCGCTGCTGCTGGTCGTGATCATTTCCACGGCAGCGCTGCAGGGCCGCCAGCACGGGGCGCTCGCGGCCGGCTTGACCAGCGGACGCTCAGCCTGCCCGGCCGCTTTGGATACGAGTGGCCGCCTGGTCGGCGGGGGGCGCTATCGCGCTGTGGATGTGCCACCAGGTGTTCATGCCATGAGCGCACAGATCCCCATGTCGCGCCCGGCCGGTTAACCATCCCACGATCCCCCGCGAGCTTTCGATAACCGGCCTCGATGCCTTGCCACATCATCTCGTCCAGCATTGCGCGCAGTTCCGCGCCGAGGCTCCGGCCGTGCGGCGCCGATCACCGTGATGCCCAGCCGTCCGGCGACCTCACGCGAGGCGTTGAGCAGCGCGGAGGCGATCCCCGAGCGATCCGGCGGCGCGCCACGCTGGACCGCTACGGCTGGACGCCATGCTTGCGCAGCGTGGGGGCGTTGATGGCGCTGGCGGCCCGAGCGAGCTCGGCGATCTCGACGACTGTGATGCCCGCGGCGCGGAGCTGCTCGGCGCCGCGACCTTCGGTGAAGATGGGCGGCTCGCGCCACGCGAAGACCACCCGGGAGATGCCGGCCGCGAGGATGTGCTGGACACACGTGACCGGGCGGGACGCCCGCGCGCCACACGGCACGAGCGAGCTGTAGATCGTCGCAGTGGGCAGGCGCGGGTCAACCGGGTCCACCTTGCGCAGCGCGACCTCCTCCGCGTGATCATGCGGGTCCTGCTCACGGGAGAAGCCGGTAGCCATGACCTCCCCGCCCGCGGCCACGATGATGGCCCCCACCGAGAAGGCGGTGTCCGAGGGCGGGCACTGCCGGGACAGCTCGATCGCGGCCCGGAGGAAACGCGCGTCGGTCACGCCGGAACCGCCGGGACCGCCGGGACCGCCGGGACCGCCGGGACCGCCGGGACCGCCGGGACCGCCGGGCCGCCGGGCCCCAGCAGGTAGCGCAGCGCGACCACGCCGCCGAGCCGCTGCACGCTGGCCAGTGTCATCGGATGCTCGCGGTCCGCCGGATAGGGCCCCGGCAGCGCGAACGGCGGCGCGGCCGCCTCCCCCACGAAGAACGGCGCCACGGCCAGGTGCAGCTCGTCCGCGAGATTCTGCGCCAGAAAATCACGCAGCAGGACCGACCCGCCTTCGACGAGAAGCCGCGCCGCCGCCCGTTCGGCCAGATCGGCGAGCATGAAGGACACCGACGGCGGGTCACCGGCGTCGATGATCTCGGCCCGGTCCCCCAGCCGCGCCACCGCGGCCGGGACCGCCGGGCTGGCGCAGTAGACGAGCGGGGCCGCGGCCGCGCCTGGTCGGGTAAGGGCGCCGCCCGGCTCCGGCGGGGCGAAGAAGGACGCGGCCGGGTCCAGGTCGCCGGTCGCGGTCACGGTGACCCGAAGGGGATGCTCGGGCCGCCCGGCCGCCGCCCGGGCGGCGCGGAGCCGCGGTGAGCGGATGAGCAGCCGGGGGTTGTCCCGGCGTACCGTGTTCGCGCCCACCAGGATCGCGTCCGCGCTGGCCCGCAGCTCATCCACCCGATCCAGGTCCTCCGGGCCGGACAGCATGAGGCGCGCGGGGCCGGTGTCGTCGATCCGGCCGTCCACCGACATGGCGCAGCTGATCAGGACGTAGGGGCGAGTCGGCAACGGTCTGTCTCCAGGGTCAGCGGATCTTGCTACTGAACGGTAGCTTCGGTGCGGGTCAAGTGATTTACTTAACACTTCCGGGCAGCCGATCGCAATGTTCCCGGTCTACCAGCGCGAGGACGCCGGGTGGGCGAGTCCGGGTTCGGGCGGATGCACGGGGCCGACGGGCTCTGGGAGTTCACCCGGGCCAAGGTCATTACCAGTCAGTGGATGAGGCCGCCCATGAACCTGACGTCGTTCGGCCGGACTGACGCGGACCTGAGGCGCACGGTCGGGCTGATCAGGCCGCTGCACGGCCGGCGGGGGCGCTCCTGAGAGAGCGACCTCGGGTGTGCGGTTCCCGCGGCCTCAGGGCGGGCGGGCGGTTCCCGCGGCCCCAGGACGGGCGGGCGGTTCCCGCGGCCCCAGGGCGGGGTGGGGTGGGGTGGGGGGTCAGCTGTTGCCGGGTCGGGGCGGCTCCCGGCCAGCTGTTGCCGACCGGGAGCGCTCCCGAATGGGTCCGATAGGCCCCCGAGATCCATCGGCCCCCCGGGTGGCCGGCTATCACCACTGATTAGCGGACGGAGCCAGCCGCGAAGGGTTATGACCGAAAATAACCCTCCGAATGGGAGCGTTTCTCGATGTCAATTCCTAACCCTTTGTGACCAAGTTAATCATATCAGTGATCAGATGTGAATCCCCGCAGGTGATTCGATGATCACTTTCTAGCATCAGAGATAACCCTTTGCGTCTCCGGGGTGGCGGGATGGGCGAAAATGAGGTTATTAACGACATTATGGTCAGCGCCCGGCTGGGGCACTTCCGGCATGTCCGGCAGGCGCTGGGCATCGTTCCGGGCGGGACGCCGGGGAGCTCCGGGCGCGTACTGCCGCCGCCGGGCCGGGCATCATAGGGTGGAGCCATGCCACGTAACCGCAGGGAAAATCCCGTTGTGCTGTCTCGGATCTACACGCGGACCGGGGACGACGGGCTCACGTCCCTCTCGGATGGTACGCGGACGGCCAAGACCGACTGCCGGCTGGTCGCCTACGCCGACGTGGAAGAGGCCAACTGCGCCATCGGCGCGGTGATCGCCATCGGGCGGCCCCAGCCGGAGGTCACCGAACTGCTGTCCCGCATCCAGAACGAGCTCTTCGACGTGGGCGCCGACCTCGCCAACCCCATCACCGACGAGCCGCCGCCCTTTCCACCGCTGCGGATCGACGCGAGCTACATCGACGCGCTGGAAGAGGCGTGCGACCGCTACAACGAGGACCTGCCCGTCCTGCGCAGCTTCGTGTTGCCCGGCGGAACGCCCGCCGCAGCCCTGATACACACCGCGCGGACCGTCACGCGCCGGGCCGAGCGAAGCGCGTGGGCGGCGGTCAGCGAGCACGGCGATACGATCAACCCGCTGGCCGCGCGTTACCTGAACCGCCTGTCCGATCTGCTGTTCATCCTCGGGCGGCGGCTCAACGCCGACCACGGCGACGTGCTGTGGAAGCCCGGCGGGGAGCGTTAGCACGGGTCCGCCGTGGAAGCCCGGCGGAGAGCGTTACGCCCGGGGTCCGCCGTGGAAGCCCGGCGGAGAGCGTTACGCCCGGGTCCGCCGGGAAGCCGAGGACCCGGTAGCACCCATCAGGCGATCTGGTCCAGGTAGGAACCGGGCGGGGCCGATTCGAGCCAGGACAGGAAACCGGTGAGCGCCGCCTCCGACATCGCGAGTTCGACGTGGTTCCCGTCGCCCACCTTGCACTCCACAACGACCATCCCGGGGCCGAGGCTCGCGCTCTCGGCCACGGTGGCCGCGCGCCGCGACGCGACGGTCAGCGTGCGGCGTTCCAGTTCCAGCCGCGGCCGCAGCAAGACCCCGAACAGGTGATACCAGCACAGCTGGTCGCCCTGGTAGGAAGCGACGCCGAGGCGCCAGGAGCCCTGCCCCGCGGTGCGCCGCAAACCGCAGTCAACGGTGCCGCCGCCGCGTTCGAGCAGAAACCGGCGGGTGGCGATCCCGCTTGCGATCAGGACCAGGATGAGGAGGAAGGCGGCGAAGATCCAGGCCACATCGAAAGCCAGCGCGCCTCCCACCTCCGGCCCTTGTCAGGCCTGTTCGCCCGCGGCTCGCAACTGCGCCCTGGCGTACTTGGCCTCGGTGGGCTCCTCGGCCGACGGCGGCGAGCCTGCCTCGCTCAGCGCGGACTCAAGCTCGGACCGCGCCGCGCCCTTGTCCACCTCGGCACCGAGCTCCGCGTCGACCGCGAGGATCGATACCCGGTCATCGGACACCGAGAGGAAACCGCCGCTCACCGCGGCGGTGATCTCTCCCCGGGCCGCGGCCACGGCGGCCTCCGACGCGTCGCCCTCAGGATCCAGAATGCGGACTACGCTCCCCTCGGCCAGGATGCCGAGCACCGGCGGATGGCCGGTCAGCAGCCCGATGTCACCATCGAGCGTCTTCGCGATGACCATACCGGCGTCGCCGGCCCACAGCTCCCGGTCCGCTACGACGACCTCGACGTGCAAGGTCACTGTTCCATCTCCCTGGCCTTATTCTCCACTTCCTCGATCCCGCCGCACATGAAGAACGCCTGCTCCGGGAGGTTGTCGTACTTGCCTTCGGTGATCGCCTTGAAGGAGGAGATCGTCTCTTCCAGCGGGGTGAAGACCCCCGGCTGCCCGGTGAACTGCTCGGCGACGTACATCGGCTGGGACAGGAACCGCTCGATGCGCCTCGCCCGTCGCACAACGACCTGGTCGTCTTCACCCAGTTCGTCGATGCCGAGGATGGCGATGATGTCCTGCAGCTCGTTGTAGCGCTGCAGGATCTGCTGCACCTGGCGGGCCACGTCGTAGTGCTCCTGCCCGACGTACCGCGCGTCCAGGATCCGTGACGTGGAGTCTAGCGGGTCCACCGCCGGGTAGATGCCCTTCTCCGTGATCGCACGGGACAGCGTGGTGGTGGCGTCCAGGTGCGCGAACACGGTGTGCGGGGCCGGGTCGGTGATGTCGTCCGCCGGCACATAGATCGCCTGCATGGAGGTGATCGAGTGACCGCGGGTGGAGGTGATCCGCTCCTGCAGCTGGCCCATCTCATCGGCCAGCGTGGGCTGGTAGCCCACCGCGGACGGCATCCGGCCCAGCAGCGTCGAGACCTCGGATCCGGCCTGGGTGAAACGGAAGATGTTGTCGATGAACAGCAGGACGTCCTGCTTTTCGACGTCGCGGAAGTACTCGGCCATGGTGAGCGCGGACAGGCCCACCCGCAGGCGGGTGCCCGGCGGCTCGTCCATCTGGCCGAAGACCAGCGCGGTGTCCTTGATGACACCGGACTCGGTCATCTCCATCCAGAGGTCGTTGCCCTCGCGCGTGCGCTCGCCGACACCGGCGAAGACCGAGACGCCGGAGAAGTTCTGCGCGACGCGGCGGATCATCTCCTGGATGAGCACGGTCTTGCCCACGCCCGCGCCACCGAACAGACCGATCTTCCCACCCCGGACGTACGGGGTGAGCAGGTCGAGGACCTTGATACCGGTTACGAACATCTCGGTGCGTGGCTCGAGCTGGTCCAGCGGCGGCGGGTCGCGGTGAATGCCCCAGCGCTCTTCAATCTTCAGCGAGGAGGTCGGGACGTCGAGGCTTTCGCCCAGGGCGTTGAACACGTGCCCCTTGGTCACCTCGCCGACCGGCACCTCGATCGGCCCGCCGGTGTCGGTGACCTCGGCCCCGCGGACCAGGCCGTCGGTCGGCTCCATCGAGATCGCCCGCACCACGTCGTCACCGATGTGCTGCTCGACCTCGAGGGTCAGCTCCTTGGTCTCCTCGCCCAGGGCGATATCAACGCGCAGCGCGTTGTAGATCTCGGGCATCTGCTCGGCGGAAAACTCCACGTCGACGACGGGGCCGATGACCCGCACGACCCGGCCAGTGCCCGGGGTCGCGGCGCCACTGCCCGCAGGGTTCTCTACGGTCGCGGTCATAGTGACTCTCACTCACTTCCTGCAGTGGCGTCGGCCATCGCGTTGGCGCCGCCCACGATCTCGCTGATTTCCTGGGTAATCTCGGCCTGCCGCGCGTTGTTGGCCTCGCGGGTCAGCCGCTCCACGAGGTCGTTCGCGTTGTCGGTCGCCGCCTTCATGGCGCGGCGGCGCGCGGCGAGCTCGGCCGCCGCCGACTCCAGCATCGCGTAGAAGATGCGGCCCTCCACGTACTGCGGCAGCAGCCGGTCCAGCACCGTCTCGGTCGACGGCTCAAACTCGTAGTTCGGCAGCGGGCCCCCGGCCGGCTCCTCGGAGCTCTCCTCGATCTCCAGCGGCAGCAGCCGGGCGACCACCGGACGCTGGGTCAGCATCGAGACGAACTCGGTACGGACGATGTAGATCTCGTCCACGCCACCGTCCCCGGCCGGCCGGTCGAACGCCTCGAGCAGGCCCTTCGTCACCTCGGTCGCGTCGCGCACGGAGGGCCGCGCCGAGAACCCGCTCCACTGCTGCGCCATCTCGATCCCGCGGGCCCGGTGCCAGCCGACGCCCTTGCGCCCGCACACGAACGGGACCGCCTCGACGTGCCGTTCCGTGAGGGTGCGGACCAGCCGCTGCTCCTCCCGCAGGATGTTGTTGTTGAAGGCTCCGCAGAAGCCGGAGTCGCTGGTCAGCACCAGCACCGCGGCGCGGGAGACGGACTCCGGCTCGGACACCAGCGGGTGGTCGATGGTGGACGACCGGCTGACGACCGCCTCCACCGACCGGGTGAGCTCCCGCGCGTACGGAGCCGCCTCGCGCATGCGCTGTTGCGCCCGGACGATCCGCGACGAGGCGATCAGCTCCTGGGCACGCGTGATCTTGCCGATGGACTGGACCGCCCGGATCCGCTGCCGGACGGCGCGAAGCGATGCGGCCATGCCTAGTTCTTCCCGCCGGCTGGGCTGTTAGGGTCCGCCGGGCCGTCGCCGGAACTCCCGCCGGACTTCCCGCTCGAGCTCCCGCTGGAGCCGCCGTCAGACGCCGCGACGGGCTCCGAGGTGTCCTGGCCGGTCGCCTCGCTGGGCTGCGCCGACGTGTGCCGGGTCACTTTCTCCTGGCCCACCTCGTCCTCGCCCAGCGCCTCAGGCTGCTCGTCGTCGGTCACCAGCAGCTCGCCGTTGCTCTTTTCAAAGGTACGGCGGAACTGCTCGATGGCGTCCTTGAGCGTCGTCAGGGTGTCCTCCGAGAGGTCGCTGGTCTCCCTGATCGCGTCGAGGATACCGGCGTTGTTGCGCTTCAGGCTGTCGAGGAATTCCGACTCGAACCGCGAGACGTCCTCGACCGGAACGTCGTCGAGGTAGCCGTTGGTGCCCGCCCAGATCGACACCACTTCCTCTTCCATCGGGAAGGGGTCGTACTGCGGCTGCTTCAGCAGCTCCACCAGCCGCGCGCCCCGGTCCAGCTGGGCGCGGGACGCCGCGTCCAGGTCGGAGGCGAACGCCGCGAAGGACTCCAGGTCACGGAACTGGGACAGCGCCAGCCGGAGCGTGCCCGCGACCTTCTTCATCGCCTTGACCTGAGCGTTCCCGCCGACGCGGGACACCGACCGGCCTACGTTGATCGCGGGGCGGACGCCGGAGTTGAACAGGTCGGTCTCGAGGAAGATCTGGCCGTCGGTGATCGAGATGACGTTGGTCGGGATGTACGCCGAGATGTCGTTGGCCTTGGTCTCGATGATCGGCAGTCCGCTCAGCGAGCCGCCACCGAGCTCATCGGACAGCTTGGCGCAGCGCTCCAGCAGCCGCGAGTGCAGGTAGAACACGTCGCCGGGGTAGGCCTCACGGCCCGGCGGGCGGCGCAGCAGCAGGGAGATGGCCCGGTAGGCCTCGGCCTGCTTGGTCAGGTCGTCGAAGATGATCAGGGCGTGCTTGCCCTGGTACATCCAGTGCTGGCCGAGCGCGGACCCGGTGTAGGGCGCGATGTACTTGAAGCCCGCCGGGTCCGACGCCGGCGACGCCACGATGGTGGTGTACTCCAGCGCGCCCGCCTCCTCCAGGGACTGGCGCACCTGGGCGATCGTCGAGCCCTTCTGGCCGATGGCCACGTAGACGCACCGGACCTGGCGCTTGGGATCGCCGGACTCCCAGTTTCCGCGCTGGTTGATGATCGTGTCGATGGCGATGGCCGATTTGCCGGTCTGCCGGTCGCCGATGATGAGCTGCCGCTGGCCGCGCCCGATCGCCGTCATGGCGTCGATCGCCTTGATACCGGTCTGCAGCGGCTCCTTCACCGGCTGGCGCTCCACCACGGATGGCGCCTGGGTTTCCAGGGGGCGCAGCTCGGTGGCGGTGATCTCGCCCTTGCCGTCCAGGGGAGAACCCAGCGGGTCGACGACCCGTCCGAGGAAGCTGTCCCCGACCGGCACCGAGAGGATCTCACCGGTCCGGCGGACCTGCTGACCCTCTTCGATCTTGCTGAACTCACCCAGAATGACGACGCCGATTTCGCGTATGTCCAGGTTGAGCGCGAGGCCGCGGGTGCCGTCCTCGAACTCCAGTAGCTCGTTGGCCATGGCCGAGGGCAGTCCCTCGACCCGGGCGATACCGTCGCCGCATTCGGTGACCGTGCCCACCTCCTCCAGGGAGGCGGACTCCGGTTCGTACGCTTCGACGAATTGCGCCAGGGCGTCCCGGATCTCGTCGGGCCGGATTGTCAGCTCCGCCATCTTCCTCGTGTCTTTCCTGTGCGTCGGGTATCGGAAGGTCGGGACGCGCCAGCCGCCGGGTGCGGGCGGTACGGGCCGGACATAAATCAGCCGGCCAGCTTGCGGCGCACCGCCACCAGGCGGCTCACCATGCTCGCGTCGATCAGCTCGTCGCCGACCTGGATGGTCAGGCCGCCGATGACCGCCGGGTCGATGACGACGTTGATGTACACCTCATGACCGTAGATGGCGGCCAGGGCCTCGGCCAGCCTGCGTCGCTGCTGCGCCGTCGGCTCCGTCGCCGTGCGCACCACCGCGATGAGGCGCTGCCGGCGCTCGGCCGCGATGCGCGTGCACATCTCGAGGCTCGCCACCAGCGAGCGGCCCCTCGGATGCAGGGACATCTCGGTGATCAGCCGCAGTGCCACCAGCGTCACCTTGCCGCCGAGCAGCGCGTTGAGCAGGTCACGCTTGCGTTCCTCGGGCAGCACCGGCTCGGTCAGCGCCGCGCGGAGCTCCGGCTCGCGCGCTACGACCCGGCTGAACCGGAAAAGCTCGTCCTCCAGGTCATCGAGCTGCCGGGCCTCCTCGGCCGCGATGGCGTACGCCTCCACGGCCAGCCGCTCCATCGCATCGGCCATGTCCGATGGGGTGGCCCACTGAGACCTGACCGTGGCCGCGACGAGTTCCTCGGTCACCGGCGTGACCTTGCCGTGCAGCAGCGCAACCGCGATCGCGCCCTTCTCGTCCGCGGGCTTGGACGGATCGGAAAGCGCGCGCCGCAGGGCGTGCTCTTGGTCCAGGAGCCCCAGCACGGCGAACAGCTCGTCACCGGCCGTCGCAGCCAGCCCCGCCGTCCCGGATGCCGCCGTCCCGGATGCCGCCGTCCCGGATGCCGCCGTCCCGGATGCCGCCGTCCCGGATGCCGCCGTCCCGGATGCCGCCGTCCCGGATGCCGCCGTCCCGCCAGCGGCCGCAGCCGCGCCGGCCTGGCCCGTCCCGGTTTCCCCGGATGCCGAACGGTCCCTGGCCGGCTCGGTCCGCCGGGATTCGGCCAGTACCTCCGGGAGCCGTTCCCGCAGGCTCACGAAGGATGTCCTGCTTACGCCGCGCATCGGAGTTCCTCCCGCACTCGGGGTACCGGGACTGGGGAGATGCTCACTGAGCCGCCCTCGCCCCGATCCCGCCGCGCTGCTCAAGATCGTCGAGGAACCTGTCGACCACGCGGCTCTGCCGGGCCTCATCCTGGAGCGACTCGCCCACGATGCGGCCGGCCAGGTCGGTGGCCAGTGCGCCCACCTCGGCCCGCAGGGAAGTCAGCGCCTGCATGCGCTCGGCCTCGATCTGCGCGTTCGCCGCCTCGGCCAGGCGCCGCGCCTCGGCCTGGGCCTCTTCGCGCATCTCGGCGATGATCTGGGCACCCTGCTCCCTCGCCTGCTCACGGAGACGGGCGGCCTCATGGCGGGCTTCGGCGAGCTGCTGGCGGTACTGCTCGAGGGTCCGGGCCGCCTCGGCCTGGGCCTCCTCCGAGCGTTCCAGCCCACCCTCGATCTGATCGGTGCGCTCCCGCAGCGTCTTCTGGATACGCGGCAGCGCCACCTTGCCGAGGAACCCGAAGACGATGAGGAAAGAGATTGTCCCGATAATGAGCTCGGTGAGCGTGGGAAGCAGGGGGTCCTGTGATGCCGATGATGCTGCCAGCAGAGACGTCATCGCATGGCCGCCCTTCCTGTCATGCCTGTCACGACAACTACCGCGTTACTTGCCGAAGATAAACGGCACGACGAGACCGATGAGCGCGAGGGCCTCGGTCAGGGAGAAGCCGATCCACATGAACTGGGTGATCCGGCCGGAAGCTTCCGGCTGGCGGGCCATCGCCTCGATGGCGTGACCGAAGATCAGGCCGATGCCGACACCCGGCCCGATGGCCGCGAGGCCATACGCGACCGCTCCGAGGCTGCCGCTAACCGTGGTGCCGGCGGCGAGGGCGTGTGTGGTAGCAACGTCAAGCATCTGTCCGTTTCCTTTGTGTCAGGACCGGCGAAATCCTTTCGCCGGACGGGTCGGGGTGAGGCGTTAGTGGCTCGTCTCCAGCGAGTCCGCGATGTAGACCGCGGTCAGCGTGGTGAAGATGAAGGCCTGGAGCAGCTGGATCAGTGCCTCGAGCGCGGTGACGGCGATCACCATCACGAACGAGGTGGCGGCGAACACCAGCCCGACGCTGAGGCTGGCGAGGTACCAGACCGCCAACGTGAAGATCAGCAGCAGCAGGTGACCGGCGAACATGTTCGCGAACAGCCGCACGCCGAGAGTGAACGGCTGGATGATGAAGTACCGAGCGAACTCGATTGGCACCAGGAGCACGAGCACCCACTTGGGCACCTCGGGGGGGACCATCTTCTTGAAGTAGCCGCCGGCACCCTGGTGCTTGAAGCCGAGGTAGAGGTAGGTCACGTAGACGATGAAGACCAGGGACCAGGGGAAGGCGCTGCGCGACGTCGCCGGGAACTGGAAGACCGGGATGATCTCCATCAGGTTCATGAGCCAGACGAAGAAGAACAGCGACATCAGGAACGGCAGGAAGCCGTCCCCCCGCTTACCCAGCGACGGGCGGAGGATCTGATCGCGCACGGCGAACAGGGCCACCTCGCCGAGGTTCTGCACCCCGCGCGGGACGATCTTCGGCTTCCAGAACGCGAACCCGAAGAAGATGATGACGGTCGCCGCGCAGACCAGCGCGATCAGCATCGGCTTGGTGAAGTGGAAGGCGCCGATGCTGAAGATCGGCCGGAAATCGAAGCTGTTCAGACTGGGCGCCGGGTAGCCGCAGCCGGAGAAGATGTGGCATCCGCCGCTGCCCGCGGCGGCCACGTGGACGTCACCGGTCACCGGACGGCTCCTCTCGCAGCGTTTCCTGGGCGTGCTCGTTCTGTGTGGATGATGACCTGCCGTATCGATAGATGACCAAGCCGAGTGATATTCCGAGGCCGAACAGTATCCCGGCCGGCAAGATGACCGCCTCGTGCACGGCCCGGCTGACCAGCCACCCGATCGCGCCATAGGCCATCATGCCGGCGATCAGGTAGCTGAGGACCGTCCAGCCCGCCCCCCGGGGCGGCAGCGGGGAAGTCTGCCTGTCTGCGCCCTTGTCCGCCGACTCGCCCGCGTACCTGTCGGCGTACCTGTCGCCGACTGGCCGACGGCTGCGGAACGTGGGTACCTGGCGCATCCCGGAGACGGGGCGTTCCGGCGGCTCGGGCAGCAGGACCCGGCCCTCGGGCTCAGTCAGCCCGGACCGGTCCTGGGGCCCGGTCAATCCGGGGCGATCCTCGGGCTTGGCCAGCCCGGGCGGGCCAGGCGGGTCGGGTACCTCAGCGAACTGTGGCCGGCCCTGGGACCCGGCGAGCTGGCCCCGTCCCGGCGCCGCGGCCACCCGGGGCCCGCCCGGTGGCGGAGCCGGGTGGGGCCGCTCGTGCGGCTCGGGGCGAAGGGGTTGCGCCACGCTTCACCGCTCCCCGTCCGGTTCGACGTAAAGCGCCTTGAATTTGATCGACGTGATGACCTGGCTGGCGGACCAGGCGAGGATGCAGATAATGGCGGTGAAGCCGAAAAGCTTGGCGTCGAAGAAGCTCGTCCCCTGCAGTTCCTTCACGGCCACCGCGAGGACGATGATCTTGAACACGTAAAGAGCGATCCCGGCCAGCATGATCGCCTGCGGGCTGATCCGCGCTACCCGGCCGATGACCACGACATCGATCCCGAAGAAGATGGTGACGAGCGCGATGCCCAGGAGGGCGCCGATCAGCCCGCGCGATCCGCCGATGGCTGCGCCGACCCCGACCATGACCGCCGCGACGACGGCCGTCAGGACGGCCGACCATCGCGTGATCCGCGCGAAGTTTGCCAGCACTTAGACGTCTCCGGGGAGATCGGTATGGAGGCTCTTTACCTGAAGCTGCCCAGGGAGGAGTCCTCCGGGGGCCAGGCAGCGATCTCGCACCGCGCAGGTGCGGCACGCGGGTCGCCACTGGTCAACGAAAGGTATCACGGGCCTCTCATTCACGTTAAAGGGGCTGCTCGTGAAAGCTATCACAAAGTTCTTTGCCCTGTCTTTACCTAAATGAGAACTTTTTCAGACCCGACCTTTGCGTTCGTTGTCTTACCGGAGTAACGAATCCAGCGCGCGCCAGCGGAGAGCAGGGGCGAGGGCGCAGGCGGGTTGAGGCAGCCGGACGCGGGGCGGGGCAGCACGAGGCGGCGGTCCGGGCCGGGGCAGGGCGTCGGGGCCAAGCTCGGCTTTGGGCCGGGGGCCAAGCTCGGCTTTGGGCCGGTCAGGTCCGGGAAATGCGCGCGGCGTTCAGCTCTGGGGGGCGGCCGGAGTGCGTTCGCGCGGAGGGAAAGGCTTGCCCGGGCGGGTGGCAGCGCTGCCGGTATCGGGTCCGCTTCCGCCAGCGGCCTGGGCAGGCCGGGCGGCGGCAGGTCCGGTTCCGCCGGTTGGCCGAGTGCCCCGGCCGACTCCTGGGCCGACCACGCCCGCGGGCTGGGTGGCCTGGGGGGCTCCTGCGCCGGCCACGCTGGCGGGCTGCGCGGTCCGGGCGGAGCGGGCGCGGGTGCCGCGGTTTCGCCCCCCGTTGCGGAGCCGGCCCGGACGCAGCCGGGGCATGGTGACGAGGAGCAGGACGAGCACGGCCGCCAGGGTCAGCCCGACCAGCACGATCAGGTTCGTGCGGACCAGAGAGAGGGACACCACGCTGGCGCTGAACAGGGCCGCCCACAGATACATGATCAGAACACTCTGGCGGTGCGAGTGGCCCACGTTCAGCAGCCGGTGATGCAGGTGCTTCTTGTCCGCGGCAAACGGTGACATGCCCGCCCTGGTCCGCCGCACGACCGCCATCAGCAGGTCGGCGTACGGGATGACCAGGATGGCCGCGGGCAGCAGGATCGGGAGCACGGTCGGGTACCGGTTGACCGTGTGGCTGTAGTGGAGCAGCACGTTGGGGTCGAGCATCGCCGTGCTAGAGAGCGGGACGTAGGCGAGCAGCATCCCGAGGAGCATGGCGCCGGTGTCACCCATGAAGATCCGCGCCGGGTAGAAGTTGTGCGGCAGGAAGCCGAGGCACATACCGGCCAGCAGCGCGGCCACCAGCGCCGGGACGGACTGGGAGTGGATGCCGACGACCCGGGCGAGCGTGTAGGAGTAGACGAGGAACGAGCAGGCCGCGATGGCGACGATCCCGGCGGCCAGCCCGTCGAGCCCGTCGATGAAGTTGACCGCGTTGATCGTGATCACCACGAGCAGGATGGTCAGGGTCAGGCCCAGCTGGGGCGGGAGGATGAACACGCCGCCGCTCGGCTCGGGGACCCAGGAGAGCACGACCTGGCTCCAGACCAGGATGGCGCCCGCTGCCACCTGGGCGGCGAGCTTGCTGATCGCGCCCATCCCCCAGCGGTCGTCGATGATGCCCGTGACGACCAGCAGGCCGCCGGCCATCAGCAGCCCGGGGACGGTCCGCGGGGAGGGGAACGCCTGGCGCAGGTAGGTGAGCTGATTGGCGACGAGCAGGCCGGCCGCCAGGCCGCCGTACATGGCCAGGCCGCCGAGCAGCGGCGTGGGCACCACGTGCACGTCCCGCGTGCGGGCAGCGTGCATCGTATGGGTGGCCATGGCACCGCGCCGGACCAGCGGCGTCAGGAGATAGGTAGCCGCGGCGGCCAGCAGCAGCGCGAGAACGTACTCCCGCACGCTGGGTCAGCCAGCCGCGACAGGGTTGGCGGACATCATCAGCCACTTTAGCTTGCGGGGCAAGTACCAGGCCGCGTGTATGCGCCGTTCGCGCCTATTTGCCGGGCGTGTCCTTCGCATCCGCGGAAGGCTCGCTGGTCTCCGCGGCGGGGCCGTCCGGGGCGGAGGCGGAGCCCGGCGCGGGATCGTTCGGCAAATTATGGACCTCCGCCGGGCTGGGCGCGGACGCTTGCGCGGGATCGTTTGGCGGGCCGGGGGTCTCGGCCGGGCCAGACAGTGGCACCCCCGCGGGATCATCCGGCAGATCGCGGAGCTCGGCGGGGCCGGGTGCGGACGGCGGGGCGGGATCACCCGGCAGATCAGCGACTCCGGCCGGGACGGCCGCGGGCACCTGCGCGGCATCGTCGGGCAGATCAGCGGCCCCGGCCGGATCATGGGCGGACGGCGGGGCGGGATCACCCGGCAGATCAGCGACTCCGGCCGGGACGGCCGCGGGCACCTGCGCGGCATCGTCGGGCAGGGCCGGGATGCCGGCCGTGCCGTTCACCGAGGTGGATACGGGCACGTCCTCGCCGGTCACCAGGGCCGCGACCTCGCGGAGCCGGTCCATCGGGATGACCCCGGCCCGCAGCAGCCGCGGCACCGAACCCGTTAGGTCGATGATGGTGGACGCCACCCCACCGGAGCAGGGCCCGCCGTCCAGGTACACGGAGACCGTATCGCCCAGCTGCTCGACCGCCTCGTCCGCGGTCGTCGCGGCCGGCAGGCCGGTCCGGTTCGCGCTGCTCACGGCCATCGGGCCGGTCTTCTTCAGCAGGTCAAGGGCGACCGCGTGCAGTGGCATGCGGACCGCCACGGTGCCGCGGGTATCCCCCAGGTCCCAGGCTAGCGTCGGGCTGGCCCGGCAGACCAGCGTCAGGCCACCCGGCCAGAACTGGTCGATCAGATCCTGCCCGAACGCCCCCATGTCGTCGACCAGCGCGGTCGCGGCGCGCATGGTGCCGACGAGCACAGGGGGCGGCATATCCCGGCCGCGCCCCTTGGCCACGAGGAGCCGGCTCACCGCCCACGTTGTGAACGCGTCCGCGCCGATGCCATAGACCGTGTCGGTCGGCAGGACGACCAGTTCGCCCTTCTGCGCGGCCGCCACCGCCGCGGCGATCCCGGCCTCCCGCTGCTCCGGGTCGGAGCAGTCGTAACGTTCGCTCATTACCACCTATCCCGTCATCCATCGGCTCACTCACCCGGCCACGTCGCGGTGACGAAACGGTCCCGGCGCGCCAGGTCCTTGTGGTTGCGCGTGTCACGCCAGCCGGCTTCCTCGCAGAACACCCAGTACACGGCCGCACCCTGGGGCGCGCCGTGCTCCACTGCGACCAGCCCGCCCGGGCGCAGCAGCCGCCGGGCGGCGCGCTCGACGCCGCGGATCGCGTCGAGGCCGTCCTCGCCGCTCCACAGCGCGGCCGGCGGGTCGTATTCTCCCACCTCGGGCGGCACCGACGCGCCGAGCGGGATGTAGGGCGGGTTGCTGATCACGAGATCAACCTTGCCGTCCAGTTCACGGAGCTCGCCGGTACCGGGCGCCGCGGTGAGGGCGGCATCGAAGTCCGCGGTGAGGCCGGCGGTGAAGTCCCCCGTGAGGCCGGCGGTAAAGTCCGCTCCGTACAGGCTCACCCGGCCCTTCGTGTACGGCGCGGCCACCGTGCAGCGCTCGACGTTGCGCTCCGTCCAGCCGCGGGCGATCGGGTCGGCTTCCACGGCGTGCACGCGAGCCCGCGGGACCTCCTGGGCGATCGAAAGCGCGATCGCGCCGGAGCCGGTCCCAAGGTCGACCACAACCGGCTCGGCTACGTCCATCTCCCGCAGCCGGTCGATGGCCCAGCCCGTTATCACCTCGGTCTCCGGCCGGGGCACGAACACGCCGGGGCCGACCTCGAGCTCCAGGTAACGGAAGTATGCCCGCCCGGTGATGTGCTGCAGGGGCTCGCGGGCGGCGCGACGGCCGACCCCCTCCCAGAAGCGGGCATCGAACGCCGCGTCGGGCACCGCGCGCAGCTCGGTCCGGCGCACACCGTGCACGTGCGCCGCGATCAGCTCCGCCTCGGCGCGGGGCGATTCCACCCCGGCCTCGGCGAGCCGGGCCGCGGCGAGCGCGATCTCATCCAGCAACAGGCTCACCCGGATGGCTCCGCTGCTCACGCGCCGGTGTTCCCGTCGCCGCCGAGCTCCTCGGCCATTTCGGCGTCGGCGAGCGAGGTGATTACCGCGTCAAGATCACCGTCGATCACCTGATCCAGGTTGTAGGCCTTGTAGCCCACCCGGTGATCAGAAATCCGGTTCTCGGGGAAGTTGTAGGTGCGGACGCGCTCGGACCGGTCGACGGTCCGGACCTGGCTGCGCCGTTCGGCCGCGGCCTTCTCGTCGGCCTCGTGCTGGGCCTGAGCCAGCAGGCGGGCCCGCAGGATCCGCATCGCCTGCTCCTTGTTCTGCAGCTGGCTCTTCTCGTTCTGGCAGGAGACCACGATGCCGGTCGGGATATGGGTGAGGCGTACCGCGGAGTCGGTGGTGTTGACGCTCTGGCCGCCGGGCCCGGAGGAGCGGAACACGTCCACCCGCACGTCGTTCGGATCGATGTCGACCTCGACCTGCCCGGCTTCGGGCATGACGAGGACGCCCGCGGCCGAGGTGTGGATGCGGCCCTGTGATTCGGTGACCGGAACCCGCTGGACCCGG
This sequence comes from uncultured Actinomycetes bacterium, assembly GCA_963732345.1. GTDB lineage: Bacteria > Actinomycetota > Actinomycetes > Streptosporangiales > Streptosporangiaceae > Bog-532. The sequence continues at coordinate 8,328 of CAVSZI010000010.1, read as the reverse complement.
TGCACGCCGCCTTCGTACTTCAGCCGCGCCCACGCGCCCTGGCCCGGCCCGCTGGCCTTCTTGCCCGCCTTCACCGCGAGGGTCGCGGCCTTGACACCGCCGAGGCCGGTGACGGTGGAGTCGAGAACTTCGGTGGCCCAGCGGTGGCGCTCGGCGTAGCGCTGGTACATGCGTAGCAGGTCGCCGGCGAACAGAGCGGATTCCTCGCCGCCCTCGCCCGCCTTGATCTCGAGGATGACGTCCCGGCCGTCGTTAGGGTCGCGCGGAACGAGCATCCGCCGCAGCTGCTGCCCGAGTTCCGCCTTACGCTTCTTGAGCTGGTCCGCCTCGGCGGCGAAGGACGGGTCCTCGGGCGCGAGCTCGCGCGCCGTCGCCTCGTCGGCCTCGGTCTGCTGCCATTCGGTGTAGGCGTTCACGATCGGAGTCAGCTCGGCGTAACGCCGGCCGAAGTCGCGGGCCTGGTCCTGGTCGGCGTGCACGCCGGGGTCGGCCAGGGCACGCTCTAGTTCCGCATGCTCCGACGCCAGCTCGGCGAGCCGGTCGAACACAGTAATTCCTCCTACCCGGGCACCACGGGCGCCTGCTCCCGCGCCCGGATAGGGCGCGGGAGCGTCGGCGCCAGCAACGCATTCGGGTTGAGTTTCCGCAGCATCCGCGGAAACTCAACCCGGTCATGATGAGCTGGTGGCCTGGCGCGCTAATGCGCGCGCCAGGGGAGCGCGGGCCCGGGCTTACTTGCTGGTGCCCATGGCCTTCTTGCCAAACCGCCGCTCGAACCGGGCGACGCGGCCACCGGTGTCCAGGATCTTCTGCTTGCCCGTGTAGAACGGGTGGCAGGCCGAGCAGACGTCGGTGTGGATCTCGCCGTTGGCGGCGGTGCTGTGCGTGGTGAAGGTGTTCCCACAGGTACAGGTCACCGTGGTGGGAACGTACTTCGGGTGAATGTCAGGCTTCACGTTTAACTCCTGCCTCGTGCGGTCGCCGGGTCGCCGCTGGCCGAGCACCCTCGGGGGCTGGCTTTCGTGGCGTGAACCGGTACCGCCTGGTCGCGGCTTCCTAGTGTGCCAGACCGTTTAACATTCCGCGGCCCCCGATGATTCCCCGGCAGAGTGCCCGCCGGAGCCCGGGTGAGGGCCCGGTTCACGCCGATCTGAATCGGTCACAGAACCTCATATCGGGCGCAGGCGAAGACTTCGGTGTACTCCGTCGCCGGGGCGCTCCAGTCGGGCAAGACGGTGGCCAGCCTCACCCTGCCCACGCCGTCCGGCGGTCACATCGGCGTCTTCGCCATTGGGGCCGCCTGAGGTGGGGCCGCCTGGGGCCGGGATTCCCTCCCGGCCCCAGGCGGCAGAGCGCGCGACGTGGGGCCCATGCGCCCACTTCCCGAGGGGGCACCCTTCGTTTTCAATAAAGGTGTGCGGAAACCGCGAAGAGCGGGGATTTCCGCGATCGGCCGCAGTCGCGTCGCGAAGGCAGGTGCGGGCACACGTCGGACGGAAGGTCGCGGGATTGTAACGAAATCCGGGGCGTGATCACCGGGAAATGAATGAACCAGCCACCGGTTCTTTTCGTGGTCACGAGCAGGGGGATACGACAGAGGGTCCGGGAGGACACGGATGCGACACCCGAAAAATCCCTTCTCCCCCGACGAGCCGGACAACGACGCCTTCGACCGGCCGCGCGACCGCCACGAGCTGGCCGCAGACGTGGCGCCGGAGCGTGCCAGCGGTACTCCTCCGCCGCTGCCGCGCCGTAAGGAACATTCGGGATTCCGGCCGCGCGGCGGCCAGGCCCCGCCGCAGCAGGATTTCTGGCCGCTGACCGACCCCGAGGATTCCTGGCCGCTCGCTCCCCGGCCCCCGGCTGAACCCGCGGGCTACTGGTCCCCGGACGACCCGGAGGACTCCTGCGCGGCTTCGGCCCCGGCACAGGGTGGCCTCCGCGATGACGGGGGGCGGGAGGCTGGCCCGGAGGAGGCCTGGGCGGCTTCTGGCCCCGCGGAGGGTGGCCCTCACGACTACGGGGCTCAGGCTGACCCGAGGGACGACTGGGCTCAGGCTGGCCCGGAGGAGGCCTGGGCGGCTTCTGGCCCCGCGGACGGTGGCCCTCACGACTACGGGGCTCAGGCTGACCCGAGGGACGACTGGGCTCAGGCTGGCCCGGAGGAGGCCTGGGCGGCTTCTGGCCCCGCGGAGGGTGAACCCCCGGCTTCGTGGGACCGGGGCGGCGGACTGGAATTCTGGTCGCCGGACTCCCGGCCACACGGCGCCCCGCGTGATCCGTGGCGCCCGACCCCAGTCCGGGAAGACCTCCGCGGCGAAGACCTCCGCGGGCCAGTAGACGGGCCAGTACGCGGGGCGGAACCGCCTCCGCGGCGGGCCCGCGGCCGGGGCGATCACTCCGCGCCGGGGTCCACCGGCCGGGGCGATCTGCCTACGGGCAGTGATCATTTCTTTCCGGCCCCGGCTCGTTTTACCGGCCGTCTCCAGGGAGGCGCCCGGCCGCCGGAACGCTCCCGGCCGCCGCAAGACCTTCGTCCGCCGCAAGACGACCTCTCCTGGGAAGACGAACAGCGCTGGGAGGACGAACCTCCCCGCTCGGAGCGGGTCCCGGCGGCCGCGGCAGGCCCGGCGCCGGACCAGGAAGGCGACCCGGCTCCCGCCTCGATGGGCTTCCAGGATCTTTGGGAATCGCGGGAGCCGCCGTACGATCCCATAGGCGCCATCTCCGAGCCGGTCCGGCACCCCACAGCCCCGTACCCAGAGCTGGTCCGCGACACGGAATACGAAGACGATCTGGGGCTCTGCGAGACCCTGGCGGAGGCCGGTCCCGGCGGCGGGCCACACTATCCGGGCCCGCGCCGCCGGGCCCAGCACGCGCGGAGCCCCGGGCGCCCGCGCCTGAACGGCGCTCTTCTGGCCCTGGCCGGAGCACTGGCCATCGCGGGGGCGATACCACTCGGCATCCTGGGCGTCCGGACGCTGGCCCAAAACGGCAATCCCGCCCTGAAGACGGCTCCGCTGTCGGCGAGCCATGCCGCCGCGTCAGCCCCCGGGCCGAACGGCGGCGGCACCTTCACCGCGCTTGCCGGACCGGGCTGCCCGGTTGCCGCCAACGCGTCCACCTTCCCCTACCACGCCCCGGACGGGGATGGCTGGCACGCCGGGACGGGTGCCGGCAGCGGGCCTTGCGGAAGCTCGTTCATCTATAGCTACCTGGCCATGGTCCCGGGCAACCCGGGCGAGTGGCATGACCACTACGCCTGGGTCTTCCGCACCGGGATGGACAATCCCTCGTGCATGTTCAGCCTCTACATCCCGGCGGTGCCGCAGGCGAACTCGACCGACTATTACTGGTTCAGCGCCGGGGACAGCAACGCGGTCAACCGGATCGCCGACTTCACCATCGACCAGGCCGCCCATCAGGGCCAGTGGGTGACGAAGGGCCCGTTCACGTTCCCGGGCGGCACCGTGCTGATCGAGGCGACCGACCGGGGTGAAGGAGCGCCAACGGCTTCGGTCGCGGTCGGGCCCGTCCGCCTCAGCTGCTGACGCTCCGAAGTGCCCCCAGCCGGAAACGCTCATATTGCCGGTACCGGCGCGCGGGCCAAGATCCGGACACCATAGCCGGTGCAGGTTGCAGACGCCGCTCAGGCCGGGCGACCAGGGCCGCGAAGCCGGGCACCCCCACCCAGAACTGGACGAGCGCGAGCGGTGCGCAGACGGCGTGCAGGATCGGCCCGGCGCCCCCCGGGGGCCGCCCCCGCCGCCTGTGGAGGGGACACAGGCGGCGGGGTGCCCAGTGGTTCTGGCGGGTGTGCGAACCACACGCGTGAACCTGCCTGTGCCCCCGGCAAGCTGACGACACCTCCATCATGACGTGCCGCCTGCCGTCGCGCGCCAATCACCCCAAAACGCGGGGACGGGGCACCGGATTCGCCGCGGCGTGGTTCGCGGTGACCGGCCTTGGGCTGGGTGTGGCCATGCCCTCGTTCGCGCCGATTGACGCGGGCCTAGCCTAGGGCTAACCCACCTGGAGAACGGCCTGCGCCTATAGGACCGCAGGCCGCCAAAGCGGGAATGTTGAGATTTCAAGTATTGTTACACGTCCCATCGGACCTTCAGGCACCGGGGCGGGCAGGCCGCCCGTGGCGGGCCCGGTAAGGAGGAGACATGCCAGCCGTTACCGTCGAGGACACCCTCGTTCTGCCGCGCGTGGCGGAGCCCGACCCGGGAACTTCGGTCGAGCGTGCCGTCCGCACCGTCACCACCGCTCCCAAGGGTTACGAGGGCGAGGGTTTCCCGGTCCGCCGGGCGTTCGCCGGCGTGGACATGCGGCAGCTCGACCCCTTCATCCACATGGACCAGATGGGCGAGGTCGACTATGCCCCGGGTGAGCCGAAGGGCACGCCCTGGCACCCGCACCGTGGCTTCGAGACCGTGACCTACATGATCGACGGGATCTTCCGCCACCAGGACTCCAACGGCGGCGGCGGCCTGATCACCAACGGCGACACCCAGTGGATGACCGCCGGCGGCGGGATCCTGCACATCGAGGAGCCGCCCGAGGAGGTCGTCATGAAGGGCGGTCTCTTCCACGGGTTCCAGCTGTGGGTCAACCTGCCCGCCAAGATGAAGATGACCGCCCCCCGCTATCAGGACATCCGGGCCGGGCAGGTGAAGCTGCTCAGCTCGCCGGACGGCGGCGCGCTGCTGCGGGTCATCGCGGGCGAGGCCGGCGGGTACGAAGGACCTGGTGTCACGCACACGCCGATCACGATCGTGCACGCGACGCTCTCCCCCGGCGCTCAGCTCCGGCTGCCGTGGCGCGCCGACTTCAACGCGCTCGCCTACGTCCTGGCCGGTTCCGGCACCGTCGGCACTGACCGCCGGCCGATCCAGATGGGCCAGCTGGTGGCGTTCGGGCCGGGCGACGCCCTCACCGTGGCGGCGGGCAACCGGCAGGACGGCCCGAGCGCACAGCTCGACATCCTGTTCCTGGGCGGCCAGCCGATCCGCGAGCCGGTCGCGGCGTACGGGCCGTTTGTCATGAACACCCGGGAAGAGCTGGTGCAGGCGTTCGAGGACTTCCAGGCCGGACGGCTGGGCAGCATCCCGGCGGAGCCGACCACGGTTCCGGCGGAGCCGCACCCCGGCCACGACGTCCTCTGACCGCTTCCGCACCCGGAAAACCACCGGCCGGGCCGGACAGGATGATCCTGTCCGGCCCGGCCGTTTTCGGGTCGGCGCTTCACGTGCCGGGGCGGGTCTGGGGGCACGCGGCTGAGCGGGTGTCTCAGGGCATACGGCCGAGCGGGGGTCTGGGGGCCGCGCGGCTGAGCTGCGTTCTCAGGAGCGCGGACGAGTTGCTGCCTCAGGCAGGCGGGTGAGCTGGAGTGCTAGGACCGGGCATCCGTTCACCGCGCGCCGCGCCTGGCGCTCCAGCGCCGGCGGCACCGGCCGCGGGTCGAGCAGCGGGTAGCCCCATTCGTCGAGGCTGATCATCTCGGGCAGCAGCTCGGCGCAGGCGCCGTGGCCGGAGCACTCGATGGGATTGACCCGCAGTTGCTTGTCCATGTCAGCTCCAGTCCTCATCGCTGACCGCCGTTCCCGACGGCAACGGCAGGAACGGCTGCCAGGCCGTGGCCGAGCAGACGCCCCGCTCGTGGTGCTTAAGCTCGGCGGCGAACACGGTCAGGGCGCTCCGCACGAAGCGGACCGACCCGTCGGGGTGGGTGCATGCGCCGCGCCCGGCCACCAGGCCGGCCCAGCGCTCGACGTCCGCGCGGACGCGCCGGCCGGGCCGGAGCCTGGCCAGCACGGCGAGTCCTTCCGCGATGCGGGGCAGCCCGTTGAGGCACGGCCCGCACTGCCCGGCCGACTCGAGCGCGAGATAGCGGGCCACCCGCGCCGTTTCAACGAGGCCGCAGTGGGTGGCGGGCAAGGCGGCCAGGACGCCCGCGCCGACACTGGCGCCGGCCGGCCGCAGCCCGGCGTTGTCGAGCGTCAGCCCGGCCGCGCGCGGCGCCGGGATCCAGGTGCCGTGGTAGCCGCCGACCAGGATGGCCCGAGCCAGGCCGTCCGTACCGGCGGTGCCGAGGTCAGCCGCGAGGAGATTGCGCAACGGCGTCCCGACGGCCGCTTCGATGATCCGGACCGAGCCGTCCGCGTGGTTGATCGTGCTGAGCATGCTGCCCGGCTCGGCCTGCGTGCCGACCTGCCGGAACCACCCGGCGCCGTACCGCGCGATCAGCGCTATGTGCGCGAGCGTCTCGACGTTCTGAACGAGCGTGGGCGCTCCTCCCACCCCGCGCTCGAAGACGCGCGGCGGAGCGAAGGTCGGCAGGGCCAGACCGCCATTGAGCAGGTTGACCATGGCCGTTTCCTGGCCGGACAGGAAACGCGGGGGTGCTCCCGCGAGCCGGACCGGCACCCGGTCGATGCGGGCCGCCCAGCGCTCGCTCAGGGCGCGCTGCAGGGCCGCCGCGAGCTGGTCGCCCTGGGTCTCGTGCACGTACAGGCAGGCTTCCTGCGCGCCGACGGCTTCCGCGGCAAGCTGGAGGCCGTCGAGTACCAGGTGGGGGGCCAGCCACAGCAGGGACGCGTCCTTGCTGGAGGCCGGCTCGCTCTCCGCGCCGTTGGCGACGACATACGGCCGGCCGCCCGCCCCGGCGACCGCTTCCAGCTTGCGGTACACGGGGAAGGACGCACCGCCGCGGCCGGTCAGCCCGGCAGCCCGCAGGTCGGCGGCCAGGTGCAGGCGCCCGTCCCGGTAGGGGACGAAGCCGTGCCGGGCGAGATGCTCGCGGAGGCCTTCCGGCACGGTGCCGGAAGGCAGCAGCCGCGGAAGACCGTCGGGGCGGGACCTGGAGGCGGTGTCTTCGCCGCGCCGCAGGGGCATGGTGGGCACGCTCATTCGGGATCTGCTTTCACGAGTCGGCGGTCAGAGTCCGCGGGATCGGGAGACAGCGGCCGGCTTCCGCGACGTCGCGGCAGGATCGGCAGTGGAGCGGCGGCCGGGGCCATCCGGCTGGCGGGGGCCTGCCACCAGGGAACGGGCCATGACGGTGCTGACCCGCTGAGCTCGCGGCACGTCCCGGGTGACCGCGACGATCCGCCAGATCAGGGAGCCCGCGATGAGGACCGCGCAGGCGACCGCCAGCACGCGCAGCGGCCCGTGCTGAAGATCCGTGCTGGAGCCGATGCTGTGGGCGAAGGCGATGGGCCAGCTGGCGTAGGCGAGCCAGTGCACGGCTCGCCACACCTTCCGGTTGAGACGGCCCCGGACCAGGCTGGTGACGATCAGCGCCAGCATGATGTCGAGGGAGATGGCGCCTAGACCGAGCCAGAAGCCCTCGTATCCGGAGGTGAACGGGATCACCGCGGAGACCAGCGGGACGCTCACGAAGGTGTCCATGACGGCGGTCACGATGTGGATGACGAGGAAGACGACCGCCAGCAAAGACAGGTTGCGGTGCAAGTTCGTGACGGCAAACCGGGGCAGCCCGGGCAGCCGGCCCTGCCGGTTGACCAGGATGCCCAGCACCATGACGGCGGTGAGCAGCAGCAGGGACACCACGCCGGTGGCCCGGCTGGCGTACCAGGGGGCGGTGCTCGCGGTAATTCCGTTCATATCGTCAACCCTCGCCGGTGTGTCGCCACTGAAGCTGGAAGATTCCTCTGTGCCCGCTCAGAACATGTGCCCGCTCAGAACATGTGCCCGCTCAGAACATGTGCCCGCTCAGAACATGTGCCCGCTCAGAACATGTGCCCGCTCAGATCAAACGGGTCAGGAGCCGCCGGACGTCGCTTGGCTGGTGCCCGAACTCGACGACGGCGCGGACGACCCGCTGCTGAGACCAGAACCCGAGGAACTGGAATTTGACGAGCCAGAGGAGCCGGTGCTGGTCGAGCCGGAGCCGGTGCTGGTCGAGCCGGAGCCGGTGCTGGTCGAGCCGGAGCTATTGGTGCCCGACGACGAACCCGTGGAACCCGAAGATCCCGACGACGTAGAGGTTTGCGAGGATGACGTCCCGCTGATGTGCGAGCCCGGCAGCATCAGGGTGACGACCCCGGCCGTCGCCACGCTGGCGAGGCTGACCGCGACGGTGGTGCTCTGAATCCGGCTGCGGCCGCGGGCCCGCGCCGCGATCGCGCGGAGGACATGCTCTCGCTTCGGGGTGTTCATGACAGGCAGTCTGCCGTCCGCCTCTGGGGAACTTCTCTGCACAAGTTCTCAGCCACCTATGAGCCTTTAGGGCGGGGAGAATGTCAATGCCACCATGACTGGCATGATGATGATGTGATGAGGATGACGGACAGCCGCAAC
>CAVSZI010000009.1:0-385759 GCA_963732345.1 uncultured Actinomycetes bacterium | reverse complement strand
CGACTGGACCGGCAGCCAGGTGGCCGCCGACGTCCCGGAGGACCTGCTCAACGTCCTCGCCCACGGCCTGCCCCCAGTGCCGGGCTGGTACGGGGCTAATACTGCGGCGTCCACACGGCGGCGTCCACCGCCTCCTCGGCGTCCAGCCCCGGATCCATGCGCGCCAGGCCGGCCTGCTGAGCCTCCCGGGCGACCGCGATCGCGATCGCGCGGGAGATCTGCCGGAGCCCGGCCAGCGGCGGGTACAGGGCTCCCTCGTCGAGCCGGGATCCGGGCACCAGGCCAGCCAGGGTGGTGGCGGCGGCCAGCAGCATCGGGTCGGTGACCGAGCGGGCCCGCGCGGCGATCGTGCCCAGGCCGATGCCGGGGAACGTGTACAGGTTGTTGGCCTGTGCGATTACCCGGGTACGGCCGGCGGCCTCGACGGGAGCGAACGGGCTGCCGGTGGCGACCAGCGCGCGGCCGTCGCTCCAGGCCAGGATGTCCATGGGAACGGCCTCGGTGTGACTGGTCGGGTTGGACAGCGGGAAGACGATGGGTACCGGCGTACGCGCCGCCATCTCGCGGATCGCGATCTCGCTGAAGGCCCCGGCCGTGGCCGTGGTGCCGATCAGAATGGTCGGCGCGACCTGGCGTATCACGGTCTCCAGGTCATAGCCCGGGGCGGAGGTGAAGCCGTACCGGGCCAGGGCGTCCACTGGCAGCGCGAACCACTGCTTGTCCACGTCCAGGTGGTTGCGGTCTTCGAAGACCAGCCCGCGTGAGTCCGTCATCACGATGCGCGTGCGCACGTCCTCGGGCGGCGCCCCGTCGGCGCGCATGGCCTGGCCGACGAGCCGGGCGACCCCGATTCCCGCGGCCCCGGCCCCGGCCAGTACCAGCCGCTGGTCGCGCAGGTTCCGGCCCAGCGAACGCATCGCGGCGAGGATCCCGGCCAGCACCACCACCGCGGTTCCCTGGATGTCGTCGTTGAAGCTGGGCAGCGTGTGCCGGTATGCGTCCAGCAGCCGGATCGCGTTGTGCTGCTTGAAGTCCTCCCATTGGAGCACGGCCCCGGGAAAGGTGCCGCGGACGGCGCTGACGACGCTTTCGATGAACGCGTAGTAGTCGGGGCCCCGCAACCGTCGCTTGGGGTAGCCCAGGTAGAGCGGATCACCCAGCAGCTCGTCGTTGTCCGTGCCGCAGTCCAGGCAGATCGGCAGGGTCCGCGCCGGATCGATCCCGGCGCCCGCCGTGTAGAGCGAGAGCTTCCCGATCGGGATGCCCATCCCGCCGGCGCCCTGATCGCCGAGCCCGAGAATGCGCTCGCCGTCGGTCACCACGATCAGGGACACGTGCGGGCGGTCGGCCTGGCGCAGCATGTCCGGTATCCGGGCGATGTCCTCGGGTGTGATCCACAGGCCGCGCGGCCGCCGCAGGATGTGGCTGAATCGCTGGCAGGCCTCGCCGACCGTCGGCGTGTACACGATCGGGGCCATTTCTTCCAGGTGGTCGCTCAGGAGCCGGTAGAACAGGGTTTCGTTCCGGTCCTGCAGCGCCATCAGCCCGATGTACTTTTCCATGTCGCTGGGCTTGCCGCGCAGGTGCTCCAGTTCCAGTTCGACCTGCTCGTCCATCGTCGCCACCCGCCAGGGCAGCAGGCCGCGCAGCCCGAGCTCGTCCCGCTCCCGCGCGGTGAAGGCCGCGTCCTTGTTGAGCAGCGGGTGCCCGAAGATCTCCGCGCCGCGAGGCCCTCCCGGCGCCGTCGTTCCGTCACCGGTACTGAACTGCATAACAGCCTCCCCCGCATCAGGGGTACCGGACCGCCTCGTCGCGTTCCGGCGACCGGCTCATCCGCAGGTGGTGGGCTGGCCGACCGTGTGCTGAGAATCAACCGCCCAACGCGGCCCGGCCAGAGTCAAATGGCCCTATCCCCGGTCAACTGGCAACGGTCGCTCACAGGCGAACGCCTTCCGCGCCACAAGTCCCAGGGCCATGGCTGCCACGTCGTCGATCATCGCCACCTCGTACCGTACGGCGCGGCGCCGTCTGTCCGTGAGCGACCTGCTCGCCGAGTACGCGGAAGAAGGCCTGCGCCGCGACGGAGCCGACGACTGACAGCGTGCGGGCTGCGACGCGCCCGGCGACTGACAGCGTGCCGGACAGCGCGGCTTGGCCGTCGATGCTCACCGTCGTATCCGCGGCGACGACGACTTCGCCGTCTCCGGCCACGGCGGCCGCCTTGGCCGCGGCGAGCCGCTCCACGTAGACAGCCGGGCTCTCCCCGGGCCGCGGGGTCTCGTCGATGTCCGCCGGGCGCACGTCCGGGTCGACGCCGATGCCGCGGAGCAGCTCGAGCCGCCGCGGCGACGCGGAGGCGAGCACCACGGGAGAAGGCCAGCCGGGTGGCTGAGACACCGCCGATCCCTTCCTGACGATGTAGAGGCCGGCCCTGCTGGCCGGGCCGATCAGCGGCTCACGTTACCGCCTCCGCGCCCTCGTGCTGGTCCGCGCCGGAGGTAGCGCCCAAAAAGTGAATCGCGGTTAACCCCGGGGACCAGCCGATGATCCAGGCCACCCCGTCCGGCTGACCGCCCGTCCGGACCGGGTCAGAGCACGAGACCAGTGACGATCAGCGCGACGATTACGGCCAGCGTCGCGGCGAAGATGAAGCGCCGTTGCGACCGGTAGGACTCCTCCTCGACCGGATCGGTCACGATGCCTCCTCGGTCAGTGTGCTGCTGTGACGGCCCAGCACCCAGCTCATCAGCGCCGGAATGGATTCGTGCATGGCCTCGCCCGTCATGACCGAGGCGGTGAAGAAGAACCGGGCCTCCCTGAAGTTCAGCCGCGCCGACCGGACCAGGTTGCCCAGGCCCAGGACGTCACTCGCCCACTCGGCGATATCGGTGCCCGGGGCGTCGATCAGGTCGGCCCGGCTGAAGACGACCGCGAGCCGCACCTTCCGCAGGTGCACGCCCATCCCCTCGATCTCCTGGTACGCCTGCTGGTAGGCCAGGTCGGGTGACGGGGCGTTCGAGCGCATCTCGGCCAGCGCGGCCTGGCGTCCGGGGGGCAGCCGGTCCCAGAAGGCCGGCACCGACAGCGGGTCGATGACGAGGATGAACGTGCGCGCCTTGCTCAGGTAGCGCAGTTCCTGGGTCCGTTCGGTGCTGTAGAAAAGTTCGCCCGCCGCGTCGAACATGAGCAGGATGCGGGTTCCGTGCGCCGGGGTCAGGCGGATGATGTAGGCCCGGGGAAGCTGAACGGCGGTCTTGGTCGTGGCCGCCTGGGAGCGCAGGATGGCGCCGGCCATGCTGAGTTCGCGGGTGGTGGCGGCGTCGCCGAACTCGGCGGCGAGTTGCCCGCTCTCGTTCCACATCTGAAGCTGGACGACCATGCTGAACAGCAGGCGCGTCTTGCCCGCGCCGGCCGCGCCGAAGAAGGGCAGCACGATCTCCGGCGCCTGGCCCGGCCGGTGCTCCAGCGCATGCCCGCAATACGGGCAGAACGCGCTCATCCGCGACGATCCGAACAGCAACAGGGTGTTCATCCGCGTGCCGCAGCGGCAGCGGCGCCGGGCGATGCCGAACCGTCCTGGCCGGACGTCGAGGTGACGGCGCCTACAGCCGGGGCACTGGTACCCGGGGTACGGCACCCGCTCGTAGCAGTCGGGGCAGACCATCCGGATGTTCTTGACCCGTAGCACCGCCGAATCGGCCCCGCGCAGGACCGTTCCGGCCGCCCGCACCGCCGCGGCCGAGACGCCGACCGTGAGGAGATGAACGATGGCGCACCCGGCCGTGACGACGGCCCCGACCGCTGTGCCGGCGGCCATTCCGACGGCCCCCCCGATCCCCAGGGGGCAGGTGAGCAGGACCGTGTCCGTGCTGAACGCCGCCAGGACGGCCCGCGCGCCTTGCTGCCAGAGCTTCCGGCAGTTGCCGTAGGCGACCCGGACGGCGTGATCCGCGTCGACCACGGCGGGGCCGTAGAAATACTGTGGCACGGCCGGGTCGGCGTCCGCGGGGAGTTTCAGCCGGCGCTCCGGGCTGGGCAGCCCGGCGGGCCGGACGAGCAGAACCTCGGCCAGGCCCACGAGGTAGGCGACCGGCATCCCGAGGCCGTAGCTGACGAAGGCGGCTATCACGGCGATCGGCAGCGCGCAGGCGAAGTAGGCCAGGTAGACCAGCGCGGCGACGATGAAGAGCACCGCGTAAATGACCGGCATCGGTCTGGCTTCCCTTCGTGCGGCTGGCGGTTATGACTGCTCTTCCGGTGTCCGGGAGCTTCCGCCCAGGAGCTTCCGGGTCAGGGCGCCACGGTGAGCGTCCCGCCAGGCCCGGAAGGACCGCGCCAGCTGTTCGTCGCCCTCGAAGGTCTGGCCCAGGGCGGCCAGATCGCGGCGGCGCCACTTGGTGACCTGCTCGAAGGCACCCGACAGCCACTCCACCAGGACGGGCTGGGCGAGCACGTCCGGATGGGCGAGCGCCACGAAGGTCCGGCGGGCGAGCCCGACATCGGCCGGCAGCGCCGCCAGCCGTTCGCTCAGGTTCAGGCAGAGCATCGTCGCCACGTCTTCGGGACAGCCGCGCATGGCCTCCTCCAGCGGGTCCGCTTCGGCCAGCAGCCTGGGCAGTTCCCGTTCCAGCAGGCGGCGGGTGTCCGGGTCAGCCGCTGCGTACTCGCCGAACAGGCGCGGGAAGGCCGCCACGCCGCCCCGCGGGCCGCCCCGCTGCGCGAGATCCAGCAGCGGCAGGATGCGGACCGCGTTCCGTACCGCGCGGGTGGCCTCCTCCGGCAGCATCTCCAGGATCGGGTGCCCGGTGAGCGCCTGGGCAAGCCGCAGCCAGCCGTCCGTCGTGGTCCCGCGGGCCGGGACGGCTCCGATCTCCGCCCCCAGCCAGTCCAGGACATCGGGCGTCGCGGGATCGGGACCGGTGAGCGCGCCCAGCAGCGCCGTGATGTCGTCCGCCGGGCAGCCCCCGGGCCACAGCAGGCGCAGCAGGGACACGTCGACCCGGGGCGAGCGCTGGGCGCCGTCCCGGACGTCGACGATCTCGTCGAAGGCCCGGAGCGGGTCCCGGTCACCGCGTGCCACCGACTGGATGAGCCACAGTTCGGTCAGCTCCGGATGCCCGGCCAGGTCGTCGCGGTTGAGCAGGCCGCCGAGGGACCCGCGCAGCAGCACCCCGGTCACCTGCGGTGGCTCGGCGGCCAGCCGTTCGAGCAGCCCGCGCAGCACGGCCGGGTAGCACCGCAGCAGCCGGGGGGCCTCCGGGTCCGGCAGTGCCGGATCAAGGCGCGCCCGCCCGTACCGTTCGAGTTCTTCCTCCGGGAGCATGACCCCGGAGGCGGCCGCCCACTCCAGAACGGCCATCGCGGTCGCTGGCGTGGCCGCGCCCAGGAGCCCGATGGCCTGGTCGCCCGCGATCTCCGCGGCCGGGTTGCCGAGCGGGACCGGCGTGGCTGGCTCACCCGCGCGCAGGTGCGCGACGGCCCGGCGGGTCAGCAGGCGTTCCAGGTGGTCGGCCCGGGCCGGGGCGGGCAGCCGCCGGGCCAGGTCGAGCAGGCCCATGAGCCGGCCGTCCGCCAGCGTGTCCGCGGGCTGGGCGAGCGCGACGCCGAGCCCGACATCGGTGACCTGCGCCGGCAGCCATCCGGCCGCGGCGGGCAGCCACCCGGCCACGGCGTCGGCCTCGCCGGGGGACAGCGGCCGGCCGAGCACGCCCGCCGCCACCGCGACCGGCGCGAGCCAGTCGTCCAGGTCTTCCTCCGTCCCCGACGAGAAGACCGCCGCCTGCTGCCACAAACCCGCCGTCGCCATCACCCCGGTGTTCGCGAGCAGGGCGGCCAGCGGATGGACACGGCCGTCCGGTGTCTGCCCGGCGGCCAGGTCGAACAGCTGGAAACCGGTGCCCGCATCGGGCGGCACCATGCCCGGCAGGACCCCGATGAGGTGATAGCGGGCGTAGCTGGGCCGGTGGCTGTAGGTGGTGAACGTCACCCGGCGGCCCAGGTGCTCACCCAGGAGGTAGCAGACGGCCGCGATCCACCAGGCGTTCTCGGTCACGTCGTGGCCGGCCACGAGCACGGGCGGCCCTCCGGCCATCGCCCGGCTCATGGCCGTGAGCAGCTCCGGCAGGACATCCCCGGCCCCATGCGCGTCCAGGAACGCCTGGGTGCCCGGCCGGTCGATGACGCCGCGCGCCGGCGGCCCGGGCAGCGGCGGCAGTTCGGTGCCGTCGGCCGGGCGGCTGTGCCACAGCCCCGACCCCCACAGCTCGGCCGGCAGCAGCGAGCCGAAATCCTGCTCGGGCGTCCCGGTGACGAGGGCGTGGACGAAGTAGTTGCCGGGCCGTCCTGAGTAGTCGGCCCCGGTGAACACCACGTGCGTGGCGATGACCGTGCCCGGCACCTCGCTCGTTCCGTATGAGAACGCGACCGGGTAGGCCTCCGGCTCATCGGGGCGCGCCTCGGCCAGTAGCCAGCGTGGTGGCTCGTAGACGGTCCGCTCTTCCACCTCGCGCAGCACGGCCGGCGCGACTCCGGGGGTGACCGCGTTGAATTGGTAGCCACCGTAGCCGCCGAGGCCGTGCTCGCAGGACGTGTAGTAGAGCTGCTGAAAGGCCATGCCCGCCTCATTTCACCGGGATGATGCCGAACTGCGCGAGGATCCACAAGATCGGGCTGGTCACCCGGTACGGGCGGATGCCGCGGGCGGAAACGCGGTTGTCCGCCGTGGGTGATTCGCCGAGCGCGGATACCCCGAAATAGCGGTAGCGGCGATAGTTCAGCGCCGCGATCTGATCGATCCGGGAGCCGTTCCACCGGGCGAGCAGCCGTTGCATCTCGGTATGCACCGCCAGGCTGTCGCGATCATCGAAGTACGGCGTCCGGGGCGGCGGGCGGAGCAGCGGGCTGGTGTCCTTCAGGTCGTGCAGCAGCGCGTCCATCTTGGTGAACACGATGGCGAGCGGTTTGCCGATCCGGTCGCGCGATTTTTTCACCTGGGCGCCCAGAATGAGATCGGTGACGTTCTCCAGCACGTTGGCCGGTTCGTCGCCGGTGGTGCCCGGCGTGGGCAACCGGCTGCCGGCCGCGGCCAGTCCCCGCGCCCCGGGCATCTGCAGCGGGTCCAGCAGCAGCAAGATGCCGTCGGCCGCGCCCAGATAGCGAACGTTCTGCTCCACGGAGCGCTGCGAGCGCAGGTCCTCACCGGCGGTGTCGAAGAACGACAGGAGCGTGCGCTGCGGCGCGCGGCGGCCACGGCCCTCAATGGTGAACCGGAATACGAGCGGTGCCCGGTGCGGCGTCCCGGCCGCCGTCGTCGTCGGGGCCAGGAGTTCCGAATCCCGGTACATCGGCCGCTCGTAGTCGCGCGTGAACCGCTCGCGAGTGGAGTCATCGGCGCCGGTGATCGCCGCGTTGAGCCGCTGTCCCGTCTGGTGCATCAGTTCGTGGATGAGGACCGTCATGAACACCGTCTTCCCGGCCTCCTTGGCGCCGACCGGCACGATCAGCCGGCTGGGTACCTTCCCGAACTGCACGGGAAGCCGGCTGTGGCAGACCGGGCAGATCCTGATCGTGGTCTCGTCCCCGCAGCCGGGGCAGGGCGCGGAGCTGCGCCGCCCGTCCCCGCCGAACGGCGGCGGCAGCGCCTCAGTGCGGCCGGTGCGGTCGCGCAGCACCGGGTCGACCTGCGGGGCGCAGCGCCGGCCGGACCGGCTGATCCGGCCGGCGCACCGGAACCAGATCTGCCGCGCGGAGATTTCCTCATAGCAGTACGGGCAGTACAGCCGCGTGCCGGGCCCCAGCCTCACCGGATCCTCATCTCGGCTGCTGGCGGCGGGAAGAGCAGGACGTGCCCCGCCCCGTCCGGGCCGGTGGTGGCGGGGTCGACGAAGCAGGCCAGCCAGACGGGCCGCTTTGTTACCTCCACGGCGATCGTCACCGGCTGGCCCGGCGCGATGGGCTGCGGTCCGGCCCGCTCCACCGTTTCCCCCTCGGCCGGGTCGTCCGGAGCGTACGGGCCGGTGGACTGCACGACGATCAGGGCGGGCAGAAGGGTTTCCCGCTCGGCGGACAGTTCGACGAGCCGCCGCTGCGGGTGCCAGCGGCTCGCCCGGCCGATCCGGTAGTGGACCGCCACCCCCCGGGCGGGCACCCTGACCTGCGCTGCCGGTGCGGTGAGCCGGCCGCTGGGCTGCGGGTAGAGCGCGCGGACCTCGATGGCCACCTCCGTGGGCCCGACCGTGACCACCACGCCGCCCTCGTCGTCGTAGACGCGGCGGGAGCAACGGTGCTCGCCGCCTGGCCACCGCACCAGCGCGTCGGTCGCGCCGCCGGGCCAGACCCAGCCCAGCCGCGCGTCGTCGTGCATCCGGTGCGCGGTCAGCTCGCGGACCGGTTCGGCCAGCTGGACCTCGGTCGCCTGGCCGACCACCGAGACGTTGCGTCCCGCGGTCAGCGCCAGCAGGTAGTGACGGCCCGGCCGCAGGCGCACCTCCAGCGTCTCGCGTCCGTCGCGGCCGCGGCGCGGCACCCCGGAGACGACCCGGAGCCGGGCCGTTTCCCCGGGCCGCAGCACGGTGCCGGGCGGCCACGGCGGCGGCTTGCTCCCCAGCGCGAGCCGCACCTGGCCGTACGCCGGCGGCGTCCAGCGGGCCATCACCACGCGCGCGCCTTCGGCGGGCCCGGCGATGTCCAGGTCGGTGACGGCCTCCAGCTGGGGCTCGGGTACGGCCCGCTCGACCACCCCGGGCGAGAGACGGTGCTGGCCGTCCGGGGTCCGGTAGGCCGCTACGATCCGGTAGTAGTACTCGGTCCCCGTGCGCAGTCCGGTGTCGGTGAACCCGGTGAGTACCGCCTCGACCGGTGTCCCGTCGTCCAGGGCCAGGGGCGCGCGGTCCTCATCCCGGACGACCAGCACCCGGTCCGTCCCGGGATGCGGCCGCCAGGTAACGGCGGCCGAGGTCTCGGCGGCCATTACGGACATGTCTGTGACGTCCGGTGTATACATCACCGGCGGTGTCACGGCGGGCGGCGACCATGCCTCGCCGCGGCCGGCGAAGACGCTGTAGAAGAGCTCCGCCCCCGGCGGCGCGCCGGAGTCCTCGGCGCTGTGCGGTCCGGTTCGGGTGAGCGCGGGCGTGCCTTCGGCGGGCGAGGCGGGGGCCAGGTCCTGGCCGCGCATGACCCGGTAATGAACGCGGCCGGCCAGCTCCGGGCTGGGGGTCCAGGTGACCACCACGTGGTCCCCGTCCAGCCGGGCCGTTGCCTGGCGGGGCGCCGGGGGCGGCAGCGCGGCCAGCCGCCCGGACAGGCCGGCGTCGTCGCGGGCCAGGTTCACGGCCTGGGCCAGCAGGCTGGCCGCCCGTTCGGGCTGGTCCTGGGCCCATTCGGCGTCGGCGCGCCGGCTGAGCTCGGCGACCTCGGCGTCCAGGGCCGCGAGCCGCTCGTGCAGCGGATCGGTGGCGGGCAGTCCGGCCCCCAGCCGCTGCGCGCTGCGGAGCCTGCCCCCGGCCAGCTCGTTCGTGACCTGCTGGCGCTGGCTCTCCAGCGTGTCGGGGGCGAGGATGGCGGCCGCGATCAGCCCGGCCTCGTTCTCGTCCAGGCCGAGCTCGGCGGCCTGGCTGGCGATGCCCCGCTGGAGGAACCCGGCGCGCGCCAGCTGCCGCAGCGGTTCGACGACCTCAGACAGCAGCAGCGTGTCCAGCTCTCCGGGCTGGCGCGCCGCGGTGCGCAGGATGGCCAGGACGTTCTCGCTGGGCGCCCTGGCCGGGTCCGTGTAGGGCAGGGCGCCCACCCGGCCCCGCGCCGCGGCGATCGCGCCGGTGTCCAGCGACCGCCCGTCGGCCAGCCGGAACCCGCCCAGAAGCCGGAAGCCGGCGGCCACGGCGGCACCGAAGACGACCTCGGCCGACAGCGACCGGCCGAGCGGCTTGAGGTACCGGGCCAGGTCGGCCTGCTTCGGGTGCGGAGCGGGGGGCAGGGACGGGAATTCCGTGACGACCCGGGCACCCGCCGACCGGAGCGCCGCAGCGACGTCGGCGTCGCTGACCGTCCCGCCGGCGGCGTCGCGCAGCCGGGTCACCGTGGCCGGCCCGGCGTGCGTGGCCGCGCCCGCTTCGGTGTCGGCCAGGCGCGTCAGCCGTTCCAGGGACTCCTGGCGGGCGTGCGCCTGGCCCTCGGCGAAACGTCGCAGGGTGAGCCGCCCGTTCCGGTCCAGCGTGCCGTGCGCCGTGATCAGGGCCTGGGCGAGCGGGGCGTACGTCCGGCTGTTCGCCAGCTCGCGCCAGTAGCCGAGGACCGCGGCAATGTGCGCGGCGAACACCCCCGGGTCGCCGATGTCACCCGGCAGGCCGTACCGCACGTACAGATCAGGGGGAGGTACGTTGCCGGACCGCCGCGCCGGGTCCAGTACGTCGCGGCGGTACCCCTCCCGATCCCAGTCCACCTATCCGTTCACCTCGTAGCGGGCCACGGCGCTGGTGGCCCGCCGCATCTCCGCCTCGTCGAGACCGCCGATCTGGATCTCGAAGCGCACCTCGCGGCCGGAGTCGGCGTCGCGGCCGTGCACCTTCAGCAGCCCGGTCTCGGTCATGTGGAAGACGACCTGGAACGGCGCCCCGGCCGGGCGGGCCGGCAGCTCGCTGAGCACGCCCTCGCCGATGTGCGTGTTGTGCTCGACTTCCTCGGAGGCGACCGAACCGGCCTGTTCCCAGACCTCCAGGCTGACCTGGCGCTGATCGTCCTTGACCGTGCGGAACGTTTCCGGGCCGGTGTCGGCCGGCAGCGGGGTGTTCGCCGTGAGCAGGTGCACGATGTAATGCCGGGCGCGGTCCGGATCCGTGGCGAACACGGGGTCCTTGATGTCGACGACCTTGAGCCCGAAGGCGCGCGGCACGACGGTCGCCACCCGTTTGCGCGCGATGCTGCGGACCTGCTCCTCGCTGATCCCGAGCTGGTCCGCCACCTCCCGGGTGGCGCCCGCGTCCGTGCCCGCGTCCGTGCCGTCCTCCGCGGTGCCCGCCAGACCCTCCTTCACCTTCTGCATGAGGGCGAACAGGGCGGCGCCCTTGGCCACGGCCAGGTGCGGATCCTGCAGCCGGGCCGCCAGCCCGAACCGCTCCCGGAGCGTCTGCGCGATGGCCGGCGCGATGGTCATGCCGCCGACCAGCAGGACGTCGTCGAAGTGCTCAACGCCCTTCTCCCGCGCGGTGGCGATCGTCCTCTCGGTGATCTCCATGGTGCGTTCGAGCAGCTCCGACGTGAGCTCCTCCAGGCGTTCCCGGGTCAGCTCGAGCGGCTCGACCTGCCCGGCGAACCGCACGTTGTACCGGCGCGTCTGGGTGGCACTGAGCTGTTTCTTGAGCTGCTCCGCGGAGGTGGCCAGGTCCTGCATGAACTGCTCGTCGGCCGCCGGATCGAGCTGGGGGTGCTCTTCGGTGAAGCCGTTCAGCAGGAAATTGATGACCGCGGAATCCCAGTCGGCCCCGCCCAGGTGGTGGTTGCCGTCGGTGCACACGACCTGGACGTCGTCGCCTTCGATGCGGATAACGGTGGTGTCGAACGTCCCGCCGCCAAGGTCGTAGATGAAGATGTGCCGCACTCCGCTGCCGTGGTCGAGCGTCTCGTAGTTCAGCGCGGCGGCCACCGGCTCGGCGATGACGTCGAGCACGTTCAGCCCGGCGATCTGCCCGGCCTTGCGGGTGGCCTCGCGCTCCAGGACGCCGAAATACGCCGGCACGGTGATGACCACGTCATGGACCTCCTCGCCGGTCTGTTCGCGGGCGGCCCGGGCCAGCTCACGCAGGATCAGCGCGGAGATCGACTCGGGTGTGTGGTCCTGCCCGTGGAACGCGTAGTGGACGTCCTGTCCCATCTGCCGCTTGATCAGCTCCACGACCAGGTGCGGGGCGAGCAGGGCGGAATCCCTGGCCTGCTGGCCGACGACCACGTTCTCGGGCGACTCGAAGTACACCACGGACGGCGTGGTGTCCTCTCCCACCGCGCTCTTCAGGACGACCGGCCGTCCGGTCTCGTCCACGTACGCGATGCAGGAGTAGGTGGTGCCCAGGTCAATTCCGTAGGTAGCCATGTCGCCTCACTGTGAGTGCGTTTCGCCGGGGGCCTGCCCGGTCTCGCCGCTTCCGGGGGAGTACTGGTAAAAACGGGCGTGCAGCGGGCGCCTGACCCGGCCAGTGTCGCGCTCGACGAACCCGGTCGCGACCACCTCGGCCACCGTGTTGTGCCCGGATTCGTCGTCGCAGGGCACCACGGCCAGCGGGCGGTGCCGCTCGCGCAGAAAGGGATCGCCGGGTTCGGCGGAGAAGACCTCGTATCCGCAGCGGTCCAGGATCTGCGCGACGTCCTCGGTGAACGACGACAGCAGCCGCTCATCCTGTCCGCCGAGTCGGCGTGCCTCCCGGCTGAGCTGGTCATACAGTCGGATCAGGTCCGCGACCACGGGCTCCAGGACGACCCGCCCGATTCCGCCGCGGAGCCGCTGGTTCTCCTCGTGCAGCCGGTCGATGAGCGATTCGCGATGCGCCGAGCGCCGGTGGAACTCCGACAGCTGCCCCTCTACCTTGTCGAAGCGGCCGGCCAGTTCGCCCAGGACCGCCAGGGCGTCGCCGGCCGCTGGCGGCGGGGATTCCTCCGCCGGGCCAGGTTCCCCCGCCGGGCCAGGTTCCCCCGCCGGGTGCGCCGGCGTATCTTCCAGCGCGGTTCGATCCTCGTCTTTCTCGGTCACGGCGCCACCTGGGTGCTGAGGATATAACAGAAAGAGCATCGCTCACCTGCGGCAAAGTCACCAGACCCGGACGAGCCTTATCGCCTGGTGGCAGGCGTGCCGATCCGGGCTTTCCGGTATATAGCAGAAGCTGTGTGCTGGTTATAGCTGACCTAAATGACGAGCGGCCAGTCGTAATGGCGAAACAAGTATGTTCGCGCCCGCATTCTTATGTCCCGGAAAGGCCCAGACCCGTCGGAGCGCAACGGTGTCTTAGCCACCGGCAGCTCGCCTGCGCCGCCGGGACGACGGTCGTCGAGGTGCCCTGGCCGTCCGGCAAACCGCCAGCGCGAGCTGGCCCAAGGCCCGGCGGGTCGTGGCGCAGGACCGGCTCTACGGCTGGGTGGCCTGGCGCGGGCCTGCCGCCCCGGCCACTGAGCCAGGGCGGCCCGCCGGTCAGTGCCGGTAGCCCGGGCCAGGGGGAGGTCAGCCGGCGCTCTCCGGGACTTCGGTGGCGGCGGCGCGTCCTTCGCGGCGCAGCAGCCGGAGTTCCCGCTCGTCGTAGCCGCCCCAGATGCCGAACTCCTGGCCGGTGGCCAGCGCGAAGTCCAGGCAGCGCTGCCGGACCGGGCAGCGGGCGCAGACCGCCTTGGCCTGCTGGGCTTCGACCGCACCCCGGCCGATTGAGCTGATCGGGAAGAACAGTTCGGGGTCGGCCTGGCGGCAGGCGGCCGATTCCCGCCACCAGGCCGGGTCTGGGTCGGCCGCGAGCGCGGGGTACACGCGCGGCACCGGGGGGCGGCGCCGGCCGGGAGCGTTCAGGTCACCGGGGACTTGGTGGCGAGTGCGGCCGTCGATACGGGAGGCGATCGTCACTGCGTCCTCCTCACGCGCTATTATCTCGTCAATGTGACGAGCTTGGAGTCATCAACTTGATGAAGTCTACAGCGGCGGGGGAACCGCTCGGCGACGACCCTGCCGTGCTGTCGATCGGCGAGGTCTCCCGGCGGACCGGCATTCCCGTCCCCGGGCTGCGGAACTGGGAACAGCGTTACGGGCTGCCCCGGCCGGAGCGGTTGCCGAGCGGGCGGCGGCGCTACCGGGAATCCGACTGTGCCCTGCTCGCCGACGTGCTGCGCGGGCGGGCCCAGGGCCTGTCGCTGTCCGCGGCGGTGGCGCGCGCTCTATCCGGGGCCGTGCCGTTCCGGGAGACATCCATCTTCGCCGGGCTGCGCCGCCGTCATCCCGATCTGACCGTGCACGTCATGGCGAAGACCATGCTCCTGGCCGTGACCCACGCGATCGAGGACGAGTGCTGCGCCCGGGCCCAGCACCCGGTCCTGGTGGGCTGTTTCCAGCGGGTGCGCTTCTACCGCGCCGCCCGCCCGCGCTGGACGGACCTGGCCGGCACCGCGCAGCAGACGGTGGTCTTCGCCGATTTCGGCGAGCGCCGGGATCAGCCGGGGCCGATCGCGGAGATCCCGATTGCCGAGGACTCGCCACTGCGCCGCGAGTGGGCGCTGATCTGTGAGGCCGACGACAACCCGGCCTGCCTGGCGGCGTGGGAGCGCCCGGGGCAGGAATCGCGCCGGGACCCGGACCGGACCTTCGAGATGGTGTGGTCGGTGGACCCCCAGGTGGTCCGCGGTGCCGCGCGGATCGGGGCCGGACTGGCCGCCGCGGCTGGCTTCGAGTCTCCGGCCCCGCTGCAGGCACGGCTCGGCGAGGAGGCCGGCGCCAGCTCAGCCGATCTGCGCCGGGCCAGCGGGCTGCTGGAGCGGACCTTCGACTACCTGAGCCGGGGCGGGGGCGGGAGCCCGCTTTAGCGGGCCGCCCGCGACGTGCGCCCAGCCGTCCAGGCCTGCACGCCCTCGTCGGTGAGCACCCGGTCGAAGCACAGCTCGGCCGCGCCCAGCAGCGGTCCGTCGCCGGACAGCCGCGCCGGGATCAGCGGAGGGGCCGGCAGCGAGCGGAACGCCATCAGCCCGTCCTGGTACGCGGCGAGGACGTGTCCCCCCGCGACGTCAAGGAATTCCGTGCCCAGGCCGCCCAGGGTGACGAGGTGCGGGTCGAGCGCGTTGACGAGGCCGGCCGCGCCCCGCCCGAGGGACCGCGCGGCGGCCTGCACCGCCCCCATGGCCGCCGGCTCGCGGGCCCGGCTGGCGGCGAGCATCCGCCGGATGTAGCTGACCTCGTCCGCCGGCGGGGACTCCTGCTGGGCCCGGGCCAGGGCGTACCCGTCCACGCTGGTGTTCCAGCAGCCCATTGCCCCGCACCGGCACCGCTGCCCCGGATCCCCGAACGGCATGTGCCCGAACTCCCCGGCGGTTCCGGTGGCGCCGAGGATCACCCGGTCACCCTCCACGATGGCCCCGCCGATGCCGGCCTCGATGTGCAGGTACACCATCGTGCCCGCGCCCGCCCCGGCGCCGTGACGTGATTCGGCGATCGCGGCGAAGGTGGCGTCGTTCCCGGCGATGAGCGGGACATCCTGGTCGTAGCGGGGCCACAGCGCGGACAGGTCGACATCGTGCCAGCCGAGGTTGGGGGCGTGCACGAGCCGGCTGCCGACCACCGTGCCCGGCCCGGAGACGGCCGCGGCCCGGATCCGCGTGCCGAACCGGTCGGACAGGCCGTTCAGTTGCGCGGCCACCGCCGCGAGCACCCGGTCCGGGTCGCGCTGGTGCGTTCCGGACCCCGACGCGATCTGTATCCCGCCGAGCTGGACCGCGGCGACGTCCCAGGTTTCCTGCGCGATGGCGGCCACCGCCACCAGCGGGCCGTGCGGATGCGGCCGCAGCGAGGTGGTCGGCCGGCCCGGCTGCCGGTGGGCGGCGCCGGTTCCTCGGCCAGCAGCTGCATGGCCACCAGCCGGGCCACGGTCTCGGCCGCGAAGCCGCTCGGTATGCCGAGGTCGTGAGCGATCGCCGCGCGCGTGGCGCCCGGCTGGTCGTGGACCGCGCGCAGCAGCGCTGTCTGCGCTGACGTCCGCATGGCCGTCATGGATGTCATCATCGCAGCTCTTAATATAATCGCTATACGATTATAAAATGGTGTACGTGACGGAACCGCCCCGCGCCACCCCGCGCGTGGACGCCGGCTTGCTGGCCGGGCTCTGCGTGACCGGGGCGGCGCCGGCCACGGCTGGCCTGCTGGCCGTCCTGGCCGCGCGTCAGGCGTTCCCGCCCGGGACGCGCCCGGAGAGGCTCCGACGGGACTGCCCGCCGGGCGGCTAGGCTGGCGGCTGTGCGCAGCCGGGAACCCGTCACCGCGCCGGAAGCGGCCGCGCGCCGCTCACCCGGCCCGGTAAAGGCTCACCGCCCGGCCCGTGCCTTCAGCGTCCGGAACGCCCGGACCTCGGGGTGGGCCGTGGTGCAGGCCACGGCGGCGCAGGCGTGGGCCGATCGCGTTTTCGGGCTCGCCGCCGAGGCCGGATTCTGGGCCCTGCTGTCGCTGACGCCGCTGCTGCTCGTGCTGGTGGCCGCGGTCGGCTACCTCACCCCGCTGTTCGGCGCCCATCTTGTGGTCGAGCTGGAGAAGGACATGCTGCGCGGCGCCGGTCACTTCATGGCCCCCGCCGCGGTGCAGCACGTGCTCACGCCCGTGCTCACCGACGTGCTCCAGCACGGCCGGGGCGGGATCATCTCGCTGAGCTTCCCGCTCGCCCTGTGGACCGGGTCCACGGCCATGAACACCTACGTCAACACCATCACCATCAGCTACGGGATGCGCCACGTGCGCTCCGCCGTCCGGGCCCGCCTCGTGGCCTTCGGGCTGTACCTCGGGGCCCTGGTCGCCGGCGTGGCCGCGCTGCCGCTGCTGGTCACCGCGCCCCGGTGGATCGCCGACGTCGCTCCCGGCCCGGTGCTGTCGGTGCTGCGGCCGGCGGTGGCCATCGCCTACTGGCCCGTCCTCGTGGTCGTGTGCACCGGGCTGCTGGCCACGCTGTACCACGTGGCGGTGCCGGTGCGCGGGCGGTGGCGGCGCGACCTGCCCGGGGCCATCGCGGCGATGCTGATGTGGCTGGCCAGCAGCCTGCTGCTGCGTGCCTACCTGGCCTTCGCGATCGGGCACAGCCCGACCTACGGGGCCCTGTCCGCCCCGGTCGCCATTCTGCTGTTCCTGTATTTCAGTGCGCTCGCGGTGCTGCTCGGCGGCGAGCTGAACGCCCAGATCGCCTGCTGCCGCCCGGCCCCGCCCAGCTTGGACATGCTGTCCGTCCCGCCCGCCGCTTAGACGAACGCGCCTGCCCGCTGTCTACGAACGTGCGCCGTTTCCCGCTGCGCGCGAGGGTTTCGTCACCCGGGCGGCGGGCTTCAGGCCCCGGACTTCGGCGGCTGGCCCATGTTTATCATCAGATCCTCGAGCTCCGCCCAGCGGCTGCTCCACTCGGCGAGCGGGCCCAGGATGCCCTCCAGGACCTCGAGCTGCTGATCGAACGCGGTGAGCTGCGCCTGCAGGGCCTGGATGCTCTGCCGCTGCGCTTTGACGTTGGTGGCGATCGATTTCAGTTCCTTAGCCGACAGGGCCCCGGGCATTGGCAGCCCCGGCATCATGGGCACGGTGGCCCGGGGCGGAAGCGGGCCCCCGAGACCAGTCAGGCTCTCCATGTCCGCGGTCATCCGGCGCAGCTGATTCACGAACTGCTGCATCGGGCCGGGAATGCCGCCGGTCGCCTTCTCCTCGTCAGCCATCGATCCGTCCTCCTCCCGGCCGGTGCCGCCGTCCGGCACCCGCCCCGCCTAGCCTGGGCTCTTACCCGCCCAGAAGCAAGGATGCCTGGTATTCACCGCCCAAGTTTGACCTATCACGCGACCGGCCAGGGGCGATGCTTCGCCGAAGCTGCCCGATCGTAACCAGGGCGTGGGTTATCAGCGTCGCCGTCCAGCTCTGCCGCCTGGCCTGAACGCGTTCGTGGGGGCCGCCCACCGGGCGGCCCCCACGAGACGGTTGCGAACTACCCGACGGTGTAGGTGTACGGAATCGCGGCCAGCACGTCACCGCTGGTGTCCACCGCTCCCAGGCCGCCGCCGATGGCCCCGGCCAGGGTGTTGTCTCCGTTGAACGGCGACGTGACCACGTAGATCACGCCGTGTACCACGGTCCCGGCCTTGGCCGACGGAGTGATCGTCACCGCGACGCTCCCTGACTGGCCCGGGTTGACCACCACCGGTGTACCGGTGGGCGCCGTGTCGGTGAAACCGGGCGCGTACGGGTCGCCGGCCGCGGATTTTACGGCCGTATCCAGCGGCTGGGTGGTGGCGGTCGCGGTCAGCGTGCTCGTGCCGGCCGGCGCGCCCGCATCGGAGAACGGGCCGATCTGCTGAACGAAGGAGCCCCATAGCCCCCGGGCCAGCTGGTGCCGGCCCCCTGCCTCGGTCACCCGCGCCACCGAGGTGAGGTTGCCCTGCTGCGCGGCGTTCAGGTCGCCGAACACATCCGGCTCACCCAGCGGCCCGTTCAGCTCCACCTGCGCCGGTGCGCTGGACGTCGCGGCCAGGGTGAGCTGGCTGGTGCCCGGCGGCACCTCGTAGAACGGGATGTTGGCCAGGTTGTTGATGTTCAGCGGCAGGCTCACCGTCGAGGTTCCGGACAGCGGCGGCAGGGTCACCTTGGCGCTGGCCGCGAGCCGGGCGTCGACCTGGACGGGCTCGGCGACCGTGCCCTCGTTGCCGTAGGTGATCGTGTAGCTGGCGGCCTTCCCGGCGGTCAGCTTGGTGCTCGCGCTGGCGGGCAGGTTCGCCGCCACCTTGACCTCGTTGAAGCCGATGGTGCCGTGGAAAGTCTGCGGCACCTCTGCTCCGCTGACCGGGTCGACGGCGATCAGGACCAGCCGCCATCGGCCCTTCTCCGGGGCGTTCTGGATCAGCTGCAGGTCAGGTCCGCTGCTCACCACGCCGGTCGTGGTGTTGACCGAGGTGGCGTTGGTCCCGACGCCGATGGCTTCGCCGTCCGGATCGATGAGCACCCCCTCGATCACGACGTTCGGGTCCTGATTCAGGCGGACGGCTACGTCGAGATCGTTCTGTTTCCCGGGCACGTCGAACGAGTAGGTGCTCGTCTCGGTCGGGGCGGCCGCGCGGGCGTTACCGCCAGTGATCGTGCCGGTGAACGTGCCCCGGCCGCCCGCGACCGGGATGACCGGGCGCAGCACCACCGGCGCCGAAGCCTGCTGGTCCGGCGTGCTGAACGTGACGGATTCGGCGCTGTCGCCGGCGCTGCCGCTGATGGCCGTGGTCAGCCGGACGTCCGCGGTCTGGCCCGCGCCGAGCGTGAGCGACGACGGGCTGACCGAGCCCTCGGGCACGGTCTTCTGGGTGTAGGCGTCAAGAATGACGTTGCCGGTGAACGGCTGGGGCTGGCCGGCCACGGCCGCGGCCTTCGTCGGCGTGTAGAGCACCGCCGTCCAGGTGCCGCTCTCGGGATGGGTGACGTCCACGAACCCGTAGTTCGCGGAGACGGTGCCGCCCTGCGGCCGGGTGTTGGTGACGAACGCCCCGTCCGGGCCGATCAGCGTGAGCCGGACGACCGAGCCGCCGGGCACGCCCTCGGGATCACCCTGCCAGTCGATGGACACGCCCAGCCGGGCCGCGCCACCGGCGACGTGGAGGGTCACCTTCTTGTACGCCCACGGCAGCCCGTTGGTGGCGTACGGGAAGGTCGGGTCGGTCGCGGCGTCGAGCGCCACGTTGGCCTGGTAGTTGGACCTCTGGGCGTAGCTGCGCGTCCCCACCGAGACCTTTTCCGCCTTGGTCCCGGCGTTGGTGACGGCCAGGGTGGTGCCCACGGGCGCGCCGGGCGCGCCGGTCAGCGTGGTCTGCTGCGGCGTGATCAGGACCTGATCGGGCTGGCCGGCGCCGGCGCCCGTGCTGCCGCGGTAGTTCTCGGCCGCCTTGACCGCCGCGTCCGCGTTCAGCAGGCCGGCTCCTGCTCGGGAGCCGGCAGCCCGAGATCGCCGGCGGTGCTGGTGAGGAACCGCTTGACCAGGGCCGGGGACGGGGATACGCCGTGATGGTATTCACGGAACGCCTGGATGACCAGGGCGGCGGCGCCGGCCGTGACCGGTGATGCCTCGCTGGTCCCGCCGAAGAGCACGATCGGCGACGGCTTGCCGCTGTAACCGACGCATTCGGTGAAGATGGCGGTGTCGGTCGAGCACAGGGCCCAGTCAGCCTCGCCGGGCGCGACCAGGTCAGGCACCTGCCCGCCCTGGCTGATCCCGCCGGAGGACAGCGCCGAGATATTGTCCGACACCGACTTGCCGCTGGAGAACGGCCGGGCGCCGGCGTAACCGGTCTGCTCATAACTCTGGAAGTCCGTCGAGGCTCCCGCGGAGATCACGTTCGGGTCGGTGGACGGGCTGAACTGGGTACCGGAGATCCCGGCGTCCCCGGTGGAGACGGTGACCGTGATACCGTGCCGGACGGCCGCGTCGTCGAACAGCTGGATCGTGTCGCGCGCGTTGTTGTCGGAGTAGACGTTCGCGCCGAACGATTCGTTGATGACGTTCGCGCCGTGCGTGATCGCATAGTCGATGGACTGCAGGATCGCCGAGTTGGCCAGCAGCTGGCCGCCCGCCTTCAGGCCGATCAGTGACGCGCCGGGCGCCATGCCCTCGATCTTGATGTCACAGTTCCAGGGCAGCGGGTAGGCCGCGTTCACGTAGTCCGACAGGGCGTAGGTCTGTTTACCCTGGGCCGCGATCATGGACGCGTCGCCGAACGCCTCTTCGCCGCCGGTCTGCGTGCCGGGGCCGTTGCCGGAGAAGTCCACGTACGACTTGAAGATCGACTTGCCACCGCGGATGAAGTCGGGGTTGTTCGGGTCGAGGCCATCGGCGATCCAGGCCACCGTCACGCCGGCCCCCGTGATGCCGAGAGCGTGCGCCTGGTCGGCGTGGGTCGTCGTGAGGTCTTCCGGCAGCAGCGGCTTCGACGGGGTGCCGCACACCCCGGGCACGGCGGTGCCGCCCGGGCTGGCCGGGCTCCCCGGGGTGGCCGGGCTCCCCGGGGCGGCCGGGACCTGGCTGGTGGTGGGCGGGGCCACGCTGACCTTCTGGTCGGGGCCGACCGACGCGACCGCGGGGTTGTTCGCGAGCGTGGCCGCCTCCGCCGGGGTGACCGTGGCCGCGAACGACGCCACCGCTCTGTACCCGATCACGTTGGTGCCGCCGGCCGCCTCCACCTGCGAGATCACCGGAGACTCGGCCGACGCCGGGCTCGCCGACTGGTTGTTCAGGACGACGATGACGGGCGACGCGCGCTGCGCCGCCGTGCCCGCCGTACCAGGCGGGGACGTGGCGGCGCTGGCGGTGGCCGCGCCGGCCAGGGCACACAGGATCGATACACCGGCCGACAGGCCGATGACATGCTGAGGTCTTCTCATGGTTCCTTCCACTGGAGCCGGCGCGCAGAGAGCGCAATCAGGAGAATTCAACTGAAGGCGCAGAAAAGATGCAAAAACCGACACTTAAATAAATTTGGTAACAAAAATGCCGCGTCGAGCGCGCCGACATCGCCAAATCCCCCGATCTGCAGGCGCGAATCCCCCAATCCGCGTCCCTGAGGGTTCACCTTAGCCGGGACATCAAGATCAATTGCGCCGACCAGCGTGACGGGCCCCGCGTCCGGGGTAGATCGCTAGGCGGACCTCACCGAAGGCCCCGGCGAAGACCCGGCGAAAGCCCGGCGGAAGGATGAGCCAATGGCGGACAACATCTATTCGATCACCGAGATCGTCGGCACCTCGACCAGCAGCGTCGACGACGCCGTCCGGGGCGCCGTCGAGCGCGCCTCGAAGACCCTGCACAACCTCGACTGGTTCGAGGTCACCGGGATCCGCGGGCACATCGATAACAACGAGCTCTGCCACTTCCAGGTCACGCTGAAGGTGGGTTTCCGGCTTGACCGGCCGCACGTCTGACCAGGCCCGGCCGCGGTGAACCTGCGGTTCGCGCCGAACCTGTCCATGCTGTGGGCCGGCCTGGCGCTCGCGGACCGGTTCGAACGCGCGGCCCAGGCCCGGCCGACCCCTGCTCCGGCCGGGCCCAGGGCCCGCCAGTTCACTTGAGGATGATGACTTTCCTGTCCCCGAACGCGGCCACGACGTCACTGTCGAGGTGCTGCGCCGCATACGTGACGACGATGATGACCCCTGGTGCGGCGAAAAGCGGCTCCTGCTTTTCGTCGAGCAGCACGAGATGCACCACGACGTCCTCACCATCGCGTTGCCTGATGAGCGCCGCCGACGCGGCCAGCGGATAGTTGGCCCGGCTGTCAAGGATCGCCATGACCACCTCCGGCAGCGTCAGCGTCGCCACATGCCGTACACCAATCGCGCTACTGGATCGTCCGCACCTCCGCCGTAATGGGACGCGACGTGCCTGAGCAGGTTGCGGTCGTCAGGGCGGTCCGGAGGACTCCCCTCCATGCCATCCGGTCCACTGGCCACGGCTAACGCGGGCCTGTTCCTGGTCGATCAGCGGTCATGCAACATGCTCTCGTCTGCGTCAGGGGATCAGCAGTTGTCACACCGGCGCCCGGAGCCGGGCCTGCGGGCGCGGGCGAACCCGGCTTCGAACGCCACCATCCAGTGTGCGGGATCCGTCGCTTGCTGTAATCGGGGAAAGCACCGGCATCAACGCGGGGTTTCCCTCTTGACACCGGCGCCAGCCAGGCCGGCAGATCTCCCGGCCTGGCTGCGCAGACCGGGCTGATCAGGTGATAATGACGCCTATCCAGATCAGTGTCCCGCTGGGCGCGGACGGGGGGACGACGTGGAGGGTGACATCGGCACGGTTGCTCTGCGCTGGGACCGTCACCAGGAGGACCTGGCCGTGTCGCCGGGGCCGGACGGGTTAAGGCAGCCACCGGGCGAAGGCCGCCGGCCGCGCCCGCTCCGCTTCTACCTGCTGGCCGGGGCCATCCTGACCGCGCTCGGGTGCCTGGACACGCTGGCCGAGCTGCCCCTGTGGCGCCAGACCCCCGCGCTGGCCACGGTGAACCTGGGCATGTCGCTGGCGTTCATCCTCACCGGGCTGCTGCTGCGGACCGAACCCGGCCAGCGCGGGGTGGCGTGGGCGCTGATCCTGGCCGGCGTGTTCCGCTCGCTCGACTTCATCGACGCCTGGAACACCGGCCCATGGCCCGTCTACGCGGTCGTGTTCGGCGGGATCGACCGGGTCTTCGGGGGGTATGCGGTCCTGCGCTACCCTCGTCCCGCGCTCGGGCGGATCCAGCGGATCTACATCCTGACCCTGGCGGCCTGGATGGTGGTGAGCCGGAGCCTGGTCGTCGTCACCTCGACCGCGACGTCGACGGGGTACCCGGCGTCGTCCTGGTGGCCAACGATCACCGCGAACGCGCGGCTCAGCGACATTTTCGCGACGATCGAGAACATCGGCGACGGCATGCTCGCGGGCATCGCCGTCGTCCTCCTGGTCCGGCGGCTGCTGGAAACCAGGGGCCTGGACCGCATCGTCATCGCACCGGTCATCGCCGCCGGCCTGGCCGCGGTGGCCGCCGCGTCGGTCACGGCGGTGGCGCAGATCTTCTCCACTATCTCGGAGGGCCCGACCGGTATCTCGGAGGGCCCGACCGGCGCCTTTCTCGCCGAGAGCGTGGTCGACGTCCTGCTGCCGCTGGCATTCCTGGTCGCGGTGATCCAGCGCGCGCTGCTGGCCCGCAACCTCGCCGGGCTGAGCGCCCGGGTGGCCGTGGGCGCGGACCTGGGCCGGGTCCGGTACGCGCTGCGGGAGACCCTGCACGACCCGACCCTGGAGGTGCTGGAGGTGCCGGGGCCGCCGGCCGGCGGGGCGCACGACGGCAGCGTCCCCGGCGCCGTCAGCGCACTGCCCGCGGCCCGCGGCGACAGTCGGCTCGTCGAGGTGATCCGGACCGACGCCGGAACCCCGATCGCCGTGGTCATCGCCGACGCGGCCCTGGCCCGCTACCGGGGCCTGTTCGACGCGGCGGTGCGCACCAGCGGGCTGGCCCTGCGCAACGCCCAGCTACAGGCCGAGGCCGCCCGGGCCGAACTGGATAGCGTCCGCGCGTCGCGGGCCCGCATTGTGGCCGCTGCGCTGGCCGAACGGCGCCGCCTCGAACGTGATCTGCATGACGGAGCGCAGCAGCACCTGCTCGGCCTGGCTGCGCGCCTGGCCGCGGCGATGTCCCGGACCAGCGACCCGGAGGCCACCGCCGCCTTCGCCGACGCCCGCGCCGAACTGGGCGAGGTGCTAGCCGAACTGCGCGACCTGGCGCACGGCATCCACCCCGCCACGCTGGTCCAGGGCGGCCTGGCCGCGGCGCTGGAAGAAGTCGCCGAACGGCTTCCGCTGGCCATCCACCTGGACGTCGCTCCCGACCGTGCGCCGGCCACGGTGGAGGCGGCGGCGTACTTCGCCGCGTGCGAGGCGCTCACCAACGCGGTCAAGCACGCCCGCGCCAGCCAGGTCAGCGTGGTCGTCCGGGTCACCGCGACGCACCTGGAGATGGAGATCGCCGACGACGGTGCCGGCGGCGCGGATCCGTCCGGGAGCGGGCTCGCCAACATCGCCGACCGGATCGGCGCGGTGGACGGCGCGGCCGTCATCGACAGCCCGCCCGACGACGGCACCCGCCTGCTGGTGAGGATTCCGTGCGGATAGCCATCGCCGACGATTCCGCCTTGTTCCGCAGTGGCCTGGTCCTCCTCCTGGAGGCGTCCG
The DNA here is from genome assembly GCA_963732345.1 of uncultured Actinomycetes bacterium. Taxonomy (GTDB): domain Bacteria; phylum Actinomycetota; class Actinomycetes; order Streptosporangiales; family Streptosporangiaceae; genus Bog-532. Next base: position 361,337 of record CAVSZI010000009.1, on the reverse strand, counting down.
GGGCGCAGGTCACCACGCAGGCGTCCTCCGGAGCGGAACTCATCGCCCGCATCTTTCCCGGGAACGCCCGTCCCGACGCGGTCATCCTGGATCTGCGCTTGCCGCCGACGTTCACCGGTGAGGGGATCAGCGCCGCGGCCGAGGTCCGCGCCCGCGATGCGGGTATCGGGATCCTGGTCTTGTCCACGTTCGCCGAGGCCAGCTACGCGAGCCAGCTGATGGACGCAGTCGGCTACGGGGTCGGCTACCTGCTCAAGGACAACGTCACCGACGCCGGTCACCTGCTCAGCCAGCTGGAAAGGATCGTGGCCGGGGAGACCGTCCTTGATCCCACCGTCGTCCGCCGGCTCCTGCAGCGCAAGCGCAGCGCCGGCACGATCGACACCCTGAACCCCCGCGAGCGTGCCGTGCTCGCCCGGATGGCGGAGGGCCGGTCCAACCTCGGCATCGCCCGGGACCTGCACCTGAGCCCGCGGACGGTGGAGGCCCACGTGACCAGCGTCTTCGGCAAGCTGGGCCTGGAGCAGACCGACACCGACAACAACCGGATCCGTGCCGTGCTCGCTTTCCTGCGCTCCGCGGGCGCCCGGGGCTGATCCGGGGGCCAGGCGAGATGACCGATGACCATCCGGGCCCGGATAGATGTCGACCCCGATGCGACCCATGGTCAGCACCTCGAAGGGCTCCTGCGTGGTCACCGGTTCTCCTGCTTGACGGTGTAGCTGACGTCGGCCCGGATGGTCGATGCGGACCGTGGCCCGCCCGCACGTCCGTCCTGGCCTGACTACTCCTTAAAGCGCTTTAATGCGGTTAGTATCCGAGACCGGAGGCACCTGTCAAGAGGCCGGGAGGAGGCGAGTCACCCTGGATACGAGAAACACGGCCGGTCCTACCGGGGAGACGGACGCAACCGTCCCCGCCCCCGGCCGCCGCCCCCGGCTCGCCGACGTGGCCGCCCGGGCCGGGGTTTCCTCGGGGCTGGTGTCGCTCGTGCTCCGGAACCAGCCCGGCCCGAGCGAGCTGACCCGGGGCCGGGTGCTCGAGGCCGCCCGGGAACTTGGCTATCGCGCCGACCGGACGGCCAGCCTGCTGGCCCGGCGGCGCAGTCATCATCTCGGCGTGCTGATGGACGTGCGGAATACCTTCCACGCCGAGCTCGCCGCCGACATCGACGCGGCCGCCACCAAGCTGGGTTACGACCTCGTGCTCAGTGTCGTGACGCCGGCCCGGGACGAGCGCAGGGCGGCCGACATCCTCCTCGACTTCCGGTGCGAGGCGCTGATCCTGCTCGGGCCGGAGGGCCCCGCCGCCTGGATTGGTGCTCTCGGCCAGCAGTTTCCCGTCGTCGTGATCGGCCGCCGGATGCCTGGCGCCGCCGTCGATGTGGTCCGGGCCGCCGACGACCAGGGTGTGGCCCAGGCGGTGCAGCATCTCACCGGCCTGGGACATCGCGACATCGCGTTCGTGGACGGGGGCCGGGGGACCATCGCGGCCGATCGCCGCCGGGGTTACCGCCAGGCCATGCGCCGGCCCGGCCTGGCCGCCCGCGCCCGGGTCATCCCCGGCGACCACACCGAGGAAGCGGGCATCCGCGCCGCCCAAACCCTGCGGGCCGAGCGCCTGCCCACCGCCGTGATCACGTCCACCGACCGGTGTGCCGTCGGACTCCTGGACGCGTTCGCCCGGCAGGGGGTGGAGGTTCCCGGTGCGGTCTCGGTCGTCGGCTACGACGACAGCATGCTGGCGCGGCTCGCTCACGTGGACCTCACTTCGGTGAGCCAGGACGCCGCCCAGCAGGCCGAGTGTGCCGTCGCGCTCGCGGTAGAACGGCTGGAAGGCCGCCGGAACGCACCCCGGGAGGTCGTGCTCACCCCGCACCTGGTCGTCCGCAGCACCACCGCCCCGCCCCGGGGCGCTGAAGCTGGACCCGGTTTTGTCCCCTCCCCTCGCTAGTTGGCCAGGTACTCCAGGAGGGCGGGGTTGACGACCTCGGGGTGCGTCCAGCCGATATTGTGCGGGCCGTTCTCCACCGGGATCACCTTCACGTCCTTGATCAGGCCGGGCAACCGCTTAGAAGTCGCTGAAGTAGGCGTACCGGTCGGCCACGATCGCGGACTTGATCCCGTCGAACACCGACTTGTCCACGCCCTCGGGATTGTCGTCGGTCTTGAGCAGGAACGGCGGGATCGCGCCCAGCAGAGCCGCCTTCTTCACCCGCCCCGTAACTGACGCGGCATCCTCCTTGAGGCCGTCCCCGCCATGGAAGCCCTGGCTGAGGCGGCCAGGTCCGCCCCGAAGTCATGACCGGCGGCGGCCCGGCCGCGGCTCGCCGCCGATCAACCGGATTTCTTCTCGGACAACCATGATGCCGAACGGGCCTGCGCTCGGGCCTTAGCCCGCGCGAAGTGGGACACCGGCGCCCGTGCCGCCGACCAGCGGCCCCACTCCAGGGCGGGCGCGGGCAGGTCCGGGGGCTTGCGGAAGGCGGGCTCGCCGTCCAGGTCGAGGGCGTCGAGCGGGGATTCCGCGGCCGCGTCCCGGCGGGTCAGCGACGGCAGGTTGAACTTCTGCTGGACCAGCTTGAGTATCGAGGTGTGGTCGTAGACCGTGCTGGTCACGTAGCCGGGCCGGGCGTAGGGCGACACGATGACGGCGGGCACCCGGAAGCCGTACCGGTCGTAGGTTCCCGGCCCCTCGTCCTGGTCCTCGACCTTCTTCAGGTAGGAGCCGATGAAAGGCCGTAGCGCGGCGCGGAGCCAGGCGGGCGACGACAGCAGCGGGTTGTGCGCGGGAACGTCGTCCGGCGGGATCGCCTCGGGCGGCGCCACGTGGTCGTAGTAGCCGCCACCCTCGTCGTAGGTCCAGATCAGCAGGGTGTGCGGCCATCCCTTGCCGTGCATCACATGGGAGATCACTTCGGCGGCGAAGCTCTCGCCCCGCCGGATGTCCTGCGGGTTTTCCTCGGAGAAGACCTCAAAGTCCGGGTCCACGATGCTGAACGCCGGCAGCGTGCCCGCGTCCGCGTCCGCGAAGAACTGCTCCGTGCGGCGCAGGTGCCGGATGCACCCCCCCATCCCGAGCGGGTAGAGGTCCGCGGTGAACTGCTTGTTGCCCTGGACACGCTGCGCGACGCGCGGGAACCACCGGCCGATCCGGGCCGCCCCCCGCGCCGCCCGCAGCCCGTGCTGGCCGAGCGCCCGCTTGAGCAGCACATTGGCCGGCCGCACATTGTGGTAGTTGGCCCAGGGGATGCCCAGCCGGGTCAGCATGTCGAAGATCGTCCCGGCCGGCGGCAGGTCGAGGATGTCCCACGGCAGGTCGTCGATGAGGCCGTGCGCGGTCCCGGCGATCATGAACCGCCGGTTGGGGAACGTCGGCCCCAGGCAGGAGGAGAACCACCGGTCGGCCAGCGGGAAGGTGCGCGCCAGCCCGTAGTAGAATGGCAGGTCCTGCTCGGTCCAGTAGCCCATGGGGAGGGCCGGGTCCGCGCCGGGCGCCAGTTGCTCGACGCTGCGCACGAATCCGTCGTTGCGCCCGCCGTTCCACTGGATGTGGGCGGCATGCCAGTTCTGGACGGGATCCCCCTTGGTCTGGCTGGTGGAGGAAAGGTGGTAGGCCTCCACCGGGGTGCCGTCGCTTCGCGGGTTGGACGCCCGCCCGCCGGGGAGCCCCTCGCCGCGTCCCTCCAGCATGCCGAGGTAGTTGTCGTAGGAGTGGTTCTCCATCATGAGCACGACGATGTGGCGGATGTCCGGCATCAGGTCAGTGCCCTCGGGCAGGTCGGGGCGGGGCCGGACGCCCGGCTCGGCGGGCGCGGGGCTGCTCCGCCACTCGATCTCGCGCCTCTCCAGGCTTTCCCACATGCCGGTTTCCTCCCTTTGCCGGGGTGATCGTCTCACGCCCGGCCGCCGGCGTGCAGCACCTCGGCCGTTCCGTACCCGTGCCCGCGGAACTGCCCGCTTCGGGGAGCCCCACGCCAGGCTGGGTGCGGGCAGCCCCGCGGGGTCAGGAAGGCGGGCTCGCCCTCCAGATCGAGGGCGTCCAGCGGAGCGGCCGCGGCCGCGTCCCGGCGGGTCAGTGACGGCAGGTTCCACTTTTGCTGGACCCGCCTGAGGATCGAGGTGTGGTCGTAGACCGTGCTGGTCACGTAGCCGCATGTCCTGCGGGTTCTCCTCCGGGAAGTCACCGAAGTCCGGGTCCACGATGCTGAACGGCGGCAGCGTGCCCGCGTCATGACGGCCTATTCGGCGGCCGACTGGACCAGTTTCGGGGCCACCGTTGCCACGGCGGCAGCCACCCTGGCCGGCCTGCTGTTCATCGCTGTCTCGATCAACCTGCAGCGCATCCTGCAGTATCCGAATCTGCCCGGACCCCGCGCGTGCGGGTCAGCCGACGCCGAGCTTCTCGGCGGCCAGCTTGGTCCCGGCCACCCGGTTGGCGATCTTCTGGAAGGCGACGTCGCGCGCGTAGTCCGGCGAGCCGTGGTTCGGCTTCTCGTCGATGCTGAACGGGGAGAAACCGCAGTCGTCGGTGGCCCCGAGGCGCTCCTTCGGGATGAAGTTCGCGGCCCGCACCAGCGCGTCGCGCACTTCCTCGGGGTTTTCCACCCGCGGGTTCAGCGGGTTGATCACCCCGATGTAGGCGGTCTGCGCCACGCCGTCCGCGTCCTCGCGAAGCTGCTCGCCGATGATCTTGTAAACGCGGTCCTTGTCCCGCTCACTGGCCAGCTGGATGAGGAAGTAGCCCGCGTTGATCCCGAACATGCTCGGCAGCAGGTCGTTATAGTCGACGTCCGCGCTGTGCACCGAGTCCCGGTCGCCGCCCGGGCAGGTGTGGATGCCGATCCTGGTCCACCGTGATGGACTTCTTCAGGCTGTCCGCGGCGTACGTCTTGTAGCGGAACGGTCCGCCGGTCAGCCGGGGCAGTTGCCGCCGGTGTCCGTCCGCGAAGATGGCGAAGTACTGGCCGCCCTCGCCGGCCAGGTGATCGGCGAGCCCGGTGCCGGCCAGCGTGTCGGTGATCGCGTAGGTCGCGAAGCTCGACCACCGCTGCTCGCCGTCGGAGATGATTGGCTCGCCGGTGGCCTCGCCCCGTTCGATCGAGTCCCGGACGGCCCGCTCTTGCTCGGTTTCCAGCTCCTCGCGGCCAATCTGGCCCGCGTCGTACCGCGCGTAGGCTTCCTGCAGTGCGCTCGGCCGCGGCAGCGAGCCCACAGGCTCGGTCGGGATTCCGGTCGCGGTCCTGGGGTCGTAATCAGTCACGGCCATCTCTCCTCGTCACGTGCGGGGGCGGCGCTGCGCCCGGACGTTCCACCCGACGCTATGCCTGTCCCGACCGGGGGGTCAACGGACGTTTTCCGGCAGGTCCCCATCGGTGCGCCGGCGGCGGCCCGTCCGTCCGCGTCATATCGTCCGATGTCATCGCGCCGCCCGGTCACGTGGCCGCCGGACAGCCCGCTACCTTGGTGAATGCGGCCGTCCGAGGGGGCGGGGATGGGCTGAGGAGCTGAGCTGATGTCCGCAGCCGTGCTGTGGTTCCGTCGTGACCTTCGGCTGGGTGATCACCCGGCGTTGCTGGCCGCCGCCGAGGACGGCCCCGTGGTGGCCCTGTTCGTGCTGGACGACGCGCTCCTGCGGCCGTCCGGCGCACCGCGCATCGCGTTCTTGTACCGGACCCTGCGGGCTCTGGATGCGCAGCTGCGCGAGCACGGCGGGGCGCTCACCGTCCGGCGCGGCCAGCCGGAGAACGTGGTCCCGGCCGTCGCCCGTGAGTGCGGCGCCTCGTCGGTCCACGTCAGCGCGGACTTCGCCCCCTACGGGGCCGCCCGCGATGAGCGCGTCGCCGCCGCGCTCGGTGACACGCCGCTGGTGCGTACCGGCTCGCCGTACGCGGTGGCGCCGGGCCGGGTGACCAAGGGGGACGGCAGGCCGTTCAAGGTATACACGGCGTTCTACCGGGCCTGGGCCGAACATGGCTGGCGCGCGCCCGCGGCGTCCCCCCCGGGCGGCGTGACCTGGCGCGCGCTGGAGCGCACCGGCATCCCGGACGACCCGGATCTGCCGGCCGGGCTGACGCTGCCGGAGGCGGGAGAGGCGGCGGCGCTGGCCGCCTGGCGGCGGTTCCGCCGCAGCCGGCTGGACGGCTACGACCGGGAGCGGGACCGGCCCGACCTGGACCGCACGTCGCGCCTGTCGCCATACCTGAAGTTCGGCTCGATTCACCCCCGGACGATCCTCGCCGGCCTCGGCGCCGGGGACTCGGCCTACCGGCGCGAGATCGCCTGGCGCGAGTTCTACGCCTCGGTCCTGCACTTCTGGCCGGACAGCGCCCGCGTGCACTTCCAGCCCGCGATGGCCAAAATGCCGTACGCGACCGGGAAGGCCGCCGACGAGGCCTTCGCCGGGTGGGCCGCCGGGCGGACCGGCTACCCGATCGTGGACGCCGGTATGCGCCAGCTGCTGGCCGAGGGCTGGATGCACAACCGGGTGCGGATGATCGTCGCGTCGTTCCTGGTCAAAGACCTGCACATCGAGTGGACGCGCGGGGCCCGGCACTTTATGCGTCATCTGGTCGACGGGGACCTGGCCAGCAACCAGCACGGCTGGCAGTGGACCGCGGGCACCGGCACCGACGCGGCGCCGTACTTCCGGATTTTCAATCCGGTCACCCAGGGCAGAAAGTTCGATCCCGGCGGGTCCTACATCCGGCGCTACGTCCCCGAGCTGGCCGGCGCGCGCGGCCGGGAGATTCACGAGCCCTGGCGGCGCACCGGGGGGCTGCCGGACGGCTACCCGGAGCGAATCGTCGACCATGCGAAGGAGCGCTCGGAGTCGCTCGCCAACTACCAGGGGGTCCGCGACCGGTCATAGCCCGGACCAGAGAAACCGGGCCCGGGCCCTCAGCGCCGGCTCAGCGGTCTCCCGTCGCGCCCGCGCCCGTCTCCGCGCCCGCCTGCCCGCTTAGCTTCGCGCCGCGCGAGGCGATGTCCGCCAGCTGTTCCGTCACCCACCGGTGCACGTCGTGCTTCTGGATGTGGGCGGCCATCTCGGCGATGGCCGCGCGGCGGATCTCGACCGGCAGGCAGAGACCGTTCTCGATCCGGTACGACAGCCTGCTACACGTTCTTTAAGGCCGAAGCGCGCCGCTAGCGCGCGCCACCCAGCCGACGGGACATTGCGCCTGCGGGATACTCGGCACGTGAACACCATGGAACACGCGCCCCTCCGGTGGGGCATCCTCGGCCCGGGAAGCATCGCCCGGACCTTCACCGAAGATCTGCTGCTGCTGGAGGACCACGTCGTCGCGGCGGTCGGCTCCCGCGACGCCGCCCGGGCCGCTGAATTCGCGGCGGACTACGGCATCGGCCGCTCCTACGGGTCGTACGAAGATCTCGCGGCCGACGACAGCCTCGACGTGATCTACGTGGCGACCCTGCATCCGGGGCATCACGGCGCGGCCCGGCTGTGCCTGCTGGCCGGGCGGGCGGTGCTGGTGGAGAAGCCGTTCACGGTGACCGCCGCGGAGGCGGAAGACCTGGTCGCGCTGGCCCGGGAACGGCACCTGTTCGCGATGGAGGCGATGTGGACCCGCTTCAGCCCGCTGGTCCGCGCGGCCGCGGGCCTGGTGAGCGACGGGGCGATCGGCCGGGTCACCGCGGTCCAGGCCGACTACGCCGGCTCCCCGCCGTACGACCCGGGCAGCCGCCTGTGGAACGCTGACCTGGCCGGGGGTGCCCTGCTTGATATCGGGGTGTACCCGATCTCGTTCGGCGCGATGCTGCTCGGCGAGCCCGACGCGGTCCGTGCGCTGGCCACCCCGGCGCCGAATGGTGTCGACGCGAACACCGCCGTCATCGCCCGGTATACCGGCGGCGCGGTCGGCCTCTACCACTCCGGCCTTTGGGCCGACTCGCCGCGGGTCGCCGTGATCACTGGGACCGGTGGCATCATCACGGTCGGGCCGCCGTTCTACCGCCCGGAGCGCCTCACCCTGCAGCGCGCCGGCCGGGAGCCGGAGACCCGTGCGATCACCCTGCCGGGGCACGGCTTCACCTACGAGGCCGAAGAGGTCGCCCGCTGCCTGCGGGCCGGCCTCACCGAATCCCCGGTGCTCACGCTGGACGACACGCTGGCCGTGATGCGCACCCTGGACGCCGCCCGCGCCGACTTCGGGCATTAGGTCCCGCTGGCGGCGCGCCGGGCGACCGGGGAGTCGGCCCTGTCCCGCGCGCTGCCGCACCGGCCGGGCCAGCCGCGGCGCCTGGGAGTCCCTCCCGCTCCGGGCACCAGCTGAAGTGGGTCGCGAGCACCCGGTGGGACGCCGATCGGGACGGACCGCCCCGCCTATGCAGCATCGGTGCACAGCATGGTGTTAAATAGCCGTGGTTGTCGTCGAAGTTCGTTGTCCGTGTCACGGTGCCTGCGAATTTGACAGCGGGCGCCAAAGGACCTCCCGGGAGCCAATCCTTCGAGGCAGGCGGTCGCAGCAGCCCGGGGACACACAAGTGGACCCGAAGATCGCAGTAGGAGAGATTGGGAATGGCAGAGGGAACCGTTAAGTGGTTCAACGCTGACAAGGGCTATGGCTTCATCGCACCGGACGACGGCTCGGCCGACGTCTTCGTGCACTTCTCCGCGATCCAGGCTGACGGCTACCGCAGCCTTCAGGAGAACCAGAGGGTCGAGTTCTCGGTCGGCCAGGGCACCCGGGGCCCGCAGGCCGAGCAGGTTCGCCCCCTCTAACGAGCCAACAGAGCTCTGCCCGCCGGCTGCGCCCACGCCTGACCGCCCTCAGCGGTCAGCCTGCGTGGGCGCGGTCGGCGGCGCTGTCCCGCCCGGTCGTACCGGCGGTATTATCCCACCCGGCGGTGCCGTCCCGGTTGGTCCGGCCGACGGTGCCGTAATGGCCGGGTGAGCGAGCCGCTCGTCTTCACCCCCGGCGCAGCGGCCACGGCTTTCGACAGCGTGGCCGCCGTCTGGTTCGCGTTCGAGCTCGTGATGAATGTGCGCCAGCGGTGGCGGGCCGTAGGCCCCCAGCTGGCCCCCGGGCGTCGCCCGCTGCTGGCCCCCGCGCCCCCGCCCGCCGCCGGCCCCGCCCCGCCCTAGGCCCCCAGCAAACACTCAGGTCACACCAGCACCACCCGCGGGTGCCCGACCATGATCGTGGCGACCTTTCCGCGCATGCTGCGGGAAAAGTCGTCATGAATCGCTTGACCGGGGCTAGTTCGAGAAGTCCTGGGTGAGCCAGACCGTGCCCGAACTGCTCCGGTACACCGCGATCCCGATGTGGGCGAACGAACTGCCCAGGATGTTCAGCCGGTGGCCGTCGTCCGGGGGTTTCTCGCTGAGCATGTCCTGGGTGAGCCCGACCGCGGCCGCCGCGATGGCCGCGGTGGTGTCCGCTTCCGGGCCGGCCTCGCCGATGTTCTCGCCGGCCGACGTCCAGTGCACGTCGGCGTCGGTCTCACGGGTGCCGATCGGCGGCTCGCCGGGGCACTGGTGCGAGAGCCCGCAGCCGTTGGCGATCGTCAGGTTGTGCGCCGACGCGCTCTGGTCGAGGCCCGCGGAGAAGGTCAGGGTGGGCAGCCCGGCCTGGCTCCGTGCCCGGTTGATGAGCGCGAGTACCTGACCCGCGGGCGTGCCCTGCTGAGGCGCCGCCGCCGCCACCGGACCGGCCGCCGCAGGCGAGGACGCAGACGAGGACGGAGGCGTGCTCCCGCGCGCTGAGCCGGGCGCCGGGCCCGCCGGACGGCCGGCTGATCCCGGATTGGCCGCCCCGCCGGACGTCCGGGCCGACATCTTCACCACGCGCGCTCCGCCCACCGAACAGGGCGCGGACGTGCTGCTCGCCGGCGCGCACGCGGCCGCGCCCTGCACGTCGGTGACCGACCCCGGCCTCGTGCTGGCCGGGCTGGGCGCGGCGGCGGCCGTGTGCCCCTGGCCTGGCGCCGCCTCGTTCGGGGCGTCCGCACCGCCCGGGCCGCCCACCAGGTCCACACCCGCCGCGATCAGGATGGGGACCACGAGCAGGCCCCACAGATAACGATGGCGGGATCGCGGGCGCGCCTGTTCGCGCCGGCCCCGGCCGTGGTGCAGTGGCCTCCCCAGCGGCATGTCCCCACCTCGTATCGCCGTCCGATTCCGAGGATGCGTGGCCCTCCCGCGACGGCTGCGGAACAGCAGCCGAGCAGGACACCTGGAAGCCCCGCGCTCACCACGTATCGGGCGACCACACTAGATCATCGCGGGCATTTCCCGTGGTACATCGGGCCAAATGGCCCCGCCTCAGCCGACGCGGCCGGTGCCGGTTGGGGCGGATCCCTTCGGATGTGACGGTCCTTCGCGCCGCCGGGACCGCGGTGCCGTTGCGATCTCGCGCTGGCTGGTGCGCGCGTAATCGAGCTGGGCAAGCGTCTGCAGGGCGTCTTCGTTACGCTGTGACCTACGTCGCAGTTCCGGCAGCCACCGTCTCAAGGGGGAGATGCCCTATGGGTGTGTACGACTTGACCGGGCGCAAGGCCCTGGTCACCCGGGGGTGCCCGCGGCCTGGGCGCCGGGATGGCCGAAGCGCTCGCGCGGGCCGGGTCGGCCGGCGTGATGAGCGAGAACCCGCCACCGTGAACTGCTGGGCGTGCTGCGGAGCTTCGGCCTGGTGATGGAGCCGACGCTCACCGTCCAGCACTGAGTCCCGTGGCCCGGCGTGCTGCGCACGCCGGGCCGCCCCGATCGTCTTCCGGGCCCCTGGTTGTTCCGATGAGCCGCGGGCCCGGAAGACCACCCCGTGGCCGCCGATCCGGGGACCGCTCGTGCGCCTGATGGACTATCTCGACAAAGGCGCCTCCCTGGGCCCTGGCTCACCGTGCCTGACCATGGACGGGCAAGAGGCGCCGATGATGGTCTCCGTCCTGGCACCGGAGGACCATTTCCGCCCCGACGGCTCGCTCGCGGCGGAGCGGCTGTCCTCGGCCGGGCGCCCGGCGCCGCTGGTGCAGGTCGCCATCATGGACGTGAAAACCTGGGGCCATGATCCAAGCCGAAGCCGAAGCCGAAGCGGACGCGCTAGCCGCCGCGCTGCGCGCTGCTGGCACCCCGGATCGGGCCACCAGCGAGAAGGCTTACCTCAAAAGCGACTTGGAGTTCTTCGGCGTCTCGGTTCCGCTCACCCGGGCCGCGGTCCGCGCTTGGTGCCGCGCCCGCCCGACCCTGGCCCACGATGAGCTGGTCTCGCTGGCCGCCGCCCTATGGAAGCGCCCGGTCTTCGAGCGCCGGATGGCGGCCCAGATGCTGCTCATCCAGAACCCAGCCCTACTTGGCCCCGCCGACATCCCCTTCCTCGAGCGGATGCTCCGTGAAGCGCGCACCTGGGCCCTGGTGGACAGCCTCGCGGCCGACCTGATGGGCACCCTGGTCGAGCGCGGCCCGGAACTGACCTCGGTGCTGGACCGCTGGGCGGCCGACGGCGACTTCTGGATCCGGCGCTCGGCCCTGCTGGCGCTCCTGGGGCCACTGCGGCGCGGGGGAGGGGACTTCGACCGGTTCTCCGGCTACGCCGACCAGATGCTGGCCGAAAAGGAGTTCTTCATCCGCAAGGCCATCGGCTGGGTCCTCCGCGAGACCGCCAAGAAGCGCCCCGCCCTCGTCGCCGGCTGGCTGGCGCCCCGCATCCACCAGGTCTCCGGCGTCACCCTGCGCGAAGCCCTGAAGCCCCTCCCGCCCGCCACCCGCGACTCCCTCCTCGCCGCCCGCAACCGCCCTCACCGATCTGCGGGAGGCTTCACGGTATCGATGTCAGCTCCTAAGGCTTAGCTTCCGGACCGGATCGGTGGGCAGGCCCATGGCTTTGAGGAGGACGAGGAGATCGCTTCGCTCCGCCGTAGTGATTGGCTGGCGTGTCGCGCTCAGCGTGGCCAGCAAGAGGTCGATCTCCTCGCCCCACTCGCCGACGTCCGCGTACTGGCGAACGGTGGCCAGGTCGCCCGGTTCTAGTCGGTCGGCGAACCTATCGGGTAGCGCATGCGCCCGTTCGGCCAGTTCGTACTCGTCCATCACCGATTCCTTGGGTTCTGTGTGACGCCCGGCGATCCGGGCAACGGGTGAGCGGTCCAGATACGCCCGTCCGGCATGACGACGACAGCGATGTCGACTCCATCATGGTTGCCCTCGGCTCGCCACCGCCCGTTTCTTTGCAACTGGACCGCCTCGGGCGATCGGGCAATTCGCACGACGACACTCACGATGTTCTGATCGGTCCAGCCGGCGGGGAACTCCGTTTTGCCCGGGCGGCCGGTGCCATGGCGGTGGCCGCCGCCCGTCGCGTCGCCGTCGAGGATGTGGGTTGCCCGCTCGGGGGAGACGCGGAACGAATCGGGGGCGGGCCGGTCCGGATGATCAGCTAATTCAGGGCTCTCCCAGGCGCTCCACGACGTACCCGCATCCGGTGCCAGGTCAGCCCCGTTGAGCCGCCCGAGCGGATCATTGTCGGCCGCGCGAAGCTCTGCGTAATACGTAGCGCGACTGCGGGTCTCGGTGAATCGTGTCGCTGCGTCCGGGCCGTGGTGCGCGGCCGCCGCCCGATCGGAGGACACGTCGGATCGGCGGTCGGGACTATCAGGTCTCCGCCCGGATGACCTATCGACCGGCATCCAGCTCTCCCTTGGACGGAGGTCCCACCGTACATCGCGGATCAGCCGGCGACGCTCGCGGAATGGACCGGTCGCCCAGAGCCCTATCGAGGATGTCCCTGGCCGACGCGATTCTGGCGGCCCGCGCTAACGATGTGGTCAACAGGGCCAGGGCGCCGGCGTGACCAGGGCATAGTGTGCTATTCCTCAGCCGGCATTGCCGTCGGCCGCCGTGGCCGGTCCAAGCGGGCCGTGGCCGATCCCGAGTGGAAGGAAACGACGTGCCAGCGGATACGCGTCCCGTTCTTTATCTCGTCGCGTGCGGCGCCCCGCCGGCCGTCGAGCTTACCGCGTTCGTCCGGGACGCTCAGGCTCAGGGATGGGACGTCTGCGTGATCGCCACGCCGGACGGCAGCAAGTTTCTCGACGCCGGGAACCTGGCCGGGCTGAGCGGGCATCCGGTCCGCGTCCGCTACAAGCGCCCTGACGAACCCGACGTCCTTCCCCCGCCGAACGCCCTAATCGTGGCGCCCGCGACCTTCAACACGGTGAACAAATGGGCGCAGGGCATCAGCGATACTCTCGCGCTCGGCCTGCTGAACGAGGCCGTCGGCCTGCGCCTGCCCATCGTCGCGGTCCCCTGGCCGAACGCGGCGCTCGCCGCTCATCCGGTGTTCGCCCGGAGCGTCGCCGCGCTCCGCGAATGGGGCATCACGGTGATCCTCGACGCCGCCCGCCTGCCGCAGCCCGAGGCCCAGGAAGCCGCCGCGTTCCCGTGGGACGAACTGCGCGCCGTCCTGCCCGGCCTGCGCGCCGAGCGGGCCGACCCGCAGGCCAGCTAGCCGGCCGCGGCCCACATCATCTCGCTGATCTGGATCTCGCTGATCTGGCCGGGACGAAATCAATGGAAATCGTGGTTAGAGTCATTTCTGTCCGGCCGTGGCACTTCCGTCGGCCGTCAGCCCCCTGACCAGGTTTTTCGGAGGAGGAAGCGAGGACATGAACGTCTCCCTCCAGGATGTACGCGAGGCTCTCGGTGAACTCGGGAAGTTCCGGTTCGGGGAGATGCGGGTGGAGGACGCGCTGCACGAGATCGTGCACACCACGCACGCCATGTTCGGCGTGGACGGCGCCGGCCTGATGCTGTCGGACGCCGAACAGCAGCTGCGCAGCGTCGCCGCCTCCGACGACCGCCTGCAGCACCTGGAGGAGATTCAGATCCAGCACTCCGAGGGCCCGTGTATCGCCGCGTTCGAGGACAAGGAACTGGTCGGCGTCGAGGACCTGAAACAGGACCAGCGCTGGCCGAAGTTCAGCGACGCGGCCCTTTCCCGCCGGGTGCGAGCGGTCCTGGCCACCCCGCTCCCGTACAACCAGGACGCCGTCGGCGTCGTGGCCGTGGTCTCCGAGCAGAGCCGGCCGTGGTCCGCCGAGGGCGAGCTGGCCCTGCTCGCCCTCACCGACCTGGCCGCACTGCTGATCGCCAGCATGATGCAGCGCCAGCAGCAGTCGGAGCTCGCCGTTCAGCTGCAGGGTGCGCTGGATTCCCGGCGGATCATCGAGCAGGCCAAGGGCGTGCTGATGGGACGCCACGGGATTCCGGCCCGGGTCGCGTTTGAGCAGCTCCGGGCGCAGGCGCGGGCCGAGCGCAGGACGGTCTCCGCCATCTGCGCCGAGGTCGTGGTGAACGCCGCGCCCCCCGCCTGACGAGCCCATCCGGTAGCATTCCCCGCCCGGCGGAACACCACGGCCCTCGCCCGGCGATTTGCATGCGCGCTGAGCTTGCGCATGCTGGAGAGTGCCGTCGAGACGCCGCCCAGACTCCAGCGGTCATCCGTCAAAGCCGATTCTTGCCCCCGCGTTTCTCCCCGATTTCTGAGGGAAGACGCATCTGGCAGCAATCGGCCGAGATTGCACAAGTTGCTCAAAGGTGACACGGGAGTTCAAATGATCATTCTAGGCCTCGTCATTCTGATAGTGGGTTTCCTGCTGAAAATCGCGATCCTGTGGACGATCGGTATCGTCATCCTGGTGATCGGGCTCATCCTGCTCCTGCTCGGCGCGATCGGCCACGAGGTCGGTGGCCGTCGGCACTACTGGTAGCGGCCCGTGGACGCGGGCCCGGCGACCGACGGCACGCTGGGCCCACGTCGCGCGGGTCGAATGACCCGATCGACGAGTTCTGCCGACCCCTCCGCCGCCCCGGGCCCGGCTCAGATCACCTCACGTGTCGCCCCCGGGGACGTTGACCGCAGTTGGATCGTGAGTGTTATGGTCCTTCCCCGGGAGAGGTCTTATTCATTTCTGTTTTGGGGGAAGTTGCCCATGCGCCTGGCGGCGAACAGCGACGGTAGCCGCAGGGGCCTGTGCGCTCACCGCCGCCGTGGTCTCGGCAGGGTCGGCGGTCTCGGTGCCAGGTGCGAAGGCGCCCGCTCCCCAGGCCGGCGTGGTCATCCGGCCGGGCGTGCTGCACGCCGGGCACCCGAACGGCGCCCCTCCGACCACCGCGTACTGCGAAGCGAACTACCGGATCGCCTGTTACGAGCCGGACCAGATCCAGCAGGCCTACAACCTGCCGGCCCTCTACCTGCGCGGCGTGAACGGACGGGACTCGACCATTGTCATCGTCGATTCGTTCGGCTCACCGACGATCCGGAACGACCTGAAGGTCTTCGACCAGACCTTCCACTACCCGGCGCCCCCGTCGCTCAATGTCGCATCGCCGGCCGGCCAGGTTCCGCCCTACGACCCGGACAACACCAACATGGTCGGCTGGGCCGGGGAGGCGACCCTCGACGTCGAGTACGCGCACACGATCGCCCCGGGCGCCAACATCCTGCTGGTCGAGACGCCGGTGTCGGAGACCGAGGGCGTGACCGGTTTCCCGCAGATCGTCACGGCCGAGAACTACGTGATCAACCACGGTCTCGGCGACGTGATCAGCCAGAGCTTCAGCGCGACCGAGCAGACCTTCCCGAACAAGGCCACCCTCGAGTCGCTGCGCGGCGCCTACGAGAACGCGTACGCGCACCACGTCACCGTGCTCGCCGCGTCCGGTGACAGCGGCGCCGCGGACGTCGGCCTGGACCAGTCGACGTACGACACCTACCCGACGACCTCGTGGCCGGACAGCGACCCGCTGGTGACCGGCGTGGGCGGCACCCAGTTGCACCTCAGCGCGAGCGGCGTCCGCAGCCCGCGCCCCGGGCATCGTCGACATCACCAAGGGCAACAACACCGTGTCGTTCACCCAGAACAACCAGCTGTACACGGTCAAGGGCTTCAGCGCCGCCCCCGGTTACGACATGGCGTCGGGAGTCGGCACCGTCAACGCGGCCGCGTTCGTTCCCGAGCTCGCCTATCTCGGCCGGCACTAGAAGGAGCAGCCCGCGCCCGCGCGGCGCCGCCCGCGCCGCTCGTCAGAGACGGCGGGAACCGGGGCATCAGCCTCCCGTTCACCCCATGACGCCCGGCGCGCCCTTAGCGCTCTCCGCTGACGCTACTCCCGAGACTTCCGCCCGCCCGGACCACCGCCGGGCTAACCCCGCCCTGACGGACGGGGTTTGCGGCCTGCAAGGATTTGGTCAACGGGCGCTGAATAGCGTTGGTGAAACCGAACCATGTGCGGCCGGGGCGCGGCCCGCGCGGAGGCCGTGGCTCGCTAGGCGTCGCCGGCGGGTTCCTCTTCGCCATCGTCGCCGCCGGCGGGGCCCACGGGCAGCGGCGGCAGGGCGTACAGCTTTTCCAGGCCGATCTCCTGCACCTCGGCGAGCACGGTGCTCTCCTGCTTCTGCGCCCTCTCGGCGGTCTGCTTGGCCAGCTCGGATGCCAGTGCCCCGAGCTGGCGGACCCCGGCCCCGTCGACCAGGACGTGGCTCGCCGACAGCACGGTGATCCCCTCCACCCGCCGTTCCGGCTGGCCAGGCAAGGACGCGGACGAGGACCGGGGCGGGGACAGGACGGCGCCGACCCGGGCCACGTCATAAGGGTTGGCCGGATGCCGGGCAAGCTTGTTGCGCTCGTCGACGACCCAGTTGTGGAACTTCATCACCTGGCCCTCGAGCGGCAGGCTCCGGACGTCGTCGGCGGTGAGCCCGAACCGCTTGCCCTTGGTGAAGCAGCGGTCGTAGCCCATCAGCGCGGCCGACCAGAGCGCCTGCGGCACCACCGCGTCCCGCTCTTCCTCCGGTTTGACGAGCTCGGTCAGCAGCCGCTTGCAGCACTCCATCACGAACTGCAGATCCTGGATGGTCGAGATCTGGTCCGCCAGCACCTGCGCCGACGGCAGGTCCAGGGCGACGGTCAGCTTCTGCGCCTGCGATGAGGCAGCGTTTGTCCCGGCCATGGCGCTGATGCTCGCACCACGGCCGTGCCGCCCAGGTCTCAAAACGGCACAATGGGAGGCATGGTCCCAGCCGTGAACGGTCTCCTGGTGCGCCGCGCCGCCCGCGTCGTCCTGCTCGATCCAGACGACCGGGTGCTGCTGATGCGCTACGACGACGGCCCGCCCAACGGAAGCCACTGGACGACCCCTGGCGGCGGGCTGAATGACGGCGAGGACTTCAGGGCCGCCGCGCTCCGTGAGCTCGCCGAGGAGACCGGCTGGAATGACATCCCGCTGGGTGCCGAGGTGCTCCGCCGCACGTGGACCACGGAATATTCGGGCCGGTTGGTGCGGCAGCGGGAGCGGCTGTACCTCGCGCGGACCGGCCCGGCGTGCCGCGAGATCCGCGGGGTCGACGCGATGCACGCGACCGACGGCATCGCCGCCTGGCGCTGGTGGACACTGACGGAGCTGGACAGCACCACCGAGACCGTCTGGCCCACCGGGCTGGCCACGCTGATCCGGGACGTCCTGGCCTAGCCGGCCCCGCGCGGTCATTCCCCGACTGGACCGCCGGCCAGCTCGCTGACGATGTCCATCTGGCCGACGTGCCGCGCGTACTCCTGCAGCAGGTGGAACAGGACCCGTTCCAGGGATGGGGGATCGGCCCCGTCCCACCGTTCGCCGGGCTGGCCGGTGTCGGCCAGATCGTGTGCCCCGACGATCGCCCTGGTCCGTCCGGCCTGGGCGTTCAGCGCCGCCACCAGGCCGGCCAGCCTCTCATCGGGGGCGACGTACCAGCGGTCATCCTTGATATCGCCCCACACATCGGGCTGGTCGCGGCCTTCGAAGCCCCACTCCAGCCACCGCATCTCTACGAAGGCCAGGTGCTTGATCAGCTCGATCGGCACCCAGCCGGACGGCAGCCGGCTGGCGCGGAGTTCGCCGCTGGGCAGCCCTTCGAGCTTGCTGACCAGCCGGGAGCGGAAGTAGTCCAGGTACCGCAGGAAGACCTCGGCCCGCGACGCCGCCGGCGCCGTCGGTTCAGGAAATGGCAGGCTCACCCGCCCAGCCTGCCAGCGCCACCCAGCCGGCGGCCAGCCCCTTTTCGGCCAGCCCCTTTTCGGCTGGCCCCTTTCGGCTGGCCCCTCGGCTGGCACCGTGCGGCTGGGCTACGCTGCCTCGCGCGGGCCCCGGTTCGGGTGGCCGCCCCGTGTCTGGCTACCCCGTGTCTGGCTTACCCGGCCGCCACGGCTGGGCGCGTGCGCCCGGTCGCCGGTCGGGTGAACGGCACGCGGCCGCCGCCGCTTGGCGCCCGCCCGCCCGGCCGAGGCGGGCGGCGGGGGCGGGACCGGTGTGCCGGTCGTCGCGATCTCCCGGACCAGGTGATGCCCCACGCCGACGTGGTGCCGCGGCGCGCTCACGCCCGCCGCGTCGTGCATCCGCTGCAGTTCCCGGACCTGGCCTTCCTCGGCCAGCGTCACGACCAGCCCGGACGCCCCCGCGCGGGCCGTACGGCCGGAGCGGTGCAGGTAGTCCTTATGGTCGTTGGGCGGATCGAAGTGCACGACCAGCTCCACGTCGTCGACGTGGATGCCGCGGGCGGCGACGTCGGTGGCGACGAGGACCCGCGGGTGGCCGGCCGCGAACGCGTCCAGCGCGCGCTGCCGCTGGCTCTGGTTCCGGTTGCCGTGAATGGCCTCGGCGGCCACCCCTGCCTTGCTCAGCTGCCGGGCGAGCCGGTCCGCGCCGTGCTTGGTCCGGACGAAGAACAGGGTCCGCGCGCTGGCTGGCGATCTCCGCGGCTACCGGCAGTTTGTCCTCGGCGTGCAGCACCAGCACACTGTGCTCGGCCACGCTCGCCGTCTCGGCCTGCGGCGCCACCGCGTGCAGCGCGGGGTCGTTGAGGTAGCGGGTCACCAGCTGCCCGACCCGCCGGTCCAGCGTGGCGGAGAACAGCATCCGCTGGCCGCCCGCCGGGGTCTCGTCCAGGATGCGGGTCACCGCGGGCAGGAAGCCGAGGTCGGCCATGTGGTCGGCCTCGTCCAGAACCGTGATCTCGATGCCGCTGAGCGTGCAGGCCCCCCGGTCGAGCAGGTCGATCAGCCGGCCCGGGGTGGCGACGACGATGTCCACGCCGTTCCGCAGCTGGGTGATCTGGCGGCCGTACGGCACGCCGCCGTAGACGGTCGTGACGGTCACGCCGACGCCGCGGCCGAGTGGCGTGAGCACGTCGGCGACCTGCTGGGCCAGCTCACGCGTGGGCACCAGGACCAGGCCGCGCGGGGCGCCCTTGGGGCCCGCGGTGCCGGTCAGCCGGGTCAGCATCGGCAGGCCGAAGGCGAGCGTCTTGCCCGAACCGGTCTGCGCCCGGCCGAGCACGTCGCGCCCGGCCATCGCGTCCGGCAGCGCCCGCGCCTGGATCGCGAACGGCTCGTGAATGTTCCGCGCCGCCAGCGCGCTGATCAGCCGCTCGGGCAGGCCAAGCTGGCCGAACGACGCTGATGCGGGCGCCGGCTGGGCGGCGGCGTCGGACAGGGCGCGGTCGAGCCCTGCGTAAGGGTCGGGCTGCGCGGGCCGGACCGGCCGGGACGGCCGTCCGGCCGCCCGGCCCGCCGGCTTGCCGCCGCGCCGCGCCGCGCCGCCGGTAGGCTCACCCCCGCGGCGTGCGGGCTGGCCGCGGCGGCCGGGTTCCGGCTCGCGGGGACCGTGCGAGCGGGCGGGCGCGCGCCGTCGCCTTGCATTGTCAGACATGCATGAACTCCATCGCTGATTCGGGGCCGCGTCATGTCAGAGACGTCGACGACAGCGGCGAAAAGTGACTCGCCGACCAGCGGACTGCTCACACAAGCGACCACGCGGGCCGTGTGCCCGCGAGAACGGCGGCATCTGTGCCGCCACGGATCGCAACGCTAGCAGCCCGGCCGATGTTCCCCGGCCGCCACGTTCGGAAAAATATTCCGGCGCGTGTCGATCTGGCGCCGCGGCGTTCGACGTGTGGGCAAACGGGCCGCACCGCCCGCCACCTACCGAAAGGAGCACGACCATGCGATACCTCTGTTACACCTTCGGCGACCCGTCCGCCCCGATGGCGGCCCCGACCCCGGAGGACTACGCCAAGATGGGCGCGTTCGTGGAGGAAGCCACCAAGGCCGGCGTCCTGCTGGCCACGGGCGGCGTCGCCCCGCTGGACGAGGCGATCAAGGTGCAGTACCGCGACGGTGAGTTCACCGTGCTGGACGGCCCGTTCACCGAGGCCAAGGAACTGGTCGGCGGCTGGGCGCTGACGGAGTACCGCGACCGGGCCGAGGCCATCGAGTGGACCAAGCGATTCATGGCCCTCGCCGGTGAGGGCGAGGTCACGGTCCGGCCGGTCTATGGCGGCTGAGCGCACCGGGACCGCGCCATGAGCTGCCCTGCGCGGGTGGTGCCGCGCCACGCGGCGCCACCCGCCGGGCCGCTTGCCGCGTATCCCGCTCAGATGATGTCATCGTGGCGTGACGGATTCGGCTGCGCATGCGGCGGTCGACGCGGTCGTCCGGATCGAGTGGGCCCGCCTGGTGGCCACGCTGGCCCGCTTCACCGGCGACGTCGGCCTGGCCGAGGAACTGGCCCAGGACGCCGTGGTCGCGGCGCTGGAGCAGTGGCCGGGCTCGGGGGTACCCGCGAACCCCGGCGCCTGGCTGACGGCCGTGGCCAAGCGGCGCGCCATCGACCTGTTCCGCCGCAACCGTGAGCTGGAGCGCAAGTACGCCCAGATCGGCCGGGACCTGGAGACGGACGCCGGGGCGCCCGCGGAGTTCGACCAGGCCGCCGGCGACGACATCGACGACGACATGCTCCGGCTCACCTTCACCGCGTGCCATCCGGTGCTCGCGGTGCCCGCGCGGGTGGCGCTCACACTGCGCCTGCTGGGCGGCCTGACCACGGCCGAGATCGCCCGCGCCTACCTGGTGCCGGAGCCGACGATCGCGCAGCGGATCGTCCGGGCCAAGAAGACCCTCGCGAACGCGAAGGTGCCGTTCGAGACGCCGGACAGCGCGCAGCGGCCGTCCCGGCTGTCGTCCGTCCTCGAGGCCATGTACCTCATCTTCAACGAGGGCTATTCGGCCACCGCCGGCGAGGACTGGATGCGGCCGGACCTCTGCCACGAGGCCCTCCGGCTGGGCCGCCTGCTGGCCCAGATCGCGCCCGCCGAACCCGAGGTGCACGGGCTGGCCGCGCTGATGGAGATCCAGGCGTCCCGGATCGAGGCCCGCACGGGGCCGTCCGGCCGGCCGGTGCTGCTGCTCGACCAGGACCGGACGCGGTGGGACCGGCTGCTCATCAACCGCGGCCTGGCCGCCCTGGACCGCGCCGAAAAGCTCGGCGGCGCGCACGGCCCTTACACGCTGCAGGCCGCCATCGCCGCGTGCCATGCGCGCGCCTTCCGGGCTGGCGACACCGACTGGGCGCGGATCACCGAGCTGTACGGCATCCTGGCCAGTGTGCTGCCGTCACCCGTGGTCGAGCTGAACCGCGCCGTCGCGCTGTCGATGGCGTTCGGCCCCCAGGCCGGCCTGGACCTGGTGGACCAGCTCGTCGGCGAGCCCGCCCTGCGCGGCTACCACCTGCTGGCCAGCGTGCGCGGCGACCTGCTGATGAAGCTGGGGCGGGCCGCCGAGGCGCAGGCCGAATTCGAGCGCGCGGCCGAATTGACCCGGAACGGGCCGGAACGGGAGCTGACGGCCGCGCGAGCCGAGCAGGCCCGCCGGCGCGGCCAGCCCCCGGCCCGGTTATAGCGCGGAATACAGCGCCCGCTCGAAGTCCTGGTAGAGGGCGAACGCCTCCGGTGTGACGAACGGCAGAAAATTGCTGTAGATCGAGGCGCAGATCCCGGTGGTGCGGTCCACCCAGAAATGCGTGTTGCACAGCCCGGCCCACGCCCCGGACCAGGCCCGCCGCATCCCGGGCAGATCCTGGGTGTTGAGCGCCAGCCCGTACCCCCACTTGAACCCGGGCCCCAGGGCCAGAGTGCCGCTGGCGGACGGGTCGAAGGTCGGGATCTCGGCGGGGAAGTCCAGGTCACCGATCTGGTTCCGGAACGCCTCGTCCACGGTCTCCTGCCGCAGGATCCGCGCTCCGTCCAGCTCGCCGCCGCGCAGCAGGGCGCGCTCGAACCTGATGTAGTCGTTCGGCGGCCCGTACATCCCATGGCCGCCGGCCCAGTACTCCGGTGCCTGGTTCAGGATCTCGCCGATGGACGCCCATTTCCCGTCCTCGCCCTTGACGTGCACGGGCGTGCAGTTCAGCCGCTCGTCGTCGTTCATCAGGAAGGTCGTGTGATCCATCCCGAGCGGTCCGGTGACGCCCTGCTTGACCGCGACGGCGAGGCTCAGCCCGGTCACCGCCTCGATGACCTGGCCCAGCCAGTCGGTGTTGATGCCGTAGATGAAGGCGGTGCCCGGGTCGGCGACCAGCGGCGCCCGGAGCGAGGCCTTCAGCCCGGCCACGACGTTCGGGATGCCGGAGATCTCCTCCCACCGCACCAGGTCGCCGTTCCAGAACCAGTAGCCCAGGCCGGAGGTGTGCGTGAGCAGCTGCCTGACCGTGGCCTGGCTGGCCGGCGGGCGCAGCCGCGGGGCGTCGCCGTCGAATCCGGTCAGCACCTGGACCTCGGCGAACTCGGGGCAGTAGTCGGCGACCGGCGCGTCCAGGTCCAGGTTGCCCTTCTCCATCTCCTGCAGGGCGACCACGGTGCACGGCATCTTGGTCATCGACATGATCCGGAACAGCGTGTCCGTGCCGACGGGGGCGCTCTCGCCCACCGCCCGCGGGCCGGCCGCCCCCTGGTAGATCACCCCGTCGCGGTCGGCGGCGATCGCCGCCACGTGCGGGACCCCGCCCGTTTCCACCGCGCCCCGCAGAACCTTGTCCATGCCCGCGCCATCGATACCAGAAGTCACGCCACCCTCCCTCGCGTCGCGCCGGGCACCGTCGCCCGGCGGCGCCATTATCCCCCCGGGCGCCCCCGCCCGCCTACCCAGAACGTGACACGCCCTCTACTATGGGCCCGTGTCACCCAGGGCCATTGACTTTCACGTGCACCTGCCCACGCCGGACTGGCTGGACGGCAGCATGGCCGGCTACGTCGAGGCGGCCGAGGCCTACTTCCGCTCGCCGGTGCAGCGGCAGTCGCTGAGCGAGCTGGCTGGCCGCTACCGGGAGCTCGGGCTGATGGCGGTCCTGCTGGCCTGGGACGCCGAAACCGCGACCGGGCGCCCGCGCGTGCCGAACGAGACCGTCGCGGCCGCCTGCCGTGACTACCCCGACGTCTTCACCGGCCTGGGCTCGGTCGATCCGCACAAGGGAGACGCCGCGGTCGCCGAGGTGGGAAACATCGCGGCGCTCGGCCTGCGCGGGGTGAAGTTCCACCCGTCGCTGCAGGCGTTCGCGCCCGACGATCCGCAGTTCTGGCCGGTCTTCGCCGCGTGCCAGCAGCACGGCCTGCTGGCCCTGTTCCACACGGGGACGAGCGGGATCGGCTCGCGCCGGCCCGGCGGCCAGGGCATCCGGATCGACTACGCCCACCCGCTCAAGCTCGACCCGGTGGCCGCGGCGCATCCCGGGCTGACCGTGGTGGCCGCGCATTTCGGCTGGCCCTGGCAGATGGACCTGATCGCCGTGGCGCTGCACAAGACCAACGTGTTCATCGACATCTCCGGCTGGTCCCCGCGCCGGATCCCGCCGGAGGTGATCGCCGAGCTCAGGGGCCGGCTGTCGGATCAGTTCGTATGGGGCAGTGACTACCCGTTCATCGCCCCCGAACGGTGCCTGTCCGAGCTCGACGACCTCGGCCTCACCGGCGCCGTCCGGGACGCGGTGCTCCGCGGCAACGCCGCCCGCATTCTCGGCCTGCCCGCCTAAGTCCCCCGGTCTCCCGTCCGGATGGGGGACGGGTGCCGCGGCTCGCAGATGGGGAATTCCTCGCCGCACAAACGGACCACAAACGCGGCGCGGTGATCCTTCCGGCGGCGCAGAACCGTATTCTCGCTGAGCATGGACGTTCCTGCGCCCGCGTGGGTGGTGGCCGGGCCGCCCGGGGCGGGCAAGAGCACGGTCGCGGGCCTGCTGCTCGCCGCCCTGGACGGGGCCCCGGCGCTGCTCGACAAGGACACCATGTACGGGTCGTTCGTGGCCGCGACGCTCGCCGCGGCCGGCCGCCCGCCGGGTGAGCGCGAGGGCCTCTGGTACGACGAGCACATCAAGGTGCACGAGTACGCGGGCATGACGTCCACCGCCCGGGAGATCCGTGCGCACGGCTGCCCCGTCCTGCTGTCCGGCCCGTTCACCCAGCAGATCCACGACGGGGACCGGTGGCGGTCCTGGGTGGATGACCTCGGCGGCGGGACCGTGCACCTGGTCTGGGTCCGTTCGGACGCGGCCACCCTGCGCCAGCGCCTCGCCGCCCGCGGGTACGCCCGGGACGCGCCCAAGCTGGAGCAGTTCGCCGCGTACACCGCCAGCATGCGCCTCGGTACCGCCCCGGCGGCCCCGCACACGGTCATCGACAACCGCCTGACCGCGGCCGCGCCCCTGGCCGACCAGATCGCCGGCCTGGTCGCCCGCGTGGCCGCTGGCCCGCCGGTACGATGACCTGGCCGGCAACCGCCGGTGTGCCGGCGTAGGCGTCTTCGCGGAGAAATCATCGGCCCCTCCGGCATGCCCCGGAGGAAACGATGGAGACTTCGGCGCCTACTGGACCTGGCACCTGGAACAAGAACAGCGACGCATCCACTGCGCACGGTACAAAGACCCCAGCATCCTTGCGGCATGACCAATCGTCCCGCTTTAACACCGGATCAGGTACCCCTAAAGGATCTGCACCCAAATCCATTCACCCCATTCCGAAACGGAATGAATGCAAAGCCAATGGAATGAGGCTGCCATTCACCCCCGGAGGGTGCCCCTCTCAATTCCCTGGCCCAATTCCCAGGCGGAATGGCTCGACCATTCCAGCGGGAACTGATACCAATAACTGGCCCGCTGGCAGGCGCTCAGCGGGCATCCTGTGACCTCGTGCGGCTGTCAACCGCGCGGAACCACTTCATCGGCGCTGTGACCAGGCCCGTCATGATTACCTCCGGTAGAGGTAGAAGGCCAGGTTGGCGGCGCACCCGGCGGCGGCCAGGACCGAGGTAATCAGGTCACAGGACTGTAGGCGTAGTCCGGGCCGGTGCCGGTGTAATCTGCCGCGACGTTCAGCGCGAACAGGCAGCTAGTGCCTGCCCCCGCGTACACGCCTCCGCCGCAGTTGGTCAGCCCAGCCGGTGCGGGCTGCGATGCGGCCGGTGCCTCGTCAGCGATGTACAAGGCATCAGAGACAACGCTCAGCGAGCCTTTAGAGCCGGCGGCGTAGGTGTTTGTGTTGCCTGAGCTGTCTGTCAGCGTCATCGCGGTGAAGTAGGGACTGCTGCCGCTCGTCGGAGCAGATAGGGCTACCGAGACAGGGACGTCTACCGTGGTGCCCTGCGCACAGTTGGGCTGGCAGTTGTTCACGTTGAAGGAGCCAGAGCCTTCAGCGCTGTGTGCCGTCCACGACGACCAGGTCAGCCCGTTCAGGTCACCATTGCCATCGGCCGACAGATCGATCATGGATGGCTTTACGGCCTGCGCCCCATCGATCGCGCTGTTTGTTGAGACTGTCGGCAGAGCCGGTGCGGGCTTGGCCGTGGGCGGCGCTGTGGTTGCAACCGGTGCTGCGGGTGCTGCAGTAACCCCCGTGTGGGTGACGGCCGGCAGGGCGGCAGGGCCCTTTACAGAGCCGCATGCTGCGAGGCTGAGACCGGCTGCAAGTACGATGGCCGGGATTGCGATAACCTTGTTGGGCTCCATTTGTCTCGCCTTCCCCCGGCACAGAAAAGCCTCATTTCGCTCTCTGTTAATATAATACTACACAGCGTGCATCATGTGCGCAGAGCAGAATGACCCGGGAATCAGGTCCAAATGTCACTCAACGTGACGTACATGGAACGCTCGGTGACCAATCTCCTCCTGGGCAGCGGGTGGCCCGGGGGAGTCTGTGGGCTCCCCCAGCTCCCGGCGTGGCAGTCTCCCGTCACCGGGGATTTAGCGGCAGATCGCCGATCAGGTGGCGGTGCCGCGGACGATCGCGGGCGGTGCCGCTGTGGCTAGCGGCCAGCTCCGCGCACGACGGTCATGCGATGGGCGATGGTGGCGGTGAAGACCGTGGCCACGTCGATGTCGTCCGGGCTGAAACAGAACCCGGTGACCGTGCCGAGCAGCCCGGCTTCGGGGAAGGGCACCAGTGCCTGCGAGATGCCTGTGTCAATCGTGAGTGGCCCGGCGTCGGGAACCCGGCCGGGGAGAGGCAGTTCAACGCCTCGACATCGGAGGGGCCAGATGGGGCCTGGACGGCGCCGAAGCCGTCCTCACCCTCCGCGCAGTGATCAGCAACGGCGACTTCGACGAGTACTGGAGCTACCACCTCGCCCGCGAGCACCAGCGCCTCTATCCCGGCACCAAGCAGGGGAAATACGCACTCGGCGCTTGAGTGGCTACCTCACTCCAGAGGAGCTGCACCCATCGCCGTCTGACCGCCGTACTGCGTCACGTTCCACCGGTATGAACGCCTCCGGACTGCGCCTCGAAGTGCCTGTACTGATCTGCCCCGGCGCTGACCTTGGCGGAGCGGCGGTGGCCGGGCGCGCCGACGTCACGTCCCTTGCGTTTCCGCTTCGATCTCGTTCTGCCAGACCTTCGGGCCGCCGGGGGTGGTCTGCGGAATCTCGCCCCGTTCCGCCCGCGCCTGCCACTGCTGACGCAACCGGACTAGCTCCATGTATCGCTTGGACCCACCGAACCCACGGCGCATCACCCTGCCGAAATACCGGAGGAACAACCCCGTGCAGATGAGCGCGAGCACCAGGAGCGGCCACTTTCCAGCGCCGTGGGCGAATGCCGTCCCTCCCCAGAAGAAGATTGTCCCAAATCCGAACAGGGCACCAAGCAGCGTCTGCCCGATGGCCCCATTGGAGCTGTTAGCAGCGCGGCATTGAGCCTGCTCCACGGCGCAGCGGGCCTGGAACTCCTCCCACGAGGTTGCGTCCTCTGGCCGCAGCAGCCTGTCGTTACGATCTGCCATCGCCCGCTCCTATGTCATCCCCGTGGCCTTGGCCGCCGACTCCCTGCCACGGAGTCTTGCCGTTGACGCGCTCCCCGGCCTGAAGTCCGGGGATTCAGCCCGTGCCGCGTCATGCGGCACCTCTGAGGCTTCCTGTTTCACCGGGACTGCCAGCACGGGTGCTGGACTTACGGTCCCTCCGCAGGCATTTTGAGCCTCCCCGCGTCCCAGGGCGGCTATGTTCCCGGGCTGCGTTCACGTCCCGGTCGTGTGCGGTCCCGCAGGCCGCGCAGGTCCACTCGCGTACATGCAGGGGTTTGGGTCCGTCCTTGACGCCGCAGGCTGAGCACACCTGGCTGGTGGGCTCGCACCGGCCGATCTTCCGGAAAGTCCGGCCGTACAGCCGGGCCTTGTACTCCAGCATCCCAGTGAACGCTGACCATCCGGCGTCGTGGACGGATTTGGCCAGGCGGGTCCGGCCGAGGCCAGCGACGCACAGGTCCTCCACGTACACCGCTTGGTTGTCGCGGATGACACGGGTGGATTCCTTGTGCAGCCAGTCCCGGCGTGTGCCGGCCACGCGGGCGTGCAGCCGCGCAACCTCAATCCGGGTCTTGTCCCGGTTCCTGCTTCCCTTGGCCTTGCGGCTGAGGTTTTGCTGTGCCTTGCGG
The DNA here is from genome assembly GCA_963732345.1 of uncultured Actinomycetes bacterium. Taxonomy (GTDB): domain Bacteria; phylum Actinomycetota; class Actinomycetes; order Streptosporangiales; family Streptosporangiaceae; genus Bog-532. The sequence continues at coordinate 333,599 of CAVSZI010000009.1, read as the reverse complement.
AGCTTGCGCTCGGCGCGGCGCAGGAACCTCGGATTGGCGACCTTGCGTCCGTCTGACAGGATCGCGAAGTGGGTCAGCCCGAGATCAATACCGATCTCACCGTCCGTCCCGGGCAGCGCGCCGGGGTCGGTGTCCACGACGAAGCTGGCGAAGTACCGGCCCGCCGCGTCCACGATCACCGTCACGCTCGACGGGTCCGATGGCAGGTCACGGGACCAGCGGACCGGCACGTCCCCGATCTTCGGCAGGCGCAGCCGGCCGTTGGGGAGGATCTTGAACCGGGCGTTGGCGGTGAACCGGATCGCCTGAGGCGGTCTTTGCGGGACCGGAACCGGGGCACCGCGATCTTCGGGCCTTTGCGTTTCCCGGTGACCGAGGCGAAGAAATTCCGGTACGCCGCGCTCAGGTCCGCCAGGGCCTGCTGGAGCACCACGGACGAGACCTCACCCAGCCACGCCCGCTCGGGGGTGGCCTTGGCCGCAGTCAGCCGGGCCGACATCTCCGCGCCGGCGATGTACGGCAGCCCGGCCTCGTGCGCCTCCTGACGTGCACGGAGGGCGTCGTTGAACACCACCCGCGCGCAGCCGAACGCCCGGGCCAGAGCCTCGCGCTGGCCGGGTGCCGGGTAGAGGCGGTAGTTGTACCGGAGTTCCACGTACCAAGTGTACCGCAGGTACACTGTGTGCATGGACGTGAAACGCATGGGAACCCGCGAGCTTCGCGACAACATTGGTCATCGCGTCGACGCCGCCCACTTCCTGGGCGAGCCGACCATCATTAAGAAATCCGGTGAACCCAGGGCTGTACTCATCTCCTACGCCCAATGGCTCGCGTCGCGGGAGCCTGAGGTCCGTCCGCCTTCACCACCGGCCTGAAGACCGGCGCACTGGCGGACACTTTGGTAGCGACCTGGTTGACCCAGTCCCGCGCATTGCCGGGGATGGCCTCGATGCCCGCGCCGCTGAAGGACCCGGGTACGGGCCGGCCATCAGCTCCTGATCCTCGTGCCGTCATGGTTAGGCGCTCGCGTCAGCTCTTGCCCTTACCACGCGCAAGCTCGCTGGACAGTTCATGATCCAGGCGGTCGAACGCCGAACCGACCTCGCGGAGCATCCGCGCGCAGTCGCTGCCGTGCTGGCCGAGCTGACTCAGGCCGTAGTGCCAGCTGCCCGCGAACCCATGTACTCTCCCGGCCAGTGGATCAGCGCCCGTCACTTCGCTGTCCCCGGCCCTGATGTCGTGGCCAGCGTGCGCCATCTGGCCGCTGAACCCGGAAAACGCCGCGATCAGCTCATCCAGCACCGCGCTGGTCACGTGGAGATCGGCACCCATCACCACTCCCGATCACATTTGTGTGGCTAAATCATCACGCAGGATAGCGAGACAGCCGAAACCAAGTCCAGCGAACCGGAACGATGTACCGCCCACGGGCTGATGGCGCATCTGGGCATGCTTGACTTCGCGGCCGCGAGGGAGAACGTAGACAGAAACCCTGGCCGCGTCCCGGCGGAAGCAGGGGGATGGCTGCCCGCGCGGGAGCCTGGCCGTGATTCAGCTCAGCTTTGAGCCCATCGCGGCCCGCACCTGGACCAGCCCGACCAGTTCCTGGCCGTGCTGACGAGCCACCTGCCAGACCGGGTGTGAGCGGCCCTCCCGGGGGGCAGATCACCCGTGTGACCAGCATAAAGACGCACATCTCCGCCCCGGCTCTCCGGGATGCCGCCGCGTGGGCGGGTGCCGCCGCCGTCTACGGCGGGGCCCTGCAACTGTCCGCGTGGGCGGCCCAGCGAGCCCGGCATGGGACGCGGTCGCAGTACCAGCGGTTCGAGCGCCCCGTGTTCGCGCCTCCCGGGCCGGTCTTCCCGGTGGTGTGGTCGGCGCTGAACCTGACCACGGCGACCTCCGCCTGGCGGCTCTGGCGTGCCCGCGGCGCCGGGCCCGCCCGCCGCGCCCTGGCCTGGTGGGCCGCCGCGGTCGTCGTCCGCAGTGGATACGTTCCGCTGGAGTTCGGCGCCCGGCGGTTCTGGCTGGCCACCGCGGACTCGGCCCTGCTGTGCGCGATCATGGCCCGGTACGCGTCCCTGGCCCGTCAAGCCGATCCCGCCGCGGCCGCCCTGGCCGTCCCCGAGGTCGCGTGGACGGCGTTCGCCACCGTCCTCAGCGCGGCCGTCGCCCGCCAGAACCGGCCCACGGTGAGCAGCGTCTTACCAATGGCCGACCGGTTCTCCAGCGCGGCATGCGCGTCCGCCACGCGCGCCAGCGGGAACGTCTGCCCGAGGACCGGGGCCCGCCGCGCCCGGCGGTACTTTGCTCGTCGTCGCGCACCATCCCCTAGACCTGCAGATCGAGGGCATGGGGCCGCCCGACCACGATGGACGGCGCCCGCCTGGAGATGGAGACCAGACGGCCGCGCACCGCGGAAATCATCGGCCGGTCATAAATGAGACGCGGCCGTCCGCGGGCCGCGCCTATCGTGGGCCCATGCTCGACGGCCTCAGCTACGACGACCATGAGCCGCCCTCGATCGGTCTTGTCCCGCCCGGCACGTCCTGGGAGGACATGCACGACCACATCAAGATCGCGCACGATTTCCTGCTGGTCGCACCCGAAGCCGGCGGCGAGTACGCCGGGGCGTACTGGACCGGGACGGATATGGTCGTCCTGGGCGAGCTCGGGCCCGACCTGGACGAGGCGCTGGATGAGTTCCGGGAACTGCTCCGCCAGCGCGGCGAGCTGTGAGCGGCCCGCCTGGCCCTGCCCGTGCCGCGAGCTGAGCCGCCCCTTCAGTCCACTATGGCCTGCCCGTGCCGCGAGCTGAGCCGCCCCTTCAGTCCACTATGGCCTGCCCGTGCCGCGAGCTGAGCCGCCCCTTCAGTCCACTATGGCCTGCCCGTGCCGCGAGCTGAGCCGCCCCTTCAGTCCACTATGGCCTGCCCGTGCCGCGAGCTGAGCCGCCCCTTCAGTCCACTATGGCCTGGTAGACGAGCTGCCGGAGCTGCGAGCGGATCGGGTAGCTGCTGGAGGGCAGCATCTGGGTGTAGAACGAGACCGTCAGTTCCTCCGATGGGTCGATCCAGAACGCCGTGCTTGCCGCGCCGCCCCAGGTCAGCTCCCCTGCGGAGGAGATGACCCTGCCGGGCACCGGGTCGATCGTGACCGCGAAGCCCAGGCCGAAGCCGACCCCGAGGAACGGGGTCTCGGCGTAGAGCGGCCGGCCGAACGTCTTCAGGTCCTGATTGCCCGGCAGGTGGTTGCGGGCCATGTACCGGACCGTCCGGGGGCCCAGCAGGCGGATGCCGTCCAGTTCCCCGGCCGGGCTGTCCGGGCGGTCCAGCAGCATCTGGGTGAAGCGGTCGTAGTCCGCCGCCGTGGACAGCAGGCCGCCGCCCCCGGCGAGCAGGGTTGGCGGCTTGAGCGCCAGCGCGCCGAGCGCGTCCAGCCGGGCCGCCCGCCCGTCCGCTCCCCGGGTGTACAGCGCGGCCAGCCGGGCGGCGTCACCGGTCCAGAACGCGGTGTCCGTCATGCCCAGCGGGCGGAAGATCCGCTCCGCGAAGAACTCGTCCAGCCGCTGCCCGCTGACGACCTCGACCACCCGGCCAAGCACCTCGGTGGACACCGAGTAGTTCCATTCCGTGCCGGGCTGGAACAGCAGCGGCAGGCCGGCCCAGACGTCGCAGGCCTGCGCCAGGTCCAGGCCCGCCGGCCAGTCCCACTCGAACCCGGCCGCCCGGTACATGGCGTCCACCGGGTGCGCCCGGTGGAAACCGTAGGTAAGCCCCGAGGTGTGGGTAAGCAGATGCCAGATCCGGACCGGCTCGGTGGCGGGGACCGTGACGGCCTTCAGGTCGGACCCGCCGTCGAACACCCGGGCGTCGCGGAACGAGGGGATGAACGAGCTGACCGGGTCGGTGAGCTCGAAACCACCCTCCTCGTACAGCATCATCGCGGCGACCGAGGTGATCGGCTTGGTCATCGAGTAGATCCGCCACAGCGTGTCGGTCTCCACCGGGCGCCCGGCCTCGAGGTCACGCGACCCGTGGGCGGCCACGTAGGCCCGGCGGCCGCGCCTGCTCACCGTGATCAGCCAGCCGGGCAGCCTGCCGTCGTCGACGTATGCGCGGAGGTGCCGGCCGATCCGTTCCAGCCGGTCCGCGTCCAGGCCCACCCCGGCCGGGTCCGCCTCGATCTTGAGCTCGCTCAATGCCGCCTCCAGCGGTCGGGTCTCCGGCTCGTCCTCAACGGTCCCGCATGGCCCGCCGGCGGTAGGCGAGGCTCCCGGCGCCGGCCAGCAGGGCCGCACCCCCGAGCCCGAAGAGCAGGACGTCCTGGACGCCGGCCGTGCCCCCGCCGCCGGTGGCCGGCGCGGCGACGGGCACCGGGGTGGGCGACGGGCTGGGCGAGGGGCTCGGCGAGCCGATCACCGCCGGTGACGTGGCCGAGGTCGTGACCGCCGTCGCCGGCGTCGTGACCGGCGATGTCGTCGTCTCGGCGGCTGAGGTCCTGGAGCCCGGGCCCACCGCCGTAACGGCACTGCCGCCCGGGGACGCCGGGATGCTCGAGGAGGCCGTCGCGCCGCCCGCGGCCGTGCAGGCCGTTGTGGCGGCCAGAACGGTCAGGGTGCCGCAGCCGATCACCGCCAGCCTCGCGCGCCGGCCGGGCGCGCGATAAAGGTGTGGCGCAGGGAATGGCCTGTTCTCCATTGGAACATTAGGCTACGCGAGCAGAAGGGCATGCGGAAGACGGCGAGGGACGGCCGCATTGGCGGAACCGGAGTGGCGGCGCGTATACGGCTTCCGCGTGGTCTTTACGAGTTCGCCGGGCGGATTCACGCCGCCGCCCCGCCCGGGCCTCGGGGGCCGCCTGGCCGGGCTGGCCGGTGTCCTGTGCCTGCTGACCGGGGTCGTCGCGATCGGCGTGGCGGTGGCCTCCCAGGTGCACGCGCCGCAGCCGTCGGCGGCCGCGGCCGGTTCCACCGGGGCCGGTTACGGGCCATCGCTGGCGCGGTCCCTGCCGGTGTTCGTCGATATCCCGGCCATCGGCGTGAGCTCTGATCTGCTGCACCTCGGGCTGAACTCGGACGGCACGATCCAGGTGCCGTCGGTGTCCACCGGCGCGGACCAGGCGGCCTGGTTCAAGTATTCGGTGACGCCCGGCCAGCGGGGCGCGTCGGTGATCGAGGGCCACGTCGATACCTACCAGGGCCGGCCGTGTTCTTCCGCCTGGGGGCCCTCCGCCCCGGGGAGCACATCGACGTGCGGCTGGCCGACGGGGTCACCGCCGTCTTCCGCGTCACCGGCGTCCGGCAATACTCCAAAGCCAATTTCCCGGCGAAAGTCATTTACGGCGCGTCCGGGTACGCGGCCCTGCGCCTGATAACCTGCGGCGGCGCTTTTGACTACGCCAGCGGCCATTATCTGAGTACCACCGTCGTATTCGCGTCGCTGACCTCGTCCCGCGGGACCAGTTAACGGCTTGACTCTGCCATCGGGACTCTGTCATCGGGCTGCTGGCCCCGGCATACACCGGCGCCAACGGTTACCGCGGGCGGCCCGCCCAGCCGTCCGCGGCGGGGTCCGCGTCGGCCTCCGCCAGCCGCGCGTGCAGCCGCTCCCTGATCTCATCCGGCGTGTACGCGCGGCGGCGCCGTTCCGAACGGGCGATCACCACGCCGGTCGCGGCCACGCCGACGAACCCCGCCAGCCCAGCGATTTTCCACGCGCGTCCTGTCTGCACCTGCCTAGGCTACGTCCGTGCCGCCCATCACATTCGAGGAAGCGGCCGGGCTCACCCGGACCGGCGACGTCTGGCTGTTCCGCGGGCGTAAGCCGGCCGACCGCGCCATTCAGGTCGCGACCAACAGCCCGGTCAACCACGTCGGCATGTCGGTGGTCCTGGAGGACCTGCCGCCGCTGATGTGGCACGCCGAGCTGGGCCGCTCTCTGCCCGACCTGTGGTCCGGTACCCGCCAGCGTGGCGTGCAACTGCACGACCTGCGCGCCGCCGTGACCGTCTGGGCGCAGAAGTACGGCCAGCGGGCCTGGCTGCGCCAGCTTGACCCGCCGGCCACCGCGGAGATGGAGGATGCGGTGCTGCGAACCGTCGCGCGGCTGGACGGCACGCCGTTCCCGTCCACCGCCGGGCTCGCCTCCCGCTGGCTGCTGGGCCGGGTGCCGCCGCTCCGCCGCCCGCGCGAGGCCAGCCTGGAGACCGCCTACTGCGCCGAGGTGCTGGCCGCCACCTATCAGGCCATGGGCCTGCTGTCCGGCCGCCACCGCACGAGCTGGTACGACGCCGGCCGCTTCTGGAGCGGCGACGACCTGCGGCTGTCCGGCGGCTACCGCCTGTCCGGTGAGGTCGCCGTCACGATCTAGCCGCCGTCCTCGTCCTCGTCCTCGTTCGCGGCGGCCTTCCCGATGGCCCGCCGCGCGGCGTCCACCTGCCCCCGGACCGAGCAGCAGGCCGGAACGGACCCGCACCCGCCAGCCGTGTCGACGGCCTTGACGATGACCGGCAGTTCCGGATGCCACCACCGGATGTCGGCCACCAGACCAGTCTCCGGGCCGAGCCCGTGCAGGACGACGTCGGCCTGGGCCAGGACCTCACAGTCGGCTCCGCACAGCAGGGGGCAGGACCCCGGGGTGACGCCGGGTCCGGAGCAGAACGCGACGTCGAAGCCGGCGTCCCGGAACGCGGTGAAGTCCGAGATCTCCAGCGCGGGGTGGCCGTCCTCGATGAGCAGGCGGGGACGCCGGCGCTCCGATGATGAATACCAGGTCCTCGCGGGAACTCGCTGCTTCATGACTCCCTCCTCCTTCCTTACTGGGCCTCCCCGGGACCATGCCACGGCAGGGGCTTTGGTCCCGCCCGGAGTCATTCGCCCTGGTAACGTGACGGCGTGATCGGCCCCGTGGTCACCCTCGCCTGGTGGCAGCAGCACCGCGACCGGGTCGTGCTCGCCGACGTCCGCTGGTACCTGGACGGCCGTTCGGGACGTGACGCGTACAACGCCGGCCACCTGCCCGGCGCCGTCTTCGTGGATCTCGACCGGTGGCTGGCCGCCGGGGCCAGCCCGGAGGCGGGCCGGCATCCGCTGCCCGACCCCGCCGTCTTCGCCGAGGGCATGGCCCGGCTCGGCATCGCCGATGGCACCACGGTCGTGGCCTACGACGACGCCGGGGGAACCGTCGCGGCCCGCCTGGTCTGGATGCTGCGGGTGACGGGCCACGCGGCGGCGCTGCTCGACGGTGGTATCCCGGCCTACCGGGGCCCGCTGGAGCAGGCCCCGCTCGAACAGGCGCTGCCGGAACGCCCGGCCGCCTCGTTCACGCCGCGCCCGTGGCCCGCGGATCGCCTCGCCGGTCTCGGCGACGCCACCGATCCGGGCCTGGTCGTCCTTGATGCCCGCGACCGGGCGCGCTACCGCGGGGACAGCGAGCCGGTCGACCCCCGCCCCGGGCACATTCCCGGTGCCCGCAGCCTGCCCTGCCGGGAGAACCTCGCGGCGGACGGCACGTTCCTGCCCGCCGACCGGCTCCGGGAGCGGCTGGCCGGCGTGGGCGTCACCGACGCCGCCCAGGTCGTCAGCTACTGCGGCTCCGGCGTGACGGCGTGCCACAACCTGCTCGTGCTGGAGTACGCCGGCCTGGGGGAGGGACGCCTCTACCCGGGCTCGTGGTCCCAGTACAGCCACACCACCCGGCCCGCCGCCCTCGGGGACGACGCCTTCAGGCGCTGACCGCCCACCCGGGGCTGGCCCGGCACGGGCCAGCCCCGCCCACCGCCCCGCGTGAACGGCCGGGGTGGGTAGCGCCGGGATCACGGCGCCCGGCAGGCTAACTGCCGTGGCTTCTTACTACCCTTTCTTCGGCGGCGCCGCGACCGTGGCGGGCGCGCTCATCGGCCTGCTGTTCGTCGCCTTGTCGCTCTCGCCGGAACGGCTGCGCGACGCTGCGTCGGTCGAGCACCAGGCGATCGCCGCCACCGCGTTCACCGCGCTGGTGGACGCGCTGTTCATCTCACTGATCGGCCTGCAGCCGGGCAGCGGCCTGCAGCAAGGAGCCGTCATCTTCGGCGCACTCGGGCTCAGCAGCACCGTTGGCCTGACCTTGCGGCTGTGGCGGAACCGGCACCTGGCTCATCTCAGCAACCGCTGGCCGTTCTTCCTCGTCCTGATCATGGCGGTCTACGCCGCCCAGCTGGTCACCGGGCTCCTGCCCGAGACCCCGGCCGGTGCGGCCGACCGTACCGCCACGTTCGTCTACGTCATGTTCGGCGTCGGCATCGCCCGCGCGTGGCAGCTGCTGGGCCTGAAAGCCGGCGGGCTCCTCGACGAGCTCGGCGTGACCATCACCCCGTCCGTTCACATCGGCTCTCCGCATTCTCCCCGCGATCCCGCACCGCCTCCCGGTGATCCCGCACCGCCTCCCGGTGATCCCGCACCGCCTCCCGGTGATCCCGCACCGCCTCCCGGTGATCCCGCACCGCCTCCCGGTGATCCCGCACCGCCTCCCGGTGATCCCGCACCGCCTCCCGGTGATCCCGCACCGCCTCCCGGTGATTCCCCACCGGCCGCTTGACGCGGCTGCCGCCAAGTACGCGGGCACGTTACGCGGGGAGCGGAAACCCGGCCCGGGCAAACCGGGCGCGGGGAATCTACGATTGATTCCGTATGCCCCGAATGGGCCACGGAGCCCACGACCACACGGAGCGCTCATGCCGCCGACCCCCGCCGACCCGGCGCGGACCGCGATCCTGACCGTCGACGATGATCCGGACGTTTCCCGCGCAGTCGCCCGTGACCTGCGGAGACGCTACGGCAGCCAGTACCGGATCGTCCGTGCGGAGTCCGGCCAGTCGGCGCTGGACGCGCTGCACGAGCTGAAGCTGCGCGGCGATCAGGTCGCGGTCATCCTGGCCGATTACCGGATGCCGCAGATGAACGGCGTCGAGTTCCTGGAACGCGCGATGGACGTGTACCCGGGCGCCCGCCGCATCCTGCTCACCGCCTACGCCGACACCAGCGCCGCGATCGACGCGATCAACGTCGTCGACCTCGACCACTACCTGCTCAAGCCCTGGGATCCGCCGGAGGAGAAGCTCTACCCGGTGCTGGACACCCTGCTGGAGACCTGGCGGGCCTCGGACCACCACGTGGTGCCCGAGACCAAGGTGATCGGTCACCGCTGGTCCGCCCGGTCGTCGGAGGTGCGCGAGTTCCTGGCCCGCAACCAGGTGCCCTACCGCTGGTTCGCCTCCGACGAGCCGGAGGGCAAGCGGCTGCTGGAGGCGGCCAACGAGGACGGGCTCACGCTGCCCGTGGTGATCACGCTGGAGCACGATGTCCTGGTCGCGCCGTCCGACGCGGAACTGGCCGGCCGCGTGGGCCTGGCCACCACACCATCGGCCCACTTCTACGACCTCATCGTCATCGGAGGCGGCCCGGCCGGTCTCGGCGCGGCCGTCTACGGGGCGTCCGAGGGCCTGCGGACCGTGCTGGTGGAGCGCACCGCGACCGGCGGGCAGGCCGGCCAGAGCTCCCGGATCGAGAATTACCTGGGTTTCCCGGACGGGGTGTCCGGTGCGCAGCTCACCACGCGCGCCCGTCTCCAGGCCGCCAAGTTCGGCGCGGAGGTGCTCACCACCCGCGAGGTGACCGGCCTGGAGATCAACGGCCCGGCCCGGACCGTCCGCTTCTCCGACGGGTCCGCGCTGGACGCGCACAGCGTGATCCTGTCCACCGGTGTCGAGTACCGCCAGCTGACCGGGCCGGGTCTCGAGCCGCTGACCGGGTGCGGCGTCTACTACGGCTCCTCGCTGACCGAGGCGGCCGCCTGCGCCGGCAGCGACGTCTACATCGTGGGCGGCGCCAACTCCGCCGGGCAGGCCGCGGTCTACCTGGCCCGCGGCGCCCGGTCGGTGACGATCCTGGTGCGCGGCCCGTCCCTGACCAAGTCCATGTCCCACTACCTCATCGAGCAGGTCAGGAACGTCCCGAACATCACCGTGCGCACCTGCACCGAGGTGGGCGGTGCCTGCGGCGACGGCCACCTGGAGGGGCTGACGCTGCGCGACGCGAACACCGGCGCCGAAGAGGACGTCGACGCTCAGTGGCTGTTCGTCTTCATCGGCGCCGCGCCGCTGACCGGCTGGCTGGATGGCGTGGTGATGCGGGACGACCGCGGTTTCGTGCTGGCCGGCCCCGACCTGTCCGAAGGCGGCCAGCAGCCGCCGGAATGGCCGCTGGACCGCGCGCCTTATCACCTGGAAACCAGCGTGCCCGGCGTGTTCGCGGCCGGTGACGTCCGCGCCGAGTCCGCCAAGCGCGTCGCCTCCGCCGTCGGCGAGGGCGCCATGGCCGTCATGCTCGTTCATCGCTACCTGGAGAAGTTGTGACCGCAGACCAGGCCGAGCCCGCCTCGGCGGGCCGCACGGCGCAGTGCAACCCGGCGGAGCTCCGCTCGCTGTTCCTGTTCGAGAAGCTGAACTCCGATCAGGTGGAGTGGCTATGCCAGGAGGGCCGCGTCGAGGTGTTCCCGACGGGCCGCGTCTATACCGAGGGCGACCCGGCTACCTGCTTCTACGTGCTGCTGGAAGGCACCCTGGTGCTGTCGCGCCGGGTGGGCTCGGACGACATCGAGGTCAACCGGACCTCCGATCGCGGCGTCTACGCGGGCGCCTTCCAGTCCTACATGGGTGAGCGCGCCCCGCAGAACTACAACAGCTCGCTGCGGGTGACGGCCCCGTCCCGCTTCTTCGTGCTGGACGCCGGCTGTTTCGCGCGGATGATGACCGAATGGTTCCCGCTCGCGGTACACCTGCTGGAGGGGGCGTTCTTCGGCAACAAGGCCGCCCAGCAGGCTGTCAGCCAGCGCGAGCGGCTGCTGGCCCTCGGCTCGCTGTCGGCCGGCCTCACCCACGAGCTGAACAATCCCGCCGCGGCGGCCGTCAGCGCGACCGCGGTGCTGCGCGAGCGGGTCGCCGGGATGCGGCACAAGCTCGGCATGCTGACCAAGCACCCCTTTCCTCAGGCCACCCTGGAAAGCCTGACCGAAATGCAGGAACGGGCCGTGGAGCGGGTCTCCAAGGCGCCGGCGCTCGGTCCGATGGAGGCCTCCGACGCCGAGGACGCGGTGGGCGACTGGCTCGACGGCTACGGCATCGAGGGCAGCTGGGACCTCGCCCCGGTCCTGGTCCAGGCGGGCCTGGACACCGAGTGGCTTGACCGGGTGGCCGAGATCGTGGGGACGGAGCAGCTGGACGGCGCGGTCCGGTGGCTGACCTACACGGTCGAGACCGAGCTGCTGATGAACGAGATCCAGGACTGCACCGGCCGGATCATGCACCTGGTCGGCGCGGCCAGGCAGTACTCCCAGCTGGACCGGGCGCCGTACCAGGAAATCGACGTGCACGACCTGCTGGACAGCACGCTGCTGATGCTCACCGGCAAGATCGGCAAGGGGATCAAGGTCGTCAAGGAGTACGACCGGACCCTGCCGAAGATCCCGGCCTACGCGGCCGAGCTCAACCAGGTCTGGACGAACCTGATCGACAACGCGGTCTCCGCCATGGGCGGCCAGGGCACGCTCACCGTGCGCACCGCGATGGACCGGGAAAAGCTGCTCATCGATTTCGGCGACACCGGCCCGGGTGTCCCGCCGGACATCCAGCCGCGTATCTTCGAACCGTTCTTCACCACCAAGCCGGTGGGAGAGGGTACCGGACTCGGGCTCGACATCTCCTGGCGGATCGTCATGAAGCACCACGGGGAGATCAACGTCTTCTCGTCCCCCGGCGACACGCATTTCCGGGTCTGGCTGCCCGTGACCGCGTCCGATCCGGACCAGCCCGACCAGCCCGACCAGCCCGACCAGCCCGACCGGCCCGACCGGCCCGACGAGCCCGACCAGCAGGAGCCAGCATGACCGAGGTGCCAGGGGTAGACCCGTCCGTGCCGCCGAGCGGGAACGGCTGCGCCGAGTGCGACGCGGCAGGCGGCTGGTGGTTCCATCTGCGCCGGTGCGCGCAGTGCGGGCACGTCGGCTGCTGTGACTCCTCGCCGGCCCAGCACGCGAGCGGGCACGCCAAGGAGACCGGCCACCCGGTCATCCAGAGCTTCGAGCCGGGAGAGGCGTGGTTCTGGAGTTACCCCGACGAGCGGCTCTACGAGCGCGGCCCGGAGCTGGCGGCGCCGGACCACCACCCGCTTGATCAGCCCACGCCCGGCCCCGCCGGCCGGGTGCCCGCCGACTGGCAGGCCCACCTGCATTACTAGCCGCCCGCCCACGTCCGGCATCACGGTCGAGCTGCTCAACGCGACGCAGGCCGCCGCGAACGCGGAGGAGCTGCAGGCCCTGCACGCCGAGGTCTGCGCCGAGCCGCCTTACGGGCACAAGGACGATGCGGCGCGGTTCGAGCGCCGCTTCCGGGACACGCCCGCCCGCCCTATCCGACGTGCTCGTCATCAAGCTCCCCGCTGGGCCCCTGACCGGAGCTCCTCACTGGCGGTTCGTTTCCGCCCCTCGTGTCCCGTGGGCCGGCTGACTCGGCCGTAGCCGGGGCCGTAACGTTAGGCGCATGCGCGCATGGGTTGTCGCCAAGCCCGGGCCGATGTCATCCCGGCCGCTGGAACTGACCGACCGGCCGGGGCCCGAGCCCGGTCCCGGCGAGCTCCTCGTCAAGGTCATCGCGTGCGGCGTCTGCCGCACCGACCTGCACCTGGCCGAGGGTGACCTGCCGCCGCACCATCCGCGGACGACCCCCGGCCACGAGGTGGTCGGGCAGGTGGTCGCGACCGGACCCGGCACGAGCCGGTTCGGCGAGGGCGACCGGGTCGGCGCGGCGTGGCTGGCCGGCACCGACGGATCATGCCGCTTCTGCCGCCGCGGTCAGGAGAACCTCTGCCCGGGGTCCATCTACACCGGCTGGGACATCCACGGCGGGTACGCCGAGTACCTCACGGTGGCGGACGCGTTCGCGCACCCGCTCCCGGGCGGGTTCAGCGACACCGAGCTCGCGCCGCTGCTGTGCGCCGGCATCATCGGCTACCGGGCGCTGGTCCGCGCCGAGGTGCCGCCGGGCGGCACCCTGGGCATCTGGGGATTCGGCGGCTCGGCCCACCTGGCCGCGCAGGTCGCGATGGCCCAGGGGGCCCAGGTGCACGTCTTTACCCGCGCGCCGGCCGCCCGCGACCTCGCGCGTGACCTGGGCGCGGCGTCGGTCCAGGATTCGTTCGACCCCTCGCCGGTGCCGCTGGACTCGGCCATCCTGTTCGCCCCGGTCGGCACCATCGTGCCGGCCGCGCTGGCCGCCCTGGACCGGAACGGGACGCTGGCCGTCGCCGGGATCTACCTGACCGACATCCCGTCCCTGAACTACGAGAAGCATCTGTTCCAGGAGCGGAACCTGCGCAGCGTCACGTCCAACACCCGCGGCGACGCCCAGGAATTCCTCACCCTGGCCGAACGCCTCAAGATCAAGGTGACGACCACCCCGTATCCGTTCAGCCAGGCCGACCAGGCCCTGGCCGACCTCGAAGCCGAACGCGTCCACGGCGCCGCCGTCCTCCAGATGTGAACACCGCCGTCCCGCCCGCCATGACCACTTCTGCCGCTCCGCTCACTCCATGACCGCGCTGGACTTCCCGCTCGTCGCCCTCGGCACCGCCCTGACGGTGACCGTGTTCGCGTTTGGTGTCCGACGGCTGATGGGCCTGTCCCTGTCCACGCTGCGGACGCTGCTGGCCGGCCTCATCGCCTTCTTCGTCGCGTCACCGATCATCACGGCCATCGGCGGCCCCACGGTCGCCAAGGGCAGCGGCGTCCTGCCGGGGTTGTGGTTCGTGATCCTCGGCGTGGTCATCGCGCTGCTGGTCGGGATGATCTTCCTGGTCATCTCCGAGGCCCTGGTGCCGAGCGGCTCGCTGCCCGGCCCGCTGTACGTGCTGCGCGGCCTGCGCCGGCAGGTGGGCCGGACCCGCCGCTACTCGCAGATCAGCCGGATCCTGGTCCGCCGCGGGCTGCTGCCCTACCTGCGCGGCGGGCGGCGGTCGGAGCTGGCCACGACCGAGGGGCGGGCCCGGCTGGCCCGGTCGCTCCGGCTGGCCCTGGAGGACGGCGGGGTCACGTTCGTCAAACTGGGCCAGGTGCTCTCCACCCGCCGTGACCTGCTCCCGCCCGAGTTCATCGCCGAGCTGAGCCATCTGCAGGACGACGCCCCGCAGGTGCCCTGGCCGCAGGTCGCCAGCGTCCTGCGGACCGAGCTGGGCTCCGACGGCGTGTTCGCCACCTTCGACCGCGAGCCGATCGCCGCGGCCTCCATCGCCCAGGTGCACGCCGCCACGCTCACGTCGGGAGACAGGGTGGTCGTCAAGGTGTGCCGGCCGGACGTGCGCGGTGTGGTGGACCGGGATCTGGACATCATCGTCCGGCTCGCGGTCCGGCTGCAGCGCGGCACGAACTGGGGCCGGGCCGTCGGCGCGGTGGAACTGTCGCACGGTTTCGCCGACGCGCTGCGTGAGGAACTCGACCTGCGGATCGAGGCCCGCAACATGATCGCGGTGGCCGCCGCGGCGGCCAAGCGCAGCGCCAGCGTCCGGGTGCCGGTCCCGCACCTGCCGCTGTGCGGCGAAAAGGTCCTCGTCATGGAGTTCCTCGACGGGCGCCCGCTGGCCGCGGCGGTCATGCCCGCCGACGCGCGGGCCGCCCTCGCCCGCGGCCTGCTCGACGCCCTGCTGTGCCAGGTCCTGCTGGACGGGACGTTCCACGCCGATCCGCACCCGGGTAACGTGCTGCTGCTCACCGACGGGACACTCGGCCTGCTTGACTTCGGCTCGGTCGGCCGTATCGATTCCGGCCTGCGCGCCGCGCTGCAGCGCCTGCTGCTGGCCCTCGACCGGGGCGACCCCGCCGCGCTGGCCGACGCGCTGCTGGATGTCGTGGAGCGTCCCGAGGAGCTCGACGAGCTGCGCCTGGAGCGGGCCCTGGGCCGGTTCGCGGCCCGGCACGTCGCGGCCGGGATCACCCCGGACGTGCGGATGTTCACCGACCTGTTCCGCATCATCGCCGACCACGGGCTGGCGGTACCGCCGGAGATCGCGGCCGTCTTCCGCTCGCTCGCCACCATGGAGGGCACGCTGACCCAGCTCGCGCCCGGGTTCGACATCGTGACCGAGGCGCGCCGGTTCGCCGCCGAGCAGCTTGCCGGGCAGCTCAGCCCGGACACGCTACGGGAGACAGCCATGGGCGAACTGGTGTCGCTGCTGCCCATGCTGCGCCGCCTGCCGCGCCGTATCGACCGGATCGCTGGCGCGCTGGAGACAGGGCGGCTCAGCGTCAACGTCCGCCACCTCGCCGACGCGTCCGACCGCCGTTACGTCACCGGCCTGCTGCATCAGGTGCTGCTCGCGTTCCTGGCCGCCGCGGCCGGCATCATGGCCGTAATGATGATCGGCCTGCACGGCGGGCCGAACGTGACCCCGACCGTGACCCTGTACGCCTTCTTCGGGTACTGCCTGCTGGTCATCGCCGCGATCCTGGCCGTCCGCGTCCTGGTCCTCGTCTTCCGGCCCGACACCAGCTGAAGACGCCCCGGTGGCTGATGCTGAACGGGCGCTACACCGACACGGCGAAGGCATTCGGCCTGCTGGGCATGGAAGTGAGTGAAGGGCAAGCCAAGCAGGCCGCAGACGAGCTCGCCCAGGTGGAGCAGGCACGGCGGCGGAAAACCGCATGGACCGCCGGCGTCAGGCGAGCGCTGATCGTCGTGTGCGTCTTCTCATCTTCCAGCAGATCTCCGGGATCAACGTGCCGTTCTGCCTACCGGGCGGCGTGCCGTAAGGCATTAGCGCCGTGTGCCCTACGCCCCGGCGGCGCGCAGGAACTTGGCGGCGATCGGCCCGCAGGTGGGACCGCCGTCGCCACCCGAGTCGACCACCAGCACCGCGAACGCGATGTTCCCCTTGAACCCGACCAGCCAGGCGTCGGTCTTCAGCGGCGTCCCGCTCCCGTACTCGGCCGTCCCCGTCTTGCCGAACGTCCCGGCCGGCAGGCCCTGCCCCGCCGCGGTGCCGGACGCGACGACCTGCGCCATCATCTGGTGCAGGTCGCTGACCACCGCGGCCGGCAGCCGCTGGGTGGCCGCGGTGTCGTCCGGTGCGCCCACCGCCAGGCGCGGGGCGCGCACGGTCCCGGCGTCAACCGCGGCGGCGACCATCGCCATGTTCAGCGGCGAGGCCAGCACCCGGCCCTGCCCGATCGACGTGGCGGCCAGGTCGGCCTGGTCCGACGGCGTGGGCACCGATCCGGCGTACGCGGCCAGCCCCATCTGCGGCGCCTTGCCCAGCCGGAACAGCGCCGCGGTGGACGGGAAGTCCGGCGGCGTGAGGTGCGCCGTGGCCAGCCCGATGAAGGCGGTGTTGCACGACTCGGCGAACGCCTGCAGCAGGTCGCTGACCTGCCCCTCGCCCTCGGCATTGTGGAACACCTCGCCGCCGGCCGTCGCCGTCGCCGGGCAGCTGGCCGCCGACGAGGGTGAGAGCCCGTGGTTGATCAGCGCGGTGGAGGTGAGCACCTTGAACGTGGAGCCCGGGGGATAGGCGCCGTCGAGGGCCCCGTCGAACTGACCGGAGTTGGCGTTGGCCGCGGCCAGCACCCCGCCGGTCTGCGCGTTGACGGCGACCAGCGCGGCGGTCTTCTTCTCACCGGACAGGGCCGACTCCGCCGCCCGCTGCACGTTCGGATCGATCGTGGTCTGCACGGCCGTCCCGGCGTGCCCCGCCAGCGTGGCGAGCGTCGCCACGCGCGCGCCCTTGGCTGAGACCACCGCGACGGTCACGCCGGGCGAGCCGGCCAGCTGGCGCTCGTTGGCCGCCTCCAGCCCGCTCTGACCGACGACGCTCTGCGCGCTGTAGGCGGCGCCGAGCGACTGAAGTTCCTGGGCGGTGATCGGCCCGACCCTGCCGACCACTCCTGCGGTGAGCCCCGGCGTGGTCGCCTGCGGCGTGGTGGATGACTCGAACACGGTGCCCGGGAGCGGGTAGAGGGTCGGCTTGAGCTGCTCGAAGCGCGCCTGCGGCACGGTGAAGACCGGCTCGAAGAGCGTCGGGTGAGCCTTCGCGGCGGTGATCGCGGTGCTGGCCTCCTGCGCCGTCGCGCCTGCGGCGACCAGGGCCGACGTCACCGAGGTAGCGTCCTTGACCAGGCTCCCCTCGACGCCGATCGTGACCTGCTGGGCCCGGGCGGTCAGCGGCACGCCGCCCGCGCCCACGATCGCCGCGCGCGCCGGCCAGGTCGTGGTCACCGTGAGCTCGTCGCCGGCCCGCAGCGACGGGGCGATCGTGGCCGGGGACCAGTCGACCAGCCAGTGCCCGGAGCGCTGGAGCAGGTGCAGCGTCGGCCTGATCGTGATGGTGCCGAGGCCGGTGAGGTCGAGCCGTTCGGTGACCGGTTCGGTGGCCGAAGCTCCGCTGATCTTCGGCGTGCCCGCGCTGAAGCTGGCCTTGCTGACGTGCAGGTCGGTGAACGCCGCCGTGTTGACCGTTACGAAGTCGGCCGGCGGGCTGGCCGCGAGCTGCCGCATGGCCGTCCAGTCCTGCTTGCTCCACGCGGCCAGGTAGGCCGTGGCCGTTGTCTGCGGCCCGGGCCCCGAACTGCACGCGCTGAGCAGCGCCCCGGCCAGAACCACAGCCACCCCGGCCAATACGCGGGCGCCGGCGAACCGGCCTGGCCGCCTGAGACTGCCCATGCCCAGAGGTTACGCAACCGCCCACAGCCCCGCCGGGCGAACACTGGCCCGGCCGGCCCTTGGCGCCCGCTATAGCTGGCCGACGTTGGTGATCCGCAGCACGGCCGTGCCGGCCTCGTCCGAGGCGGCCAGGTTGACCTCCGCGCTGATGCCCCAGTCGTGGTCCCCGGCCGGGTCGTCGAAGATCTGCCGGACGGTCCAGCGAGACGCGCCCTCGTCGAGGATCAGCAGCCCCGGCCCGCGCGCGTCCGGCCCGGTGCCGATCTCGTCGTGCTGTGCGAAGTAGGCGTCCAGCACGTCGCCCCACGCGTCGGCGTCCCAGCCGGAATCGGCGTCCAGCTCGCCGAGCTCCTCGTACCGCCCCAGCGCCGCCAGCGTGACCCGGCGGAACAGCGCGTTCCGTACCAGCACCCGGAAGGCCCGGATGTTCCCGGTCACCGACACCGGCCGCGACGCGGTCGCGACCACCTCGGCGGGGTCCGGGTTGCGCAGCCTTTCCCATTCGTCGATGAGGCTGGAGTCGACCTGGCGGACCATTTCGCCGAGCCACTCGATCAGGTCGATGAGCTCCTCGGTCTTGCCGTCCTCCGGCACCGTCTGCCGCAGCGCCTTGTACGCGTCGGCCAGGTACCGGAGCACCAGCCCTTCCGAGCGGGACAGCCCGTAGAACCCGATGTATTCGGTGAACGTCATGGACCGCTCGAACATGTCGCGGACCACCGACTTGGGCGCGAGCTCGTGGTCGGCGACCCACGGGTGGCCGCGCCGGTAGATGTCGTACGCGGCCTCGAGCAGGTCCTCCAGCGGCTTCGGGTACGTCACCGAATCCAGCAGGTCCATCCGGGTCTCGTAGTCGACGCCGTCCGCCTTCATCTGCGCAACCGCCTCGCCGCGGGCCCGGAACTGCTGCGCGGACAGCACCTGGCGCGGATTGTCCAGCGTCGACTCGATGACCGAGAGCACGTCCAGCGGGTACGCGGGGGACTCCCGGTCCAGCAGCTCCAGCGCCGCCAGCGCGAACGGCGACAGCGGCTGGTTGAGCGCGAAGTCGAACTGCAGGTCCACGGTCAGCCGTGCCCGCCGGCCCCGCTCGTCGGGCTCGTCCAGCCGCTCGACCACGCCGCCGGCCAGCAGCGCCCGGTAGATCTGGATCGCCCGGTGGATGTGCGCGCGCTGCGCCGCGCGGTCCTCGTGGTTGTCGGTCAGCAGATGCTTCATCGCGGCGAACGCGTCGCCCGGCCTGTTCAGGACGTTCAGCAGCATGGCGTGGCTGACCGCGAACCGGGACTTCAGCGGCTCGGGCTCGGCCGCGACCAGCCGCTCGAAGGTGGGCTGGCCCCACGAGACGAACCCCTCGGGTGGCTTCCTGCGCACGACCTTGCGCCGTTTCTTGGGGTCGTCGCCCGCCCTGGCCAGCGCCAGGGTGTTCTCGACCACGTGCTCCGGGGCCTGCACCACGACCGTCCCGACCGTGTCGTACCCGGCCCGCCCGGCCCGCCCGGCGATCTGGTGGAACTCCCGCGCCTGCAACAGACGCGTCTTCGACCCGTCGTACTTGGACAGCGCGGTGAACAGCACGGTCCGGATCGGCACGTTGATGCCGACCCCGAGCGTGTCGGTCCCGCAGATCACCTTGAGCTGGCCGGCCTGCGCCAGCGTCTCGACCAGCCGCCGGTACTTGGGCAGCATGCCAGCGTGGTGCACCCCGATGCCGTGCCGGACCAGCCGGGACAGCGTCTTCCCGAAGCCGGCCGTGAACCGGAAATGGCCGATCGTCTCGGCGATGGCGTCCTTTTCCGCGCGGGTGCAGACGTTGATGCTCATCAGCGCCTGGGCCTGCTCCAGCGCGGCGGCCTGGGTGAAGTGCACCACGTAGACCGGGGCCTCGTGTGTCTCGAGCAGTTCCCGGAGCGTCTCGTGCAGCGGCGTCGTCACGTAGCGGAAGTTCAGCGGGACCGGCCGCGCGTCCGAACGGACCACTGCGGTGCTGCGGCCGGTCCGGCGGGTCAGGTCCTTTTCGAAGAAGCTGACGTCGCCCAGGGTCGCCGACATCAGCAGGAACTGGGCGTGCGGCAGCTCGATCAGCGGCACCTGCCACGCCCAGCCCCGCTCCGGGTCGGCGTAGAAGTGGAACTCATCCATCACGACCTGGCCAACGTCGGCGTCCGCCCCGTCCCGCAGCGCGATGTTGGCCAGGATCTCCGCGGTGCAGCAGATGATCGGTGCCGACGCGTTGACGCTCGCGTCCCCGGTCATCATGCCGACGCTGGCCGGCCCGAACGTCTCGCACAGCGCGAAGAACTTCTCCGAGACCAGGGCCTTGATCGGGGCGGTGTAGAAGGTGCGCTGCCCGGTGGCGAGCGCCGCCAGGTGGGCCCCGGCGGCCACGAGGCTCTTACCGGACCCGGTCGGGGTACTCAGGATCACGTTCGACCCCGACACGATCTCGATCAGCGCCTCTTCCTGGTGCGGATACAGGCTCAGCCCCTGCCGCCTCGCCCAGTCCGCGAAGGCGCCGAACACGGCGTCCGGATCCGGCGTCGCGGGCAGCGCGTCAAGCAGCGTCATCCGTTCCTCCCTCCGTTCCGGTCCGGGTTCTGGTCCGCGTTTTAGTCGTGGCGTGCCCCGGCGACCTTAGCAGCGGGTCACCGCGCCCAGCCTCACCGCAACGTCAGGAGCGGCCGCAGAATTCCTAAGCCCCGCTAAGCAATCCGGCCCGCCGGCCGAGTGGGATGACCGGCGGGCCGCGGCTGTCAGCGCGGCCATCGAGTCCGTGTCTCTGCCCGGCGCTAACCCCGGGGCCCCCCGTCCGCCTCGCCGGCCCCGGGGCCCTGAAGGAACTGCGTCAGCGCCCGGTAGTATGGCGCGATCGTGGTGATGTCGGCGTACTCGTCGGCCCCGTGCTGGCCGTGCCCGCCCACGCCGAACGCCACTGCCGTCACGCCGGCTTCCCCGTAGAAGCGCCCGTCGCCGGTCCCGTGCTTGCGCAGGAAGTCCGGCCGGTAGCCCTGGGCGCGCGCCGCCTCCGCCAGCCGGGCGATCTCGGGCCGGCCGCGGTCGGCGTTCTGCGGTGCGTCCAGGTGGTCGACGACGGCCGTGACCCCCGGCTCGCAGAAGCTCTGCAGGTACGCGGCGATCTCCGCGTCCGTCTTCCCGCCCAGGTCGGTGTCCTCGGGCGGGAAGCGGATGTCCAGCCACGCCTCGGCCTCCGCCGGGATCTGGTTGCGGGCCTGGTTCGGGGTGTGCACCCGCGCCACGTTCACCGTGGTCCGCCACGCCTCCTCGGTCGCGACGGGATAGCGGGCTAGCACGTTATGCACGCTGCGGTTCAGCTTGACCAGGGCGTTGTCACCCAGCCACTGGTAGGCACTGTGCGCACCACGGCCGCTGGCCCGCAGCGTGACGCCGAGCATGCCCTTGGACTCGGTGACGATCCGCAGGCCGCTGGTCTCACCGATGACGACGAACTCGCCGCGGACGCCGCGCTCGATCTGGTACCGCGTCCCGTTCCGCCCGCCCACCTCCTCGTCCGTGACGAGCTGCAGCGCGAGCGGGTATCCCACCGAGCCGGCCAGCTCACGGAAGGCCAGCGCTTCGGCCAGCGCCGACACCTTCATGTCCTGCGCGCCGCGCGCGTACAGCCGCATCCCGTCGCGGCGTGGCCGGAACTGCTCCGGCGGAGCCGGCACGACGTCCAGGTGCGCGTTGAGGATGACCCGGAAGCGGGGCCGTTCGGGAGCATCATGCCCCTCGGGGTACACCAGCGCGCTCGGCTTGCCGGCCGAGGTGAATCGCTCCACCGTGAACCCGGTCCCGACGAAATCGAGCACGTAGCCGAGCGCCCGCTCCAGTTCCGCGGGCCGGTCCGCCGTCGACGGCACCGCGAGCAGCTCACTCGCTGCGGCCAGGAAATCCTCCACGTCCATGGCCCCATCCTGCCCGGTAGGGCGCCCGGTGGTCAGGGCAGCACAACGGTCAGGGCAGCACAACGGTCAGGGCAGCACAACGGTCAGGGCAGCGCAGCCTCGATGAGGTGGGGGCCCGGCTCGGCCAGGGCCTGCCGCAGCCCGGCGGCGAGCTCACCCGCGGTGGTGGCCCGGGTCGCGGGCACACCCAGGCCGGCCGCCAGGGCGGTGAAGTCCAGCGTGGGCCGGGACAGGTCCAGCAGCCTGCGCGCGGCCTCCCCGGCCGAGCCCGCCGCGCCGACGCGTTCCAGCTCCATGGCCAGGATGGCGTAGCAGCGGTTGCTGAAGATGACCGTGGTGACGTCGAGACCCTCCCGCGCGTAGGTCCACAGCGCGGAGATCGTGTACATGGCGCTGCCGTCGGCTTCCAGCGCGATGACGGGCCGGTCCGGGCACGCGATGGCGGCCCCGGCGGCCAGCGGGAGCCCCTGCCCGATCGCGCCGCCGGTCAGCGTGAGCCAATCGTGCGCCGGGGCCCCGGCCGTAGCCTGGCCCAGTCCGAGGCCCGACGTGTTCGACTCGTCGCTGACGATCGCCCCCTCCGGCAGCAGGGCGCCGATCACGGCTGAGGCCTTTTCCGCGGTGAGGGCGCCGTCCGGCAGTCCGGGTCCTCGTCCGGGCCGTTCCGCCGGCTGGGCGTGCGGCGCCGCCTCCGCCGCGACCAGGTCCGCGAGGGCGGCCAGCGCGCCCGGCCCGTCCTCGCCCCGGCCGGCCAGCGTGTGCACCTCGCAGCCCGCGGGGACCAGCGAGCTGGGCTGGCCCGGGTAGGCGAAGAAGGAGACGGGCGGCCGGGCCCCGGCCAGGATCAGGTGCCGGGTGCCCGCGAGCTGTGCCGCCGCCATCTCGGCCAGGTACGCCAGCCGCGGAACCGGCGGCAGGCCGGCGCCGCGCTCCAGCCGGGCCGGGAACGTCTCGCACAGCAGTTGCGCGCCGGTACCCCCGGCGATCCGGCTGGCCGCCTCGAGTCCGGGCCGCCGCACCGCGGTCCCGCCCAGCAGGATCAGGCACGGCTGGCCGCTGCGCAACGCCTTCGCGGCGCCGGCGATCACTTCCTCCGGTACCGGCGACGGCGGGCGGACCGGCAGCGCCGGGGCCGGTTGGGCCGGTTCGGACCAGGACACGTCGGCGGGCAGGATGAGTGTGGCGATCATGCCCGTCGAGGCGGCCGCCGCGGCTTCGGCCGCGTCGGCGGCCACGTCCGCGCTGCGCAGTGAACGCCGCACCCAGCCGGACACCGATCCGGCCAGCGCGTCGATGTCGGACTCCAGCGGTGCGTCGAGGCGCTTGTGGTAGGTCGCGTGGTCGCCGACCACGGTGACCACGGGCGTGGCGAACGGCTACCGGCGGGCCCGCCGGGACGCGGCGAAGCTGCACAAGAAGGCCGCCCGGCAGAACACCCATGCCGCCCGCGTCTGGGCCAGGCAGGTCGTGGACCACCACCAGACCATCGCCGTGGAGGACTTCAAGCCGCTGTTCCTGGCCAAGTCCACGATGGCGCGCAAAGCCGCGGACGCTGCGATCGGTGCGGCGAAGCGGGAACTGATCGAGCGTGGCAAGCGGGCGGACCGGAAGGTGGTGCTCGTTCGGCCCGCCTACACCACCATGACGTGCGCTGAGTGCGGAACAAGAGCCAAAGACCGCCTCACGCTCGCCGAACGAACCCTCCGGTGCCCGGACTGCGGCCATGCCGCCGACCGGGACCGGAACGCCGCCAGGACGATCCTGGCCATGGCAGAACGCGGCCATGCTGGTGCCGACGACGTAAGACATGCTTCTGGCCTCCTTCCGGTCGCGGGCGGTGTGCGGTCCGAGCCAGAAATCCCCCGGCCTTCAGCCGCGGGGAAGCGTTAAGCCGCTCATTGTTTTCGCCGCAGCGGGGCCACCGTCTCGGGCGTGGGCGCGACGGTTTCGTCCGCCGTGCTGGCCGCGACCGTCCCGGCCGTGGCCGCCTTACTGGCCGCCATCGTGCCGGCCAGCACCGTGGCGGGCGGAAGCGTGGCGATGTCCATCGCCAGCTGCGGGTTGGGCGGTTCCTGGGCCGCCTTGGCCGCCGTCACCCGGAGGACCTGCTTGTCGAGTTCGTTACTGACGACCCGCGCCCCGCCGGCTCCGGCCACGGCCGCCCCGACCGCGGCCGTCACGGTCAGGTTGACGGGAAGGCCGCCCGTCGGCGTGGACCCCAGCAGCACCGCGTCCTTGAGCGGCCCGTACAGACCCCAGGTGATGAGCGCCGCGAACGCGCCGAGCAGGACGTTGCCCAGGACGCCGAGCTGGAGGATGTCGCCCTTGTCCTTAGGCCACTGGATGCTGTAACCATTGCTGCTGCTGAGCAGCGCGTTGACGACGCCTCCGACCGCTCCGGCGGCCGCGATGACGCCGGCCATCTCCCAGACCGAACTGGCCGCCGGCGCCTGGACCGGCGATTGAGCGAGTTGCTGAATCACGACGGAATACACGGCATGGCCCCTTTGCTCCGCACTTGCCCTTCGGGGGAAGGAGGGAGATGCGGGCGATTCCGGACTGCCGTTAAGGTTACAATTTACTTACCCCCGGCTCTAACCCCCGGCTCGACAGATGTCGGCGAACGGCCGCGCCGACGGCTCGCCCGCCACCGCCTGCTGGAAGGCCGCCTCCACCTCATCCAGGCTCTCGGCCAGCACGATGGTCCCGCCGTGCACCTGCGGGTCGAATTCCGGGTGGCCCGCGAACACCGGCAGCCGGTCGAGCGCGAGGTTGATCTTCACGGTCCCGCTGCGCGTCTGCCAGCCCCGGATGTCCGCGACGAATTCCGGCGGCAGGTCGGCCGTATCGAGCAGGCGCAGGAACGAGATCTGCGGGTGCGCCGTGGTGATGACGACGTCCGCGTCGATCTCCTCGCCGCTGGCCAGGGTCACCCCGCAGGCCCGGCCCTCAGCCGTGCGGATGCGGGTGACCTGCGCGCCGGTCCGTATCTCCGCGCCGAACGACCGGGCCGCGGATGCGATCGCCGCGGCGACCCCGCCCATACCGCCGCGCGGGAACCCCCACGCGCCCGCCTGCCCGTCGGCCTCGCCGACGTGATGGTGCAGCATCACGTACGCGGTCCCGGCCGACCGCGGCCCCGCCCAGGTGCCGATGACGCCGGAGACCGAGAGCACGCCGCGCACCGCGTCGCTTTCGAAGTAGCGGTCGAGCAGGTCGGCGATGCTCCCGGTGAGCAGCCGGGTCACGTCCACCCAGCCGCGCTCGTCGACCGCCCGCAGCTGCGCCAGCAGCCGGGCCTGCGCCCACAGGTCCGCGGGCCGCCGCGAACCGAGGTGCGGCGGGATCTGATGCAGCAGCGGCCCCAGCAATCGGCCGATCCGCTGCAGGTGCGCCTCGTAGCCGTCGTAGGCGTCCGCGTCCGCGGCGGAGTACTTGGCGATCTCGGCGTGCCGCGCGGCCGGGTCGTCGGGCAGCCGCAGGTACCGCCCGTCCACCCGTGGCGCGAAGTACGGCCCCTGCGGGCCCAGGTGGCTCCTCCGAGCCTCCCACGGGCCGGGCGGGGGTCGCAGCAGCCGTGGCGAGGACAGCGAGGCGGGGCTGGCAGTGGAGCGGACGGCTAGATCAGGTCAGACAGGCGGCGGAGCGTCTCGGTGCTCTGCTCGGGCGGCAGCGCCTCGGTGGCCACGCTGTTCAGGATGTTCCAGTAGGGCACCGTGTCGGCGGGCCTTTTGAGGTAGATCGCGCTGTCCAGCTGCTCCTGGTAGACGAGGTTGGGGAGCAGGCCCTCGGGGAACCGCAGCAGGATCATCTGGCTGCCCACGCCCGCGTGCCCGCCCGCGCTGAACGGCATGACCTGGACCGTGATGTTGCGGAAGCGCGACATCCTGATCAGGTGGTCGACCTGAGCCAGCATGACCGCCCGGCCGCCGATCGGGCGGCGCAGGGCCGTCTCATCGATCACCACCCACAGGTGCGGCGGGTTGTCACGGTGCAGCAGCTGCTGCCGGCGCATCCGCAGCGCGACCAGCTGCTGGACGTCGGGCTCTGAGATACCGTCCGCGAGCCGGGCTACCGCCGCCGCGTAGTCGGGCGTCTGCAAGAGCCCGGGGACGAACTGCACATCGTAACTGCGGATGATGCCCGCCGCCTGCTCCAGCCCGAGGTAGGGCTCGAACCACGGGGGCAGGACCTCGCTATAGGAGTGCCACCAGCCGGCCGTGTTGGCCTGCCGGGCCAGGCTGAGCAGCACCGCCCGTTCGGCCTCGTCGCCCACCCCGTACAGCGTCAGCAGGTCGGACACGTCGCGCTGCTTGAAACCGGTCCGGCCCAGCTCGAGACGGCTGATCTTGGAGCCGGACGCCCGGATCGCGGTGCCCGCGCTGTCCCGGGTGATCCCCGCCGCCTGGCGGAGCCGGCGCAGCCGCGCACCAAGCAGCATCCGTACGACCGTGGGGCCGGCCGGGCCGTAGCCGACGACGCCAGAGTCTTCCGGTCCGGGTGTTCCCTGCGTCGTGTCCAATGCCCTCGCTCTCGGTGCGGTTCCGGTACGGCTCCCTCCCATGGTAGTCCGGGCCGGCCCTCAGGCATGCTGCCGCTACGCGGCCGGGCTCGGCGCGGTGTTGACCGGGGACACGCTCTTGGCCGGCGGACCGGGGGCCACCGGCCGCTCGTTCAGTGATTTCGGCACGATCATCCAGGATCGTTACCTGACGCGGCACTAGACTTGAACCATTCGTTGTCTTGTAACGTTCGCGTTTATGAAGATAAGTTTGGCGCTATGACCGCGCCCCAGGCTCAGACCACCGCCGAGGAGCTGCGCGGTGCCGGCCTACGGGTGACGGCCGCCCGCGTCGCACTTCTCGAGACCGTCCGGGACGGTGACCACCTCGGCGTCGAGGCGATCACCTCCGCGGTGCGCGATCGTGTGGGCCATGTCTCCCTGCAAGCCGTGTATGAGGCCCTGCACGCGCTCACCGCGGCGGGACTCGTTCGCCGCATCGAGCCGGCCGGCAGCCCGGCCCGGTTCGAGGGACGCGTCGGAGACAACCACCACCACATCGTGTGCCAGTCGTGCGGTGTCGTCGCTGACGTCGACTGCGCGGTCGGCGAGGCGCCCTGCCTGACCGCGTCCGACGACCACGGCTTCTCGGTCGGCGAGGCCGAGGTCACCTACTGGGGCCTGTGCCCCGGCTGTTCCACCGCCCCCAGTTCCTGAGCATCGTGATCCGCCCAGCCCGGAAGGATTCCCATGACTGAGAACCATGATCCAGTAGTCGTCGAAGACGCGACCCCGGAGAGCGAGGGGTGCCCGGTCCCGCACGGCCTCACTCACCCCACCATGGGTGACGCCAACCGCGAGTGGTGGCCGAACAAGCTCAACCTGAAGATCCTGGCCAAGAACCCCGCCGTGGCCAACCCCATGGGCGAGAAGTTCAACTACGCCGAGGCGTTCCAGACCCTCGACTTCCCTGCCGTGAAGCGCGACATAGCGGAGGTGCTGACGACATCCCAGGACTGGTGGCCGGCTGACTTCGGCCGCTACGGCCCGCTCATGATCCGGATGGCGTGGCACAGCGCTGGCACCTACCGCATCAGCGACGGCCGCGGCGGCGCCGGGGCCGCTCAGCAGCGTTTCGCGCCGCTCAACAGCTGGCCGGACAACGTCAGCCTCGACAAGGCCCGCCGCCTGCTGTGGCCGGTCAAGAAGAAGTACGGCCAGAAGCTCTCGTGGGCCGACCTTATAGTCCTCACCGGCAATGTCGCGCTGGAGTCGATGGGCTTCAAGACCTTCGGCTTCGGCGGCGGCCGCGTGGACGCCTGGGAGCCGGACGAGGACGTCTACTGGGGTCCCGAGACCGAGTGGCTCGGCGACCAGCGCTACACCGGCAACCGCGAGCTGGAGGAGCCGCTTGGCGCGGTCCAGATGGGCCTCATCTACGTCAACCCGGAGGGCCCGAACGGCAACCCGGACCCGCTCGCCGCGGCCCGCGACATCCGCGAGACGTTCCGCCGGATGGCGATGAACGACGAGGAGACGGTCGCCCTGATCTCGGGCGGCCACACCTTCGGCAAAACGCACGGCGCCGGCCCCGCGGACGCGGTCGGCCCCGACCCCGAGGCGGCCCCGCTCGAGCAGCAGGGCCTGGGCTGGAAGAGCACGTACGGCAGCGGCAAGGGCCGCGACGCGATCACCAGCGGTCTCGAGGTCACGTGGACCAGCACGCCGACCAAGTGGGACAACAGCTTCTTCGAGACCCTCTTCGGTTATGAGTGGGAGCTGACCCAGAGCCCGGCGGGCGCGCACCAGTGGCAGCCGAAGGACGGGGCCGGGGCGGGCACCGTTCCCGACCCCCAGGACCCGTCGCGGCGGCGCCCTCCGACGATGCTGACCACCGACCTCTCGCTGCGGTTCGACCCGATCTACGAGCCGATCTCGCGGCGTTTCCTGGCGGACCCGGATGCGCTCGCGGACGCCTTCGCCCGCGCGTGGTTCAAGCTGACCCACCGCGACATGGGCCCGATCGTCCGCTACCTGGGACCGGAGGTCCCGTCCGAGACGCTGATCTGGCAGGACCCCGTTCCGGCGGTGACGCACGAGCTCATCGACGCGGCGGACATCGCCGCCCTCAAGGGCCAGATCCTCGCCTCGGGCCTGTCGGTGCCCGAGCTCGTGTCCATCGCGTGGGCGTCGGCCTCGTCCTTCCGGGGCAGCGACAAGCGGGGCGGCGCCAACGGTGCGCGCATCCGCCTCGAGCCGCAGAACGGCTGGGAGGTCAACCACCCCGACCAGCTGGCGACGGTGCTGCGCACCCTGGAGGGCATCCAGCAGTCCTTTAACGCTGGCCAGACCGGCGGGAAGCAGGTCTCGCTGGCGGACCTGGTCGTGCTGGCGGGCGACGCGGCCGTCGAGCAGGCCGCCAAGAACGCCGGCTTTGACGTTGAGGTCCCCTTCACGCCGGGGCGCGGCGACGCGTCGCAAGAGCAGACCGACGTGGAGTCGTTCGCCAACCTGGAGCCCGAGGCGGACGGGTTCCGGAACTACGTCGGGAAGGGCACCCGGCTGCCGGCCGAGTACCTGCTGCTCGACAAGGCCAACCTGCTCACCCTGAGCGCCCCCGAGATGACGGTCCTCGTCGGTGGTCTCCGCGTGCTGGGCGCGAACTACGACGGGTCGAAGCTCGGGGTCCTCACCTCCACCCCCGGGTCGCTGACCAACGACTTCTTCGTCAACCTGCTCGACCTGGGCACGACGTGGAAGGCGACGTCCGAGGACGCGAACACGTTCGAGGGGCGCGACGCCGCCACTGGCGAGGTCAAGTGGACCGGCAGCCGCGCCGACCTCGTCTTCGGGTCGAACTCCGAGTTGCGCGCGCTCGCGGAGGTCTACGCGAGCGATGACGCGAGGGAGAAGTTCGTGAACGACTTCGTCGCGGCGTGGGACAAGGTGATGAACCTCGACCGGTTCGACCGCGCCTGATCGTGACGTCCGGGCCGGCCCGCGCCGGCAGGCCCGGACGTAGTTGGTCCAGCGCACCACCGTGACCGGTCGGCCGGTATGAGCGCCTCGCCCGGCCTTGGTCGCCGTCCCGCTAGGTCCGTTCGGGCTCTTCAGCCGTCCGCGCGGACGAAATCGGCGATCACTTCGCCGAGGCGGCCACCGGCGTCTTCCTGGAGGAAATGGCCGGCGCCCGTGATGATTGGGTGCTCGCGGCCGGCGGTCCCGGGGATCTCGCGTTTCAGGACGGCCGCCATCGAGCCGGTGATCGGATCCCCGTCACTGAACGCGACCAGGAACGGCCGGTCCCACGCGCGCAGCCGTTGCCACGCGGCCCGGTTGGCCTCGGTGGCCGGATCGTCCGGCGCGGTGGGCACGATGGTCGGCATCGCGCGCGGTCCCGCCACGAAGCACTCGTCCGGGAACGGCGCCGCGTAGGCCGCCCGCACCCGTGCCGGCAGCGTCGTCCGGCAGCCGGCCTGCACGAGCCGCGCCACGTCGAGGGTGGCGGCCCGCTCCACGACCCCGCGGAACTGCCACCACACCGCGGGCATCGGCTCGTCACCCGTGGGCAGCCCGGTGTTGGCCGCCACCACGCGCGCGAACCGGTCCGGGTACTCGGCGACCAGGCGGAGTCCGATCAGGCCGCCCCAATCCTGCCCGACCAGGGTCACCCCGTGCAGGTTCAGGTGGTCGAAGGCGAGGGCGCGGACCCACTCCACGTGCCGCGCGTAGCTGTGATCGTCCGGACGCCCGGGCTTGTCCGAACGGCCGAAGCCGATCAGGTCCGGGGCGATTGCCCGCAGCCCGTGGCCGGCCAGCACGGCCATCACCGTGCGGTAGAGGAACGACCAGGTGGGTTCGCCGTGCAGCAGCAGGACGGCCTCGCCGTCCGGCGGCCCCGCCTCGACGTAGGCCATCCGCAGGCCGCCGCGGTCGGCGTAGCGCGGCGGGTAGGCAAAATCCGGCAGGCCGGTGAACCGGTCCTCCGGCGTTCGCAGTACCTGCACCCGGTCATCGTCGCACAGTGCTGACCGGGCGGGCCTGACCGGGCCGGGGCTGACCGGGCGGGCCTGACCGGGCCGGGGCTGACCGGGCGGGCCTGACCGGGCCGGGGCTGACCGTGCGGGCCTGACCGGGCCGGGGCTGACCGTGCGGGGCTGACCGGGCCGGGGCTGAGCGCAGTACCGTCAGGAGACGTGCGCGCCGATCAGGTGGCCGACGCCGTAGGTGATCGCCCCGGCGATCGCGCCCGCGATGACCTGGCGCAGGCCGGAGCGGATCACGCCGCGCCCGTTCAGCGCGCCGATGCTCGCACCGACGCCGAAGAGGGAGGCGATGACCAGCACGATCGCGGCCAGCAAGGCGGCCGTGCCGCTCCCGGCCAGGTAGGGGATCACCACGACGAACGCGCCGATGGCGAAGGCGAACAGGCTCGACAGCGCGGCGCCCCACGGTGAGCCGAGATCGTCGGGGTCGAGTCCGAGTTCTTCCCGGGCCAGCGTGTCCAGCGCCACGTCGCGGTCGGACATGATCCGGTCGGCGAGCTTCTCGGCGTCCGCGCGGGACAGGCCCTTGGCCCGGTAGATGAGGACCAGTTCGGCGTGCTCCTCCTCCGGCTTCTCCTCCAGTTCGGCCTGTTCCAGCGAGATCTCCCGCTGGTACATCTCGCGCTGGCTCGACATGGACACGTACTCGCCGGCGGCCATCGAGAACGATCCAGCCAGCAGGCCCGCGATGCCGGCCAGCAGCGTCACCATGCGCGAGGTGCCGGACCCGGCGAAGCCCATCACCAGGGCCGCGTTCGAGACCAGGCCGTCGCTGACGCCGAACACCCCGGCCCGCAGCGTGCCGGACCGGTCACCGCGGTGCCACGGTTCGCGCCGCCGGATCTGCGCCTGGGGGTCCGGGCGGCCGCCGTCCATCAGGTGCGCGAGGGTGCGGGCGTGCCCGCGCTCGTCCGCCGCCATCCCCGGGGCGGCGTCCGGGTCGTTGTCGTACATGCCGGCGTCGGCCTTTTCGGCCCGTTCGATCAGCGGCAGGACGGTCTTCACCGACAGCCTGCTCGCGGCCGTGCTGATCAGGCGGGTGCGCAGGCTGGGGCCCCCGTGGGCGGGAATCTCGGCGCCCGCCTCGCGCAGCTTGCCCTCCCAGTGCGCGGCGTGCTTCAGCTCTATCGACGCCAGCTCGTGGAAGATGTCCCGGCGCTCGCCGGTCTCCGCGTCGGCCAGCCGTGAGTACAGCGCGGCCGCGTCCCGCTCGCTGGCCAGCATCTCCCGCCAGCGCTTGACGGACTTGGCGTCATGGTCAGAGCTCATCGTCTCGCCATTCATCAGATGCGGTCGTCATCTCGTTGGTTGCGCCCTGGCGGGCGCCGGCCTGCCGGGGTACCCCGAATCCGGGAGCCTGAGCAGCTAGGGCAGCCCGGGGAACCACTGCCGCAAGGCATCCCCAGCAGGGAGGAAACGGAGCGCAGCGGCAGCGCCCGCCATAGACCTACGGCAGCAGGGCAGGGCGGAAGTCCCCGCTTGTCACCTGCGGTTACCTGTTCATCGTGGGTAACCACCTCGCTCGCCCCCTTATGCCGCCCCCGGCCCGCCGGGGCCGCCGGGCGTGGGAGTCCTGCCCTGTGGCCTGACCGGGCCGCGGTCAGTCGGCGATGGCCTGGTAGGTGGCGGTCCAGAAGTCCTGGAAGAGACGGGGCGGGATAGGGGAGGCCCACGCCTGCTGCGTCATCAGGATCATGGTGAGGTCCTCGGCGGGGTCGTTGTACCAGGACGTGCCCATGCCGCCGTCCCAGCCGTAGGTGCCGACCGACTTGGCCACCTCGGTGCGCTCGGTGACCACTGCGACCCCGAACCCCCATCCGTGCACCCGGAAGAAACCGGGAACGAGCCCGGACGCGGCCTTCTGCTCGGGGGTGAGCTGGTCGCTCGTCATGAACTCCACCGACGGCCGGGACAGGATACGCTCCCCTCGGCTGACCCCCTTGCCGCGCAGCATGTCGGCGAAGGCAAGGAAGTCGTCGACGGTGGAGACCAGCCCCCCGCCACCCGATGGGAACGAGGGCAGGCGGCTCCACTGGCCCTGGCCCGGCTCGTCGTAGACGACCGCCGCGCCGCTGCTGGGGTCGATCAGGTAGGACGTCGCGAGCCGCCCGGTGTGGTCCCACGGGACGTCGAACCCGGTGTCGGTCATCCCCAGCGGGCCGAAGATCCGCTCCTTGAGGAACGTCTCGAACGGCTGGCCCGCGGCGCGCTCGATCAGCACGCCGAGGACGTCGGAGCCCGTGTTGTACATCCAGCGCTCGCCCGGCTGGTGCATCAGCGGGAGGCTGCCGAGGCGGCGGATCCATTCGTCCGGCACGGGCGGTGCCTGTGGGCTCGGCATGCCCTGCCCGAGTTCCAGCTCGGACAGGGCATCGGCGATCGGGACCGTGCCCGGCGCGGCCGCGACGATGCCTATGCCCAGGGTGAATGTGAGCAGGTCCCGGACGGTGATCGGCCGGTAGGCGGGCACGGTGTCGTCGAGGTCGGCGTCCGGCCGCCTGAGGACCCGGCGGTCGGCCAGCTCGGGCAGCAGCCGGTTCACCGGTTCATCCAGGCGGATAGCACATTCCTCGATCAGGATCATGGCCGCGGCGGCGGTCACCGGCTTGGTCATGGAGGAGATGCGGAAGATCGTGTCGCGGCGCATCGGCTCTTCCGCGCTCGCGGCCATCGCGCCGATCGCGTCGACGTGGCCCTCGCCACGGCGCGCGACCAGCGTCACGAGCCCAGGCACCTCGCCCCGTTCGATGTAACCCGTCATCACGTCGTGCAGGCGCTTGAGCCGCTCCGCCGATAGTCCGCCGTCCCGCATGTTCGTCCCTTCAGATGCCTGCCCGGCTTACCCCGTATCTTTACCGGTAACAGACCGTCCGAATGACCGGGACCCGCCGCCCGTAGCCGACGTGTTAACTGCCCGGCCGCCGCCGGAAATGCCGGGACGGTTGCCCGGCCGGGGAAGCCTACCGCGTGCCCACGGACCGTGGCCTACGGAAGGTGAGCGGGCAGGCCGAACGACGGGAAGAGCGCGGCGGTGTCGAGGAACAGCGTCATCCGTGCGATCCGCCCGTCGGTGATCTCCAGCACCTGCAGGGCCCAGGGGGCGAGACCGCCCTTGGGATCTGGCTTGTACTGGCCGAACGCCGGGCTGCCGTTGGCGTGCACCGGGGTCAGGCGCGAGCCGCGGCAGGCGCTGGGACCGGGCTGCACCATCCACGTGGTGATGTCCGCCGCGCCCTGGACCCACATCGCGTACGGCGGCATGGACTGCACGGCGTCCTCGTGCAGCAGCCCGACCAGGGCGGACATGTCGTACCGCTGGAAGGCGTCGACGTACCG
This sequence comes from uncultured Actinomycetes bacterium, assembly GCA_963732345.1. GTDB lineage: Bacteria > Actinomycetota > Actinomycetes > Streptosporangiales > Streptosporangiaceae > Bog-532. The sequence continues at coordinate 300,051 of CAVSZI010000009.1, read as the reverse complement.
GTTGAGCAGCTCGGCGTGGTCAGCCCGCAGGTCGTGCGGCCGGGAGTCGGCCGGGACGGCGGCGAGCGTGGTGCGGGCGCGCTGCAGCGCGCTGTTGACCGCGGGCACGGTCGTGCCCAGCAGCTCGGCGACCTCGGTCGCCTGGAAGCGCAGCACCTCGCACAGCATCAGCGCCGCCCGCTGCCGCGGCGGCAGATGCTGCAGGGCGGTGACGAACGCCAGCCGGATGGTGTCCTTCGCCTCGACGATCTCGGCCGGATCGGCGTCCACGGGCAGGATGCGCTCGTCCGCGATGGGCGAGACCCACATGTGCTCGGGCAGCATCTGGCCCAGCAGCGACTCGTCGGGGGGCGACGCCGGCCCGAGTTCCATCGGCCGGGCCCGGCGCTGGCGCCCCCGGAGCATGTCGAGGCACACGTTGGTGGCGATGCGGTACAGCCAGGACCTTACGGAGGACCGGCCCTCGAACTGCCCGGCCGACTTCCACGCCCGCAGCATCGTTTCCTGCACCGCGTCGTCGGCTTCGAATCCCGAGCCGAGCATCCGGTAGCAGTAGCCGGTGAGTTCCCGGCGGTAGTCCTCCAGTGCCTCCGGCTGGTTGGCCAGAGTTGTGCCGTCACTGCTTGGTGCCATACCCCGGACTCTACCGGGAGGCACCGACAATCCGCCCGTCCTCAGGCGCCCGGGGCCGCCCGGATCGGTCCACCCATCAGTCGTCGTCTTCCTCGGTGGGGCCACCGTCGGCGCCGCCCGGCCTGGACCGGGGCCGTCCGGCCGGCCGGTGCGGCCGCGGCGGCGAGATCGCGGACGTGCCATCCGGGGCCCACGACGGCTGCGGCGGCCTCGGCCGCCGCCCGCGCAGGACGGCGGCCGCCTGCCGCATCGCGTCCAGGGAGCGTTCCCGCCGGATGTCAAACGCGCCCGGCTCCATCTGTCCGTGCTGCGCCCGGTCGTACGCCAGCGCCAGTTCGGTGGCGGTGAGCTGGTACCCGGCCATCGTCTCCCCGCCGCGCAGGCCGCAATGCAGCCGTGCCCATTGCCGCGCGATGCGGCGGTCACGCAGGTCGGACAGCATCTTCACATCGTCCGCGGTCATCACGGCCGGGTCCTGGAAACGCTTGAGGCACTCCCTCATCAGCCCGACGATGCGGCGGCGGTCACGGACCATCGCGACCAGCAGCACCACGAAGGCGCCGAGCAGGATCACGTACACCACGGCGATGCGGGCCGCGCCCGCGCGCAACGAGTCATCCCACAGCGTGTGCAGCAGGACGGCCAGCACCCAGCCCGCCAGCACGGCCCAGCGGCCGCGCCGCCACGGCCGCATGGCCGCGTAGGCGACCCCCAGCCCGATCATCGAGGTGAACAGCGGATCCCACAACGGCGTCAGCAGCCCGCGCTGGAAGAACGCCGAGACGAGTGCGTTCAGCCCGCTGCGCTCGGCCTGCACGTAGGCGAACAGGTTCGACACCAGCGCGAAGCCGAGGCCGACCATGGCCCCGTAGACTACGCCGTCGCTGACCCCGTCGATTTCGGCCCGCTGGTAGCGCAGCAGTGCGACCAGGATGCCGCCCTTGAGGGTCTCGGCGATCAGCGCCCCGACGAACGCGGCGCCCAGCGACGTGGCCACCAGGCCCGACTTCGGGCCCAGTTCGGGCGTGGTGATCAGCTGATTGCCCAGGGTGTGCCCGATGAAGCCGAGCAGCGCGGCCAGCGCGGCGCCCGCGCCGAACGTGGCGGCTAGCAGCGTCGGCGGCTCGGGCTCCAGCCGGTCCAGGAAAAGCACCCCGGCCATCACCACCGGAATGGGCAGAATGGCGAGTGCCAGCCCGGCCGCGGCCGGCGCCGGGCCGCCGTGAATCGCGATGGCGAGCGCGATCACCGCCAGCAGGCAGCAGGCCGCCAGAGCGGCGAGAAGACCAGCCGGGACGCGGGCCGGTGGCCGGGCATCGAAAGCCGGGCGGGAATTCGACGGGGCCATGGCAGGCAGCGTAACCGGCTGTTCCCGTCCGTGCACAACCCCGCAGAACATGGATATGCGCGGTCGTTACTGCCGGTGCGCCCGAGCGCGTACTATAGCAAGCGCTATTGCAAGCACTAGTGGTCCCGGGCGCCCGATGCTGGAGCTCACCGCCGGTTGCGGGGCTCCCGTGTACGTCCTTCCCGTCGAGGGATCGACAAACAGACCGGCGTGGACTTGCGTAATTCGCTTGTCTCCCCTGAAGCCAAGCGCGGGTGGTGGTGTCGTCAGGCGCCGTGGACGCTAAGCCAGGCGCGCCGAGCCGCCGCACGAGGGCGGTGAGGGCCGGGCCGAGCGGCGCGTCGATGGTGGCCACCGCCTGCGCGTCGCCCCGGGTCTGTCCCTGGTTGATGATCACCACCGGGATCTGGAGCTTCGCCGCCTGCCGAACGAACCGGTAGCCCGACATCACGGTCAGCGAGGAGCCCAGCACGACCAGCGCCCCGGCCCGGTCGACCAGCGCGTAACAGCCGTCCACCCGGGACCGCGGCACGTTCTCGCCGAAGAACACCACGTCCGGCTTGAGCAGCCCGCCGCACTGCCGGCAGTCCACCACCCCGAAGCGCTCGACCGACCCGTCGCCCAGCACCGCGTCGCCGTCCGGGTTGATCGCGGTGACCGCGCCGCCCGCGTACCGGAGCCAGCCAGGGTTGGCCGCGCGCAGCCGCTCGTCCAGCTCGCCGCGGCCGGAGCGCTGCCCGCATGTCAGGCAGAGCACGCGGTCCAGGCTGCCGTGCAGCTCGATCACCTGCCGCGCGCCGGCCGCCTGATGCAGGCCGTCCACGTTCTGCGTGATGATGCCGGTCACCAGCCCGAGCCGCTCCAGCTCGGCGACCGCGCGGTGCCCGGCGTTCGGGGCGGCCCGCGCCACGTGCCGCCACCCGACGTGGCTGCGTGCCCAGTACCGCTGCCGCGCCGCCGCGCCGCCCACGAACGTCTGGTAGGTCATCGGCTCGGCCCGCCGCGCTTGCCCGGTCGGCCCGCGGTAGTCGGGAATGCCCGACTCCGTCGACAGCCCGGCGCCGCTCAGCAACACGACCCCGCCGTCCCGGACGAGATCAATCAACATGCCGAACGGTCCTGGGTACGCGTCCACCCCACCCCCCGGGCCCGCCTGCCCGAAGGGTCCCGGCTCCGCCTCCACCCCACCTACCGGCCGCTCCTGCCCGGGGAGCCCCGGGCGCACACCGGCCCCGTACGGGCCGTCCGCCAGCTGCGTCACTCTCCCATGCTGCCCGACGCGCCCGTGTGCTGCGGACCCGCGTCACCCGGGCCGGGGCCCGTATGCTGCGGACCCGCGTCACCCGGGCCGGGCTACTTGCTGGGCTGTGGCACCTCGCATACGACCTTGGGGTTCACGCCGACGTAGTTAAGCGGGCCGGCCAGGATCGTCACCACGATGGTGCTCGCCTTAGTGCAGCTGGCGATCGTCCCGTTGTAATAGCCACGCTGCCCGGCGGCGATGGCGCCGATGATGAGCCAGACAATGAGAAGAACCGATCCGATGCGCATTGGAACTCCGCCGGCCCCATCTGTGTAAAGAGCACGAAGTGGCGGACAGCCGCGGTGGCCTGGCCGCCAGTTTGGTCCGGCTCATGATTCCACCCAACCGGGGGGTCCTAACGCGCGTTGCCATTTTGGGATGTTTTCGTTTCTGCGCTGCGCCATCGCATTTTATCGGCATATTCCGCCCGTTCCACCAGCCGGCGGCGGCGTGATATCAGCCTGCGCTGGGTCCACCTGCACATGATCGGGGACTACGCCCGCCACAACCGGCACGCCGACCTGATCCGCGAGCGCATCGACGCGCCGTCGGTGAATGACCAGTGGCGGTAGCGTGATCGGGTGCCGCCCGCCCGCAGGACCTCATACCGCGGTCTTGACCTGGAGGCGGCCCGGACCCGCACGGTCCCGGACGTGCTGCCCGCGCCCGGCCAGCCGTTCCGCGTCCTCTTCTGCGGCATCAACCCCGGCCTGTACTCGGCGGCGACCGGCCACCACTTCGCGCGCCCGGGCAACCGGTTCTGGCCCGCGCTGCACGCCGCGGGCTTCACCCCCCGCCTGCTGGCCCCGGGCGAGCAGCAGTTGCTGGCCGAATACGGGCTGGGCATCACCAACCTGGTCGCCCGCGCCACCGCGCAGGCCTCGGAACTCACCCGCGAAGAACTCCAGGTCGGCGGCGCCCAGCTCGCGGACCTGGTGGCCCGGCATCAGCCGCGTATCGTCGCCGTGGCCGGGGTAACCGCCTACCGGGCTGCGTTCGGTAAGAAAGATGCCCAGGTCGGGCCGCGGGCCGAGACGATCGGCGCCACCCGCCTGTGGGTCGTGCCCAATCCGAGCGGCCTGAACGCCCACTGGCCGCTGGCCGACATCACCGCCGAGTTCCGCCGCCTCCGCGCCGCCGCCGGCGCGACTTAGCCCCCCCGGCTTTCCTGCGCGACCGTTTCCCGCCCCCGCCCTCCCGGGATCTCGAGCGTTGGGGCCGAGGTTCCGCTGAAGCGGCCCGGGCCTGGCGAGGACCTCCGCCAGGCCCGGGCTTTGCGTGCTCGTCAGGCGGCGGGGTTCTCAGGCAGCACCGTGCCCGGATGGCACGGCCTCCGCAGGTGGTGGCGGCGGGGGCGGTGTGCCATCGCCGAACGGACGTCCGCCGAGGCCTTCGCGGCCGTGCGGCGTCAGCCAGTTGGACAGGTCCGGGCCCACCGGAACGATCCCGGTCGGATTGATCGACCGGTGCACCAGGTAGTAGTGCTCCTTGATCTGGACGAAGTCGATCGTGTCGCCGAACCCCGGCGTCTGGAACAGATCGCGCGCGTAGGCCCACAGCACCGGCATCTCCGACAGCTTGGACCGGTTGCACTTGAAGTGGCCGTGGTAGACGGCGTCGAACCGGGCCAGCGTGGTGAACAGCCGGATGTCGGCCTCGGTGATCGTGTCCCCGACCAGGTAGCGCTGGCTGGCCAGCCGCTCGCTGAGCCAGTCCAGCCGCTTGAACAACCGCCGGTAGGCCGCCTCGTACGCGTGCTGTGACCTCGCGAAGCCGGCCTGGTAGACGCCGTTGTTGACGTCCTTGTAGACGAGCGCGGCCACCTCGTCGATCTCGTCCCGGTGCTTCTCCGGGTACAGGTCTGGAGCGCCGTCACGCGCCTGCGCCGTCCATTCGGTCTCCAGGTCCAGCGTGATCTGCGGGTAGTCGTTGGTCACCACGGCGCCGGTGGGGATGTCGACGATGGCCGGCACGGTGACACCGCAGTCGTAGCCCGGCACGGCTTTCTCGTACGCGTCCGCGAGCCGCTCGATGCCGAGCACCGGGTCCCGGCCGCCCGGGTCGAGGTCAAAGGTCCAGCTCCGCTCGTCATGCACGGGGCCCGCCATCGCCATCGATATCGCGTTCTCCAGGCCCAGAAGCCGCCGGACGATGATCGCCCGGTTGGCCCACGGGCATGCCCGCGCCACCGCCAGCCGGTACCGTCCGGGCTCGACCGGCCAGCCGTCCCGGCCGTCCGCCGTGATCCGCGCGTTCAGGTACCGGGTATCGCGTACGTATGCGCCATCGTCGCCCACACGGTCGACAGTACCCCGGCCGCCTGCCAGGCCACCCTGGCCATCCCGGCCCCTGGCCATCCCGGCCCCTGGCCATCCCGGCCCCTGGCCATCCCGGCCCAGATTGCCCGAGGTGCTTGCCCGGCGCTCCGTCCGCTGCCAGGATGTTCACGCTTTACCGCCATCTGGGTAACGGCTGAATAACAGGGAGCAATATGCGCCTGCCGGGCCGCCTCGCCCTCGCTGCCGCGGCCGCGGCAGTCCTGATCGGCTGGGCCGTACCCGCCCGGCCTGCCCTCGCGGCGCCCGCCGCCCGCACCACACCGGTCGCCCACCGCACGCCGGCCCACGCTACCGCGGCCGTCCGTGCGGCGGCGCCCTCCGGGGTGCAGGCCAGCGGGGCGGCGCTGGAAAACGCCGCGACCGGCAGGTTGCTGTGGAGCCGGGCACTGGACACGAAGCGCCCGATCGCGAGCATTACCAAGGTCGTGGCCGCGCTCGTGGTGCTGCGCGCTGGTGGCCTGGACCGGGTCCTCACCGTCCCGGGGGCGGCCGTCTCCTACGTCGGCGCGCACGGCGGCAGCAGCGCGGGGCTGCAGGCCGGCGACCGGCTCACCGTCCGGCAACTGCTGGAGGCCATGCTGCTGCCCTCCGGCTGTGACGCCGCGTACGTCCTGGCCAGCGCGTACGGGCCCGGCCTAACGCCGTTCGTGGCGAAGATGAACGCGCTGGCCGGGCAGATGCACCTGGGCCGCACGCACTTCTCGAATTTCGACGGCCTGCCGCTGCCCACCGAATACTCCACCTACTCGACCCCGGGCGACCTGCTGCTCATCGGCCGCGCCGCCATGGCCTACCCGGTCTTCCGCGCCATCGTCAGTCAGAGCCGTTACCACCTCGGTTCTGGTCCCGGGCGCCACTCCTACATCTGGCACAACACCAACCGGCTCCTCCGCACCTATCCCGGGGTTATCGGGATCAAGACGGGCTGGACGCAGGGGGCCGGCTACTGCGTGCTGTTCGAAGCGCAGCGCGGCTCGCGTGTCCTCGTCGGCGTCGTCCTGGACAGTTCACCTACCGGGCGCGCCGTGAGCTTCAGCGACGCCGAGCACCTGCTCACCTGGGGCTTCCGTTGACATCCTCTCCCGCCTGAAGTGAAGGCGGGAGATTCCAGCTACTTAGGTCCGGTTAAGGAGGCAAGCAGTTGAGGTTCGCGGTTCACGGGCCCGGTCTTCGGCCCCGGCCTGCATTGACTACGCCCGACCACGACCGGTCTTCGTCCGGTCAGGCACCTGGCAGGCTTGCCGACCACGGGCGGCCTCTGGTCGTATGTCTGATGAAAACCACTTAACCTACCCAGTGGAGGGCCAATGACCGGCGTACCAGTGGAGGGCCAATGACCGGCGTACCAGTGGAGGGCCAATGACCGGCGTACCCAGGGGAGGGCCAATGACCGGCCGTACCAAGATCACGCTCGATGAGTCGGAACTCCCCCGGCAGTGGTACAACGTCATCCCCGACCTTCCCTCGCCACCACCCCCTCCGCTGCACCCGGGCACGCTGCAGCCGGTCGGCCCGCAAGATCTGGCGCCGCTGTTCCCGATGGCGCTGATTGCCCAGGAAGTGACGGCGGATTCGTACGTGCCGATCCCCGAGGAGGTGCTGGACGTCTACCGGCTGTGGCGGCCGACCCCGCTCTACCGGGCCCATCGGCTGGAAAAGGCGCTGAACACCCCGGCCCGCATCTACTACAAGTACGAGGGAGTGTCCCCGGCCGGGTCCCACAAGCCGAACACCGCCGTGCCGCAGGCGTACTACAACGCGGCCGATGGCGCCCGGCGGATCACCACCGAGACCGGAGCCGGCCAGTGGGGGAGCGCGCTGGCCTTCTCGTGCGCGCAGTTCGGCCTGGCGTGCGAGATCTGGATGGTGCGCGCCTCCTATGACCAGAAGCCCTACCGCCGGACGCTGATGGAAACCTGGGGTGCCACCGTGCACGCCAGTCCGTCCCGGGAGACCACCGCCGGCGCCAAGGTGCTGGCCGACGACCCTGACTCACCCGGCAGTCTCGGCATCGCGATCAGTGAGGCCGTGGAGGTCGCCGGCGGCAGCGCGGACACCCATTACGCGCTGGGCAGTGTGCTCAACCACGTTCTGCTGCACCAGACCGTGATCGGCGAGGAGGCCATCAAGCAGTTCCAGGCGGCCGGCGAGGCCGGGCCCGACCTGATCGTTGGCTGCACGGGCGGCGGATCGAACTTCGCCGGCCTCGTCTTCCCGTTCCTCCGGGAGAAGCTGGCCGGGCGCATCAGTCCCGTCTTCCGGGCGGTCGAGCCTGCCGCGTCCCCGTCGTTCACCCGCGGCCATTACGGCTATGACTTCGGCGACACGGCCGGGTTCACACCGCTACTGAAGATGCACACGCTCGGCCACGACTTCGTCCCCGACCCGATCCACGCCGGCGGCCTCCGCTACCACGGCATGTCGCCGCTGCTGTCGCACGCCTACGAACTAGGTCTGTTCGAGGCGGTCGCCAAGCCGCAGCGGGAATGCTTCGCTGCGGGCGTGACCTTCGCACGGGCCGAGGGCATCGTGCCCGCGCCGGAGCCGACGCACGCGCTCGCCGCGGTCATCGAGGAAGCCAAGCGGTGCGCCGAGACCGGCGAGGAAAAGGTCATCCTGACCGCGCTATGCGGTCACGGCCACTTCGATATGTCCGCCTACCAGCGCTACCTGTCCGGCGAGATGGACGACCTCGAGCTCTCGCAGGACCGGATCGACGCCGCCCTGAGCAAGCTGCCGTCGCTGGCCGGATAGCCGCCGCGCGCTGGCCGGGTAGCCGCGCCGCGCTGACCGTGTGGCCCCCGGAAGCCAGCCCTTCGCCTGACTCTGGCCACGTTTCACCCGCAACTGAGACCCGGCTGTAACTTCCTGGCGCTCGCCCCTCGCCCATTGCGGTCACACAGCCGTTTTCGGTCGGGGCGTTAGGGTAAAAATCGAATCGAAGTTCGGTCCCTGCGGATCCTGCTGGAGGCGGCGTGAAGGGTGACCGGGTTGAGATCGTGATCGACGCGGGCGAGGGCGCGCGGACGTATGAGGTGACCGCGACCAAGGCCGGGCGGCGGGTCGACATCGCAAACCGGCGCGGCGTCGTGGAGGTGAGTGAGGTGACCCGCAGCGGTTCGCCGGTGCGGACGGCCCGGTTCATGGCCAGCCGGATTCTGGCCCTGGTGGAACATCCCGCGGCCGACCAGGACGAGCCGCCGGCCGCCAAGGCCCCGGCCGCCAAGCCGCCGGCCGCCAAACCGCCCTCGGCCGGGCCGCCAGCCACCGAACCGCGGGAGTGATCGTGGACCCGTCGGACTTCGACGCGCTGAGCTTCGACTGCTATGGGACCCTGATCGACTGGGAGGCCGGGATCGCGGCCGTGCTCGGCCCGTGGGCACAGTCCCGGGATCTCGACATCACCGATGAGGCCCTACTGACGGCCTATTCGGGCCACGAAGCCCGTGCCGAAGCCGAACATCCCGGCGATCTCTACCCGCTTATCCTCGAGCGCAGCCTGCGCGACCTCGGCGTGGACCTGGGAGTGGAGGTCACGCAGGAGGATGCGCAGCGGCTCGGCCGGTCCGTGCCGGACTGGCCGGCGTTCGGCGACTCCCACGACGCGCTCACCGCGCTGGGCGAGCGCTACCAGCTCATCATCTTGTCCAACGTGGACCGGGAGTCGTTCGCGGCCAGTAACCGCCGCCTCGGGGTGACGTTCACCAGCATCCTGACCGCCCAGGACATCGGCTCCTACAAACCCGCGCCGCCTAACTTCGAGGCCCTGCTGGCCGAGGCGGAACGGCTCGGGGTCGGGAAGGGCCGGCTACTGCACGTCGCCCAGAGCCTGTTCCACGATCACGTTCCGGCGCAACGAGCGGGCCTGCCCACCGTCTGGATCAATCGCCGCCACGACCGGCCCGGCTGGGGCGCCACCCCGGCTCCAGCCGCCGATGTCACCCCGGACTGGGAGTTCCCGTCCATGCGGGCCTTCGCCGCGGCCGCCACCGGCACCTGACCGCCGCGCCGGTCCCGGCCGGCCGACCCTGGCCACCTGACGGCGGCTGGCCCCTAGCTGACCGAGCTCACGATGTCGTCCAGCACCCGCGCGGCCTCGGCGCGGAAACCCGGGTCACTGACCAGGCCATCCGGTCCCACCGCCTGCCGGGGCAGCGTGATCCGCCGGCACGCCTTCTCGATGACGGCCGCCCCGACGTAGCCGAGCACGCTGGCCAGAGACTCTTCGGCACCCGCGCCCCGCCCAGGGGCGGCCACGTTGATCCACGCGGTCGGCTTGCCGTACATCTCGCCGCCGCCGACCGTCCAGTCGAGCAGGTTCTTGAAGCTCCCGGGCAGGGTGCCCGCGTATTCGGGCGTGCAGAACACCACGGCGTCGGCGGCCGCGATCTGCTGCCGGAGTTCCCCGGCGGCCGGAGGCAGCGGCTCTCGGTCGTCGTCGGGGTTGAACGCGGGCAGGCTGCTCAGCCCCTCGTAGAGCACCGCGGCCACCGGCCGGGACGCGACGGCCTGCATGGTGCGCAGCGCCGCCGTGTTCGCTGAGCCACCGCGCGTGCTGCCCGTCACCAGCAGAATCCGCGTCCGAGCCGCCACCACCGCCGCGTCCTCCTTTTCTGGCTGTTCCGGTGCGCCTGTCCCCCGGGGAGATGCCCCGCACCGGCCAACTATGCCCGAAGCGGGGATGTTCCGTGCCCGCCGCCGATAACGCGCCGATAACTCGCAACCCGCCGCCGGTCGGTGGCCGGCCCGCGCCTGTCCTGCGAAGGGAATATCCGATACCGAACGGACCTGACCAGGGCTGCTACAGGTACGGGCTGTGGCCGTATCCGCGTTAAGTGTTGGCGTCCGGCCGTAGCCGGGCCGGAAGATGGCCACGACAGCGGCTACTCCGGGAGGTATCAGGGTGACCACGAATGCTGGGACCTGGGCGGTGCGCCCGACGCTGGATTCAACCGCCGCGGAGGTGAAGCTCGCTTCCTCCGCCACGGCCACGAAATACCTCATGTGCCGCAACTCGACGTTCATGGCGCGCGCATCCTATCCGCCGCCGTACCGAACGGCCCAGCTATTAAGCCGCCCGCGAAGTCGGCCGGATGGCGGCCGGCAAATGGGTATCAGACAGCGAAACTAACAGCAGGCCACACCGATCCGCACGGGGGCAATCTATGACCGGTCACGACGAAACGCCCGCTTCGACGCCCGCCGCTACGGGGGCCGCGCCCGCTCCCGAGTCGGCCGCGCCGCCCACCACCGAGCGCGGACGGCTGGCGCAAGTCATCGCCACCCGGGGCGGCCTGGCCCCGCCGGAGGCACCGTTCGTGATCGAGCACCGCGAGGCGCTGATCTACATGCTGTGCGAGGCCGCCGAACTGGAGCACGGCATCATGTGCCAGTACCTGTTCGCGGCGTTCACCCTCAAGCAGGACGAGGGCGAGGGCCTCACGCCCGAAGAACTGGCCGCCGCCCGGCGCTGGCGCAAGGTCATTTCGCACGTCGCCACGCAGGAGATGCTGCACCTGGCGCTGGTGCAGAACCTGCTGTCCGCGGTCGGCTCCGCGCCGCACCTGTCCCGGCCGAACTTCCCCCACCCGGCCAGTCACTATCCCGCGGGGGTTCACCTGGCGCTGCTGCCGTTCGGGGAGCATGCGCTGCGGCACTTCATGTTCCTCGAGCGTCCCGAGGGCATGGACCTGCACGACGGGGACGGGCTCGCCGCGTTCGGCCGCGCCGCGCCGCACATGATGGCCAGCGACATCGTGCCGCGCGGGCAGGACTTCGCGACGGTCGGGCACATGTACCGGTCGATCGAGGCCGGTTTCGCGCGCCTGTGCGCCAAGTACGGCGAGAAGTGGCTGTTCGTCGGGCCGCCGCGGGCCCAGGCGACGGAGCAGCACTTCCGCTGGCCCGAACTGGTCGCGGTGACCGACCTGGCCTCGGCGCAGCGGGCCATCGACGAGATCCTGGAACAGGGCGAGGGCCCGCGCGGGCACTGGGAATCCGCTCACTTCGGCCAGTTCGTCAGCATCCTGGACGAGTTCGAGCAGGCCCGCGAGGCGAACCGCGGCCTGGTGCCGGCCCGCCCGGTGCTGCCGGTAAACGTCCGGCCGTGCGACCGCGACGTCGAGGTCCCGCTGGCCGACGATCCGGACACCGCCAAGGTCATGGACCTGTTCAACGTGGCCTACGAGATCCTGCTGCAGATCTTCGAGCGCTTCTTCGCGCATACGGATGAGACCGACGCCCAGCTCAAGGCGCTCGCGGACGCGACGATGGGGCTGATGTTCGGTGTCATCAAGCCGCTCGGCGATCTGATCACCACCCTCCCGGCCGGCCCCAGCTATCCCGGCATCAACGCCGGCCCGAGCTTCGAGCTGTTCTACGAGAGCGACTACCTGCTGCCGCACCGGGACGCCGCGTGGGCGCTGCTGACCGAACGCCTCGACGTGGCCGCCGAATTCTGCCAGCAGATCGCGGCGGACCAGGCGAGAGGCCAGCCCCACGCAGGCCAGTCCAGAGCAGGTCAGGCCCGGGACCTGTCCGCGCCGCTGCAGCCGGTCGGCACCGCGCTGGCCGACATCGCGCGGGCGCTGTCCGTGCACCTGCCCGCGTATTTGCCCGCCCCTGACCCGCGCTCCCGCTCCGCCGTCGGCCCTGCGGCCGCCCCGGCTGATGCGGGGGCGCTCCTGGCGCGTGCCGGCGAATTTGGCCGAACGAGGCTGAATGCGATGTTGAACACCGATGCGGCCGTGGGCGTCGCCGAGGTGTTCGACCGCACATACGCGATCGTCACGCAACTGGCCCGTTCGGCATCGCCAGAGCCGGCCCTGGCCGGGGCGCCCCCGCGGCTGGTCGACAGCGTGCTCCGGCCCCTGGCCGACGTCCTGCGCCGCACCGCCACATCCGCGGCGGCCACATCCGCCCCATCCGCCCCAGAGATCCCGGAGGTCTCCGCCGCCCCAGCGGCGGCCCCAACGGCCCCAGAGATCCCGGAGGTCTCCGCCGCCCCAGAGGACGTGTCCGCCGCCGAGCTCCTCTGGCAGGCGGCGGTGGCGGCGACGAAGCTGTGCGTCCGGCTGCACGGCACCGGCGGTGCGCCGCCCGAGCTGGCCGAAGCCGTCGCCGCGCTCCAGGACGCCGCGTGCGCGGCCGCCCCGGCCGCGGGCCGTGCGGCCCGGCTGCGGGACCTGCAGGCCAGCCTGCCCGCCAGCATCCAGACCGCGACGAACGGCCCCTACCTGGTCACCAACGTGCCGACCATCCTGACCCACCTCGGCCAGCCGCTGCCCACGCCGCCCCAGGTGGCCCTCTGCCGATGCGGCAACTCGGCGCGCAAGCCGTTCTGCGACGGCTCGCACGCCGAGGGGTTCACCGACGCCAAGGACCCGAACCGGGTACCGGACCGGCGCGACGCCTACCACGGCGAGCAGGTCACGATCTTCGACAACCGCGGCATCTGCCAGCACTCGGGCCTGTGCACCAACCGGCTGAGCACGGTCTTCCGGACCAGCCAGGAGCCGTTCGTCGCGCCGAGCGGTGGGCGGATGGACGAGATCATCCGGGCCGTGCGCGACTGCCCGTCCGGCGCGCTGAGCCTTTCCTTCGCCGAGCTTGTCGGCCCCGATGTGGCCGAGGAGCGCGACATGGCCGACTGGCACGGCCGCCGCGAGCCTGCTATCGAGATCACCCGGGACGGGCCGTACCGGATCACTGGGCGTATTGCCCTCACCGGTCACGATGGCGGGGACGTCGCCCGGGCTGAAGGTTCGTCGCGCGAGCACTACGCGCTCTGCCGGTGCGGCCACTCCCAGAACAAGCCGTTCTGCAGCGGAATGCACTGGTACATCGGCTTCACCGATCCGGAGCGCGGGACCGGCCGCGAGCCGAGCCTATTCGAGTGGGCGGGCGGGCTGCCCGCCCTGACCCGGATGACCCGGCTGCTGTACGAGAAGCTCGTGCCCGCCGACACGCTGCTGGCGCCGCTGTTCGCGGACATTCCGCCGGGTTATCCGCAGCGCGAGGCGGCGCGGATCAGTGTGGCGTTCGGCGGCCCGCCCGCCCTCATTCAGGTCGCCCCCGTTCAGGCCAGCACAGTTGGGGCCAGCACGGACCAGGCCAGCACGGACCAGGCCAGCACAGTTCAGGCCAGCACGGACCATCAAGCGGCTCCCCGCGACGCTGCGACTTCCTTCACGGAGGAGCAGCGGGCGAGCTGGGTGGCGCTGGCCGGCCGCGCCGCGGCGGCAGCCGGTCTGCCGGGCGACGCCGCGTTCCGCGCCGCGCTGGGGGCCTTCTTCGAATGGGACGCGATGAACGCTCTGGCCCGCGGCGCCGGCGCAATCGCGGACGCTACCGTGCCGGGCTGGGACTGGACCCCGGCCGGGCCGCCTGACGCCACTCCGGTGGCCGCCGCTGCCGATACCGAACCCGAATCGCCGGTCAACCCCCCGGGGCCGGGCGAGCCGGTCAGCTTCGCCGCGCATATCAAGCCGATGTTCCGGGCCAAGGACCGGCAGTCCATGCAATTCGCCTTCGATCTGTGGTCCTATGACGACGTGCGAGCGCACGCCGCTGGCATCCTCGGCCGGCTCGATGACGGCACGATGCCCTGCGACGGGGCGTGGCCGGCCGCGCAGGTCGAGGTATTCCGGCGGTGGACCGAATCCGGCACGCCAGCGTGAGGAGCAGCCCATGATGTTCCTGGTCATCTGCCGGAGAGCGCCGGACGGTGCCACCGACGCCTTCGCCCGCCTGGTCGCCGACGAGGGCGCCGTGCTGCGAAGGCTCCAGGCCGACGGCATCCTCACCGAAGCGTGGAGCCCCGGTGGCCCTGGCGCCGTACTGATGCTCGACCTGCCCGATCAGGCCGCGGCCGAGCGGATCACGAGCGAGTTCCCGCTCGCCGCGGCCGGCCTGATCACGACCGAGGTCATCCCGCTGCACCCGCTGAACTTCTGACCCGGCAGACTGGACCGGTGACCACACAGACGTCGGGCGCCCAGGGCTCGCAGGGCACCGCAGGGACCTGCCCGTTCACCATCGACCGACCGGTCATGCGGCAGCGGTGGGAGCGCCTGACGTTCGTGCACTGGCCGTTCGAGCCCGCCGACGTGCAGCGCCTGCTGCCGGAGGGGCTCGCGGTCGAGACCTTCGACGGCGCCGCGTGGGCCGGGCTCGTGCCGTTCTTCATGCGGGTGGCCACGCCCGGCGGCCGCCAGGTGCCGTGGGTGTCGAACTTCTGCGAGACGAACGTGCGCACCTACGTCCGGGACGGCGACGGGCGGTCCGGCATCTGGTTCTTGTCCCTCGACGCGGCCCGGCTGGGCGCGGTCGTCACCGCGCGGGCCACGCCCTACCGGCTTCCGTACTTCTGGTCCTCGATGCGGCTTGGCGTGCGCGGCTCTCGGGTCGCCTACCTGTCCCGGCGCCGCTGGCCCGGCCCGGGGGCGGCCACCAGCCGGGTCCGGATCGCCGTCGGGGACCCGATCGCCGCCGGCGCGGTCAGCGAGCGTGAGCACTTCCTGACCGCCCGCTGGATGCTGTTCAGCGTCACCGGCGGCCGCCCGGTGTCCGCCCGGGCGTGCCACCAGCCCTGGCCGCTGCACCGGGCCACGGCCGAGGTGCTGGACGACGGCCTGGTGGCCGCCGCCGGCCTGCCCGCGCCGGAGGGAACACCGCTGGTGCACTACTCACCAGGCGTGGACGTCGCCATCGGCCGCCCTGCGCGCCCAGCCTGAGCTGGCCGGGACGCGGGTGGCCGCGTTGTAGAAGCTGGCGCGGATCATCCCCGGCTCAACCAGGATCGTCCGGATCCCGAACGGCTCGACCTCCTGTGCCAGGGACTCGTAGAAGCCTTCGATGCCCCACTTGATCGCGTGATACACCGACAAGGCCGGGAACGGTCGCCGTCATCCGGCCCGCCGCTCGCGAGGCCCGAGCCGTCCGCGTACTTGGCGTTCCAGCGCGCCCGGTCCGGGTGCCCGGTCAGTTCCTTGTGCGGCATACCGTGCACGCTAGCCCGGAACCGGCTCCCTCTTCCCCGCAGCGGAGCCGGTCACGCAGAAACGCCTCCCGCCCTCGCCGCGCGGGGAGCCGGTCACGTAGATTTTCTGGCAGTCGTTCCGGCGCAACCGAAGAGGGGCATCTGATGACGAGTGTTGATCTACTGACTGATGGGTTCAGCCGGATTCACGACGTGGCGCACAACGCCGTGGACAACCTGACGCCCGGTGAACTCGCATTCCGGGTGGACGGCTCGGCGAATTCGATCGCCTGGCTCGTCTGGCACCTGAGCCGCGTCGCCGATGACCACCTTTCCAGCGCGGCGGGCAAGGAGCAGGTCTGGATCGCCGACGGCTGGGTGGACCGGTTCGGGCTGCCGTTCGACCCGCACGCCACCGGCTACGGTCACGGCGGCGACGAGGTGGCGGCGGTTCAGGTCAAATCCGGGGAACTGCTGACCGGCTACTTCGACGCGGTCTACGAGGAGGCCGTCCGCTACGTCAAGGACCTCGACGAGGATGACCTGTCCCGGGTCGTCGACACCTCGTGGACCCCGCCGGTGACCCTCGCCGTGCGGCTGGTCAGCGTGATCTCTGACGGTCTGCAGCACGCGGGACAGGCCTTTTTCGTCCGCGGCATCATCGAGCGCCAGCCGTGACCGTAGCCATCTCATGACGGACGAGATGGCGGCGGAAGGCGCCCCGAGCACGGAACCCGCCGGCCCGCCCGGCCCGCCCATGGGCCCGCCCGTGGGGCCGCCGAATGCGCTGGCCGTGCCGCGCTACGCCGGCCCGGACACGTTCGCGCGGCTGCCGCGGCTGTCCGACGTCGGGTCCGCCGCGGTGGCCGTCGCGGGGATCCCGTTCGATTCGGGCGTGTCGTACCGGCCGGGCGCCCGCTTCGGGCCGGCGTCGGTGCGGGCCGGGTCGAAGCTGCTGCGCCCCTACCATCCCGGGCTGGACGCCGAGCCGTGGACCGGTCACCAGGTCGCCGACGCCGGCGACCTGGCCGCCAATCCGTTCGATCTCCGGCAGGCCATCAGCGAGGTGGAGGCTGGGGCACGCGGCCTGCTCGAGGCCGCCGATTACCTGATCGCGATCGGCGGCGACCACACCATCGCGCTGCCGCTGCTGCGCGCTACCGCGGCCCGGCACGGCCCCGTCGCGCTGGTCCACTTCGACGCGCACCTCGACACCTGGGACACCTATTTCGGCGCGCCGTACACGCACGGCACGCCGTTCCGCCGGGCCGTGGAGGAGGGCGTCCTCGCCCTGGACTGCTCCGCTCACGTCGGCATCCGCGGCAGCCTATACACCGCCAGTGACCTGACCGACGACCGGAAGCTCGGCTTCGCCACCGTGTCGACCACCGACGTCGCCCGGCGGGGTGTGGACGACGCCATCGACCGGGTTCGCGAGCGGGTCGGTGACCGCCCGGTCTACGTGAGCGTCGACATCGACGTGCTCGACCCGGCGCACGCCCCGGGCACCGGCACGCCGGAGCCGGGCGGGCTCACCACCCGCGAGCTTCAGCTCATCCTGCGCGGGCTGGACGGCCTGCGCCTGGCCGGCGCTGACATCGTGGAGGTCGCCCCCGCCTACGACCATGCGGAGCTGACCTCGCTGGCCGCCGCGAACGTCGCCTACGAACTGCTCGGCCTCTTCGCGCTCCAGGCCGGCCAGGCGCTCCGGGCCGGCCAGGCGCTCCGGGCCGGCCAGGCGATCCGGGCCGGCCAGGCGATCCGGGCCGGCCAGGCGATCCGGGCCGGCCAGGCGATCCGGGCCGGCCAGGCGATCCGGGCCGGCCGCGGGAAAGCCAGCCCGTCATGACGGTCGTCGCCGTCGCCCAGCTCGCGCCGGTCATCGGCGAGCCCGAGCGGAACCGGCACACCGCCGCCGGCGCGGTCCGCGAGGCCGTCTCAGCCGGCGCCCAGCTGGTCGTGCTGCCGGAGCTGTGCGATTCCGGCTACGTGTTCTTGAGCAAGCAGGAGGCGCGCGACCTGGCCACGCCCGCGGACGACAGCCCAACGCTGCGCCAGTGGCGGGACCTGGCTGCCGCCGGGCCGGCCGTCATCGTCGGCGGGTTCTGCGAGCTGGGCACCGACGGGCGGCTCTACAACAGCGCGGCCCTCGTCGACGCGTCCGGGACCCGGGCCCTCTACCGCAAGTCTCATCTGTGGGACCGGGAAAAGCTGGTGTTTACTCCCGGCGGCGCCGCCCCGCCGGTGGTGAGCCTGCCGTTTGGCCGCGTGGCCGTGGTCATCTGTTACGACCTGGAGTTCCCCGAGTGGGCCCGGCTGCCCGCCCTGGACGGCGCCGACCTGATCACCGCCCCGGTCAACTGGCCGGCGGCGCCCTGCCCCCCGGGGAGCGGCCCGCCGAAGTCGTCAAGGCCCAGGCCGACGCGTCGGTGAACGGCGTGTTCGTCGCGGTCGCGGACCGGTGCGGGACCGAGCGCGGGGTCGACTGGATCAGCGGCAGCGTCATCATCGGCCCGGACGGCTACCCGCTGGCCGGGCCCGTCCTGGCCGACCGGGCCGCCGTCCTGCTCGCCGACTGCGACCTGACCCGGGCGCGGGACAAGCACCTGAACGACCACAACGACCTGTTCGCCGACCGCCGCCCGGAGCTGTACTCGCCGGTCGCCGACCGCCGCCCGGAGCTGTACTCGCCGGTCGCCGACGGCCGCCCGGAGCTGTACTCGCCGGTCGCCGACCGCCGCCCGGAGCTGTACTCGCCGGTAACTTCGGGGGATGATGGGAATGCGGAGGGATCAGCCGCCGCGCGAGCTTGATCACCCCGGCCGTCCTGCCCGCGCCGTCCGCACCAGGACCCCGCCCTGCCCGCATCACGACGATGGAGGCGACGATGCCGCCGACGCATGAGGTCATCAACCAGGTCCCGCCGCTGACCGGCTACGACGTGGCGGATGACCCGACCATGCTCGACGCCGTGCGCCGTGAGGGCGCCGGCTGGGCCGAGGCGGAGGTGCGCGAGATCGGCCTCCTCGCCGGCACCGCGCGGGCCCAGGACTGGGCCGGCTCGCGAACGAGAACCCGCCCGTGCTGCACACCCACGACCGGTTCGGCCATCGCGTCGACGAGGTCGAATTCCACCCGGCCTGGCACGAGCTGATGAGCGCGGCCGTCGGCGCGGGCCTGCACGCCGCGCCGTGGCGGGACACCCGCCCGGGCGCGCACGTGGCCCGGGCCGCGAAGTTCTACCTGTGGGGCCGGACCGACGCGGGGCACTGCTGCCCCGTCTCCATGACGTACGCGATCGTCCCGGCCCTGCGGAATGCACCCGATCTGGCCCGGCGGTACGAGCCGCTGCTGACGTCCACCGTCTACGACCCGGGGCTGCGGCCGCCGGAGGGCAAACGCGGCCTGATCGCCGGCATGTCGATGACCGAGAAGCAGGGCGGCTCTGACGTCCGCGCCAACACCACGCGGGCGGTCCCGGTGCCGGGGGATGGGGGAGTGAAGTGGGATGGGGAGGTGGGTGGGGGGAGAAGCTACCTGCTCACCGGGCACAAGTGGTTCACCTCGGCGCCGATGAGCGACGTGTTCCTGGTCCTGGCCCAGGCGCCCGGCGGCCTTTCCTGCTTCCTGCTGCCCCGCGTCCTTCCCGACGGCACCCGCAACGGCATGCATTTGCAGCGGCTCAAGGACAAGCTCGGCAACCGGTCCAACGCCTCCGCGGAGGTCGAGTACGACGGCGCCATAGCCTGGCTGGTGGGGGAGGAGGGCCGGGCTACGTGGAGGAATCGGGCCTGCCACGGCTGTACCGCGAGGCCCCCTTGCAGTCGATCTGGGAGGGGTCCGGCAACGTTGCCGCCCTGGACACGCTGCGCGCCCTGGCCCGCCAGCCGGAATCGGTCGAGGCGTTCTTCGCCGAGGTCGACCAGGCAGCCGGCGCGGACCGGCGGCTGGACGCCGCGATCGCCCGGCTGCGGGCCGAGCTGAGCGACCCGGCGCAGGCCGAGGCGCGCGCTCGCCGTCTCACCGAGGCCCTGGCCGTGGTACTCCAGGGCTCGCTGCTGGTCCGCTACGGCGACCCGGCCGTCGCCGACGCGTTCGCCGTGTCACGGCTGGGCGGCGACTGGGGCGGTGCGTTCGGCACACTTCCGGCCGGGGTCGACACCGGCACGATCATCAAGCGCGTCACCCCCGTGCTTCCGCCGACCTGAGCACCCTTTCCGTGGTTACCCGGTGCGCCGCCATCCCGGCCGCCGGGTTCCGCCGACCTGACCCCCGGCCGTCATGTGGCACCGGCGATCCGCCCGGCCTCCTGGAAGTACGCGGAAAAGCTCGGCACATCGGGGGTACCACGGACTCGTTCGGCCCGGACCTGCGGCCCGTCACCAGCGCCCTCGGCTTCCTGCCGTACGCGAACGGCGTGCACTACGACTCAGAGGCGCAGCGGCGGCCGAAGTTTCACCGCTTCATCGCGGACGGGACCCTTCCCGGCGGCTACGCGACCGACGACGGGACCGGGCTTCTGTACCGGGGCACGGAACTGGCCGAGGCGGTCACGGAGGTCCGCGGCAAGGGCGCCTACCGTGTCACCCTCAGCGACGGCCAGGTCCGGGAGGAGCCCCTGCAGACCAGGCTGCTGCCCGGCAGCGCCTGAGCGGCAGAGCGCCACGGGCTGCCGGTGAACGCGCCGCGGTGGTGTGCCTGGCCTCACCGGATGCCGAGTGAGCCAGCGGGACCATCCTCGACCTGAACGGTGCCTCATACCTGCGTCCGTAACCGGCTACCCCGCTCCGGTACTCTCGTGGAACTGCCGGCGCGGCCGCAGCGTTTCCTCAGGTGCCGCCCCCCGTCCCTCGGGTTACCGTCTCGCCAGGAGGACCGAACCGAATGATCCCGCTTCGCGGTGCTCTCCGGCGCAGCGGCTTCTTCGTCGCCGCGGTGGCGCTGGCGATAGGGGCCGCGGTCGCCCTCGCCCGGAAGCAGCCGATGGCCTCCGCGAGCAGTTCGGGATGGGTGGAGACCTGGGCGGCGGCGCCGATGAAGCCCACCCGCGAGATGATCAACCGGGCCACGGCCGGCTTCACCGACACGACCGTCCGCAACGTCGTCTTCATCAGCATCGGTGGCAGCGAAATCCGGATCCGGCTGAGCAACCTGTTCGGTGACCGGCCGCTGGACATCGGCGGAGCCAGCGTGGGGGAGGTCGCGAGCGGGGGCAGCCTGAGCGGCCCCGCCTTCCCGGTGAAGTTCGGCAGCAGCACCTCGGTGGTGGTGCCCGCTGGCCAGGAGGTGCTGAGCGACCCCGTGCCCATGTCCGTCGCCCCGCTCGAGGACATCGCGGTGTCCATTTACCTGCCGGACCCCACCGGGCCTGCCACGTACCACTTGTTCGGCGAGCAGGCCAACTACCTCACGACCGGCAACCACGTCAGCGACACAAGCGACGCAGCGTTCCGGGGCCGCTCCACCTCGTGGTACTTCCTCGACGGCGTGGAGGTCCTGGGCGCCTACAAGCGGGCCGGCGTGGTGGTGGCGTACGGCGACTCGATCACCGACGGGGTCGGATCGGCCTACGACGTCAACGACCGCTGGCCGGACTTCCTGGCCCGCCGCCTGGACAGCCAGTACGGGAACCAGGCGCCCGCCGTCGTCGACGAGGGCATCGGCGGGAACCGGGTCCTGAACCCCTCGGCCTGTTTCGGGCCGAGCGCCGTGGCCCGGTTCAGCCGCGACGTCCTCGACCAGCCTGGCGTGCGGGCCGTGATCGTGCTCGAGGGCATCAACGACATCGGCTTTAGCGAGGACGCCAACCTCGGCTGCGAGGCGCCGAACACCAACGTCAGCGCGGCCCAGATCATCGACGGTTACAAGAAGATGATCGCCGCGGCGCACTCGCACGGGGTCAAGATCTTCGGCGCCACGATGACCCCGTTCGGGAGCGCGCGGTTCTGGTCGATCGGGGAACAGGCCAAATGGCAGGCCGTCAACGACTGGATCCGCACCAGCGGAGCGTTCGACGGCGTCTTCGACTTCGCCCGCGCGGTCGGGGAGCCGGCTAACCCGAACCACCTCAACCCGCCCGATGACAGCGGCGACGGGCTGCACCCCAACGGCTCCGGTTACGCCGCGATGGCCAGCGCGATCAACCTACGCCGCCTCACCAGCTAGCTCCGGCCCCCGCAGCCAGCACAGCCCCGGGCCGGCCGTACAGCGCAGCCCCGGCGGGCCCGGCCGGAGTCGACGACCACCTCAGCGCGCTGGCCACGTCCGTCGCCGCCGCGGAGGAACGCCAGCGGAGGAACGCCAGCGGAGGAACGCCAGCGGAGGAACGCCAGCGGAGGAACGCCAGCGGAGGAACGCCAGCGGAGGAACGCCAGCGGAGGAACGCCAGCGGAGGAACGCCAGCGGAGGAACGCCAGCGGAGGAACGCCAGCGGAGGAACGCCAGCGGAGGAACGCCAGCCGGGGTGCTGCCGCGCCCTGTCGTCGCTGACATCTCGCGGTTGTGCCTGATCAAGCTTCTGACGGCTCGCGCTGGATGTCCGGCGTTCAAATGTTGAGCGCTAGCGGGTCTCGGCCGGCTGAGGGTCCTAACCCTGGCCGCTCGTGGTCTCAGCCGTCGCCTGCTCGTAAAGCTGCTGGATGCCGGCGCCGAAGCGGACGCTGTAAGAGACGGAGGGAGTGTCGCCGCCCTCCTGGTACCCGCCGATCACGCCCACGATGGTCCCGGTCCGCGACCGGGCGCTGAACCGGGTCACCCACGGGCTGCCGCTGGTCCCGCCGGTGTATCCCTCGCACGCGAACCTCAGCTGTGTGGCGCTCTGCCGGGAGGTCCAGTTCACGCAGGTGATGGGGGAGTTCGCGCTGTCCGGATAACCGGTGACGTGCACCAGGTACCGGTACCCGTCGCCGGTCCCGAACTGGCTGGCGCCGAGCACCTGCTCGATGTTCTCGCCGTTGTGCGGCTGGAGTACTACGAAGCCCACGTCGAAGTCGGGGTCGGAGGAGTTCGCCCACTGCGGGGCGACGAGCAGGCGGGCGGCCGTCCACACGCCGAATGGCTCCTGCCCGTCCCGGTAGCCGGGGATGAAGACGATATCGCTCTTGTACCCGCTGCCCCGGCCACCGTTGATGCAGTGCGCAGCGGTGATCAGCAGGTCCTTGCCCGGGCTGGACACCACACTCGCCGTGCAGAAATGGCTTCCGCTCGCGTCGTGCTCGAACAGCGCCCCGACCCGCAGCGAAGCGCCCTCCGCGGCCGTGTGCGAGCTGGCCGTCTGCCCGGTCCGCGGCACCCGGCCGGTCGCGATCCCGAACGGCAGCGCCGCGAGCAGCCGGGCCCGATCCCAGAAGGCAGGCGCGCCGGCGGGGCCATGACGGTGCCCGGCCGGCCCGGCGTGCGAACCTGCCGAGCACCCGGCCATCAGGGCCAGCGCCACCACGACGGCGCAGGCGCCGAGCGTCCTTCGCACCGCATTCACTCCCCGGACGATCGTGATCACCCCCAGGTCGCCAGCCTACTGACCGTCAGATCTTGGCCGCCGAACGGGCGTCTTCGAGGAGATGACGGTCAAGCGATGCGTGTTTGCCGAGGTCGAGGCGGTCGTCGGATGCCAACGGCGTCGAGTCGTACGACATGATTTCCGCCTGCCCTGGCTGCCCTCGAGCAGGAAAGCCTGAACGTGCACTAAGGAGTCCTGGCTGTCCCCTGCGGTGAGTTCCTGCGGGGGCGCGCGATTTTCGATTCAGGCGGGGTATCGCAGGCGGCGACGCCGTGGATCGCGGGAGCTACACCGGCGGGGGAGCAGGCGGTGGGTAATCCGCTGGCGGTGGCGGGTAGCCGGCCGACGTGGGATAGCCAGGCGGAGGGTACCCGGGCGGCGGGGCCTGGCTCATGTGCGCCGCGGTCAGCCGGTAGTAGACCAGGCTGACGACGATCGCGATGAACGGCGCGATCAGCGTGCCGGAGACGATATCGCCGATGAAGCTCCGCGCCGCGAGCGGCAGCACCGCGAAGATGATCGACAGCACGATACGCGCGGCGATCAGGATCAGGAACACCACCACGTAGGTGCCGAACACGTTCCAGGCGAATCCCCGGACGGTGCGCCAGCTCTGGCCGAACGATGCCAGCGCGCGCGATTCACCGATGACGATGGACGGCACGATCAGCGACCAGTACGTCAGCAGGATCAGGCCCGGCACGATGAGGAGCGCGAACCCGATCACGATCGCGATCGAGGCCAGGATCGACGCGGCCGCCACGGGCAGCACGTACGGCAGCGCCGCCGACAAGGTGCCGCGCAGGTCGAGGTCGACCCGGCCGTCGCGGACGTCCTGTACCGCCTTCACCAGTGCGGCCTGCAGCAGGAACATGCAGAACAGGTCGATGACCGAGGCGGCCGCGCTGCCCGCCAGGCCGAAGGCCGCCGACAGCAGCGCGGCGATCGCCGCCGCGACCAGGTAAAGGACGAACGCGATCACCAGGAAGTGCGCGGCGTAGGTCTTGTACGTCGCCCACGCCTCGCGCAGCACCCCCGTCAGTGGGCTCATGTGAGCATGCTAAGGGAGCGGACCGGGCGGCGCCAGAAGGCACTCAGTACGCCGGTGGGCTCAGCTCCCAGGAGAGCCGTCGCCAGGCCTCAGCCGTTCGGGCCGAAGGTGAACAGCGGCTCGCTGGGCCAGGAGGCGACCCGCGCACCCGGCGGGGCGCCATCGGTGCCGCGGAGCCGGCTGACGCCGACGCCGATCTGCGGGGCTGCCTCCGGGCTGCCGAACGCCACCTCCTCGAAGCCGCCCGCCGTGAACAGGGCCCGGATCCGGGGCGTCAGGTCGGGCGGCCGGCGGTTCCGGGTCCAGATGACGGTGGCGCCGGGGGCGCTGAGCGCGGGCGCCGCGACGATGGTGCGCTCGATGTCCGTTTCGCTGACGTTGCCGAAGATGCCGCACAGCATCAGCACGTCGGCGGGCAGCGCGTCGGCGAAGCTGGCCACCCGGCTCGCATCCGCGTGGCGCACGTTCACCTGCGCCAGCCCGGCCCGGGCAGCGTGCTCGCGGGCCACCACAGCGTTGTCGGCGTCGGCCTCGACCAGGACCGCGGACACATCGTCCCGGCGGGGATGGCCGGGCAGCACGCCGTTGACGTCATGTCCCTGCCCGGAGCACAGGCTGACCAGGCGGACCGGGCCCGCCGGGGCGTGGTCGATCGCCCCGGCCAGCTGCGCCTGGACCAGTTTCAGGCGTGCGCTCAGCGCCGACGTCGGGTCATCATAGGCTTCGTGCCAGGCCACCCAGTCGTTCACGTCGCCTATCGTGCCCCGTGAAGCCCTCTGAGGAACGCGATGCGGCCGCGATCCGGGCCGCGCTCGCGCGGCTGGCCCGTTACGACGACGAGTCGATCGTGCATGACCGGTGGATCCGGCAGCGTTACGAGGGCCGGTACTCGGCCAGCTACGTGCCCGCCCGCGGGGAGGCCGTGTCCACGGCATGGCACGAAGCTGGTCATGCCGTCGCCGCGCTGGCCATCGGGGCCCGTTTCAGCTCGGCCAGCATCCTGCGCGGGCGTGACAGCGCGGGCCGGGTGCACGGGATCAGCGGAGGGAGCGGCCTGGCGTTCGTGATCGACGCGGCCGGCCAGATCGCCGAACAACTCCGGGACTGGAGCCTGCCGGAACGCGACGACGAACTCCGCGCCTGGCTCGCGGGCTGGAAGAGCGACGGCGGCGACGCCCGGCGCTTCCGCCGGGCGATCGTGGCGCGGTTCGGCCCAGCTGAAGGCCCAGCTGAAGGCGCCGCCGAATGCGCGGCGTGGCGCCACAGCGAGCGCATCCTGACGCCGCTCCGCCCGGCTATCCGCCAGGTGGCCCGGGCGCTGCTCGTGCATCCCCGGCCGCTGCCCTACCAGGTCACGTCGGCGATCGCCGGGCCCTGCCGCGTCCCCGGCGGAATGTCAGACCCCTCGGCGACCATGGGATCGGGCCGGTAAACCGAGGGCGGGAGCCGTCATGTCTGTGGAATCGTTCACCATCTCCCCGCGGGGACCGTTCTCACTGGCCGAGGCGGCGTCCTTCGGGTTCGGCCAGCGGGAGGCCCAGGACACTGGCGCCGCGAAGACGACGCTGATGCGCCTGGCGTTCTGCGTGGATGGCTACGCCGGGCAGGCGGGGGTCGAGGTTCGCCAGGACGCCGCCGGGGGCGTGCGCGGCACCGGCTACCTGCCGCCGGGCACCGACCCGGCGGCCGTGCGCGACCAGGTCGCCCGGGTGCTCTCGCTCGACCACGACGCCACGGAGTTCGTCCGGGTTGGCGAGCGGGACCCGGTGATCGGCCGGCTGCAGGCCGCAGCGCCGGGTCTGCGTCCACCGCTCTTCTACTCCCCGTATGAGGCGGCGGCCTGGGCTGTGCTGAGCGCCCGCCGCCCGGCCCGGCAGATGATGCAGGTCCGGGCCCTGCTGAGCGAGACCCACGGCCGCGTCTTCGACCTGGCCGGCCGACGGCTGGCCGCGTTCCCTACGCCCAGCCGGCTGCTCCGCGTGGAGTCGTTTCCCGGTCTCGGCCCGGACAAGATCCAGCGCCTGCACGGAGTCGCGCGGGCGGCCCTCGAAGGCCGGCTCGACGTCAGCGCGCTCAAGGGCCTGGGCCCCGAGGCGGCAATGACCGAGCTTCAGTCGATCAAGGGAATCGGCCCCTTCTACAGCGCGCTGATCGTGATCCGCGGCACCGGGTTCACCGACGTGCTGCCGGTCAGTGAGCCGCGGGCGCTGGCGCTGACCGCCCAGCTCTACGGCCTGGATAAGCCGCCGCCCGAGCCGCAGTTCCGGGTCATGGCCGAGCCGTGGCGGCCGTTCCGCACCTGGGCCGTGGTGCTCATCCGCGCCGCCGCGAACCGGATCCTGGGCCGCGACCTCGCCGCGCCGGCTCCCGCTGGCTAGCCTGGGACGATGGGCGGGTTTCAGCGTGCTCGCGAGTTCGCGCTCTCCCTGCCGGGGGCCAGCGAGGAACCGCACTTCGACATGTCGTCGTTCCGCGTGAAGGGCAAGATCTTCGCCACCGTGCCGCCGGGGGAGGAGTTCCTGCACGTGTTCGTGGATGAGGCCGTAGCGGAGACCTACGTCGCCGAGGACCCGGCCGCGTTCGCGCCGCTGCTGTGGGGTCAGCGGGCCCGCGGACTGCGTGTTAACCTCGCCGCCGCGGACGATGCGCGCCTGGAGGAGCTCATCGAGGAATCCTGGCGCCGCAAGGCCCCGAAGCGGCTCCTCGCCGGACGCGACATCGGAGGCGGCCGGGGATCCGCGCCCGCCGGGCCGCCCCCCGTCGCCGATTAGTTCCGGGTACACGGATCGTCTGCCCGTACGGGGCATCACCAGATGGCGCAGCCAGCTGCCGGAGACAGTCGGCACCGGGAAGGGAGCACACCATGCTCGGCAAGACAAAGGCTTTCAGCGGATTTTCCGTGGACGACATCGAAAAGGCGCAGCAGTTCTACGGTGACACGCTCGGCATCGACACGTCCGAGCAGTACGGCCTGCTGACGCTGCACCTGGCCGGCGGCCGGGACACACTGGTCTACCCCAAGCCGGACCATACCCCGGCGGCCTACACGATCCTCAACTTCGAGGTCGACGACATCGATCAGGCCGTCGACGGGCTGGCCAGCCGCGGGGTGCAGTTCGAGCGCTACGACGGCCTGGGGCAGGACGAGAAGGGGATCAACCGCGCGGGCGGCCCGTATATCGCCTGGTTCAAGGACCCCGCTGGCAACATCCTGTCCGTCCTGCAGCCGCGTTAACGCGGCGGCCGGTACAGGTGCGGGCGGCCCAGCGCGAAGGCGCGGTAGGCGCCGCCGAGCTCGGCGCGTTGGCCGCCGCTATCGTTGAGCCGGTGACTGACACGCGGCCAGATGAAGACGTGCGTTTCGTGATCCAGCGCGAACTGAGCCTCGTGCAACCGGGCGCGACGGCGCAGGTGGAGGCGCTGCTGCACCCGGACTTCTGTGAGGTCGCTCCCTCGGGCCGCCGCCTCGGTCGCCGCGAAGCCATCGTGGCTCTCGCCACCCGTCAGGTGCCGCCAGCGCCGGGCAACGGGAGACCGTCCGCAGCGGGGCCGGCCGCGGCCTCGGAGCTGACTGGGATCCGGTTGTCCGGCACGGTCATACTCGTCAGCTACGTCAGCGAGCAGGACGGACAACGTTCCCACCGCAGCTCGCTCTGGCTGAAGACCGGCCCGAGCTGGCGCCGGTACTTCCATCAGGCCACCCTGATAACCGCTGGCTAGCGCCATGCCGTTTACTTATGTGATTCGTCGAAGCACACCGGCACGGCCGCGAGATCCGCTACAGCATCCGCGTCGAACGCCTCGACGAAGCCGCTCAGGCGATGGCGGACGCCGCAGCACAGTGGGACCGGCGGCTGAACGCCATCAAGCGCCTCACCGAAGCACAAGCCCGCACCACCCCCGCCCAGCCACCCTCCGGGCAGCAGTGACACCAAACGGGTGGGCGGCCCCGTAACCGAGGGAGCCGGCCGGCAGCGCTGGCTCAGCGCCGGCTGGCGCAGGCGACGCAGCTGGTCGCCGTCGGGCGGGCGGCCAGGCGCTCGGGCGCGATGGGCTGGCCGCAGATCTCGCACCACCCGTACGTGCCGTCCGCCACGCGCTGCAGGGCGTCGTCGATCGCGGCGAGGTGGTCACGCGCCTGCTCGGTCAGCGCCACGAGGTGCTGGCGCTCGAAGGCGATCGTCGCGCCCTCCGGGTCGTGCTCGTCATCGGCGTTGGCCGAGGCGGACGACTCGACGATGCCGGCGAAATCCCGCTCCAGGCCCGTAAGCCGCTTCTGCGCGCTGGCCCGCTCGGCGGCCAGCGCCTCCCGCGCTTCGCGAGAGTCGGTACCCGCGTTCATCTGTCCTGCTTACCACCGGGTAGGTTGAGGTTGTGATCAGGTGTTATCTGCGGAGGTGCGAAACGTGACGGCTGATTCGAACGCCGACGTTCCCCGGCTCTGGTCCGGGCTGGTGGAGCGTTCGGCGGCCGCGTACGCGTCCAGCGTGCCGGAGCATCCGGCTGATGACGGCTTTTTCGGCCCGGGCAGCGTCACCTGGCGGCTCAGCACCGACCTGTCCGGTCCCGTCGCGGGCCTGCGGTCGCTGATGATCCAGGCGCTGCACCCGCTGGCCATGGCCGGGGTCGACCAGCACAGCGACTGGCGCAGCGATCCCGTCGGCCGCATCGCCGCGACGTCCGCCTACGTGACCACCGTCAGTGTGGGCGACAAATCCACCGCCGAACGGGTCTCGGCGCGGGTCCGCCGCATCCACGAGCATGTCCGCGGCGTGGACCCCGTGACCGGCCAGCGCTACGCGGCCGGGGATCCCGCCCTGCTGCTGTGGGTGCACGCCGCCCTCGTCGATTCCACAATCGCGGCCGCTCAGCTGTTCGGCACGCCGCTGTCCGCCGCCGACGCCGACCGCTACGTCGCGGAAATGGTGGCGGCCGCCGAGCTCGTCGGCGTGCCGGCCGCCATGGTCCCGGCCAGCGTGGCCGCCCTCGGCCGCTACCTCGATTCGGTCCGCCCTGAGCTGCGCTGCACGCCGGCCGCCCGCGAATCGATGGGCTATCTGCTCGATCCGCCCGGCCTGGACCCCGACGTCGCCGAGATCTGGCAGGACGTCCGGGAGGGCACGATCGCGGCGCTGCCCGGCTGGGCCCGCGACATGTACGGCTACGAGATGCCGGAGCCGCTGACCGACGGCCGCCGGACGGAGATCCGCCAGGCTCTCGGCGTGCTCGACACCGTGTTCCTCGGTGAGCCCGGTGTGCTCGAGGCCCGGCAGCGGCTGGCCCTGCGGACGCGCGCGGCGCGGGTCGCGTGAAGAAGGCCCTGTTCGCCGCGCTGACCATTGGTGCGGCGGCTGCCGCCACGGTCGTAGCCCGGCGGGCCCGGCGTGTCGGCGGCCTCCGCCTGAACCGTGGTCTGGCCGCCCTTCAGCTGGCCCTGCGCGGCGGCGCGCGTTACGCCGGGAACGCGCCGCGCCTGTTCATGCTGGCGGGTGAGAACCGGCAGCGGCTCCGCAACGATCTGGCCCTGCAGACCGCCGAGGACGTGGCCACCACCCTGGGGGCGATGAAGGGCGTGCTGATGAAGCTGGGCCAGATGGCCAGCTACGTCGATGACAACCTGCCGCCGGAGGCGCGCCGTACGCTTGGCCGGCTTCAGGACAGCGTGCCCCCGATGAGCGCCGAACTGGCCGCCGGCGTTATCACCGAAGAGCTGGGGATGCCGCCCGAGCAGGTCTTCGCCGAGTGGGACCCCGAGCCCATCGCGGCCGCGTCGATCGGGCAGGTGCACCGCGCCATCACCCGCGACGGCCGGGCCGTCGCGGTCAAGGTGCAGTACCCCGGGATCGCCGAGACCATCGCGGCCGATCTGGGCAACGTGTCCCTGCTGCGCCGGATGCTCCGCATCATCGCGCCCGGCCAGGACGTGGACTCCCTCGTCACGGAGCTGCGGGAACGGATCGTCGAGGAGCTGGACTACCGCCGCGAGGCGGACAACCAGCAGCTGTTCGCGGACTACTACGACGGCCATCCCACCATCGGTGTGCCGAAGATCGTCCGCGAGCTGTCCACCCGCCGGGTGGTCACCAGCGACCTGGCCACCGGCGCGCGTTTCTCTGAGCTGGCTGGCTGGTCCCAGGAGGAGCGCAACCTGGCGGCCGAGACGATCTACCGGTTCGTCTTCCGCAGCCTGTACGACATGCGCGCATTCAACGGCGACCCGCACCCCGGCAACTACCTGTTCCACGGCGGCGGGAAGGTGACCTTCCTCGACTTCGGGCTGGTAAAGCACTTCACCGCGGCCGAGCTGCGCCCGCTCATGGACATGGCCCGCGACCTGTGCGTCGAGAACGACCCGGAGGCCTTCCGGCAGAGCCTGGAAGAGGCGGGTTTCGTCCAGCCCGGCGCGCCGCTGAGCACGGATATGATCGTGGAGCACCTGGCCGTGTTCTACGACACGATCCGCAAGCCCGGCGAGCTGACCATCACCGGGGATTACTCCTCCGCCGTGGTGCGCCGGTTCTTCGACGTCCGCAGCCCGATCGCTCCGTACGCGCAGGTGCCCCGGTCCTACGTGATCCTGCAGCGGATCAACCTGGGGGTGTTCGCCCTGCTCGGCGAGCTGACGGCGACAGCCGACTGGCGCCGGATCGCCGAGGAGATCTGGCCGTTCGTGCAGGCGCCGCCGTCCACGCCGATGGGCGCGGCCGAGGCCGCCTGGCGCGCCGGGCGGGCCCAGCGCCTCGCCGGGCCCGCCGACCCGGTCAGGCGGCTGGCGAGCTGACCCAGGTCACCTCGAGCTCGCCGTCGGCGCCGAAGCGGATGAGGTGCCGGGCGATGACGTCCTCGAGCCGGCTGAGCGTCCCGGCCCCGTCCGCCGACGCCGCAATCTCGATGGCGCCGCCGACCGGGGCGAGCGTGCTCCGGCCGCCTTCCATGGTGATGATGCCGGTCCCGTCGTCGGCCACGCTGGTGCTGAGGCGGTGGCCGAGGTGCGACACCAGCTGCTTGATGTACCGCTGCGGCCGGTCAGTCTTCACGGTAGCGTGCGAAGAGGGCACGAGTTCTTCCTTCCGATCGTGGCACGATCGGTAACCATCTCGGCCGGAGCGCCATTCCGATCTCGGTCTGCGCCGGGTCCGACGGCGGCGGCTGCCGCTGGGCGAAGAAGCCGCGGTGGCTCTCGGCCCGGCACCGCCAGTCGCCTTCGGTGAGCACCGCTTCCCGGCCGGACCCCGCACCGGTAATGGACGCCCAGCGCCGTTCGTTCTGCTGAAATAGGACCATGTGCACCGCGATTCTCGGCCTCGGGCCAGACGGAACGGTTCTGCTGGCCGGGGTGCGCGACGAGTTCATCAGCCGCGCCTGGCAGCCTCCCGGCCGGTACTGGCCCGACCGGCCGGGTGTGATCGGCGGGCGGGATCTGCTGGCGGGCGGAACCTGGCTCGCGGTCGCCCCGGGCGCGCGCCGGGTGGCGTGTGTGCTCAACGGGCGCGGGCGGATGGCCTCCCCCGTGTGCCGGCGCTCCCGGGGCGTGCTGCCGCTCGGCGCGGCAGCGGACGGCAAGCTGACCGTCACGGACCTCGCGGCCTTCGACCCGTTCCGGCTGCTGGTCGCGGAACCGGGCCGGGCCGTGCTGTACAGCTGGGACGGCGCCCAGTTCGACGAGCGCGAGCTCGTCCCGGGTCTGTACGTGCTGGTCAACAGCGGCCTGGCCAGCGACCTGTGGCCGGTCCCGGCGCGAGGCGAGCCCGCCGGGGCGGCGCCCGATACGGGGCCGGGTGGCCTGACCGCCGAACAGGCCGCGGCGGCGCGCGCGCACGAACTGGGCCGTATCGGCCATTTCCTGCCCCGGCTCAAAGCGGTCCGGACGCCGGACCCGGAGCCCGGGGCCCCGGTCGCGGCCGCGTGGGGGGACTGGCTGCCCCTGATCGACGGCGACGGCATCCGCCCGGACGATCAGCGTGCCCTCATCGTCCGGCACGACCTCGGCGGCGGCCGGATCTGGGGCACCACGTCGATCTCGCTGGTCGCCGCCACCACGGCCGGTTTGCGCTACGACTTCACCGCGGCTCCCGGCGACCCGGCGGCCTGGTCCCCGGTCACGCTGGATACGCGGTAAGTTTCAGGTAGCGGAAAGAGGTCCGGAGGCGGCGAAGGGGGGCGACATGGTCACGGCGCTGGCAGTCGGCGGGGTGGAAATGGTCGCCATAATCCTGCTATCCGTCTACGGCGCCATGAGGCTGCCGCCGGAGGCCCATGTGCCGCTGCCCTGGGCCGGCCGATGGGGCAGCTTCTCGGCCAAGCGGGCGGGTCTCGTCGCCTACCCGGCCATCGGTGCGTTCTTTTTCGTCCTGCTGGCGGCCATCGGGCTGACGCTGTCCACGAACAGCAAGTCGGCCTTCTCGCCCGGCATTTTCCTGCCCATCGTGCTATGCGTGATCCTGCTGATCCAGGTCAGGGCGATCGACCAGGCGCGCCGCGCGGAGACCGAGGCCAGGGCTGGAGCCGGGGCCGGGGCCAGGGCTGGAGCCGGGACCGGGGCCGGGGCTGGAGCCGGGACTGAGGCGGGGCCCGCCCGGTGATCTGGCATTTGCTGCCGCTGCCGCGCTGGCAGTCGGCTGGTTCTGGCGTGTTCGTGCCCGGGACGGAGGACGCCGCGCCGTTCGTGCACGCGTCGCCGGACGAGCCGGTCACGCTCGCGGTCGCCAACGACCGGTTCACTGGTTCCGCGGAGCCGCTGGTCGCCCTGGCGCTCGACGAGTCCCGGCTGGCCGCCCCGGTGCGCCGCGAGCCAGCAGACCCGGCCCCGCCGCCCGGCGCCGACTCTGGGACGCTGTTCCCGCACGTGTACGGGCCGCTCGAGATGAGCGCGGTCACCGAGGTCCGGTACGCCCGGCGGGACGCGTCGGGCCGGTACGTCTCCCTCGACCCGCGCCCGCCCATGGCGGAAGCCCTCGGCCTGATCCCGCACCCCGAGGGAGGCTGGTTCCGCGAGACGTGGCGGGCCGAGCCATCCTGCACCCCGGCCGGTTACCCCGGGCGCCGGGCCGCCGCCACCGCCATCTACTTCATGCTGCCGCCCGGCACGGAGTCGTGCTGGCACGCGGTGCGTTCCGATGAGGTGTGGCTCTGGCACGCCGGTGGCCCGCTCACCCTGCTCCTCGGCGGGGCCGGCCCGCGCCCCGCGGCCGAGCCAGCCATCGTCACCCTCGGACCGGATCTGGCCGGCGGCCAGCGGCCTCAGCACGTCGTGCGGGGCGGTGGCTGGCAGTCGGCCCGTCCGGCCGGTGACCGGGAAGTCCTGGTCAGCTGCGTCGTCGCACCCGGCTTCGATCTCGCCGACTTCACCGCGCTGCCCGCCTGAGGACGGTCCCCTTGAGATGTTCGTCTACACCACGACGTCGATCGCCTGTTCGCCGAGCTGCGGGCCGAGGGATTCACCGTCCTGCCCTGCGGGACCCCGCCGACATGCCCGGGGGTGAGCGCGCCGTCGCCGTCGCCGATCCCGACGGCAACCCGGTCATCCTGGCCCGGCCGCCTTCGTCACCGGCGTAGGCACCTCCGCGTGTGTGGCGGGTGATTCCCCCGGATGCACGGGGAGCGCCATCGCGCCCACCCGGGCACGCGGAACGTTCACTCGATCGGCTAGTGAGCGACGCCGGATGGTTCACGTCCCGCCAGCAGCCAGCCACCGGCCACCGCGATCAATGGCATCCCGATGAGGATGATCAGCAGGTTCGTGGTGGGGACGCTCGAGAGTTCGGAGAGGCCATCGAGCCTGCTGTCCCAGGAATAGGCGATGGCAGCCACGTAGGCCGTCACGGTCCCGAGCACCGCGCCGAGGAGAGCGAGCGCGCCGCATGCGCATCACCGCCTCGCCGTTCACCGAGTCCAGGGCACCCGACGGCTCGTCGGCGAGGAGCAGGTGCCGCTCGCCGGCGACCGCGCGGGCGATCGAGACGCGCTGCCGCTCGCCGCCGGACAGCTCATCGGGATAGTGCGTGGCCCGGTCCGCGAGTCCGAGCTTCTCCAGGGCGGCCATCCCGGCGGCATAGGCCTTCTTGGCCCGCATGCCGTCGAGTTCGAGGGGCAGGCAGACGTTCTCGGCCGCGGTCAGGCCCGGCAGCAGGTTGAAGTCCTGGAACAGAGGGCCGATCGTGCGGCGCCGCAGCCGCGCCTTGTCATTGCGCGACATCTTCGTCAGGGCCGCGCCGCCGATCATCACCTCGCCGCTGGTCGGCTCGAGGCTTCCCGCGATCGTGAGCAGCGTGGACTTGCCTGACCCGCTCGGGCCCATCACCGCGACGAGCGCACCACGGTCCACCGATACGTCGATGTTTTCCAGGGCCTGGACCTCGGCCGGGCCTGTGCCGTAGGCCTTGGAGACGTTCCGCAGTTCGAGAAAGCTCACCACCGTACCCCAACTCTCCGCCGCAACCTCGGCATCGGGGAAGACTTTTCGACGGGAGGCTCGGCCGAGGCGCGCTTCAGGCGGCCGTCGGCTGCGTCGAGCCATCGGACGACCGAGTCCAGCCGGAACAGCTCGGCGTCGACGGCCAGCGCGAAGCCGAGATCGACGTCGGCCTCGTCCTCCTTGAGACGGGTCCACTGCTGCATCAGCTCCACCACGTACCGCCGATGCACCTGGATCACGTCATGAACGTTGACGCCGGGCATACGACGCGCCACCAGGACCTTGATCACCAGCTCATCGCGCGGCGGCAAGCTCAAGTCCGGTGGAGTGCGCAGCCAGGTCGCGAGCTCCGCTTCGCCGTCGGCCCTAGTAGCGGATCGCTATATCCCGGCCGGTGGAGTCGGCCTGCGGGGGGTCGGGCAGGACGCGCGCGTGACCTGCGGCGATGCGCCGGGCGGACCATGCCGCAGCCGCCGCGTCCAGCACGTCGACCGCCATCGGCCCGAGGGCCTCGTCGCCCGGCATCAGGATGCCTTCCCCGGCGAGCAGGGCGCGCCGCTGCGCGTGACCGGCCGCCGCGTACTTCGGGTGCTCCAGGGGCGCTCCAGCCATCGTCCGGAACGAAAGTTCCGGATGCACCTCGCACAATGGATGCGGGCAGCGCAGCCGGTATTCGGCCGCCTCGAGAAGCTTGCGGCGCAGCCCCCACGCCTGGGCGCTGAATCCGTTCCCGGTCAGGTCGCGGCACAGCTGATTCGCGGCCCCGTAGGTCGGCGCCTGCCAGACCGGTGCCGGCGGGATCGCGAAGATCGAGCTCCGGCGCGGGCCGAGCAGCGCCCGCGCTTCCCGGTCGGCCGCGCGCCAGCCGGCGGCCAGCAGGCCGAGCGGCATGTCGATCCCCACGACCTGCTGAGCGGCCGTGCCGGCCAGCAGGTCGTCGAGCGAGGCGGCGGCGCGCACAGTCACGGAGCCGTCATCGTCGAGATCGACACCGATCCAGCCGTCACGGCAGCCGTCCACGCCGGTGACGCGTGTCGCGGGGAAAAATGCCCCGCCCGTGCTCATTACCGCCCCTATCGGGCTGCAGGGATGCACAACGGGGAAGCGGATCCCGGCGCAATTGCGCTAACGTAACCCATAGGTCGGGGGGGTCGCTTTCTGAACGTTGTGGAGGCCTCTGTGGCCAGAGAGGATCGTTCCCGCCGCGAAACCAAGTATCCCCCGCCGGGCGTAGACGCCAAGGCGCCCAACGTCGCCCGCGTTTATGACGCCTTCCTCGGCGGCAAGGATAATTTCGCCGCCGACCGGCAGGTCGTCGAGTTTGCGCTGCGCGTAACACCCAACGCACCGGCCGCCGCGCGGGCCAACCGGGCCTTCCTGCGAAGGGCGGTCCGGCACCTGGTCGCCGAGGCGGGGATCACCCAGATCCTCGACATCGGCTCGGGCCTGCCCGCGCCGGGCAACGTTCACGAGGTCGCGCACGAGATCAACCCGTCGGTGCGCATCGTGTACGTCGACAATGACCCTGTCGTCTATACCCACGGACAGGCCCTGCTGGCCGATGCGCGCACCACCGAAGTCATCACCGGCGACGTGCGACAGCCGGCGGAGATCGTGGATCATCCCATCGTCCGGCAGTTCATCGATTTCCGGCAGCCGGTGGGGCTCCTGCTCCTGGCGGTCCTGCACCACATCAGTGACGACGAGGACCCTTCCGGTGTCGTGGCCGCGCTCCGCGACGCCATGCCGGCCGGCAGTCATCTCGTCATCTCCAGTTTCCGGATGCCAGGAACGGACCTGGCCGAGCAGCGCGCCGAGACCATCGAGATGGAGAGGCTGTTCCACGAGCGTCTCGGGTCAGGGCACTGGCGGCCGGAGGAAACCATCCGCGGCTGGTTCGGTGACTGGGACATGCTCCCGCCGGGCCTGGTTCCGCTGCCGTCCTGGCGCCCCGATGAACCCGGTGAGGTGGCGCAGGATATGACCTATCACGGCCTCGTCGGCGGCGTGGCCAGGAAGAACTGACCGTCCCTCCCGGCTGCCCCGCCCCCGCCCCCGTATGCGTCCGCCCGGTCTGACCCGGTATCGCCTGCCCCGTCCCCGTCCGAGCCGTCCGTGCCTGCCCCGTCCGAGCCGTCCATGCCTGCCCCGTCCGAGCCGTCCGTGCTGTCGGCCAGGGAGCGCCAGAACCGGAGGGCCGCGTGCTCCATCTCCAGCCCGAGCCGGAGCGTCACCATCCGCCGCGCAACCGCGGGCACCTCACCGGAGCGCGCCTGCGTTTCCTCGTACACGGCGATCCGCTGCTGATGCTGGCTGACCTGTTCCCGGGCCAGCCGGGCCACGTTGCCCGGATCGCCCAGCTCGTTGAAGAACAGCTTCAGCTCGGCGATGTCACGCATCTGAAAATGCTCGTTGGTGGGGGCGGCGAGCCACTCCCGCAGCGCGTTCCGGCCCACCTCGGTGAGGCTGTAGGTCTTGCGCCGCCGGCCACTGTCCTCGGGCTGGACGGCCAGCAGCCCCATCCGTTCAAGCCGCTCGGGCTCCGCGTACAACTGCGCGTGCGGGAAGGGCCAGAAGTAGCCGACCGAGCGGCCGATCCCGCGCTTTAGGTCATACGGAGTGGACGGTACTACATCGCCGCCTTACCATGAGCCATCAGCGTTCACCTGCACGGCACCACCGGTAGCGGTGCTCCGGACGCCCGCCGCTGCCGTAGCGGAGCCTGATCTCGACGCGCCCGATCTCGTGCAGGTGGCTGAGGTAGCGCTGCGCCGTGGCCCGGCTCATTCCCGTCAACTCCGCGACCTCCGCGGCCGACAATTCCTGCCTGTCGGAGGCGAGCAGCCGCTCGACGGCCTCAAGCGTGTGGGCTGACCGGCCCTTTGCGCCGGCCAGCTGGTCCTGGGCCCGCAGCGCGCCGAAGACCCGGTCGACGTTGCGCTGGTCGGGCTCGTGCAGCGCGCCGAGGCGGGACCGCATCTGGGCGTAGGACAGCAGCTTGTCGCGCAGCGCCGGGAAGCTGAAGGGTTTCAGCAGGTAGTGCAGGGCGCCGCCCTGCATGGCCGCGTGCACGCTGTCCGCGTCCTTGGCGGCGGTGATGACGATCACGTCCACCCGCGGGTGTCCTTCCCGGCGCAGCCGGGCCGCCAGGTCCAGGCCGTGCTCGTCCGGCAGGTACAGATCCAGCAGCAGCAGGTCCGGGCGCAGCCGGTCCACCGCCTCCACCGCCTTGGCGGCCGTGTGCACTTGGGCGATCGCCGCGAAGCCGTCTACCTTGCCGACGTAGGCGGCGTGGATGCCGGCGATGCGGAAGTCGTCATCGACGACCACGACACGGATCATGGCGACACAGTTGCCTTCCCGGGCGGGGCTCCGGCCTGCGCGGCCCCCGGCGTGCCATCCCCGGTTCCGGGGTCCACGCCGACACAGTTGGGGAGGACCGCGGTAAAGACCGCACCCCCGTCGTGGCCGACGCTGACCATCCCGCCGCGGCTCTCGACGACCTTCCGGACCAGCGCCAGTCCGAGTCCCCGCCGCGCGCCCGTGGTCGAGGTTTTCGTGGTGACACCGTCCATGAAGATGGCTTCCCGCATGTTGTGGGGCACCCCGTAACCCGAGTCACGCACGCGGACCAGTAGATCGTGCTCGACGGCGACGATTGTCAGCTCGACCCATCGCGGCCCCGGCGCCTGGGCCGTGGCATCGATCGCGTTGTCGATGAGGTTCCCCACGACGGTCAGCACCTGGCTGACGTCGCTGACCGGGCCGCCGATGTGACTGTCGTCCATGACCCGCAGCCGGACGTCGCGTTCGTCCGCCAGCGAGACCTTCCCCAAGATCAGCGCCACGAGCTTGGCGTCGCTGATGCTGTCCTGCAGCCGTTCGGTGAGGTCCGACCGGGCGGCGGAGACATCGGTGACGAACTGGATCGCCTCGTCGTAGCGGCCCAGCTCGACCAGCCCGACCAGGGTGTGCAGCCGGTTGGCGAACTCGTGCGACTGGGCACGCAGCGTCTCGGTCAGGCCGATCGCGTCGTCCAGCTGCCGCTTCAGCGCCTCGGATTCGGTCCGGTCCTGGAACGTGACCACCCAGCCCAGCTGGCGACGGCCCTCATGACAGATCGGCATCCGGTTCGCCACCAGCACGCGGTCGCCCTGCAGCACGAGCAGATCGCTGCCCTCGATCTCACCGGTCACCACGTCGGCGAGCCGGCCCGGCGGCAGGACCTGCCGCAGCGGGCGGCCCACGAACTCCGGCAGCAAGTCCAGCAGCTGCCGGGCGAAATCGTTGGCCAGCACGATCCGCTCGTTCTTGTCGTAGCCGAGCACGCCCTCCCGGATGCCGTGCAGCATCGCCTCCCGCTGCTGCAGCAGCGCCGCGATCTCGCGGAGTTCCAGGCCGAAGGTCTGCCGCTTGAGCCGGCGCGACAGGCCCAGCGCCGCGAGCACGCCCAGGGCGAGCACCGCCAGCAGGTAGGCGGCCAGCCCGGGGAGTGCGCGCGCGACCTGGCTGGCCACGAGCTGGACCCGGAAACCGACCGACACCTCGCCGCTCAGCCTGCCGTGGTCATAGATCGGCGCCTTGCCGCCCGCGACGAGCCCCAGAGTGCCGTGCTGCACGCCTGTCCATGACCGTCCGGTACGCCACGTCTGGCTTCCGGCAGGCTCCGGGTCGCCATACACGGGCTTCCCGTCACCGAGGCGTTGCCGACACCATCGCGGGTTCCGGTCTGGCGGCCTGCGCCTCTTGAGCGTGAGCAGAATGCGCAAAATCACGGGAAATGCGGCTTACTCGCGCAAGTTACACAAGTATTGCGGTCGCATTTTCGCCATTTTACGTTGATGGCTCCTTCGCGGATTGACGTGAGGGAAGGTTCAGTCGGCCAAGGAGATGATGACGGTGGCAAGCACTTTTGCCAGACGTTCGCGTATGGCTCGTGCCGCACGCGAGCGCAGTGGCGCCACGCAGGCGGCGCAGATTGAGTTGAGGGGGGTGGCGAAGCGCTTCGCCACCCCATCGGGATCGATGTTCACCGCCGTGCGCGACTTCGACATGAGCGTCGGCGCGGGGAAGTTCTGCGCGGTGGTCGGGCCCAGCGGGTGCGGCAAGTCGACCTCGCTGACGATGGTCGCCGGGCTGGAACGGCCCAGTGCGGGCACGGTGAGTGTCGGCGGGAAGCCCGTCGATGGGATCACGGCGGGCACGAGCTTCATGTTCCAATCCGACGCGCTGCTGCCGTGGAAGACCGTGGTCGGCAACGTGGCCCTGGGTCCGGTATTCCGCGGCGTGCCGAAGAAGGAGGCGGAACCCCAGGCGCGTGAGTGGCTGCGCCGGGTTCACCTGGCCGGCTTTGAGGACCACCACCCGCATCAACTGTCCGGCGGGATGCGCAAGCGGGTCAGCCTGGCCGCGGCGCTGATCAACGAGCCGTCGATCTTGCTGATGGACGAGCCGTTCGGCGCGCTGGACGTGCAGACCAAGGCGATGATGTCCAACGAGCTGCTGGGGCTGTGGGAGCAGACCAGGCCGTCGGTCATCTTCGTCACCCACGACCTGGAGGAAGCAATCGCGCTGGCCGACCAGGTGGTGGTGATGACGGTCGGACCAGGGACCGTCAAGGCCGTCTACGACATCGACCTGCCGCGGCCGCGGGGCGCAGTGCAGGAGATCCGGTTCGAGCCACGCTTTCTCGAGCTGCATCACCAGATCTGGGAGTCGCTGCGCGAAGAGGTCGAGCGCGCGTACGCCCGCACCGCGTCCGCCGCGAGCGCACAGGGAGGACAGTCATGAGCGCCGTGCCAGTCGAACGCAGTTCTGAGCCGGCCGAGCCGGTCGCGATCGGCGACCTGGCCGCGGCCGAGGAGACCGCCGTCGCGGTCGACGTCGGCCAGAGCACCCACCCCGCAAGACGCTGATATGGGGCGCGCGGGTGGCGACGCTGGTGATCGTCATCGGCGGCTGGCAGCTGCTCACCAGCGCGAAGATCGTCGACCCGTTCTTCTGGGGCCAGCCCAGCGGGATCGCCAGGCAGCTGGGCGACTGGGTGCAGCACGGGACCACCTACGGCTCGATCTGGCTGCAGGTCTGGGTCACGTTCAAGGAAGCGGTACTGGGTTTCGTGGTCGGCGTGGCGGCCGGCGTAATGGCCGGCGTCCTGCTCGGGATGTTCCGCTTCCTGGCCGATGTCGCGAGTCCCTACATCAAGATCGCAAACGCGGTTCCGCGGATCGTGCTGGGCTCGCTGTTCACCGTGGCGCTGGGCCTGGGCACGCCCTCGAAGGTGGCGCTGGCCTCGGTGCTGGTGTTCTTCGTGGTGTTCTTCAACGCCTTCCAGGGCGTCCGTGAGGTGGACCGCAACCTGATCGCGAACGCCCGGGTGCTGGGCGCCTCGAAGTTCGCCATCATACGCCACGTGGTGGTGCCCTCCGCGCTGACCTGGATCATCGCCAGCCTGCACGTGGCGTTCGGGATGGCGGTCATCGGCGCGATCGTCGGCGAGTTCCTCGGCGCTCAGAAGGGGCTCGGGCTGGTGATCGCCAACTCCCAGAACAACTTCAACCCCAATGGCGTATTCGCCGCGATGGTCATCATCGCCGTCCTGGCGCTGACCGCGGAGTACCTGATCAGCCTGCTGGAACGGCGGCTGCTGTCCTGGCGGCCGCGGTCACAGGCCGAAGTCGCCGCCGCCTGACGAGCCCGTTCCAGCCCATCGACTCAAACTCACGACACCCACAACTCACCACACTCACCGATACAACCAGGAGTAATCAAATGTTCAGACCTTCCCTCAAGACGATTGCGGGCGCGGCGAGCGTTGCGGCACTCGCGGCGGGCCTGGCGGCCTGCGGCAGCTCGAGCAGCTCCACGGCCAGCGGGTCGAATGCCGCCGCCGCGTCCGGCACGCCGACCGTCACGATGATGGTCGGCGGCATCGACAAGCAGATCTACCTGCCCTACCAGCTCGCCCAGCAACTGGGCTTCTACAAGAAATACGGCGTCAACATGCAGCTGTCGACCGAGCAGAGCGGTGGCGTCGGCGCCGAGACTGCGATGGTGTCCGGGCAGGTCGACATGGCCGGCGCCTGGTACGTCCACGCCATCGACTTCCAGGCCAAAGGCAAGGACGTCATCAGCGTGGCCCAGCTCAGCGGGGCGCCCGGGGAACGCGTGATGTGCGGCAAGAGCTCCGGCGTCACCACGCCGGCGCAGTGGAACGGCAAGAACGTCGGCGTGACCGACATCGGCTCGGGCACCGATGAGCTCACCCTCTACCTCGCCGGGCGGTATCACCTGACCAGCAAGCAGTTCACCCGGGTGGCCGTCGGCGCCGGTCCCACCTTCGTCTCCGCACTGCAGAACCAGAGGATCGCCTGCGGCATGACCACGCAGCCGACCGCAGGCGCGATCGAGAAGCAGGGCACCGGCACCTCGGTGATCAACCTGGCCACCACCAGCGGGGCGCAGCAGTGGCTGGGCGGCGCCTACCCGGCCGCGGCCGTGCTGGCCCGCGCCGACTGGGTCGCGTCCAACAAGGCCACCGTGCAGAAGGTGGTCGACGCGCTGGTCGCCACCATGCACTGGATCAACACCCACACCGCCGCGCAGATCGCCGACGCAATGCCGTCCGGGTACGTGTCCAACGGGCTCACCACCAAGGCGGACTACACCGCCGAACTAGCCCAAGACAAGGGCCAGTTCCTGCCGGACGGGATGATGCCCGCCAACGGCCCGGCCACCGTTCTGGCGATTGAGAAGTTCGTCGGCAACGTCACCAGTCCGGTCAACCTCTCCTCCACCTACACCAATCAGTACGTCGTCGCCGCCAACAAGCTCGAAGGCTTCACCAAGTAACCCGGCCCGCCGGGACCGGCCCACGGGCCGGTCCCGGCGCCTACCCCGGCCCCATCGGATTCCGTTGCCCGCCCTGAGACCCAGGACATATCAATGAACACACCTGCTCTTGACAACGACAACCTCCAGCCCGCGCCCGGACCGCTGAGCGGCATCCGTGTCCTGGACATCGCCACGGTGTATGCCGCGCCGATCACCGCGATGCTGCTGGGCGACTACGGCGCTGATGTCCTCAAGATCGAGCACCCGCGCGGAGATCCCGCCCGCACCCACGGCCACGACAAGGACGGGTACGGGCTGTGGTGGAAGGTGATCGCGCGCAACAAGCGCGCGGTGACCCTGAACCTGTCGCACCCGGCGGGCCCCGAGTTGCTCGAGCAGCTGGCGGCCGACGCCGATGTCCTGATCGAGAACTTCCGCCCGGGCGTGATGGAGAAGTGGGGCCTGGGCCCGCACCGCTTGCACCAGGTCAACCCGGCGCTGGTGATACTGCGCGTGACCGGCTTCGGCCAGTCCGGGCCCTACGCCAGCCGGCGGGCATTCGGCACGCTTGCCGAGGCGATGACCGGCTTCGCGCACCAGACCGGCCAGCCGGACGGCCCGCCGACACTGCCGCCGTTCGGGCTGGCGGACGGCGTGGCCGGCCTCGCGGGGGCGATCGCCGTGCTGCTCGCGCTGCACCACCGGGAGCGCAACGGCGGCCGCGGCCAGGTGATCGATGTCTCGCTGATCGAGCCGCTGCTGACGATCCTGGGTCCCGGCCCGTCCGTGTTCGACCAGCTCCAGATCATGCCCGGCCGGCACGGCAACCGCTCGCCAAGCAACGCGCCGCGCAACACCTACCTCACCCGCGACGGCCGCTGGGTGGCCATCTCCGCCAGCGCGACCCCGGTCGCCGAGCGGGTGATGCGGCTCGTCGGGCGCCCCGACATCGCCGGGCAGCCGTGGTTTGACTCCGCGGGCGAGCGCGTCCGCCACGGCGACGAGATCGACAGCGCCGTCGCCGCCTGGATCCGCGCGCGCGGCTTCGACGATGTCATGACGGCCTTCGAGCTGGCCGGCACGGCGATCGCACCGATCTACGACGTCGAGCAGCTGATGGGTGACCCGCAGGTCAAGGCGCTCGACGCGATCACGACGATCGAGGATGAGGATCTTGGGCCGCTCCGGATGCAGAACGTCATGTTCCGCCTGTCGCAGAGCCCCGGATCGATCCGCTTCGCGGGGCGGCGGCTCGGCCAGGACAACGAGCAGGTTTACGGCGACCGGCTCGGCCTGGATGCTGCCCGGATCGCCGGGTTGCGGGCGGAGGGAGCGATCTGATGCATTGCAGCTACCTGTTCGCCCCGGGCCACAACGCCAAGCTGCTGCGCCGCGTGTTCCAGGCTGGCGCGGACGTGGTGATACTCGACCTGGAAGACGCCGTCCCGCCGGACGCCAAGCAGCAGGCCCGCGCGATGGTCGCCGGGGTTCTCGCCGAGCGACCCGCATGGGTGCGGATCAACACGGTCCGCACCGACCTTGCCGCCGCCGACCTTGCCGCTGTCGCCGGGCTGGCCGCCGGGATCCGGATCCCGAAGGCCGAGTCCGCCGGCGACGTGCAGTGGGTGCACGAACGCGCCCCCGGCACGCCGCTGATCTGCGCGATCGAGAGTGCCCGGGGGCTGCTCGCCGCCCCGGAGATCGCGGCCGTCCCCGGGGTCCGGCACCTATCCATGGGCGGCGTGGACCTGCGACGAGACCTCGGCACCGACGACGGCAACCTGGCGACGCTGTACGCGCGCTCGCACATCGTCGTAGCCTCTCGCGCCGTCGGGCTCGGGCCGCCGGTCGACAGCGTCTACCCGCGCCTCGACGACGACCGCGGGCTGCGCCAGCAGGCCGAGTTCGCCCGCTC
This sequence comes from uncultured Actinomycetes bacterium, assembly GCA_963732345.1. Taxonomy (GTDB): domain Bacteria; phylum Actinomycetota; class Actinomycetes; order Streptosporangiales; family Streptosporangiaceae; genus Bog-532. The sequence goes on along the minus strand of CAVSZI010000009.1, from coordinate 255,738 downwards.
GCTGGGCTTTTTCGGCAAGTCCGCCATCCATCCACGGCAGCTCGAGGTCATCCACGACGTGTTCACGCCATCCGCGCAGGAGCTGACCTGGGCGCAGGCCGCGCTCGACGCGTTCGCCGCGGCCGGCGGCAACGCGGTCAAGCTGCCGGACGGTGAGTTCGTCGACCTCCCGGTCGCCGACCGCGCCCGGCGCCTGCTGGAGCTCGCCGGCCGGCGTCCGGCCGGCCCGATGACCTGGCCAAGAACCTGCATCTAGCTAGTCTGCGGGACCGGAATGAGGTGCTGTTCTACCGGCTGCTGACCGAGCCTATCGCCGAGATGCTGCCCGAACGTCTACACCCCGACGGTGGGCACCTCGATCGAGCGGTACAGCCTGGAGTTCGGCCGCCCGCGCGGGGTGTGCCTGTCAGTGAACCATCCCGGGCAGGTCGAGACCGTGGCCATCAGTGCCAGCGAAGCCCGCTCGCGCCTGTTTCCCCTCATTCAGCAGGTCAACGACGACCACGTACCGGTGAGGATCAATTCCAAAGGCGGGGACGCCGTGCTCATGTCGGCCGAGGACTTCGACTCCTGGCAGGAGACTATCTACCTGCTGCGGTCTCCCGCCAACGCCCGGCGGCTCATGGAAGCCGTTGCCCGGGACAAGTCAGGCCAAGCAGCCGTCGTCAAGACCATGGAGGAACTAAAGGCTCTGGCGGGCGAGTAGTGAGAAGCATTCACTTCGACCCCGACGCTTGGGAAGGCTTCCTGTACTGGCTGGGCGCAGACCGGAAGATGGCGGCGAGAATCACGCGCCTGATTGGTGAGATCCAGCGCAACCCGTTCGCTGGAATAGGCAAGCCTGAACCCCTGAAAGGGGATCTGTCCGGCTACCGGTCTCGCCGCATCGACGACGAGCACCGGCTCGTGTACCGGGCGGACGACAAAGAGGTAAAGATCCTCAAGGCTCGTTTTCACTACAGCGACTGACCAGATCGTAGGTTCCGCCATAACCGGACATGTCTGACAGACGGCGAGCGGGCCGTGGTCACCGGGGGCATCGACTTCGCCGTGGGCAGGGTCGGCGGCCATTTCAGTGGCCGCATGCTGGCCGGGGCGATCGACTTAAGTCCCAGGAGGACCCTGTGCCGTGCCGCAACTCCCATACTGGCTCTGAGCTGGTTTTACCCGGTATCGGCCCCGCCCCAGGACGGCGAGGAGGCCGACAGCGCCTGCAGATGCGGGAACCAGCGCAGCAGCCCTGAATGATCTGCCCACCGCGCCCCCCGTCACGAGCGGGCCACAGGGCGGGGTGTTACATGCCCCCGTACCGGCCGCGCCGCGAGCGCCGCTCCGCTCGCCGGCCGGCCAGCCGTTCGTGCCGCTCGGCCAGCCGTTCGTGCCGCTCGGCCCGCCGGTCGAGCAACTCGGCCCGCCGGTCCGCTCCCCGGTCGAGCCGTTCGGCCGCCGACCGGCGGCCTGGGCCGTCGCGCCGGATCCGAATCCCGCCGACCAGCGAGAACGCGCGGATATGGATGGTAGGTGCGCCCGGACCGGGATCCGGGGCCCCCTCGACACGGGTGCCACCGATCAGGGTCAGGCCGGACGCCTCCACCCGGATCCCGCTCGGAACCCGGACGCGTACCCCGCCCACCAGCGACACCTTCGTCAAGGTGACCTCGGGGCCGGCCAGTTCCGCCTGGCTCAGATCAAGCCGCGCGCCACCCACCAGGGTAGCCACGATGACGTGCCGGCCCATCCGCCACGGTCCGAAGACGTTCAGCCCGCCGACCGGAGAGATGTGCCACGACGGCCCCGCCTGGGCGCCGACGGCGACGGGTGCGCCGGCGGCGCCGCTGGCCGGGAGATCGGTCACGAGACGGTCCAGCTCGGCCCGCGTCTTGGCCGTGGTGGCGCGGTCCATCCGCTGGCTGAACTCCTCAAGCGTCAGCCGTCCCTCGCCGGTGGCCTGGCTCAGCCGTTCGACCGTCGCGTCCCGCTCGGCGTCCGACGCCCGCACACCCTCGGCTGGCTCGCCGTTTGTGGTCTCACCCAATGCCGTTCCCCGCCTCCGGAGCCCTGCCCGCCCGCGACCACAATAGCGGCCGCCCTTTCCGCACGCGGGTCTGCGCCCGCCGGGGCCTGTTCGGGATCCTCATGGGCCTCAGCCGTCGCCGGCGCCTGCGACGATGGCAGTTCGCTGGCCCGCGCCAGCGCGATTCCGGCCAGGATGAACGCGCCGTCCAGGAATTGCACGGGCGAGGGCAGCTGGCCGAGCGGCAGCCAGGCGAACAGCACCTCGGCCATGCCGATGAACGAGGCGAGCTTGGCCCCCAGGCGGCGGGCCGCGCCGATGCCCGCGACGTAGGCGATGACCGCGGCCACCAGCGACAGCCCGAGCTCGTCGTCAGTGACGCGCGCCCGTGAAGTTAGTCAGCGATGCGGTAACGAGTCAAACCTTTTTGCTCATGACATGCCGACGGTCCCGGGATCGGCGTGCTTGTCGGCCGGTTCGGCATCGTCGCGCAGGTCCCAGCGCGCCCGGTTCGCCAACAGGAAGATCAGACTCGCGAGGCAGGCCGCGGCGAGCAGTGAGTATGGCACGATGTCCGACGTTGCCTGGGCCAGGGCGCCGCTGCCGGCCGCGGCGACGGCCTGCCCGGCCGCCCAGGCCAGGTTCGTCATCCCGAAGGCCAGCCCCTGGTTGAGCTCGAGCCGGTGCGCGCCGGCGCTGAGCAGGGCTGCGGCCGGAGCGTAGAGCGAGCCGTAGGCCGGCATGCCCACGATGAGCAGGGCCACCAGCCACCCGGCGGGATGGAGCACGGGCGCCAGCAGGCTGACAACCACCCCCGCGGCCAGCGAGAGCCGGACCGGGACCAGCGGGTCGCGCCGGTCGGACAGCCGGCCGGCCAGCGGGGACAGCCCCGCCTCGATGGCCGCCGCGGCCAGGAAGGTCGCGCCGATGACGAACGTCCCGGCTCCCAGCTGGCTCAGCCGCAACGGCGCCAGCACATCCAGGACCCCGAAGGCCAGCCCGGCGAGCATGGTGAGCCACATTCCCGTGCCGACCTGGCGGTCCCGGATCGCGGGCCACGCCTCCCGCAGCCGCTGCGGCTCGGCCGGTTGCGGGCTGGGAACGGCGAACGCCACCGCCATCAGGCCCACGCCCGCCACCGCGGCGCCGGTAAAGGCCGGCCCGGTTCCGGTCCGGGCCGCGATCGTGCCCACCAGCGGCCCGAACAGCGCGCCGACCACCGCGGCGCCCAGCGCGACGCCGAGCATCTCGCCGCGCCGTTCGGCCGGGGCGGCCCGCGACAGCCAGGCCAGGGCGGCCGCCCAGGTGCACGCGCCGGCCACGCCCTGCACGAAACGCGCGGTGTCCAGCATGACCGGCGCCGACGACCACCCGAAGATCAGCGTGGCCACGCTCATCAGCACCAGGCCCAGCAGGACCACGGGCCGGTCGCCCAGGCGGGCTGCGAGCACCCCGCCGGGCAGGGCGCCGACCAGGGTGCCGATGGGATAGGCGGCGACGAGGAGGCCCGCGCCGGCCTTCGTCAGCCCGGCCGTGCTGGCGTAGTGCGGCAGCAGCGGCGTCAGGGCGGTGAAGAACACCGTGTCGACCAGGACCAGGGCGCACACGAACCCGAGCAGGACCCGCATCGGATTCGTCAGCCGCAAACGAGCCCGCGCCACGCCCCACTCCGTCCAGATGCCACTCCAGCACCCATTCGCCAGTGGCGCGGTAGCCCGGTTGGGTCACCTGGGGCCGGCCTTGCAAGGTCTGCCACCCCCCCATCATGACCCGGCATCCCCGGATACCTGTATAGACGGTGCGTATCGCAGGCGGTGTGAGTCAGTACGTGCCATTCTGGCCAGGGTGCGGCCAGTCCGTCCGGGGCGGACAATGGCGCGGGTCCCGGATCCGCGGGCTGCGGCTGCCCGGAACCTGGGCGGGCTTTCCTGACCAGGGTGGCAGAGATCTCCCGGGCCAGCCCAACCACGCCGTGCGTCACGACGCTGGCCGCTAACCTTTAGTACGGCCGCCCACCGGGCGAAGCGCTGGGACGATTCCGGGGAGGTGCTGCCGCGGCCGAGAAGGGCGATGATGATCCCGAACGGACATTCCGCGAGGCCACCGCGCTGATGACGGAACCCCCACGGACCAGCACCGTCGACGTCCACGCGCACATCGACGCGCCGGCCGTCCACGGTATGGTCCAGGACGAGCCCGGCCTGGCCGCCGAGCAGGCCGCACAGTTCGCGACCTTCGGCGCCGAATCGATCCAGCGCAACATCGAGCTGATGACGACGAGCTACCGCCCGCTGCTCGACGACCTCAGCGCCCGGCTGGCCCAGATGGACGCCTCCGGCGTGGACATCCAAGCGATCAGCGTCGTCCCCACCCTGTACCACTACTGGGCCGATGCCCCGCTGGCCAACGACATCGTCGCCGTGGCCAACGAGCACATCGCCGCGGCCGTCGCGGAAAAGCCGGACCGCCTGGTCGGCCTGGCCACGGTGGCCCTGCAGCACCCCGAGCTCGCCGCCGACCAGCTGAGGATGGCCCACTCCCAGCTGGGCATGCGCGGCGCCGAGATCTCCACCAGCGTGCCGGGCCGCGACCTGTCCGATCCGGCGCTGGACCCGTTCTGGGCGGCGGCCGAGGAGCTGGGCTCGTTCCTGTTCATCCACCCCTGGGGCTGCAGTTTGGGCTCCCGGCTGGCCCTCGGCTATCTCGGCAACGTCATCGGCCAGCCCGCCGAGACCACGATCGCGCTGCACCACCTGGTGTTCGGCGGCGTGCTCGACCGCTTCCCCTCCTTGCAGATCTGCGCCGCGCACGGCGGCGGCTACTTCCCGCACTACCTCGGCCGCGCCGACTACGCCTACCAGGTCCGCCCCGAAAGCCGCCTCATGGCGCGCCCGCCCAGCGCCTACCTGGACTCGCTGTACTTCGACTCGCTCGTCTACACCGGCGACGCCCTGTCCCGCCTGGTGTCCATCGCCGGCGCGGACCACGTCCTCCTCGGCACCGACTACCCCTTCGACATGGGCGTCACCGACCCGGTCGAGCGCATCGGCGCCATCGGCCTGCCCCCCGCCGGCCGGGACGCCATCACTGGCGGCAACGCCGCGCGTTTCCTCTCGCTGCCGGCCCCAACCTAGAAGCGTCCGCGACGCCATCCACGGCGGCACCCGCACCCGCCTGCCCGGCCTCCGCCTACCGTTCCGGAGCCGGCTGGTTATCTCCCGCCGCCGGGACTGTGGATCTAGCCCGCCGCGATGAATGCCCGTCAGTAACAGGTCCGTCAACTTAAGTTATAGTCCCTCAGTACCAGCCCAAGGCGAGTTCGTGGGCCCACGCTGCCTGCGGGGTGCCGTATGTGGCGTGGATGTAGCCGATGCCCCAGATGATCTGTGTGTAAGGGTCAGTTGCCCAGTCCAGTCCGGCTGATGCCATCTTTACGGCGGGCAGCGACTGGGGGATGCCGAACGCGCCGGAGGTCGGGTTGGTCGCGGCGGGGTTCCAACCGGACTCTCTTTCCCAGAGCAGGTTCAGATAGGGAAACTGGCTGGGTCCCCAGGTGTTGTCGGCGAGGGTCTGGGTGAAGCTCTGGTATTGGTTGAGGGTGGCGGAGGCGGCCAGGTTGCCGCTGGCCGGAATCGGCGCGGTGGTGCCGGCGGCGGGAGTGACGGGGTACGGGTCTGTCGCTCCCACGTATCCGCTAATGCTGGTGAGTGGGTCGAAACGGACGTTCGCCCCGGTGTAAGGCGCGTCGATGATCTCGCCGTCGCCTACGTAGATCCCTACGTGGCCGGGGGCGGTAAGTGAGCCGTCAGAGCCGGCGTAGAACACGAGGTCACCGGGCGCGAGCTGGTTTTCGGCGACAGGGTGGGCCTTGGTCTGTTGCCATTGGGCGTTCGCGTTGTGGGTCACGCTGATCCCGGCCTGGGCGAGGGCGGCCATTGTTAGTCCGGAGCAGTCGAAGCTGCCCGGCCCGGCTGCCCCCCACTGGTAGGGCTTGCCCAGCTGCTCCTCGGCCCAGCTGACCTCTGTGCGGGCCTGCGCCGAGACCGCCTCCAGACGGTAGGCGGTGGATGCGTAGGCGGCCACGAGCGTGGCTGTCGCCAGCGCGCCGGCCGGCGACCAGCTTCCGGCGCTGGTTGCCGGTATCCTCCTAGTCAAGCCGTTCACCGCCGGGGCGTTCACGGCCGCGAGGGCGGCGGGCAGTGATTCGACCCGGAATCCGGGGCGGGCGGCGACGATCACCTGGTAGGCCGCAGCCTGCTCCGGCGTGGTGCCGGGCGGGGCGACCCACAGCACGTCGTGGCCTGCGGGCAGGCGTGCCGCGAGCGCCGCCGCCTGGGCTGGCGTCCCGTTCGCCGGGACGACGACCACCAGTCGCTGGCCGCCTGGGCCGGCGATCTGCTGTGCCGCAGGAGCCTGACCACCGACGGACTGGGTGTCGCTGACCGTGCGGGTCTGCACCGTGACCATCTGGCCAGCCACGGACTTGGCCAGGTCCCTCGCGGCCGTGCCCGCTCCCGCGTCGGTAACCAGCAGCACCTGCCTGCGGGCTGGCGCGACCGCTGCTGGGGCGATGGTAGAGGGCAGAGCGCGGACATTGACGCTGAGCCCCGACGCCCACGCCTGCAGTGCTTCGTCGGCGTCGACCGCGCCGCGCACATCAGGCACGGAGATCGAGAACGTAATACCGCCCGGGCCGCTGACGCCGATCTGCGTGCCCGCGTTCATCCTCGTGCGCTGCGCCATCCTGGCGGTCACATTGCGGTAAGTGTAGGTGGCACCGTCAGCGCCGGACAGGACAATCGTCGATGTTCCGTCGCCCGCCGGGATGACCTTGAGCGTTCCTGCCGTGACCGCGTCGACGGCGGTTCCCGGCGCGACGGGGAGCGTGACCGGTCCGGCAGGCTCCGTCCGGCTCGGGGCGGGGCTCCCCTCGCCGATAAGCGTGGGGTCCGCCGCCACCACGCGAGCGGGAACCGGAAGGGCATAGCCGACCGCGATCGCCGGCGGGATGGAAACCGGCGGCGGGGACGCAGCTCCCGGCGAGACTGCCGGAGGGGAGGGCAGGCTCGGCGGCGATGCCGGCGCCGGATGCGGCTCCGGCCGCGCCGGGCTCTTCCTGGTGGACGCCGTGGAAGCCGACTTGCTGGCCGTCGGCCGCGAAGGTGCCGTCGGGGTCGCGGTGTGCGTGGGCGTCGGGGTCCCGGTGGGGGTGTGCGTGGGCGTCGGGGTCCCGGTGGGGGTGTGCGTGGGCGTCGGGGTCGCGGTGTGCGTGGGCGTCGGGGTCGCGGTGTGCGTGGGCGTCGGGGTCGCGGTGTGCGTGGGCGTCGGGGTCGCGGTGTGCGTGGGCGTCGGGGTCGCGGTGTGCGTGTGCGTCGGGGTCGCGGTGTGCGTGTGCGTCGGGGTCGCGGTGGGGGTGTGCGTGGGCGTCGGGGTCGCGGTGTGCGTGGGCGTCGGGGTCGCGGTGTGCGTGGGCGTCGGGGTCGCGGTGTGCGTGGGCGTCGGGGTCGCGGTGTGCGTGTGCGTCGGGGTCGCGGTGTGCGTGGGCGTCGGGGTCGCGGTGTGCGTGTGCGTCGGGGTGGGTGTCGGCGTATACGTCACGGTTGGCGTTCCCGTGGGCTTGCTCGGTGTGGTGGGCTTCCCGGTTGGGGCGGGTGTGTGTGTGGCGGTCGGCGTCGGCGTGGCCGTGCCCGTCGACGCGTGCGCGGGTTCAGCCGTTGCGGTGGATGTAGCCGTCCGCGTTGGCGTCGGGTGGGAGGTCACCGGGGCTGTGTAAGCGGGAACTGACGCGCGGGCGGTTGGTGCTGAAGTGGTCTCGCCGGTCGCCTTGGGTGCCGGGACAGTTGCTGTCCCATGTGGAGCGGTAGCCGAGGCCGCTGGCGTGGCGCCCGTCCTGGTGCGTGGCGGATTGCCGGCCGCGGGTGAGGCCGTAGACGTTGCGTGAGTTGTTGAGGCTGAGGCAGCGATTGCCGTGCCGGCCTCGGCCACCATGACCGCTCCCGAGGCGGCCCAGATCACGAGCGTCACCGCCAAGGCCACGGCTTTCTTTCCCGCAGACCGGCGCGGAAGATAGCGGCTCGCCATCAGCACTCGTCCCTTCGCCGCGCGGACACCCCCGGCGACCGATGTTGAACAGACATCCGGAAATGTCCCCCTGCCTGGTGCCGTTGTCCGCCAGGCGCGTGCGCGAGAGCGCTCGCCCGGTAACGCCTGGCGGTACCAAACAATTCGACGGGAGCAGATTGGAGGTGGTTCCATGCTCTGAGCGAATTGTCGTCGGCGCGCCTGAAAAATGACCGCGTGTCGGCAGTCTCGTCCCCGGCACGGGGCTGTACTGCTGTACTTCGCTGCTGTTCAGACCGCCCCGGACCTGCTTCGGGGCGAGCCGTATATGGCCCTGGCCTTCCCCGGTCATTTACGCGGTGCGTACCCCGATGCTTTTATCTTTTGACTTTTCTCTTGATCTTGTTCTTGATGTTTTTGCCTGGGTGGGTGCTGTTCTGTGGAGCTGCGGGTCCTCATCAGCAGCATCAACACCGAATCGCCAATCCCCAGCCCAGTGGGGTGCCTCAGGCGAGTAGGTGGACGCTAGCGTCAGATCAGGTACGTGGGCTGGCCGATGCCGAGGCGAACTTTGGCGAAGGCTTGGTCTCGGCTGGCGCTGAAGAGGATGTGCTGGCCGGCGGTGTGGATGTCCCTGAAGCAGCGCTGGAGCCGACGCCGCCTTACAGCCCGATCGGTCAACGCCCACCCTGCGCTTCCCGTACTCACGGGCGCGGCGTTCTGCGCGATCACGCCTCGATGGTGTATCAGGGCCGCGCTGGCCGCCTCCGCCCAACAGAGTCCGTATGGAAGGCCCCGCCGTTTCCGGACTGCGGAAACGGCGGGGCCTTCCAATCTGGGCCGGCGCGGAGTTCATGATGCCCGGCTGCTCGAAGAGCTCCGTGTACCGCACCGAGGTGGCGGACGCCGCGGTGCGGGCGGCGCTGCTGGCCGTGGCCCGGTTCGCGGCAGGCCGCTACCGGCCGGAGCCGCTGGACTATACCGCGCGCAGGTGGCGGCCCAGGCCGAACAGCTGGCCCGCAGCCCCGACTACCCAGCGCGGCTGGCCGCCAAGGCGCGGCAGCTCACCACAGCCGAGAAACATCGGCCGCTGGCCGCCTACCGGGCCGCCGAGCTGGCCATCATGAGCCGCAACTTCTCCGGCCCGCGCGAGCCATACGCCGAGCTGCGCCGGGCCTTCGTCTACAAGGAAAAGCCACCGCGCACACCGCCCCACCTCGCCCGGCACCGGACCCGTCCCTGGTCCTCCCGTCCGGGGCGGCCCAGGGCACAGGAGACGACCACCGGCCTGGCCCGCGCGAGCACCACCTAGCAGCTCAAGACCGACTCAGATAGAGTCGTTTGCTGAGATGAATGGTTTCGTGCTCAGCTACGAAAGCTTCGATCCGGCCGATGAGGGGCTCCGGGAGGCGCTGACCTCAACCGGCAACGGCTACCTGTGCAGCCGCGGCAGCGCAGAGTGGGAAGACGCCGACGGTGTGCACTACCCCGGCACTTACGTGCACGGGGTCTACAACCGCGAGACGACGATCCTTGGCGGCCTGCCGGTGCTCAATGAGGATCTCGTCAAGGTTCCCAACTGGCTGGTGCTCAAGCTGCGGATCGAGGGCGCGGAAGCAATCCGGCTGGCGGACGTTGAGCTGCTTGAATACCGCCACGAGCTCGACATTCACCGGGCGGTGGTAACCCGCGATCTTCGCTTCCGGGACGCCGCCGGGCGGGAGACGGCGCTGCGCAGCCGGCGATTCGTGAGCATGGCTGATCCGCACCGGGCCGGTATCGAGTGGACGCTGACGCCGCAGAACTGGTCGGGCCGGGTGGAGGTGATCTCGGCGATCGACGGACGCGTGACCAACCACGGCGTCGCCCGTTACCGGGAGCTCGAGGGCCGGCATCTCAATCCCGTCTCGCCGCGGACGTTTGGCGCGGAGGTCATCGCGCTGAAGGCCCAGACGCGGCAGTCGAACATCTACGTCAGCCAGGCGGCGCGCACACGCGTCTTCCGGGGAAGCAAGCTGCTCGCCGTGGAACGCAGCCTGCACCAGATGGAGGACTACATCCAGCATGTGCTGGCGTTCGACGTCCGGCAGGGCGTGCCGACCAGGGTCGAAAAGATGCTGACGTTCTCGACCTCCCGCGACGCCGCGACCAGTGACACGCTCGCAAAGGCGGGGACATCGGCGCTTTGGCGGCCTGACTTCGGGGAGGCGCTCGAGCACCATGCCTCTGCCTGGGACGAGCTGTGGCGCGTGTGCGATGTGCGCGTGCGCGGGGACGAGCGGGTCCAGATGCTGTTGCGGCTTCACGTCAACCACATCCTCCAGGTGTGCTCGCGGCATACGGCCGACCTGGACGCCGGACTGCCCGCGCGCGGTCTTAATGGTGAGGCGTACCGTGGGCACGTCTTCTGGGACGAGCTGTATGTGTTCCCGTTCCTGAGCTTCCGGATGCCCGAGGTCACGCGTGAGCTACTGATGTACCGTTACCGGCGCCTCGACGAGGCGCGGGCGGCGGCCCGTGAGGCCGGCTTCCGCGGGGCGATGTTCCCGTGGCAGAGCGGCAGCGAGGGCAAGGAGGAGACGCAGCGGGTGCATCTCAACCCGCTCTCCGGGAGCTGGGAGCCGGACCTCAGTCGCAACCAGCGCCATGTGAACGCGGCAATCTTCTACAACATCTGGCAGTACTTCCAGGCCACGCGGGATCTGGCCTTCTTGCGGGATTACGGCGCGGAGATGATGGTGGAGATCGCGCGCTTCTGGGCGTCCATCGCCCAGTTCAACCCGGAGCGCGCGCGTTACGAGATCCACGGGGTGATGGGCCCGGACGAGTTCCACGAGAAGTACCCGGGCGAGGAGGAGGGTGGCCTGCGCAATAACGCCTACACGAACGTGATGGTGGCGTGGCTGTCCGAGCTCGCCAACGAGGTGCTTTCGCTGCTGCCGGTGAGCAGGGCGGATGCGCTCCGCGCCAGGCTCGAGATCTCTGAGGAAGAGCTGAGGCTGTGGCAGGACATGAGCCAGCGCATGTTCGTTCCCTTCCACGGCGACGGCCTCATCAGCCAGTTCGAAGGCTACGAGGCGCTCGAGGAACTGGATTGGGACGGCTACCGCGCGAAGTACGGGAACATCCAGCGGCTCGACCGGATCCTGCGCGCCGAGGGCGACGACCCGAACCGCTACAAGATCGCCAAACAGGCCGACACGGTGATGCTGTTCTTTCTCTTTTCCCCCAGCGGCCTCCGGCAGCTGTTCGAGCGCCTGGGCTATGAGTATCGCGCGGACACCGCCGCCCGGAACATCGCCTACTACGACCAGCGCACGTCGCACGGGTCCACGCTGAGCTTCATCACGCACGCGGGTGTCCTGGCCAAGCTCGATCCGGAGAGTTCCTGGGAGCGCTTCCTGGTCGCGCTGAACAGTGACGTGGGGGACATCCAGGGGGGGACGACCAGAGAGGGCATTCACATGGGTGTCATGGCCGGGACGCTCGACCTCATGCAGCGCGCCTACCTCGGCACGGAGATTCGCGACAATGTTCTTTATTTCGAGCCGAGGCTTCCCGGTCCGATCGAGGAGCTGTCGTTCGCGATACAGTTCCGGCGGACGCCGCTCCTAGTGACGTTCAACAACGATTGGCTCACGCTCGCGCTGCATCCGGAGGGCGCGAGCGGGCCGATAAGGGTCGGGGTCGGTGGCGAGATCCGCGAGCTCTGCCCCGGGGACCGGTGCACGTTCCGGCTTTCCCCGGCAATGTCGGCCGAATAGCGCCGCGACAGCGGCTGAGAGGGAGGACGGGTGCCGAAGTTCCGGGGAGCGATTTTCGACGTCGACGGGGTGCTCGTCGACTCGCCGCACGAGAAGGCGTGGCGTGAGTCGCTGCGCCAGCTGATGGAGTCGGACTGGAGCGGCATCCGTAACCAGACGAGCTGGTCGCCGGAGGCGTTCACGTCCCGCGTCTACGAGGAGCAGATGTCCGGCAAGCCTCGGATGAGCGGCGCGCGCGCGGCGCTGGCCTACTTCCACGTCCCCGATGACGACGGCAGGCGTCTGGCCGAGTACGCCGATCGAAAGCAAGCGATGGTGATCCGGCTGATCGAAGCCGGCGACTTCACCGCATACCCGGACGCGCTGCGCTTCATCATCGCCGTCAAAGACGCCGGGATCAGGGTGGCGGCCGCCTCCTCCTCCAAGAACGCCGACCTGTTCCTGCGGCAGATAAGAATCGACAGCTTCGCGCAGGAGCACGCGATCGTGTCCGCGTCAGTGCGGCCCGGGCTGACGCTGCTCGAGTTCTTCGACGCCGACGTATCGGGCCGGGACTTCGCGCACGGAAAACCACATCCCGAGATGTTCCTCACCGCAGCCCATGAGCTCGGGACCGCACCCGAGGAATCGATCGTGATGGAGGACGCCGCGGCCGGCATCCAGGCCGCCAAGGCCGGCGACATGGCGGCGATCGGAATCGCGCGCGCCGATGACGCCGAGCTCCTGGCCGCGGCGCACGCCGACATCGTGGTCACCACGCTCGACGAGGTTGACCTCAGTGCGCTGGCCAATGGCCTCCTGGGCACAAAGAAGGCCTAGCCCGTAACGGTTCAAGCCTGCCCGACCCCGACAACCAGCACATCGCAGCCGGTGCCGGTCATCAGTTCCCTCCGTGCACGCCGGTCATGAGGCCGGCCAGGTCCTCGGGGGCCAGGAACGACGGCGGTGGTGGCGGGCCCCAGTTGTACAGGCCGCGCGCGCCCTCCCAGGTCCGCGGCGTCCACAGCGCGTCGTCGACGATGCAGTCCAGGTCGGAGTAGTACTCGGAGAAGTTCCCGGCCGGGTCGCGCAGGTACCAGAAGAAGTTCGATCCGACGTGGTGGCGGCCCAGCCCCCACACGTGCCGCGCCGGGTCCTTCTCCAGCATCATCGTGGCCCCGCGGCCGACCTCGTCGATGTCGTTGACCTGCCACGACGTATGGTGCAGGAAGGCGAGCGGCGCCTGCTGGACAAGCACGTTGTGGTGGTCGGTCGAGCAGCGCATGAACGCGGCGAGCCCCGGCACGGTATCGCTGATCTTGAAGCCCAGGCCCTCGGTGAACAGCCGCTGCGAGCCGGCCTGGTCGGTCGAGCCGAGCACCACGTGCCCGAGCTTGCGCGGCTGCACCCGGTTCTCGCGCAGCACGCCGGGCGCGCGGGTGTCCGGCCGGGCGATGTGCCCGGGCGTGTTGTACGGCGGGGGAGGGGTGTCGGCCTGCACGATGCGGTCGGCGACCTCGACGACGACCGTCACCTCGGTCCCCGCATCATAGGTGCGGACTCCCGCCGGGGCCCGTTCGGCCGCGACATCCAGCCGCGCCAGGGAGGCGGCCACGCGCTCGATGTCATCCGGGTCGTCCGCGCCGACGCGCAGCTCGACCAGTCGGCGCCGGGGCGTCGGCACCAGCCTCAGCTGCTCACCGCCGTCGCCGGTGCTGAAGTTACGCTCCTGGGCCGCCGCGGCTGCCGCGCCCGCCGCGGCCGCTGGCCCCGCGGGGGCCTCGGTCAGGCCGAACTCGCCGTAATAGCCGGCGGTCTCCTCGACGTTGGGGACCCCGATCGTGACCCGGGTGAGCCGGTGCAGCGCCATGGTCAGTCCTCGCCCTCTGAGCCCTCTGGGCCCTCTGAGTTCGCTGGGCCCTCTGAGTTCGCTGTGCCGTCTGTGGCCTAGCCGGGGTCGGCGCGCCGAGCTCGGCTGGGTCGATCGCGAAGTCGGCGCGGCCCCCCCGGCCGCCGGCGGCCCACTCGCGGAACTCGTCCCACTGGCCGAAGATCGCCTGCGGGTCGCCGGAAAACCGGCCGTCACTGGCCTTCTCGACGTCCAGGCCGGCGCCCGGGGGGCCCTGTGAGCCCTGCGCGTCCAGCAGGACCAGCCGCTGGCCGACGTTGACGATACGCACGTGCGCTCCATTCGCCGGGTATGGTGAGGCGTTCTCATGGTGGGCAGCGGAAAAGTCGATTGTCAATAGATAATCGATTTCGAGGTCAGTGTTATTATCCTGGCATGGCCAAGCGAACAGGCGCTGAGAGCCTCGCCGTCGACGTCTATGACCAGCTGCGGGCCGACATCTTCGATCGCCGTTTCGCCCCCGGGGAACGCCTGAAGCCGGCCGCGCTCGGCGCGCGGTTCGGGGTGAGCATCAGTGTCATGCGTGAGGCGCTGGGCCTGCTCGCCGCGCAGAACCTGGTGCACATCGAGCGCAACCGCGGCTTCCACGTCATCACGCTGTCGCCGGACGCCCTGGCGGACCTGACCCTGGCGCGGAAGATCAACGAAGGCGCGGCCCTTCGTCTGTCGGTCGAGCGCGGCGGCGTCGGCTGGGAATCGGAGGTGCTCGCCGCCCACCACCGGATGTCGAGCGAGCCCGTCTACCGCCCCGATGACCCGCAGCGCCGGAACAACGACTGGGCGGCCGCCCACATCGCGTTTCACTACAAGCTGATCGAGGCGTGCGGCAGCCCCGTCCTGCTCGACATCTGCACGCGGCTGTCCGGCGCCGCCGAGCTGTACCGCGCCTGGTCCGGCGCGTGGGCCGAGGGACGGCAGCCGGGCAGGCGCGACATCGCCACCGAGCACCGGGAGCTGATGGAGGCCGCGCTGGCGCACGACGCCGACCGCGCCGTGCAACTGTTCGGGGCGCACGTCGACCGCACCGCGGCCATCCTGCTGGACCACGACGCCGCCATCCAAGAGGATTCGCGCGCGAGCCAGGCGAGCTGAACGTGCCGGTCCCGCTGCAGCCGGCCCGCTGCAGCCGGTTCAACCCCGCACCGCCATCGACGGAAAGACCGATGGGGGCCCACTACTGATTGGGGCACTGTGCGATTCATCAAGGCACGAACAGAGCAGGGGGCACGGCTGGGCGTCCTCCGGCCCGACGGCGTGGCCGAGCTCGCCCGCGAGCAGGACCGGCTGGAGCCTTACTTCGGCGACGACGGCGAGGCCCTCCGCGCGCTGGCCGACGCGATCCACGCCGACCCGGCGGGGGAGTCCGATATGGATCACCTCGCCCTGCTGAAGCCCGTCGACCCGGTGTCCATGCGCGACTTCATGGTCTTCGAGGAGCACATCCTGCCGTCCTGGCGCCGGTCCGGTATGAGCCGCGGCCCGGACGTCTGGTACGAGCAGCCCATCGGCTACTTCAGCAACGCCGCGACGATCCGCGGGCCGCGCGACCCGATCGAGATCCCGGGCGGTTCGGAGCGGCTCGACTTCGAGCTGGAGGTCGGTGCGGTCATCGGCCGCGATGCCGTCTCGGTCGCCCCCGCCGACGCGGCGGACCGCATCGCGGGCTTCTGCATCCTGTGCGACTGGTCCGCCCGCGACCTGCAGTTCCGCGAGATGGACGGGCGCCTCGGCCCGTTCAAGGGCAAGGACTTCGGCTCGTCCCTGGGCCCGGTCTTCGTCACCCCCGACGAGCTGGCCTCCCGCCGCAGTGGCAACGGCTACGACCTGCTCATGACGTCCACGGTCAACGGGCGGCAGTACGGTAGCGACCGCTGGTCCTCGGCGTACTGGTCCTTCGAGGAGCTGATCTCCTACGCCTCATGGAACTCCCGGGTGGAGGCCGGCTCGATCATCGGCAGCGGCACCTGCCAGGGCGGCTGCATCCTGGAGCTTTCCATCCGGCACGGCCCGGATCAGTACCCCTGGCTCGCCCCGGGCGACGAGGTTACCCTCAGCATCGAGCTGATGGGCGAGATCAGGGCCGGTGTGAAGCCCCCGGCCCGCGGCCCCTGGCTCGGCCGGAAAACCATCACCCACCCCGGCCCCAGCAAGGCCCCCGCCTGGTGATGGCCCGGGACAGCCGCGATCTGATGGCCGGGCGCGTTTGCGCGGGGCAGGAAGAACAGGAGGTGGGCGGCAGACGCAGGTGGCCGGGATCTGCCGGGTGGGTGCCCGCGTGGAGATGATTGAGGTGGCCGTTTCCCCTGCGTTTGCGGCATCACCCCCAAAGGGTGATGCCGGCCGCTTCTCCTTAGCGCAGATTTGCAGGAGGAACGCAGCAAGGGCCGGAAAATCGCCCGCGCGAAATGGATTGACGACCCACGAACGCGAATGTGATGGGTCAGCCTGCCGCGAGACCGTCAGCCTGCGCGGTCGTTCTTGCTTGGGACCAGCACGTCGGAAGCGGCCCGCGGTGGGCACTGGCCGGTACGGCGCCGTTGCGCAAGGGGAGTGGTCATGACGACGACGGCTGATCGTGTCGCGAGCAGGGGGTCTGGTGCGCGAGCATTTGACCGGGGCCGGGCGCGGGCTGCGGCGGCGGAGCCGCTGAGTCGTGCGGACCGGGCGGCGCGAGGCAAGGACGCCAGGACGGCGGCCCCATTGGAGTGGCATGCGGAGTTCCGGCCGAGCGTATCCCGGGATCCGGTCGGCCTGCTGCTGGGGCAAGCAGAATCGCGGGTGCCGGAGCTGCCACCGACATCTAAGACCGCACATCGCAGCCGATGCCTGCGTGGCTGAGCGCTGACCGGCGATGAACGCCGAGTTCTTCGCGTTGGCCTTTACCGCGGCGCTGAACCCGAAGCTGCTGGCCATCGACCTGCTGCTGATCGAGAACCGGCGGCCGCGGGCGATGTTCCTGTGCCTGCTCTTGGGGGGCATGACCGTGGCCCTGACGGTCGGCCTGCTGGACGTGCTCGTCTTCCGCGCCGATGCCGTCAAGGCCCAGGTCTCGGTGAGCGCGGGCATCGACTTGGGCCTCGGCCTTCTCCTGCTCGTCGTCGGCGGCCTGCTCGTCACGGGCCGCCTGCACGGTCGGCGGAAGGCGCCCATCCCGGCCGGGGACGGGCTGCCGGAAAAGCCGGAGAAGAAGGACGGCTGGGCGCAGCGAATGCTCGCGGAGCCCCGGCTCGGGCTCGCCATGCTCATCGGCGCACTGGTCGGGATCCCAGGCGCCAGCTACCTCACCGCGCTGCACAACCTCATCAACGGGAAATACTCCACCGCCACCCAGGTCCTCGCCGTGGTGGTCTTCGTCATCATCGACTTCATACTGATCATCATTCCGTTCGCGTTCCTGGAGCTCAGACCGGAGGGCACCAAGGTGGCGCTCAAGCGCACCCAGGACTGGCTGCTGGGCCACGCTTTGCAGCTCATGGCCGTCATCGCCCTGCTCCTGGGCGCCTACCTGACCGTCAGCGGCCTGATACGCCTGAGCTGACCTGGCTCCTGTGCATGCCGGTCACTCGGCTCCCTGCCGGTCACTCGGCTCCCTGCCGGTCACTCTGCTGCGTGCCGGTCACTCGACCACGATGACCGAATCGACGCTCCCGTAGGGGTTCGGCTCATAGCGGTCGGCCTGCCCATTTTCCCAGCGCTCGCCGTCGAGCAGGTACCGGTAGCGGTAGCTGCGGCCTGGCTCGAGCGGAATGGAGATCTGCCAGCTGCCGTCGTCGCCGCGTTCCAGCGCGGTGGCCTCCGCCGACCAGTCGTTGAAGTCTCCGCACAAAGCCACGCTGTCGGCGTGCACGTCCGCCGGAAGAGTAAAGGGGACGTCGACGGTGCTTGCCGCCGTGGCCAATGTGTCCGGCTGGGCCTGGTCCGCGGTGTCCGGCTGGGCCTGGTCCGCGGTGTCCGGCTGGTCCGCGGTGTCCGGCTGGGCCTGGTCCGCGGTGTCCGGCTGGGCCTGGTCCGCGGTGTCCGGCTGGTCCGCGGTGTCCGGCTGGGCCTGGTCCGCGGTGTCCGGCTGGGCCTGGTCCGCGGTGTCCGGCTGGTCCGCGGTGTCCGGCTGGGCCTGGTCCGCGGTGTCCGGCTGGGCCTGGTCCGCGGTGTCCGGCTGGGCCTGGTCCGCGGTGTCCGGCCGGGCCTGGTCCGCGGTGTCCGGCCGGGCCTGGTCCGCGGTGTCCGGCCGGGCCTGGTCCGCGGTGTCCGGCTGGGCCTGGTCCGCGGTGTCCGGCCGGGCCTGGTCCGCGGTGTCCGGCCGGGCCTGGTCAGGGGCAACGGGGCCAGCGGCAGCGGTCGTGGCGTCCGTCGCCTCTCCGGCCGACCAGGCCTCCGGGGGTGCTGCCCGCGGCGGCTCGCCTGCCGGGGGCTCGCCCGTCGTCGGCGCGCCCGCCGGGGGTGGGCCTGCCGGGGGTGGGCCTGTCGGCGGTGTACCCGCTCCGGGAGCGCCGGACGGTCCCGGGGCCCTGGTCCGCCGCAGCAGCGTCTCGCCGCGCCGGGCGATCTCTTCGTCAGCCAGGAGCCATCCGGCGACCTCGTCGAGGGATCCGAGGAAATACCGCACGTCACTGCGCGGAGGTGCGTCCTCGTCCCAGTAGAGGGCCAGGACCCATTCGTCGAGGCAGGCAATCGGCAGCCGAACGGCCGAGTACTCCAGCTTGGCCAGGATGCGCGGCACGGTGGTGAGATCCATCATGGTCTGCTTTCTGTGGCCGTTTTCTCGGGCCGCAAGAACGGCGATATGGCCCAATTTATTCGATTTAGCAGACCGCGCCAGGGCACCGAAGAGGCAAACGTCCCGCCGGCTGGGCGTACAGGCCTTCCTGGTGAACCCTTCAGGGAAGGGCGCTACTTTGGGGGGCATGGACGAATTCCGCGGCAACGCACGCATCTGCCGCCGGCCGCCCCGCCGCTGACCCGCGAGGGCGGGGTCTTCCGCCGGTTCCTGGACGGCTTCCGCTACCGCTAGCCGGGTTCCCGGGATTGAGCAGCTGGTCCGCGAGCAAGCCTGGCCAGCTCTCGTAGCGCCCGGTGTCCAGTGCTGTTCGGTGAAATTAACTGGCCGCCTCCAGCAGGCTGGGTCGGAGCAGCAGTTCGGCGGACAGCGGGGTCCCGGCGGGTCCTGGTGGTTAGCGATCGGGGCGAACCGGACCACGATGTCGGCGTGCTGGCGCCGCGGGCGGATGAACGCTCCGATTCGGGTTCCCGCCCGTCCAGCTCGGCGAGCACCTGCTCATGCGTGCACCCCAGCCCGTTTGCCTCCCGGCCGGGCACCAGTACCCCGGCGATCCGCCGGGCGGCGCCACCGGGTCTCCGGCGGGCCATCCTGGGCCAGCAGGTGCACCACCAGCACCTCCGTCGGGGCCGTGGGCCGCGTGCTGGTGACCGCATGCCACGGCCGCCGCATGGGGGTCCCCGCCAGCGGGATCTCCTGCAGCTGCCCGGCCGCGAGCAGCCTGCGGACCGCGTCCCGCGACACCAGGGTCGCGCCCAGTCCGGCCGCCGCGCCGGCCACGACCGCGCCGTTGGAGCCCAGCGTCAGGGTGGGCGGCGCAGCCTCGAGGGAGGCCAGCAGGGCCTCGCACGTCTCCCGGGTGCCCGAACCGGCCTCGCGCATCAGCCAGGTGGTCCGCTCCAGATCGAAGTCACCCGCCACCGCGGGCGAACCGACCACCACCAGGGCGTTGGGCCGGACGGCGCGGACGATGACGCCCAGCGAGGCCGGCGCCCGCCCCGCGATCACGAGATCGGCCTCGTGCGCGGCCAGCAGCCCCCACACGCGCTCCCGGGTCCCCACTTCCAGGCCGAGCTGGATGCCGGGATGCTCCGCGCGGAACGACGCCAGCACCACGGGTAGCACGTGCTCGCCCGCGGTCGTGACCGCCGCGAGCCGCACCTGCCCCTTGGTGGGATCGGCGTCACCGCGCGCGGCCGCGAGCGCCTCTTCGTGCAGGCCGAGGATCGTGCGCGCGTACCCCGCATAGGTGAGCCCGGACGGCGTCAGGCGCAGCCCGCGTCCCTGGCGCTCCAGCAGCGGCGCCCCGACGTCCCGGGTCAGCGCCGAGACGGCGGCCGACACCGCCGACTCGGTCACGACCAGGCGCTGCGCGGCCGCCCGGACCGACCCGGTCTCCGCTACCGCCACGAACGCCCGGAGCCGCGCCTCGGTCGTCATCGCCCGCTCCTTCGCTTAACCGATCCCTAAGGTATTGCCGACGATACTTGAGGGACGGGACGAGGCTCCGGAGCGTGGCTTAGCGGGAACGAGCCTGGAACGGCTTCCCGGTTCCCGTGATGCAGAACAGTCGCAGGCTTCCAGGTTAGGAGTATCCAACCGGTCAATCCGTCCTCTGGCGCCCCGAAGGCACGACATTTTAGCGATCACTCAAGTGTCCTCGGCAATACTTGATAGACATTGCAACCAAACGCCCGCAGGCTAGGTAGTGACGCGGAAAACCGGCCACCCCACAGCGACGCGGACCGGCCGCCGAAGGGCCAGGAGGAAACGTGAGCGAGCGCTGGAACGCCGGGGTCATCCCCTACGCGGAGATGGGCTTTTGGCAGCCGGACTACGAGCCGAAGGATACCGACGTGCTGGCCGCGTTCCGGCTCGTGCCGCAGCCGGGGGTGCCCCCGGAGGAGGCGGGCGCCGCGGTGGCGGGCGAGTCCTCCACGGCCACCTGGACGGTGGTGTGGACCGACCGGCTGACCGACTACGAGAGCTACCAGGCCAAGTGCTACGCGGTGGAGCCGGTGCCCGGCACGGGGGCCGATGGGCAGCCGCCGCAGTTCATCGCCAAGATCGCCTATGACCTCGACCTGTTCGAGGAGGGCTCGATCGCCAACCTCACCTCCTCGATCATCGGCAACGTCTTCGGCTTCAAGGCGCTCAAGTCGCTGCGGCTGGAGGACATGCGGATCCCGACGCACTACGTCAAGACGTTCCAGGGCCCGGCGCACGGCATCGTCATGGAGCGCGAGTACCTGAACAAGTACGGGCGGCCGCTGCTCGGGGCCACCACCAAGCCGAAGCTCGGGCTGTCGGCCCGCAACTACGGCCGGGTCGTCTACGAGGCGCTGCGCGGCGGCCTCGACTTCACCAAGGACGACGAGAACATCAACTCCCAGCCGTTCATGCGCTGGCGGGACCGCTTCCTGTTCTCGATGGAGGGGGTCAACCGGGCGCAGGCCGAGACGGGCGAGATCAAGGGCCACTACCTGAACGTCACCGGGGCGACGATGGAGGACATGTACGAGCGCGCCGACTTCGCCCGGGATCTCGGCAGCATCGTCGTCATGGTCGACCTGACCGTCGGTTACACCGCGATCCAGTCGATGGCCAACTGGGCCCGCAAGAACGGCGTCCTGCTGCACCTGCACCGCGCCGGGCACGGCACCTACACCCGGCAGAAGAACCACGGCGTGAACTTCCGGGTGATCGCCAAATGGATGCGGCTGGCGGGCGTGGACCACATCCACGCCGGCACCGTGGTCGGCAAGCTGGAGGGCGACCCGAACGCGGTGGCCGGCTACTACGACACGCTGCGCCTGAACCACGTTCCGGCTGACCCGGTGAAGGGCCTCTACTTCGATCAGGACTGGGCCTCCCTGCCGGGCTGCATGCCGGTGGCCTCCGGCGGCATCCACGCCGGCCAGATGCACCAGCTCCTGGATCATCTCGGCGAGGACGTCATCCTCCAGTTCGGCGGCGGCACGATCGGGCACCCGATGGGCATCGCGGCGGGCGCCACCGCGAACCGGGTCGCGCTGGAGGCGATGATCAAGGCGCGTAACGAGGGCCGCGATTACCTACACGAAGGCAGGGACATTCTCCAGGCCGCGGCCAAGCACTGCCGGGAGCTCGACGTGGCCCTGTCGACCTGGGGTGACATCACGTTCAACTACGAATCCACCGACACCCCGGACGTGCTGGCCACGCCCACGGGCCTGTGAGGGGGGACCATGCGCATCACCCAGGGCACCTTTTCCTACCTGCCTGACCTGACCGACGAGGAGATCACGGCCCAGGTGCAGTACGCCCTGGACCAGGGCTGGCCGCTGTCGTTGGAGTTCACCGACGACCCGCACCCGCGCAACACGTACTGGGACATGTGGGGCCTGCCCATGTTCGACGCCCGCGACGCGGCCGGGGTCATGCAGGAGATCTACGAATGCCGGAAGGCGTACCCGGACCGCTACATCCGCGTCAACGCCTACGACGCTTCCAAGGGCCGCCAGACGACCGCGCTGTCGTTCATCATCAGCCGCCCGGCCACCGAGCCCGGTTTCCGGCTGGACCGTCAGGAGATCTCCGACCGCCGCATCCGCTATACGACGCACGCCTACGCGACCGACCGGCCGGCCGGAACGCGCTACTCCCCGTCGTGACCACGCCGACCGGCCAGGATGCGAGCACCAGGCCGTCGTTCGGCATGCCCGGCCCGTCCGCCGGCCGCGAACCGGTGGCGGCCGGCGGGCCGCCTGCCGGTTTGCCGCCAGTAAATATTCCGCCGAACGGACCTGCTGCGGACATGCCCCCCGATGGGACGGTCGACCTGCTCGACGCCCGTCAGCTTTCCGGTGTGGACGACATCCTGGATGCCCTGGACCGCGAGCTGGTCGGGCTGGCGCCGGTCAAGACCAGGATCCGGGAGATCGCCGCACTGTTGCTGGTGGACGCGCAGCGGGCGCGGTTCGGCCTCGTTTCGGCCCGGCCGAACCTGCACATGTGCTTCACCGGCGGGCCGGGCACGGGCAAGACCACGGTGGCGCTGCGGATGGCCGAGCTGCTCAAGCGGCTCGGCTACTCCCGGCGCGGGCACCTGGTCGCCGTCACCCGCGAGGAGCTCGTCGGCCAGTACGTCGGGCACACCGCGCCGAAGACCAAGGAGGTCCTCAAGCGGGCCATGGGCGGGGTGCTGTTCATCGACGAGGCCTATTACCTGTACCGCGCGGAGAACGAGCGTGACTACGGGCAGGAGGCCATCGAGATTCTGCTCCAGGTGATGGAGAACCAGCGCGAGGACCTCGTGGTGATCCTGGCCGGCTACAAGGACCGGATGGACACGTTCTTCCAGTCCAATCCCGGCATGAGTTCCCGGATCGCGCACCACATCGATTTCCCCGACTACTCACTCGATGAGCTGGTGTCGATCGGGGATCTCATGGTGGCCGAGGCCGGGTACCGGCTGTCCCCGGCGGCCGAGGCCACCTTCCGCGACTACCTGGCCCGGCGCCGCGCGCAGCCGAGGTTCTCCAATGCCCGGAGCGTCCGCAACGCGCTGGAACGGGCCCGGCTGCGGCACGCCGGCCGCGTCCTGGCCGGTGAGCCGACTGCGGTCACCAAGGACGACCTGATGCGCCTGGAACCCGAAGACTTCCTCCTGAGCCGCGTCTTCACCGACTCGCCCGACTTGCCCGGCTAGCCCGCGTCTTCACCGACTTGCCCGGCCAGCCCGCGTCTTCACCGACTTGCCCGCCCGGCCAGCCCGCGTCTTCACCGACTTGCCGGGCCAGCCCTCGCGCCGCCCGTTCAGCAATTCCTTCAGCCCACCAGCCACACAAGCCCCAGCGGCCTCCAGGCCATCACGATTGTCCGGCCGGGGCCCGTTCCGCCGCGACCGGAACCGGCGCCGGTCCTTCGGCCAGGTGCCGGGCCAGGCGGGTGAGCATGGCCGCGAGTTCGGCGTGGTGTTCCGGGTCCCAGTCCTGGACCAGATCCGACAGTGCGGCGCGCCGAGCCGTGACCAGCTGGGTCGCCGCCGCCTCGCCCTCGCCGGTGAGGGCGAGGCGGCCGTCCCCTCCGATGGCTGGTCCGCCCGGGACACCGGTGGCGTCGGGAACACCGGCCCCGGGTCTGAGCGCACCATTGGCCGACGTCACCAGCCCTCGGCCCGCCAGGTTGCTCAGGAGCAGCCGCACCGTGTCCTCGGGCAGGCCGAGCCGCTCGCTTCGCGCCGCGGCATCGTCCTCGGGGTGCTCGTGGATCCGGAGCAGCATCCAGCATCCGGCGGCGTCGAGGGTGACGCCGGCCCGGTCGGCGAGCCTTTCGTAGATACGCTCCCGATTCTGGCCGCTGGCCAGCACGCTGAGCGCCCGGCCCATCTCGTCCAGCGAGGTGCACGCGGCCGGCGCGGCGGTCGGGGCCAGGCTCTGCGCGGGGTTGGGCGCGGTGCTGGTCTGGCGCAGCGGAACCTCTTTGAGCAGCCAGCTCAGGCCGAACGCGACCGCGGAGATGGGCACGGCCACCAGGAACACGGTGTGCAGCGAGGTCGCGAAGGCCTCCTGGTACCCCAGGTGCACCGCCGGGGGCAGCTTGGCCAGCGCGGCCGGGCTGCTGCCCGCCGCCGGGTTGAAGCCGGGAGGGACGGGCTTGCCGGCCAGGTAGTGCCTCAGGTTCCCGCCGAGCTGGGCGGAGAAGATGGCCCCGAACACCGCTGTCCCGAACGACCCGCCGATCGAGCGGAAGAACGTGGCCCCGGAGGTGGCCGCGCCGAGATCCTCGTACGGGACGACGTTCTGCACCGCGATGATCAGCACCTGCATCACCAGCCCGATGCCGGCCCCGAGCACGAACATGTAGACGGAGCTGGCCAGCGTCCCGGTGGACACGCCCAGCGTGGACAGCAGGTACATGCCCACCGTCATGAGCGCGGTGCCCAGGATGGGGAAGACCTTGTAACGTCCCCACCTGCTGATCAGGATGCCCGATGAGATGGAGGTCAGCAACAGGCCCGCCATCAGCGGCACCAGCCGGAGCCCGGAGATGGTGGGGCTCACGCCCTTGACGATCTGCATGTACTGCGGCAGGTACGTGATCGCGCCGAACATCGAGAACCCGACCACGAAGCCGACGGCGCTGCTGACCGAGAAGACCCGGTAGCGGAACAGCCGCAGCGGGAGCACCGGCTCGGCCGCCCGGCGCTCGGCGAAGACGAAGGCGACCAGCAGCACCACGCCCGCGACACCGAGGATGATGATCGGGGCCGAGCCCCAGCGGTAGGTGTTGCCGCCCAGCGTGGTGAGCAGGACCAGGCTCGTGGCCGCCGCGGCCAGCAGGGCGGAGCCCAGGTAGTCGATCTTGTGCGGTACCCGGGTGGTGACGGAGGACGGCAGCACGGCCGCGGTCACGGCCAGGGCGATGATCCCGATGGGCAGGTTGATGTAGAAGACCCACCGCCAGGACAGGTTGTCGACGAAGAAGCCGCCGATCAGCGGTCCGATCACGCTGGTCACGCCGAATACTGAGCCGAAGATGCCCTGGTACTTGCCGCGTTCCCGGGGCGAGACCACGTCGCCGATGATCGTCTGGGCGCCGATGATGAGGCCGCCGCCGCCGATGCCCTGCAGGGCCCGGAACGCAATCAGCATGATCATCGAGCTGCTCAGCCCGGCCAGTGCCGAGCCGATCAGGAAGATGACGATCGCGGCCTGGAAGAAGATCTTGCGGCCGTACTGGTCGCCGAGCTTGCCCCACAGCGGCGTGGACGCGGTGGAGGCCAGGATGTACGCGGTCACCACCCAGGAAATGTGCGACAGGCCGTGCAGGTCACCGGCGATCGTCGGCAGCGCCGTGGCCACAATGGTCTGATCCAGCGCAGCCAGCAGCAGGCCCAGCAGCAGCGCACCGATGATCACCAGCAGCCGGCGCTGGCCGATCGTGGGCGTGCCCGATTCGGCCGGGGCGGCGGGTTCAGCCTGGGCAGTGGTCACGGCGGTCCCCTCAGCGCTCTCGCTCGACCTGGTATCCGCCATTCTGGCCTGCGGCTGCCCGGCGTCAGCACTCGGGCACCCGACCGGCAGGCTGGGTCCGATGCGGGCACGGGAGCGGACGGAGGCGCGGGTACCGCGTAGTTCCCGGTGGGCAGGCGGGTACCCGTGGCCGTTTCGCCGCCGCGCTCGAAGCGCCCGTCCGGCCTCAGGGGACGATCGTCACCGGGCAGGGCCTCCGGCGCAGCAGCCGGTTCCCCAGCGAGCCGAACAGCCGGTGCCCCAGGCCCGTCGAGGCCCCGACGATGATGGTGTCGGCGCCGACCTGTTCGGCCACCTTCCTGAGCTCGTGCAGCGGGTTGCCGTTCCGGACCACGATGCGGGCGCCGGTGCCCCAGGCGTCCGCGTCGTCGGCGATCTGGGCCCAGACCTCCCCTTCCGCATCTTGCTGCGCCTGTGCCTCGGCCGCCACGATGCCCGCGTCGACCCAGCCGGACAGCGCCACGGGAGTGCGCATCGGCGACCGGACGTAGACCGCGATCAGCTCGGCACGCTGCCGCCGGGCCAGCCCGGCGGCGTACGCGAGGGCGCGCAGCGACGTGGGCGTGCCGTCGACGCCTACCACGATCGCGCCAGGACCGTCGGTACCGAGTTCCGCCTCGCCCCGCGGCGTACGGCGCCGTTCCGGGGCCACGCCGCGATCCGGCTGAGCCCTCCGGGCGGGCCGGCCCTCGTCCTCCGGCCGCTGTGGCTGCATGCTGGTCACCACGCCACCGCCTTGCCCGGGTCGTTGCCCGGGTCGTTGCCCGGGTCCTTGCCCGCGTCCTTACTCTGCTGCTCATGCGCGATGACCCCGCGCAGCGCCGGGAGCGCCGCCACCAGGGCGGCCCGGTCCCGCGGGGTCAGGGCCTCGAGATCCGCGAGGAGCGCGCGGGAGCGGGCCGCCTCAAGTTCGCAAACCACCTGAGCGCCGCTGTCAGTCAGGCACACGGCCACGGCGCGCCGGTCGGTGCTGTTCGCGCCGCGGCGCACCCAGCCCAGCCGTTCCATGCCGATGACGAGCGCCGACATCGTGGGCTGGGTGACCTGTGCCGCCTCCGCGAGGCTGGTCACCCGCTGCGGCCCTTCGTCGCGCAGGATCAGCAGGGTGGACGCCTGGGTCAGGCTGATCTGCGGCGGCAGGATGGCGCGGCGCAGCACCATAAATAGCTGCACCAGTGCCGCGCCCAGTTCGTCGGCCAGGCACGCCTGGCCGCTATGCTCGCCGCCCGTCCCCAGGCTCTCCGCGTCCGCCCCGGCCGGGCTCGTACCGATGGCGCCTGCTCTCGCGGTGCCCGCTGTCGTAGTGGCGGCCGTCGTCGCGGCGCCCCGGCCCATGGCCTACTCCACCGTGTCGCGGACGATCACCACCGGGCACGGGGCATGGTGCACGACGTGCTGGCTGACCGAGCCGAGCAGCACCTCGCTGAAGGCTCCGTGCCCGCGGAATCCAACCACCAGCAAGGCCGCGCCCTTGGCCTGCTCCAGCAGGGCATGGGCGGGACGGCCCTTCACGACGACCGGGCGGACCGGCACGGCGTCGTATGCCTGGTCCGCGTTCCGCGCTTCGGCGATCGCCTTGCTCAGTGTCTCCTCGGCCAGCGCGTGGTAATCCGCGTTGTCCGGGACGGCGAAACCGTAACTGTTGGGATAGTGCCAGGCGCAGACGGCGTCGATGGTGCCGCCGGTCAGTACGGCCTGGCTGAACGCCCACTTCAGGGCCTGAATGGAGGACGGCGACCCGTCGACTCCGATCACGATGCGCGTGCTCTGTGATGCCGACATGGTTTCCTCCTCGAAACCAGATCCGGCAGGCAAGGGGCTGGGTCGGCCCAGGCGCGGGCCCGGGGCCCGGCTCCTTTCCGCGATGCCCCTCCACGGGACATCACCGGCTCACACCTCCAATCTATATAGGCCCCCTATGCATGTCAACCGGTCATTTGACCCTAACTTTGCCATCTCTTTAGACATGCTCCAGTTCTCGGCGCCTGCCGTCCCGCCTGCCTTCGCGCCCCCGCACCCCCGCGCCGCACCGGCACCAAGCCGCGCCAACCGCGCAGCACCTCGACGCGCTCCACCGGGCCACCACCATCCCCTCCGCTGGCGCGGCCGGTGAGCACGCCGGTACGCCGCACGTGGCAAGCTGGCATCATGCCCGAGATGCCGCCCAGCGCCAAGGCAACCCTCACCAGCCTGCCCTACCGGCTCTTCGCGCGGCGGATCATCCTTCCCTGGATCTTGCAGGACGTGCGGCCGACTGGGGAGGGCCTGGAGATCGGCGCCGGGGTGGGTGCCATGAGCGCGCAGCTGCTGACTCTGTTCCCGAAGTTCCGCATGGTCGCGACCGACTGCGACACCGAACTGGTGGGCATGGCCGAGCAGGTCCTGTCCGGCTTCGGGCGCCGGGCGAGCGTGCAGCGCGCCGACGCCGCCCGGCTGCCGTTCCAGGACGGCCGGTTCGACCTGGTGCTGTCCGCCGCCATGCTGCACCACGTCGTCGATTGGGACCAGGCGCTGGCCGAGGCGGTCCGGGTGCTCCGGCCCGGCGGCCGTCTTGTTGGCTACGACATGCTCGACACGGTGCCCATCCGGCTCATCCACCTCGGGGAGCGGGACATGACCAGCCTGCTCCGGGCCGCGCAGCTCAAGGCGGCCCTGGGACGCCTCGGCCTGACCGGCTTGCAGATGAGGACCGCCGTCGGCGGGACGGTCATGCGCTTCAGTGCCAGCAAACCGGGGCCGGAAGTGGCAGGCTCGGCGTATGGACCGTCTGACCCTGACCCCTCAGGAGCTTGACTATCTCCGCAGCCAGCGGCTCGGCCGTCTCGCTACCGTGGACGGCCGAGGCGCACCGCAGAACAACCCGGTTGGCTTCTTCATCGATGAGGTCACCAGCCAGGTGCTCATCGGCGGATTCAACCTGGCCCAGAGCCGGAAGTTCCGTAACCTGGGCGCCAACCCGAACGTCGCGTTCGTCGTCGACGACCTCGCGGCGGTGGATCCCTGGACACCCCGCGGGGTCGAGATGCGCGGGCGGGCCGAAGCCCTCACCGACGCCGACCCGCCGGTGCCGGGCTTGAGCCGGGAGCTCATCCGCATCACCCCGGACTGGATCGCCAGATGGGGCCTCGAGCCCGGAACGTCGTACCACATGACGATACGGCGGGCCCAGAACTGACCCGGAACCCCTTACCCGCAGTGTTCCCGCTGGGGCTGAAGGCGATCGCGAACACGCGCCGACTCCTCTGGGCCACCCGATACGGGACGGTGGATCTAGTGAGATAGACCCCCCGATACCCCCGGAAACGTGACACGGCGTCCCCGAGATGATCCCGGGGACGCTGCGTCATGAAGGTGGTCCGCTACCGGACCAGGCCGCTAGCGGTCAGGGCGCCTCACATTCCGGACGGGGCCTGGAAGCGGTGGTGCGGGCGTCCCTTGCGCTGGTTTCGCGGGGTTCCCGTACCGGTCGTCCCTCCGCCCGCCGCAGCCGCGGTGGCCTGCTGCTGGGCGGTGTTGAACGTGGCCGCGGTGGCCGCGCCGTTACCGTCCAGGGTCACTGTGACCGGGTTCTTCAGGCCAAAGTTCTGGCAGTTGAGGTTGGTGAAGGACATGCTCAACCGGTTGGCCATGAAGGTCATCAGGTTGTTGCCAGTCCCCGGCACCGGGGTCGGGCCTCCGGCCAGCAGGGCCTGGTTGTTGGCCAGGAACGGGGTCTGGATGTTGACCATGTTCTGGCAGTAGTTCGCCGGGCTGTCCGCCTGGTCGCTGGCGTTGCTGATCGGCGGCTGGCCCACGTTGCTGCGGTACAGGTTGGTCTTGGTCGCGCTGAAGGCGTTGTTGACCAGGACCATCTCGTCGTTCTCCGGCACCAGGGCGATTGGCGCCGCCTGGTTCCTGGCCGCGGCCAGCTCGTCCAGCGCCTGCGAGGTGCCCATCGCCCCGGCCTGGGACA
This sequence comes from uncultured Actinomycetes bacterium, assembly GCA_963732345.1. Classification (GTDB taxonomy): domain Bacteria; phylum Actinomycetota; class Actinomycetes; order Streptosporangiales; family Streptosporangiaceae; genus Bog-532. The sequence continues at coordinate 226,270 of CAVSZI010000009.1, read as the reverse complement.
GGTCCGGCGCTTCGAACGGGGTGCAGCCGATGGTCGGGTCGAGGAAGCCGTCGAGCAGGATGTTGTCGCTGCCGTTGTTGATCTTCTGCGCCCCGGCCAGCGCGGTCGTGTTGGCCGCGTTGAACTGCGCCGTCTGGCCGTTACCGGTCAGCAGGTACGTCGTGGTGACGTTGTCGCTCTGGTCCTGGTCGATCATGGTGAACGACCGGGTGGTCGGGCATGTCATGCCCGCGATCTTCGTGGCGGTGCCGCTCGCCGGGACGGTCAGCTTGCCCTGGGCCTCGGCCTGCGCGGCAGCCCGGAAGAACTGCGTGCCGTTGCAGAACGACACCTGGCCGAAGATCGACCCGTTCAGGCCGTTGACGCAGCGGCCTTCCCCGAGGGCCTGGCCGTTGGCGCCGATCTGGGTCAGGTTGGTGCCGTTGAACCCGAAGTCGATGGTGACGACCGCGCCCGCGGGCAGCGTCGGCACGACCGGGGCCGCGGCGGGCTGGGTGCCCTGAGTGATCACCAGCGGCTCATAGACCGACAGCGCGCCCGTGGCCGGGTCGAGGATCGTCGCCTGGACGAACGCGCCCAGGTTGGCGAAGTTAGCCATGGTGCATCCGGACGCGGCCGGGGTCATCCCGTTCGGCCCGGTGAGCTGGAACGGGGTCGCGAGGCCCTGCGCCGTCAGCGGGTTCGCCGGGACCTTGATGTCACAGCTCACGTTGGCGGCGGCCGCGGCGGCGGCGGGTGCCGTCGCGGTAGCCGCCGGGCTCGCGGCGGCCCCGCTGGCAACGGCACTGGCGGTCGGCGATGCACTGGCGGTCGGCGATGCACTGGCGGTCGGCGATGCACTGGCGGTCGGCGATGCACTGGCGGTCGGCGATGCACTGGTGCTCAGAGTGGCGGTCGCGCCCGCGTTCGCCGACCGCTGAATCGTCGTGCTCGAAGGCCCGCCGGTGAACGCCAGGACAGCGCCCAGCGTCAGGCCCAGCGCCATCGGGATGGCGAGGGGCACCGCGATGCGCGCCGCGCGGCTCTGTGGGCGGCGGCGCCATGCGGGCCTATACCCGGTGCGCATTCAATCCACCTCCATGAGGATGTCTGGTTGGGGCTCCCGAGCGATCACGCTAGACCTGTCGGGTGCGCAAAAAAGCTGAAATCTAAACGGTAATATCTCTGCCCGCTTCGTGCCGCTTTGCAGTTAGGAATATGAGAACTCAATTACCAAGTTCTAACGTCGCACGTCAGTACGGTTCTGTGGCTGATATCGCTCTGTAATAAGCACTGTGGAAGCAGCGGGGCCCGACGCCATCCACGGGGTTACGCGGACGCTGATCGATACCACAACAATGCGTGCGCAGATCTTTCCGGCTGATTGCGTGGTGCTCGTCATGCCGTCGGCCGCCGCCGGTTTCGCTACGCGGTGGCGGCCGCCTGCGGGACGCGGTCCCGGGCGCCAAAGTGCTTCAGGTGGCGGGAGCCGAGGACGCCGACGCGGTTCCGATCTGGTCCCGGATCACAGTGGTGGCGCCGAAACCTACGGCGGTGAAAGCCACCGCCGCGGCCACAAAAGCCGCGATCACCAATGGCCTGCGCGGTCTCGCCGTTTCTGGCTCCCGCTGGGAAGGCGAGCCGGTATTGCCGTTTGTGCCGCCCGGCCCGTCATTCCGGTCAGGCCCGGCGTTCTCCAACTGTTCGCCACCGCTCACGTCGTCGCGCATATCTACCGTCCTCGGCTGGATGCTGCGGCGACCGCGCCGCGGTGCCGCCCCGGAACGATCGGGCCAGTTTCTGCTTCGCAGCTATATCATCCACAAGTTCCCGGCCGGACGGGGCTGCTTTTATAAATTCACTTACCGTGATCCGCTATCACGGAGCGATAACTTTCCGCATTTCCGCACGGCGCATTGCAGGCCGGCGGGGCCGGGCCTGTACTACCAGATACGGTTCCGGCGGCCGACCGGTTCACCGAACCGTGGGTGTGATGACGGGTGTGGCCGCCTCGTCCTGCGTGGGACAATTGGTGCAGGCCGCAGGCCCTTGGCCTCCTCAGGCGGTGCCTGAACCCGCCCCGAGGTGCCGGCCGCCCTGAACCCGCCCGAGAGGCCGCCGGCCTGAACCCGCCCGGGGACCGGCGAGGAACCCGTCGGCCTGAACGTCACACCGCGTGCCCCTGGGGGCCACAATTACGGACGAACGCCTCCACCTTCCACTACGGACCGTATCTGGTGTCACCCCCAGTGATAGACGTATTTACGCTCCGTGCATGATGGACTCTATGGCGTCCGCGTGTTGTGCTGTACGTGCGCGGATCAGCGTCGAGACGCGGCCATCAGCGGATATCTCGAGAAAGGTGGGAACATGTCAACCCAAATTTCGCCCACCGGACGAATCCTGGTGGGTACCGACGGCTCGCCAGCTTCGGTCGCCGCTCTGCGGTGGGCGGCCAGAGAAGCGCAACTGCGCGGCAGCAAGGTACACGTGGTCTTCGTCCGGGACAGGCGCCTGCCAACGCCGCATTACGCACCGCAGCCGCGGTCCAGTGAGGATGGCGAGGGCGGCCTCGGCCCGGCCGCGGGCGAATCCACCCTGAAGGCGGTGGTGCGCGAGGCCCTCGGCACGCAGCGGGCCGGGGTTCAGATGGAGCTGGCCGACGGGCCGCCGGCCCGTGTCCTGCTCGAACTTTCCGTCGGGGCGGAGATGCTCGTGCTGGGCAGCACCCGCCCGGGCCGCGGCCCGGCGGGCCCGGTGACCCAGGCCGGGACCCCGCTCGGCCCCGTGGCCCGGGACTGCCTGCACGCCGCGCCGTGCCCGGTCGTGGTCGTGCGCTCCAGCGACGCGACCACCAGACCCGAGCCCGTGCACGCCTGACGGCGCCCACCGCGCAGTCCGTCCGGCGTCCCGGGAGCACCCACGGGACGCCGGATGTGCGGTCCATGCCGCGCGGTCCGCCCGTGTGCCGGGGGCGTCAGGTCCGGGCCGGCCGGGGGCGTCAGGTCCGGGGCCTGGTCCACAGCGGCGCGACGGCGCGCCATTCCGCATCCCAGGCTCTCATCCGCCGGCGCTTCAGCGCCCGGTGGGCGAGTACCCCGGCGCCCAGTACCGCGAACGCCGTCGCGAGCATGACCAGCGAGACGGCCAGGAACACGTCACTGGTCACCTGGCTGCGGCCCAGCGCCGTGACCTGCGCGCGGGCGTGGCCGAGCGCGAGGTGCTCCGCCCATGTTCCGGCCGCGGTCCCCGCGGCCGGAACCGCGGTCAGCATCAGGGCGGCGCCCAGCAGCCAGACGGCGGTCTCCGCCCGGTCCGTACCCGGGCGCAGCGGGTTACCGTCACATCCGAGCCAGCGCGCCCAGCGGCCGCGCGGAACTGCCCGTCGATCTCGCACCAGCACGACTGTAGGCGGGATCGCGGGCGCGTGCCCGGTTAAGGCCGAACCTGTCATTCAGGGCCGGGTGACGTGTGAGCCCGGCTGGCACAGCTCCGGGAAGTTCGCATCAACCCCAGTGATACGCATGATCTTGACAATGGCGGGGCGGGGTGCGACCAGGCTGAGCTTGCGGCCCGTCTTCCGCGCGTGCGCGGCCACCCCCACCATCGTGCGCAGCCCTCGCGCGTCGCAAAACGTCAGACCGGCCACGTCGAGGCGGACCGGCCCGCGGCTGCGGTCGATGACCTGCCGGACGTACTCGTACGCCTGGTCGGCCGTGGCCGCGTCCAGTTCCCCGTGGATGACGGCGACTGCGCGCCCATCCGGGTAGATCCGGTGGGTAAGCCCCAGCGCAACCGCTGGCGCCGCTCCCGCCTCAGCCGGCTCCGCGGCTCCCGCGGCGGTTCCGTTCCACGTTCCGTTCCATCCGGCGCTGCTCAATCTGGCCCCGTTTCCTCCGACCCCGTCCAGCCCGGCCCCGTTCCCTCCGGCGCTGTTCCCTGCGGCCCCATTAAACCCGGCCCCGCTGAATCCTGCCCCGCTAAATCCTGCCCTGTCCACTCCGGCCCTGTTCCGCCCGGTACCGAAGCCGGGCCCAGCCGGTCGAAAGTCCCATCCCCGTGCACGATCAAACACCGTGAATCCCTTCCCAGGTATGGCATAACGCCAGTGACGGGTCACACCTCCTCCTGGCTCCCGGATCGGGGCCAGTGGCCGAAGCCCCCTTGCCGTGAGGCGATAGTCCTGATCTGCGTACCAACACCTGAACCAGTGCTAATAGCAAAGATGTCAAAACTTAGGCCGAAGTGCTGGCTTCCTGAATGATTGATCAACGAAGGGGCACTTGTCCATCTCCCCGCCTCTGACGCGCCGGCGAAGTCCACCGGGGCGGGCCGGGCGCGCGAGAGCGCTGACCAGTACGCAGGCAAGAACGCGGACGGAAGGGGTGCCCGCCCATCCTCATTGGATCTGAGGCTCGGCCGGCGCGGGCGTAGGGCCGGATCGCAGGGGGCCGGCGTGCCGGTGGTACTCCGCGGCGCCGATCTCACCGGCCACGTACCGGCGCGCCAGCGCAGGCCCGGCACCGCCGCCGTCGTCCCCGGGACCGCCGGTGTCCCGCGGGCCGTCCGGGCCGCCCGGACCGGCGGGCCCGTTCCCGCCGGACCGGGCCCAGCGCGCGAGCACCACGATCGCCCAGATGACCAGGGCCCAGAAGACGGCCGTCGCGACGATACCGGGCAGCCAGCCCCACCAGCGGACTCCGGTTCCCCAGTCTGCGATCATCGCTGCTGGCCTCCTCGTCTCCATCACCAGCCACCATGCCGCCCCCAGCTGAGGATCGCCTGAGCCGGCGCTGCAGAGTCGCCGGCGGCTGGCTATGCCCTCAGCGGCCCGGGGTACGGACAGCCAGCGCGCGGGGGTGCACGGTGACGGTCAGCGACCGGCCCGGGGCGATGATCTCCCCGTCGGTCTCGCGTGGCAGGTCCGCGTCGGCGGTGATCTCCACCCGCCGTGCCCGGAAGCGTTCCAGGCGGCGGTCGTCGCGGCGGCTGCGGGCCAGCACGCGGTACCCGACCCGGGCCCAGTCGGCCAGGCCCGACGGAGCGAGAATCCCGACGTCGAGCAGGCCATCGTCGGGCCGCGCGTCCGGCAGCAGCGGGAAACCGCCAGGCAGTAGCCCCGCGTTCCCGACCACGACCGACCGTGCCCGCCGGTGCAGGGCCTGTGCACCGTCGAGCCGGACGGTGAAGTGGTTCGGCGCACCGTGCAGCTGCCCGAGCCCGGCCCGGGCGTACGCGAGCCAGCCCCACTGCAGCTTGCGCAGCCGATGGGTCGCGCCGACGACCGTGGCGTCCAGCCCGATGCCGGCCATCGCGATGAACCCCGTGCCGTCGGCCACCCCCAGGTCCAGCACCGTTTCGTGGCCGCCGAAACCGACGGCCAGGGCCGCACCCAGCCGGTGCGGGATCTCCAGGGCGTGCGCGGCGAGGTTCGCGGTGCCCCGCGGGATGATCGCCAGCCGGACGTCCGTTCCGGCCAGGGCGCTCGCGCACGCGCGGACGGTCCCGTCGCCACCCACGGCGAAGACGAGCTCCGCTCCGGCGGCGGCCGCATGCCGGGTCAGCCCCTCGCCGTGATCTTCCCGGGTGGTCGGCAGGAACAGCGGCGCCCAGCCGCGGGCCACGGCCGCGGTCCGGCACCCCCGGGAGAATCTATCGGGGTCGCGCACCAGCGTCCGGTTGATGACGAACGCGACTGAGCGAGCGGCGCCCGGACCTCCCGGCGCGGACGGCGCTGCGGCTCCGCCAGGCGCCGCAGTGGTCTCGTTCGGCACCTTCGTCCAGGCGGGACGGCCGGCCGTCAGCGGGTCACGGTCCCGGCGGGGGAGGACGGCCGGAACCGGCTTACCAGGCGGGCAGCCAGCCGCCAGCCCACCAGGAACAGGCCCAGGAATGCGAGCGCCACCAGGATGAATGCGAACGCCGTGCCCTGCCCCGCGACCACGCGCAGCACCATGCCCAGCGCCACCGCGCCGAGCCAGGCCGCGACCCCGGCCGGCGCGACCGCGAGGGGCTGCCGCCAGGCGCGCCCAGCCAGCCAGCCGGCCGCGAGCCCAGCCAGAAAGGGCCACGACGTGATGGCCAGGCCGGCGAGTGTCTCGCCCTTGCTGTGGCTGGCCCGGCCGATCACCACGAACAGCAGGACACAGCCCACGTCGGTCACCGCCGCCCACGCCATGGAACGCATAACAGCCACGCTAGCGGCCGGCCTCGGCCTCGCTCTCCGGAACCCCACCCGGAGACCCCCACCAGCCCCACGGGTCCGTCCGTTCACGAAAGCCGCGCGGTGAACCAGCATGATTCGGAGGCCGGGTCGGCGCGAGGTTCGGCGCGGGTCAGGCCGGCCCGAGGTTCGGCGGATCCTGACCCGCTGCGTAGGCGGCGACCTGGCGCGCGGCCACCTTCCAGGCCCGGTCCATGGCGCCGGTCGTGTTGCCGCCCACGTGCGGTGTGATCAGCACACCGGGTGCGTCCCACAACGGGTGGTCTGGCGGCAGCGGCTCCGGCTCGGTGACGTCGAGTGCGGCCCGCAGCCGCTTCCGGCTCAGCTCGCCCAGCAACGCGCCCGTGTCCACGACCGGCCCCCGCGCGGCGTTCACGAGGACCGCGCCGTCCGGCATCCGGGCCAGGAACTCCGCGTCCACCAGGTGGTGGGTCTCGTCGTTGTACGGGACCATGATCACCACGGCGTCGTGGCCACCGAGCAGATCGGGCACCTCGCGCAGACCGCGCGCGCCGTCGTGCGCGGTGTGCGCCACCATCGTCGCCGATGCGCCGAACGGTTCCAGCCGGGCACGCAGATTCATCCCGAGGTCACCCGCCCCGAGGATCAGGACGCGCTTGCCGTCCAGGGTCTGCGTGACTGTCTGGCGCCACTCGTGGGCCGCCTGATCGGCGGCGAACCGCGGAAAGTCCCGCAAGATGACGAGCAGCGCGGTGATCGCCCATTCCGCGGTCGAGCCGCCGTGCGCGCCGCGCGCGTTGGACAGGCGGACTCCATCGGGAAGCTTGCCCTCCCACTGGTCGATGCCCGCACTGAGCGTCTGCACCAGGCGCAACTTCGGCATGTCCCGCATCGCGGACAGCAACTGCCCGGCGCGCCGCGGCGGAACGACCAGCACCTCGGCGTCCACGGCCTCGTCCGGCATCGCCTCGTCCGGGTCGTAGACCACGAGGCTGACGTCGTTGAGATCGGCAAGGGCCGCACGGCCTGCGTCGCTGGGACCGTCGCTGGGTACTAGGACCGTCATCGTCATGCGTTCTCCCTCCGGCTGCCGGGTCAGGTCTACGGCTGCTCCGGGGCCGGCCCGACGATGACCTTCAGGCCGGTCCGCCGGTTTGCCACCCCGAACGCGCCGGCCACGTCAGTCAGCGGGAAGTGGTGCGTGACCACCGGGCCGAGATCGACCTGCCCGCGCGCCGCCATGCTGATCGCCCGCGGGTAGGCCTCGTTCATCCGCCGCACCAGCGCGATCGTCACTCCCTTACGCCGGGCGACTGACGCGCTGAATGTGGTGAGGTCGTCATCGGGAATCCCGGCCAGCACGACCCGGCCCCCCGGCCGCACCGCGTCCATCGCCAGGCGTACGCCCTTGCCCGTGCCGGCGATCTCGAACGCGACGTTCACCCTGCCCGTGCCCCCGCCCGTGTCCCTGTCCGCGTTCCCGTCCCCGGCCAGTTCCCCGAAGCCGTCCAACTCGCCGGCCAGTCCCTCGCCGGTTCCTGGGTCGATAACCAGGTCCGCGCCGAACTTGGTGGCCGCCTCGCGCCGGTGCGTCAGTGGGTCGGCGGCGACCACGGAGCGCGCCCCGGCCGCGCGGAGCACCTGGATGAGGAGCAGGCCGATCGGTCCGCAGCCGATCACCGCGGCCGTGCCGCCCAGCGGCAGGTGGCCCAGGTCGTAGGAGTGCAAGGCGACCCCGAGCGGTTCCAGGACCGCGCCGTCAGCGTCGGACAGCTCGTCGGGCAGCGGGTACAGCAGCTCTTCCGGCCAGGTCATGAACTCGCGCATCGCGCCGTCGGTGCCGCCGTGCCCGGCGAACCGCACCCGGGCGCACAGGTTCCGGTAGCCGTCCCGGCACGGCCGGCAAAGGCCGCACGGGATCGCCGGGTCGATCGCCACCCGTTCACCGCGCCGCGGGCCGTCCGCGATGACGCCGGCGCCTTCATGCCCGAGCACCAGCGGGTGGGAGATCTGCGCGTCGCCGATGCCGCCCTGCCCCCACCAGTGCAGGTCGGACCCGCAGATCCCGACGGCCGTCACCTGGACGAGGCGCTCACCCGGCCCAGGCTCGGGGACCGGCTCGTCGCTGACCCGGATGTCCCCGGCCCCGTACAACCTCGCGACCCGCATCCGCCTCTCCTCCGCATTCATTCTCTCTGCCGCCGGCCACCTTTCCCGCGCCGGGCTCTCCGCCGGGGGCTTTTCCCCGCGCCGGGCTCCCCGGGGGCTTTTCCCCGCGCTGGCTCCCGCCCGGGCTCTTCCCGGGTCAGGGTTTGCGGGCGACGCCGGCGTAGAGCGGAACGATGGGCGCGGCCTCGCCCCGGCCGGCCTGATCCGGCCGCCACTGCGCGCAGGGCACCAGGCCCGGCTCAACCAGCTCCAGGCCCTCCAAGCACCGGGCGATCTCCGCGCCGGTGCGGGCCGTGATCGGCGGCTTGGCGTGCTCGTTCCAGAAGCGCATGGCCTCGGCGTTCGCCTCCCCGCCCAGCTCCGTCGTGGGATGCGAGACCACCAGGTAGCTGCCGGACGGCACCGCCTCCATCACGTGGTTCACGATCACCTCGGCCTCGGTGTTATCCAGCACGAAGTTCAGGATGCCGAGCATCATGACCCCGACCGGCTGGGTGAAGTCGAGCGTCTCCGCGGCCGCGTCGATGATGTGCGACGGGCGGTGCACGTCGGCGTCGATGTAGGCGGTGACGCCGGGCGGCGTGGGTGTGAGCAGCGCCCGCGCGTGGGCGAGGACGAGCGGGTCGTTGTCCACGTACACGACGCGCGCCTCCGGCACGAGACTCTGCGCCACCTCGTGGGTGTTCTCGGCGCTGGGCAGGCCGGTGCCGATGTCGAGGAACTGCCGGACGTTCGCCTCGACGGCCAGGAACCGGACCGCCCGGCCCAGGAACGCACGGTCGGCCCGGGCGACCTGCACGATGTCGGGGAACATGGCGGATACCCGGTCCCCGGCCTCGCGGTCCGCCTGGAAATGGTCCTTGCCGCCGAGCCAGTAGTTCCACACCCGGGCGTTGTGCGCCACGCTGGCGTCGATATCGGGCGAGTTGCCGTCGCTTGCGGCATGAGCGTCGTTCACGCCGCGAGCCTATCGCCATGCGCGGCTGTGCCCCGGCAGGCGGGCAGCCACTAGGCGGGCAGCGGTCCCGGTTCCGTCGGCGCCGGCGGAAGGGACGGGTCGGGGATGGGGCTGGGTGGCCCGCTGTAACGGGTCCCGTCAGCAGGGCCGCTACAAGCCGGGCGCGCTGGACGCGCGGACCACCAGGCGGCAGGGCACGGTCCGCGCGCCCTGGGCGGGCTCACCGCCGATGGCCGCCAGCAGGTCCTCCGCGGCGGCGCGGCCGACGTCCTCCAGGCACATGTCCACGCTGGACAGCGGCGGATCCGCGCCGAGCACCATCGGTTCCCAGTTGTCGAAGCCGACGATCGCGATGTCGTCCGGCACCCGCCGCCCGGCGCCCCGCAGCCCGTCCCCCACCCCCCGTGCGATCTGATCGCTGCCGCAGAAGATCGCGTCGGTCGCGGGGGCGCGGCGCAGCAGCAGGCCGGCTGCCTCCCGGCCCCATCGCTCGCTCCACTCCCCGTACAGAACGCCCCCGGCCGCGAGCGGCACGCCCGCCGCGTCCAGGACGCCGCCCAGCCCCCGGGCCCGTCGGCGGGGGGCCAGGAACCGCTGCGGACCGGTGATATGCGCGATGTGCCGCCGCCCGGTCTCCAGCAGATGGGCGCCCGCCGCGGCGCCGCCGCCCACGTCGTCGGGCAGCACGGCGGGCCCGCCGGGCCCGCCGCTGCCGTCGGGCTGGGTCATCGCGTACACGACGGGGATACCGGGCCCGGCATCGATCGGGGGACGCGGCTCGATCCGCCGCCCCGTTACGATCAGCCCGTCGACCCGCCGTCCGGCCAGCATCTCGAGATAGCGGTGCTCCCGCTCCGGGTCGTCCCGGGTGTCGCACATGAACACCGAGATGCGCCCGGCACCCAGCGCGTCCTCGGCGCCCAGCATGACGGGGATGCTGAACCGCCCGAAACTATCCGTCGTGATCATCCCGACGGTGTAGGTGCGCCCCGCCAGCAGCGCCTGGGCCAGCGGGTTGGGGGCGAAGCCGAGACGGCGCGCGGCCTCGGCCACCCGCTCGCGGGTCTCCGGGCGGAGCCGGCCCTGGCCGTTCAGGGCCTTGGAGGCCGTGCCGATAGACACGCCGGCGTCCGCCGCCACGTCCCTGATCGTCGCGCGCCTCATATCCCGGTTCCCCCTGGTAAGCCGACGGGCCGGAACGGAAATTACTCCGTCCCGGCCCAATGTTTAGTGGAAGATGTTCAGCGGATGCCGTAAAGGTGCTCCAGCGCGAGCTGGTCCAGCCGTTCGTATCCCATCCCGCGGGCGGCGAAGGCCGGGATGTCGATCGCCGCGTCCCGCACGTCACGCCAGGTCTCGCCCTCGGCCAGCGTGGGCTCTCGGAGTTGCTCGACCCGCGAGGCGGCCAGGGCCTCGATCACTTCCGGATCGATGCGGAACTTCCGCACCTTCTCCCGCAGGATCAGATAGTTCCGCATGCAGGCCGCCGCGGAGACCCAGACCCCCTCGTCGTCCTCGGTGCGGGGCGGCTTGTAGTCGAAGTGCACCGGCCCGTCGTAGCCGCCCCGCTCCAGCGTGTCCACGACCCAGAACGCCCCGCGCACATTGCCCGCGCCGAACCGCAGGTCCTGGTCGAAGCGCGGCCCGTGCTGGCCGTTGAGGTCGATGTGGAAGAGCTTGCCGTGCCACATCGCCTGGGCGATGCCGTGCGCGTAGTTCAGCGAGGCCATCTCCTCGTGCCCGATCTCCGGGTTGATGCCCACCATGTCCGGATAGGCCAGCCCGTTGATGAACGCGATCGCGTGCCCGGCCGTCGGCAGGAGAATGTCCCCGCGGGGCTCGTTCGGCTTGGGCTCGATCGCGAACCGGATGTCGTAGCCCTGCTCGGTGACGTACTCGCAGAGGATGTTCAGGCCCTCGGCGTACCGGCTGAGCGCGGCGCGGATGTCCTTGGCCGCGCCCGACTCGGCGCCCTCCCGGCCGCCCCAGAAGATGTAGGTCTCCGCGCCGAGCTCGGCGGCCAGGTCGAGGTTGCGCATCACCTTGGCCAGCGCGAACCGGCGGATCTGCCGTTCGTTCGCGGTGAACGCGCCGTCCTTGAAGGCGGGGTGGCCGAACAGGTTCGTCGTGGCCGTGGTCACCACCACCCCGGTGTCGTCGAGGGCCTTGCGGAACGCGGCGATCAGCTCGTCCCGCTCGCTGGGTGTCGCCTCGAAGGGGAACACGTCGTTATCGTGGAAGTTCACGCCGTAGGCGCCCAGCTCGGCGAGCTTGCGTACGGCCCGGTCGGCGGGCATCCGCGGCCGCACCGGGCCGCCGAAAACGTCGACCCCCTGCCAGCCGACGGTCCAAATACCAAACGAGAACTTGTCTTCCGGACGCGGCACATACGGGTCATTCGTATCGGGGCTCATTAACGGCTCCTTTCGTGCCACCCCGCGGTGTCATTCCGCAGCGTGGCGTATCGGTCGCGTATGTCGGGGCGCGGTTCGGCGGTGCAGATGGCCGCCGCCGATCCCGGCCAGGCCGGCGGCTCGGCGGCCCCGGTCAGCGCCCAGGCGGCCTGCCGGGCGGCGCCGATGGCCACGTATTCGGCGGGGTCGGGCACGGTGAGCGGCACTCCGAATACGGCGGGCGCGATGGACCGCACGGCCGGCGACCGGGCCGCTCCGCCGATGAGCACCACCCGCTCGGGGGTGATACCGCACGCGCCGAGGCTGTCGATCCCGTCGGCGAGGGAGCACAGCACGGCCTCCACCGCCGCCCGGGCCATGTTCTCGCGTGTCAGGGACGTACCGGTGATGCCGTTCAGCACGCCGGTGGCGCCCGGCCGGTTGGGCGAGCGCTCACCGTCGAAGTAGGGCAGCAGGGTCAGGCCGCCCGCCCCGGGCGGCGCGGCCAGCGCCAGTTCGGACAGGCCTTCCGCGTCGGTGCCGAGCAGCCGGGCGGTGAGCGTCAGCACGCGCGCGGCGTTGACCGTGGCCACCAGCGGCAGGAACCGCCCGGTCGCGTCGGCGAACCCGGCGACCGCGCCGGTGGTGTCGGCCGCGGGCACCTTGGTCACCGCGTACGCCGTGCCCGACGTGCCGATCGAGACCACCACGTCGCCTTCCCCGACCCCCAGCCCCAGCGCCGCGCCCATGTTGTCGCCCGTGCCGGGGGACAGCGCCGCCCCGCCGGTGGTGCGCCCCACCACCTCGGCCGGGGCGGCCAGCCGCGGTGTCGCCACCGGCCGCCCGAGCGCCCTCTCGGCGATGTCGGGCAGCCATTGCCCCTCGGCGGGGGAGAAGTAGCCCGTGCCCGAGGCGTCCCCCCGGTCGGTGACCGGTTCGTCCGCGCCCAGCCGCCAGGTGAGCCAGTCGTGTGGCAGCACCACGCGGCTCAGCCGCCGCGCCGATTCCGGTTCCCGTTCGGCCATCCAGCGCAGCTTGGTTACCGTGAAGGACACGGCCGGGACGCTGCCGGTGCGGCGGGCCCACTCGGCCGGCCCGCCGAGCTCGGCGATGAGCTCACGGGTCTGCGGTGCGGCCCGCATGTCGTTCCAGAGGATGGCGGGCCGGATGACCTCGCCCGCGTCGTCGAGCGCGACCATCCCGTGCTGCTGGGCGGCCACGCCGATGGCGCTGGCGCGGTCGAGCAGGCCGTCGCCGGCCCGGCACAGGGCCTCCCACCAGTACGCAGGATCGCACTCGGTACCGTCCGGGTGCGGCGCCGACCCGGTGGCCACGATGGCGCCGTCCTCGGCCTGGCAGAGTACGACCTTTGTGGACTGAGTGGAACTGTCCACTCCAGCCACGAGCATGAGCGACTCCCGAAAAGTCCCGCGAAAAGCAGGCCGCAACATGCGCCCGACGCAACCGTAAGCTGTCCGCTCCAGCCCGCGCCATTCGGCCCGGGGCCTGGGTATGCGTTAAGGAACTCTACCGTTGACACCTATCGATTGGGGCATCCAAGCTGGTTACGCCGAACCTGTCTGCTCATCTGCACGCGCCGAATGAACGTGCATTTGGCCTTGCATCTGCATGAGATGTCCGGCAAGATGGGCCCTGCGCCAATCAGAAGATGGACGGAAACCAGTGCTCCCCGGGGTCGCGATGAGGTGGGAAAGTTTGAACCCGGTCGTTAGCGTCCACAACCGGGACAGATACAAGGCCCCGCTGCCGACGCGGACGAGGGTCCGGCCCATGACGCGGGCGGCGATCGCTGAGGCCGCCCCCAAGCACCCTCTGCCGGACCGGCCGCGGGTCGTGCGGATGCCGTCGGACTGGTGGGACGCTCCTTCCGTGGTGGCCCTGGCTCTCGCCCCCGGGACCCAGCCGGCCAAGACCGCACGCCGCTTCACCCGGGCCGCGCTCCAGCGCTGGGGACTGGACCCGCTGGCCGACGACGCCGAGGTCATCGTGGCCGAACTGGTCGCCAACGCCATCTGCCACACCGACGCGGGCGCCGCCGTGGGCGACCGGAGCCCCGGTCGCGCCGACAACCGGATCGGCCTGCGGCTCTTCCGCCGCGCCGGCGAGGTGATGTGCGCGGTCCTCGACCCCAGCGACGCCGCGCCCGTGCTGAGGGCGCCCAACTTCGAGACCGAATGCGGACGTGGCCTGCAGCTGGTTGACGCGCTGTGCGACGTATGGGGATGGAGCCCCGTCGTCGGCCGGGGCAAGGCCGTCTGGGCCATTCTTTTCTGCGCCTGACGCGCTCCGCTGCGCCGTGCGCCTTTTCTTGTCCCTAAGTCTCCTGTGGCCTGAGTCTCCTGTCGCCGGCGGTTCCCTTCCGGGCCGATGACCGCATTTCCCGGCCCTTGATCCAGTGGTTTCATCGCGCCGGTGGACCCGCGCCCCGGCTCCGTTCGGTAGTGTCGCTAGCCGCACAACTTAGAGCTTTGAGGAGGAGACACGGGATGCCGTGGACCTGGCGTTATGAGAAGACGGACGGCGCGGTGGTCTCGTCGGGCGACCTTCCGGAGGCCATCTTCGCCAGCCAGGGCGACGCTGAAAGCTGGCTCGGGGAGAACTGGCGCGGCTTGCTGGAGGCGGGCGTGGACCAGGTGACGCTGCTCGAGGACGACCGCCAGGAATACGGCCCGATGAGCCTCCACCCGGCGAGCTGAGCCACAGTTCCACTCGCCGGGCGGGCTCCGTTCCAGCGGCTACGGGCGGGTCGCCGGGCTCGCCGTCCGCGCCGGATCGCGCTCGACGTCGTCGCCCAGTACGTCGTCGATGCGGCGCGCCATCCCGGCGTCCAGCTTGACCCCCGAGGCCTTCACGTTCTCCCGGACCTGCTCCGGCCGGGTAGCCCCGATGATCGCCGCGGACACGTTCGGGTTCTGCAGGGTCCAGGCCACCGCGAGCTGGGCCAGCGACAGCCCGGCCTCCGCCGCGATCGGCCGCAGTTCCTGCACCTTGGCCAGCAGCGAGTCCCGCATCCAGCGGCTGATGAAGTCGGCGCCCCCGGACTGGTCGGTCGCCCGGGAATTGGCCGGCGGCTGCTCACCCGGCCGGTACTTGCCGGAGAGCACCCCCTGTGCGATCGGGGAGAAGACGATCTGCCCGATGCCCTCCTTCGTGCACGGCGGGATGACCTCGGACTCGATGACTCGCCACAGCATGCTGTACTGCGGCTGGTTCGACACGATCCTGTCGAAGTTCATCTCGTCGGCGATCCGCAGCGCCGCCGCGATCTCCTCGGCCCGCCACTCCGAGACCCCGACGTACAGCGCCTTGCCCTGCCGGACCAGGTCCTCGAAGGCGCGCAGCGTCTCTTCCAGTGGTGTTTCGTGGTCGTACCGGTGCGCCTGGTACAGATCGACGTAGTCCGTGCCGAGGCGGCGCAGAGACCCGTTCAGCGACTCGATGATGTGCTTGCGCGACAGGCCGCGGTCGTTCGGCCCGGAGCCGGTTGGCCAGAACACCTTGGTGAAGATCTCCACCGACTCCCGGCGCGTGCCCGACAGGGCGCGCCCCAGCACCTCTTCGGCACGGGTCCCCGCGTACACGTCGGCCGTGTCAAAGCTGGTGATTCCCTCGTCCAGCGCCGCCGCGACGCAACTTCGCGCGGCCTCCTCCTCGACCTGCGAGCCGTGCGTGATCCAGTTGCCGTAGGTCAGCTCGCTGATCTTCAGGCCGCTCTTGCCCAGATGTCGATATTCCATAGGGCGACCCTGTGAAACGGTCACAGGACACCCCAGGTCAGGGTCGATGGGCTCAGAGGGCGGGACGCTAGACCTTGGAACTGGGGCCGACCCGCGGCGGCGGCACCCGGAACCGGCGGATCTGCAGCGCGCGGAACACCGCGTACATGGTCACGCCGCGTGTGCTCTCGCCCGGTAGCCGCTGGGCGATCAGCTTCCGCAGGCTGCTCCTCAGGAAGAGCGCGTCGACGACCACGAAGACGATCAGCAGCAGCGCGACCGGCTCGGCATACCGCTGTATCGAGGCCGCGCGGACGAATAGGACAATGATCATGGCGACCATCACGTACATGTAGAACTCGCTCAGCCGCCGGCGCGAATCAACGTAATCCCGGGCCAGCGCCTTGACCGGGCCACGGTCCCGGGCCGGCAGCGCCCAGTCCTCGCCGCGGCGCATGGCCTCGTTGCGCCGGATCCGGTCCTCTTTGCCCTCGCGTCCCGATCCGCCCCGCGCGGATCCGCCCCGGCCCGGTCCCGGGCGCCCCGGGGTGCCGGTGATGCCCTGCCGGCGTCCCCGTTCGGCCTCGCTGCGCTTGGGTGTGGGGCGGCCCTTGGCCGCCTCGGCGGTTGGCCGCGCCCGTCCGGGTTCGGCGGTCTTTGTCGTCTGCGCGGCGCCCGGGCTCTGCTCGCCCCGGTCGTCCTGGGCGGTGCTGCCGCGCGGCCCGGCGCTACCTCGTCGGAACACGTGATCAGCCTATTAGAACGGACCGCCTTGTGGGGACGGCCGGGACGGGCCAATAAAGCGGGCTGGCGGTCATGGTCGCCCGTGCACGGGGCACCGCGTAGGGTGGATGCGAATTGATAATTGGGCGGCAGTGTCTGCCCTGCACGCCGCGACGACGGCAGCCGCGGCATGGAGGCGGGCACGGGCACGAAGGGGACGGCCGCGTCTATGAGCGTGATGAAGCGGGTCACATTGATCTTCCGCTCCAAGGCCAACAAGGCCCTGGACCGGATGGAAGATCCCCGTGAGACCCTCGACTACTCCTACCAGCGGCAACTCGAGATGCTGCAGAAGGTCCGGCGCGGTGTCGCGGATGTCGCCACGTCGCGAAAGCGCGTCGAGCTGCAGATGAACCAGATCCAGCAGCAGTCGAACAAGCTGGAGAAGCAGGCTCGTGACGCTCTCGGGGCCGGCCGCGAGGACCTGGCCCGGGAAGCTCTGACCCGCCGCTCGTCGGCGCAGAGCCAGCTCAGCGACCTGCAGGCGCAGTATGCGTCGCTGCAGGCCGAGGAGGAAAAGCTCACGGTTGCGTCGCAGCGGCTGCAGTCGAAGGTGGACGCCTTCCGCACGCGGAAGGAGACCATCAAGGCCACCTACACCGCCGCCGAGGCCCAGACCCGGATCAACGAGGCCTTCTCCGGCATCTCCGAGGAGATGGGCGACGTCGGGATGGCCATCCAGCGCGCCGAGGACAAGACGGCGCAGATGCAGGCCCGCGCGGGTGCCATCGACGAGCTGCTGGCCTCCGGTGCGCTGGAGGACGTCTCGGGCGCCCCGCGCGACGACATCCAGGCCGAGCTCGACCGGATGGGCGCCGGGAACGACGTCGAGATTGAGCTGCAGAAGCTGCGGGGTGAGATCGGCGCCGGGTCCACCCCGGAGCTGGAGGCGGGCACCCAGGGGAACGGTGCGCAGAACAGCGCGCAGACCGGCCCGGCGACCCGGCCCGCCGCCCCGAGGGCCGATGGGGCCGGGCCCGCCCAGCCAGCCGGGCCGGCCCAGGCGGCCATCCCCGCCTCGGACGTGGGCGAGTCGGCGATCCCCTCGGCTGATCCGCCGCGGACCGGTGACGGCACATGATCGTCCGGATTCTCGGCGAGGGCCAGCTCAGCGTCGACGACGCGGCTGCGGCCGGGCTGAACGAGCTGGATGCGAAGCTGTCCGACGCCATCGACCGCGGCGACGAGGCCGAATTCCGCCGTGCGCTGAAAGCCCTGGCGGCGGGGGTTCGGGCGGCCGGGACACCCGTTCCGCCGGATAGCCTTCAGCCATCGGAACTGATCCTGCCCTACGAAGATGCGGACCTGGCCGAGGTGCGCAAGATGATGACGGGCGAAGGGCTCATTCCCGGCTGAGCCAGAGCACGCGCCACCGGTACATCCTCAGCGTACGGATAGGGAACGCTCAGAGCCTTTCCAGCGTCACCTGGATACATTGGTAGTAGTGACACCAGGACTGGCCTCACCGGTCCTGGCCCTTGAACTGGAGGTGACGTGGTGGCGCGCACTAGGTATGCGCCCGACCGGGGACTGACGGTCCGTATGGGCCTGACCATGTTCCTGCTCGGGCTCGTATTCGTGGCGTTTGTCGCCGCAATCATCGGGATCTCGGTCGTGCTCAAGGCGTCCGACGGTGCGATCATCTTTTTCGCGGTCGTGCTGGGTGGCGGGCTGGCCATCGGATCCCTTTTCTACTCAGACAAGATCGCTCTCTCTACGGCGGGAGCACAGATCGTTACTCCGCAGCAGGCGCCGCAGTTGCACGGGATCGTCGACCGGGTCTGCGCGCTCGCGGACATGCCCAAGCCCCGCGTGGCGATCTCGCCGACCGACCTGCCCAACGCCTTCGCCACCGGCCGGAACACCAAGAACTCCGTCCTCTGCGTGACCGATGGCCTGCAGCGGCGGCTCACGCCCGAAGAGCTCGAGGGCGTCATCGCGCACGAACTGTCGCACGTGGCGCACAAGGACGTCATGGTGATGACGATCGCCTCGTTCCTCGCCATCATCGCCGGCCTGATGATCAGGTTCGCGTTCTACGGCGAGCTGTTCGGCGGCGGTGGCCGCCGGGGCGGCAACAACAACAACGGGAACCAGGGCGCCCTGCCCATCCTGCTGATCATCATGGGCGTCAGCATCGTGGTGTACGCGATCAGCTTCCTGCTCATCCGGCTGCTGTCGCGCTACCGCGAGCTGGCTGCTGACCGGTCCGGCGCGCTGCTCACCGGGCAGCCGTCCGCGCTGGCCAGCGCCCTGCAGAAGGTAAGCGGCAGCATCGCGCGGATCCCGACCAAGGACCTGCGCGCGGCCGAGCCGCTGAACGCCTTCTTCTTCGTCCCCGCGCTCAGCCCCCAGCGCCAGGCTCAGAGTGTGCTGTCGAACCTGCTCTCCACGCATCCCCCGCTGGAGAAGCGGCTGGCGCAGCTCGCGAAGATCTCCCAGCAGCTGGGGCAGCGGTAACCATGGGCTTCCTGGACACGCTGCTCGGCCGGACGAAGCCGGTCCAGCCCAACCTGGACGTGCTGTTCCAGCTGCCGTCCGCGGCGGTGACGCTCGAGGCGGCAACCGGTTTCACCCCGACCGGGACCGGATCGGTGTGCTTCCGGCCCGTCGAGGGCCGGGCGTTCGCGGACGTCGAGCAGGACGTCCGCGAACTGCTCGACCTCAGCGGGGCGAAGAGCGGCTCGCTGCCGGTCGAGGTGACCAGGGATTCCTACGGGTTCACCTGGCTGGTCAGCTCGCATATGTCCACCGAGCTCGAGGACCTGGTCACCGACCTGCACGCGGTGAACTCCGCGCTGGCGGACAACGGCTTCGGCCCCCAGCTGCTCTGCACGCTCGTCGCCTTCCGGGACGACGCGCAACGGCGGCTGGCGCTGGTGTACCTGTTCAAGCGGGGCACGTTCTACCCGTTCGCCCCGCTGCCGGGGGAACGGCGCGACAGCGCGCTGGAGCTGCAGGTCAAGGGGGTCCTGGACGGCGACCTGAAGATCGAGCAGGACCTATCGCGGTGGTTTCCCGTGTGGGGCGCGCCGGGGCTGTGACGCCGCCCGGGCGGTGACCGGGCCCCCCGGTCACCGACCGGGCGGCGACCGGGCGGTGACCGGGGGCGAAATCGTCCGGGCAGGTGAAACCTCACAGCACGGGGCGCGGAATGTCCGTGCCGGGCTTATCGTTGTGGCTGAGAGTGGGGCACACTGAAGGTAAGACACTGCACGTCCCATCACGCCGGAACCACACCCGAGGCGGGAGCTAGAACATATGAGCGTTCAGCAAGAGACCACCCAGCAGGGCGTTATCCTCACCGAGGGTGCGGCCGCTAAGGTCAGCACCCTGCTCGCCGGCGAAGGCCGCGACGATCTCAAGCTGCGCATTGCCGTGCAGCCCGGTGGCTGCTCCGGTCTCCGCTACCAGCTCTACTTCGACGACCGCGCGATTGACGGCGACATCGTGGCCGATTTCGGCGGCGTCGAGGTGGTCACGGACAAGATGAGCGCGCCGTACCTGATGGGCGCGACCATCGACTTCGTGGACACGATCGAGAAGCAGGGCTTCACGATCGACAACCCCAACGCGTCAGGCTCCTGCGCCTGCGGCGATTCTTTCCACTGACCGGTGCGGGTCGCCGTCACGGGGTCGGTCGCCACCGACCACCTGATGACCTTTCCTGGAAAGTTCACCGAGCACCTTATAGCGGACAAGCTTGACCGGGTCTCCCTGTCGTTCCTCGTGGACGACCTGGAGATCCGGCAGGGTGGCGTGGCCGCGAACATCGCCTTCGGCCTGGGCTGCCTCGGTCTGCGGCCGCTCCTGGTCGGCGCGGTCGGCCAGGACTTCGCAAGCTACCGGGCCTGGCTCGACGCGCGCGGCGTGGACACCACCGGCGTCCTGGAGTCGAAACGCTCGCATACGGCGCGCTTCGTCTGCACGACCGACGCGGACGGCAACCAGATCGCGTCGTTCTACCCGGGCGCCATGGCCGAGGCGCGGGACATCTCCATCGTCGACGTGGCCGGGCGGGCCGGGGGCGTCGACCTCGTGCTGATCGGCGCGGACGACCCGGAGGCGATGTTCCGCCACACGTCGGGCTGTGCGGGAGCCGGGATACCGTTCGCCGCGGACCCCTCCCAGCAGCTGCCGCGGATGGACGGCGAGCAGACCCGGGCGCTGGTGGACGGGGCTGCCTACCTGTTCTCCAACGAGTACGAGCTCGCCCTGATCGAGCAGAAGACCGGCTGGGACGCCGGCGAGATCGGCCGGCACGTCGGCGTCCAGGTCACCACGCTTGGCCCGGACGGCGCCCGGATCACCCAGGCCGGTCAGCACCCGGTGACGGTGCACGCCGTGCCCGGCGTGCGGGCCGTCGACCCGACCGGCGCCGGTGACGCGTTCCGGGCCGGGTTCCTGGCCGCCATCGCCTGGGAGCTTTCGCTGGAGCGGGCCGGCCAGCTCGGCTGCCTGGTCGCGGCGTCCGCCCTGGAAACGGTCGGTACCCAGGAATACCAGCTGACCAGCGCCACCCTGACCGAGCGCTTCGCCGCCGCCTACGGCCGGGACGCCGCCAAAGAAATAGCCCAGCACCTGGGGTGAGAAGCACACGAAAAAGCGGGGCGGCCCACCGGGCCGCCCCGCTTTTCGTCCGCTCCGTCAGCGCCGGAAGTAGGACTGGATGTAGTACCTCGGCGATCCGACACCGGTCGAGTCGTCGTACCCCTTGACTGCGGGGAGCGCCGCGGCACCTTCGCCGTCGATGCCGAGCGTGCGCAGGTAGGTCACGAGCGGGCCGGTCTTGGTGAAGGGATCGGTGTAGTTGTTGCGGACCTGGGCCAGGTAGCCCGGGCCCAGCGGATGGTCGGTCACGTCGTGGTACGCGGCCGTGCCGTACCGCTGGTAGATCGCCGGGTTGGCGAAGCCCAGGTCGTGTCCCGCGGCCTGCTGCGCGTCCGCCTCGATGCCCGCGAACGTCGGGCAGGCGACGCTGGTGCCGCCGATCCGGCTGAGCGAGAAGGCGTAGGTCGTGCCGTCCGGCTGCAGGGTGGTCTGCCCGACCAGGACGCCCGTGCTCGGGTCGGCCAGTGCCGACACGTCCGGCACCACGCGCATCGGGGTCGTGGTCGTCCCCTCGGGCACGCTGGTGGCCAGGCTGTCGGGCACCACGCCCCGCTGGTAGAACGGCTGCGTGTACATCGTGCTTACGCCCCCGCCGCCGGAGCCGTCGTAATCCTCCGGATACATACCGGGTGGCGGCGACGACCAGGACGTGCCGTTGGCCGCAAGCGGATTCTGGATAGTGCCCCAGGACGTCTCGAACTCGTAGTTCCTGGCCTTGCCGATGGCCAGGCTGGTGCCGCCGACCGAGGTCACCCAGGGGCTGGACGTTGGGTAGTCCACCTGGATCTTGTCGGAGGCCGGGTTCTCGCCCGGGGACGGGGACTCGTAGCCGCTGTCACCGGAGGAGAAGAAGAACCCGATCCCCTCGATCGCGCCGACCTCGAACACCTGGTCGAACGCGCTGGTCAGCGTGGCGTCGTCGGCGGGCTCACCCCACGAGTCGCTCACGACGCTGGCCAGGTGATTGTCCACGATGTACGCCAGCGCGGTCAGCAGGTCCGGGTCGTTGCAGCTCGCGCCCGCGAGGAAGCGGACGTTCGAGTCGGGGGCCTCACCGTGCACCTGCTCCACGTCGAGGGTTTCCTCGCCGTACCAGCCGGGGGCGTCACACGCCGCGGTATCGGTGAACGTGCTCGGCAGGTACTGCTGGTACTGGCCGGGGCGGAACGGCTTGTCCCCGACCACCTTCGCGAACTGGTTCGCGTCGCTGCGCATGGTGGGCGAGGCATACGCGTCCACGATGGCGACGGTCTGGCCCTTGCCGGTCATCCCCGAGGTGCTCACGCCGTAGGCGCCGCGGACCTGGCTGGGGGTGTACCCGCAGTTGTTCCAGGGCTGCTTCTCGCCGTACGCGGACGGCTCGCTGGTGGCGATCTTTTGCGCGTAGTACTGCGAGCACGGCCCGGCGACCCAGTAGTTCGGGTCCGGCGGCGGCAGGGTGTCGCCCGGCTTCATCTGGTGGGCCGCGGTGTCCAGGCCGGTCACGGCGAGCACGGCGCTGGCCACCGAGGCCGGGGCGGTCGCCGTCTGCTCGGGCGCCCGGTCGGTGCGCTTGTCCGGGCCCCTGAAGTTCTGGAAGGTCACGCTGAACGCCTTGGCGGCGTCACTGACCGAGCCGGCCACCGCGACGTACCCGTCGACGCTGTCGTTGACCGAGGTCACCGTCAGTCCCTCGCCGGTCAGCCACGACTTCACGGCGGCGATCTGCGCGCTGGTGGGCCCGAACTCCGCCGTCACCTGCGCCGGGCTCAGGAAGTGGCCGTAGTCGGCATTACCGGGCTGAGAGACCTCCTGCGCGTAGGCGGCCAGGCCGGAGGGGTCCTGGCCGGCCAGGTAGACGCGGGCGCTCACCGTGCCGGTGGTGACCGGCTGCGCCGAGACCCGGGCGGACGCGCTGGCCCACGACGGATGCGTGCCGGGGATCGCCGAGCGGGGCGTGGCCGCCTGGCTCGGTGCGGCGGCGGCGATCGCGCCCGCGCAGAGCGCGGCGGCCGCGGCCGCCGTCCCGGCCGCTTTGAGCCGTTTGTTGACCAATGGCATGGTACGGACCCATCCTCTGAGGGGGTGTGAGGTCTTGGTGCTATGTGTACCTTGGGGTCCGCCAAGGGGCCAGCGCAAGGGGGGACCTGCACTTTTGTACGGGGTATGTTGTTCCGTTACTTTCATTTGGCGGCGCGGAATATGGCCGGAACGTCCGCATCGGTTCCTTTCGGCGCTCGTTAAGAACGTTCGGTTCCTTTCGGCGCTCGTTAAGAACGTTCGGTTCCTTTCCGCGCTCGCTAAGAACATAAGGACAGGCCAGGCCCGGCGCGGCCGCAGGCGGCGATAGCGTGGCAGTCATGGTACATACGCTGGCTGGCGGCTACCACGGGCCGCCGGAACTGACGGCGGTGCGCGCGCTGACGGAGTGGACCCTGGACGCGTGGATGCTCGCGCTCGTGGTGCTGCTCGGCGGGTGCTACCTGGCCGGCGTGCGGCACCTGCGCCGCCAGGGGCAGCCGTGGTCGAGGTGGCGGACGGTGAACTTTGTTGGCCTCGGCCTCGGCATTGTGGTCGTCGCGACCATGTCGTCGTTCGGGACCTATTTCGGGGTCCTGTTCTACATGCGGGCGTTCCAGACCATCCTGCTGCTCCTGCTGGCGCCGCTGTTCCTGGCCCTCGGGCAGCCGCTGACCCTGGCCATCGCGGTGTTCCCGGCGGCGGGCCAGCGGATCGACCGCGCGATCCACAGCCGCGCGGCGAGGGTGGTGACGTTCCCGGCCATCACCACGCTGGCGCTGGTCGCCGTGCCCTTCGTCATGTACTTCACCACCTGGTACACGGCGGCGTTCCACAGCGACGCCGTGCGCGAGCTCACGCACCTGGCCCTGATGGTGCCGGGATTCGTCTTCTTCTGGACCCTGCTGCGCGTCGACCCGGTGCCGAAGACGTACTCCTACGGGGTGTCGCTGTGGATCACCGCGGTCGAGGTGATCGGCGATGCCTTCCTCGGCCTGGCCGTGATCGCCTACACCAGCCTGATCGGCGCCGGGTACTACCACGCGCTGGCCCGGCCGTGGGGCCCCAGCCTGCAAACCGACCAGATCCTGGGCGGCGGGACGCTGTGGATCTTCGGCGACCTGGTCGGCCTGCCGTTCCTGGTGGCCCAGCTCATCCAGTTCATACGGGAGGACGAGGCCGAGGCGGCCGTGATCGACGCCGAACTGGACGCCCGCGAAGCCGCGCGGACGGCGCCGGGCAGCAGAGCTTCGGCCGGCCCCGAAGGGTCAGCGGGGCCAGCACCCGCGGGTCCAGCACCCGCGGAGCCAGCACCCGCGGAGCCAGCACCCGCGGAGCCAGCACCCGCGGAGCCAGCACCCGGGGAGCCCGCCCGCTCAGCCGCGGGCCCAGCACCCGCGGAGCCCGCCCGCTCAGCCGATCGGGGCCGCCCGGACGAGCGGGCGCACCCCGGCGAGCAGGGCCGCCCAGCCGATCCGGCCCGCCCATGGTGGGAGAACGACCCGCGCTTCAACGACCGGTTCCGGCAGGTCTGACGCCCTCCGCGCCGCACGTGGGCGCTTTGCCCCCATGGATCCGGGAATGGCGTCCCAGCGGACGGAAATGGCAGCGCCTCGAATTAATTCTGCGGGGTGTTTCGTTGCGGTCGCGGCGTGGGAAATTGGATTCGTGGCACAGATCAACGCCGCGGTCGACGCCCTTGTGGGGGACTGGCTCCCGATTCCAGATGTCGCCGCCCGTCTCAGCATCCCCGCCGGCCGTGTGAAGCAACTGCTCCGTGACAGGAAACTCCTGGCTGTCGCGCGTCCCGATGGCTCGATCGCGGTTCCCGCCGCGTTCCTGGATGGTCCCCAGATCGTCAAGGGCCTGCAGGGGACGCTGACGCTGCTCCGCGACTGCGGCTTCGGCGAGGTCGACACCCTGCGCTGGCTGTTCACCGAGGACGAAACGCTCCCCGGCACACCCATTGAGGCGATCTGCCGGCGCCGGGGCACCGAGGTCAACCGCCGGGCCCAGGCGCTCGCGTTCTAGCGCGGGAAAGGCCCCCGCGTTCTGGACCGATGCGAGGGCGCTCGCCCCCTGGACCGATGCGAGGGCGCGCGCGTTCCAGGCCGGGGCCAGGACCGCTCCCGTTCTGGTAGGACGGGAGCGTGACGCATACCAGCCCGGGCCCAGGCGACCCGGTCCCGGCTGGTAACGCACCAGCCCGGCCGGCCACGAACGGCTCGGGCAAGGGCAAGCGGGCCCCTGCCCGGGATTCCGTTCGTCCCCGCTCCCGGGCACGCGACAACACGCCCGCCCGGCAACAGCCGGTGGCCCGGGTAACGGTGGACATTCCGCTCGCGCACCTGGACCGTCCGTTCGACTACCTCGTGCCCGAACGGCTGGCGGATTCCGCTGTCCCCGGCTGCCGCGTCCGGGTCCGCTTCGCGGGCCAGCTCGTCGACGGGTTCGTGCTGGCCCGCGCCGGCGCCAGTGACCACCCGGGCCGGCTGTCCTACCTGGACCGCGTGGTGTCCCCGGAACCGGTGCTCACCCCCGAGATCGCCGTGCTCGCCCGCGCGATCGCCGACCGGTACGCCGGGACCCTCGCCGACGTGCTTCGGCTGGCCATCCCGCCCCGGCACGCGGGCACCGAGGCCAAACCGTCGCCGCCCGCCGGGGGCCTCCCGCCCCGGCCCGAACTGGGCTCCTGGGCGCGGTACCCGGCCGGGGATGCCTTCCTGGCCGCGCTGGCCGACGGCCGTGGGGCCCGCGCCGCCTGGTCGGCGCTGCCCGGGCCGGAATGGCCCGACGAGATCGCCATCGCCGCGGCGGCGGCCGCGGCGGCCGGCCGGGGCGTCGTCATCGTGGTCCCCGACGTCAAGGACCTGGCGCGGGTGGACGCGGCCCTGACCGCCCGGCTCGGTTCCGCATCGCACGTCTGCCTCACCGCCGACCTCGGGCCAGCCGAGCGGTACCGGCGATGGCTGTCCATCCTGCGGGGCTCGGCCCGGATCTCGGCGGGCACCCGGGCGGCCATGTTCGCGCCGGTCCGCGACCTCGGCCTGGTGGTGCTCTGGGATGACGGCGACGACCTGCTGGCCGAACGGCGCGCGCCGTACCCGCACGCCCGCGAGGTGCTTGCCCTGCGCGCGCACCGGCAGGGCGCCGCCGCCCTGATCGGCGGTTTCGCGCGCAGCACCGAGCTCACGCAGCTGGTCGCGGCCGGCTGGGCCCGCGCGCTGGCGGGAGACCGGGGGGCCGTGCGCGCCGCCGCCCCCCGGGTCCGGCCCGCGGCCGATGAGGACGAACTGGCCCGGGACGGGGCGGCGCTGAGCGCGCGGCTGCCCAGCCTGGCCATCCGCACCGCGCGGGCTGCCCTGGCGCACGGCCCCGTGCTGGTCCAGGTGCCACGGCGCGGCTACCTCGCGGCCATCGCCTGCGGTCGCTGCCGCGCGCAGGCCCGCTGCACGGTGTGCGCCGGGCCGCTGGAGATCGCGGCCGCCCGGCAGACCCCGCAGTGCCGCTGGTGCGGCGCGGTCGCGGCCAGCTGGAGCTGCCCTCGCTGCGGCTTCACCCAGGTCCGGGCGATCGTCACCGGCGCCGCCCGGACCGCGGAAGAACTGGGGCGCGCCTTTCCGTCCGTCCCGGTCCGGTTCTCCGGCGGCCAGAACGTGCTCGCGACCGTGCCGGCCGATCCGGCCGTGGTGGTGGCCACGCCGGGCGCCGAGCCGGTCGCCGCGGATGGGTACGCGGCCGCGCTGCTCCTGGACGGGTGGGCCCTGCTGGGGCGGCCGAGCCTGCGGGCGGGGGAGGAGACGCTGCGCAAGTGGCTGAACGCGGCCGCTCTCGTCCGCCCGGCCGGCCAGGAGGGCAACGTCATCGTGCACGCCGATGCCGGCCTGGCGGCGGTTCAGGCCCTGATCCGCTGGGACCCGGCCGGCTTCGCCGAGCGTGAGCTGGCCGAACGCGACCAGCTGTCGTTCCCGCCGGCGGTCCGGATGGCCGCCGTTTCCGGGCCCGCTGGCGCGGTCGGGGAACTGCTCGGCGTGACCGGTCTCCCCGAGGCCGCTGAGGTGCTCGGTCCAGTGCCCGAAGAGGGGGACCACCCCGAAGCGGAGAATCACCCCGAGGACGCGGACAGCATCCCGGTGCGCGCGCTGATCCGGGTCCCGCGGGCCGAGGGCTCGGCGCTGGCCCGCGCGCTGCAGTCAGCGCAGGCCACCCGGAGCCCTCGTAAGGACCACGCCGTACGGGTCCAGCTCGATCCCGGGGAGGTCCTGTGAACGGCGCGGTGGCCCCAAGCACGGTGACCCACGTCGTAAGGTGCTTGCGTGGCAACCTCGCATCAGAGCCCGCCACGGTCGCGGAGCTCCGGCAGCGTCACCCGGCTGCCCCCTGTCCGCCTGGCGTCCCGCGAGGAACTGACGGCCGCGGCGCGGGTGGCGCCGCTGATGCGGGTCGCGCGCGACCTGGCCGCCTGGACGGGCCCGGACCGGCCCGTCACGGCGGGCGGTGACCTCACCCCGGCCGACGCTGCCGCCGCGGCGGCTGCCCTCGACGTGTCCGCCGAGGAGCTCCGCGCCGCGTGGGCCATCGCCACCAAGACGGGCATGGTGGCGGTGTCCGGCCACCGCGCCGGCCCCGGCCAACGGTTCGGCGTGCTCGAGTCCGGCCGTCCCGACGAGGCCCTGGCCGCGTGGTGTGAGGCCGCGGCGGCCGTGCTCAGCCAGGAGAACCTGGACGGCCTGGCCACCGCGCTCTACACGGCCGGGCGTCCGGTTCGGCTCGACGCCCTCTTCGAGGCGTACGCGGCCGCGGTCGGGGCGCTGACCGTCAGTGCCCCCGGCGGGCCCGGCGGGCCCGGCGGGCCCGAGGACGGGAAAATTATCCCGAACGGACCCGATGCAAGCCGCGCGGCGGGCACGGGCTCTGCGGCGGGCACGGGTCCCGCGGCGGGCGCGGGCTCTGCGGCGGGCACGGGTCCCACGGCGGGCACGGGTCCCGCGGTGGGCACGGGTCCCGCGGTGGGCACGGGTCCCGCGGCGGGCACGGGTCCCGCGGCGGGCACCGGCTCTGCGGGGGGAACAACGGAAGCGGAGATCGCGCCCGTGTTTTCCCCGGCGTTCTCTCCCGGGCTGGAGCCGGGCCTGGAGCTGCTCGCCGACCTCGGCGTCGTCGAGCTGGGCGCCGACGAGGACGAAGACGACGAGGCCGGGCTCACCGTCACTTTGTCGCCGATCGGGCTGTGGACCGTCCGGGAACGGCTCAGTGCCCGGGGCTGGCGTGTGCCGGTCGTGGGCGGCAGCGCCGACGGCGGGGCCGCCGCGGTGCTCGCGGTGCTGGCCGACTACGACGCCGACGACGGCGAGGCCGAGATCGCGGCGTGGCTCGGGCGGCGCGCCCCCGAACGGGCCGCCGAGGAGCTGACCGAGGCCGCGAGCCAAGGATCACCGGGACTGCGCGGCGCCGCCTTCGCGGTCATGGACCGGGTCGGCGCCGCGGCCGCGCCCGCCGTACGCCGCGCCCTGGCCAATCCCGTGCTGCGGCCGCACGCCGCGGTCTGGCTGCGCGAGCACGGGGAAGAGGCCGGCCTCAGCCGCGAGGACAGTGCCTGGCTGCTCGTCGACCTCGGCGCGGGCCTGCTGGAAGAGGCCGCGCCGGAGGATGTGGTGGCCGAGCTGCTGCCCGATCTCCCGCCGCAGGCGCAGGCGGAGCTGGTGGCCGGGCTGTGGCGGGTGGAGCACCCGGGGGTGACCGAGCTGCTCACGACGCTCAGCAACCACCATCCGGAACCGGGCGTGGCCAAGGCGGCCCGCAAGGCCGCGTTCAAGGCCCGATCCCGGCTCTGAGGTGCACACGGCCCCATACACTGAGATCAGGGTAAAACGAGGCCCGTCGCGGCCGGGGAGGATCTTTTTCGTGAGCGTGAAGCCGATCCGCCTTTTTGGCGACCCGGTGCTGCGTACCGAGGCCGACCCCGTCCGTGACTTCGATGCCGAGCTGCGCAAGCTGGTCAAGGACCTGACCGACACCATGATGGACGCGCCGGGGGCGGGGCTGGCC
Organism: uncultured Actinomycetes bacterium; assembly: GCA_963732345.1. Classification (GTDB taxonomy): domain Bacteria; phylum Actinomycetota; class Actinomycetes; order Streptosporangiales; family Streptosporangiaceae; genus Bog-532. The sequence continues at coordinate 197,410 of CAVSZI010000009.1, read as the reverse complement.
GCGCCGCAGATCGGTGTCGGGCTGCGCGTGTTCACCTACTTCGTGGACGACGAGCTGGGGCACCTGATCAACCCGGCGCTCGACCTGTCCGAGGAGGAGGACACGGACGAGGAAGGCTGCCTGTCCTTCCCCGGCCTGGCCTTCCCCACCAAGCGCGCGTGGGGCACCGTGGCCAAGGGCTTCAACATGTACGGCGACCCGGTGACGCTCGAAGGCACCGAGCGGATGGCGCGGTGCTTCCAGCACGAGACCGACCACCTGGACGGCATCCTGTTCATCGACAGGCTCGACCCGGAGCAGAAGAAGCTGGCCATGCGGGCGATCCGCGAGGCGGAGTGGTCCGGTGTCACCGTCCCCGAGGTGAAGACTTCGCCGCACCCCACATTCGGTAAGGCGTTCTGAGTCAGTACCCGGTGCGCTATCGGAAAGATCGGTGAGCTGATGCGGCTTGTTTTCGCCGGGACGCCGGAGCCGGCCGTCCCGGCCCTGCAGGCTCTCCTGGGGTCCCGGCACGAGGTCGCCGCGGTCGTGACCCGGCCGGATGCTCCCGCCGGGCGGGGCCGCCACGTGGCGCCCAGCCCGGTGGCCCGGGTGGCCCGTGCGGCGGGGATCGAGGTGCTGACGCCGCTTAAGGTCCGCGACCCGGAGTTCCTCGGCCGGCTCCGGGCGATCGGCCCCGACTGCTGCCCGGTCACCGCGTACGGGGCGCTGCTCCCGCAGTCCGCCCTGGACATCCCGCCGCGCGGCTGGGTCAACCTGCACTTCTCGGTGCTGCCCGCGTGGCGCGGCGCCGCCCCGGTCCAGCACGCGCTGCTGCACGGGGACGACGTGACCGGCGCCACCACCTTCCGCATCGTCAAGGAGCTGGACGCCGGCCCGGTGTACGGGGTCGTCACCGAGCCGGTGGACCCCCGGGACACCTCCGGTGATGTGCTGGCCCGGCTGTCCCTCTCCGGCGCGACGCTGCTCGCTGACACCCTGGACGGGATCGAGTCCGGGCTGCTCCGGCCCGTGCCGCAGCCGGACGAGGGCGTCAGCTTCGCCCCCAAGCTCACCCCCGTCGACGCGCGCGTCGACTGGGGCCTGCCCGCGGTGGCCATCGACCGGCTGATCCGCGCCTGCACCCCCGAGCCCGGCGCGTGGACCGAGTTCGCCGGCGACCGGCTGAAGCTGGGACCGGTCGAGCCGCCGCCGCCGGACAGTGTCCCGGACAGTGTCCCGGCCCTGGCGCCGGGCGAGCTGTTCGTCACCCGCAAGTCCGTGCTGGCCGGGACGGCTACCGAGCCGGTCCGGCTCGGGACGGTGCAGCCTCCGGGCAAGCGGGGCATGCCGGCCTCCGACTGGGCGCGCGGCCTGCACCAGGCCAACCCGAAGCTCGGCTGAGATGCCACATCCCCCGCGTCCACGTCCACGTCCACGTCCCCGTTCCCGTTCCCGCGGACCGCGGACCCGCTCCGATCCCGTCCGGCGGGTGGCCTACGACGTGCTGTGGGCCGTCGACCAGCGGGACGCGTATGCCAACCTGCTGCTGCCCGCGCTGCTGCGGGAGCGCGGCATCGAGGGCCGGGACGCCGCCCTCGCCACTGAGCTGACCTACGGTACGCTGCGTGGCCTGCAGACCTACGACGCGATCCTGAACCTGTGCAGCGACCGTTCGCCCGCCGATATCGACCTGCCGGTCCGCGAGGTACTGCGGCTGGGCACTCACCAGCTGCTCGCCACCCGCGTGGCCAGCCACGCCGCGGTCGCCACCTCCGTGGATCTCGCCAAGGACGTGGTCGGCATGCGGCCCGCGGGCTTCGTCAACGCGGTGCTCCGCCGGGTCAGCACGCGGGAGCAGGCCGAATGGCTCCAGATCATCGCCCCGGACCGGACGGCGGACCCGATCGGCTACCTGGCCGCCACCCGCGGCTACCCGCGGTGGATCATCGAGGCCTTCCGGGACGCGCTCGGCGAGGACTCCAAGAGCGGCCTGCCCGAGACGGAGAAAGCCCTCGCGGCCGGCAATGCCCGGCCCCTGATCACCCTGGCCGCGCTCCCGGGACTGGCCAGCCCCGCGGAACTGACCGGCCCCCCGGAGTTGACCGGCCATGCGGGGGAACCCGCTCGCTGGTCCCCGTTCGGTGTCGTCCTGCCCGGCGGCGATCCCGCCGCGATCCCGGCCGTCGCCGAGGGCCGGGCGTTCGTCCAGGACGAGGCGAGCCAGCTGGCCGCCCTGGCCCTGGCCCATGCGCCCGTGGCCCCCGCCCCCGTGGCCAACGGCCCAGCGCGCACCATCGCGGAACCCGCCACCGAGGCCTGGCTCGACCTGTGCGCTGGTCCCGGCGGCAAGTCCGCCGTGCTCGCCGCGCTCACCGCCCCGCTCGGAACGCACCTGCTCGCCTCCGACGTCCGGCCGCACCGCGCCGAACTTACCCGCGCGCACCTGCGCCGTCTGCCCGGTACGGCCGTGCTGGCCGCCGACGGCCGGGCCGGCGCGTGGCGGCCCGGCACGTTCGGCCGTGTGCTCGCCGACGTGCCGTGTTCCGGCCTCGGGGCGCTGCGCCGGCGTCCGGAGGCCCGCTGGCGCAAGTCACCGGAGGACGTCGAGAACCTCGGCCGCCTCCAGCGTGACCTGCTGACCGCGGCCATCGACGCGGCCCGCCCCGGCGGTGTGGTCGCCTACGTCACCTGCTCCCCGCACCGCGCCGAGACCCACGATGTGGTCCGCGACGTGCTGAGCGACAGGCCCGACGTCACCGTCCTGGACGCACCCGCCATCCTGGCTGACGCCCTCCGCGAGATCGCCCCGGATCCGGGCCGCGAGATCGCCCCGGATCCGGGCCGCGAGGGTGCGCCGGACACCGGGATCGCCGGCCTGCGCAGCCCGGCCCCCGACGGCCGCTACGCCCAGTTCTGGCCGCATCGGCACGGCACTGACGCGATCTTCCTCGCCCTGCTCCGCCGCGAGCCCAGGGATCAGGACGCGGGGGTCAGCGGCTGAGCGCCCGGTTGCCGGGACGCAGGCGTTTGCTGCCGATGTCGGCGCGCTCGCCCTCCGCGTAGCCGGAGCGGTAGCCGCTCCCGGAGTAGGTGATCCGCAGCTTGCGGGTGACCGGGTAGGCCTCCTCACAGTGTCGGCCGACCACCAGCGACCGGTCGGCCAGGACCAGCGCCGTGGAGAGCCCCTCGCCGTCCCGCGCCGAGTCCACGTCGCTGGCCGCGCGCTCCTCGGCCGCGCGGACCCGCGTGATCACGGCCGACGTGTACCCCAGCAGCCAGCTCCGCCGCCAGGCCCGCACGCTCCGCGCCGTCGCGGGCACCACCGCTGCCACCAGCCCGTGCGCCATCTGGACCAGCAGCGAGGTGTACAGCATTTCGGCGCGCTCCAGGTCCGACTGGTACCCGAACACGTGCACCCGCTTGCCGCTGCGGGCGGGCAGCAGCACGCACTGGCAGCGCATCGCGGTGACCAGCCCGGCCAGCAGGTGCGCCCGCACGTCGGCCCACGGGTTCGGCACGTCGATGAGGCGGTTGTCCGGGCGGTCGGTGTCCGGCCGCGCGGCGGCCAGCAGCGCCCGGTCGATGCCGTACTTGGCCATCAGCGTGGCGGCCTTCTCGGTCAGCGCCTCGGCCTCGGCCGGGGGCACCCCGTCACCCTCGGCCTTGGCCAGCAGCTTCCGGACGCGCTCCAGCAGCGTGCCGGACGGTTCAGCGGTACTCACCCTCCGAACGCTACCCATAGAGGATGACAGTCCGGGGCTGTCCGACACAATGGCTCCTATGACCGTTCAGATTTCGCCCAGCATCCTGTCCGCTGATTTCGCCCGGCTCGCCGACGAGGCGGAGGCGGTCGCGCCCGCCGCGGACTGGCTGCACGTGGACGTCATGGACAACCACTTCGTGCCGAACCTGACCCTCGGCCTCCCGGTGGTGCAGTCGCTGCTCAAGCACACCACCCTGCCGGTCGACTGCCACCTGATGATCGAGGATCCCGATCGGTGGGCTCCCGCCTACGCCGAAGCGGGCGCGCGGAACGTCACGATCCACGCCGAAGCGGTGAAGGCGCCGGTCCGGACCTTGCGGGAGATCCGGTCCGCTGGCGCCCGCGCCGGGCTGGCGGTCAACCCGGGCACGCCGGTGGAGCCTTACGCCGACCTGCTGCCCGAGATCGACATGCTGCTGCTGATGACGGTCGAGCCCGGGTTCGGCGGCCAGCGCTTCCTGGACCTCGTGCTGCCGAAACTGCGCCGGGCCCGCGCCATGGTCGCGGCGCACGGCGGCTCGGTATGGCTGCAGGTGGACGGGGGAGTGAGCGAGGAGACCATCGAGCGGTGCGCGGACGCGGGTGCGGACGTGTTCGTGGCCGGCGCGGCCGTCTACTCCGCCGACGATCCGGCGCAGGCCGTGCGGGCCCTGCGCTCCCAGGCCGAACGAGCCACCGCCCACGCTGCCTGGGGCGAGACCCAGCCACAGTAAACAGTCACGGTCGGCCCGGTCACGGTCGCTCCGGCCGCCGTCACCACCGGCCTGAAGGCCGGCACTCTGGCGGACACTTTGGTAGCGTCGTCTGTGTGCTGGCCTCTGCAGACGGCGCCGTGCTGCTCCTGGTCGACCTGCAGGAGCGGCTGATGCCCGTCATCCATGACGCTGAGACTGTGGTGGCCCGGGCTGCGCGGCTCGCGGAGGCAGCGCTGCTACTCGGTGTGCCAGTTAACGCCACTGAGCAAAACCCGGCTGGCCTGGGCCGCACGGTAACGCCGCTCGCCGCCTACCCACGGCTTGTGGTGTCCAAGACGGCATTTTCGCCAGTTGCCGATCCGGGCTTTCCCGCGCTGCTGCCCGGCGGCGCGGGCCAGATTGTCGTCGCGGGGTGCGAAGCACACGTCTGCGTCCTGCAGACGGTGCTCGGCCTGCTGGCTTCGGGGCATGGTGTGCTGCTGGTGGCTGACGCGATCGGCTCACGTGATCCGGCTGACCGGGCGACCGCGATCGACCGGGCGAGGCAGCACGGGGCGGAGGTCGTAACTTCGGAGATGGTGCTGTTCGAATGGCTGCGCGATGCACAGCATCCGAAGTTCCGTGAGGTGCAGAAGTTGCTCAGGTGAGCCCACGTCGAACCGGCGCACGGCCAGACTGGTACCGCCAGTCCCAGGGAGAGGGTCGCATTCGGTCCGTCACCCACCACGGCAGGCTGGAGTCATGAGCACCATATTGATCACCGGAGCCAACAAGGGCCTGGGGCGTGAGGCCGCCCGTCAGCTGATCGCCGCCGGGCACACCGTCTACATCGGATCGCGCGACGGGCAGCGCGGCAGGGAGGCCGCCGACGAGCTCGGGGCGCGTCTCCTGCTCATCGACATCACCAGCGATGAGTCGGTGCAGGCCGCCGCCGAACAGATCCGCCAGGAGGCAGGCGGGCTCGATGGGCTCGTCAACAACGCCGGCATCGCCGGTGGCCGGCAGGCGCCCGCCGACGTGACCGCGGCCGACATGCAGGCCGTCTACGCCACGAACGTCTTCGGTGTCGTCCGCGTCACGCACGCCTTCCTGCCGCTGCTCCAGGCCAGCGACGCCCCCGTCATCGTGAACGTCAGCAGCGGCCTCGGGTCGCTGGCGGTGACCACCGACCCCCAGCGGATGGAGTCGCAGTTGCCCACCGTGGCCTACAGCTGGCGCCGAGATCATCGTCCGGATGGCCCAGATCGGCCGTCTTCGTCACCCCGTAGATGTTCCGCGGGATCGGGGTGACGTCCTCGGTGATCCAGGCCGCCGGCGCTCCGGGCGGGGGAGTCAGGGCGCGGCCGAAGGCACTCGTGCTGCTCGTGAACACGAAGCTGCCGGTGCCCGCCGCGGCCGCCTCCTCCAGCAGCACCAGGGTCCCGGTGACATTCGCGGCCACGAAGTCCTGCTTGCCGTGCGAGCCGACGTGCGGCTTGTGCAGCGTGGCCGCGTGCAGCACGGCGCTCGCCCCGTCCAGGCATTGTCGTACCAGGGCCCGTTCGGTAATTGAACCCACCACATCGGTCCCGGGCGACGCCCGCAGGTCCAGCCCGACGACCTCGTAGTCGTGGCCGCGCAGCACGCGGGTCAGCGCTTCCCCGAGATGCCCGGCGCTCCCCGTGACCAATACCCGTTTCATAGCGGCCACCACCACATTTAACATTCTAAAAGTCCATCGATGCCGGTCGCGCCTTCTCTTTGCTCCCGCGGGTCGTCACACTGGTAAACGTGCATGATTTCGACCTTTTGGTGATCGGCTCGGGTCCCAGCGGGCAGAAAGCCGCTATCGCCGCGGCCAAACTCGATCGCCGGGTCGCGCTCGTGGAGCGGCCGGAAATGATCGGCGGGGTGTGCCTCAACACGGGCACGATCCCCTCCAAGACGATGCGCGAGGCGATCCTCTACCTCACCGGGCTCGACCAGCGCGAGATGTACGGCCAGAGCTACCGGGTCAAGGAAGAGATCACCATCGGCGACCTGATGGCGCGCACCCAGCACGTGGTGAGCCGGGAAAACGACGTGGTGCGCAGCCAGCTCACCCGGAACCGGGTCACGATCCTGCCGGGCCTCGCGCGCTTCACCGAGCCGCACGTGCTCGAAATCGACCGCAACGAGGGCCTGGACCGCCGGGTCAGCGCGGCCAACATCGTGATCGCGACGGGCACGAGCCCGGCCCGCCCGGCCAGCGTCGCCTTCGATGAGCGGACCGTCCTCGACTCCGACGGGATCATCCACCTGCGGCGGGTGCCGCGGTCCATGGTCGTGGCCGGCGCCGGGGTGATCGGGATCGAGTACGCCTCCATGTTCGCCGCTCTGGGCACCAAGGTCACCGTGGTCGAGCAGCGCGAGCGGATGCTGGAGTTCTGCGACCTGGAAGTTGTCGAGGCGCTGAAGTACCACCTGCGCGACCTCGCCGTGACGTTCCGGTTCGGCGAGACGGTGTCCGCGGTCGAGGCCCACCCCGAGTGCACCATCGCGTACCTGGCCAGCGGGAAGAAGATCCCCGCCGAGACCGTGCTGTACTCGGCGGGCCGGCAGGGCATGACCGACGTGCTCAACCTGGACGCGGCCGGGCTATCCGCGGACAAGCGCGGCCGGATCAAGGTCAACGATTTCTTCCAGACCGAGGTGCCGCACATCTACGCCGTCGGTGACGTCATCGGCTTCCCGGCGCTGGCCGCCACCTCGATGGAGCAGGGCCGGCTGGCCGCGCACCACGCCTGCGGCGAGCCCGTGCCCACGGCGCACACCATCCAGCCGATCGGGATCTACAGCATCCCGGAGATCAGCTTCGTCGGGCAGACCGAGGACCAGCTCACCGAGGAGTGTGTGCCATTCGAGGTGGGCGTGTCCCGCTACCGCGAGCTGGCCCGCGGGCAGATCATCGGCGATTCCTACGGCATGCTGAAACTGCTCGTCTCGCCGGAGAGCCGCAAGCTGCTCGGCGTGCACGTGTTCGGCACGGGCGCCACCGAGCTCGTGCACATCGGCCAGACGGTGATGGGCTGCGGCGGGACGATCGACTACCTGGTCGACGCCGTGTTCAACTACCCGACGCTGGCCGAGTCCTACAAGGTCGCCGCGCTGGACGCCACCAACAAGATGCGCGAGATCACCCGGCTGTCCAGAAATGATCCAGTCCATGCGCGGCCCACTGTGTGATGGACGCCGCAATCGCGGCGGAATAGCTCGTGTGGCACACTGTTACTTAGTACAAAGCGTGCTCCGGGGTCGGTGAAAGTCCGAACCGGCGGTGACAGTCCGCGACCCGAGGCTCCCTGCCAGACCGGCAGAGCGCCCCGGTTGATCCGGTGAAACTCCGGAACCGACGGTTAAAGTCCGGATGGGAGGCAGCACGCGCGCGTCAGGCGTCCCCGTCTGCCGCGCCCCATGCGCGCGTTACCGCCCGCGTCCCCCGGAGCCACCGGCTGGTTCCGAGGAGGGAAACGCGGGATGTTCACCGGAATCGTGGAAGAGCTCGGCGAGGTCGTCGCCGTGGATGACCTGGGCGACGCGGCTCGCCTGACCGTTCGCGGCCCCCGGGTGACCGGCGGCGTGGCCAACGGTGACTCCATCGCGGTCAACGGCGTCTGTCTCACCGTTTCCAGCCACACCGGCGAGGCGTTCACCGCCGACGTGATGCGCGAGAGCCTGACCCGGTCCAGCCTCGGCGCGCTCGCGCCCGGGGCGGCGGTCAACCTGGAGCGTTCCGTCCGCCTCGCCGACCGTCTCGGCGGCCATCTCGTCCAGGGGCACGTCGACGGGACGGGCACCATCGCCTCGCGCACCCCCGCTGACCACTGGGACCTGGTCCGGATCGCGATGCCCCCGGGCCTGGCCCGCTATGTCGTGGAAAAAGGCTCCGTCGCCGTGGACGGGATCAGCCTGACCATCGTCTCCGTCGCGGACACCGGGGAGTGGTTTGAGGTCAGCCTCATTCCGGAGACGCTCAAGCGCACCACGCTGGGCGTCAAGCAGCCGGGGGAAACGGTCAACCTGGAGGTCGACGTGATCGCCAAGTACGTAGAGAAGCTACTGGGCGGGGCGGTGCGGCCATGACCAGTAAAAGCTCCAGCCCCACCGTGCTCCGGGCCCCCAAACTGGACAGCGTTGAGCAGGCCATCGCGGGCATCGCCGCGGGCCGGGCCATTATCGTCGTGGACGACGCGGACCGGGAGAACGAGGGCGACCTCGTCTTCGCGGCCAGTAAGGCCACTCCCGGCCTGCTCGCCTTCACCATCCGGCACGCGCGCGGGCTGATCTGCGTGCCCATGCTCGGCGAGGACCTCGACCGGCTCCAGCTCCCCCAGATGACCAGCGACAATCAGGAGCACATGGGCACCGCGTTCACGATCAGCGTGGACGCGCGCGCGGGCATCACGACCGGCATCTGCGCCGCCGATCGCGCCCGGACCATCCAGCTCCTGGCCAGTCCAAAGACACAGCCAACGGACCTCGTCCGGCCCGGGCACTTGTTCCCGCTCCGCTACGCCGACGGTGGCGTGCTGCGCCGGCGTGGTCACACCGAAGCCGCGGTCGACCTGGCCCGGCTGGCCGGCCTGCCGCCCGCGGGTGTGGTCACCGAGATCGTCAACGAAGACGGGACGATGGCCCGGCTGCCCCGGCTCCGCGAGTTCGCCGACGAGCACGGCCTCAGCCTCATCTCCATCGAGCAGCTCATCGACTACCGGCGCCGCACCGAGCGCGTGGTGACCCAGATGGCCCGGACCCGGCTGCCGAACGCCTACGGCGAGTGGCGGGCCTACGGCTACGTGAGCACCGTCGACGGCACCGAGCACATGGCCCTGGCGCTGGGCGACCTCGGCGACGGCGAGGGGGTGCTCGCCCGCGTGCATTCCGAATGCCTGACCGGCGACGTTTTTCACTCGCTGCGCTGTGACTGCGGGGCCCAGCTGGAAGCCGCGATGTCGCTGATCGCGGCGGAGGGCCGCGGCGTGGTGCTCTACCTTCGCGGGCACGAGGGCCGGGGGATCGGCCTGATCAGCAAGCTGCGCGCCTACCAGCTTCAGGACCAGGGCTCGGACACGGTCGACGCGAACCTGGAGCTCGGCCTCCCGGTCGACGCACGCGACTACTCCACCGGCGCGCAGATCCTCAGCGACCTCGGCGTCCGCTCGGTCCGGCTGCTGACCAACAACCCGGCCAAGGTCGAGGGCCTCGTCCGGCACGGTGTCGGCGTCACACCGGTCCCGCTGCCGGTGCCGGTCACCGTGCACAACCTGCGCTATCTGGCCGCCAAACGCGACCGGCTCGGACACACGATCGAAAATCTGCCCATGCCGAACGGGCCCGCTGCAGGGCCGAACAAATCGTCCGGGGCCGGCCCGATCATGGAGTCCGCGTGAGCGGCGAGGGGCGCCCCGCGCTGGATACGGTCGACGCCACCGAACTCACCCTGGCCATCCTCGGTACCCGCTGGCACGCCGACATCACCGACGCCCTCGTCGAACGGGCCGCCGCCGCCGCGGTCGCCTGCGGGATCGATGATCCGGTCGTGCTCAGGGTCGCCGGAGCCATCGAGCTGCCCGTCGTCGCGGCTGATCTGGCCCGCTACAACGACGCGGTGGTCTGCGCCGGCGCGGTGATCCGCGGCGGCACCCCGCACTTTGAGTACGTCTGCGACGCGGTGACCGCCGGGCTCACCCGGGTGGCCCTCGATTCCGGCACGCCCGTGGGCAACGGCGTCCTGACCTGTGACACGGTTGAGGACGCCCGCGACCGGTGCGGTCTGCCCGGCAGCCGCGAGGACAAGGGATGGGAGGCGGTCGTGGCCGCGCTGGACGCCGCGCTGCTGCTGCGCTCCATCCGCTGCTCCGGGCCGGATCGCCGCCCTCGCCAGCCGCGGCTGCGCGGGCTCGCGGCGCGGAGTTCGCCCCGGCGCTGACGAATACCCCACCACAGGTTCGTTCGGCCAACTGAACGCGACCGTCGCCGGACGTAAGGTGGGCGGCGAGACGCCGATCGCGTTCTGCCCTCTATCGCCCGCGTGCCCACCGATCGGCCCACGTGCCCGCGTATGTGCCCGCGTACGTCCCCGCCCGGCCCACGAAAGGTTTGTCCGTGCTCTCCCTCGTCCTGCCGAAGGGCTCGCTGGAGCGAGCCACCCTCGAGCTGTTCGACGCCGCCGACCTGACCGTCCGGCGCTCTTCCGACCGCGACTACCACGCCTCCATCGACGACCCGCGGATCGACCGGGTGCGGTTCCTGCGTCCCCAGGAGATCCCGTCCTACCTGGAGCGCGGCCTGTTCGATCTCGGTATCACCGGACGCGACTGGATCTCCGAGACCGAGGCCGACGTGGTGTCGCTGGGCGAGCTGCAGTACTCCAAGGCCACATCGCAGCCGGTCCGCGTGGTGCTCGCCGTGCCGGAGAACGCCCCCTGGCAGACAGCGGCCGACCTTCCGGAGGGGGTCCGGATCTCGACTGAATTCCCCTCGCTGACCAAGCGGTTCCTGGAGGCCCACGGGGTCAAGGCCATGGTGGTTCCCTCCTACGGCGCCACCGAGGCCAAGGTCCCCGACATCGTGGACGCGATCGTGGACCTCACCGAGACCGGCTCTTCGCTGCGCAAGAACGGCCTGCGCATCCTCGACACGCTGCTGACCAGTTACACCGAGCTGGTGGCCAGCGCCGCGGCGCATGCGGACGAAACGAAGCGCGCGGCCATGCAGGACATCGCGCTGCTGCTCAGCGGGGCGATCCAGGCCCGCGGCAACGTGCTGCTCAAGCTGAACGTCCCCGGGGACAAGCTCACGGCGGTCACCGGCATGCTGCCCGCCCTGTCGTCCCCGACGATCCTTTCGCTCGCGCGCGGCAACATGAACGCCATCGAGACCGTGGTGCCCAAGCGCGGCGTCAACACGCTCATCCCGGCGCTCAAGGCGGCCGGCGCGCAGGACATCCTGGAGATCCCCATCTCAAAGATCGTCGAATAATAAGACCCGGCGGATAGTAAAAGCGCAGGTAGCGTTGGAGGAGCGGTAGCGGAGAGCCTTGAGGTGGTCACGTGCGGGACGTCCTGAACGACATCATGAAGGGGTGGGACGCGGGCGAGACGTCCGGACTGGCCACGGTGGTCCGCACGTTCCGCAGCGCACCGCGTGAGCCCGGGGCCGCCCTGGCGGTCTCCGCCGATGGCGAAGTGGTCGGCAGCGTGTCGGGTGGCTGTGTCGAGGGCGCCGTGTACGAACTGTGCGGCGAGGTCGTCGCGAGCGGGCAGCCGGTCCTGCAGACCTACGGCGTCAGCGACGACGACGCCTTCGCCGTAGGCCTGACCTGTGGCGGTATCCTGGACGTGTTCGTCGAGCCGGTCAGCCGCGAGCTCTTCCCCGAACTGGGTGACCTGGCCGCCGCGGTCCAGCGCGAGGAGCCCGTCGCGGTAGCCACCGTCATCAGCGGGCCCGGGGTGATCGGCGCGCGGCGCATCATCTACGCGGACGGCACGACCGCGGGCAGCCTCGGTGCGGGCGACCGGCTGGACGACGCCGTCGACGACGACGCGCGCGGCATGCTGGCCCAGGGCCAGACGGCCATACGCCGCTACGGGACGCAGGGCGAGCGCCGTCACGACGAGCTGGCCGTGTTCGTGAACTCATTCGCGCCGCCCCCGCGGATGCTGGTCTTCGGCGCGATCGACTTCGCCGCCGCGGTGGCCCGGGTCGGGAAGTTCCTCGGTTACCGCGTGACCGTGTGCGACGCGCGCGGCGTTTTCGCCACCCCGGCCCGGTTCCGTGACGCGGACGAGGTCATCGTCGAATGGCCGCACCGCTACCTGGAGAACGCGACCGTCGACGAGCGCACCGTCATCTGCGTGCTGACCCACGACCCCAAGTTCGACGTTCCGCTGCTCGAGGTGGCGCTGCGCACCCCCGCGGGCTACATCGGCGCGATGGGCAGCCGCCGCACGCACCAGGACCGGCTCGCCCGCCTGCGCGAGGCCGGCCTCACCGAACCCGAACTGGTCCGGCTCCGCTCACCGATCGGCCTCGACCTCGGCGCTCGCACTCCGGAGGAGACCGCGGTCTCCATCGCCGCCGAACTGATCCAGCTCCGCTGGGGAGGTTCGGGCCGCCCGCTCACCGCCACCGACGGCCGTATCCACCCCGTCACGGCCGGCCGCGAGTTAATCAGGGCGCTCTAGGGTTCAGTTCTTGCGCCGCCATCGAATAACGCCGTCATCGAATAACGCCGTCATCGAATAACGCCGTCATCGAATAACGCCGCCAGACCCGGGCGCCGGAACGGGCCCGAAGCCGACCCGCCGCCCACCCAGGAGCCCCTGCCCGGGCGGTTGGCTGCCGAACCGCCGATGGTCGGGACGCTAACCCAGTCCGTCGGTAGCCTTGGCCCCATGCAGCCGCGTGTCGCCGGAATCCTCCTGGCCGCGGGCGAGGGCAGCCGTCTCGGCCAGCCAAAAGCCCTGGTCGAGATCGCCGGCCAGCGACTCGTCGATCGCGGTCTCCGTATGCTGCGGGCCGGGGGAGCCGATCCCGTCGTCGTGGTCACCGGGGCCGCTCCGGTCGATGTGCCCGGAGCGTTGGTCGTGCACAACCCCGCCTGGCCCACCGGCATGGGGTCATCGCTGACGGCAGGTCTTTCGGCTCTGCGCGCGCTGCCCCCGGATGAATGCAGCGCCGCCGTGATCGCCCTGGCCGACCAGCCCCTCGTCAGCCCCGCCTGCGTAAAGCGCCTGATCGCCTCCCACCGGGGCGACGCCAACCTGGCCAGGGGCCCAATCGAGGACAAGCGCCAGCCAAGCGAAGCCGGAGCCCCAGTTACCGGGGACCGCCGAAGCCCAGCCGCAGATGACCGCTCAGGTGCAGCCGGAGGCTCAGGTGCAGGTGGCGGTCTCGGTACGGCCGGAGGCGCCAATGCGGCTGACGGCCTGAGGGTGATTGCCCGCTCGGGCCCGGGAAGCGCCAGCATCGCGGTTGCTACCTACGGCGGCCGGTCGCGCAATCCAGTCCTGATCGCCCGCGAGCACTGGGCTGAAGTCCTCACCATGGCGAACGGGGACGCCGGAGCCCGCCCCTTCCTTCGCGCGCATCCCGATCTCATCATGCTCGTTGAATGCGGCGACATCGGCCGTCCCGACGACGTCGACACTCCCGAAGACCTCGTGCGCGTCGCGAAGATCGTGGCGCAGCGGGATCCGGCCCGACCTTCCTGACCGGCGCTTCCGCACCGAGATCGTGGACTCGATGGAACATTGAAATCCACCGCAGGCGGTCGCTCCAGCCCTCCCGCGCGCGGGAACCACACGCTCAAATCCAGGACCCGCCAACAGCACCACACAAGCCCCCGGCTGAAGGGTCGCCCCGATGAGTCTCATCATCGCATCATGATGAGATGAAGTTATACTTCTAGCATGAGGACCACGATCGACCTCCCAGAGGATCTTCACGCTCAGGCGGTCGCGATCGCCCGGGATACCCATCAGTCGCTGAGTCAGGCTGTTGCCGGGCTGATCCGCCGGGGACTCGGCTCGGGCAGCACGGGCGAGATAGGCAGAAGCGCCCGCACCGGCCTCCTTGTCGCGCACCTTGGCAGGACGATCACCAGCGAGGATGTGCGTCGGCTGGAGGATGACGACCAGTGACCGTTCTCCTCGACGCGAATGTGCTGATCGCCTTGCTCGTTGAGGATCATGTTCACCATGGTGCCGCCGAGAATTGGTTCGTCGGCTTGAGCGGAAATTTCGCTACCTGCCCGATCACTCAAGGCAGCCTGATGCGACTGCTCATCCGCGAAGGCCAGCCGGCCAGCGCGGCACAGGAAATCCTCATCGGCACCTCTGCCGATTCGCGGCATGAATTCTGGCCTGACGATGTCCCGTATACCGATGTCCCGACCCAGGGAATCATCGGTCACCGCCAGATGACCGATGCTTATCTGGCCCAGCTCGCGCGGGCCCACGGATCCCGGCTCGCCACGTTCGACCAGGCGATGGCGAAGCTTCACCACGACGTGGCCGAGCTTGTCCCGGACGGTTGACAGCAGCTTGGTGAATCGAATCGCACGCCTCCACCCGGGGCCTTCTCGGTGTGGTCAGTCAAGGCAGAATCTCGACGTACCCGTCGGTTCCGTGCACGCGGATCCGCTGCCCATCGGGGATCAGCCGGGTGGCATCTACCACACCGACGACGGCCGGCAAGCCGTACTCCCGTGCGATCACCGCGCCATGGGTCATCAGGCCTCCCACCTCCGTGACCAGGCCTGTGATCGCCACGAACAGGGGCGTCCAGCTGGGGTCCGTGTAGGCCGTGACCAGGATGTCGCCCGCTTCGAGATCGGCCTGCGCCATGTCCAGGATGACGCGGGCCCGCCCTTCGATGACCCCGGCGGAAACCGGCAGGCCGACCAGGGCACCGGCCGGCACGTCGTCGCGTCGGTACGCCCCGGCGATGACCTCGCCATCCGATGTGAGCACCCGGGGCGGCGTGAGCGCTTGATATGACCGATGAGCGTCCTTGCGCCGGCAGATAAGCTGGTCATCCACGTGGTTCGTGCGCGCGACGTCGTGGAGCTCCGGGAACCTCAGGTAGAAGATGTCTTCCTTCTCCCGAAGCACGCGGGCCTGCACGAGGCGCTCGGCCTCTTTCAGCAGGGCCTGCTTGTACACGAAGTAGCGGCTGACCATGCCGTACTTCGGATACTCCCGGTACCCGATGAAGGTCCGGACCCGGTCGATCATCTGCTTGGCCTCTTCGGACTTCCGCTCCCCGTCCGGCAGGGCCCGCAAGCGCTCCAGCACGTCCTGTTCCTTCGCCCATGCCTCCTGCCGCCCTTGCTCGAAGCGCCGCGCGCCGGCGCCCGGCTCGAAGTTCTTGATGTTGCCGAGGATCACGGGCACGAGCGTGGAGGGGCGCTCGCTCCAACGCGGCCGCGTGATGTCGATCTCGCCGGCGCAGCGCATGCCGTACTTTTCGAGCCACGCCTCGATGGCGTCTCGCGCTTCCCGCCCGCCCGAGAGCTTGGCCAGCTCGTCCAGGAAACCCTCGTCCCCGACGTGGTGCAGAAACGCCACCACGTCCGGATGCGGGCGGATCACGTCCGCGACGTCCAAGAGCGCCAGCCCCATCTCCGATGTGACGTTATGGGGCACGGACTGCGTGAGCGTGTCCGCCGCGTTCTTCTCGCCCAGCCACGCCTCCAGCCGCTCGTTGAGCCACCACGCGGCCTCCATCGCCGACATGAACACCTGATGGCTCTGCGGATCGAACAAGATCCGCTTCAGCTCCTGGATGTCCGCCCGGATGAAGTCGAGCAGCGCCTCTCCGGACTTCGCCCGGATGTCGCGTTCGGAGGCGGCGATGGATGCCTCGCTGCGCCCGATCAGCTCGGTGACGATGGCCGGATCGGTCTCGATCGGGGCTGGCGCGCCGCCAAACAGCGGCCCGGGGGGACCCTGGTCAGGGAGCGGCCGGATGAAGCCGTCACGCTCGAGGATGGTCTGCAGCGCGTCCCCCGTCAGCGGATCGGATCTCCCCAGGGCCTCCAGGAGGCCGGCGCGGCTCGCCGGCGAGGCCAGCCTTTGGGTGACGTCGACGAACAGGCGGCCGCCGGCCTCGGCCATCGGCGCGGGGGTCGTCATCTGCCAGAAGGAGAGCCCCAGGGGCCTCATGGGGTCGGTCATCATCTGCTGATGACCGACGGAGACATAGACGTGGTTCTCCCCGTCGCCGGACTCGGGGATGGGGAACAGCGTGGTGATCGGCCGGCTCTGGACGATCTGGAAGCCGTCGTCGACCAGGCACCATTCGATGTCCTGGGGGCGGCCGAAGTGCGCTTCGATCCGCCGGCCGAGCTGCGCGAGCCGAACGACCTGCGCATCCGTCAGCGCCGGCTGCTCCTGCCGCTGCGGGTCGATCGGCTGTTCCTGCGTCCCGCCCGCCGGCGAGGCGTGGATGGCGAGCTGCTTGGCGCCGACCGCCTTGGCGACGACCTCGCCGTCGCGCACCTTGTAGACGTCCGCGTTCACCAGGCCAGAGACCAGGGCCTCACCGAGGCCGAAGCTGGCCTCCACGGAGGCGACCCTCCGGTTGGAGGTGACGGGGTTGGCCGTGAACAGGATGCCGGCCGCATGCGGGAAGACCATCTGCTGCACGACCACGGCCATGTGGACCGTACGGTGGTCGATGCCGTTCCGCTGGCGGTAGGCCACGGCCCGCTCGGTGAACAGCGAGGCCCAGCACCGGCTGACGTGCTGGAGGATCGCGGCCGGGCCCACGACGTTCAGGTACGTGTCCTGCTGGCCGGCGAAGGAGGCCGTCGGCAGGTCCTCTGCCGTCGCGCTGGATCGGACGGCGTAGGCGGCTTGCTCGCCGAGCCGGGCGAGAGCGCGGGTGATCGCCGCCGCGAGATCGCCCGGGATGGCGATCCCTTCGATGGTCCGGCGGATCTCCGCGCTGAGCGTGCGGATCGCCTCCCAGTCGGCAGGGTTCAGGCGAGACAGCTGATCGAGCCGACCGTCGATCGACGGCGCTTCGGCCGTGATCCGTCGGAAGGCGTCCGTTGTCACGCAAAAGCCGGCCGGCACGCGGATGCCGTCGATCCGCGATAGCCCGCCCAGGTGCGCGCCCTTGCCGCCAACGACCGCGACCTGCATCCCGTCGACCTCTTGCAGATCCAACACGTAAGGCTCGATCATCGCGATACCTCCGAGGCAGCCGTGCTCCGTTGCCCTGCACTGGCCGGTCGAATCACCGGCGTCTCGAGCTCTGTCGAACCTACAGGCGGGTCCACCAGGCGTCGATGATCACGTCGTGGGCGATGCCGGTGTCGATGGTGTGATGCAGGCCGAGGCTGACGATACGGTCATCGTGCGGGTGGAACGGCAGGGTGGGGTCTTCGCCCAGCACGGGGCCGAAGGCATCGATGAGCGGCTTCCAGAGGCTGGCCCAGTTGCGGCCCGGCCCGGTCGTCAGCGCGATTTTCAGCCCGACCGGGCCCGGATCGATGGTGGCCGCCTGCACCGCAAGCCGATCGTGGAGCTTTTGTTTCCACTCTCTGCGCTCATAGGACCCAGCCATGCGGGTCGAGAACTGCGGGGTGGCCTCGGCCGTGTCCGGCTGGGCGGGGCCCACCGCTAGGGACGACGGCCCGTGGATCTTGCGGCCGAAGATGGCCGCCACCCGCTCCGGGCCTAGCCGCTGAGCGACCGGGAACAGGTAGTTGTCCAGGTCATGGCCGCCATCTATCAGGGAGGCGCCATCGCTGAACCCTACGATCAGCTCGGCAGCAACCCGGCCGCGCGCAGTCGCCAGCACCGGCCCGGCTATGGCGCCCACGTGCGCCAGGAAGCGAGCCAGCTTCACCTGGCTGGGATGCCCTGCTCGATCCCAGCTGGCCAGCTGTGGCTTGACGCTCTGCCGCATTACGCCCACCGGGCGGCGGTACACCATTGCCATGTGAGTCATCGTCGTGCGCTTCCGCATCTGGTGGCAACCAGCCGATACCCCAGCAAGTTGAGCGCTCCCAGCGGCAGATCCGGGGCGTTCTCAACTGAAGGCTGTGGTGCATAAATCAGCCTGTCACCGAAATCTTGGCCAAAGCTCCAGTACCGGAAGATATAAGGCTCCTTTCGGAAAAATGTTCCAGATATGGGCGTCGAGCAGGTCCTCGTGCCGTTTATGCGACAGGCTCAAGTATGCGGCCTGTCATCGCCTGCGCAGCGGGCCGCAAAAGAATTCACCACCGCCTCGCTGGCTACGCGCAGCGTCGCACCAGCACAGCCGAATCACCTGGGGCCAGCTCATCTCTTCGCCCCGCCATTTGAAACTCGAAGCCCAAATCGGGCAAATGGGAGTTATAGGTCATAGCATCTTATTCCGGATTCGGACACCTTCCGCTTCGGGGCTGAATCCTGGCATGGTGGCTTCCAGCACCCAGCGTGCGCAAAGTTGCCAAAGTGGCCCGTCGCCCTGACCCTGCGACACATGCGAACGCCGATGCTCAGCCGCCGCTCTCGCGGCGGCGGGCATACGCCCATGGGTGGACGCCGAGCACGCCAAGTGCACAACCGAAAGGTCATCTTGGCTACCAAGAAGGCACCCAACCGCAAGTTCCCCACACTCACCATCGCGGCAGCAGCCTGCGCTGTCGCCGTGGCCGCCATCGCCTCGGGCGCAGCAACCAACGCCGCCTCGGCTGCCACCGCAGCAGGGCCAGCCGCCGCGGCCGAGCCACACCAAGGCGCCGTCCTGGACGCCTACATTAGGCCACTCACCGCCAACTACAGCTTCGGCGCGCTCGAACACCTCTGGACGGCCGTAGGCGGCAGCGGCAGCACCGCCTCCCACGCCGCCTGCATCGCCGAGCATGAATCAGGCGGCAACCCCAATGCCATCAGCCCGACCAACGACTGGGGCCTGTGGCAGATCCACGACGGCGGGCCCAGCATGCTCAACCCGGCCGCGAACGCCGCGACCGCCGTACGCATGTCAGACAATGGCCGCAACTGGTCAGCGTGGACAACCGCCGGAATGTGCTAGCGCGACGGCAGCGATCATGAACGGGCGCTTCCTCCCATTTGGCTGTCCGGAATGGATAGGCAACGCTATCAAGAGGCGGCCGCGGGGATCTTCCCCGCGGCCACCCTCTATACCCACCGCCTGGGCGATCAGGCAAGATCACGGCAGCGCTGGCCGGCACCTGGGCGAGCAGTGCATCCTGAGTCGAACAGCGCATCGCCCGCGGCGCGCCAGGCAGACGCCGGCGGCGGCAACCGTCCAGATGGCGGCGGCCCGGCTACGCTGGGTGCGCCTGGATACCCCAGCGATGCGTGACGGTCTCACCCGGCGCCAGGACGATCAGGCTGTCACCGGTGATGAAGGCGTTGGGCGGACAGCTCATCGGCTCGATGCCGACCGCCTTGCGGTGGCGGTCACCGTCCAGGGTGTCGCTGGTGAACACCTGGAGCCACGGGCAGTCCTCGCCAGCCCAGAGCGAGACCTGGGCGCCGGCCGAGCGGAGGTGCACCCACGCCCGGCCGTCGCTCTCCCGCGTCAGGCCGGTGAGAGCATGATCAAGATGAGCCCCGCCGACCGCCCTCGGCCGGCGGAAATCACACACGGCACCGTCGATGTCCTCTGCCGGGCCCGAAGGGATGCCGCGCTGATCGACCGGCAGCCAGCGCGTGGCGGGCAGAGTCAGCTCCCATTCATCCAGCGCTGGCGCGCCGGCCGTGAGATAAGGGTGCTGCCCAAAACCGTACGGGGCGGGCCGCGTGCCGCGGTTCGTGGCGGAGATCGTGACGTCCAGGCCGGCGTCGGGAGTGAGCCGGTACTCAGTGTCGATCTCCAGGCAGAACGGGTACCCGGCGTATCCGTGCGGAAGGTGCTTCAGCACGACGCTGTCCTGCTCGTGCCGCACCGGCACCCATCGGGCGAACCGGGTGAGCCCGTGGATCGCGTTGCCGTTCCCCGTTTCGCTGACGTCCAGCTGGTAGTCGTGGCCACCGAAGTGATAGCGCCCGTGGTCGACGCGGTTGGGCCATGGCGTGAGGAGCTGGCCGGCGGCGCCCGGGGGCAGCTCGTCCGGCTGGTAACCGAAGATGACGGGGGTATCGCTCAGGCTGAGTTCGCGCAGGCCGGCACCCAGCTCGGTCGCCACGGCGCGGTAATCCCCGGCGGAAAGCTCATACTGCTCACCGGTGACCGGGACACCCGCCCCCTGACTTACGGCGCTCGCCGCGGGGCCGGGAATCGGGGGGGGCGGAGAAGGAGTGTGAGGCGTCATGGTTGCCATCCTGGCAGCGGACGGTCCGCTGGTGTGCGGCGGGAGGCAGAACGGGTGCGTCAGGGAACAGAAAGGGCGAGCGCCGCTCCGCACCCGGCCACGAGTCCCCAGGCCAGTTCGGCCCCCGATGCCCGTCCCGCCACGAGCAGGCGCCGCGCCGCGGGCTCCACTGGTGCTTGCCCCGCGAAGCCGCGCAGCACCGCCGAGACTTCCTCGGCGGCCTGCCCGCGCGCCGCACAGTGCAGCAGCGTGGCGCCCAACGCGGTGGTCCGCTGCTCCGCGTAACACGTGACGGCGGCACCGAGCCAGTCGGCGAGCCACACCGCTCTTGTTCCGCCCGCGGTCGCGCCGCCCAGCAGGCGAAGGGCCAGCAGCAAGCCGCTGATCATGCTGTCCCCGCTCGGCGTCAGGCCGGGACCGAGGCCCACCAGGCTTTCGGCCAATTCGACGGCCCCGGCGAGGTCACCGGTCGCGCAGCACGCAGCCAGAGCCGCCGGCCCGTCATGGCCCTCCAGCCCTGGCCGGAAGTCGGCGGTCGAATACATTCGGGTCAAGGTGGCCACGCCATGCTCCAAGCGGCCCCGGGACAGCGGGCCGAACACCGGGCATGGATCCCACCAGCGGCGGACGTGGACCTCGATTCCGCAGGCCAGGACGCGGCCGTTGCCCGCCCACGCCTCGTCTCCGTCGCTGGCGGTGCCCTGCCGGGCCGTAGCCTCAGCGCTGGTTCCCTGCGCTGCGATGGGCACGTCCTTGCCGGGGAGCTTGAGGGCGATCGCGTTCGGCAGGCAGATCGCGCCGGGCGTGGTCAGCGCGATCACCTGCGGCTCACTGGCGTACTCGCCGAAGTCCAGATAGATGACGCTGGGCAGGACCGCGATCACCCGTCCGGGCTGGAACGGCTCACGGAGCTGGCGGTGCAGCGCCAGGCTGGCCACTCCCGGAACGATCCGCTGGGAGGGCCGGGCCGGTGCAGTCCGCGGCCTCCCGGGAGACCCTGGCGGTGGCGGCCCGGGAGACCCTGGGGGTGGCGGCCCGGGAGACCCTGGGGGTGGCGGCCCGGGAGACCCTGGGGGTGGCGGCCCGGGGAACGGCGCCATCTCCGGCGCTGCCCTGTGCGACTGCCTTCGTATGCTGCGCGCCACGGCTCCCACCGTACCGGCCGTGAATCCCGGACAGGAGGCCAGGGCGGCCACAAGGAAGCATTAATTCGACGGCGCTATTCGGTAAAAGTATAGTGAAAGCCCTGCATAAGTCCCGGGGAAAATAGGCTGCATCGTTCGCGGCGACCGGGGAGAGTTAATAAATAGTCTGCTGCGCATCTCGCGCGCCGCGCGGTGCCGGGGTCGGCCGGGCCCGATAAATGGCCGAGTCGTCCTGTGCTTACTGAGATGCGGGCCGACGGGGCTGCTTGGGGAGCGGGGGACCGTCAGCCCCGCCGACTGTTGAACCCTAGTCCTCCCGGCCGTCGAAATGCAGCCCATCCATAATGGACGTAAGGTTTCTGAAATGGTTGCGGTCAGTGATCGTGCTATTGCGGTCACTGTGTCAGCCCTGCCGAAGGGGAAGGCAGTGATTGCGGTCAAGATGCGGTCACCAGCGTGCCGACCAAACAAGCACCGTACCGGTGCAAGAGGTTATCGCAAGCCCGAAGGATAGCCGGGCTCCGCTGACCTGCCGCGGTGCCCGGGCGGAGCCGTCTGCGGTCCGAGGTGACCACTCCGTACGGCCTCGGCGGCCAGGATGCCGAAGAGGTAGAAATAGGCTGCTTCCTCATCCTCGAAGAAACGGACCTCGTGCCGCGTTCGATCGGCGGAACTGAATACCTCATAGCCGCCCCGGGCCGGGATTAGGCACATCGCCCCGTCGACCTCAGCGTCCACCGCGTAGGCCGACTGCGGGATTGACGCCAGCTCCATTAGCTGAGAAAACACCGTCTGCGCGGTCACCCGCGTTTTGCCGGACGACCTCCGGCTGACGCGACGGCCTACGGCCGCCCCGTTCGCCCCGGCCACGGCTGCTGTTTCGGTCGCCAGCGACGGCTGGTGGTAAGCGGACTCCGTGGTGGCTGGCTCCAGGCCGTAGGCGGCACCCGGGTCCACCGCGGTTGCGGGGACCGCGGCCGAAGGTCCGCTGGTGATAGCGAGCCGCGGCGGGTTTCCCCGGCCATCCATCGGCGCCGGGGGGGCCCAGCGTCCCGTGTCCTCGGGAGTGGGGGAGCCGTGCCAGACCACCGCCGCGTCCGGGGTCCGCTGGTGCTTCGACGGGCGTACCACCTCGTGCTGGTAGTCCGACGGGCGCACTACTTCGTTCGGTTCCCATTCGGCCCCCGCGCGCGTATCGGGCTCGGCGGGCGGCCGCGCGTGAGCCGGGCTCATCGAACGGGAACTCCACTGCGTCGCCGAGGGGGAATCCCATTCGCCCGTGTTCACCGGGCTCCAGGCCACCGTGTCCTGTGGATCCCAGCGGTCCGCCTCTTGCTGGCGCGCCGTCGCCGCCTCGCGGGCGTCCCAGCCGTCGGCATCCTCGCGTGTGCCCCACCCGCCGTTGCTCTGGGCGGGGGCGCCCCAGCCGCCGTGGCCCCGGGCGTCCCAGCCGGGATCGGTGTTTCTGGCGTCCTGGGCCGCCGCGGTTGCACGGCCGGCTGCGGCTTCCCGGGCCGCTGCGTCGGCGATCTCGCGGGCGCTCCAGCCCCCGGTACTCCGCGGGGCTGGCACGGCCCGGCGGTCGGCGGCCTCCCGGGCGGCCCGTTCGGCTACCTCACGGGTATCCCATGCGCCGGTGTCGGGCGCTTCCCACCCGCCGGTATCGCGGGCGCGCCAGCCACCCCGGCCGCGCGGGGACGGGTCGCCGGACTCCGGCGCGTCCCGCGGATCGAGGTCGCGTGCGGCGGCCCAGGTGCCCGTGTCCCGCGGATCCTGGGCCTGGTCGTCGCGCATGTCCCACCCGCCGTCGTCCCATCCGCCGGGACCTTGCGGCCCGCGCGCGTCCGTGGCCCACGACGGCCCGGTGTCCACCAGGCCGCGCGGGGGGCCCGCGGCCGTCGAGCGGAGCGGGCCGGTGTCGGGTGCGGAGCCGTAGTCGCGCGGATTGGACGCCCAGGTCTCGCGGTGGCCGCCGTCCCAGGAGCCGGGCAGGCTGCCGCCGGCCGGATCGAGGACGGCCAGCTCATATTCGCCCCGCTCTTCCCGCAGGTCGGTGATGTCCTGGCGGGGCACCACGACCTCGAACACGCCGCGGTCCACTTCCCAGAAACCGAGCCGCCGCGCCATGTACAGGTCCCGGCCGAGGTAGGCGATGTGCATCCGGTCACCGAGATCATCGAGCACCATGCAGCGCTCGCCGTGGTATCGCCCGATGGGCCGCGATTCCCACAGGGCGTCGATTTCCTCGACGCTGACCCGCTTTCGCCAGTGGCCCGACGAGGAGCGGAACCCCAGTTCCTCCGGCGGCGGGCAGGCCGCGAACAGGGTCACCTCTTCGTCAGACGGGCCGATGCCCGCCTGGTACGGCGCACCCTGGAAGCTCGCCATGAGCCGGTATCGCATGCTCGCTCATACCTCCCTCGTCGGCCGCCGCCACGCCAGTCCGTCGTACCTGGCAATGAGGTCATCGCCGCGCGCGGTGAGCCGGGAAATGGAGGCGCCCACCGGGATCGGCATGGGATCGGTGTAGAACTCGGGGATAACGCGGACGTGGGAGGTGGCCATCGTGGCACGCGCGGACGGGGACGGTTCCTGCCAGCCGCCGCCGGGCTCACCCGGTCCCGAAGCCGCCACGTACATGTCCATCTCCCTCGCCAGCCAGGAGAGGAGGTAGACCTCCGGCATGCCGGCCGTGAATTCGGAGCCCTCATAGCCGAGGCCGAGGGCGGCAAAGCATTCCGCCGGATCACGGAAAGCGACGTCGCGCCCACGGTAGACGAAACCGGCGATGATGGAACGCTGGCCGTTGAGATACGGCCCGACCAGCCGCGGCGGAATGACCTTCCGCATTGGCGTACCCGGCTCGATACTCATGATCTGCTGCCCGGGCCGGGTCACCGTGCCGCCGACGCTGGAGCCGGCCGGTGGTCCCGGGAGCCGTGCGCGCGGCACACGAAGCCGGACTGATCGCGTCCGCTCCGCGCGACTGCGCGGGGAGAGCACGCAGCGGCCCGCCAGCCAACCGCGAACCTCACCTCTGGCTCCTCTCCGCGCACCCCGGGCCGGAATCCCCACGTCCACACAAGGAAAGAGCTCGATCTCTTCCCCGGCTGAAGTGCTGTGCCGTTCACGAGAGTCCCATATCCACAATGCGCTCTCAACTGATTCGGCCAATCACGTGGTCCTCAGCCTGGCCAGGGCCGTAATAACAACCGCGCCATTACTTAACGGAGTTGCTTGGTTACAAAAGGTTCTTTGCTGGCCGAACGAAATATGCCGTATCCCGGTCCCTTCCGGCGGTGTGTTAACGGCGATCTTGTGATAAGACTCGCCGCGCGCGCAATTTCCGGAGTGCGGAGCGTTCCGGTGCGGAAAATAGCCTGTGAGCGGATCTGCCTGCTAAGGGACCGACCGGCAGACCGGGGCCCAGCTGTGGCGGCCGGATCAGCGGGGCGGCGCCGTACCGCGCGAGGGCCCCCGCGCAGGGCCGCCCGGGCCACCCGCGCAGCGTAAGGTCAGAGCCGTGGCTGGGCAGAATACCGGCGGCCAGCGCTTCGCCGGCGATGACGGGAAGGCGGTTCCGCGCGTCGCCGCGATCCTGGCGGGCTACGCCGCGGGCCGGGAACCGGAGCAGGCGGCGCTCATCGCACTGGCGGGGACACGGCTGCTGATTCCCCTGGTCGAACGCGAGGCCGGGCCCGAAGCCGACCGCGCGGACGCAGCGGCCGTGGAGCCCGCGGACCCGCGCCCCGGGGACGACCGCCCCGGGGACGACCGGCCCGCGGACGCTGCCCTCGCCGACGCCTGCCACGCAGACTCCCACCCCGCGGGCAGCTGCGGCTCCTCTGGATCTTCCCCCGGCCGGGAAATGGCGTTCCCCACCCTTATCGGCCGGGATGGCCGTCCGGCACTGCTGGCCTTTACCTCCCTGGACGCCCTGATCCGGTGGCGAGCCGATGCGCGTCCCGTTCCGGCGCTGGCCACTCAGGTGTGGGAGTCGGCGGTGGCCGATTCGTGCGCGGTGGTGATCGACGTGGCGGGGCCGGTCCCAATCGCCGTCGAAGGCGCCCGGCTCGGCGCGCTCGCCAAGGGTGAACCGCCGCCTGCCCCGCAGGACGATCCCGACGTGCACGCCCAGGTCGCCGAGGCCCTGGCCGGCGAGCCCGCGATCGCCGGGGCGGAACTCGCCGGGGGAGGAGAGGGCACCGACCTCGCGATCCGCCTGATGGTCCGGCCCGGGACCGCGCCGCTCCCGCACGTTCAGCGCGCGGACGTTCAGCGCGCGGCCGAAACGATCGCGGCCCGGCTTGCCGGGCGGCTACGCCGCGGGATCGAGGTCCGTGCGGAGCCCGCTCCCCGGGCGGAGCCCGCTCCCCGTGCGGAGCCCGCTCCCCGCGTCCGCCGGTGAAACCCTGGGCGGTGGCCCTGGTCTGTGCGGCGGCCGGCTTGCTCGCCGGCGGCTACGTCACCGTCCTCATCGAGCGGGTTCCCGCGTCGCGGACGATCTCCGGTTCGTTCGGCGAGCTGACCAGGCACCCGGTGGGGGAGTGCCCGCGCTGCGCGGCCGGGCTGCGCGCCGCCGACATCGTTCCGCTGCTCGGCTGGGCCCGGACCGGCGGCCTCTGCCGGGACTGCGGCGAGCCCTTCGGTGCCTGGCACCCGGCCGCCGAACTGCTCACCGCGATCGTCTTCGCCCTGATGGGGCTGCGCTTCGGCCTGAGCCCGGTGCTGCCCGCCTATCTGTATCTGGCCGCTGTCGCCGTCGCGCTGGCCTTCATCGACGTCGCGCACCGGCGGCTGCCGGACATGCTCACGCTGGGGTCTTACCTGGTGGCGTTCGCCGCGCTGGGCGCGGCCACCCCGGTCGTCCGGGACGGCGCCAGCCACCTCATCCACGCCTTCATCGGGCTGGCCTGCGCGTCGGCCTTCTACCTGATCCTCGCGCTGATCTACCCGGCCGGCATCGGATGGGGCGACGTCAAGCTGTCCGGGCTGCTCGGCCTGTACCTCGGGTGGATCAGCCCCGCCGCACTGGTCATCGGCCTGGCCGCGGGGTTCGTGCTGGCCGCCGTGGCGGGCGCCGGCCTGATCGTCGCGGGGAAGGCGACCCGCAAGTCCCAGCTTGCGTTCGGCCCGTTCATGCTGGCCGGTGCGATCGCGGTCATCACCGCCAGCGGCCTCCGGTAGCCGCTGCTGATAACCGAATGCCCGTCCGTTGCCCCATAGGATCAAGGGCATGCTTCGCTGGCTTACCGCGGGTGAATCGCACGGGCGCGCGCTCGTGGCCATCTGCGAGGGGGTGCCCGCCGGAGTGCGGGTGAGCACCGACGACATCGGCGCCGCGCTGGCGCGCCGCCGGGCCGGTTACGGCCGCGGTGCCCGGATGAAGTTCGAGCAGGACGAGGTCGAGCTCACCGGGGGGATACGGCACGGGGTCACGCTCGGCGGCCCCGTCGCGATCCGGATCGCCAACACCGAGTGGCCCAAGTGGGAGACGGTGATGTCCCCGGACCCGGTGGACGCCGCCGAGCTCGCGGACCTGGCCCGGAACTCCCCGCTGACCCGGCCGCGCCCCGGGCACGCGGACCTGGCCGGCATGCAGAAGTACGGCCATACGGACGCCCGCCCCGTGCTCGAGCGCGCGAGCGCGCGGGAAACCGCGTCCCGGGTCGCGCTGGGCGAGGTCGCGCGGCGGTTCCTGCGCCAGGCGCTCGGCGTGGAGATCATCAGTCACGTGGTGGCCCTGGGCGCGGTCGCCGCGCCGGACGGGCTGCTGCCCGGCCCGGAGGACGCGGCGCGGATCGACGCGGACCCTGTGCGCTGCGCCCACCCGAAGACCAGCGCCGTGATGGTGGAGGAGATCGACGCGGCCCGCAAGGAGGGTGACACCCTCGGCGGCGTCATCGAGGTCCTGGCCTTTGGCCTGCCGCCCGGCCTGGGCAGCTTCACGCACTGGGACCGTCGCCTGGACGCGCGGCTGGCCGCCGCCGTCATGAGCATCCAGGCCATGAAGGGTGTCGAGATCGGTGACGGTTTCACCACCGCCCGCCGCCGCGGATCGCAGGCCCACGACGAGATCGAGACGGGCCCGGACGGGGTGCGCCGGCGGACCAACCGGGCGGGCGGCGTCGAGGGCGGCATGAGCAACGGCGAGGTGCTCCGCGTCCGCGCCGCGATGAAGCCCATCTCCACCGTGCCGCGCGCCCTCGACACCATCGACGTGCAGACCGGCGAGCCGGCCAAGGCGATCAACCAGCGCAGCGACGCGACCGCTGTGCCCGCGTCCGGGGTGGTGGCCGAGGCGATGGCCGCCCTGGTCCTGGCCGATGCTGTGACCGAGAAGTTCGGCGGGGACTCGGTGGACGAGGTCCGCCGTAACGCGCGCGCCTACATCGACGCCCTGGTGATCACGTGACGGTGGAGACGCCCGCCACCGGCCGGCCCTGGTGGTTCTGGTGGGGCCGCCCGCGGCGGGCAAATCAGTGGTGGGAACCATGCTGGCCGGGCAGTTCGGCGCCCCCTTTGTTGACACCGACGCCGAGATCGAGGCCGTGGCGGGCAAGCCGGTCGGTGACATTTTCGTCGATGACGGCGAGCCGGCGTTCCGTGATCTGGAGCGCGCCGCGGCGGAGCGGGCGCTCGCCGCCGCCGGCGCGGTGGTCGCGCTGGGCAGCGGCGCCGTGCTCGATCCGGGCATCCAGCGGTTGCTCACCGGGCAGCCCGTGGCCTATCTCGCGGCCGGCTTTACCGCGATCGCGCGCCGCCTCGGCCTGGACCGGCCGCGGGTCATCATCCCCGGCAACCCGCGCGGCCGGCTCCGCAGCATGCTCGAGGAACGGCGCCCCGTCTACGAGCGGCTGGCCGCGTTCACCGTGCCGTCCGACGATCTCGCGCCCGAAGAGATCACCGACGAGATCGCCGCCTGGCTGGGGCACGAAGCGATGGAGCGATGACCGCCACCAGGATCTCCGTCGGCGGCGAGCGTCCCTACCAGGTAGTCGTCGGCACCGGCGTGCTCGGCGAACTGCCCGGCCTGGTCGGGGACAAGGCCGGCACGGCCTTCGTGATCCACGCGGGCAGCGTCGCGCACGTCGCGTATCCCACCCGCCGCGCGCTCGAAGACGCCGGCTACCGCGTGGTGGCCGAGCAGGTGCCGGACGGCGAGGAGGCCAAGCAGGTCCCGGTCGCGGCGGGGCTCTGGTCCCGGCTGGCCGCCGAGCGCGTCGGGCGGACCGACTGCATCGTCGGCGTCGGCGGGGGCGCGGTGACCGATCTGGCCGGCTTCGTCGCGTCGACGTGGCTGCGCGGGGTCCGGGTCGTGCTCGTCCCGACCACGCTGCTCGGTATGGTCGACGCCGCGGTCGGCGGCAAGACCGCGGTTGACATCCCCGCGGGCAAGAACCTGGTCGGCGCGTTCTACGCCCCGGCCGGGGTGCTGGCCGACCTGGCCACGCTGGAGACGGTGCCGCGGGCCGACTACGTCGCCGGGCTGGCCGAAGTCATCAAGGCGGGCTTCGTCGCCGACCCGGTCATCCTGGACCTGGTCGAGGACGACCCGGAGGGCGCCACCGTTCCGCACGGGCGGCACACCAGGGAGCTGATCGAGCGGGCCATCCGGTTCAAGGGGCACGTGGTGGCCGCGGACTTCCGCGAGTCCGGCCTGCGCGAGACGCTGAACTACGGCCACACCCTCGGTCACGCGATCGAGCGCACCGAGGAGTACCGGTTCCGGCACGGCGACGCGGTGGCGATCGGGATGGTCTACGCCGCCGAACTGAGCCGGCTCGCGGCTCGCCTGGACAGCAAGACCGTGGCCCGGCACCGGAGCGTGCTCACCTCCGTCGGGCTCCCCACCGCGTACCGGCCCGACGTGTGGCCGGAACTGCGCGCCGCGATGGCGGTCGATAAGAAGGTGCGGGACGCCCGGCTGCGTTTCGTCGTCCTGGACGGCCCAGGCCGGCCGGCCATCCTCGAGGATCCGTCCGAGGAACTGCTTGAGCAGGCGTATCTGGAGGTGTGCGGGTGACCACGCAGGTGCTCGTGCTCAACGGCCCGACCCTCGGCCGCCTCGCCATCCGCGAGCCGGGACAATGGGCCGCGCCGTGATCGTCCTGATCGGGTTCATGGGGGCCGGCAAGACTACCGTGGGCCGTCTGCTGTCTGGCCAGCTCAGGCTGCCCTTCATCGACGCCGATGTGGCGATCGGGGAACGCGCGGGACGCTCGGTGCCGCAGATCTTCGAAGACCACGGCGAGCAGGCGTTCCGCGTGATCGAGCGCGAGACCATCGCCGGGCTGCTCGACGGCCCTCCCGCGGTGCTGGCCCTCGGCGGCGGCGCCGTGGAGCACCCGGGAACCCGCCGGCTGCTGCTCGCCGTGGATGTGGTGTACCTGCACGTCGGCTACGCCAGCGCGCTGGCGCGGGTCGGTGGCGACGACGGGCGCCCGATGCTGCGCCGGCCCGGCCTGGCCGCCATCTACGCCCGCCGGCTGGCCGCCTACGAGGCGGTCGCCACGCACACCGTCCCCACCGACGGCCGCGAACCCGCCGACGTCTGCCGTGACATTGTTCGATGCCTTGGCTCGGCGGTGCCACCCCGGACCGGTTAACGTTCAATCATTGGCCGAACGGGCCTCGGTGAGAGTGGAACGGAAGGCTGGGGAGCATGCGCGTCGGGATGTCGATCAACTACGCCGGCGGATTCGCGGAGACGGTGACGGAGCTAGCCGACTACGAGCAGGCCGGTCTCGGCATCGTGTTCGTGCCGGAGGCCTACAGCTTCGACGCGGTAAGCCAGCTGGGCTATATCGCGGCCCGGACGGAGCGGCTGCAGATCGCCTCCGGCATCCTCCAGTTGTACTCACGGACCCCCGCGCTGACCGCGATGACCGCGGCCGGGCTGGACTACGTCTCGGGCGGCCGGTTCACCCTGGGCATCGGCGCGTCCGGCCCGCAGGTCATCGAGGGCTGGCACGGCGTGCCGTACGACGCCCCGGTCGGCCGCAGTCGCGAGCTGATCGAGATCTGCCGGATGGTGTGGCGCCGGGAACGGCTCAGCTACCAGGGAAAGCACTACCAGATCCCGCTGCCGCCGGGCGAGGGCACCGGGCTCGGCAAGCCGCTCAAGCTGATCAACCACCCGGTGCGCGAGCGCATCCCGATCGTGCTCGCCGCCGTCGGGCCGAAGAACGTCGCGCTCGCCGCCGAGCTGGCGGAGGGATGGCAGCCGTTCTTCTATTTGCCGGAGAAGGCGGGCGAGGTCTGGGGCGGCCCGGTCGCCGAGGGCCAGGCCAAGCGGGATCCGTCCCTGGGCCCGCTGGACGTGATCGCCCAGGCGCCGCTGATGATCGGCGACGACGTGGCCAGCTACCGCGACCTGGCCCGTCCGTCCGTCGCCCTGTACATCGGCGGCATGGGGGCGCGCGGCCGCAACTTCTACAACACGCTGGCCCGGCGCCTCGGCTACGAAGCCGAGGCGATCCGGATCCAGGACGCCTACCTGGACGGCCGCAAGGACGAGGCGGCGTCCCTGGTCCCCGCCGAGCTGCTGGAGAAGACCTCACTGATCGGCCCGGAGGGCTACGTGCGGGAGCGGCTGGCCGCGTGGCGCGAGGCCGGGGTGACGACGCTGACCGTCACCCCGCTGGCCGGCACGCACCCCGACCGCGTCCGCCTGATCGAGCGCGCCGCCGACCTCGCCGCCTCGGCCTAGCTGCGCGGGCAAGGCGGCCCGGTCGTCGCTTTGGCCGGCCGCGCCGGGTTACTGGGCCGGGTCGCGCGGCCCAGCCGCTCCCTTGCGGGCCCAGCCGCTCCCTTGCGGGCCCAGCCGCTCCCTTGCGGGCCCAGCCGCTCCCTTACAGTCGGCACATGCCGGAAATCCACGCCGCGCGGCGGGCCCGCGCCCAGGCCAAGGTCGCCGGCATGGACGCCGACGCCATTCTCGTCACCTCGCCGCCGAACGTCCGCTATCTCACCGGGCTGGCCAGTTCCAACGCGGCGCTGCTGCTGCCGGCCGAGGGCGGCGGCCTGCTCGCCGCCGATTCCCGGTATGCGCTGGCCGCCCGCCGGGACAGCCCCGACCTCGAGCTGATCGTCGAGCGCTTCACCGAGCGTGCGCTAGCCGGGGCGATGGCCCGCCGCGGCCTGCGCCGGGTCGCGTTCGAGGCGCACGAGATGACCGTCGAACGCCACGGGACTCTCCTGGCCAGCACGGATGGGGTCACCATGGTCCCGTTCGGCCGGGGGATCGAAGACCTGCGGATGGTCAAGGACGCCGGTGAGATCGGGCTGCTCACCACCGCCTGCCGGATCAGCGGCCAGGCCCTCGCCGGCGTGCTGCCCCAGATCCGGCCCGGCCTGACCGAGCGCGCGCTGGCCAGGGAGCTGGACCACCGGATGGCTGAGCTGGGTGCCGAACGGCCCGCCTTCGACACGATCGTCGCCAGCGGGCCGAACGGGGCGATCCCGCACCACGCCCCGTCCGGCCGGCCGCTGCGCCGCGGGGACCTGATCACAATGGATTTCGGCGCCTGTTACGCCGGCTATCACGCGGACATGACCCGGACCGTCGCGCTCGGCGAGCCCGCCGGGTGGCAGCGGGACATCTACGAACTGGTCGCGGCGGCCCAGCAGGCCGGCTGCGCTGCGGCCCGGCCCGGCGCGGGACTCCGCGACGTCGACGCGGCCGCCCGCGATCTGATCTCGGCGGCCGGCCACGGCGAGCATTTCCAGCACGGGCTCGGCCACGGCGTCGGGCTGGAAGTCCACGAGGCGCCGCTGATCGGGTACGGGAGTACGGGTAAACTGGAGGACCGTGTTCCGGTCACCGTCGAACCCGGTGTCTACCTCCCCGGTCAAGGCGGCGTCCGGATCGAGGATGTCCTTATCGTGGGGGCCGGTGCGGCCGATGTTGGGCCAGCGGCGCCGGGAGCCCAGATTCTTACGACCACCACTAGGGAACTGCTCGCCCTGTAACGGGCGGGCACGCGCGCCCAGGAGAGAAGACGGCAAACGTGGCGACCACGAACGACCTGAAGAACGGCATAACCCTGAACCTCGACGGCAACCTGTGGACCGTCGTCGAATTCCAGCACGTAAAGCCCGGCAAGGGCGGTGCTTTCGTCCGCACCAAGCTGAAGAACGTAATGACCGGCAAGGTGGTCGACCGGACCTTCAACGCCGGCGTGAAGGTGGACGTCGCCAACGTCGACAAGCGCGAGATGCAGTACCTCTACCGCGAGGGCGAGGACTTCGTCTTCATGGACACCCAGGACTACGACCAGCCCCGGGTCCCGGCCGCCGCCGTCGGCGACGCCGCCAACTACCTGCTCGAGGAGCAGATGGTGACGGTCGCGTTCAACGACGGCGTTCCGCTGTACGTCGACCTGCCGGCCGCCGTGGAGCTGACCGTCAGTGCCACCGACCCCGGCCTGCAGGGCGACCGCTCGACCGGTGGCACCAAGCCCGCCAAGCTGGAGACGGGCGCGGAGATCGGTGTCCCGCTGTTCATCGTCACCGGCGAGAAGATCAAGGTCGACACGCGGACCGGCCAGTACCTCGGCCGCGCCTGAGGTGCCCGCTCGTAGCAAGGCGCGCAAGCGCGCGCTGGACCTGCTGTTCGAGGCCGAACTGCGCGGCGAGCCGGTGATCGCCCTGATGGAGGAACGCTCCTTCCTCGGCCCGGAATGCGGCCCGCCGGTGCCGGAGTACGCCGCGGAGCTGGTCCGCGGTGTACAGGCGCACCGGGAGCGGATCGACGACCTGCTCGCCTGCTACGCCGAAGGCTGGACGCTGGACCGCATGCCGGCGGTGGACCGAAATGTGCTCCGGATCGGCGCCTACGAGCTGCTCTGGGCGGACGACGTGCCCGACGGGGTGGCGATCAGTGAGGCGGTGCAGCTCGCCCGGGACCTGTCCACCGACTCGTCTCCGTCGTTCGTCAACGGGCTGCTCGCGCGGCTGCTCGGCCTGAAGCCGGAGCTCACGCTCTGATCGCGGCGTTACGCCCGACCGCGGCGTTACGCCGCGACGAAGCGGACACGCAGGCCGGACTTGCGGATCACCGAGTAGAACCACAGGGCCGACAGGCACGCGCCGAACACCACGATGCCCGTGGTGACGGCCGTGGTGAGCAGCAGGAACAGGGTCAGCGGCTCGGTGACCATCATCACCGAGAACCCGACCGTCATCAGGAAGAACAGGCCGGCCCACAACCACGTGGCGTGCTGGAAGAAGCGGTGCAGGGCCGGGTGGTGCGTGGACGGCTGGCGGAGCGCGACGACCTCCGCGGCCAGCCGCGCGATCAGCGGCTTGCGGGTTGGGGCCGTCCGGGCGAACAGCAGAGCCATGGCCAGGTTGGCCAGCGGGAACTGCAGCAGGAAGAAGAACACGTTGCCGGTGCTGACCACCATCGCGGCCTGTACCGTCATGACCAGGGCCGAGATCGTGACGAGCCCGGGGACGCTGCCGGTCGCTACCTTGCGCACCACCGCGGTCAGCCACAGCACGCCCGCCGCCGCGATCATGGCTGCGTTCCGGCCGGCCAGTTCCTGGCCGGCGACGTAACCGATGCCCGGTAGCCCAACCGATTCGGTGAGGTTCCAGACCACCGTCCGCAGGAGCCGGCCGGGGCGCGGCAGCTCGAGGTGCTCAGCCATGGCGAAGAGAATACGGCCTCAGGCTGAAGACAACCCCCCTATCCCGTCAAGGTGTCCGGAGTCCGTTAGAAACCGTCCTCCGACCTCGGAAGACCCCGCCAGAAAAGGTTTCCGGCGCGTCTTGCGCCCGCCCGCCGCAGGGCATTTCCCGGCCTCGCCGCGCTCCCGCGCGGCGGTCCCCGGGCGTGCCGCCCGGCACCGGACCTGCTGAGCTCCCTAATTTGTCGCTGGGCGGCACTACATTGAAGCCATGTCGCGAGGAGGCGGGGCGTTGGGCGGCGAGGCCTTGGGGGCGCGCGCGTCCGTAGTGTGGGACGTGCTGCGCGGCGTGCTCGCGGCCCGGGCCGCGGACACCGGTCGGGACCGGCTGGACGTCATCGACGCGGGTGGCGGGACCGGTGGCTTCGCCGTGCCGCTGGCCGCGCTGGGCCATTCCGTCACGGTAGTGGACCCGAGCCCCGACTCGCTGGCGGCCGCGCAGCGCCGCGCGGCCGAGATGGACGTGCGGATCAGCGCGATCCAGGGTGAGGCGGCAGGCCTGGACAGCGTGGTGGGGGAGGCGGCCGCGGACCTCGTGATCTGCCACAGCGTCCTCGAATACGTCGACTCGCCAGCAGACGCGCTGGCCGCCGTGGCCCGCGTGCTGCGGCCCGGTGGCACCGTGAGCGTGCTGGCCGCCAGCGTCGCCGCCGCGATCCTGCACCGGGCGGTCGCGGGCCGGCTCGCCGATGCCCGCGCGCTGCTGGACCGCGAAGTTGGCCAGCCCGGGCCAGGACGCGGACAAGGACTCGGGCCGGGACGCCCGCCCGCCGTCCCCCGCTACTTCACGCTGCCCGGTCTGGGCGCGCTGATCGAGGGGGCCGGGCTCTTCCCCGGCGCCGCCCACGGCGTGCAGATCTTCGCGGACCTCGTGCCGAGCGTCCTGGTGGACGCCGATCCGGGAGCCGCCGAGGCGCTGCGCTCCCTGGATGCGGCGGCCGCGACGTATCCGCCGTTGCGTGACATCGCCGCCCGGCTCCACATCCTGGGACGCCGTTAAGACATGGACGGCCCCGCACTCTCCAGTAACCGGCCCCTCGAAGATAGCGGCCGGGCCCCCGAAGACAGCGACCCGGCCCCGGACGACACGGGCTGTCACATCCTGCACGTCGACATGGACGCCTTCTACGCCAGCGTGGAGATACGGGAACGCCCGGACCTGGCCGGGAAGCCAGTGATCGTGGGCTCGCCGAGCGGGCGCAGCGTCGTGCTGTCGGCGTCCTACGAGGCGCGCCGGTACGGGGTCCGTTCCGCGATGCCTCGTGCTCTGGCCCGGCGGCTGTGCCCGCAGGCGGTGTTTATCCCGCCCCGGCATTCGGTCTACAGTGCGGTGTCCAAGCAGGTCATGGCGGTCTTCCGGTCGGTCACGCCGCTGGTCGAGCCGCTGGCGCTGGACGAGGCCTTCCTCGATGTCTCCGGCGCCCAGCGGCGGCTCGGCTCGCCGGCGTGGATCGGCGCGGCGATCCGCCGGCAGGTCGAGGCCGAGCAGGGACTGACCTGCTCGGTCGGCGTGGCGCCGAGCAAGTTCGTGGCCAAGATCGCTTCAGTGCGCTGCAAGCCGGACGGCCTGCTGGTCGTGCCGCGTGATGAGGTGCTCGCCTTCCTGCACCCGCTCCCCACCTCGGCGCTGTGGGGCGTGGGCGAGCGCACCGGGGAGATACTCGCCCGGCTCGGGGTGCGCACCGTCGGTGACATCGCGCACGCGCCGGTGGCCACACTGCAGCGGGGCCTCGGTGCGGCCGTCGGCTCACATCTGGCCGCGCTCGCCTGGGGCCAGGATCACCGCGCTGTCATCCCGCGCGCCCCCGATAAGAGCATCGGCGCTGAGGAGACCTTTCCTGCTGACGTCAGCGACCCGGAAGTGATCCGCCGGGAACTGCTGCGGCTGTCCGAGCGGACCGCCCGCGCGCTGCGTGAGGCCGGCTGCGTGGCCCGGACGGTGACGGTCAAGCTCCGGCTGGCCAATTTCACCACGATGACGCGATCCCGGACCCTGGCCGAGCCGACCGACGTCGCCCGTGAGATCTACGGCACCGCGTGCGCGCTGTACGGGGGCTCGGGACTGGGCCGGCAGGCCCGGCTGCGCCTGGTCGGCGTCCGGGCGACCGGCCTGGCGCCCACGTCGGCGGCGGCCACCCAGCTGGCCTTCGGCGACCGGCCTACCGGCTGGCGGGAGGCGGAGCGGGCGATGGACCGGATCGCCGAGCGTTTTGGCACCGGTACAGTCCGTCCCGGGGAGCTTTGGAGGAAGGCATGAACCGCGCAGGCAGCCACATGAATGAGCGCTGGGCAAGGCACCCTTCCACGCGGCCCATTCCGGCTCGTATTCTGGAGGTGGGCCGGAGAAGACTGGTGGACGTCACCGAACCCCCGGTCCCGCGTGCAAGGTTTCATGGGAGGCGTCGTGCCGCTGTCTGAGCATGAGCAGCGTCAGCTCGAGCAGATCGAGCAGGCGCTCTACAGCGAGGATCCGAAGTTTGTGCACGCGGTTCGCTCCAGCGATCCGCGGGTGCACTATAAGCGCCGGGCCTACCAGGCCGCGGCCGGATTCGCGCTGGGCGTCGGACTGCTGCTGGGCGGGGTCATATCGCAGTTCATCTGGGTCGGTGTCGCTGGTTTCGTCGTCATGCTTGTCTGCAGCATTTGGGCGCTGACCAGCTGGCGGCACATCAGCGGGATGTCGGCGGCGGCGCTCGGGACAGCCCGGCCGAGGGCCGCCTCGCGGCGACGGCGGCGCCAGCATCGCCGCGCGGGCGGACGAGGGGCCGGCGTGCCGGGGCCGGGCATGATGGAGCGGCTCGAGGAGCGGTGGCGGCGCCGGCAGGAGGGCGGCTGACCGGAATCGCGGGCGCCTCACCGGATCTGATCCGGCCGCGGCGGGCCCGTGACCGGATGGACCGTGAGTACGCCGAGCCGCTCGACGTCCCGGCTCTGGCGCGCACGGCCCTCATGTCGCCGGGACATTTTTCCCGGGGCTTCCGCGCGGCCTTCGGCGAAACGCGGTACAGCTACCTGATGCCCCGCCGCATCGAGGTACTGCAGGAGCCGATGGACCAAACCTACGGGGTCCGGGACTGCGCGTTCCGTGACCCGGCCGGCAACATGCCGCGGTTCAACCAGCAGAGGTAGGGCCCGGGGCCGGCCCTCGCCGCCACCCGCCGGGCCCCCGTCGGCCGCTGAGCCGCGCCACCCCGGACTGGACCCGCGCGGACGCCTCGGCGAGCTGGACGGCCCCGGTTCGGGCCGGCGTGAACGCGGACGCGGGAAAGAGGCGGGCCCGCCAGCGGGTCCGGCGGTCCACCGACGCCGCCAGCCCGCGCCGGATCCGGTCGAGATCGGCGTGACCAGGCGGAACCGGGCCCGGGGCGCCGGCGTAGCTGGCGCGTTCTTCCGCGAGCGCCACCCGCCTGAGGGCCTCGGCCGCGGGCGGCGGCAGGCTGGACTCGCCGGCCACGCGGCGGGCGGTGGCGCGCGGTGATTCACTCGGCCGCCACGGGACGCGGTAGTCGGCGAGGTCGTCGAGCACCTCACGCCAGGCGGCGCGCGCCCGCTCGGCGTCGCCCGTCCGGCGGAACCGGTGCCGGCGCCGCAGGGAGCGCGCCGTGCGCGGCGCGGCGGCCGCGACGGCCAGCAGCGCGAGGACGGCGAGACCGGCCGGTTCCGCCGGGAATCGGCTACCCGCGGTGACCGCGCCCGGATGGGCCCCGTTCCCAGTCAGCCCGCGGGCGTGCGGGTTGAGGCCCGAGCCGCCCCCGCCGGCGCCGGTGGAGCCCAGGTTCTGCTGGTCAGGCAGCGGGGTGGACTGGCTGGGGCCGCCGCCGGTCGTCTGCGGGACCGTGTAGGAGGGCGGGACCGCGGTGCCCTGGCCCCCGCTCCCGGACGGCGTGGGCTCGAACCGCAGCCAGCCCGCCCCCTGGAAGTAGAGCTCCGGCCACGCGTGCGCGTCGCTGGTCTTGACCGACCAGGTGCCGATCCCCGTCGGCGAGCCTGCGGTGAAGCCCACCGCGACCCGGGACGGGATGCCCAGCAACCGGGCCAGCACGGCCATCGCGAACGCGAACTGCTGGCAGTAACCGCGCTTGCTGACGGTAAGGAAGTGACTGAGGCCGGTCGCGTCCGGCGGTTCGGTCGCACTCAGGCTGTAGCTGAACCCGCCGGACTGGGTGAACCACTGCTGCAGGGCGATCGCCTTGCCGTAGGGGGTCGCCGCGCGGCTGGTGATCCTCTTCGCGAGCGCGGTCAGCGGCCGGAACGCCCCCGGGACGTTCAGGTACTCGTCGGCGATCGCGGCCGGCGGCGCCGGCGCCTTGCTCAGCTGCTCCGTGCTCGGCGAGATGTCGTCGCTCGTCACGGTGTATGTCAGGCCGGACAGCGAGGTTCGGTAGCCGAGCACCATCGACGTGCCGACGTCCATCACCCAGTGCCCGGGCACGCTGATCCGGGTGGCCGGGGACGGCACCGGCAGGAAACCGATCCCGGCGGTCGCGCTGATCGTCCCGCGGCTGACGTGGACGCGGGTCGTCACGCTGGTGCGGTCCGCCCCGGCCAG
This sequence comes from uncultured Actinomycetes bacterium, assembly GCA_963732345.1. GTDB lineage: Bacteria > Actinomycetota > Actinomycetes > Streptosporangiales > Streptosporangiaceae > Bog-532. The sequence goes on along the minus strand of CAVSZI010000009.1, from coordinate 158,779 downwards.
GCCCTGCGGGGAGGGCAGCGCGCCGTTCGCCGTGACCGTCGGGCCCAGGCCCGGGCCCATCGTCCAGGCCGTGGTGGACAGGTTGCCCAGGATGTACATCTGCAGGTACTGGGGCTCCGGGTCGGTGGTCCGGTAGCTGAGGATCGTCGACGACCGGCTCTCCCGCAGGTCCTGTGTCATCTGCGCGAGCGGGTTCGGCACCGCCGAGCCGTCATCCGCGCCCAGCCCCGCCCCGGCCGGGCCGAAGATGTTGACGTGCGCGGGGAACATGTGGTTAACGCGGAGACCCGGCACGAATAGCGGCACGCACAGCGCGACCAGGATCGAGGCCGCCCCGATCCGGCGCCCGGCCGCCGCCAGCGCGCGGGCATCGGACACCCGCACCGCCGCAGGGCCGCCCGCGTACCTGCCCGCTTTCTGGCCCGCGTACCCGGGGCGGCTGGAAACGCCTGGTCCCCTCAGGCCGACCGGGCGTCCCCACCCCTGGATCCGCTCCCGGCCGTCCGCGTTCAAGATGAGCAGGTACCCGGCCGTGGCCAGGCAGAACACGAGCGTGGTGCCGAAAGCGCCGCGCGTGGCGGGCGTTGTCGTCGGCACGATGAACAGGGCCAGCAGCGGCAGGCCGGCCACCGCGGAGCTGCGCAGCCGGACCGCCAGAGCATCCGTGGCCAGCGCGGCCAGCCCGATTCCGGCCGTCCCGAGCAGCAGCAGGCCCGGCGTCAGGGGCACCGGCGGGGAGAACCGGTCCGCGTCGGTCATCCCCTGCATGGCCAGCTGCCACAGGTAGCTGAGCGACGAGCGGTTCGGCACCACCAGCAGCCAGGAGCGCCCGGCCGCGAAGACCACATTGAGGTAGAGCAGCAAGCCGGCCAGGCCCGCGGCCAGGCCCACGATGACCGGCAGCGGCCGCCGCCGGGTCAGCGTCCCGAGGGCGGCAACCACGGCGATGGCGCCCAGCCCGGCCCAGAACCACTCCCAGCCGTCGAACAGCACGTACAGGGCGGTCGAGGCCAGAGCCGTCCCGGCCGCCGCGGCCAGTGTCAGCCGATGGCTCATCCGACCCCCTCAGGGGGTGCTGCGATCACCGGGGGTGCTGCGATCACCGGGGGTGCTGCGGTCACCGGGGGTGCTGCGGACGGCACCGCGGGCGCCTCGGTGCTGACCGGCCGGTGCAGGAAGCTGGCCGTGGCCGGGCTGTGCAGTTCCCGCCAGGCGTCGCTGAGGGGGGTGTCGGCCGTGACGACCGCGACGCGCCATCCCGCCGCGACGAGGATGTCCCTCGCCGCCCGGGCCTCGGAGCGCTCGCCTGCCGGGCCGCTGCCCCGCGCGGTCCGCCGCGCATCCCACTGCAACCCGTCGACCATTACCGCCATGGCCGGAGCCGTGCCCCGGTGACTGGCGGCCAGCTGCCGGGCCTGGCTGGGCGACAGATTCCCGGTCACGGCGATGACCTGCCCGCGGCTGCTGGCACGCAACGTGGCCAGGCCCCGGCCGAGATCGACGTTCCGGGTTGGCTGGATTACCGACAGCCGTTCCAGCAGCGATTCCGCGGCCGGCCCGGCGGGCGTGACCTCGCCCGAGTCGGTGACCAGCCGCGTGTCGATTCCCTGGGCGGCCAGATGGACGCCGATCGACGCCGCGGCACCGACCGCGTACTCGAAGGGCGATCCCGGGCCGCTGCCGGTGTGGGCGCGCCGCCGGGCGTCGATCAGCAGCAGCGCGCGGTTGTGCCACTGCTGCTCCTCGCGGCGGACCATCAGCTCGCCGTACCGCGCGGTGGATCGCCAGTGCACCCGGCGCAGCTCGTCACCGTCCCGATAGGCGCGCGGGGCGATGTCATCCTCGCCCGCCGCCGCGACCGTCCGCATGCCGCTTTCGCCATCGCCGAGACGGCTGCCCGGGATCGCGACGCGGGGGAGCCGCGTGATCGTCGGCGTGACCACCAGCGCGCTCCTGGTCGCGAACGACCGCCCGACCGACACTAGGCCGAAGACGTCGGCCACCCGGATCTGCAACGGGCCGATCGTGTATTTGCCCCGCTGGTCCAGCCGGACCTGGTAACTCAGCTCGCGGTGGCCGGCCGCCTCGATCGACTCGAGCACGAAGCGCTGCCGGTTCCCGATCACTAGGGGGATCGTGTCCTCGGCGAGCAGCAGCCCGGTGCGCAGCCGGGAGATGTTGGACAACCGGATGCGCACCTCGGCCGGGTGACCGGCCGGGACCCGGCGCGGGACCAGCTGCCGGTTGCAGGACAGCCGGTAGCGGGCCCGGGTGGCCCCGATCGCGGACAGCAGCGGGAGCATCATCAGCAGGACGCCGATGCGCAGCAGGTCGGCCTCGTCCAGGGCGAAGCCAGAGACGACCGCCGCGCCCCCTATGGCCAGGAACGTCTTGCCCCTGGTGGTCAGCGCGTCAATCAGTGCCCGCATGGAAGTCCGGACCGCCCGTCACCGGCGGGTCGGCAGCGGCAGCCGGGCGACGATGCCGGCCAGCACCTGCTCGGGCAACTGTCCCGCGACGAGAGCCTCCGGGGTGGGCAGCAGCCGGTGCGCGAGCACCGGCACGGCCAGGGCCTGCACGTCGTCCGGGATCACGTAGTCCCGGCCGTCAAGCGCCGCCCAGGCCCGGCTGGCCCGCAGCAGATGAAGCGTCGCCCGCGGGGAGGCGCCGAGCCGCAGATCCTCGTGCGAACGGGTCGCGTTGACCAGGCTGATCACGTACTGCTTGAGCAGGTCGGAGACCATCACGCCGCGCACCGCCGCCGCCAGGTCCCGGATGTCGGTGGCGTGGGCGACGGGCTTCACGTCGTCCAGCGGCGACGCCGAGCCGTGCGTGTCGATCATCTCCAGCTCCGCGTCCGCCGTCGGGTAGCCAATGGAGATGCGCGCGGTGAACCGGTCCCGCTGGGCTTCGGGGAGCGGGTAGGTCCCCTCCATCTCCACCGGGTTCTGCGTGGCGATTACCATGAACGGCGATTCCAGCGGGAAGGTGGTCCCGTCGACGGTCACCTGCCCCTCCTCCATGCTTTCCAGCAGCGCGGACTGCGTTTTCGGGGAGGCGCGGTTGATCTCGTCACCGACGACGATGTTGGCGAACACCGGCCCCGGCTTGAACTCGAACTCGCGCCGCTCCTGGTTGAAGGCGCTCACACCGGTGACGTCGCTGGGCAGCAGGTCCGGGGTGAACTGGATCCGGCGCACCGAGCAGTCGATGGATCTCGCCAGCGCCTTGGCCAGCATGGTCTTGCCGACCCCCGGGACGTCCTCGATGAGCAGGTGACCCTCGGCCAGCAGCACGGTGAGCGTGAGGCGGACCGCGTTCGCCTTCCCGTCGATCACCGATTCGACGGCCCCGCTGATGCGGTCGGCCACCGTCACGAGGTCGTCGAGCGCGCTGCCTGGGTCGCGCCCCATCTTCACTACCACCTGGCCTCCTCGACGGGCCCTAAGCCAGACCGGCCGCCGGCGGGCAGGCCGCGTCCCGCCTGCTGGCTGCCTGCTACCGACAGTACGTCTTACCTCGCCTGATGCGCGACGCTTCGTCCGCGACCGGAACAGGGAGGTTCTGGTTCTGCCACGCCATGCGATGCCCGGCCCGTACCACTTTTATTACGGTTTCACAGCGGCCAACGGCCTGGACATCCGGCTCATCCCTGCGGGCGCGGTGCCCCAGGCCCGCGCGTCCCCACTTTGCCCCACCAGCGGCCGCCTGGGCGTCATCCGGGCGCCATTTAGGCGCTGTCCGGGCGGTTTCCCGGCGCCTCGCGGCCAGTTCCCGGCGCCTCGCGGCCAGTTCCCGGCGCCTCGCGGCCAGGGGCCCGCCGGTCAACGGGGAGCCGCCCACCTCGACCACGGCTGCCCCCACTTCGCCCCACCGCTTCTGAACTGCGGCTTTACCGATTGACGAGGCCGCAACACGCTCCGTTCGAGCGTTGACCGTGGAGGAATGTGGAGTACAGTGGAGCGCCATGGGGTAGCAAGGGGCCATGCGGCAGTAGCTCAGCCGTGCTACTGGCGGGACTGGGGAGGTGAGTGTCGTGTTCCTCGGCACCCACACACCCCGGCTCGACGAGAAGGGCCGGCTGATCCTGCCCGCCAAGTACCGCGACGAACTCGCCGGAGGTGTGGTGATCACGAAAGGCCAGGAGCGCTGCCTCTACGTCTTCCCGCTGGCGGAGTTCGGCCGGATGACCGAGGCCATGCGCACCGCGCCGGTCACCCGCAAAGATCTCCGGGACTACAGCCGCGTGCTGTTCGCCAGCGCCTTCGACGAGGTCCCGGACAAGCAGGGCCGTATTACCGTCCCGCCCTCGCTGCGGACCTACGCCGGCCTGGAGCGGGACTGCGTCGTGATCGGCGCCAACACCCGCATGGAGATCTGGGACGCCGGTGCCTGGGAGACCTACCTGGCCAGCCAGGAAGAAGCCTTCTCGGAAGCGTCGCAGGAGGTGCTGCCCGGGATCTTGTGACGGGGACCGGGCCTGGCGCCCGGTCCTGCGGCCCCCGGCGGGGTCTCCACCCGCGCTGGGCCGCCGGCTGGCTGGCATCACTTCCCCGGTGCCAGACGGCTGGCGGCCCGCGCGGCGCGGATGGGGTCCCGGCCGGGGGGCGCCGAAGGCGGCGGCAAGCGAGAACGTTGGGGGTCTGATGGGCGAGTCATCCGCCGGCCACGTGCCGGTCATGGCCGGCACCGTCACGGCCTTGCTCGGGCCGGCCCTGGAGCGGGCCGGCGCCGTGCTCCTCGATGCGACGCTCGGCCGGGCCGGTCACGCCCGGGCCCTGCTGGCGGCCTATCCCGGGCTCATCCTGATCGGTGTCGACGCCGACCTGACCGCGATCGAGCGGTCCCGCGAGCTGCTGTCCGCCTACGCGGACCGGGTCACGCTCGTGCACTCCTTCTACGACGAGATCCCGGCCATCATCGCCGCCGCGGGCCTGGACAGCGTGCAGGGCGTCCTGTTCGACCTCGGTGTCTCGTCCCCCCAGCTCGACGACCCCGAGCGCGGCTTCGCGTACTCCTACGACGCGCCGCTGGACATGCGCATGGATCGCACCCGCGAGCCCAGCGCGGCGGAGGTCGTGAACCGCTACCCGGCCGAGGAACTGGCCCGCGTGCTGCGCGAGTACGGCGAGGAGCGCTTCGCCCGGCGGATCGCCGACGCGATGGTGCGGGAGCGGTCCCGGTCCCCGATCACGTCCACGAGCCGGCTGAGCGACATCGTCCGGGAAGCGATACCCGCCGCGGCGCGGCGGACCGGCGGTCACCCCGCCAAGCGCACGTTCCAGGCGCTCCGGATCGAGGTGAACCGCGAGCTGGCCCTGCTCGGGCGCGCGCTGCCCGATGCCCTCGACCTTCTCTCGCTGGAGGGCCGGGTCGTCGTCCTCGCCTACCACTCGCTCGAAGACCGCGCGGTCAAGCGTGTGCTCGCCGCGGCCGCGGCCGACACTACCCCGCCCGGCCTGCCGGTGCCGCTGCCCGAGAGCGGGCCGCGGTTCCGCCTCCTGACCAGGGGAGCGCTGCGGCCATCAGCAGAAGAACTCGCCGCTAACCCTCGTGCGGCATCAGCGCGGCTCCGGGCCGCCGAACGTATCAAGAAGGCGGCGTGATCGGCATGAAGGGGCGGATGACATGGCTACCCGAATAAGCGACTCAGCCCCCCCGCGAACCCGCGGCAACCGCGCCCCCGGGGAGTCCCGCGCGACCCGGGTGACCGCCCCGCCTCAGCCGGCCCGCGCACCCCGCCCCCCGCGCCCAGCGAGCCCAGCGAGCCCAGCGAGCCCAGCGAGCCCAGCGAGCCCAGCGAGCCCAGCGAGGCCCGCTCGTCCAGCGCGTCCAGTGCGCGCGCCGCTCCCGCCACGGCCGCCACGTGCCGCCACCGCGCCCCCGCGGGTGCCGGCATCCCCGCGTCCGGCCACCCCGCCGCGTCCCGGGGCGACGGCGTCCCCGCAGCCGATCCCCGGCGCGAGTGCCGGTGGCCACCGCCGGATGCCGTTCGTCCTGCTGATCGTGGGCATGCTCTGCGGCGCGCTGGTATGCCTGCTCGTGATCAGTACGACGCTCGCCGCCGGTTCGTTCCGCATCACCAGCCTGCAGCAGCAGGATCAGGCCCTGGTCAAGCAGCAGCAGCAACTCCAGCAGCAGGTGGCCCAGGACCAGGCGCCGAGCGTGATCGCCCAGCGGGCCGAGCAGCTCGGTATGCGGCCGGTCGGCCAGCTGCAGTTCCTCAACGTCAAGACCGGCAAGATCTCCAGCGACGCCGCCTCCGGCGTCGCGGCGAACATCCAGGTCCCTGGTTACACCCCATGACCATGCGGGGCGGGGGACGTGAGCCGCGCGATGGCGGGCGCGACTCGCGCGGGGCCGTGGGCCGGGGCGGCCCGGGACCGGGACGGCCGGGCCCGGCGCGCGGGGCCCGGCGCCCCAGTGCGTCCAGCGCGCCCCGGCCGGGGGCCGGGCCTGCGGCAGGCCAATCCAAGAGCGCCAGGCCTTCCGGACCGATACCCCCCGGGTGGAAGCGCCCGGCCCCGAAGCCCCCGGCCCCGAAACCCGCCGGTCCCCGGGCCGGCCGGCCGGGACTCACCCGTAACGGCCATCCCCCGCGCCCGCGTACTCGTCCTCTTCCTCGCCCCCGCGCCATGGTGCGGCGGGTACTGCGGCCGCGGGCCGACCCGGGACGGCGGCTGGGGGTGACGCTGCTGGCCATCGCCTTCGTGCTGTCCCTGTTCGCCGGGCGCCTGATTCAGCTCCAGGGCTTTGAATCGCGCACCTACCTGCAGCTGGCGCAGGACCAGCGGCTGCAGGGCGAGAGCATTCCCGCGGTGCGCGGCACGATCACGGCCGCGAACGGCCAGCCGCTGGCCCTCACCGTGCAGACCTACCTGGTCTACGCGGACCCGGTGATGATGAGCGCGGCCCAGATGCCGCAGATCGCCGCCGACCTGGCCGGGCCGCTCGGCATGACCGAGACCGGCATCCTCAGCCTGCTCCAGAATCCGACCTCGAGCCAGTATGTGGTGCTCAAGAAGGAGGTCACCCAGCAGGTCGCCGATCAGATCAAGGGGCTGACGCTGCCGGGCGCCACCGAAACCAGCACCAGCAGCGAGATGACCGTCGGCACCGGGCTGCCCGGCGTCGCGATGCAGGCCAGCTACACCCGGATCTACCCCGACGGCGCAGTGACCTCCAACCTGCTCGGCTTCACCCACACGACCGGGACCGGCAATCTGACCGGTGCGGCCGGGCTGGAGCACTCCGACGACGCGCTGCTGGCGGGCAAGCCCGGCAGCGAGCAGTTCCAGGTCGGCACCAACGGGGAGCAGATCCCGCTGGCCGCGGGCCAGAACACGCCCGCGGTCAACGGCAGCGGGCTGCGCCTGACGATTATCCCCGCGCTGCAGTGGCAGGCCCAGCAGGCCTGCGAGCAGCAGGTGATCAAGTCCCGCGCGGACAACTGCACGGTCGTCGTCATGCAGCCCGGCACCGGCAAGGTCCTGGCCATGGCGCAATGGCCGGCTTATGATCCCGCCTCCGCCAATCCCGAGGCCACCTCCGACCTGGCCGTCCAGGACATCTTCGAGCCGGGCAGCACGGCTAAGGTGATCACCGCCTCCGCGGCGATGGAAAAGGGCGGGCAGACGATCACGAGCACCTACACCGTCCCTGACGTGATCGACGAGGTCGGCTACACCTTCCACGACGCCGAGTACCACCCCGTCGAGCGCTGGACGATCGCCGGCATCCTGGCCCACTCCAGCAACGACGGCATGGTCCAGGTCGTCCGGAACGTTCCGCCGCAGACCCAGTACGACTACCTGCGGGCGTTCGGTATCGACTCGCCCACCGGCCTGAACCTCCCCGGCGAATCGCCCGGCCTGCTGCCCGCGCCCTCGGCGTGGTGGGGCAACGAGCGTTACACGTTGTCGTTCGGCCAGGGCGTCGACGTCAACGCGGTGCAAATGGCCAGCGTGTACTCGACGATCGCGAACGGCGGCGTGCGCGTCCAGCCGACCCTCATCCAGGGCACCACCAGCAGCGCAGGTGACTACACCCCGGCGGCCGCGTCCCCGTCCCGGCGGGTCATCCAGGCCAGCACGGCCCGGAGCCTGATCGGGGCGCTGCAGCAGGTGCCGGGGGTCGACCTGGCCGGTGACCAGCCGTGGGGCGTCATCCCCGGCTACGCGGTCGCCGCGAAGACCGGGACCTCCCAGGAATGGGACGCGACCCGCAAGTGCCTGTGCAAGTACGGGTCCAGCTGGATCGGGATGGCCCCGGGTAACAATCCCCAGCTCGTGGTCTCGGTCAATGTGCAGAACCCCAAGAAGAACGGCTACTTCGGTGCCGTCGTGGCCGGCCCGGTCTTCTACCAGGTCATGAAGTTCGCGCTGCAGACCATGAAGATTCCGCCGGACGGGGCCAAGCCTGCGGACGTGCCGCTCACCGGCCCCTGATAGGAGGTAACCTCTCCGCGTGCCTGTGGCCATCCGTCCCACCCGATCTTTGAGCCGTCCGCTTTCCGGCCTCGGCGCGCTGCTCGGCGTGAAACTCCCCGCCGACCGCGAGGTTCGCCCCGTCCCGCCCGGACCGATGATGCCGAACGGACCTGGGCCGGAGGGTGCCGTGTGCGGGGTCACGCATGACTCGCGGATGGTGCAGCCGGGCGATCTGTACGCCGCGCTGCCCGGCACCCGAGTCCACGGCGCCGAGTTCAGTGCCGCCGCGGTGGCGGCCGGGGCCGTGGCCATCTTCACCGATCTCGCCGGGCGGGACCGCGCCGCCGCGGCCGGAGTGCCCGTCTACGTGGTCGCCGACCCGCGGGCCCGCCTCGGCGAGGTCGCCTGCTGGGTGTACGGCGACCCCAGCCGGAAGTTGCGGCTGATCGGGGTGACCGGGACCAGCGGCAAGACCACCACGAGCTACCTGGCCGAGGCCGGGCTGCGGATGGCCGGGCACGTCACCGGCCTGATCGGCGGGGTGGAAACGCGGATCGGGACCGACGTGCAGCCCAGCGAGCTCACCACCCCCGAAGCCACCGACCTGCAGGCCCTGCTGGCCACCATGGCCGAGCGCGACGTCACCGCCGCGGCGATGGAGGTCTCCAGCCACGCCCTCGCGCTCGGCCGGGTCGCGGGTACCCACTACGACGTCGCCGTCTTCACCAACCTCTCCCAGGACCACCTGGACTTCCACGCCGGTCTGGAGGACTACTTCGCGGCCAAGGCCGAGCTGTTCACCCCCCGCTACGCCAGGGCGGGGGTGGTGAACCTGGACGACGCCCACGGGCAGCGCCTCGCGGCTGGCGCGCCCATCCCCATCACCACCTTCTCCGCGGCCGGGAATCCAGCCGCGGACTGGCGGGCCGCCAGCGTCCGGATCGGCGCGGACGGCAGTGCGTTCCGGGTCATTGGGCCCGGCGGCGTGGAGGCCGACGCGTCACTGGCCCTCATCGGCCCGTTCAACGTGGCCAACGCCCTGGGGGCGATCGTAGCCCTGGTCGAGGCGGGGATCGGGCTGGACGACGCGGTGGCCGGCGTGGCGTCCTGCCCCGGTGTGCCCGGCCGGCTGGAACGGGTCGGCGCCGGCGGCACCGCGCCGGACCTGCCCGCGCACTTGTCCGACTTGACCGTGCTGGTGGACTACTCGCACAAGCCCGGCGCGGTCGAGGCGGTACTGGGGGCGCTGCGCCCGGTCACCCAGGGCAACCTGATCATCGTGCTCGGCTGCGGCGGTGACCGGGACCGGGCCAAACGCCCGCTGATGGGCGCCGCGGCGGCCGCGCTCGCCGACGTGGCCATCTTCACCAGCGACAACCCCCGTTCCGAAGATCCGCTGGCTATCCTGGCGGCGATGCTGGACGGCGCGACCGGGGTGCCGCCATCGCGCCGGGCGCGCGTGATCGTGGAACCGGACCGGACCGCCGCGATCGGCCTGGCCGTGTCCTCGGCCGCCAAGGGCGACGTGATCCTGGTGGCCGGCAAGGGCCACGAGCGCGGCCAGTACGTGGCGGGCCGCGTCCTGCCGTTCGATGACCGCGAGGTCACCGCCGAGGCGCTGCGGCACCGGGCCGCGGCCTACCGGGCGGCTCACCCAAGGGGGGAACTGTGATCCCGCTCCCGCTGGCGGAGATCGCCCGGATCACCGGCGCCCGGCTGGACAGGGGAGCGGACCCGTCCGCCGTGGTCGTTGGGCCGGTTGTCATCGACTCCCGCCGCGCCGCGCCGGGGGCCCTGTTCGCCGCGGTCGGGGGGGAGCGGGCCGACGGGCACGACTTCGCCGGGGCCGCCATCGCGGCCGGGGCGGTCGCCGTGCTCGGCACCCGCCCGTGCGGCGCGCCCGCGCTCATCGTCGGCGACGTGCCCACGGCGCTGGCCCGGCTGGCCCAGGAGGTCCTGGCCCGGCTGCCGCAGGTCACCATCGCCGGGATCACCGGCTCCTCGGGCAAGACCTCGACCAAGGACCTGACCGCCCAGCTGGTCGAGCGCCTCGGGCCGGCGGTCGCGCCGGAAGGTTCCTACAACAACGAGTTCGGCTTCCCGCTGACCGTGCTGCGGGCGGACGAGCGCACCCGGTACATGGTGCTGGAACTGGCCGCCCGCGGCGTGGGCCACATCGCCAGCCTGTGCGAGATCGCACCGCCCCGGATTGGCGCTGTGCTGAACGTGGGGCACGCGCACACCGGGGAGTTCGGCGGCATCGAGCAGGTCGCCCGGGCCAAGGGGGAACTGCCTGCGGCGCTGCCCGCCGCCGGTGCCGGCGGCGTGGCCATCCTGAACGAGGGCGACCCCCGGGTCATGGCCATGGCCGGGCGCACCGAGGCCCGCATCGTGACGTTCGGGCTCGGGGGTACTCCCGACTTCACCGCCGCCGACGTCCGCCTGGACGACCTGGGCCGCGCGAGCTTCACGCTGGTGACGCCAGCCGGGGCCGCCCCGGTCCGGCTGGCCCTGCATGGCGCGCATCACGTGCCGAACGCCCTGGCCACCGCGGCCATCGCCGCCGAGATGGGCCTCGGCCTGGCGGACATCGCCAACGGTCTGTCCGCGGCCACCGCCCGCAGCAGGTGGCGGATGGAGGTCCGCCAGGCCCCGGGCGGCGTCACCGTGGTCAACGACGCCTACAACGCCAACCCCGAATCGGTCCGGGCGGCGCTGGACGCGCTGCGCCACATGGCCCGGGGCCGGCGCTCCTTCGCCGTGCTCGGCCAGATGGCCGAGCTGGGCGATGAGTCCCGGGCCAGCCACGAGGAGGTCGGTGCGCTGGCGGCCGGAACCGGGGTGACCGGTCTGATCGTTGTGGGGGAAGAGGCAGCACCGATCCTCAACGGCGCCCTGGCCACGAGCGGATGGCACGGTGAGGCGATCGGTGTGCCGGACGGCCCGGGCGCCGCCGCCGCACTCCGCGGCCGCCTGGCCGAGGGTGACGTCGTTCTCGTCAAAGCCTCTCGCGCCGCCGGGCTGGAAAGCGTGGCAGCCGAATTGCTGGTCCCGCCGGAACCCGTGAAGGAGAAGGCCCAGTGAAGGCGCTTCTCATCTCCGCCGCGGTCTCGCTGGTGGTGGCGCTGCTCGGAACGCCGGTGGCTATCCGGGTGTTCTCCCGGCACGGGTACGGCCAGCCCATCCGGGAGGAGGGGCCGGCCGGTCACGCCGACAAGCGGGGGACGCCCACGATGGGCGGCACCGTGATGATCGTCGCGACGCTCATCGGGTACTTCGCCGGGCACCTCGCCACCGGCGAGTCGGTCTCGGTGTCTGGGCTGCTCGTCCTGTTCCTGATGACCGGCCTCGGCGCGGTCGGCTTCGCCGACGACTTCATCAAGCTGTACAAGCAGCGCAGCCTCGGCCTGCGCAGCGGGGCCAAGCTCACCGGGCAGGTGGTGGTCGGGGCCGTGTTCGCCGTGCTGGCCCTGCACTTCCCCGACGGGTACGACCTCACTCCCGCGTCCACGCATTTGTCCTTCCTGGCCGACTTCGGGATCTCGGTCGGGCCCATCTTCTTCGTGGTCTGGGTCGTGGCCATGGTGGCCGGGACGTCCAACGCGGTGAACCTCACCGACGGGCTGGACGGGCTGGCCACCGGCTCGGCGATCCTCGTGCTGGCCGCGTACGTCATCATCGGCAACTGGCAGCTGCGCAACGACTGCACGATCGGGCTGGCCCCGAACTGCTACGACGTGCGGGACCCGCTGGATCTGGCCGTCGTCGCCGCCGCGCTGATGGCGGCGTGCGTCGGCTTCCTGTGGTGGAACGCGCCGCCCGCCCGGATCTTCATGGGCGATACGGGCTCGCTCGCGCTCGGCGGAGCGCTGGCCGGCCTGGCCATCACCACCCGGACCGAACTGCTGCTGCTCCTGCTGGGCGGCCTGTTCGTGATCATCACGCTGTCGGTGATCATCCAGGTTGGGTCGTTCAAACTGACCGGTAAACGGGTGTTCCGGATGGCCCCGCTGCAGCATCATTTCGAGCTGCTCGGCTGGGCCGAGACCACGATCGTGGTCAGATTCTGGGTCATCTCCGGCATGTTCATCGCGCTCGGCCTGGGCGTCTTTTACGTCGGCTGGTTCCCGAAGTAAGTACCTCTTCCGCGACACGCGGTGGATCTCCCAGGTATCGGCCGCGTCCCCGCCGAAACTGGGATGCATGGAGCGCGTGGCGGACACCCAGGTCGAGGAGACCGCCGACCAGCGCGGCCTGGCCGCGGCCGTCGATACGGCCCCGGCCGTCTCCGCCTGGGAACGGCTCGCATCCTGGTTCGCGCTGCTCGACCGCCCGCTCACCTCGTACTACCTGATCATCGGCATCACCGCGCTGCTGCTGGGGCTCGGGCTGGTGATGGTGCTGTCCACCTCGTCGGTGCAGGACCTGAGCGAGGGCCTGCCCGCGTACTCCGACTTCAAGAAGCAGTTGCTCGGTGCCGCGATCGGGCTGCCGATCATGTACATCGCGGCCCGGTCCGCACCGCGCCTGTTCCGCGCCGCGGCGTACCCGCTGCTCGGCGCGTCGGTCCTCGGCCTCGGGCTCACCCTCATCCCCGGGGTCGGAGTGGCCCAGAACGGCGCCTCCCGCTGGATCCAGCTCGGCCCGTTCCCGGCCCAGCCGTCCGAGCTGGCCAAGGTCGCCCTGGTGCTGTGGGGCGCCGACCTGCTCGCCCGCAAGGAGCGGCTCCGCCAGCTGGAGGACTGGCGGCACCTGCTGGTCCCGCTGCTGCCGGGGGTGGGGCTGCTCAGCATGCTGGTCATGGCCGGCGACGACCTGGGCACGACGTTCGTGCTGCTGGTCATCTTCATCACGCTGCTGTGGGTCATCGGCACCCCCGGGCGCATCTTCGCCGGGATGATGGCCCTGATATGCCTGGTCATGCTGCTGCTTGCCGTGACTTCGGCGTACCGGCTGAAGCGCCTGACCGGTTTCATGCACCCTCTGGGCGGCCCGATGGGCCCCAACCAGCAGGGCATCCAGGGCAAGTACGCGGTCGGCTCGGGCGGCCTGTTCGGCGTGGGGCTCGGGGCCAGCCGGGAGAAATGGGGGTACGTCCCGGAGTCGACCAGTGACTTCATCTTCGCCATCATCGGCGAGGAACTCGGGCTGGTCGGCACCTTGTGCGTGTGTTTCCTGTACGGCGGTTTGGCCTTTGCCGGGCTGCGGGTGGCCCGGCGCGTTCAGGACACCTTCAGCCGGCTGGCCGCGGCCGCGATCACCGCGTGGATCGTCATGCAGGCGGTGGTCAACATCGGCGCGGTGATCGGCGTGCTGCCGATCACCGGCGTGCCCCTGCCACTGGTGTCCGCGGGCCTGTCCTCCCTTCTCGCCACGATGCTGGCGCTCGGCATGCTCATGTCGTTCGCCCGGCGCGAGCCCGGTGCGCAGGAGGCTCTCGCCGCTCGCGGCCCCGCGCTGCTGCTGCGCGTTCTAAGCTGGCTTGGCCTGACGCAGCGAAGCGAGTGAGGCTCATGCCGCCGCCTCGCGGCCCGGGGATGCCCGATGGCGCGGAGCCGGACCGGCATACGTGGCGAAAAAGGAAGGCCCGCGATGAGGGTTGTGCTAGCCGGCGGCGGGACCGCCGGACATATCGAACCTGCGCTTGCGCTCGCCGACGCGCTGCGGCAGGCTGACCCGCGCGCTGTGATCGTCTGCCTGGGTACCGAACGGGGCCTGGAGACCAGGCTCGTCCCCATGCGGGGCTACGAACTCGCACTGATCCCGGCCGTACCGATGCCGCGTTCGTTCAGCCCGGCCCTGATCGCCGTGCCCGGGCGGCTGGCCGGCGCGGTCAGCGCCGCCGCGGGGGTGCTCGACCGGGTGCAGGCGGACGTGCTGGTCGGCTTCGGCGGGTACGTGGCCACCCCGGCTTATCTCGCGGCGCGCCGCCGCCACGTCCCGATCGTGGTCCACGAGGCGAACCCGCGGCCCGGGCTGGCCAACAAGCTCGGCGCCCGGCTGACCGAGCACGTGTTCACCGGTAACCCCAGCACCCGTCTGGCCAACGCCACCTACCTGGGGATCCCGATCCGCCGCGAGATCGCCGAGCTGGACCGGCTCGCGCTCGGCGACAAGGCCCGCACCCACTTCGGGCTGCGGCCCGACCTGCCTGTGCTGCTCGTGACCGGCGGTTCGCAGGGCGCCCAGTCGCTGAACCGCGCGCTGTACGGGGCGATCGACTGGCTGCATGCGGCCGGGGTGCAGGTGCTGCACGTGACGGGCCCGCGTAACGTGGCGGAGGTCCCGGCCAGTTCCGGCGGGACGCCGTACGTCGCGGTGCCGTTTCTGGACCGGATGGACCTGGCCTACGCCGCCGCCGACTTCGCGCTCTGCCGGTCCGGCGCCCTGACGTGCGCCGAGCTGACCGCCGTCGGGCTGCCCGGTGCCTTCGTGCCGCTCCCGCACGGAAACGGCGAACAGCGGCTCAACGCCGAGCCGATCGTCGCCGGTGGCGGCGGCCTCCTTGTCGAGGACGCCGACCTCTCGCCGGAATGGATCCGGGACACCCTGCTGCCCGTCCTGCTCGACATCGACCGGGTGGCGGCCATGTCCGAGGCCGCCGCCGCTCTGGGCCGCGCCGACGCCGACCGTGAGCTGGCCCGCGCCGTCATCGAGATCGCCCAGGCCGGGGATCCCCCACTGCCCCCCGGCCAGGCAGACAACGCCGCGCCGGGCCCCCACGGGCCTCCCTGGCCGGAAGCCGGGCCCCAGCCCGAGCCCGCTCCCCGCCGTGGGCCGCCGCGCCGGGGGCAGCCCCGGCACGGCCGCCCCCGGCGCGGCGCCTAGCACCGCCAGCACGCCGGAAGAAACCCCGAACAGCACTGGCCGGGCCGCAACCCCGCCCGCGGAACACGTGCGAGAGGACCCCCGATGGCCCTGGTGACCCCGGTGGACACCGTGCCGCTGGACGAGCTCGGCCGCGTGCACTTCGTGGGCATCGGCGGGGCCGGAATGTCCGGCATCGCACGCGTCATGCTGGAGCGGGGCGTGGCCGTATCCGGCAGCGACTCGGCCTCAGCGGGCGTGCTCAGCGAGCTGGCCGCGCTCGGCGCCGTCGTGCACACCGGTCACGCCGCGGAGCATCTCGGGGCCGCGGACACGGTCGTGGTCTCCAGCGCGATCAGGCCGGCCAACCCCGAGCTGGCCGAGGCGCGCCGCCGCGGCCTCCGCGTGCTGCCCCGCGCGGCGGCCCTGGCCTCGATCATGACGGGACGACGGGCGACGGCGGTCGCCGGCACGCACGGCAAGACCACCACAACGTCGATGATCACCACCATCCTCCGTCAGTGTGGCGCCGAACCGGGCTACGTGATCGGCGGCGTGCTCGCCGAGACCGGCCTGGGCGCCGAGGACGGTGCGGGCCAGGACCTCGTGGTCGAGGCCGACGAGAGCGACGGCTCGTTCCTGATGCTGTCCCCGCAGGTCGCGGTGATCACCAACGTCGAAGCCGATCACCTCGACAACTACTCCGGCCTCGCCGAGATCCAGGCCGGGTTCGAGGCCTTCGCCCGCCGGATCGCCCCGGGCGGGGCCCTCATCACCTGCGCCGACGACGCCGGGGCGCGCGCCGTGGCCGAAGCCTGCCGGGATCTGCCCATCCGCGTCCGGAGCTACGGGACGTCGCCGTCCGCCGACTACCTGGTGTCCGGGATTACCGCGCGCGGCATGGGCAGCACGTTCACGATGACGGCCGCTCCCGGACGGGACGGCCCAGCCCCCCGGGTTGCCCCGGACCCCCGGGTTGCCCCGGACCCCCGGGTTGCCCCAGACCCCCGGGACACTTCCGGCCCACATTCGTTCGGTGAATTCATCGGCCCCATCACCATCTCCGTCCCCGGCCGGCATAATGTGCTCAATGCCGCGGCCGCCTTCGCCGCCGCGGCCGAGTTGGGGCTCGCCGGGCCGCCGGCCGCGGCGGCGCTGCGGGCCTACCGCGGTGCCCAGCGCCGGATGGAGCCCAAGGGGGACGAGGACGGGGTCCGGGTGCTCGACAGCTACGCGCATCACCCGACCGAGGTCGCGGCCGACCTCGCGGCGGCGCGTGATCTCGCCGACGGCGGCCGCGTGATCGCGATCTTCCAGCCGCACCTGTTCAGCCGGACCCGGATCTTCGGCGAACAGTTCGGCGCCGCGCTCGGTCTCGCCGACGAGGCGGTCGTCATGGACATCTACGCGGCCCGGGAGGACCCCGAGCCGGGCGTCACCGGGCGGCTCGTGGCGGACGCCGTTCCGGCCGGGCGGGCTCGCTACGTCCCCGACGCGGCCCAGGTCCCGGCCGTGGTCACGGAAGTCGCCAAGCCAGGGGACATCGTGCTGACGATGGGAGCCGGGGACGTGACGAAGCTCGGCCCGGTGATTCTCGCTGCCCTGCGGGCGCGGGGGACCGCCGGATGAACCGGCCCGGCCCCGGTCCTGGCCGCGGACCCTATCCCCATCCCGGTGACGGCGGCCCGGCGGTCACCAGGCCCCGCCCAGGCGACGGCGCGGGCGAGACCGGCCCGGGCGCCCCCCCGCCTGGCCGGCCGGCCCCAGACCGTGGCCGCAGCCCGTGGCGGACGGCGTTCTTCGGCGTCGCCGCCGCCGCTCTCGTCGCCGGCATCGCCTGGGCGCTGCTGGGATCGAAGCTGCTCGTGGTCCGGTCGGTCGTGGTCAACGGAACGGACGTAGTGCCGGTCAGCCAGGTGCGGGCGGTCGCGGCCATCCCCGTGGGCGTGCCGATGATCCGGGTGGACACCGGCGCCGCGGCCAGCCGTGTCGAAGCCATCACACAGGTGCAATCGGCGCAGGTCACTAAGTCCTGGCCGGACCGGATCGTCATCACGGTGCGGGAGCGCACCCCCGTTCTCGCCGTCGCGGTGCCGGCCTCGGCCTCCGGACCGGGCTCAGCGGGCGGGTTCAGCCTCATCGACGCGTCCGGCATCGTGGTCCGGTCGGTGCGGGTCAAGCCCGCCGGAATGCCCGTCTACGGGACGCCCATCCCGCCCGGCACGCTGCGCGGCAGCCCGTCCGTGGCGGCGGCGGTCGCAGTGCTGCACGAGGTGCCCGCGCCGATTGCCCGGTCCGTGGCGGCGGTCACCGCATCCAGCCCCGAGAACGTGACGCTGGAGCTGTCCGACGGCGTGACGATCGTCTGGGGGAGCACAGCCCGCGCGTCGGCCAAGGCCGCCGAGCTGTCGGCCCTGATGCGCACCCACGCGCACTACTACGACATCAGCTCGTTCGGAACCGCGGTGACCAGGTGAAGATGACGTGGCGAAATCCGCCGCGACACGCCGCGCCGGTTCGCGCGTGGTTAGTTGACCCCGGTGACCGGCCACCCTACTGTCCCTAGCAATTGCCAGGCTGACAAAACTCTAAATCTCTACCTGAAGGTGAAACCTGATGGTGAGGCCGGGGGCACGCCGCTCGTTTCCCGCAGTGCCCCGCTGATTAGCCGGCTCATTCGCCGGGTCATCAGCGGCCAATGCCAATGGCGGCGAATTCCGCTTCGCGGTCAGGGTTTCCCGAGCCCAGCGCCCTGATCGGCCGGAATTAGCGGCCCGGCCGGAATTGGCGAGCTGGAACATAGACGAGTAAAAACGAGCGGAAAGGTACCTCCTCGTGGCAGCACCGCAGAACTACCTGGCGGTCATCAAGGTCGTCGGAATCGGCGGCGGTGGCGTTAATGCCATTAATCGAATGATCGAAGAGGGCCTCAAGGGCGTCGAGTTCATCGCGATCAACACCGACGCGCAGGCGCTGCTGATGAGCGACGCCGACGTCAAGCTCGACGTCGGCCGCGAGCTCACCCGCGGGCTCGGCGCCGGGGCCAACCCCGACGTCGGCGCCCGGGCCGCCGAGGACCACCGCGAGGAGATCGAGGAGGTGCTCAAGGGCGCCGACATGGTCTTTGTCACGGCGGGCGAGGGCGGCGGCACCGGCACCGGCGGTGCCCCCGTGGTGGCGAACGTCGCCCGGTCCCTGGGCGCGCTGACCATTGGCGTGGTGACGCGCCCCTTCGGTTTCGAGGGCAAGCGCCGGGCTATCCAGGCCGAGGCCGGGATCGAGCGGCTGCGCAGCGAGGTGGACACCCTCATCGTCATCCCGAACGATCGGCTGCTGTCCATCTCCGACCGGCACGTCAGCGTGCTCGACGCCTTCAAGGCCGCCG
This sequence comes from uncultured Actinomycetes bacterium, assembly GCA_963732345.1. Classification (GTDB taxonomy): domain Bacteria; phylum Actinomycetota; class Actinomycetes; order Streptosporangiales; family Streptosporangiaceae; genus Bog-532. The sequence continues at coordinate 140,158 of CAVSZI010000009.1, read as the reverse complement.
ACCAGGTCCTCCTTTCCGGTGTTCAGGGCATCACGGACCTGATCACCACGCCGGGCCTGATCAACCTGGACTTCGCCGACGTGAAATCGGTCATGTCCGGCGCGGGCTCGGCGCTGATGGGCATCGGCTCCTCGCGCGGCGAGGACCGCGCGGTCGCCGCGGCGGAAATGGCGATCTCGAGCCCGCTGCTGGAGGCCAGCATCGACGGGGCCCACGGCGTGCTGCTGTCTATTCAGGGCGGTTCCGATCTGGGGCTGTTCGAGATCAACGAGGCCGCCCAGTTGGTGGCCAATTCGGCGGCCGTAGACGCCAATATCATCTTCGGCGCGGTCATTGACGACGCTCTCGGCGACGAGGTTCGCGTCACGGTGATCGCCGCCGGATTCGACGAGAACCTGATGGGCCGGACCGCCCCCGGAGCGGACGCCCTCCGCGCCACGGCCCTCAGCCCGCCCAGTTCGTCCAGCGCGCCGGTCTCCAATGACGTTTCCGCTCCGCGCACCGGTCCGGGGCAGCCGGCCCGGGGGCAACTGGCCTCGCCGCAAGTACGCCGGCGGCAGCAACGGCGAGCCAGGTCCCGTGGTACGCCGAGGACGCGTCCCACGGTGCGGCCAATAGCCCGGGCGGGACCGGCGATCCGGTGCCGGCGGCGTCTGGGCCGGCCGGCCCGGGAGACGGTGGCGCTGACGTCGCCGCTATGGTGGCGGCCGAGATTCCCACCGGTGAGAACATCGTCGGCGGGACCGAAACCCGGAACGACGGGACTGCCGAGCCCGTTAGGGGTGCGAGCGGTTCGCCGGCCGGTGGCACGGCCGGGGACGCCTACGGCGGCCATGGTGGCGAGCAGGATCCGGCTGGCCCGGGCGCCCGCACCGGCGGCGACTCCGGTACGGCCGCCGACCCCGGCCAGACAGCCCCCTGGGACATCTCCGCGGCCGACGCAAGCGAGCCGTCCGGATCCGGCGGGAGCGGCAGCGGCGACAGCGCGATGGCGGGCGCGGCGCGGGTGTTCGACGTCGCCACCACCCGGCGGCGTCCCGTCATCCTCGAGGAAGACGACGACCTGGACATTCCCGATTTCCTGAAGTGAGGAAGACACCCACGGGGAGTGAGCCCGGGGAACCGGGCTCAGCGAGCGGTCCCGCGGGTGCAGCGGGCTCAGCGAATACGGCGGTCCCAGCCGGTCCGGTGGGCTCAGCGAGTCCGGCGGGCTCACCGAGCACGGTCGGCTCACCGAGTACGGCGCGGCGCGCCGAGCTGGCCGAACGGCGGCACCGGGTCCGGGAGCGCATCGCGACCGCGTGCGCCGCGGCGGGGCGTGACCCCGCGGAGATCACGCTCGTCGCCATCACCAAGACCAGGCCCGCTGCGGATGTGCGGCTGCTCTACGAGCTGGGCCAGCGGGACTTCGGCGAAAACCGTGACCAGGAGGCCGCCCCCAAGGCTGCACAGTGCGCCGACTTGCCGGTCACGTGGCATTTCGTCGGGCAGCTGCAAACCAACAAGGCCGCCAGCGTCGCGCGCTACGCGGACGTCATCCACTCGGTGGACCGGCTCCGGCTGATCCGCGCCCTGGGGAACGCCGCGCGCCGTCAGGAGCGCACCCTCACCTGCCTCGTCCAGGTCAGCCTGGACGGGCCCACGGCCGACGCGAGCCGCGGCGGAGCGCCGCCGGCCCAGGTTCCCGCCCTCACCGACGCGAGCCGCGGCGGAGCGCCCCCGCCGCAAGTTCCCGCTCTCGCCGACGCGATCGCGGGCGAAGCGGGCCTCATCCTCGGCGGGGTGATGGCGGTCGCGCCGCTGGGCGGGTCGGCTGCAGAAGCGTTCGCCAGGCTCGCCCCCGCGGCCGCCGTTGTCCGCGCGGTGCGGCCTGGGGCGACAATCATTTCCGCCGGCATGAGCGGTGATCTTGAAGAGGCGGTCGCGGCGGGCGCGACACACCTGCGAATCGGTACGGCGTTGCTCGGCGATCGGAGGCTCCCTGTCATGTAATGTCCCTCGCGTGGGCCCCAAATGGGCTCGCTGCAGCGTGGATGTGGGTTCGCAGTCGAAGTTGCGGGGGGTTCCGGGGGGTCAACTTCCGGGCTAGCACCGGGGGGCTGCCAGATAGGCACGACGGAGGACTGACGGATGGCCAGCGCAATGCGCAAGATGGCGGTCTACCTTGGCCTCGTGGAGGACGACCACCGCTACCAGGACGGGTACGCCCCCTACGATGAGTACGAGGAGAACGACGAGCAGGCGGACCACTTCGATGGCCCGGAGGATTTGGACGGGCAGGTGAGCGAAGCTGCCCACCTTTCGGCGTCCGTGCGCCAGGATGGGGCCCGCCAGACGACTGACCTCGCACGGATCACGACGCTGCACCCTCGCACCTACAATGAAGCACGTACCATTGGGGAGCACTTCCGCGAGGGGATCCCCGTCATCATGAACCTGACCGAGATGGTCGACAGTGACGCCAAGCGCCTCGTCGACTTCGCGGCAGGCCTGATCTTCGGCCTGCACGGGAGCATCGAGCGGGTGACCAACAAGGTCTTCCTGCTTTCTCCCGCGAACGTCGAGGTGACGGCAGAGGACAAGGCTCGCATCGCGGAGAGAGGCTTCTTCAACCAGAGCTAGCGGACAAACCAGTGACGGTGTGATGCGGACCAGTCAAGCTTCTGCGTGCGAGGCCACAGACCGACGAGGATGCGGCAGGCGAGGACCCGACGGGCGAGGACGCGGTCATGGGCATCCTTAAGGTTGTCCTGACCTACATCCTGACGATCTATCTGATCATCCTCGTCGGACGGATGATCTTCTCCTGGATCCAGATGTTCGCGCGACAGTGGGTACCCACGGGGATACTCCTGGTCATCGCCGAGAGCATTTTCACGGTCACTGATCCTCCACTAAAATTTCTACGTCGCTACATACGTCCCCTCCGCATAGGTACAGTAGCCATGGATCTCAGCTTCATGGTTCTGTTCATTGTGATCTTGATTCTGCTCGACGTAGTCGTGCCACGGATCTGATCGGGTACCAACTGAGGATCGCAGCCAAGCGCGCCGAGGAGACCAAATGCCGTTGACGCCCGCGGATGTGCGGAATAAGCAGTTCAGTACGACCAGGCTCCGGCCCGGCTATGACGAGGAAGAGGTTGACGCCTTCCTCGACGAGATCGAGTCCGAGCTCGACCGGCTGATCCAGGAGAACGAAGAGCTCCGGGCGAAGCTGGCCGAGAGCCTGCGAGGGGGCAAGTCGTCGGTTCCCGCACTTAGTTCGCCGCTGGCTGAGTCCAAGATGGACATGATGCAGCCAGAGCCGCCGCGCGAGCCCGAGCGCAGGCAGCCCGAGCCGGTGATGATGGGCTCGGTGGCGCCGCACGAGGACAACATGGACACCGCGGCGCGCGTCCTGTCCCTCGCCCAGCAGACCGCCGACCAGGCCATCGCCGACGCCCGCCGGGAGGCGGACGAGACGCTGGGACGTGCCCGTCGTGAGGCTGACGAGGTGCTGACCAAGGCCCGCCGCCAGGCTGAGCAGATCACCGGCGACGCGCGCGCCCGGGCTGAGAGTCTTGAGCGCGACGCCCAGGAGCGTCACCGCCAGGCCATGGGTTCGCTGGTCCAGCAGCGCGAAGAACTTGAGCGCCGCGTGGATGACCTGCGTGCCTTTGAGCGTGAGTACCGCAGCAGGCTGAAGGCGTACCTCGAGGGCCAGCTCCGGGACCTGGAGGCGGGTGTGACCGACAGCGGGGCCTTCCCGACCATGGGGTCCACGCCGCAGGCGCCCGTCCCGCCAGGCCCGGGCCAGGGCAGCCCGCGTAACGGCGGCGCCCCCGCGACCGGGAAGTACTCGGTGCCTGAGGTAGTTCAGCACGCGGGAAGCTTCCACGCAGGCGAGGGCGCGCCCGCGCACGAACGGCGATAACAGTACGATCCCCCGCGGCCTGGGAGCGGCCAGCACCAGGCCGCGGGGTTTTCTTGCTTGAGCGGGGCGGCGTCGCCCGCGGGGCGGCACCCCAGCGAAAGCGCCGCGAAGGTCGGCGGCTGGGGTGGCCGCGCGTTCTGGGAGAACGCTTGTGATCAGGTTCAGCGCTTCCCTGGTCGTCGTCGCGTTGGGACTACTCGTCGCGGGAGGCGTCACCAGCAAGCTGCTGCTTGTTTACGTCGCGGTCGCGGTGAGCGCGATCGCGGTTGTCTTCCTCATCATCGGGGCCATCCTCAACCGGGGAGAACTGCGCGCCTCATCGCCCGCGGAAGCCCCGGGCGACCGGCTGGAAGAGGCGTCAGCCGGGAGGCTGGACCGGGCTCCTGCCGGTGACCGCGATGAGGCGGGCCCCGGGAGGCTGGACCGGGCTCCTGCCGGTGACCGCGATGAGGCGGGCCCCGGGAGGCTGGACCGGGCTCCTGCCGGTGACCGCGATGAGGCGGGCCCCGGGAGGCCGGGCAGCGTGGCTGCTGGGGTGCCCGGTGACGACCTGACCAGACGGCCGGATCGCTTGGTTGCTGGTGCGCGCGCCGACGACCCTGGGATGCATAGCGAAGCTCCGATGGCTCGGCCTGATGCCGCGACCGTTGCGGACACCAAGGGCCCCGGAGACATCGCAGACCACACCGACCCCAGTGACAACAGCAGCTCTGGTGACACCGAGAACATCAAGGGCACCGGCGGCGCCGAGGACCTCGCGGACACCCAGTCGGCGGATCAGCCCGTTACGGTGGTCCCCGGGGTGCCGCGGTACCACCGGAGGGACTGCATTCTGATCCGGTTCATGGGCGACCGCGACCTGCGGAAGATGCCGGTTGAGGCGGCCAAAAAGAACGGGTGCACCCCCTGCCGCGCCTGCCACACGGACGGCGAGGAGAGGGACGGCGAGGAGATGGGCTGACCGTCCCAGGCGTCCCAGGCGTCCCAGGCCCCGTGAACCCCTACGCCCGCTGGAGCCAGAACCGCAGACCGAGCAGGTCGTCGGTGTGTTCGGCGAACCCGGCGTTGCCGCTGCCTCCCGACGGCTGGCCGGCCTGGTAGCGGGCGGCGAGGACCTCGTTCGTGATCACCGGCCCTTGCTCCGTCAGCGCGGCGGAAAGCTCCGGGTCGCTCGCCTCCCACCAGAGCGAGATCCGGTCGGTGACGTCGAGCCCGTCGCTCTTCCGCGCGTCCTGGATGAGCCGGATCGCATCCCGGGCCAGGCCCTCGCGGCGCAGTTCGGGAGTGAGCGTGACTTCCAGCGCCACCGTCTCGCCGCCGTCGGTGGCGACCGCCCAGCCCGCCTTCGGCGTCTGGGTCACGATCACCTCGTCCGGGCTGAGCGGCACGGACTGGCCGTCCACTGTGACCACCTCGGTCCCCGCCGTGCGCAGGTCCGCGGCCAGGGCTGCCGCGTCCGCGCTGGTGATCGCCCTCGCGACCGCTGGAGTCTGCTTGCCGAACCGGCGGCCCAGCGCCTTGAAGTTCGGCTTCACGGAATAGTCGACTAGCTCGACGTCGACCGTGGACATGGTCTCCAGCGCGTGCACGTTCAGCTCTTCGGCGACCTGAGCGCGCAGTTCGGGCGGCAGCGACGCGAAACCCGGCGCGCCGGCCAGCGCTCGCGCCAGCGGCTGCCGGGTCTTGACGTTCGCGGCGGCCCGGGCCGAACGCCCGAGCTCGACCAGCCGGCGCGTCAGGGCCATGTCCGCGGACAGGTCCTCGTTGATCAGCGCCTGATCGGCGACCGGCCAGCTGGCCAGGTGCACCGACTCGGGAGCGTGGGCACTGCGCAGCGCGCTCCACACGTAGTCGGTCAGGAACGGCGTGATCGGCGCCATCAGCCGGGTGACCGTCTCCAGGCACTCGTACAGCGTGGCGAACGCCGACGCGGACTCCGGGTTCCGTGGACCTTCCCAGAACCTACGGCGTGACCTGCGCACATACCAGTTGGACAGCTCATCGGTGAAGCCTGCGATGCGCGGGCCCGCGCCGGCCGTGTCGAAGCCCTCGAGCGCCACGGTGACGTCCCGGACGAGCGTGTGCAGTTCGCTCAGGATCCACCGGTCCAGGACTGGCCGGTCCACGGGCGCCGGCGCCTCACTGAGCCGCTCCGGGCCCCAGGCGTTCCCGCTGGCCGCGGCCGCGTTCGCGTACAGGGCCAGGAACGAGGCCGTGTTCCAGTAGGTGAGCAGGACCTTGCGGACGATCTCCTCCAGCGCCGCGTGCCCCACACGCCGCGTCGCCCACGGGGAACCGGACGCCGCGAAGAACCAGCGCAGCGCGTCCGCGCCGTGCGCCTCCATCAGCGGCAGCGGCTCCAGCACGTTGCCCAGGTGCTTGCTCATCTTCCGGCCGCCGGAGTCGACGACGAGCCCGAGGCACACCACGTTCTCGTACGACGACTGGCCGAACACGATCGTGCTGACCGCCATCAGTGAGTAGAACCACCCGCGGGTCTGGTCGATCGCCTCGCAGATGAACTGCGCGGGGAAGGCCCGTTCGAACTCAGCCTCGCATCGCCACGGCGCCCCGAGCCGCGCGAACGGCATCGAGCCGGAGTCGTACCAGGCGTCGATGACGTCGGGGACCCGGCGCGCCCGCGCCTCGCATACCGGGCAGCCGAACGTCACCTCATCGACGAATGGCCGGTGCGGGTCCAGCCCGGACATGTCCCGGCCCGCCAGTTCGGAAAGCTCCGCGCGCGAGCCGACGCATGTGGTGTGCCCGTTCTCGCACTCCCACAGCGGCAGCGGCGTGCCCCAGTACCGGGTCCGCGACAGCGCCCAGTCCACGTTGTTGCGCAGCCACTCGCCGTATCGCCCGTGCTTGATGTTCGGCGGGAACCAGTTCGTCCGCTCGTTCTCGGCGAGCAACTGCTCCTTGACCGCGGTGGTGCGGATGTACCAGGACGGCAGGGCGTAGTAGATGAGCAGCGTGTGGCACCGCCAGCAGTGCGGGTAGCTGTGCTGATACGGCTCGACCCGGAACAGCAGCCCCCGGTCGTCGAGGTCCTGGATCAGCCGCGGGTCGGCATCCTTGAAGAACATGCCGCCCACCACGGGCACGCTGTCCTCGAACCGGCCGTCGGGCCGGATCGGGTTGACCACCGGCAGCCCGTGGGCGCGCGACGCCTGCATGTCGTCCGCGCCGAACGCAGGCGCCACGTGCACCAGGCCCGTGCCGTCTTCGGTCGTCACGAACGTCCCGGGCACCACGATGTGCGCGTCGGGAATGTCGATCAGGTGGAACGGCCGGTCATAGGTGGCACCGAGCAGCTCGCTGCCGGGGAAACGCGCCACGACGTCCCAGTCCTCGCCAAGTACGTTCGGCATCAGGGCCTCGGCCACCACCACGCGCTCGCGGTCATCTGACTGGCGCGCCATGACGTATGTGACGTCGGGGTGCACGGCTACGGCGGTGTTGGACACGAGCGTCCACGGCGTGGTCGTCCAGACCAGCAGGTTGGCGCCGGCCAGTTCCGGGCTCGCGCCCTCCGATAGGCGGGTCAGCGGGAAGCGCACCGTCACGGAAGGGTCGGTGACCGTCTGGTAGACGCCGGGCTGGCCCATTTCGTGGTCGGACAGCGGGGTGCCGCAGCGCGGGCAGTACGGGCTGATCCGGAAGTCACGGACCAGCAGACCCTTCTCATAGATGTCCTTGAGCGACCACCAGACCGACTCGATGTAGGACGGGTCCATCGTCCGGTACGCCTTGGACAGGTCGATCCAGTAACCCATCCGCTCGGTCAGCTCGGTGAACGCGTCCACGTGCCGGAGCACCGACTCACGGCACCGCTCGTTGAACTCGGTGATGCCGTACGCCTCGATGTCCTTCTTGCCGGAGATGCCCAGCTCGCGCTCGACCGCCACCTCGACCGGCAGCCCGTGGCAGTCCCAGCCGGCCTGGCGCGGGACGTGGAAACCCTGCATCGTCTTGAACCGCGGGAACACGTCCTTGAAGACCCGCGCCTCCACGTGGTGGACGCCCGGCATTCCGTTGGCGGTCGGTGGTCCCTCGTAGAACGTCCAGGGCAGCCCGCCTTCGGTCTGCTTCAGCGAGCGCGTGAAGACGTCCGCGTCCTGCCAGCGGACCAGCATCTCGCGCTCGATCGCGGGCAGATCGATCTGGGCCGGCAGCGCGGGGAAGCGCGGCGTGTGACCGTCTGCGCGCGGTGCGCCGCCCTCCGGCCGCGGCATGCTGCCGTCCGCCTGTGGTGCGGTATCGGATGCCTGCGACATGATGGTTTGGCCTCCAGCAATTCCGAACGGACCTTGCTGGAGGGACGAGGCGCCGTGCGGCGTTCCCGCGGTACCACCCTCCTTGGCCGTGGCCATGGTTCGGGTGCTCTCGTGAGCTCCGAATGGCGTACGACCCTCTCGAGCTTCCCTGCGGCCGGTTCTACTGGGCCCGTGCTGCGCCGGGGAAAAAGGAGCGGACGCGGGGCTGTTCTTCCGGCGGCTCCGGGGTGATCTGGTCCACTGGGCCTGCCCCCGGGCTCGCACCATCCCCGGATCGCTCCTGGCCGACTGCCAGCGGCAGCTGTCCCCATCAATGCCGTGCAGGATCTCAGGATATCTGACAGGGCCAGGAGACCGAACTTATTCCCGGGGGTGAACTGCATCCGCTTCCCCGTGGGTGAACTGCATCCGCTTCCCCGGGGGTGAACTGCATCCGCTTCCCCGGGGGTGAACTGCATCCGCTTCCCCGTGGGTGAACTGCATCCGCGGAGCCGGGCCGCCGCACAACGCACCCACCAGCATCAGTGGACCCAACCGAAATCCTATTTGCGGAGAAACGCGATGTGACTTATTCTCCGTTGACCGTTCACATTCATGATCGTCTATAACCCGTCGTGGGAGGCGCGAGATGGCCACTGCCCCGCGGTCCGAGGCCGCAACTCTTCCGGTGCGGCTCGGGGAGGAGCCGTGGACCGGCTCCGAACTCGCCGAAGTGCGGGAGACGCTCGAGACGGACGCTGGTGGGCTGCGCCGCGACATCGAGCAGGCCGAGTCCCAGATCGCCGACCGACTGGAGGACGGGATCCGTGACGCGGGGGACGACGAGGCCGACGCGGGGGCCAAGGGGTTCGAGCGCGAGCACGAGTTCGCGATGACGAGCAACGCCCGTCATCTTCTCGAGCAGACCGAGCGAGCCGTAGCCCGGATCGATGCGGGAACATATGGAGCGTGCGAATCCTGCGGCCAGCCAATAGGCAAGGCGCGGCTGATGGCGTTCCCGCGAGCGGTACTGTGCGTGACGTGCAAGCAGCGCGAAGAACGCCGCTGACCGCGAAGGAAGCCGCGCGTTCAGCTCAGGAGCCGGTGAAGGGGCAGCCCCAGGTGCAGAGGGACACTCTGGCGTCGGGGGACACTCTGGTGCCGGAGGACACCCCGGTGCCTGGCGGACGGCAGCTTCCCGTCGTGTTCGGGGTGGCGTTTACCGTGCTGGCCCTGGACGTGGTCACCAAGCTCATCGTCGTCCGCACGCTGTCGGGCCACCCCCCGATCCGGCTGCTGGACGGGTTCCTGACGTTGCTGCTGCTGCGCAACAGCGGGGCGGCATTCAGCATCGGGACCTCGATGACGATCGTGTTCACGGCAATCGCGGCCGCGGTGATCGTCTACATCCTCCGGGCGGCCCGCAAGCTGCGCAGCCTGCCATGGGCGATCACGCTCGGGTTGCTACTCGGTGGGGCGACCGGGAACCTCGCGGACCGGATCTTCCGCTCGCCCGGGCTGTTTCGCGGCGACGTGGTCGACTGGATCGAATTGCCGCACTGGCCCGTGTTCAACCTGGCCGACTCCGCCATCGTGTGCGGCGGAGTGCTGGCCGTCCTGCTGGCTCTCCGCGGCGTGCGCCTCGACGGCAGCCGGGAAGGCGACGGCGAGCAAGCCGATGCGGGGGATGAGCCTACCCGGGCCGCGCGCCCCCCTTCCGCCGCGCGCCCCACTCCCGCCACTCCCGCCACTCCCGCCACTCCCACAACTCCCGCCACGCGGGCAACGGAGGATGAGGATGACGGTACCCGGCCAGCGTTATCTGCCGGTGCCCGAGGGGCTCGACGGTGAGCGGCTCGACGCGGCCCTCGCCCGCATGTTCGGCCTGTCCCGGTCCCGGGCCGCCGAACTGATCAGTGACGGCCTGGTTCTGGTCGGCGGGCATGCCGCGGCCAAGTCGGACCGCGTAACGGCGGGCGAGACGCTTGACGTGACGCTGCCCGTCCCGCGTCTGGTAACGCCGCCGCAGGCCGTGGAGGGCCTGAACGTCGTCTACGAGGACGACGACATCCTGGTGGTGGACAAGCCGATCGGCGTGGCCGCGCACCCCGCGCCGGGCTGGGACGGCCCGACCGTGATCGGTGGATTGCTGGCCAGCGGTCACGTGATCGCCATCAGCGGCGCGGCCGAACGGCAGGGCATCGTGCACCGGCTGGATGCGAACACCACCGGCCTGATGGTCGTGGCCAAGAGCGAGCCGGCTTACAGCGCCCTGAAGCGGGCGTTCCGTGAGCGCACGGTGGAAAAGCGCTACCACGCCCTCGTACAGGGCCACCCGGATCCGCTGCGCGGCACCATCGACGCGCCGATCGGCCGGCACCCGTCGGGCGATGGCCGGTTCGCCGTGGTGGCCGAGGGACGCCCCAGTGTCACCCATTACGACACGATCGAGGCCTTCCGCGGCGCCAGCCTGGTCGATGTCGGCCTGGAGACCGGGCGGACCCATCAGATCCGCGTGCACATGGCCGCGATCAGGCACCCGTGCGCGGGCGACCTGCTCTACGGCGCGGACCCGGTCCTGGCCGAACGGCTGGGGCTGCACCGCCAGTGGCTGCACGCCGTCAGCCTCGCCTTCGAGCATCCGGCCGACGGCCGGTGGGTCGAGTTCCGCAGCGACTACCCGCCCGACCTGGCCCACGCCCTGGACGTCCTCCGCGCCGAGAGCTAACCCGGGGACGTGATCGCCGTCTCCGTCATCTCTTCGCAGAGTGGCTCGGCTAGGCCTCTCAAGGGGCGCCGCGGCACAGGGGGGCGATCGCCAGACCGTCGGGCCCGTCACGATGGCACGCGCACCCACGTGCAGGGCCCGCTGATCGCGAAAGCGTAGGCGCCGGACAGGTCGACCGTTGCTTCTCCGACCCGCCACGGGCCTGACCGGACATGAGGTCCGGCTATGGCCAACGCTACCGCGACGATCCCCGCGAGGCGTGCGGCCTGGATCCGTTCGAATATACTATCAATTTGCGGGACGTTTAGTATAAAGTTATCGATGACAGTTTCGATAACGGGTGGCAGATCATGAGCGGCGCGCGCTTGGTAACAGAACCCGTTAATGGAAGCGGAAAGTCTCCCCGTTCCACCCCTGCCTGGCGTGTGCGGGACCGCAGATCGGGGGTGGCGTTGTAGGCTCGGTTCACCGGGGCGGTGCGGTCCCCCCAAGGCAAAGATCGCCAGCACGGAGGCCTACTGCGAGGGGCAGTTGAGCCTCACGCGCACGGGCACGGCATGTGCCGCCTTCCCCCCGGAACCGTTCGGTAACGATGATGCATGCCCGCGTAGCCCGGGCCGGAGACAGGCAGACCTGAGATGGCTCATGGGCTTCGCGCAGCATGCCCGAAGGAGGCGGCTTAGTCCCATGGCGGAACCCGCGGCCCGTCAGTCCCAGAAGCCCTCGAAGCCAGGTCGGCCGTTCGCGCACCTTCACGTGCATACCGAATATTCGATGCTGGACGGCGCCGCCCGCCTGAAGGAGTTGTTCAAAGAGGTAGGGCAGCAGGGCATGACGCACATCGCGATGACCGACCACGGCAATATGTACGGCGCGGCCGAGTTCCACCGTCAGGCCGGGGAAGCCGGCATCACCCCGGTGATCGGTATCGAGGCCTACGTGGCCCCGGAACGCCGGACCAACACCAAGCGCATCCTGTGGGGCCAGCCGCACCAGAAAAAGGACGACGTCTCGGCCAGCGGCGCCTACCTGCACAAGACGATCTGGGCGCGCGACAAGAACGGCCTGCACAACCTGTTCAAGCTGTCCTCCCGCTCCTACGCGGAGGGCTGGCTGGTCAAGTGGCCCCGGATGGACAAGGAGATCCTGGCCGCGCACGCAAGCGGCCTGATGGCCTCCACCGGCTGCCCCTCCGGTGAGCTGCAGACCAGGCTGCGCCTCGGCCAGTTCGACCAGGCGCTCAAGTCGGCTGCCGACTACCAGGACATCTTCGGCAAGGAGAACTACTTCCTCGAGCTGATGGACCATGGGCTCGACATCGAGCGCAAGGTAAGAGACGGCCTGGTAGAGATCGGCAAGAAGCTCGGCATCCCGCCGGTCGTCACCAACGACTCGCACTACACCCGGGAATCCGACGCCACCTCGCACGACCTGCTGCTCTGCATTCAGACCGGCAAGTCCCTGGCCGACGCGGACCGGTTCCGCTTCGACGGCACCGGCTACTACATCAAGTCCGCCGACGAGATGTATGCCGCCGACACCTCGGACACCTGGCAGGAAGGCTGCCGGAACAGTCAGCTCCTGATCGCCGACCGGGTCGACACCACCGGCATGTTCGACTTCGTCAACCTCATGCCGCGGTTTCCGATCCCCGAGGGTTACGAGTCAGAGGATGAGCTCTTCCGCGCCGAGGTATGGAAGGGCATGGACCGCCGTTACCCGGACGGCTTTGACGAAGAGCGCAAGAAGCAGGCCGCGTACGAGATCGACATCATCTGCCAGATGGGGTTTCCGGCGTACTTCCTGGTCGTCGCGGACTTCATCATGTGGGCCAAGAACCACGGCGTGGCGGTCGGCCCGGGCCGTGGGTCCGCGGCCGGCTCGATTGTCGCCTACGCCCTGGGCATCACTGACCTCGATCCACTGGTTCACGGCCTGATCTTCGAGCGCTTCCTCAACCCCGAGCGCGTATCCATGCCCGACATCGACGTGGACTTCGACGAACGTGGCCGGGCGGACGTCATCCGGTACGTGACGGAGAAATGGGGCTCAGACCGGGTGGCGCAGATTGTCACCTACGGCACCATCAAGGCCAAGGCCGCGATCAAGGACTCCACCCGCGTCCTCGGCTTTCCCTATTCGCTCGGCGACCGGATCACCAAGGCCTTCCCGCCGGCCGTCATGGGCAAGGACATCCCGCTGACCGGCATCTTCGACACCAGCCACCCCCGGTACAACGAGACGGGTGAGCTGCGCCAGCTGTACGAGGCCGAAGCCGAGATCAAGCAGGTCATCGACACGGCCAGGGGCATCGAGGGGCTGATCCGGCAGCCCGGCGTGCATGCCGCCGGCGTCATCATGAGCGCCGAGACGATCACCGACCACATCCCCGTGTGGACCCGGCACTCCGACGGCGCAGTCATCACGCAGTTTGACTACCCGACCTGCGAAAGCCTCGGCCTGCTCAAGATGGACTTCCTGGGCCTCCGTAACCTCACGATCATGGCCGACGCGGTCGCGGCGATCGAGAAGAACCAGGGCACCACAATCGACCTGCTGAGCCTCCCGCTGGATGACAAGCCCACCTACGAACTGCTCGGCCGCGGCGACACCCTCGGCGTCTTCCAGTTCGACGGCGGCCCCATGCGAACGCTGCTGCGGACGATGAAGCCGGACAACTTCGAGGACATCTCCGCCGTCGGCGCGCTGTACCGGCCCGGCCCGATGGGCGTGAACTCGCACACCAACTACGCGCTCCGCAAGAACGGGCTGCAGCAGATCACGCCGATCCATCCCGAGCTCGAAGAGCCCCTGCGGGAGGTGCTCGAGCCCACCTATGGCCTGATCGTCTACCAGGAACAGGTGCAGAAGGCGGCGCAGATCCTGGCCGGGTACACGCTCGGACAGGCCGACCTGCTCCGCCGGGCCATGGGCAAGAAGAAGAAGGAGATCCTGGACAAGGAGTTCGTCCCGTTCCAGCAGGGCTGCCGGGAACGCGGCTACTCCGACAAGGCCGTCCAGGCGGTCTGGGACGTCCTGGTCCCGTTCGCCGGATACGCCTTCAACAAGGCGCATTCCGCCGCCTACGGCCTGGTGTCCTACTGGACCGCCTACTTGAAGGCCAACTACCCGGCCGAGTATATGGCTGCCCTCCTTACCTCGGTCGGTGACGACAAGGACAAGTCTGCGCTGTACCTCAGCGAGTGCCGGCGGATGCGGATCAAGGTCCTGCCGCCGGACGTCAACTCCTCGGTGGCGACGTTCACGGCGGTGGGCCGCGACGTCCGGTTCGGGCTGGCCGCGATCCGTAACGTCGGCACCAACGTGGTCGACGCGATCGTGGCCGCGCGCAAGGCCGAGGGCGAGTTCACCAGCTTCTCCGACTTCTTGCGCAAGGTCCCCGCGGTGGTGTGCAACAAGCGCGTGATCGAGTCGCTGATTAAGGCCGGCGCGTTCGACTCCTTCAGTCATCCGCGCAAGGGCCTCGTGATGGTGCACGAGCAGGCCGTCGACGCGGTGATCGACATCAAGCGCAACGAGGCGATCGGCCAGGATTCGCTGTTCGGCGGGGACGCTGAGACCGAGGCATTCTTCGACGTGCCGATCCCGGATGGCGACTGGGACAAGTCCACCCGGCTCAGCTTCGAGCGCGAAATGCTCGGCCTGTACGTCTCCGATCATCCGCTGCTGGGGGTCGAGCACCTGCTCGCCCGGGAAGCCGATTGCTCGCTGGCCGACCTTCTCACGTCTGGGGCTGATGCTTCCGAACGGGGCCGCGGCGATCGCAATGATGGTGGGGGAGTGGTCAAGGTCGCCGGCATTCTGTCCGGCGTACAGCGCAAGGTGACCAAGCAGGGCAACCCGTGGGCGGCGGCCACCCTAGAGGACCTGGCCGGTGCGATCGAAGTGCTGTTCTTCCCGGCGACCTACCAGCTGTATGCGATGTCGATCGCCGAGGACGCGATCATCGCGGTCAAGGGCCGGATCGACCGCCGCGACGATGTGCCGAAACTGATCGCGATGGACGTGACCGTCCCGGACTTGTCGGTGGACGATGGCGGCCCTTTCGTGGTGTCGCTGCCGATGACGCGGTGCGTTCCGCCGGTGGTCGAGCAGCTCAAGGAGGTGCTGATGACCCATCCCGGGCCGACGGAGGTGCACCTGCGGCTGCGCGGGGACCAGCGGACGACGGTGGTGCGACTGGATGAGAGGCTTCGCGTCGCCGCCTCGCCGGCGCTACTGGGAGACCTGAAGCAGCTTCTGGGGCCCACCTGTGTGAGCTAGCCCCGCGGGCTAGACGGGGCTAGACGTGCCCGGGGTCTGGGTGGCGGGCAACCTCGCTGGGCCCTGGCCGACCTGCCGCCCATCGCCGTCACCGGCGCCGGGACGGACCTGACGAGCCCGGGTGCGGCCGGCGGACCGGGACACGGCAAGCCGCGCCATCGTGGTCGGCACGCCCAGGCGGCCGAGCCGCAACCCGGCTGGGTGCCCACCCCGGAGCGGTTCCGTGATCCGTCCAGGGGCACGATCATGCGGGTCTGGACCGATCCGGCCGACGGCAGTCGGCACTACGTCCCCCACGACGGCCCCGTGTGACCCGCGACTCGCTCTCTCCTGTCCCGTGTCCCGGCGGCGCTGTCCCGGCGGCGGCTGTCCCGCCGATGCCGATGTGACCCGCGGTCAGCCTCTGCCATCCGTGCCCCAGAATTGACTCATGACGGCGTACGCGATCTCCGAGGTCGAGGTCCTCGACGAGGCCCAGGCCCAGCGTTACCGGGAACTGGCCGAGGCTTCTATCGCGCAGTACGGCGGCCGTTACCTTGTGCACGGCGAGGGCCGCAGGTGCCGGAGGGGGAGTGGCCCCTCGACGAGCGCGTGGTCATCGTCGAATTCCCCAGCCCGGAGCGGCTGCGCGAGTGGTACGCCTCGCCCGAATACGCTGAAGCCCTGCACGTAAGGCAGACGGCCCTGGCCCGCCGCCTGCCGTTCGTCGAGGGCGAGGACCCGGCGTAGCGGGTTCGTCCGGCGTAAAACGGTCACTCCGGTGGCGAGAGAAGGGGACATCACGGACACCACGCACCTCCCGGTTCCGCCGGGCGAACCGGTGCCCCAACCTAGAGCGGCCGCAGCGCCAGGCCCGGCCAGCCCGGCCGCCCCGGCCAGCGAGGCAGGCCCCACGCGCCCGGTACCGACCATCCGCACCGTCGCGGTGGTCTTCGTGTCCGCCGCGGCCGCCACCGCCGTATGGGGGATCCCCGCCGGGTTTGCCTGGGCCGCGGTGGCGCCGCGCGTCCTGGTGGAGGTCGTCGGGCACGGAATGGCCCAGGTCGTGAACGCCGAGACGAGCGCTTTCATCGTCGCGGACGTCTGGTTCTGCCTGATCGGCGTCATCGGCGGCCTGCTCACCGGGTCGCTCGGCTACCTGATCGCGGTCCGCCGCTGGGGCGCGGCCGCGGCGGCGGGCCTGATCGCCGGTGCTCTGGCCGCGTCGGCGGTCGCGCTGTGGGTCGGTGACCTGGGCGGCCACGCCGCCTTCCAGCATCAGCTGGCGGTGAGCGCCCCCGGGACGCGCCTTGACGCATCGCTCACGCTTGGAGCCAAGAGCGGCCTCACGTTCTGGCCAATGCTAGCCGCACTCACCATCGCCGTGATCGAGATCGTGATCCGGTCCCGCTCGGCCCGCCGGTCCGCCCGCCAGCACGCGGGCCAGTCCGCTGCCCCGCGACCGGAAACACCGCCCCCCAGCGGGGGACCGGGAGCGCCGCCCACCAGCGGGGGACCGGGAGCACCGCCCCGGCTAGCGACCGGAAACACCGCCCCGGCTAGCGACCGGGAGCACCGCCCCGGCTAGCTCTCCGTAGACTGTGCGGGTGATCTCCCGTATTGACCTGCGTGACCGCGATGCCGCCACCCTCAACCGAACCACCCTGTCCGGAGTCCTGCCGCGTGCGACGTTCGACGTCACGGCGGCCGCCGAGCAGATCCGGCCGGTGTGCGAGGACGTCCGCCGCCGGGGCGCCGCGGCGATACGCGAGTACACCGCCCGCTTCGACGGAGTCGACCTGGCCACCACACGCGTGCCCCGCGAAGCGCTCGACCAGGCCGCGCGCGACCTCGATCCGGCCGTGGCCGCCGCGCTGGAGGAGGCCGCCCGCCGGACCCGGCTCGTGCATCAGGCCCAGATGCCGCCCGCCGACACCGTGGTCACGCCGGCCGAGGGTCTCACCGTGGCCGGCCGGTACGTCCCGGTCAGCCGGGCCGGGGTCTATGTGCCCGGCGGCCTGGTCGCTTATCCCTCCTCCGTGGTGATGAACGTGGTGCCCGCACAGGTCGCGGGGGTCGCCTCGGTTGCGGTGGCCTCCCCGCCACAGGCCGACAACGGCGGGCTGCCGCACCCGGCCGTGCTCGCCGCGTGCGCGCTGCTCGGCGTGGACGAGGTGCACGCGGTCGGCGGCGCGCAGGCCCTGGCCATGTTCGCGTACGGCACCGAGGACTGCGCCCCGGCCGACGTACTCACCGGGCCGGGCAACGTCTACGTGGCCGCGGCCAAGCGGTTGCTCGGCGGGGTCGTGGGCACCGACGGCGAGAACGGCCCGACCGAGATCGCGATCATCGCCGACCACACGGCCGACCCCTCCTACGTGGCCGCCGACCTCATCGCGCAGGCGGAGCACGACCCGCTGGCCGCGTGCCTGCTGATCACCTCCGACCCCGACCTGCCCGCCCGGACCGACGCGGAACTGGCCGTTCAGCTGCCCCCGGCGCTGAACCGCGACCGCATCGAGCAAGCCCTCAGCGGCCAGTCCGGGTATGTGCTCGTGGCCGACGTCGACGCCGCGCTGGCCGTTTCCGACGCCTGGGCCCCGGAGCACCTGGAGATCCAGACCGAGGACGCGGCCAAGGTCGCGGCGCGGGTCCGGAACGCGGGCGCGGTCTTCGCCGGGCCGTACTCCCCGGTCTCGCTCGGCGACTACCTGGCAGGCTCCAACCACGTGCTGCCCACGGGCGGCACGGCCCGGCACGCCGCCGGGCTGACCGTGCTGCCGTTCCTGCGGCTCATCAACGTGGTGGAATGCTCCCGCGAGGCGCTGGCGGACGCGGCCCCGCACATCGACGCGCTCGGCGGCGCCGAACAGCTCGCCGCGCACGTCGCCGCCGTCCGCGTCCGGGTCCCCAAATGACCGGCCACCGTCCGGTTCCCCAAGTGACCGGCCACCGTCCGGTTCCCCAAGTGACTGGCCACCGTCCGGGTCCCCAGATGACCGGCGCGGGCGCCCTGATCCCCCCCGGAGCCGGCCCGCAGGCAGACCCGGACAAGCTTCCGCTGCGCGAGGACCTGGCCGGCCTCGAGCCGTACGGCGCCCCGCAGCTCGACGTACCCGTCCGGCTGAACACCAATGAGAACCCCTACCCGCCCCCGAAGCGGCTGGCCGACGCGGTGACCAGCGCCGTGGCGGCCGTGGCAGGCGGGCTGAACCGGTACCCGGACCGGGACGCCGCCGCGCTGCGCGAGGACCTGGCCGGCTACCTGGGACACGGGCTGACCGGGGCGCAGGTGTGGGTGGCCAACGGCTCCAACGAAATCATCCAGCAGGTGCTGCAGGCCTTCGGCGGCCCTGGCCGGTCGGCGCTCGGGTTCGAGCCGTCCTACTCGATGCACCCCCTCATCGCGCGGGTCACGTGCACCGGCTGGCTGGCCGCGTGCCGCGAGGAGGACTTCAGCATCGACCCGGACCGCGCCGCCTCGATCATCCAGGACGCCCGGCCCGCTGTGGTCTTCCTCACCTCGCCGAACAATCCCACCGGGACGGCGCTGCCGCTCGGCGTCATCGAGGCGGTATGCGACGCGGCCCCCGGCGTCGTCGTGGTCGACGAGGCCTACGCCGAATTCGCCCGCGAGGGCACGCCGAGCGCGCTGACGCTGGTACCGCGCTACCCCCGGCTGGCGGTGACGCGCACCATGTCCAAGGCCTTTGCCATGGCCGGCGCGCGGGTCGGTTACCTGGCCGCCAGCCCGGAGCTGATCAGCAAGCTGCTGATCGTCCGGCTGCCCTACCACCTGTCCACGGTCACCCAGGCCGTCGCGCGCGCCGCGCTGGCCTGCGCCGCCGACCCGCTGGCCAGCGTGGCCGCGCTGCGCGCCGAGCGCGACGGTTGCGTTTCCTGGCTGCGGGCGCAGGGGTACACGGTGGCCGACTCGGACGCCAACTTCGTGCTGTTCGGCCAGTTCGCCGACCGGCACGCGGTCTGGCAGGTCCTGCTGGACCGGGGCGTCCTGATCCGCGAGACGGGGCCGGACGGGTGGCTGCGGGTCACCATCGGCACCCCGGTGGAGATGGCCGCGTTCCGGAGAGCCCTGGCCCTTGTCCCCGATGCCCTTGTCCCCGATGCCCTGACCCCCGATGCCCTGACCCCCGATGCCCTCAGCCCCGAGGTGGCGAACACGTGAACCAGGAGCGCAAAGCGCGCGTCGAGCGCCTCACGCACGAGACCCAGATCCTGGTCGAGCTCGACGTCGACGGCATCGGCATGGTCGAGGTGTCCACCGGCGTCCCGTTCTTCGACCACATGCTGGCCCAGCTCGGCAAGCACGGCGGCCTCGACCTGACCGTCCGGGCCAAGGGCGACGTGGAGATCGACGCGCATCACACGGTGGAGGACACGGCCATCGCGCTCGGCCAGGCACTGCGCGAGGCGCTCGGCGACAAGTCCGGGATCACCCGCTTCGGCGACGCGCTCGTGCCGCTGGACGAGACCCTCGTCATGGCCGCGATCGACCTGTCCGGGCGCCCGTACGTGATGCACGAGGAACCCGCCATGGCCCCGCTGATCGGCAGCTACGACACCACGCTGACCCGGCACATCTTCGAGTCGCTGGCGCAGAGTGCCAAAATCTGCCTGCATGTGCGGGTGCTGGCCGGCCGCAACCCGCACCACATCGTGGAAGCCCAGTTCAAGGCCGTCGCACGGGCGCTGCGCACCGCCGTCGCGCGGGACCCGCGGGCGGGCGGCGTACCGAGCACCAAGGGCGTGCTGTGAGCGCTGTGAAGCCGTCCGTGGTCGTACTGGATTATGGTTCGGGTAATCTGCGCTCCGCCGAGCGGGCCCTGGCGCGAGTCGGCGCGGATGTCAGGGTCACGGCCGATCCGGACGCGGCGCTGGACGCCGACGGCCTGGCGGTCCCGGGAGTGGGCGCCTTCGCGGCGTGCATGGCGGGCCTGCGCGCGGTGGGCGGGGACAAGCTGATCGCCCAGCGGCTCGCCGCCGGGCGGCCGGTCCTCGGCATCTGCGTCGGGATGCAGGTGCTGTTCCAGTCCGGCGTCGAGCATGGCCTGCTCACCGAGGGGTGCGGGCTCCTGCCCGGCACGGTGGAGCGACTGGAGGCCCCGGTGCTGCCGCACATGGGCTGGAACACGGTCTCCCCACCCGAAAGTACGTTGCTGTTCGCCGGGATCGGGCCGGACACCCGGTTCTACTTCGTGCATTCCTTTGCGCTGCGCCACGCGCATGCGGGACTGCTGCGCGAATCCGGCGCGCTGATCACGTGGACCACGCACGGCGAGCCGTTCGCGGCCGCGGTGGAGGACGGGGCGCTGGCCGCGACGCAGTTCCACCCGGAGAAATCCGGCGACGCGGGCGCGACCCTGCTGTCGAACTGGCTGGAGAGGATCCGATGACGGACCACAGGCTGACCCTGCTGCCCGCCGTGGACGTCGCCGGGGGACAGGCGGTGCGGCTGGTCCAGGGCGCGGCCGGCACGGAAACGGGGTACGGCGACCCGATGGAGGCCGCGCTCGCCTGGCAGCGTTCCGGCGCGGACTGGATCCACCTGGTGGACCTGGACGCCGCGTTCGGGCGGGGCTCCAACGCCGCGCTGCTCGCCAAGGTGGTCGGCCGCCTCGACATCAACGTGGAGCTTTCCGGCGGCATCCGTGACGACGCCTCGCTGGCGGCCGCGCTCGCGACCGGCTGCACCCGGGTGAACATCGGCACCGCGGCCCTGGAGAACCCGGACTGGGTGCGTTCGGTGATCGCCCGGAACGGTGACCAGATCGCGGTCGGACTGGACGTGCGCGGGACCCGGCTGGCCGCGCGGGGCTGGACGTCCGAAGGCGGCGACCTGTACGAGACGCTGGACCGCCTCGACGCCGACGGCTGCGCCCGGTACGTGGTCACCGACGTAACCAAGGACGGCACGCTGCGCGGCCCGAACCTGGACCTGCTGCGCGCGGTATGCGCGCGCAGCAACCGCCCGGTGGTGGCCAGCGGGGGAGTTTCCAGCCTGGACGACCTGCGCGCGATCGCCGCGCTCGTGGCGCTCGGCGTCGAGGGCGCGATCATCGGCAAGGCCCTCTACGCGGGCGCGTTCAGCCTGGAAGAGGCGCTGGAAACGGTGGCGGCGTGAGCGTCGCCGCCAACCGGCTAGCGAGTGGGACCCCTGGGGCCCCGCGAGCGGCCGGTGGCGTTTCTGCCTGGCGGCGGCGCGAACGTCTGGAGGCAGCACAGTGACGGTCGCGGTCCGGGTCATTCCCTGCCTGGACGTGGACGCGGGCCGGGTCGTCAAGGGGATCAACTTCCGTGACCTGCGGGACGCGGGCGATCCCGTCGAACTGGCCGCCGCCTACGACGCCGAAGGCGCCGATGAGCTGACGTTCCTGGACATCACCGCGTCCAGCGGCGGCCGCGAGACCACCTACGACGTCGTGCGCCGGACCGCTGAGCAGGTGTTCATCCCGCTGACCGTGGGCGGCGGGGTGCGCAGCGAGGACGACATCGACCGGCTGCTCCGCGCCGGCGCGGACAAGGTCTCGCTGAACACCGCCGCCATCGCCCGGCCGGACCTGCTCGCCGAGGCGGCCCGCCGGTTCGGCTCGCAATGCGTCGTGCTGTCCGTCGACGCGCGCCGCTTCACCGGCGAACCCGCGGCCGGGACCGCCCCGCCGCCCAGCGGATTCGAGGTCACCACGCACGGCGGCCGCCGGGGCACGGGCATCGACGCGGTGGAGTGGGCGCACCGCGGCGCCGAGCTGGGCGCGGGAGAGATCCTGCTCAACTCGATGGACGCCGACGGCACCAAGGCCGGCTTCGACCTGGACCTGATCGGCGCCGTGCGCCAGGCGGTCACCATCCCGGTGATCGCCAGCGGCGGCGCGGGCGAGGTCGCCCACTTCGCCCCGGCCGTGGACGCCGGCGCGGACGCGGTGCTCGCGGCGAGCGTGTTCCACTTTGGGACGCTCCGCATCGCCGAGGTGAAGAACGCGCTCCGCGCGGCCGGACGCCCGGTCCGCTGACGGGACGCCCGGTCCGCTGACCGGAGGCCGGTCCGCTGACCGGAGGCCGGTCCGCTGACCGGAGGCCGGGCCGGTGGCGTACCGCCCCGGCCAGCGTCCCCGGTTCCGCTCGTTGCCCCCAGCCGCCGCCTACTCGGGCAGCCCCGAAGTGGGGAAGCCGGGCAGGCCCTGGTCGCCGTGGGTGCAGGCGGTGCCCGTTGACCCGAGCGCTCGCCCCAGGCCCGGGTTCGCCTTGGCGCCCGCGCCCGCCCGGGCCGGGGCGGCCGAACCGGGGTGGGCCCCCATCGCGGCCCCCGTGATGCCCGCGTCGTTGTGCATCGCGGCCGGGACGACACGAGCGTTCAAGCCGGTGAACAACGGGATGAACTTGTCCGACTGCCTGCTGATCCCGCCGCCGATAATGATGAGCTGCGGCGAAAGCAGTGCCTCGACGTGCTCGAGGTACTCGTTCACGTTCTTCGCCCACTGCTTCCAGCCCATCTCGTGGGCGGTCTTGGCGTGCTCGGAGGCCCGCCGCTCCGCGTCCTTGCCGCGGACCTCCAGGTGACCGAATTCGGTGTTGGGGACCAGGATGCCGTTGACGAACAGGGCGCTGCCGATCCCCGTGCCAAGCGTCACCATCAGGACGGTCCCGGGCTCGCCGCTTCCCGCGCCGAACGTCATCTCCGCGATGCCCGCCGCGTCGGCGTCGTTCAGCAGCCGGATCTCCTGCCCGGCCGCCTTGGCGAGCAAGGACCGGGCGTCCAGCCCGATCCACCCCTTGTCCAGATTGGCCGCCGTCCGCGTAACCCCGTTCATCACCACCCCGGGGAAGGTGACGCCGATGGGCCCGGACCAGGAGAAGGCGTGCACGAGTTTGCCGACGACCTCGGCCACGGCGTTCGGAGCGGACGGCTGCGGCGTCGCGATCTTTACCCGGTCGGCCAGGAACTTGCCCGTTTCCAGATCAACGGGCGCCGCCTTTATCCCCGTGCCGCCGATATCGATGCCCAGCGCGTGCATGCTCGCTCCTTCTCCTTCCCGGGCGGCCCCGAGCCGGGAGCCTGGCCGCCGCTGCCCAGTATTGCGCACTCCCAGGTAAGCTCCTTCTTAGTACATGCCCCATCAGGGCGTGCCTAGCCGCGGAAAGGGGGCGGCTGATGCGCTGGGCCAAGGTCGTCTTGATCGCCATCGGTGCCCTGATCGCTTTCATCGTCCTCGAATCAGTGTTCCGCCTGCTGGAGTGGGCCATCATCGCCCTGGTTATCGGCGCGATCATTGCCATTGCGGTCAAGGCGCACAGTCAGTATCGCCTCGCCCGGGAACGCCGGGCCCAGGTCCGGGAGCAGAAGGCAGAGCGCAAAGCCCGGGTCACCGAACGGCCCGCCGGCCAGGTAGTGCCGGCGCCGGAGTGGCACCAGGTCGAGAACGTCCCGTCGTCGCGGCACGGCGACGTGGAGGACGATCTGGCCCGCCTGAAGCGGGAACTGGGCGCCCAGTAGCGCCGGGACCGGGGTCGCCGGGCCCGCTGGGCTCGCCAGGCACGCGCCGTGGCCACACGCGCCCGTGCTCGGACGCGCTGTGCTCGGACGCGCGGGGCTCGGACGCGCTGTGCTGGGACGTGTCGGGGCTCAGATACGCCAGCGGGCCTGGGCCAGCATCGCCGTGGCGGCCTCGGTGCCGTCCAGCCTGACCTTCGCCGCCGTGGTCCGTCCGGTGGCCCACAGGGTCAGTTCCGCCGGCGGACCGGTCACGGTCACCACCGGTGTCCCGCGCCGCACCATCATGCGGAACTGCGGCGCGTCCCCCCTACCCGCCCGCGTACTAACCGGTTCGGCGCCGCCCGCGCCGTCGGTGGTGCCCGCGGC
Organism: uncultured Actinomycetes bacterium; assembly: GCA_963732345.1. Classification (GTDB taxonomy): domain Bacteria; phylum Actinomycetota; class Actinomycetes; order Streptosporangiales; family Streptosporangiaceae; genus Bog-532. The sequence continues at coordinate 116,118 of CAVSZI010000009.1, read as the reverse complement.
GTCATCGTTCCGGGCGAATTCGATCCCGACCGGTACCCGCCGCATCGTCAGCTTGGCCACCCGCAGCCGCGCCCACAGCGCGTCCGATAGCCCCGCGCTCACCGCGCGCGGCTTCCAGTCCGGCGCGGCGCGGCGGATGTCCTCGTGGTGCACGAAGAACTCGACGGTGTTGGCCCGCTCGTCGAGGGCGGGAATCGCCCACGGCGACAGCTTGGGCGGCCCGTTGCGGATCGTGTCGACCAGTTCCGGGAAGGACTTCCGCGACGCGAGCCGCTGCTGCACCCGTGCGGTGTACCCCGCCAGCGGGCCGCCGGGGATGCCCGCGCTGGCGTCTAGCCGGCGCTCGCGCAGCACCAGGTGCGCGGCCAGGTCCCGGGCGGTCCAGCCCGCGCACAGCGTCGGCGCGTCCGGGCCTGCCTCGTCCAGAGCGGCGCACAGGGCGAGGCGTTCATCCCGCGAGTATCCCATCAGCGAATCGTAGGGGTGATCTCGGCCCGGCCGGTAGCGCGGTCCCGGCTACGCTGGTCACGGCGCCCGGCCCCGGGGCGTCACGCACGGGAATGACCCGGGGCGCACGCACAGGAATGAGGGGACAATGAGCAGTGCTGCCCGCCCTTCGCGGCTGGAGCCGGACATCGCGCAGCGGCTGAAGCGGGACGCCGCGGGCCTTTTCGTGGCGGTCGCCCAGCAGCATGACACCGGTGAGGTGCTGATGGTCGGCTGGATGGACGACGAGGCGCTGCACCGGACGCTTACCACCGGGCGCTGCACGTACTGGTCGCGCAGCCGCCAGGAGTACTGGGTCAAGGGCGATACGTCTGGCCACCAGCAGTGGGTCAAGTCGGTGGCACTCGACTGCGACGGCGACACGGTCCTGGTGCGGGTGGATCAGGTCGGTGCGGCGTGCCACACCGGCGACCGAACCTGTTTCGACGCGGGCCGGCTTGACTCGGTCACCGGAGAGCGGCCGGAGCCGGTCGCCGCGGGGCGTCCCGAGGAGGCCTGACCGGGTGACCGCTCCCGTCAGTCCCGCGAACCCCGCGAGCTCTGTGAGCGCCACGAACCCAGTGAGGCCCGCGAGCCCTCGCCGGCAATATGCGCTCACCCTGCTGCTCGGCGCGGCCGGGGCCGGTCTGGCGCTGCTGGCCGTCCGGCAGGGCTGGGCCCGCGCCGTCTACGTGGCCCCGCGCCCGCTGCCCTCGCAGGCCATCACCGTCACCGGCCAGGACCTGGCCCCGGCTGCGGGCGCGCTCGCGCTGGCCGGGCTCGCCTGCCTGGCCGCCGTGATCGCGACCCGCGGCCTGGTGCGCCGCGCCGCCGGCCTGGTCCTCGCCCTATGCGGCGCGGGGACCGCGGTCGCGGTGAGCGGGTCGCTCGGCGCCTCGCACGTGATCGGGGCCGCGGCCACCAAGGTGAGCTCGTCGGCCTCCGTGGCGTCCGGCGGGGCGGGCTCGACCACGGGCGGCACCTCCTCGCCGAGCGGCGCGGTCGTGACGGGCGGTTCCTCCGTGCACGCTGTGATGCTCGGGGTTCCGTGGCGGGTCGCGGTGTTCGCCGGGGCGGTTGCGATCATCGCGGCGGGGCTGCTCACCGCCTGGCGTGGCGCGCGCTGGCCGGTCATGTCGGGCCGGTACGAGCGCACGGCTGAGCGCCCGGGCAAACGCCCGGATGGGGCCGCGCATCCGTCCCAGAGCGGGCCGCGCGCGCCCGCGCCCGCGTCCTCGCCCTCGCCCTCGGCCGGGTCCGCGTTCCCCGATCCGGCCAGCCTGTGGGACTCGATCAGCCGCGGTGACGATCCCACCGCAACCGGTGACGATCCCACCGCGATCGGCCTCACCGCGACGGGCGATGGTCCCACCACAGAGTCCGTGCGTGGGCCCGGTGCCGGCTGAACGGGCGCGCGGGCCCAACGGGGCCCACGGGGTCCGCAGTGCTCCCGGCGTGCCGCTGGCCGTCCTGCTCGCCGAGCACGAGCCCGAGGTCGCCGAGCTCGGGCGGCGTTACCTGGCCGGGCCGGCCTGCGGGTGATCGTGGCCGCCCGTGCGGACGACACCATCGCCGCGCTCACCGCACGATCGGCCGGTGTCGCCGTGCTCGACCTGACCATGCCGGGCCTGGACGCCCGCCGCCTCCGCCGCCTGCTGGCCGAGCCGCGCGCCCGGGCCACACCCGCGGCGCAGCGCCCGACACCGGCCGTCTACCTGCTCGGCCCGAGCATGCGCCCGCGAGACCTGCGGGTAAGCGCCGACCGATGCCTCCGCCGCCCCTTCAGCCCGCGGATGCTCGTCTCCCACGTCATGTCCGCCGCCGTCCCCGCCCCCGGTATCACCCCAGCCATCACAAGAACCCCAGAATCCCCTGCCGCGCCTCCAGATCGGCCGGTGGACCGGCCCACTTACCGCCCGGCAGAACAGCCGGCCGACCGGCCGATCGTCCGGAACCTGACCCTGGACCCTGCCACCGGCCGGGCCAGGACCGCGCACGGAGAGATCCCGCTCACCCCGGCCGAATCCGCCCTGCTGTCCGCCCTCGCCGCGCACGCGGGCCGGGTGCTGACCCGGGACCGGCTGCAGGCCGCGATGGGCCCGGCCTACCGGCCCGGCTCGGGCCGGGCGGTGGACGTGCACATCGCCCAGCTCCGCGCCAAGCTCGCCACATCCGCCGTGGCCGCCGCGATCCGGACCGTACGCGGCGTCGGCTACATCCTCGACGACCCAATGGACGGCGCGCATACCGCGTCTAACCGTGGGGTGCCTGCCACGCCAGTCACTGCGCCCCGCTAGCATCGGTGACGCACCATTAACCGATCCTGAGGGGCTGCGGACCGCGTGACAGTGCTCGACGAGATCCTGGACGGCGTACGCGCCGATCTCGCCGACCGGCAGCGGCGGGTGTCCCTTGACCAGCTCAAGGACATGGCCAGCCGCGCCCCGTCGTCACGGGACGCGGCCGCCGCGCTCAAGGCGGACGGCGTCAGCGTCATCGCCGAAGTCAAGCGGGCCAGCCCGTCCCGGGGTGCGATGGCGGAGATCGCGGACCCGGCCGCGCTGGCCGCCGCCTACGAGGCCGGCGGCGCCCGGATCATCAGCGTGCTCACCGAGAAGCGGCGGTTCGGCGGCACCCTGGACGACCTGATCGCCGTGCGCAAGGCCGTGCAGATCCCGGTGCTGCGCAAGGACTTCGTGATCAGCTCCTACCAGCTCTGGGAGGCGCGTGCCCACGGGGCCGATATGGTCCTGCTGATCGTGGCCGCGCTGGAGCAGAGCGCGCTGGTGTCCCTGGTGGAGCGCGCGTCCTCCATCGGCCTCGTGCCGCTGGTGGAGATCCACGCCGAGGCCGAGCTCGAGCGGGCCGTGGACGCCGACGCCAAGGTGATCGGCGTCAACGCCCGCGACCTGACCACACTGCGGCTCGACCGCCGCATCGTCTCCTCGATGCTGCCGCGGATCCCGGACGGGATCGTCAAGATCGCCGAGTCCGGTGTGCGCGGGCCGCACGATCTGCTCGCCTACGCCGCCGCCGGCGCGGACGCCGTGCTGGTCGGGGAGAGCCTGGTGACTGGGAAGGACCCGCGGGCCGCGGTGGCGGACCTGGTCACGGCGGCCTCCCATCCCGCGCTGCGCGGTGACCGCTGATGACCAGTGACATTGGCGCCCGCCCGGAAGGCCATGGCGCACCGCCCAGCCCGGGCCCTCCCCCCGCCTCCGCTCCGGTCCTGGCCGGCGGGAGGACCGGGGCGACCGTGCCCGACGCGACCGGCCACTTCGGGATCTACGGCGGGAGTTTCGCCCCCGAGGCGCTGACCGCGGCCCTGGACGAGCTGACCGCGCAGTACGCCGCGGCCCAGGCGGACCCGGAGTTCCAGACCGAGCTGGCCCGGCTGCTACGTGACTACGCGGGCCGGCCGACGCTGCTCACCGAAGTCCCCCGGTTCGGCGCCCAGGCCGGGTGCCGGGTCCTGCTCAAGCGCGAGGACCTGACGCACACCGGGTCGCACAAGATCAACAATGTTCTCGGCCAGGCCCTGCTGACCAAGCGGATGGGCAAGACCCGGGTCATCGCCGAGACCGGGGCCGGCCAGCACGGGGTGGCGACCGCGACCGCGTGCGCCCTGTTCGGCCTGGACTGCGTGGTCTACATGGGCGAGGAAGACACCCGGCGCCAGGCGCTGAACGTCGCCCGGATGCGCATGCTCGGCGCGGAGGTCATCCCGGTCACCTCGGGGAGCCGCACGCTCAAGGACGCGATGAACGAGGCGTTCCGGGACTGGGTCGCCAGCGTGGAGACCACCCACTACTGCATCGGCTCGGTCGGCGGCCCGCACCCGTTCCCGATGATGGTCCGGGACTTCCAGCGCGTCATCGGCGTGGAAGCGCGCGAGCAGGTGCTGGCCATGACCGGCCGGCTGCCGGACGCCGTGGTCGCCTGCGTGGGCGGCGGCTCCAACGCGATCGGCATCTTCTACGCCTTCATCCCCGACACGTCGGTTCGGCTCATCGGCTGCGAGGCCGGCGGCGAGGGGCCCGAACCGGGCCGCAACGCCGCTACGCTCACCGCCGGGTCGGCGGGCGTGCTGCACGGCATGCGCACTTACCTGCTGCAGGACGACGAGGGCCAGACGCTGCCGACGCATTCGATCTCGGCCGGCCTGGACTATCCGGGCGTGGGCCCGGAGCACGTCTGGCTGCGCGAGGGCGGCCGCGCCTCCTACCGCGCCGTCACCGACGAGCAGGCCCTGGCCGCCTTCGGCGTGCTGTGCCGCACCGAGGGCATCATCCCCGCGCTGGAATCCGCGCACGCGCTGGCCGGCGCCCTGCAGATCGGCCCGGAACTCGGCCCGGACGGCGTGGCCCTGGTCAACCTCTCCGGCCGCGGCGACAAGGACGTGGCCACCGTCTCGCAGCGGCTGGGCCTGTGAGTATGGCCGGGCCAGTGAGTGAGGTGGCGCGGGCCTTCGAGAAGGCCTCCGCCGAGAACCGGGCCGCCCTGATCGGCTACCTGCCGGCGGGCTTCCCCAGCGTGGATGGCGCGATCACCGCGGCCGTGGCCATGGCCGAGGCGGGCGCCGACATCATCGAGGTGGGCCTGCCGTACTCCGATCCGCTGATGGACGGGCCGGTTATCCAGGAGGCCGTGCAGGCCGCGCTGACCGCGGGCACCAAGGTCGCCGACACGCTGCGCACGGTCGAGGCCATCGCCGGGGCCGGCGTGCCCGTGCTCGTCATGACGTACTGGAATCCCGTCGACCACTACGGCGTGTCCGCGTTCGCGCGTGATCTCGCCGCGGCCGGCGGTTCGGGCCTGATCACCCCCGACCTGACCCCGGAGGAGGCCGGCTCCTGGCTGGAGGCGTCCGACGCCTACGGGCTGGACCGGGTCTTCCTGGTCGCGCCGAGCTCGTCGGAGGCGCGGATCGCCACCGTGACCGCGCGGTGCCGGGGTTTCGTCTACGCGGCCTCTGTCATGGGCATCACCGGGGCGCGGGACGCGGTCAGCGGGCTGGCCGCCGGGCTGGTCGGCAACGTCCGCGCGCACACCAGGCTGCCGGTCGCGGTCGGGCTCGGCGTCCGCGACGGCACCCAGGCCGCCGAGGTGGCGAAATTCGCCGACGGGGTGATCGTCGGTTCCGCGTTCGTTCAGCGCCTGCTGGCCGCGCCCGACCTGACCGCCGGCGTGGCCGCGGTCCGTGACCTGGCCACCGAACTGGCCGCCGGCGTCCGGGGTGCCCGGGTCCGTGTCCCGGTTACTGTCCGGGTCCTTGCCCCGGTTACTGAGCCGGTCACGTCGCCGGGCACTCGCCCCGGCACTCGCCCCGGCACTCGCCCCGGCACTCGCCCCGGCACTCGCCCCGGTCCTTCCCCCGGGAGCTGACGCTGCTGAACTGGCCGGTCGCGTACCTCCCCAGCCCGGGCCGGGGCGCGTGGCACCCCGGGCCGCTGCCGGTGCGGGGGTACGCGCTCTGCATCGCGCTCGGCATCATCGTCGCGGTCTGGCTGACCGTCCGCCGGTACGCCCGGGCGGGCGGCGCGAGCGACACGATCCTGGACGTAGCGGCCTGGGCGGTTCCGTTCGGGCTGATCGGCGCCGCGGCCGGTGCGGTGGCGGGTGAGGGCACGCGGCTCATCCCGTCGCATCCCGGTCTGTGGTCAGCGGCGCGGGCCTGGGACGGTGCCATCGGTGTGCCCGGCGCCGTGGGGCTCGGCGCCCTCGGCGCCTGGATCGCCTGCCGCCGGGCCGGAGTGCGGCTCGGGCCCGTCGCCGGCGCCGCCGCGCCGGGCCTGGCGTTCGGCGCGGCCATCGCGAGCCTGGGCAGCTGGTTCAGCCAGCAGACGTACGGCCGGCCGTCGGCGCTGCCGTGGGCGGTGGAGATCGCGCCGGTGCACCGGGTCCCGGGGTATGAGAACTTTGCCACGTTTGAGCCCGTCTTTGCCTACCAAGCGGTGTGGTGCGCGGTCGCGGGCGGCCTCGTGCTGTGGGCCACGCGACGGTTCGCGCTGCTCGGTGAGCGGGCCTTCGCCCTGCAGCTGGCGCTGACCTTCGCCGGCCTGTGCGTCGCGGAATGGCTGCTCATAGCCCCTGCCCCGCACCTGGCGGGACTGCGCGTGGACCAGTGGTCCGAGCTCGTCACGGTGGCCGGGGCGACCGCCTACCTCTACCGGACCAGGCACCGGCACGGGCCGGACGTCATCGCTCCCGGGCAGGCCAGACGCCAGCCAGGACCGGCCGCAATCGGTGCCTCCTAGATCTTGGGTACGATTCGTCCGGTGATGTAATGTGGGCGTAACTTTCACGGAGCCAGCGAGCCGTTCCACGGCGTTCGCGGCAGGGCCAGCGCCGTCCCGACCGCATCAGCAGTAGCAGACGAGACGACGACAGGAGTTTTGATGGCGCCTGCCGGCAGAGCACAGGGACGGGACCACGGCATCGGTGGGCCCCAGGGACTGTATGACAGCCACTTCGAGCACGACGCCTGTGGTGTTGCTTTCATCGCCGATCTGACCGGCCAGCCCGGGCACGACGTCGTGTCCAAAGCACTCACCGCCCTCTGCAACCTCCAGCACCGGGGCGCCGAGGGCGGCGACCCCGGGACCGGGGACGGCGCGGGCATCCTGACCCAGATCCCGGACGCCTTCTTCCGCGAGGTCTGCGACTTCGACCTGCCGCCGTCCGGCTCCTACGCTGCCGGCCTGGTGTTTCTGGACAAAGAGACCGCCGGAAGGAAAGAGGCCAAGGCGGCCATCGCCCGGCTCGCCGAGGCCGAGAACCTGGTCGTCCTCGGCTGGCGCGACGTCCCGCACAACCCGGAGGTCTGCGGCCGCGGCGCGCGCGCCGTACAGCCCCACCTCGCGCAGCTCTTCCTGGCCGGCACCGGCCGGCAGCGCGGGATCGAGCTGGAGCGGATGGCGTTCTGCCTGCGCAAGCGGGCCCGGCGGCAAAGCGGTATGTACTTCGCGAGCTTGTCGTCGCGGACCATCGTGTACAAGGGGATGCTGTCGCCGCCCCAGGTCCAGCCCTTCTTTCCGGACCTGTCCGACGAGCGGTACCGGTCCGCGCTGGCCCTGGTCCACTCGCGGTTCTCCACCAACACGTTCCCGTCCTGGCAGCTCGCGCACCCGTACCGGTACATCGCGCACAACGGCGAGATCAACACCGTGCGGGGCAACCGGAACTGGATGCGGGCCCGCGAGGCGATGCTGGCCAGCAGCCTGATCCCGGACTCCGCCGACGGGCGCGGCATCGACCGGGTCTTCCCGGCGCTGGACCCCGCCGGCAGCGACTCCGCCAGCTTCGACGAATGCCTGGAATTGCTGCACATGGGCGGCCGGTCGCTGCCGCACGCGATACTCATGATGATCCCCGAGCCGTGGGAGAACCACGAGGAGATGGACCCGGCGCGCCGGGCCTTCTACGAGTTCCACGCGGCCATGATGGAGCCATGGGACGGCCCCGCCCTGATCGCGTTCACCGACGGGACCGTGATCGGCGCGGTGCTGGACCGCAACGGCCTGCGCCCCGGCCGCTACTGGATCACCCGCGACGGCCTGGTCATCCTGGCCAGTGAGGTCGGCGTCCTGGACATCGACCCGGCCACCGTCGTCCGCAAGGGCCGGCTCCAGCCCGGCCGCATCTTCCTCGCCGACACCGGCACCGGCCGGATCGTGGAAGACGAGGAGGTCAAGGCGGCGCTGGCTGGGGAGCATCCCTACGAGGAGCTGCTGCACGCCGGCCAGGTCCACCTGAACGATCTGCCGCCCCGGGAGCGGCCACTGCCCGCCGCAGGCGAGCTGGTCACCCGGCAGCAGATGTTCGGCTACACCGAAGAGGAACTGCGGATCATCCTCGGCCCGATGGCCCGCACCGGCGCCGAGCCGATCGGGTCGATGGGCACCGACACCCCGGTCGCGGTGCTATCCGACCGGCCGCGGCTCGTCTTCGACTACTTCTCCCAGATGTTCGCGCAGGTCACCAATCCGCCGCTGGACGCCATCCGGGAAGAACTGATCACCGCGCTGGGCGGCACGACCGGACCCGAACGGAATCTGTTCGAGCCGTCCCCGGCGTCCTGCCGCCAGGTGGTGCTGCCGTTCCCGGTGATCAGCGACAGCGACCTGGCCAAGATCGTGCACATCAACTCCGACGGCGACCTGCCCGGCTTCGCGGCGCACGTGGTCGACGGGCGGTACGACGCGGCCGCCGGCGAAGGGGGCGGCGGAGAGGCGCTGCGCCAGCGCCTTGAGGAGATCTGCTGGGAAGTGTCCGAGGCGATCAACGACGGCGCGCGGATCATCGTGCTGTCCGACCGCGGGGTGCGGGACTATCCCGCGGTCCCGGCCCCCGCCGGGGCCCTGCTCGCCCCGATCCCGTCACTGCTGCTTACCGGCGCGGTGCATCACCACCTGATCCGGCAGAAGACCCGCACCAAAGTGGGCCTGGTCGTGGAGGCGGGGGACGCCCGCGAGTCCCATCACATAGCCCTGCTGGTCGGCTACGGCGCCTCCGCGGTCGCCCCGTACCTGGCCATCGAGACGGTCCGCGACATGGCGCGCCGCGGCGTGCTGGAGGGCGTGGCCGAGGACAAGGCCGCCGCCAGCCTGATCAAGGCGTTCGGCAAGGGCCTGCTGAAGATCATGTCCAAGATGGGCGTGTCCACCCTCGCCTCCTACACCGGCGCGCAGATCTTCGAGGCGACCGGCCTCGGCGAAGAAGTCGTCAGCACCTGCTTCGAGGGGACCACCTCGCGGCTCGGCGGCGTCGGCTTCGACGTGCTGGCCGAGGAGACCCACCGCCGGGTGGCCCGCGCCTTCCCGCGCGGCGGCGTGCAGCCCGCGCACCGGCGGCTGGAGATCGGCGGCGAATACCAGTGGCGCCGGGAGGGCGAGGCGCATCTGTTCAACCCGCAGACGGTCTTCAAGCTGCAGCACGCCACGCGCACCCGCCGGTACGAGATCTTCAAGGAGTACACGTCCCTGGTCGACGACCAGGCGGCGCAGCTGATGACGCTGCGCGGTCTGATGCGCATCAGGGGCGTGGACGCGCCCGGCGCGCGCCCGCCCATTCCGATCGAGGAGGTCGAGCCGGCCGCCAGCATCGTCCGGCGGTTCTCCACCGGCGCCATGTCGTACGGCTCGATCTCCGCCGAGGCGCACGAGACGCTCGCCATCGCGATGAACCGCATCGGCGGCCGGTCCAACACCGGCGAGGGCGGCGAGGACGCGGAGCGCTTCACCCGCGACGCGAACGGTGACCTGCGCCGCTCCGCGGTCAAGCAGGTGGCCAGCGGGCGGTTCGGCGTCACCAGTCACTTCCTGGCCAACGCCGACGACCTGCAGATCAAGATCGCGCAGGGCGCCAAGCCCGGCGAGGGCGGCCAGCTGCCCGGGCACAAGGTCTACCCGTGGATCGCGAAGACCCGGCACTCCACCCCCGGCGTGGGCCTGATCTCCCCGCCGCCGCACCACGACATCTACTCCATCGAGGACCTGGCCCAGCTCATCCACGATCTCAAGAACGCCAACCCGGCCGCGCGCGTCCATGTCAAGCTGGTCTCCGAGGTCGGGGTGGGCACGGTCGCGGCGGGCGTGTCCAAGGCGCACGCCGACGTGGTGCTCATCTCCGGTCACGACGGCGGCACCGGGGCGGCCCCGCTATCCAGCCTCAAGCACGCCGGGACGCCGTGGGAGCTGGGGCTGGCCGAGACCCAGCAGACGCTGCTGCGCAACAAGCTCCGCGACCGGATCGTGGTCCAGGCCGATGGGCAGCTCAAGACCGGCCGCGACGTGGTCGTCGCCGCGCTGCTCGGCGCGGAGGAGTTCGGCTTCGCCAGCGCCCCGCTGGTCGTGTCGGGCTGCATCATGATGCGCGTCTGTCACCTGGACACCTGCCCGGTCGGGATCGCCACCCAGAACCCGGAGCTGCGCAGGCGGTTCAACGGCAGGCCGGAGTTCGTGGTCAGCTTCTTCGAGTTCATCGCCGAAGAGGTACGCGAGTACCTGGCGCAGATGGGCTTCCGCACGCTGGCCGAGGCGGTTGGCCAGGCCAGCATGCTCGCCGCCGAGCCCGCCGTGGAACACTGGAAGGCGCACGGCCTCGACCTGGCCCCTGTGCTGTACACGCCGGAGCTGCCCGAGGGCGCCGCGCGCCGCAACACCACCACCCAGGACCACGGGATCGAGCGCGCACTCGACAACACGCTGATCCAGCTGGCCGAGGGCGCCCTGCAGGACGGCACCCCGCTGCGCCTCGAGCTGCCGGTGCGGAACGTCAACCGGACCGTCGGCACCATGCTCGGCTACGAGGTGACGAAGCGGTGGGGCGCCGATGGGCTACCGGACAACACGATCGACATCTCTTTCCGCGGCTCGGCCGGCCAGTCGTTCGGCGCGTTCCTGCCCCGCGGCATCACGCTGCGGCTCGCCGGGGACGCCAACGACTACGTGGGCAAGGGCCTGTCCGGCGGCCGGATCATCGTGGCCCCCGATCCCGAGGCGAACTTCGCGGCCGGCGAGCAGATCATCGCCGGGAACGTGATCGGCTACGGTGCCACCGCGGGCGAGATCTTCCTGCGCGGCATCGTCGGTGAGAGGTTCTGCGTGCGCAACTCCGGCGCGCTGGCCGTGGCCGAGGGTGTCGGCGACCACGGCTGCGAGTACATGACCGGTGGCCGGGTGGTCGTCCTCGGGCCCATCGGCCGCAACTTCGCGGCCGGCATGTCCGGGGGCATCGCGTACGTGCTCGACCTGCCCGCGCACCGGGTCAACGCCGAGATGGTCGACCTGGACCCCATAGCCGGTGAGGACGCCGCCTTCCTCCGCGACCTGGTGGAGTCCTACGCGGCCGAAACCGGTTCGCCGGTCGCGGCCCGCCTGCTGGACGACTGGGAGGCCGCGCTGGCCCGCTTCGGCAAGATCATGCCGAAGGACTACAAGCGGGTGCTGAGCGCGACCCAGATGGCCGAGCGCGAGGGCCGCGACGTGAACGAGGCCGTCATGGCCGCGTCGCACGGCTGACCGATATCCCGAGCTTGGGTAGCGGCCCCCGGGTGGGCTGCCGCCCAGGTGGCGGGACCCGCCAACGGCGTCGGGTCCCCCACGTCCCACCCGCAGCACCGACCCCCAGCACGACCGACGCAGAGAAGCACGACCGACGCAGAGAAGGACGACCGCCCGATGGCCGATCCCAAGGGATTCATGACCACCCCGCGTGAGACGCCTGCCGCCGGCCGGTGGACGTGCGCATCCGGGACTGGCGTGAGGTGTACACCGATTTCCCCGCCGGGCGCCTGGAACGGCAGGCTGGGCGCTGCATGGACTGCGGCATCCCGTTCTGCCACACCGGCTGCCCGCTCGGGAACCTCATCCCGGAGTGGAACGACCTGGTCTGGCGGCACGACTGGTACGAGGCGTCCGAACGGCTGCACGCGACCAACAACTTCCCCGAGTTCACCGGGCGGCTCTGCCCGGCCCCGTGTGAGACCGCCTGCGTGCTCGGGATCAACTCCGACCCGGTGACCATCAAGCAGGTCGAGGTGGAGATCATCGACCGCGCGTGGGCCGAGGGCTGGGTGCAGCCCGCCCCCGCGCCGGTGAAGACCGGCAGGAAGGTCGCGGTGATCGGGTCCGGGCCGTCCGGCCTGGCCGCCGCGCAGCAGCTGACCCGCGCCGGCCACAGTGTCACGGTGTTTGAGCGCGCCGACGCTCCCGGCGGCCTGCTCCGCTACGGCATCCCCGAGTTCAAGATGGAAAAGCGTCACCTGGACCGCAGGCTGGCGCAGATGCGCGCCGAGGGCACCGTGTTCCGCTGCAACGTGACCGCCGGCACCGACATCACCGCGGATGAGCTGCGGGCCGGATACGACGCGATCATGCTCGCCGGGGGCGCGACCGTGGCCCGCGGCCTGCCGGTCCCCGGCGCCGGCGCCGACGGCATCCACCAGGCCATGGAGTACCTGCCGCTGTCCAACCGCGTCGTGGCCGCGGCCGGGGGAGCGGCCGCGCCGGGCCCGGTCGCCGAGCCCGCGATCAGCGCGCGCGGGAAGCACGTGGTGATCATCGGCGGCGGCGACACCGGCGCGGACTGCCTTGGCACGGCCCACCGCCAGGGGGCGGCGTCGGTGACCCAGCTGGAGATCATGCCCCGGCCGCCGGAGCTGCGCCCGGACCACCAGCCGTGGCCCACGTACCCGATGATCTTCCGCACCTCCAGCGCCCACGAAGAGGGCGGCGAGCGCGTGTACGCCGTCTCGACCCAGGAGTTCGTGACCGGCGAGGCCGGGCACGTGCGCGCCCTGCGCCTGGTTGAGGTGGAATTCACCGGTGGCCGATTCGAGCCGGTAGCGGGCACCGAACAGGATCTGCCCGCTGATCTGGTGCTGCTCGCGATGGGATTCACTGGTGCCGAACGTTCTGCGCTCATGGCCGACCTCGGTGTGGAGTTCGACGCCCGGGGGAACGTGGCGCGGGACGGCACCTACGCCACCTCGGTGCCGGGCGTGTTCGTGGCCGGGGACATGGGCCGTGGCCAGTCCCTGATCGTCTGGGCCATCGCCGAAGGCCGCAGCGCCGCCGCCGGCCTGGACACCTACCTGAGCGGCGATACGGTCCTCCCGGTAGCCGTTCCGCCCACCGCCCGCCCCATGCTCTGAGGCCCGGGCCCTGGTATTGTCGCACCGGGCCGTAACTGGCGCTGAGGTGGAGTACCACCGGGGAGCGGTCCGCCGTCCGCCGGCCAGCCGCGCGCCTGGGCACCTGCCATATCCGTCTGCCCGGGAGTAGAAGCCATGGCCGAGACCAATGCCGCCCAGGTCGGCACCGTATCTGCGGCCGCTGCGCACGGCGCGGACGCGACGTCCGCGGTCTCCGTCGGCTACCACGCCATGCTGGACGTGATCGCAGGATCCGAGCCCGCCGTGGCCGGCGCCATCGCCGATGAACTGGCCTCGCAGCGCCGTCAGCTCAAGCTCATCGCCTCGGAGAACTACGCCTCCCCCGCGGTCCTGATGGCCATGGGCACGTGGCTGTCGGACAAGTACGCCGAGGGGACGGTCGGCCACCGCTTCTACGCCGGCTGCGAGGTCGTGGACCAGGTCGAGGCGCTGGCCGCCCGGCACGCCGCCGAGCTGTTCGGTGCGGACCACGCCTACGTCCAGCCGCACTCCGGCATCGACGCCAACCTGGTCGCCTACTGGGCCATCCTGGCCCGCAGGGTCGAGCGCCCCTTCCTGGACCGCCACAGCGCGAAGAACGTCGACGCCCTGGAACCGGCCGCATGGCAGCAACTGCGCGGCGACTTCGGCGCGCAGCGGATGATGGGCATGGCGCTGGACGCGGGTGGCCACCTGACCCACGGGTTCCGCGCCAACATCTCCGGCAAGATGTTCGACCAGGCCAACTACGGCACCGACCCGGCCACCGGGCTGCTCGACTACGACGCCATCGCCGCCCAGGCCCGCGCGTTCAAGCCGCTGATCCTGGTCGCCGGGTATTCGGCCTACCCGCGCAACCCCAACTTCCGCCTGCTCCGCGAGATCGCCGACGAGGTGGGCGCGACCTTCATGGTCGACATGGCGCACTTCGCCGGGCTGGTCGCCGGGGGCGTGCTGACCGGTGACCTCAACCCGGTGCCGCACGCCCAGATCGTGACCAGCACGACGCACAAGTCGCTGCGCGGTCCGCGTGGTGGCCTCGTGCTGTGCACGCCGGAGTATGCGCCCTACGTCGACCGGGGCTGCCCGCTGGTCCTCGGCGGCCCGCTCCCGCATGTGATCGCGGCCAAGGCCGTCGCGCTGGCCGAGGCGCGCCAGCCCACCTTCGCCGACTACGCGGCGCGTATCGTGGCCAACGCCCGCGCCCTGGCGGACGGGCTGCTGCGGCGGGACACGCGCCTGATCACCGGCGGGACCGACAACCACCTGGTGCTCGCCGATGTGGCGGCCAGCTTCGGGCTGACCGGCCGCCAGGCGGAGGCGGCGCTGCTCGAGGCCGGCGTCGTCACCAACCGTAATTCGGTTCCGCGCGACCCGAACGGCGCCTGGTACACCTCCGGCATCCGGCTCGGCACGCCCGCCCTGACCACGCTCGGCATGGGGACCAGCGAACTGGACGAGGTCGCGGACATCATGACCACCGCGCTGAAGGCGACCACCCCGCAGGCTGGCTCCAAGGCCAAGCACATGACCGACGCGGGCGTGGCCGAGGCGTGCCGCGCCCGCTGCGCCGACCTCCTGGCCCGCTACCCCCTGTATCCCGAGATCCAGCTCTAGGATCTAGGGTTGGTACGTGGCCCGGCTCAGTACTTCGGCCCGACGAACTCATCCAGCCGCGCCACCGCCTCCCGCCGCGCCACCGAAATGGTGTTGCGCCGGGAGAATCGCCAGCTGACCCCGAGCTGATCAAGGGTATGGCCGCACAGCCCCAGAATGTCCCGTGATTCGTTGGTGAACATGTACCGCGGGTACTCGTACCACCGGTCGCCGCTGGCCAATGGGCGGCGGACCCGGGAGGTGAACCGGCATCCGTCGGAGTGGAACAGGCCCCGGGCGAAGTCACCTGGCTGCTCGCCGATAACGTCCTGCTGCCACGGCGCCAGCTGGATTGTCCGTTTGTGTTTCTTACCGGGGCCATGCTGCGGGAACAAGCACGGCCAGTGCCGCGAATAGGCAATTACCTCGGTGCACCCTACGCGCTGCTGCATAGAAATCTTGTTGCTGGGCCTTATGGCGCTCATCGCCGCGACGCATTCGGCGCGCAGTCCCGGCCACGCGTCCGCGCAGCTGATGCGGAGCGCCCAGACCCCCTTCGCCGGGTTACCGCCGACGCTGATACAACCATCGCCGAGATAGAGGCCGAGTAAATAGGCATAATCACCGGCAGGCTCCGGAAGCGATGGCAGCGTGGCACATCGTGGGCAGGAGGCGCGCTGGCCGGTCTTCTCCGGATGGTCCAGCCAGTCGCGCAAAGTAGCTCGGGAAACGCTAGTGGACTTGTGTACCGCGCGCAGGCTCATGCCCCGATCAATGAGCGTCAATGCCTGCTGGCGGACATCACGGTCGTACATACCGGAATAGTCTCACCTGGCACCGACAAAATGCCGCTGGTGAGCCCGGGACACACCGGGAATGAGCCCGTGAGTGCCCCGAGTGGGATTCGAACCCACACTGCACGGATTTTGAATCCGCGGACTCTGCCGTTGGTCTATCGGGGCAGCGGCCTCTTCTAGGGACCGACCGGAACATAATCTACCCGCTGCCTGTACGCTCGTCAGGGTGACCCAGAAGCAGCTGCGAGTCGTTATCGCCGAGGATGAGGCGCTGATCCGCCTGGACCTCAAGGAGATGCTCGAAGAAGAGGGCTACGCCGTCGTGGCCGAGGTCGGGGACGGCGAGGCGGCGGTCGAGCGGGTGACCGCGCTGAAGCCCGAGCTCGCCATCCTCGACGTCAAGATGCCAGTGCTGGACGGCATCTCGGCCGCGGAGCGGATCGCGGCCGAGCGGCTGGCGCCGGTGGTCATCCTGACCGCCTTCTCCCAGCGCGAACTCGTCGAGCGCGCCCGCGACGCGGGCGCCATGGCCTACCTGGTCAAGCCGTTCACCAAGGCGGACCTCGTGCCCGCCATCGAGATGGCGGTCAGCCGCTTCCAGGAGATCACCTCGCTCGAATCCGAGGTGGGCAGCCTGCGGGAGCGGCTCGAGGTGCGCAAGGTCCTGGACCGCGCCAAGGGCCTCCTGCAGGCCGAGCAAGGGATGACCGAGCCGGAGGCGTTCCGCTGGATTCAGAAGACCTCGATGGACCGCCGGCTCACGATGCGAAAGGTCGCCGAAGCGGTGATCGAGGACTCGATGCCGGCCTCGCAGCCGACGGATTCGCCCTCGTCCTGACCGGCTTCCGGGGCAATTGGGACACCATGGGGACATAGGGGAGCCCGGGGCGCCTTTGGTGCCGTATCCGCCTTCCCCGGTCGGACACGTTCTCTACTGAGCTCCCCGGGCTCCCACACCACGTTAGCTAGCTTTCACCGTGCAGCGCAAAGTCGAATTACCCCGCCGACGGTAGCGGGCCGCCCGGTCGTTGCCCAGTGTTCACTGTGCCGGTTCCCTCGGCGCGGCCGGTTCCCTCGCCGCGAGCGCCCCGAGCCGCCTGCGGCGTGCCGATACCGCGCCGGCCTTGTGTGACCCCAGCGCGGGACACGCCGCGCTCGCGGTCACGCAGCGTGATGAACGGCACCTGATGCATCCGGCCCGATACGCCCACACGCGGTTCCGGCCCCGGCGTGCCGCCGTTCCCGCAGCCCGGCCCGCCCGCGTTTCCGTCGCGGACCGTGGGCGGATGATCGCGCAGTGCACCGGTTCGCCTGCGACGCGATGGCCCGGCGAAGATAACAATCTCATTGCCGACGGACGGCTTGGCCGCGCTCATGGCCGACGTGGAGGAGGGTCGCCGTGGCCCGGGCTTGCTGGGCTCCAGGGCCGCCGGGCGCTGTGTGCGGATCGGTGTGGAGCCCCCCGGCCGGCGAGGTTACTGGGCAGTTTCCGTACCTTTTTGTGGGAAACGGCATGACTTTTACGTTGTGAGCGTTCACAATGCCTTCTGAAACGGCGGAAAGCCGTATCTTTCGAGGAACCCAACGAAGGGAGCCTTCATTGTCTGACAAAACGAGACACCGGAGATTCGGGCGGCGAGCCCGGGTCAGCGCGGTGTCGGCCGTCACCATGGTCGCGGCGGCGGCGGGAGCGTTTGGCGCGACCGCCGCGTCCGCGGCGCCCGCCAGGCCTGCGGGGGGAAACTGCGGCCCCAGCGTCAGCAGCGAGTACTTCGGCAGCACCTATGACAGCTACGCGAAGAAGGACCTGCCGGTCTACCGCTACACGCTGACCAACTGCGCCGGGGTGAGCGCCAAGGTCCTCAGCTTCGGCGGGATCATCCAGCAGGTCAGCGAGCCGGGCCGTAACGGCCAGGAGGCCGATGTTGTGCTCGGTTTCAAGACGCTGCAGGACTACGTCAGCTACGACAGCCCGCCGGTGACGGCGAACGGCGGCCCCTACTTCGGCGAGACAATCGGCCGGTACGGCAACCGAATTGCCAAGGGCGTGTTCTCGCTGCATCAGCCCAGCGGCGAGAAGACTTACACCGTGCCGGTCAACAACGGTGTGAACAGCCTGCACGGCGGCCTGGTCGGCTTCGGCAACCACGTCTGGGCGTCGAAGGCCGTGCACGGCAAGGGCACCGCGGGAGTGCAGCTCACGCTGGTCAGCCCGAACGGCGACCAGAGCTTCCCCGCCGGTTCCCCCGGCTGCCCCACCGGCTGCACCGGCTACCCGGCCACCCTCAAGGTGGTCGTTACCGACACTCTCAACAACGCCGGCCAGCTCGCCATCCACTACCAGACGACCGACGTGTCGAAGAACCTGAACTCGGTCATCAACCTGACCAACCACAGTTACTTCAACCTGGCGGGCGAGGCCTCACCTGCGGGCTCGGCCTACAGCCAGAAGATCCAGATCAACGCGGACAAGTACACGCCGACCGACACCACCCAGATTCCGCTGGGATACAACGTCAGCGTCAAGGGCACGCCGTTCGACTTCACCAAGCCGTACGCCCTCGGTTCCCGGATCGACGACGTCAGTGCCCCGGACAACGCGCCCGCGGCCGACAACCAGTTGCTGCTCGCCCAGGGCTACGACCACAATTGGGTGCTGAACCGCCAGACCGCCGCGACCACCGGCCCGGACGGCCTCAACCTGGCTGCGCACGCCTGGGATCAGGCCAGCGGCCGTGAGCTGACCGTGTGGACCGACCAGCCCGGCGTTCAGTTCTACAGCGGTAACTTCCTCACCGGCACGCTGGTGGGTATCAGCGGCCACACCTACCGGCAGGGCGCCGGCTACACGTTCGAGACCCAGCACTTCCCGAACTCGCCGAACCAGCCGAACTTCCCCTCCACCGAGATCTACGCGGGCCAGACGATCAACTCCACCACGATCTTCCAGTTCAGCTCATAACGAAGATCCGTGAGACCCCGTGCGGCCTGGCGGCACCTGCCGCCGGGCCGCACTTTTCCCCGGGACCCGGTGGCATCCCGTCCTGGCCCGGCCCGCTTGACCATAGGATTTGAGCCGTGGCGATGAAGAGTACGGCCGCGCCGGGCGGCCAGGAAGCCAGGGCCCAGGACGGGGCCGGCGCTCGCGGCCGGCTACTGCTCCTTGATGGGCACTCGATGGCCTACCGGGCGTTCTTCGCGCTGCCGGCCGAGAACTTCTCCACGACTACCGGCCAGCCCACCAACGCCGTGTACGGGTTCGTGGCCATGCTCATCAACGTGCTGCGCGACGAGCAGCCCACGCACGTCGCGGTGGCGTTCGACCGCAGCGAGCCGACCTTCCGGCACGAGCAGTACGTCGAGTACAAAGCGAACCGCCGGGAGACGCCGGAAGACTTCCGCAGCCAGCTCAGCCTCATCTTCGAGGTCCTGGACGCGCTCGGTATCGCCCGGCTGTCGGTGCCCGGCTACGAGGCCGACGACGTCATCGCCACCCTGGCCACCCGGGCCGAGAACGACGGCATGGACGTGCTGATCGTGACCGGCGACCGTGACGTGCTCCAGCTCGTCGACGACCACGTGACGGTGCTGATGACGCGCCGGGGCATCAGCGACATGTCCCGCTTCACCCCGGAGACCGTCGAGGAGAAGTACGGCCTCACCCCCCAGCAGTATCCCGATTTCGCCGCCATCCGGGGCGACCCCAGCGACAACCTGCCGGGCATTCCGGGGGTGGGGGAGAAGACCGCGACCAAGTGGGTCAGGGAGTTCGGCTCACTGGAGGACCTCGTCAACCGGGTCGACGAGGTAAAGGGCAAGGCCGGCGACGCGCTGCGGGAGCACCTCGGCGATGTGCTGCGCAACCGGCAGATGACCGCGCTGGTCCGGGACGTTCCGCTGAACGACATCGGTACCGGCCCCGGCGAGCTGGTGCCGCGCGTCTGGGACCGGGAGCAGATCCACCAGCTCTTCGACACCCTGCAGTTCCGGGTGCTGCGTGAGCGGCTCTACGCCACGCTGCCCGATGGCATCTGCGGCGTCGCGGCCGGTGAAGAGGCGGCCACCGAACCGGCCGGCGGGTTCGAGGTCGAGGTGGAGCTGCCCGGGCCCGACGAGCTGGCGCTGTGGATCGCCGACCATGCCGCCGCCACCGCCACCGCCGCCGCTGACGGCCAGGACGCCCCGGATGGCCAGACCACCCGCTCCGGGGTCGCGGTCACCGGCACCTGGGGGCGTGGCACCGGAACGCTGACCGGGATCGCCATCGCCGCGCCGGACGGCCACGGCGCCTTCATCGACCCCACCACGCTGACTGAGGATGACTCCGACGCCCTCGCGGGCTGGCTCGAAGCGGGCTCGCTGCCGAAGGCCCTGCACGACGCCAAGGGCCCGATGCACGCGTTCGCCGCGCACGGCTTCGACCTCGCCGGGCTGACCAGCGACACCGCGCTGGCCGCGTACCTGGCCCTGCCCGGGCAGCGCTCCTTCGATCTGGGTGACCTGACCCTCCGCTACCTGGGCAAGGAGCTACGCGACGACTCCGGGGTGCCGGAGCAGCTCACTCTCGACGGTTCCGGGGAGGAAGACGCCGCCGTCAACCTGGTGCTGCGCGCCCGGGCGACCGCGGAGCTGGCCGACGCGCTCGACGCCGACCTTGAGCGGCGCGGCGCGGCCGAACTGCTCCGGGACGTCGAGCTGCCGCTGGTCGACGTGCTGGCCCGGATGGAGCGCACCGGGATCGCCGCCGACATCGACCACCTGGCCGAGATGTCGGCGACCCTGCACGGCAAGGTGAAGGCGGCCGAGCAGGCCGCGTTCGCGGTCACCGGGCACGAGTTCAACCTCGGCTCGCCCAAGCAGCTGCAGGAGGTGCTGTTCAACGAGCTGGGGCTACCCAAGACCAAGCGCATCAAGACCGGCTACACCACCGACTCCGACGCCCTGACCGGCCTGCTCGCCCAGACCGGGCACCCGGTGCTGGAGCACCTGCTCCGGTACCGGGACGTGGCCAAGCTGAAGAGCATCGTCGACTCGCTGATCCCGATGGCCGGCGAGGACGGCCGGATCCACACGACGTTCAACCAGATGATCGCCGCCACCGGCCGGCTGTCCTCCACCGACCCGAACCTGCAGAACATCCCGATCCGCACCGAGGAGGGCCGCGGCATCCGGCGCGCGTTCGTGGTCGGCGCGGGATACGAGACGCTGCTCACCGCGGACTACAGCCAGATCGAGCTGCGGATCATGGCCCACCTGTCCGGGGACGAGGCGCTGATCGCCGCGTTCGAGTCTGGGCACGACTTCCACGCGGCGACCGCCGCGCGGGTCTTCGGCCTGCCGCCGGACCAGATCAACGGGGAGCTGCGGAACCGGATCAAGGTGATGAACTACGGGCTGGCCTACGGGCTGTCCGCCTTCGGGCTGTCGTCGCAGCTGCACATCCCGGCCGAGGAGGCGCGGGCGCTGATGGAGGAGTACTTCGGGGAGTTCGGCGGGGTCCGGGACTACCTGCGGGACGTCGTGGCCCGGGCCCGTCAGGAGGGCTACACGGAGACCATGTTCGGCCGGCGCCGCTACCTGCCCGACCTCACGTCGGACAACCGGCAGCGCCGGGAGATGGCCGAGCGGATGGCGCTGAACGCCCCCATCCAGGGATCGGCGGCCGACATCATCAAGATGGCGATGCTGGCCGTGGACCGGGCGATCCGCGACCAGGGCCTGAAGTCACGGATGCTGCTCCAGGTGCACGACGAGCTGATCTTCGAGGTGGCCCCGGGCGAGTTCGAAGCGCTGCGTGACCTCGTCGGCACGGAGATGGCGAGCGCGGCTCGCCTGGGGGTACCGCTCGAAGTTTCGATTGGATCCGGATTCAGCTGGTGGGACGCCGCGCACTGACGCGCGAGGTGCCCTCCGGCGCGCCGGAGGCGGCCCTTCAGATTGACCCAGGGCTCCCGCTCTCATATTCTGAACGCTGCGTTGTGTCTCGTGTGGTCCGTCTGTCACTTGACCTCACCGGCGGCCGTCGGCCGCTCCGAGAACCGGTCTAGGCCGGTTCCGGCAGGTTTCGCGATTCTGGTCCTTCCGGCGGGTGCACCGGATTCAGCGCGCCCTCATATTCCTGTCCGCATCCGGAGCCAACCCACACATGACGAGCAGTACAGAAGCCAACTCGACCCCCAAGGTAGCGGTCAACGACATCGGGTCCGAGGAGGCATTCCTCGCCGCGATCGATGAGACCATCAAGTACTTCAATGACGGTGACATTGTCGAAGGCACCGTTGTCAAGGTCGATCGAGACGAGGTCTTGCTCGACATCGGCTACAAGACAGAGGGCGTGATCCCCTCTCGCGAACTGTCGATCAAGCACGATGTCGATCCGCACGATGTGGTCAAGACTGGTGAGCACATCGAGGCCCTTGTCCTGCAGAAGGAGGACAAGGAGGGACGCCTGATCCTGTCCAAGAAGCGCGCGCAGTACGAGCGCGCCTGGGGCACGATCGAGAAGATCAAGGAAGAGGACGGCGTCGTCACCGGCACCGTCATCGAGGTCGTCAAGGGCGGCCTCATCCTCGACATCGGGCTGCGCGGCTTCCTTCCCGCCTCGCTGGTGGAGATGCGCCGCGTGCGCGACCTGCAGCCGTACGTCGGCCGCGAGCTCGAGGCGAAGATCATCGAGCTTGACAAGAACCGCAACAACGTGGTGCTGTCCCGGCGGGCCTGGCTGGAGCAGACCCAGTCCGAGGTCCGGCACACCTTCCTCAACACCCTGCAGAAGGGCCAGATCCGCAAGGGCGTCGTGTCGTCCATCGTCAACTTCGGCGCGTTCGTCGACCTCGGCGGCGTGGACGGCCTGGTGCACGTGTCGGAGCTGTCCTGGAAGCACATCGACCACCCCGGCGAGGTGGTCGAGGTCGGCCAGGAGGTCACGGTCGAGGTGCTGGACGTGGACATGGACCGCGAGCGGGTCTCGCTGTCGCTGAAGTCCACCCAGGAAGACCCGTGGCAGCAGTTCGCCCGCACGCACCAGATCGGCCAGGTCGTTCCCGGCCGGGTCACCAAGCTGGTGCCGTTCGGCGCGTTCGTGCGGGTCGAGGAGGGCATCGAGGGCCTGGTGCACATCTCCGAGCTGGCCGACCGGCACGTGGAGATCCCCGAGCAGGTCGTGCAGGTTGGCGACGAGATCTTCGTCAAGATCATCGACATCGACCTGGACCGGCGCCGGATCTCGCTGTCGCTCAAGCAGGCCAACGAGGGCACCATCGGCGAGGCGGTCGGCGACGACTTCGACCCGACGCTCTACGGCATGCCCGCCACCTACGACGAGCAGGGCAACTACGAGTACCCAGACGGCTTCGACGCCGAGACCGGCGAGTGGCTCGAGGGCTACGACTCCCAGCGTGAAGAGTGGGAGCGCCAGTACGCGGAGGCGCGGACGCGTTTCGAGGCCCATCGGCGGCAGGTCGAGGAGGCCCGCAAGGCCGACAGCGACGCGGCCGAGGGCGGCGAGGACGGGGCGGCGGCCACGTCGTCGTCCACCACCAGTTCCAGCACGTCCTCTAGCGCACCTGGCGGTCAGCGGGACGGCTCCCGGCCCAGCAGCGGCGGTCCGGGCGGCGGCGGCGCGCTGGCCTCCGATGAGGCCCTCGCGGCGCTGCGCGACAAGCTGTCCGGCAACCAGGGCTGAGCCCGGGCTCAGCCGCCAGTCCCCTGGGACGATGAGCGGGCGGAGTTCCCTGTGGGAACTCCGCCCGCTCGCTTTCTGACGAAGGAGTTGGATCGCGTGCTTCGGGTCGGGCTTACCGGGGGGATCGGTTCCGGGAAGAGCGAGGTGTCGCGGCGGCTCGCCGATCGCGGCGCCGCGATCGTGGACGCGGACGTGGCGGCCCGGAAGGTCGTCGAGCCCGGCACCCCGGGACTCGGGCAGATCGCCGCCGTGTTCGGCCCGGAGGTGCTCCAGCCGAACGGCCACCTGGACCGGGAACGCCTCGGCCAGATCGTCTTCGCCCAGCCCGACCTGCGCGCCAAGCTCAACGCCATCGTCCACCCGCTGGTCCACGAGCGGATGTACCAGATGGAGCAGGAGGCGATTGCCGCCGCCGGGACGTCGGGCCCGGCGGGCCCGGCGGGCCCGGCGCCCATCGTCGTGCACGACGTCCCGCTGCTGGCCGAGAACGGGCTGGCCCGCGGGTTCGACGCCGTGATCGTCGTCGATGCGCCCGAGGACCAGCAGGCCCAGCGGCTGATCACCGCACGCGGGATGACCCCCGGGCACGCCCGGGACCGGATGGCGGCCCAGGCCAGCCGTGAGCAGCGCCTCGCGATCGCCGACATCGTGATCGACAATTCGGGCCCGCTCGAGGACCTCGATCACCGGGTGGACGAGGTGTGGGCCATGCTGCGCGACCGCGCCGCCGCGCGGTCCCGCGGTTAGCTCCCGCCGGGCCGCGCCCAGGAATGTCAGACCCCCTCCTACAGTTGAACTATGCGGCCGGAGACTGAGCCCAGCGGGCAGGCGGCTGAGCCCGGGCCGGCGGCTGAGCCATAGAGCCGGCCGCAGTGCAGACCGGGGATCCCGAATCCTTAGGAGGTGGCATCGTGCGTCCCGTGACCGATCTGAAGCGTAAGGTCGCGCCCTTCCACGCGGTCACCGACATGACACCGTCCGGGGACCAGCCGTCCGCCATCGCGGAGATCGAACGGCGAGTCAAAGCCAGCGAGCAGGACACGGTGCTGCTCGGCGCCACGGGTACCGGCAAGACCGCCACGGTCGCCTGGCTGACCGAACGGCTGCAGCGGCCGACCCTGGTCATGCTGCCGAACAAGACGCTCGCCGCCCAGTTCGCCAACGAGCTGCGGGAGATGCTGCCGGACAACGCGGTGGAGTATTTCGTCTCCTATTACGACTACTACCAGCCCGAGGCGTACATCCCGCAGACCGACACCTACATCGAGAAGGACTCTTCGATCAACGACGAGGTGGAGCGGCTGCGGCATTCGGCCACCAACTCGCTGCTGACCCGGCGGGACACGATCGTGGTCGCGTCCGTGTCGTGTATCTACGGCCTGGGCACCCCCCAGGAGTACGTGGACAGGATGCTGACCCTCAAGGTGGGGGACACGATCGACCGGGACACGATGCTGCGGCAGCTGGTCGGCATGCAGTACGCGCGCAATGACCTGGCCTTTACCCGCGGGACCTTCCGGGTTCGCGGGGACACCATCGAGGTCATCCCGCAGTATGAGGAGCTCGCGGTCCGGATCGAGATGTTCGGCGACGAGATCGAGCGGCTGATGACGCTGCACCCGCTGACCGGCGAGGTGATGAGCGAGGACGAGGAGCTGTACATCTTCCCGGCCTCGCACTATGTGGCGGGCGCCGAACGGATGGAGCGGGCCATCGCCGGTATCGAGGCCGAACTGGCCGAGCGGCTCGCCGAGCTGGAGCGTAACGGCAAGCTGCTCGAAGCCCAGCGGCTGCGCATGCGGACCACCTACGACATCGAGATGATGCGCCAGGTCGGCAGCTGCGCGGGCATCGAGAACTACTCCCGGCACATCGACGGGCGTGCGGTGGGCAGCCCGCCCAACACGCTGCTCGACTACTTCCCCGAGGACTTCCTCCTGGTCATCGACGAGTCGCACGCCACCGTGCCCCAGATCGGTGCGATGTACGAGGGTGACGTGTCCCGCAAGCGGAACCTGGTCGAGCACGGGTTCCGGTTGCCGAGCGCTGTCGATAACCGCCCGCTGACCTGGGATGAGTTCACCGAGCGGATCGGCCAGACCATCTACCTGTCGGCTACCCCCGGGCCGTACGAGCTGCAGCGCGTTGGCGGCGACGTGGTGGAGCAGGTGATCCGGCCGACCGGGCTGATCGACCCGGAGGTCCTGATCAAGCCGACCAAGGGTCAGATCGACGATCTGCTGCACGAGATCAGGCTGCGTGCGGAGCGGGACGAGCGTGTCCTGGTCACCACGCTGACCAAGAAGATGGCTGAGGACCTGACCGACTACCTGCTGGAGAACGGCGTGCGGGCACGCTACCTGCACAGCGAGGTCGACACGCTGCGGCGGGTGGAGCTGCTGCGCGAGCTGCGGCTCGGCGAGTTCGACGTGCTGGTCGGAATCAACCTGCTCCGGGAGGGCCTGGACCTGCCGGAGGTCTCTCTGGTCGCGATCCTGGACGCCGACAAGGAGGGGTTCCTCCGGTCGGGCACGTCGCTGATCCAGACCATCGGCCGGGCCGCGCGGAACGTCTCGGGCCAGGTGCATATGTACGCGGACCAGGTCACGCCATCCATGCGGCGGGCCATCGATGAGACCAACCGGCGGCGGGACAAGCAGATCGCCTACAACCAGGCCCACGGCATCGACCCGCAGCCGCTGCGCAAGCGGATCGCCGACATCCTGGACCAGCTGGTCCGGGAGGACGCCGACACCGACGAGCTCATCGGGGGCGCCGGGCGCCAGCAGAGCCGCGGCAAGTCGCCGGTGCCCGGCCTGTCGTCCCGGGCCCGCGCCGCGGCGCGAGCGGCCGGGGCGGCGGCCGGCGTCGAGGACCTGGTCGGCGACGGCAGCGGCGGCCCCGCGCGCGACGACCTGATCGAGCTGATCAAGCAGCTCACCGAGCAGATGCACGCTGCTGCGGCGGAGCTGCAGTTCGAGGTGGCCGCGCGGCTGCGGGACGAAATCCGGGAGCTGAAGCATGAACTGAGGGGCATGCAGGCCGCCGGGGTGTAGTCCCGCCGGCGCCGCCGGGCGCGGGCCCGCAGAGCCTGCCGGGGATCTGGAACCCCCGGAATGCTCAGCAACAGCTGAATGTTCGCTCAGGTAGGACCGCTAAAGGAATTCGGAGAGCCGGCCCCCGAGGCGTAAGGTCGTGAGCTATGGTGGCTAGCCTGGTGGCTGCCGTGTTTGCGGCCGTCTGCTACGGTGTGGCCTCCGTGATGCAGGCCATCGCCGCCCGCGCGGCGAGCCGCCGCCCGGTGCCCGGGACAGAGGGCGAAGCGGGGGCTGGGCCCG
Organism: uncultured Actinomycetes bacterium; assembly: GCA_963732345.1. GTDB lineage: Bacteria > Actinomycetota > Actinomycetes > Streptosporangiales > Streptosporangiaceae > Bog-532. The sequence goes on along the minus strand of CAVSZI010000009.1, from coordinate 89,562 downwards.
CGGGCGTGGATCCCGGCCTGCTGGTGCGGATGCTCCACAATTGGCGGTTCGTGGCCAGCTTGGGCCTGGACACCCTCGGCTTTGTCGCCCAACTGATCGCGTTGCACCGGCTGCCGCTGTTCGCCGTCCAGGCGATGATCGCGGCGAACCTGGCCGTGACCGCGGTCTGTGCCACCTGGCTGATTGGCGCCGTCCTGCGCTGGCAGGAATGGGTCGCCGTCGGCGGGGTCGTGACCGGCGTGGGCCTGCTCGGCTCCTCGGCCGGCGCAGAAGGCGCGACGCAGGCGGGTGTCGTGTTCAAGCTGGCCCTGATCGTCGCGGTCGCCGGTCTCGCCCTGGTCGGCGTGGCCGCCGGGCGGCTGCCGGACCGGCTGCGGACCCCGGTCCTCGGCGTCATCGCCGGAACCGGGTACGGCGTGCTCGGCGTGGCCGCCCGCGTGCTCAGCGGCTTCGCTCCGGTGACCCTCATCCGGGATCCGGCCACCTACGCGCTGATCGCTGCGGGCATCGTGTCGTTCCTCTTCTACGCCTCCGCGCTGGAGGGCGGCAGCGTCACCGTGGCTACGGCCGGGGTCGTGCTGGCTGAGACCCTGCCGCCCGCCGCGGTCGGCGTCATTTTCCTCGGCGACCGCACCCGGCCCGGCCTGGGCGGCGTGGCCATCGCGGGCTTCGTGCTGGCCGTCTGCTGCGCGGTCGCGCTGGCCCGGTTCGGTGAGGCGCACGAGAACGACCGCCCTGACGGCCCGGACGGCGAAGCGGTCGCCCAGATGGCCGGGAACAGCAACGCGTAACACGGCCCCTGCGTCACACCGGCTCGGGGCCGGCGCCAGGCGGGCGGGGGGCGCGGCGATGAGCTAATGCAGTCGCCACGAGCTGTCGCCTGTTATCCTGAGGGCCCGTGGACAGGCGGAGTTACCGCCTTATCGACGACCACGGGAGCCCTACTTTGGCTGCATCACCGCACCGGACTCGGCCGGCTTCTACTCGGCATCTTTTCGTCACCGGAGGGGTCGCGTCCAGTCTGGGCAAAGGGCTCACCGCATCCAGTCTCGGGCGGCTGCTCAAGCTCCGCGGGCTGAACGTCACGATGCAGAAGCTCGACCCCTACCTCAACGTTGACCCCGGCACGATGAACCCCTTCCAGCACGGCGAGGTGTTCGTCACCGACGACGGGACCGAGACCGACCTGGACGTCGGGCACTACGAGCGGTTCCTCGGCACCGAACTACAGGGCTCGGCCAACGTCACCACCGGGCAGATCTACTCGGACGTGATCGCGAAGGAACGCCGCGGCGATTACCTGGGCGACACCGTGCAGGTCATCCCGCACATCACCAACGAGATCAAGGCCCGGATCCTGGAGATGGGCGGCCCCGACGTCGACGTGGTCATCACCGAGGTCGGCGGCACGGTCGGCGACATCGAGTCGCTGCCCTTCCTGGAGGCCATCCGCCAGATCCGGCACGAGATCGGCCGGGACCGCTGCTTCTTCCTGCACGTCTCGCTGCTGCCCTATATCGGGCCGTCGGGGGAGCTGAAGACCAAGCCGACGCAGCATTCCGTCGCCGCCCTGCGCAGCATCGGTATCCAGCCCGACGCGATCGTGTGCCGGTCCGACCGGCCGATCAGCGATGGGATCAAGCGCAAGGTCAGCCTGATGTGCGACGTGGACGAGGAGGCGGTCGTCTCCGCGCCGGACGCCCCGTCCATCTACGACATCCCCAAGGTGCTGCACGCCGAGGGCCTCGACGCCTACGTGGTGCGCCGCCTCGGCCTGCCGTTCCGCGACGTGGACTGGACCGAGTGGGATGACCTGCTGCGGCGGGTGCACCGGCCGGCCCACAGCATCACGATCGCCCTGGTCGGCAAGTACGTCGACCTGCCCGACGCCTACCTCTCGCCGGCCGAGGCGCTGCGCGCGGGCGGATTCGCCAACGACGCCCAGGTCAACATCCGCTGGGTGCCCAGCGACCACTGCCAGACCCCCGAAGGCGCGATGAGGGAACTCGACGGCGCCGACGGCGTGCTGATCCCCGGCGGCTTCGGGGTCCGCGGGATCGAGGGCAAGATCGGCGCGATCGAGCACGCCCGGACCCACGGCATTCCGCTGCTCGGCCTCTGCCTCGGCCTGCAGTGCCTGATCATCGAGGCCGCGCGGCACCTGGCCGGGCTGGACGGCGCGGACAGCACCGAGTTCGACCCCGCCACCCCCTTCCCGGTGATCGCCACGATGGCGGACCAGGAGGACGTGGTGGCGGGGGAGCGGGACATGGGCGGCACGATGCGTCTCGGCCTGTACCGGGCCGTGCTCGCCGAGGGAACCCTGGTCCGCGAACTGTACGGTGAGAGCAGCGTGGAGGAACGGCACCGGCACCGGTACGAGGTCAACAACGGCTACCGGGAGCGCCTGGAGCAGGCCGGGGTCGTCTTCTCCGGCCTGTCACCCGACGGGCGCCTGGTGGAGTTCGCCGAACTGCGCCGGGACCTGCATCCGTTCTTCGTGGGCACGCAGGCCCACCCCGAGTTCCTGTCCCGGCCGACCCGGCCGCACCCGCTGTTCACCGGGCTCATCGCCGCCGCCCTGCGGCGGTCCCGCGCCCATGCCCCGGCCGCCGAGGCGCGCGCGGCGGCCAGCGCATGACGCCTCCGATCGCCGATACGGTCGAGGAGTGGCCCGTCGTCTCCTCGGCCGAGCGGTACCGGGGCAAGATCATTGACGTGCGGAGCGACACCATCCGCTCGCCCGACGGAAATACCGCCGAACGGGAAGTGGTGGAGCATCCCGGCGCGGTGGGGGTCCTGGCGCTCGATGAGTCCCGCCGCGTCCTCATGATCCGGCAGTACCGCCACCCCGTCGGGCGGCTGCTGTGGGAACTGCCCGCGGGCCTGCGCGACGTCGCCGGTGAGCCGGTGCTGCAGACCGCGCGGCGCGAGCTGCTGGAGGAGACCGGTTACCGGGCGGCCCGCTGGGACGTGCTGGTGGACTACTTCAGCTCGCCGGGCATCATCACCGAGCGGCTGCGGGTCTTCCTCGCCCGCGGCCTGGAGCTCGTTCCGCAAGCCGAGCGCGACTTCGTGCCCGAGAACGAGGAAGCCCACCTGCTGGTCGACTGGGTGCCGCTGGAGGAAGCGGTGTCCCTGGTCCTCGCCGGTGACCTGCATAATGGCGTTGCCGTCGTAGGGATCTTGGCCGCCCGCGCCGCGAGCGCGGACGGGTTCGGGAGCCTGCGCGCGGCGGATGCGCCGGAGAAGTGACCTGGGAAAAAAAGGGACCTGGGAAACATGGCACTGCGCAACGGCGCACGGTGCCAGGAAGGGCAGAACCATGAAAGTTGGCGTTCCGCGGGAGGTCAAGAACCACGAGTACCGCGTGGCGATCACCCCGGCCGGAGTGCACGAGCTCGTCCGTAACGGTCACGAGGTGGTGATCGAGGCGGGGGCCGGGGCCGGCTCGTCCATCCCCGACGAGGACTTCACCTCGGCCGGGGCGAAGATCCTGGCCACGGCCGACGAGGTGTGGCAGACCGCCGAGCTGGTGCTCAAGGTCAAGGAGCCGGTGGCGGAGGAATACCACCGGATGCGCCGGGGCCAGGTGCTCTTCACCTACCTTCATCTGGCCGCGTCGCGTCCGTGCACGGACGCGCTGCTGAAGGCGGGCGTCACCTCGATCGCGTACGAGACCGTGCAGCTTCCCGACCGGTCGCTGCCGCTGCTCGCGCCCATGTCGGAGGTGGCGGGACGGATGGCGCCGCAGGTTGGCTCGCACCACCTGCAGCGCGACGGCGGCGGCCGGGGCGTGCTCATGGGCGGGGTGTCCGGCGTGTACGCGGCCAAGGTGGTCGTGCTCGGCGCCGGGGTTTCCGGCATGAACGCGGCGGCGATCGCACTGGGCATGCAGGCCGAAGTGCTGCTCCTCGATCTGAACGTCGCCCGGCTCCGTTCCGCGGACGCGATCTATCAGGGGCACTGCCAGACGGTGGCGTCCAACGCCTACGAGATCGAGCGCGCCGTCATCGACGCGGACCTGGTCATCGGGGCGGTCCTCGTGCCGGGTGCCCGCGCGCCCGAGCTCGTCTCCAACGATCTGGTGGCCGGGATGAAGCCCGGCTCGGTGCTCGTGGACATCGCCATCGACCAGGGCGGCTGCTTCGAGGACTCACGCCCCACCACGCACGACGAGCCGACGTACCGGGTGCACAACTCGGTGTTCTACTGCGTCGCCAACATGCCGGGCGCTGTCCCGCACACGTCGACCTACGCGCTCACCAACGTGACGCTGCCCTACATCGTGCAGATCGCGAACCACGGCTGGCGCGACGCCCTGCGGGCCGACGCCGCGCTCGGCCTGGGGCTATCCACTCACGACGGCGCCGTCACCTGCGGCCCCGTCGCGGATGCGCACGGTCTGCCGGTCACCCCCGTGGCGGAGGTCCTCGGCTGACCAGCACGGCCGAAGCAGTCCGTGGTTACCTCGACCACCTGCTGGTGGAACGCGGCCTGGCCGCCAACACCCTGGAGTCCTACCGCCGGGATCTGTCCCGCTACCAGCAGATCCTGACCGCGGCCGGCCGCACCGAGATCGGCGAGGTGACCAGCACCGACATCGCGTCGTACGTGGCCAGCCTGCGGGAGGGTGACGCGGATCACCCGCCCCTGGCGGCCAGCTCGGCGGGCCGGGCCATGGCCGCCGTGCGCGGCCTGCACGCCTTCGCCTGCCGGCAGGGCATGACGGCGGCGGACCCGGCCCGGCCGGTGCCGCCGCCGGTGCCGCCCCGCCGCCTGCCCAAGGCCATCTCGGTGGACGAGGTCGAACGACTGCTGGACGCGGCGGGGCCGGCTCCTGGTAAAGACGCGGCGGGGCCAGCTGCTGGGAGAGATGACCCCCGGTCGATCCGCGACCGCGCGCTGCTGGAGTTCCTCTACGCCACTGGCGCGCGGATCTCCGAGGCGACCGGCCTGGACGTGGACGACCTCACGCTGGACGGTGAGCCCGCCGTCCTGCTCGACGGCAAGGGCGGCAAACAGCGCATCGTGCCGCTCGGCCGCTACGCGGCCGCGGCGCTGAGCGCGTACCTGGTCCGGGCGCGGCCGGCCCTGGCCGCGGGCGCGGCGCGCGGCCGCGCCCGGGCGGGGCGTCCCGGGGGCTCCGTGTCACCGGCGCTGTTCCTCAACGCCCGCGGCGGCCGGCTCACCCGCCAGGGTGCCTGGGCGGCCCTGCGGGCCGCGGCGGAGCGGGCCAATCTGTCCCAGGTGTCCCCACATACCCTCCGCCATTCCTTTGCGACGCATATGCTCGATGGCGGCGCCGATATCCGGGTGGTGCAGGAGCTGCTCGGGCACGCGTCGGTCACGACGACTCAGATCTATACGCTGGTCACGGTCGAGAAACTGCGCGAGGTGTACGCGGCCTCCCACCCCAGGGCTCTCGGCTGAACGCAGGCGATGCTCCCCCGGACAGCCCTTTTCTCATTTCCGGTGCTTAGCGGCGCGTCAGCTTGAACGGGGCCAAGCTCAGGCCCTAGATTCGGGAAATCATCCCACCGGGAGGTTCGCAAACTTGTGGCAACCCGAACGGTACAGGCCGATGCCGCAGAGCTAGGGCACACCGGGCGACCCATGCCGGTTTTCGCCGACCCCGCGCCGCTTGAGGTGCATGGTCCGGCCCGGATCGTCGCCGTCTGCAATCAGAAGGGTGGCGTCGGCAAGACCACGACCACCATCAACCTCGGAGCGGCCCTGGCCGAGCAGGGGCGGCGTGTCCTGCTGGTGGACTTCGACCCGCAGGGCGCCCTGTCGGTTGGGCTTGGCATCCAGCCGCACGACATCGACGCCACCGTCTATAGCCTGCTCATGGAGCGGGGCGTCACGGCGCATGACGTCCTGACCAAGACCCAGGTCCACGGCATGGATCTGATGCCGAGCAACATCGACCTCTCCGGCGCGGAGGTCCAGCTCGTGCACGAGGTCGGCCGCGAGTACGTCCTCGGCAGTGCCCTGGAGCCGGTGGTCGCGGACTACGACGTCATCATGATCGACTGCCAGCCGTCCCTGGGGCTGCTGACGATCAACGCGCTGGCGTGCGCGCAGGGCGTGGTGATCCCGCTGGAGTGTGAGTATTTCGCCATGCGCGGCGTCGCTCTCCTGATGGAGACGATCGACAAGGTTTCGCGCCGGCTTAACCCGAAGCTGGAGATCGACGGCCTTCTCGCCACGATGTACGATTCGCGGACGCTGCACACCCGTGAAGTGCTGACGAATATCGTCAACGGCTTCGGCGACAAGGTCTTTCACACCGTGATCAACCGCACCATACGGTTCCCAGACGCTACCGTTGCAGGGGAGCCCATCACCAGGTTCGACTCTGGGTCGATGGGGGCGAGTTCCTACCGTGAACTTGCCAAGGAGGTACTGGAGCGGTGGCGGCAAGCAGGGGACGGTCGCGAAGGGTGAGCCTTCCGGGCATAGCGGAGCTGCTTCGTCCCGCTACGCTCGGTCCCGACGTGGCCGCGGATCGTCCGGCGAGCGGCCGGGAGCAGCATACGCATAAGATCACCGTTTACCTGTCCGCCGACGAGCTGTTCGATCTGGAGCAGGCCCGGCTCACCTTGCGCCGCTACGGCATCACCACGGATCGCGGCCGGCTCGTCCGTGAGGCCATCGCCGTGGTACTGGCCGACCTCGACGCCCGCGGCGAGACGAGCGTGCTCGCGCGCCGCATCGCGGACCCCCCGCATATCGCGGACCCCCCGCATATCGCGGACCCCCCGCACGTGGACGGCGCCGGATTCGGCCCGGGGCCCCGCACCGGCCATGGCCCGGCTCCCCGCGGCGGGTTCGGTGGTGGCGACGGCGGTGGCGGTGGGTCCGACGGCTGATGACCTGAGCGATGGCGGCCCTGGGCTGGCCACCGGCGTGTTCGGCCCCGGCGACGGCGACGCCCGGCCCTCGGGCTTCGAGGTCCACCTCGACGTGTTCGAGGGCCCGTTCGACCTGCTGCTGGCCCTCATCTCCAAGCACAAGCTCGACATCACCGAGATCGCCCTCTCGCAGGTGACCGACGAGTTCATCGGTTACATCCGGGAGCGTTCGGACGGCTGGGATCTCGACCAGGTCAGCTACTTCCTCGTGGTCGCCGCGACCCTGCTGGATCTCAAGGCCGCGCGGCTGCTCCCCTCGGGCGATGTCGAGGACGAGGAGGACCTCGCGCTGCTGGAGGCCCGGGACCTGCTGTTCGCCCGGCTGCTGCAGTATCGCGCCTACAGGGAAGCCGCCGCCGTCTTCGCGGGCCGGATGGCCGTGGCCGCCCGCCGGTTCCCGCGCCGTGTCCCGCTGGAGCCACGGTTCGCGCAGCTGTTCCCGGAAGTTCTGCTCGGGCTCGGCCCGGTAGAATTTGCCCGGATCGCGGCGCGCGTGCTCACCCCGCGGCAGGCGCCGACGGTCTCCACCGACCACATCCACGCGCCGTTCGTGAGCGTCCGCGAGCAGGCGCGGCGGCTGGCTGCCAGGCTGCGCGTGCTCCGCCGGGCTAGTTTCCGGCAGCTCACCGCCGATTGCACGGCGACGTATGAGATCGTGGCGAGCTTCCTCGCGGTGCTCGAGCTCTACCGGGAGGACCGTATCTCCCTGGAGCAGCTCACGCCGCTGGGAGACATCTACGTGACCTGGAACGCGGCCGGTGACGACGGTGACGATGTGGCCATCGACATGGACGAGGACGACGACGGCGGCGACGCACAGACATGAAGGACTTGACATCCTCCATCGCCCTGAAGGGCGAGGATTCCCACCCGACTCGACTTGCTCAAGGTAGCACGAAGGCCGCCACCGCTTGGCTATCGCGGTACAGGCGGCCTTCGCCAATGGCTTCTTCCCCGGATGTCGAGTCGCGTGGAGGTTCGCGGATCATCGCCATAGTCAACTTCCCAGGAGGGCTTACCGCGCTGCCACCGCATGCCCTGCGGCGGGTCCGTGGACACTCCGGCTGTACCGCGCCGTACCAGGCGCTCCTCCCCGCCCTGAACGGCGGGGCTTCCGCGACGGGAGTTTTTTGATGAACGGAAGGCGGAGTCCCGGGACTCCTGGCCCCCCCGCCGACCTCGGCACTCCTGGTGACCTCGGCACTCCTGGTGACCTCGGCACCCCCGACAGTCCCTCGCTGCGCGCCAGCCTGGAGGCGATCCTGCTGGTCGCGGACGAGCCCGTGCCGGCCGTGGTGCTCGCGCAGGTGCTGGAACGACCGACCGGGGAGGTGGTCGGCCTGCTCCGCGACACCGCGGCCGAATACGCGGCCGAGGAACGAGGATTCGACCTGCGCGAGATCGCCGGCGGCTGGCGGTTCTACACCCGGGAGGAGTGCGCGCCCGTCGTCGAGCGGTTCGTCAGCGAGGGCCAGGAAGTCCGGCTCACTCAGGCGGCGCTGGAGACCCTGGCCGTCGTCGCGTACCGCCAGCCGGTCAGCCGGGCGCGGGTGTCCGCGGTGCGCGGCGTCAACTGTGACGGCGTGATGCGGACGCTGACGCTGCGCGGGCTGGTGGAAGATTCCGGTACCGACCCGGAGACCGGCGCGATCCTGTACCGGACCACCGGCTACTTCCTGGAGCGACTCGGTCTCGGCCGGCCTGGAGGAGCTGCCTGACCTGGCGCCGTTCCTGCCGGACAGCATCGAGGATGTCGACGATGCCACGGATCTGGGTCACGACCGTGCCCGGCCCTAACCCGCGCGGCCGCGGCTCCGGCCACCCGGCCGGCCACTCCAGCGGAGGCGTCCCCTGGGGAGGCGCCCCCGCCCGCGGGCGGCCGTCCGCTCCCCAGCCAGTTGACACCGACGATGACGATGACGACTTCGGTGGGGATTTCGGCGAAGAGCGTGACAGCCTCATCGACGTTCCGGGTGGCGTGCGGCTGCAGAAGGTCCTGGCCGCGGCGGGCGTGGGCAGCCGACGGCACTGCGAGGAGCTGATCGGGGCCGGCCGGGTCGAGGTCGACGGCGAGACGGTGCGCCGTTTCGGCGCCCGGGTCGACCCCGAGCATCAGGTCATCCGGGTGGACGGCAAGCGCATCCCGTCCCGCCAGGACCTTGTCTACCTGGCCTTCAACAAGCCGCCCGGCGTCCTGACCGCGATGTCCGATCCGCGCGGGCGCGCCACCGTCACCGAATTCCTCCGCGACCGGGCCGAGCGGCTGTTTCACGTGGGCCGGCTCGACTACGACAGCGAGGGCCTGATGCTGCTGATGAACGACGGTGAGCTCGCGCACCGAATCGCGCATCCCGGCTTCGGCGTACTCAAGACCTACCTGGCCGAGATCCAGGGTCCGGTGCCGAAGGATCTCGGCCGGACGCTGATGACCGGGATCGAGCTCGACGACGGGGTGGCCGCGGTGGACCGGTTCCGGGTAGTGGAACGCTCCGGGCCGCGCGTGCTCGTCGAGGTCACCCTGCATGAGGGGCGCAAGCGCATCGTGCGCCGGATGCTCGCCGAGGCGGGCCACCCGGTGCTCCGGCTGGTACGGACCGATGTCGGCCCGATCCGGCTGGGTGGCCTGAAGCCGGGCAGTGTCCGAGAGCTCACGACGCGCGAAATCGGCGAGCTGTACGCCTCGGTAGGCCTATAGCCTGGGGGCATCAGCCTGAGACGGCCCGGCAGTCGATACTGAGGAGGTGGGAACGTGCCGGTCAGAGCGATCCGGGGCGCGGTACAGGTCGAAGCCGATGAGCGTGAGGCGATCCTCGAGGGAACGGCCGAGTTGGTCAGCGAGGTCATGACGCGCAACGACCTGGTCCCCGACGACGTGATCAGCGTCCTGTTCACGGTCACCTTGGACCTGACCGCGGAGTTCCCGGCGCTGGCCGCGCGCAAGATCGGTTTTCACGACGTGCCGCTGCTGTGCGCGACCGAGATTCCGGTGCCGGGTGCGCTCCCGCGCGTGGTCCGGCTCATGATGCACGTGGAGACCAGCCGCTCCCGCGGTGAGATCCAGCACGTTTACCTGCGCGGCGCGGCGGCCCTCCGGCTGGACATCGCGCAGTGATCCAGGCGCCCGTCCCGCGGCAGGTCGTTGTCATCGGCACCGGCTTGATCGGGACGTCTGCGGCGCTCGCCCTACGGCGCCACGGCGTCGACGTCTGGCTCTGGGATCGTGACCCGGCCGCCGCGGCGCTCGCGGCCGACCTGGGCGCGGGACGGGTTCTGGCCAGTCTGGGAAATAGCCCCGGCCATCCGGCCGGCCCGGCCGAGGTGGCGCTGATCGCGGTGCCGCCCGCCGAGGTGGCCGCTGCCCTGACGACGGCGCAGCGCGCGGGCCTGGCGCACTGCTACACGGACGTCGCCAGCGTGAAGGCGCTGCCCCTGGCCCGGGCCCGGGACGCCGGCTGCGACATCTCCCGTTACCTGCCCGGGCATCCGCTGGCCGGCCGGGAACGGTCCGGGCCGGCCGCAGCCCGCGCGGATCTCTTCCTCGGCCGGGCCTGGGCGCTGTGCCCGGCTCCCGAGACCTCTGGCGTAACGGTGGCCACGGTGACCGCGCTGGTAACGGCGTGCGGAGCCGAGCCGGTCGTGACGGACGCGGACACCCACGACCGCTGGGTCGCGCTGATCTCACACGCCCCGCACGTCGTCGCCGCGGCCATGGCGGCGCAACTGGCCCCGGAATCGGTGCCGCCGGAGGCCCTCAGCCTGGCCGGGCCGGGCCTGCGCGATGCCACCCGGATCGCCGTCGGCGACGCCGGCCTGTGGACGCAGATCCTGACCGGGAACGCCGCCCCGGTCGCGGCCGTCCTGGCTGCGGTGGCCGGCGATATCGCGGCGGCCGCGCGGATCCTGGAAACCGGGCCGGACGCCTCCCCGGAGGGCAGCAAGGGCCTGACCGTGCTGCTGGAGCACGGCCGCGCGGGCGTGGCCCGCATCCCCGGCAAGCGCGGCGGCCCGGCCCGCGCGTTCACCGCCGTGCAGGTGGTCATCAGCGACCGCCCCGGTGAGCTCGCGCGGTTGTTCGCCGCGGCCGCCGAGGCCTCCGTCAACGTGGAGGACGTCGGCATCGAGCACTCACCCGGGGCGCCGGTGGGCGTGGCCGAGCTTTCGGTCCGGCCGGAGTCCGCCGGGCCGCTGATTAACGCCCTTACGGCCGGTGGATGGCCCGTCCGCCGGTAGCCTTGCGGGTGTGAGCATTTCTGCGGACAGCCACGGCGGATCATTGGGCAGCGGAATCGTCATCGCCGTCGACGGTCCGTCAGCGTCGGGAAAATCGAGCACCTCGCGCGGGGCGGCCCGCGCCCTCGGCCTCCGCTACCTCGACACCGGCGCCATGTACCGGGCCCTGACCTGGTGGCTGCTGGCCCATGGCATCCCGGTCGATGACGCTGAGGCGGTGGCCCAGCACGTCGGTGATCCCGTCATCGAGGTGGGGACCGACCCCGACGGCCCGTGGGTGACGGTCGACGGCCGGGATGTGTCGGCGGCGATCCGGACCCGTGAGGTGTCCGGCGCGGTGTCCGCGGTGGCCCGCATCCCGCAGGTCCGCGCGCGGCTGATCGCCATGCAGCGCGAGATCATCGCCCGCGCCCGGGCCGAGGGGCGGGGCATCGTCGCAGAGGGGCGTGACATCGGCACGGTGGTCGCGCCCGACGCGGTGGTCAAGGTCTTCCTCACCGCCAGCGAAGTGGCCCGGGCCACCCGCCGCACCGCCGACCTGGCCGGCGACGCCACGGCGACCGTCGCCGCGACCCAGGCCGAGCAGGCCCGCCGGGACCGGATGGACGCGGCGCAGATGGCGAAGGCCCCGGACGCGGTGGACGTCGATTCGACGCTGTTCTCGCTCGAGGACGTGGTGGAGATGATCGCGGGCCTGGCGATTCAGCGGGCCAAGCTCCCCGATACCGCGAGGACGACCCGGTGAGCCCGGACGACGACGCCGCCGCCTTCAGCACCGACGACGAATTCGTCCCTGGGGTGCCGGAGGTAAACGACTCCTCCCCCGACGACGCCGCGGACCGCGAGTACCCCCTGGACGACGAGTACCCCGCAGAGGTCCCGTTCGGCGGAATAAACGACGATGAGATGGCCGAACGGTCCGTGGTGGCGGTGGTCGGCAGGCCGAACGTCGGCAAGTCCACGCTGGTCAACCGGATCATCGGCAGCCGGCTGGCCGTCGTGGAGGACACCCCGGGCGTCACCCGCGACCGGGTCGCCTACGACGCGAACTGGCGCGGGCGGCAGTTCACCCTGGTTGACACCGGCGGCTGGGAGCCGTCGGAGGAGAAGACGGGATCGCTGGCGGCGCGGATCGCCGGGCAGGCCCGGATCGCCGCGAAGGCGGCCGACGCCGTGCTGTTCGTCGTGGACGCCACGGTGGGGGCCACCGACGCCGACGACGCCGTCGCGGACGTGCTGCGCCGCTCCGGCGTGCCTGTTGTGGTCGCGGCCAACAAGGTCGACAACGCCGCCATCGAGCTGACCGCCTCGTCGCTGTGGTCGCTCGGGCTCGGCCAGCCCTACCCGGTTAGCGCGGTGCACGGGCGCGCCAGCGGTGACCTGCTCGACGCCGTTCTCGAGGCCCTGCCCGAACCGCCGCCGCAGCCCCGCACCCGGCCGTCCGGGCCGCGCCGGGTGGCCCTGATCGGCCGGCCCAACGTCGGCAAGTCCAGCCTGCTGAACAAGCTGGCGGGGGAGCAGCGGGTGCTGGTCGACGCCGAGGCCGGCACGACCCGGGACCCAGTGGATGAGCTGATCGAGCTTGGCGGCAAGACCTGGCGGTTCGTGGATACGGCCGGCATCAGGCGGCGGTTCCGGGAGAGCCAGGGCGCCGACTACTATGCGGCGCTGCGGACCGCGGGCGCCCTGGAGGTCGCCGAGGTCGCCGTGGTGCTGATCGACGCCAGCCAGCCGCTGACCGAGCAGGACCTGCGGATCATCTCGATGGTCATCGAGGCCGGGCGCGCCCTCGTCATCGCGTTCAACAAGTGGGACATGGTCGACGAGGAACGGCAGCACTACCTGGAACGCGAGATCGGCCGGCAGCTGTACAACGCGCGCTGGGCGCCGCGGGTCAATATCTCCGCCACCAGCGGGCGGCATGTCGACCGGCTGGTCCCCGCGATCGAGACGGCCCTGGCGGGCTGGGAGACCCGGGTCCCGACCGGGCGCCTGAACAGCTGGCTGACCGGCCTGATCGCGGCGACCCCGCCGCCGGTGCGCGGCGGGCGCCAGCCGAAGGTCCTGTTCGCCACGCAGGCCGGGATCCGGCCCCCGCACGTCGTGCTGTTCACCACGGGGTTCCTGGAGGCCGCCTACCGCCGGTTCGTGGAGCGGAAACTGCGCGAGGAGTTCGGCTTCGAGGGCAGCCCGCTGAAGGTATCGATGCGGATGCGGGAAAAGCGCGGGCGTGGCTCATCGTCGCGGGGCCGCAGCGCCAGCGGCCGATAGTAATGTGCTGGCCCGGGGGAGCGACCCCCCGGAACCCAGTGCTGGCCCGGGGGGACGACCCCCCGGAGCCCCCCGCATGCGCTCCGCGCCCCGCGGCGGTACTTCGCCGGCACACCGGCCGCTCACCCGGCCTACCGGCCGGGGTCGCTGGGCCGGTCACGAGCGCCTCGCCGTAGCCTGGCCGGATGCGGACCACTCAGCTCCTTGAAACCGACCGGCTGCGCGTCTGGCACCCGTACGCGCCCATGCCGGGCACGCATCCCCCGCTGCCGGTGGAATCCGCGTCCGGGGTCCGGCTCCGGCTGGCCGGGCCGGACGCCCCCGAACTGGTGGACGCAATGTCGTCGTGGTGGGCGGCCATCCACGGGTACCGGCACCCGGCCCTGGACGCGGCGGCCCGGTCGCAGCTGGACCGGATGAGCCATGTGATGTTCGGCGGCCTGACCCACGAGGCAGCGGTGCGGCTGTGTGACCGGCTGGCCACGCTGACCCCGGACGGCCTGGAACACGTCTTCCTGTGCGATTCCGGTTCGGTCGCGGTCGAGGTCGGGATCAAGATGTGTCTGCAGTACTGGCGCTCGCGCGGCCAGCGGGCCAAGCGGAAGCTCCTCACCTGGCGCGGCGGGTACCACGGCGACACGTTCTGGGCGATGTCCGTGTGCGACCCTGACGGCGGCATGCACCGGATGTGGGAAGGGGTGCTGCCCCAGCAGGTCTTCGCCGGCCTGCCGCCGGCCGGTTTCGCGGCCGGCCTGGACCCCGGCTACGCCGCCGGGCTGACCGGACTGATCGCCCGGCACGCGGACGAACTGGCCGCGGTGATCGTCGAGCCGGTGGTGCAGGGCGCCGGCGGGATGCGCTTCCACGACCCCAGCTACCTGCGCGTGCTGCGGTCCGCCTGCGACGAGCACGGCGTGCTGCTGATCTTCGACGAGATCGCCACCGGCTTCGGCCGCAGCGGGATGCTGTTCGCGGCCGGCCACGCCGGGGTGAGCCCGGACGTGATGTGCCTGGGCAAGGCGCTGACCGGCGGCTATCTCACGCTGGCCGCCGCGCTGTGCACGCCGGAGGTCGCGGCAGGCATCTCCGGCGGGGAGGTGCCAGTGCTCGCGCACGGGCCGACGTTCATGGGCAACCCGCTGGCCTGCGCGGTCGCGAGCGCCTCGCTGGAGGTGCTGCTCACCGGCTACCCCGGCGGCTGGCAGGCGCAGGTCCGCCGGATCGAGGCGGGGCTGCGCGCCGGGCTCGCCCCGGCCCGGGCGCTGCCCGGGGTCACCGACGTCCGCGTGCTCGGCGCGATCGGCGTGGTCCAGCTCGATCACGACGTGGACATCGCCGCGGCGACGAAGGCGGCTGTCGCGGAGGGCGTCTGGCTGCGCCCGTTCCGCGATCTCGTTTACACCATGCCGCCGTACGTCACCGGCGACGATGACCTGGCCCGCATCTGCTCCGGCGTGCTGGCGGCCGTGGCCGCGGCCTAACCCGCGCTTCGGCCACCCGGACCGGCGGGGCTGTCCAACGCGGTGATCGCCCAGCGTCTGGTGGTCAGCGAGGCCACCGTGAAAGGCCCCGTCAATCACCTGCTGGCCAAGATCGGTGCCCGGGACCGGGCCCAGGCGGTCAGCTTCGCCTACCGGCGCGGCCTGGCCGGCCCGGGTAGCTAGGCTACCTATAGTTAACAAAAACTGTGACTCTTAGTAAATGAGATGGGTTTCTCCTGGTCGAGATGAGGGCAAGATCTGATCAGGATCCGGGCAGGCCCGGGCGGGCCGTGATCCGCCAGGCCTCGGTTTAGCCGGCCCTGGACACGGGATGGAGCCGGACGCCATGACCATGACGGCCCGGTGGGCGCCCGCCTCGTCACGGGAACGGCTGCCCGTCATCCTCGACACCGACGTCGGTGGCGAGCCCGACGACGCGATGTCGCTGGTCATCGCCGCCCGTGAGCTGCCGGAGCTGGCGCTGGTGGTCACGTCCGACGAGCTGTCCGGACAGCGGGCCCGGTTCGCGCGGTTCCTGCTCGACAGCGTGGGGCGGCCGGATGTGCCAGTGGTCGCCGGGCGGCAGCTCAGCGCGACGCCGTGTTTTCTCGCCGCCGGGCTGACGCCCGAATGGGTCGGCCGCCAGCCGGATGACGTCGCGCGCGCGGTCGCGGCGGCCTGCGGCCGGGCCGGCGGCGTCGCCCGCTGGATCGGCCTGGGGCCGATGTCGAACCTGGCGGCGGTCCTCGGGCCCGAACCGGCCCTGGCGCGGAAACTGTTCATCACCCAGCTGGCCGGGACGCTGAATCGCGGGGAAGGCCGGGCCGCATTGCCGCCCCGCAATTTCCGCCTCGATCCGTCCGCCGGCCGCCCGGTTCTGGCCTCGGCGTGTTATCTGCGCCTGGTGAGCGTCGATGCCGCATTCCGCCGGGCCGCCGAGATCACCGTGACCTCCCCGGTGTTCACCGCACTGGCCGGCGGTGCGGCAACGCCGTGGGCGGGCGTGCTGGCGGCGCACTGCCGTCAGTTCTTCTCGCGCTACCACCCGGCCGTCGTCCCGGCCAGCCCGATCGCGCTGTCCGCGGCGCTCGGGCTCCCGTTTACCTCGTTCGCCCCGGCCGCGGTGACGGTGGACGGGGCTGGGCATATCGCCGAACGCCACAGCGGGGACGCTGTCCTGTTCGGCCGGGACCACGACGATGTCGCGTTCGCCCGCTGGCTGCGGGCGCGGCTGCGCCCGGTCACGTGGGCGGCGCACCGGCCGCCCGGCCAGGCTTGGGTACCCGTCCCGGGCTGACGGGCCCGGGAATCCGTCCCGGTCTAGCGCGCCCCGCTTTCCGTCCCGGGCTGACGGGCCCGGGAATCCGTCCAGGCTAACCGCCCAGTTGTCAATCCCGGGCCGGATCGCTTCCGGCCTCGACCTGGAACCAGACGGTCGTCCCAGCGCCGTCCTGAACGAAGCCCCACCGCGCCGCGAGCTGTTCGACCAGGAAAAGCCCGTGGCCTCTGGTGGCGTACCGGTCCCCGCTCACCTCGGGGCCGCCGTCCGGCGACCCGTCGTCGACGACCTCCACGAGCAGGCCGTCGGGTACGTCGCTGACCACGACCGTCACGGTGCCGCCGTCGTGGCCCGAACTGGTGTGCAGCACCGCGTTGGCCACCAGTTCCGAGGTCAGCAAGGCGGCCGTCTCCGCGGCCGGCCCGGCCAGCGCCGTGACGAACGCTCTGGCCCTGGACACCTGCTCGGGACGTCCGCGGATGGTCAGGCTACCGAGGACAACCGCTGCGGGCGTCATGGCTGGCTGGGCCGATCATCGCCCGTTGGCGTCTGCTCCATGCCTCATTCCTCCCCCTATGACCATGGATATCTTGTTCGCAGCCCGGGACCGCATTGGGTAATAATGCCATCACCGTGCGTCAGAAACGATGATGGTCCGCATGGACGGCGCGGCGCAAGTGCATGAAACAAATTTCTCGGGTGAAATCCCGGATGGGATTTCATCCCGAGCGCTGCTGTTGTATCGTCATCCTTGTCAACGAACGGTACGAAGTGATCTCGTTACCGTGTGCTATGTATGGTCGGCGATCTGCACGCACGTGCTTCGGCTCGCAAAAGCGGGTATCGTGCGGCCGGATTCCTTGAGGGGGTGAGTCGCTCATGACGATGGGTCCGACCGTGCGTCGCCGGCGGCTCGGTTCTGAGCTACGTCGGCTACGGGAGTCTCACTCCATCAAGCTGGAAGAGGTGGCCGAGCACCTCGGTGTGGCCGCGTCCACCCTGTCGCGCATCGAGACGGGCAAGGCGCCGACCAAGTTGGTGTACCTCAGCGCGATGCTCGAGATGTACGGAGTCACCGATCCGGCTCAGCGCCAGGTCCTGATCGACATGGCGCGCGAAGGTCACCGCAAGGGCTGGTGGTCGGTCTACGACGACGTGCTGCCGACCGGGTTCGGGATTTATGTCGGGCTGGAGGCCGAAGCCGCCGGGCTGCGCAGCTTTGAGGCCGAGGTCGTGCACGGGCTGTTCCAGACGCCGGAATACGCCCAGGCCGTGCTGCGGGAAGTGAACAACCGGGACACCGACGAGCAGATCGAGCGGCTCGTCGACCTGCGGATGAAGCGCCAGGAGATGCTGGACCGGAATCCGCCGCTCGACGTATGGGTGATCATGGACGAGGCCGTGATCCGGCGCACCATCGGCGGGCCCACGGTCATGAGCGGTCAGCTCGCGCGGCTGACCGAGGCGAGCAAGATGCCGAACGTCACGCTCCAGGTGCTGCGGTTCGACAGCGGGTCGCACGCGGGTCTGAGAGGGCCCTTTTCCATCCTCGAGTTTCCTGAGCGGGCCGACGCCGATGTGGCGTACGTCGAGTCCCTGGCCGGGATCATCTACCTGGAGAAAGATCGGGAAGTGCGCACCTGCGCGGAGGCGTTCGACCGTCTCCGGGCGACGGCCCTGTCGCCGGGTGCGTCTGCTGACCTGATCTCCAAGACGGCGGAAGATCTCGAATGACCAAGCCGGGGGCCGGACGGGCGACGCATCGTCCCGGCGGGCCTGGGTTGCCCGACAGCGGGGCCAGGTTGCCCAACAGCAGGTCCAGATAGAACCGCGGTAGTACATCGAAAGTAGTCCATCGAAAGGAGAGGCGGATGGAAACCGACCTCACAGGAGTGCGCTGGTTCAAGAGCAGCGCGAGCAGCACCGGCGGGTGTGTGGAGATAGCCCACCTGCCCGAGGGTGGCGTGGCGGTCCGTGACACCAAGGACCGCGTTAAGACGCCGCATGTGTTCAATCGGCACGAGTGGGAGTGCTTCCTCATTGGTGCCAAGAACGGCGAGTTCGACCTTCCTAGCTAAAGATCGTCTTCGACCTTCCTAGCTAAAGATCGTCCCGGGGCCTTTACTCCGGGCGTTGGGGGTGACGGGTCCCGCTGAGGGGTAGCGGGACCCGTCACATCTATCCGGTTAGGTCCCCGGGCGCGCGTCCCTGGTAACGCGGTGGATGAACGCGTTCCACTCCGCGCCGGTGAAGATGAGGGCCAGGCCCTCGGGATGCCGGGAGTTCCGCACCGCGATCCCGCCGCCCGGCAGGACGGCCATCTGCACGCAGTTGCCCCCGGTGGGACCGCTCCGGCTGCTCTTTACCCACGTGGTGCCCCGCAGCTCACTGGCGCGCATACCGTTGCGGAAGCGGCTCATCGCTGCCCATCCAGTTCGCCGATGATCGACCGCAGGAGGTCCGGAGTCGCGGACGGCTGCGCGCTGACGATGCTCAGCCGCTCCATCGCCAGCACGTACTGGTCGACGTCGGCCTGCTTGTCCAGGTAGAGGGCGCTGGTCAGGTGCTCGACGTAGACGATGTCGGGCAGCTCCCGGTCACCGAACCGCAGCACGCTGAACCCGCTCGGCACCGCGTGCCCCCCGACGCCGTACGGCACCACCTGAAGCGTGAGGTTGGATCGTTCGCTCGCCTCCAGCAGGTACCTGATCTGGTCCCGCTGCGTGCGGGCATCGCTGACCGGGCGCCGCAGCGCGGGCTCCTCGATGATCACCCACAGCTTCAGCTCGCCGCTCGCGAAGCGCCGCTGCCGTTCCTTACGGACCAGCACGTGGCGTTCCGCCTCCTCGGGAGAGAAGTCGCCCAGGGCCAGGACGGCCGTGGCGTAGCCCTCGGTCTGCAGCAGACCGGGAACGAACTGCGGCTCGTAGATTCGGATGGACGCCGCGGACTCCTCCATCCCGACGTAGGTCTGGAACCACTCGGGCAGGATGTCGGTGTGGCGGTGCCACCAGCCCGGGCGGTTCGCCTGCTCGGCCAGGGTCAGCAACTGCTCGCGCTCGTCGTGGTCCACGCCGTAGTAGGTCAGCAGGTCCAGGATGTCGATTTCCCTGATCGCATTCCTGCCCAGCTCGATCCGGCTGATCTTGGATTCCGACCCGCGGATGACTTTCGCCGCCTGCTGGGCCGAGATCCGCCTGCCTTCGCGCAGACGCCGCAAGTGCGTGCCGAGAAGGATGCGAAGGACGGTCGGTCCGTGTGCCACCTCCGTCATCAGACCCACCTGTCCTCTCCTCGATCGCCCCAGAGCGATCCGTCCGGGCCAACGGCCGCTTCCCGGGCCCGGATGCCGTCACCGCTAAGACAGTTCTGTCGCAACCGGCTACACTGATGTCCAGACAAACCTGTCACGAGTACTTGAGGCAAATAAGACAAAACTGTCATCCAGAAGTGTCCTATCTATGCACATCATTGGCGCAATTGCGTTCCGCCGTATAGCACTTTGTCGTGCCAAAGCAATCATAACGCATATGGGATTTCACGCCATGCCCTCGTGTGCCTGGCCGGCAGGTTGCGCCGCGCAAGTTGTGAATCCATTAAATGCGTTTTCGCCCGGTTGCCGCTCCGGCGCCCCGCCCGGCCGGCCCGGCCGGCACCCCCGCGGGAGGCCGGGCGGACGGTGCCGCGCGGCCGTCGAAGTGCGCCTACGAGGCGATCCGTGTCGTACGCAGCGTGCTCATGCGGCCACTGAACGGTCCCGGCCGACCGGTACGGTGACGTCTGGGCCGTCCCCGGCCCCGCCGCGCGCCCGGCTCCTTCAGAAAACTGAAGTGGACGCTTCCGTGCACGTCCGTAGACTGGCGTGGACGTGGCGGGCACGTGAGTCACCGGCCGGCCGCGTCGCCGGGCCGGCGTGGCCGGCTAGCGTGGTAGGCGCGATAGCTCGGTTCTGTCCGATAAGACCGATATGTACCGTTCGGCCGAATGCGGCGCCGCACCCCCCTCGGCGCGCCGTGATAACTGATCCATTTACGTGCGGCCTCTGTGCCGTAATGCAAGTGTTCAGCGCACTTTCTTTATCACGGCTTCCATGGAGTAATGCGGTGACCGAAAATGAGGGCTGGAGAAAAAGGTTCAGGCCGGACATTCCGAGTACGGCGCGGATATACGACTACCTGCTCGGCGGGAAGGACAATTACCCGGCCGACCGGGCGGCCGCTGAGCAGATCGCCCAGGTACTGCCGAACGTCCGCACCGCCTGCCAGTGGAACCGCGCCTTCATCGGCTGGGCGATCCGCTACCTCGCGGTCAGCCGGGGCATCCGGCAGTTCATCGACGTCGGCGCCGGTCTCCCGACCGTGCGCAACGTGCACGAGGTCGCGCAGGAGGCGGCGCCGGGCAGCCACGTGGTCTACGTGGACAACGACCCCGTGGTGCTGGCGCACGGCCGGCACCTGCTGCACGGTGTGGCCGGTACCACGATCGTGGCGCACGACCTGCGCCAGCCGGACGAGATTCTGGCCGACCCGGAACTGCGGGCGCTGATCGACTTCGAGCGACCGGTCGCCCTGCTGCTCGTCGCCATCCTGCACTTCGTCCCCGACGACGACGACCCGGGCGGCCTCATCAGGAAGCTCCTCGAGCCGTTCCCATCCGGAAGCTACCTGGTCATGTCGCACGGTAGCGCCGATGCGACGCCGGAGGTCAACGAGGCCGCCGAGGTCTACGACCAGGCGACCGCGTCGGCGCATGTCCGCAGCCGGGACCACATCCTGCGGCTGATCGACGGCCTCGGGCTGGAAGAGCCGGGGATCGTGTGGCTCCCCGAGTGGCGCCCCGATCCCGGCCGCCCGCTACCGCCGAACCCGGCCGAGGCCTATTGCTACGCCCTGGTCGCCCGCAAGCCCTGACGCCCCCACCCTGGTCACCCGCAGGCCCTGATCGGAGTGCCCGAGGGCCCGGCGCATAGGATCACCTGTCCCGCCGCCGGAGGAGGACTACGGAACGGTGGACCCCTCCGGGGGCCGGCTCCGCCCAGCCGGCGCCTGAACCTTAGCTGTCGGCCTCGGCCGTCTTGTACAGCGCGGCGACGTTCTGGCCGAATACCGCCGAGTAGGACACGGCTGGGTCGTCGCCGCCCTGCTCGTAGCCGCCGATGACCCCCATCACGGTGCCCTGCCCGGTGGCCCTGTCCACCTGCACGAGGAACGGGCCGCCGCTCGTTCCGTTCGGGTAGCCGCCGCAGTCGAACTCCAGCTGCGCCTCGCTGAACGCCTTGGTCCAGTTCTGGCAGATCATCGGCTCGCTCGCGCCGTTCGGGTAGCCGGCCACCCGCGTCAGCTCGACCTCGGGCAGGTCGATGCCGAGCTGTTCGGCGCCGGTGACGTCCTCGATCGGGGCACTGGCGGTGTTCTGCCGCACCTGCAGGAAGGCGACGTCGTCGTCCTCGCTGGTTGAGTTGTTCCAGGCCTGGTCGGTGAACACCCGCGCGACGTCCCAGATGCCGTAGGGGGCCTCGCCGTCTGCGTATCCCGGCACGAACGCGATCGTGCCCGGCGTGCCGGTGACGCAGTGCGCCGCGGTGACGAGCAGGTCCCCGTGCGGGCTGTTCACCACGCTGGCCGTGCAGAAATGCGTCCCGAGCCGGCCGTTGCTGGTAGTGAACAGTGCGCCGACGGCCGGGGTGCCGCCGTACGGCTGCCCGGTGCGCGCCGGGGACGACGCGAGCCCGACGATCTTAGCGATGCGCGCGGTCAGGACGCCGGTGCCCCCGTCGGCGGGGGTGGCGAAAATGATGGCCAGCGTCGCGAGCACCGAGGTGCTGATGAAGCGAGCGGATGGCTTGGCCAGCCACCGGAGCCAGTGTGATCCCCGCGGCCGGTCCGAGGACCCTGGCTCGTGCGCCCCCTCGGTCTTCCCGCTCTGCGGACGCATAGCCTCCCTCTCCGGGCGCTTGGCCCATGACGTTTGGTTCCCATTCGCCCGGTATTGATGCTGAATTGTGATGATCTTTATCTTCCAGCAAGAAGTCGGGGCTGGCCAGGTGAAACGCCTGTGAGGTTGCTCAAAGGTTTCTGGGATCTTGCGTGCTCCGCTGGGAGGGGTCCGCGGCGACCCGCTCACGGCGTGACGGGCCGGTCGCCTTGCCTCGGGTCGGGCCGGTCGATGTTCCAGTGCCGCGTGACGGTCAGCAGCCAGACGGGGTGGTCCTCGCTGGAAGCCAACCGCGGCTTGGCGGCAGTCCCTCCATCCCCCGGCGCGGCCCCGGGCGGGGCCCACGGGGTGGGGCGGCCGTCACCAGCGCGCGTGGACCTCGGCCCGGAAGTACTTGTCGTACAGGTTCTCGATCGCGCCGAGGGTCGCGCCGTCCAGCGCGGGCAGGTCAGCGGCCGCGGAGTTCTGCCCCGCCTGGCCGGCGTTGCGTGCCCCCGGGATGACGGTCGTGACGCCGGGCTGCTGGATCACCCAGCGCAGCGCGGTCTGCGCGGGCGTCGCGCCGGGCTGCGCCAGCGCGGCGAATTCCCGCGCCGCGTCCACACCGGCCTCGAAGTCGACCCCGGAGAACGTCTCCCCGACGTCGAACGCCTCGCCGTGCCGGTTGTACGAACGATGATCGTCGGCGGCGAAGGTGGAGTCCCGTGTGTACCGGCCGGACAGCAGGCCGGAGGCGAGCGGCACCCGGGCGATGATGCCGACTCCCGCCGCGGCGGCGGCCGGGAGGACCGCCTCCAGCGGCTTGCGCCGGAACGCGTTCAGGATGATCTGCACGGTCGCCGTGCCCGGGCGCGCGATGGCGGCGAGTGCCTCCGCGCACGTCTCGACGCTCACGCCGTAGGACGCGATGCGTTCCTCGCGGACCAGGGTGTCGAGGGCGTCGAAGACGGCGTCGGTGGCGTACACCGCGGCCGGCGGGCAGTGCAGCTGCACCAGATCGAGGGTGTCCACGCCGAGGTTGACCCGGGAACGGTCCGTCCAGGCGCGGAAGTTCTCCAGCGTGTAGTTCCCCGGCACCTGGTCGGCCCGGCGGCCCATCTTGGTGGCGACGGTCACGCCCTGCCCGGCGTTGCCGGCGATGAACCGGCCGATGACGCGCTCGCTGCGGCCGTCACCGTACACGTCGGCGGTGTCGAGGAACGTGACGCCGGACTCGACCGCCGCGTACAGCACGGCGAGCGCCTCGGAGTCGCTTACGTTCCCCCAGTCCGCGCCGAGCTGCCACGTTCCGAGCCCGATGACCGAGACCGGCCTGCCTGTCTTGCCGAGCACCCGCTGTTCCACGATTGGCGATCCTATCCAACTGGCCCCGGTGCGAGGATGGGCAATGTGCAGCGGACACCTGTTCGCCGAGGAGGACACCAATGAAGGCGGCTCTCTACGAGGCCACCGGGCCGGCCCGGGACGTGCTGAAGGTCAGCGAGATCGCCCGGCCCGAGCCCGGCCCGGGCGAGGTACGGGTCCGCGTCGCGGTGTCGGGGATCAACCCGACCGACGTGAAGGCCCGCAGCGGGGCGGTCCCCCGCCCGATCGACGGATTCCAGATCCCGGACCAGGACGGCGCCGGGGTGATCGACGCCGTCGGCCCGGGAGTGGATCCGGCCCGCGCCGGGCAGCGGGTCTGGCTGTTCCTGGCCGCCGGGCGGAAGTGGGGGACGGCCGCCGAGTGGACCGTGGTGCCCGAACGCCATGCGGTCCCGCTCCCGGACAACGCGGACATGGAGCTGGGCGCGATGCTGGGCGTCCCGGCCATCACCGCGCACCGCTGCGTGTTCGCGGACGGCGCGGTGACCGGCAAGACCGTGCTGGTCGCGGGCGGCGCGGGGGCCGTTGGTCATTTCTCCATCGACCTTGCCAAACGGGACGGTGCTCGGGTCATCGCCACGGTGAGCAGTCCGGAGAAGGGTGAACTCGCCCGCGCCGCCGGTGCCGACCTGGTGCTGAACTACCGCCAGCAGAACGTGGCCGAGGAGGTGCGCGCCTACGCCGGCCGGGCCGATCGCGTGGTCGAGGTGGCCCTGGGGGCGAACCTGGACACGGACCTGGCCGTTTCGGGCCCCGAGACCGTGGTCGTCACGTACGCGGCCACGGCCCCGGATCCGGTCCTGCCGGTACGCGCCTGCATGAGCGCCAACGTCACGCTGCGGTTCGTTCTGCTGTACACGGTCCCGGAGACGGCGGTGGATCAGGCGGTCGCGGACATCACCGGCGCCTTGCGCGCGGGGGCCCTGACGCCATTGCCGGTCCATCGTTTCCGGCTGGACGATATCGCCGCGGCGCATGAGGCCGTCGAGAAGGGCGTCACCGGCAAGGTATTGATCATGATCGGCGATTCAGCAGACCGGTGAATTACCGGGGGCCGTAGATTCCGGTGTCGTTGGTGCCGCCGAAGAAGACCTTCGTGCCCAGCCGGTCCTTGCGCCCGGTGCCGCCGCACGCGCGGCAGCGGCGATAGGAGCCGGTGTAGAAGCTCCCAAAGTGCCGTCCCGTGCTCCTGCACACGGGGCAGCGCCGGAGCGGGTGGACGCGCAGGGACACGAGGTAACCGGCCCCCAGGACGAGGGCGATGATGATGAGCGCGGTCATGTGTTGCTCCCCTCTCCGTCGCACTCGGTACACCGGGTCGCCTGCGGCGTCAGCTGAAGGTGCTCCTCAACGCGCGGCCGATCCCCCGCCAAATCGCCCCGCACGGGTACGCCCCCGTATTATTGATGTAGACAGGGTAGACCTATGCAATCCCAGATGTGAGTGATTTTAATTGGATAAGGCCCGGGCGATTGTCTCAAATGACGCATTTTCCTCCGGCGTTACCCGCGATGGCCTAACGAAGGCCTAGCGGTAGGCGTCGAAGGCGAGCTTGATCGCGAGGGCCAGGCTGGCCAGGGCCACCACAATCCGCAATCCGGGAGCCGGCATCCGGCGGACGATTTTCGGCCCGGTCCAGCCGCCAATCAGGAAACCCGCCGCCAGCGGGACCACGAATGACCATCGCACCGGCGCAAAGACGGCGAAGGCCGCCGCGGCGACGAAATTGGCCAGCCCGCTGATCACGTTCTTGACCGCGTTGAGCCGGGCCAGGGTCTCTGCCACCATGACGCCGAGCACGGCGAGCAGCAGCACCCCGCCGCCCGCGCCGAAGTACCCCACGTAGGCCGCCGCCCCGAACAGGGCCGCGTTGAGCGCGATGCTGCGCTCGCCCTCTGGCCGCGCCGAGAGACTCTTGATCCGCGGCTGGATGGCCAGCAGCACGGACGCGCCCGCGATCAGGAACGGCACCACCAGCTGGAATGTCTGGGCCGGGGCCAGCAGCAGGGTCGCCGCGCCCGCCGCACCGCCCAGCGCCGTCACCGTGCCGAACCGGCGGACCCGGCCGCCCTGGCCGGCCAGTTCCGGCCTCGAGCCGGCCGCCGAGCCCGCGCCGGTCAGTACCAGCGACACCGTATTGGTCACGTTCGCCACCAGCGGCGGCAGGCCGAGCGCGAGCAGGACCGGATAGGACACGAGCGAGGCGAGGCTCAGCACCGTGCTCATGATGCCGGCCGCCACGCCCGCGGCCAGCAGCACGAGCGCGTCTGTGATGGTCATACAGGCCTAAGCATGGCCTGCGCCGTCATCCGGCGGGCCGTGGCCCCCCGGGAACCGCGTCCCAGCGCAGCGGGAGTGCTCGAGCCGCAGATGCCCTCCACGCCGCCGAGCCGCGCCATGCCGTGCCGCGCGGGCGCCGGCATCCGGGGGGCCAGGAACGCCAGCGCCTCCTCCAGCTCGCCGCGGGCCAGGTTGGCCCCGGGGCAGAAGTGCGCCCCCGCACCGAAGGTGAGCAGCCGGCCGTCCCGTTCGGCGGTGTTACCGAACCACTCACCGTGGCCGTCCTCCCGTACGCCTGGCGCATGGCGGCGAAGTCCGGCGCCCCGTCTCAATATGTGCCGTACCCTGCTTCTCGCTTAACATCCGCCGCCACCCTGCGCGATCATGGTGCCGCCAGCCCTCGAGAAGGAGGCCCAATGATCTTCATCACCGCCAAGTTCCTGGTGCGTCCCGAGGACGCCGACCGCTGGCCTGAGATCTCCCGTGATTTCACTGCCGCGACGCGCGGCGAACCCGGCTGTATGTGGTTCGACTGGTCCAGGAGCCTGGACAACCCGGCCGAATATGTCCTGGTCGAGGCGTTCCGGGATCAGGACGCCGGGGTGGCGCACGTGTCGTCCGCGCACTTCAGGGAGGCGCAGAAGACGCTGCCGCCGCACCTCGCCGAGACACCCAAGATCGTCAGCGTGACGGTCGAGCAGGATGGCTGGTCCGAGCTCGGTGAGATGGCCGTCAACTAGCCCTCGGCCCCGGTACGCCGCTGCCGGGCCTCGTACAGCAGGACGGTCGTGGCGCTGGCCGCGTTGAGCGAGCTGGCCGAGCCGGTGATCGGGATCCGGGCGATCCGGTCGCTGGCCGCCCGCCAGGCCTCGCTGAGCCCGCTCGCCTCGTTCCCGACCACGATGAGCGTGGGCCCGGTGAGGTCGTGGTCCGCCACGTCCACGTCGCCTCTCTCGTCGGCGCCGAGGATCGTCACCGGCGATGCCACTGGCGCCTGCCGGGTCCGCGTACACCGCCGTTAAGGTTGGCGGGTCAACCGCTTAATGCATCAGACAGCGCGTCCAGCAACCCGGACAATTCGTGGTTGACGAGCACCCGGCGGGTACCGTCGCCGTCGACCCATTCTGCCGTCCAGTGCCAGACCGGCGCGGCGCAGTGCTCAATGGCAACGTCCGGGTGCTCGTGCTCGAACCACTGCTTCCGCTCAACCTGATCAAATGCCACACGCGCCCGTCCTGCCGACATCGTGGTCCCACCCTTCCGCTACGTCACCCATCAAAGCACCCTGTGGCATACCATGCCATAGCCAAGGGTGAGTTGATCTTGAGGTTATACGTCCCGCACGATGTATGCCGTGGTAGAGCGTGGTATGGCAGTTCCCCCCTCGCGGCAGATAGCCGCGGCCCTGCGTGACCGGATCACGTCGGGCGAGTACGCGCCCGGGTCGGCGCTGCCTGCCATCATCGGGCTCGCCGAGGAGTTCGGCGTCACCACCAACACCGTCCGCAAGGCACTGGGCATCCTGAAGGACGAGGGCCTTATCGAGTCGGTGCCTGGCTATGGCACGTTCGTCCGGAAGCCGGCGAACTAGACTCCAGTAAATCCGCCGGGCCCATCCTGCAAGGAGCGGGCCTTACGGTCAGCATGGCGTCCACTCGTGCTGCGGTGGCGTCATCTGCCTGCCGGATCTCGCCGACCAGGCGCGCCCGCATCGAGCGCAATCTCTGGGAGCCTATCGGCACCGGGTTGGCGGATGCCGCCCGAGATTGCCCGGAACGGCCTAGCGTAAAGGGAGAAGGCAGACATCCGTGTCCGATCAATACCATTTTTGCCCAGTTCTCGCTCGGGACCAGGAGTAGCTTTTAAGCACCAGAAGTATTATTACGGTCGCAATTAGTGGCAATCCGCATGCGATCCGGCCGAACGGGTATCCCGGACGGTGAGCTGGCCGAGGGGAAGCGCGCGACCTGGTGCGGCAGGAGCGGACATGAACCAGCAGAACCCGGACGGCGGCCGGCGGGGTCAGGCCACCGCGGCGCCGCGGCCGGATCCGTGCGACGTGCTCACCGGCGAGTGGGTATCGGCGCTGGCCGTCAGCCGCGATGGGTCCATCAGCTCAGCCGGGGCAGCAGCGGGCTCAGGAGGGACAGCGGGCTCAGCCGGGACAGCGGGCTCAGCCGGGACAGCAGGCTCAGCCGGGCTGGCGGAAATCCTGCGCCCGCTGGCCGAGGCCGTTCTGGCGATCGCCCGCGACGTCCCGTTCCAGCCCGAGCGCGCGGCCGAGATCGGCGCCGGCCTGGTCGGCGCGAACCTGGTCGGCCCGGACGCCCTGGGCCGCAGCCTCACTGTCATCGGCCGCTCCCTAGCGTCCGCGTGTTCCCGGGCCTGCGCTGGGCCCGACGGTTCCCCCGACGGCACTCCGGTGAGTGACACCTCGGTGAGCGCCATCCAGGAGGCGGTGGCCGCGGGGTACGTCCGGGCCCTGGTGACCTATCACTCCCGGCACGATCCGCTGACCGGGCTGGCCAACCGCGCGCTGTTCCTCGACCGGCTGGCCGCGGCGCTGGCGCGCCCCACCGGGCGGATCGGCCTCTGCTACGTCGACCTCGACGGGTTCAAGCCGATCAACGACACCCTGGGCCACGACGTCGGCGACGGGCTCCTCGCCGCCGTCGCGCGGCGGCTCACCTACCCGTTCGCGGGGCTGGCCGTGACCGTCGCCCGGATGGGCGGAGATACGTTCGCGCTGCTCGTCGAGGATCCCGGCGGCGCCGACGTCATGGTGGCGCTGGCCCGCGAGGCCCTGACCCGGATCGAGCAGCCGTTCACCATTCGCGGCCATCGCGTGGGCATCACCGCCAGCATCGGGGTCGTCGAGCGGCCCGCGGCCGGGACCCGGACGCCAGAGGTGGTCAAGGACGCCGAAAGTGCCCTTCACTGGGCCCGCGCCGCCGGACCGGGGCGCTGGGCCGTCTACGACCCGGCCCGGCAGGCCGACGACAACACCCGGTTGACGCTGATCGCCTCGATGCGCTCCGCCCTGGAAGCGGGCCAGTTCAGCGTCGTTTACCAGCCGATCGTGGGCCTGCCCGGCGGTGAGTTGCGCGGCGTCGAGGCGCTGCTGCGCTGGAACCACCCGACCCTGGGAATGCTCTCGCCCGAGACGTTCATCACCCTGGCCGAGGAAAGCGGTGTCATCACCCCCATCGGCCGCTGGGTGATCGACACCGCCTGTCGCCAGGCGGCGCAGTGGCAGCTGATCCGGCCCGGCACCGCGCCCTTCATCAGCGTCAACCTCTCCCCGCTGCAGGCCCAGGACCCGGGTTTCGTGGGTGACGTGGCCCGGACCCTGGCCGATACCGAGCTGCCGCCCGAGCTGCTGCAGCTGGAGCTGACCGAGAGCGCCCTCGTCGAGGCCGACAGCCGGCCGCTCGAGACCCTGCAGAAGCTGTCGGCAATGGGGGTGCGGATCGCGGCCGACGACTTCGGCTCGGGCTATTCCAACCTCGCCTATCTGCGCCGCCTGCCCGTCGACGCGCTCAAGCTGTCGGCGTCCTTCATCCAGGAAGTGTGGCGGGACGGGCCGGCCGACGAACCGATCATCTCGGCCCTGGCCGGGCTGGCCCACACCCTGGGGCTGAACCTGACCGTGGAAGGCGTCGAGACCAGCGAGCAGGCCAGCCGCCTGGCCGCGCTCGGCTGCGACACCGCCCAGGGCTGGTATTTCGCCTCGGCCGTCCCTGGTAATCAGCTCACGGCCCTGCTCCAGGACAACCGCACCCCCCGATTCCCATCGCGAAGGCCGCAGGGCGCTGAGGCTGTCACCGACGCCGTGGCTGGCGCTATCGGCCGGCCATCGTGACCGGCGCGGCCTGTCCCCCGCAGAGGGCGGCGTCCCATCTCCGGCCCCACCGGTCAGACCGCATAGCTCGTGGACCCGTTCCATCCGGCCTCGGCCTCAGCCGATCAGACCGGATAGCTCGTGGGCCCCGACGTGTACTGGCGGCCAGATGGGGTGGTCCAGGTGTGGTAGCCGGGCAGGTGCTGGGTCAGTTGCCAGCCGGGGGCTTGTTTCTGGCGGTGATGGTGTCGGCAGCGGGCTCCGGCGTTGCACGCACACGTCCGGCCGCCGGTTTCCCATGACATGGCGTGCTCGAAGTCGCATCGCCGGGCGCTGCGGCGGCAGGGTGGCCACGTGCATTCCCCGTCGCGGATGTGGATGAGGTGCCGGAGTTTGTCGCTGGGGTCATGCGCGGCCGTTTCGTGCCGATGGTCGCAGTCGGTGACGGCCAGGGGCTCCAGGTTGATAGTCAGGTCCGGCCCATGGTCCACAGGCCGGAGCCGCCAGATGCCTGACCCGCCGTGCCCGCCGGGTGGCCCGTTGTCAGCGTCACCGTCCCGCCCGCGTGGTCTTGTGCCTGACCTGCCGTGCCCGCCGGGTGGCCCGTTATCAGCGCCACCGTCCCGCCCGTGGGGTCCGCGCCCGCCGTGCCCGCCGGGCGAACTGGTTCCTGGTGGCGGTGGCCCGATGGTTTGTCCCCCTGTCCCGCTACCGGGCCCGGTCCGGTACCCCGGTCCTGGTCCTGCCCGGCGGGTGGGGCGCGCGCATCCGTGGGCGGTGGGATGCCCGTCCTGGTCGGTGACCGTCAGGCACCAGGTGGTGGCCGGGTGGGTGGCGGCGGCGGTGGCCATGGCGCGGGCCAGGGCCGGGTCGAGGGGGCCGAACCCGGCTGCCTCGCCGGGCCGCTCAGCCAGGCCGAGCAGCGTGGCCAGCGGAATAGTCATGTTGATCTGCGCGGCAATCCCGACCGCGGGCCCAGAACCAGTACCCCCGCCCGATTGGCTACTACCGCCGCCGGGCTGATCACTGTTCGGCAGTTCGCTTGCGTCGGCCCGCGCAGCACCCATCCGCCGGCGCCCCGGCTCGTCCGCGGCTCTATTTGCCGTCTCGGCCGGGCCCTGACCTTCGGTCTCGGCCGGGCCCTGACCTTCGGTCTCGGCCGGGCCCTGACCTTCGGTCTCGGCCGGGCCATGACCTTCGGTCTCGGCCGGGCCCTGACCTTCGGTCTCGGCCGGGTCCGCACCTTCGGTGCTCTGCCGAGCAGAGGAATCCTGGCCGGCCAGGACCGGGGAAGAATCCTGGCCAAGCAGGACATCGAGGTAGGCGCGGACCCGGAGCTGGTCCATGGTCCCGGCCATACCGGCCGCTTTGAGCTCCAGAGCACGGCTGCTGATCATCTGATCGGCGGCCAGGGCTTCATCGGGCGGGAGTCCGAACCCGCACAAGGCGGCGGTTCCGACGTCTTCACGCCACAGCTCGACCCTGGCATCCCGTTGCGCTTGCTCTCGGCGTTGCCGCGCCGCGTCCGGGTCGACCCGCAGGATGGCGCGGCCGATCATGGCGCGGATCTGGCCGGGAGTCTTGCCGGCCACGTCCGCTAGGACAAGTGATTCGGCGGCGGCCGCCCCGGCGTCGTCCAGGACCCGGGTCGCCTCCGCGATGATCTGCGCTTTGTAGCTGTCGATGAGGCCCTCGGTCAGGGCCTGGGTGATACGCGGCAGCCGGAACGCTAGGTCATAGGCCACGCCCAGCATCCGTTCGGCGGCCCGCTGGGAGCTGGCCAGCGCCACAGCCAGCTCATCAGAGCAGAATTTCCCCCATCCAACGGGCGCTCCAGCTGGGCCATCGCTCGTGCCGGCCTCACCGGGACGGCGCCGGATCAGTTCGGCGACTGCCGACAGCTTTCCCGAGGCGGCCCAGGCCTCGGTCTTCTGCCAGGCCGTTAGCGTGCCGATGAGTTGGTCATCGTCAAGATCGGTGTAGGCCCGATCGCTTCCGGCGGCGGCGTCGGCAAACCCGGCGAGAGCTGGCCCGGGCAGGGCAGTATCCAGTTCCGCGCCGGAAGTGAACCCGGTTCCGCATCCACCGCGCGCCAGGTTCGTGATGGCTGGCCCACTTGCCCGGCCGCGCGGCAGAAACCCGGCGTCCATACACTCGGGCACCTGATCGGATCTACCGGCGGCCGCTGTTTGTCCCAGTTCAGAGTCGAAGGCGGCCATCAGCTCATCGAGTACCGCTTCCTGGCCCCAGTCGTCGCCGTCGCGAGGCGAGACGCCTTCGCTTCGCTCTCCAGGACCAGGGGATGGGCCGCTCGACATCGTCCGTCCTGTTCGATAGCTTGTACAGTACGTAGATTCTATCGAATAAAGTATCGATAACACAAGTATTCTAGCGAAATAATGAGAGTGTCCCGGGTCGACCACGGTGGCCGTGGCGGTGGCCGGTGGCCGGGCCGGTGGCCGTGGCGGTGGCCGGTGGCCGGTGGGCCGTGGCGGTGGCCTGCAGCCGTCGCCTGTGGCGTATAGACCGTGCCGGATGGCCCGTGGCCCCGGGCCGTTGACGGCGCCTTGGGGCCCGCCACCGGTGGCCGGCGGACCGTGGCCCGGCTGAGCCAGCTCGGCGCGCATGTCCCCGGCGACATCGCCATCGTCGGTTACGACGACATCGACGTCGCCGCCGACTCGGCGGTCCCGCTGACCTCGGTGCGCCAGCCCACGTACCAGCGCGGCCAGACCGCCGCGAAACTCCTACTCGAAGAGGCAGACCACACCGCGCAGCACGAGCACCGCCGCATCGTCTTCACCCCCGGGCTGATCACCCGGGCCAGCAGCCAGCCGGAATCTGCCCGTCCGGCCGCACAGGAGACCCTGGCCGCTCCGGGTGCCTCCGACCGCTCCGGGCCCGCTGCCCGCACGGTTCCACGCCCGGGACGGGCGCTGCCCGCGTTATGCCCGGGCTGCCTCGGCCAGCTGGCCAGGCAGGATCGCCTCGTTGAGGCAGCAATTCCTTAGCTCGCCGAGATGCACGCTTTCGTTCTCGCTGTGCGCCCTGCTTTCCCCCGAGGAGGATGGAGCACCACGATGGGATCACGCTTCCCTGCCGGACAGCAACCACCCGATGGCCCTTCTGACCAGACCGAGACCGACCTCAGCCAGACCGAGACCGACCGCAGCCAGACCGAGACCGACCGCAGCCAGACCGAGACCGACCGCAGCCAGACCGAGACCGACCGCAGCCAGACCGAGACCGACCGCAGCCAGACCGAGACCGACCGCAGCCAGACCGAGACCGACCGCAGCCAGACCGAGACGGACTTTTCCAGCCCGGAACTGCCCGCTCCGTCCCCCCATCCGCGCCCGGCACCTGAACCCTGATCCCGGTCCGCAATGAGCACACGCTGACCTGTGCCCCGGCCCGGATACCCCGGGCCGGGGCGCACTGCGTGCTGGTGTCAGAGAACCCCGTCGACCTGGTGGACGTCGCCGCACGGGACGCCGATCGCCTCGTGGTGCTTGCGGATCGCGTCCTCGTCCGGGCCCTCCAGCAGGCAATAGACCTTGCCGTCCGCGTTGTGGTACAGCTCGACCTGCCGTACGCCGAACTCGTCGGTGGCACCCTCCCGCGTTCCCTGCGCGATCTGGTCGATGTCACCCGCCGGAAGCTGCAGGTCATCGTGGTAGTCCATGAACCGAGGCACGTCGTTGTCCTCTCACAGGTCAGCGGCTCACCGCCGCTTTATACGTATGACGATCACCCTGTCATAGCGATTCCGTCACCGGAAGACCGATGGACGATGATGGCCTGCCCCGTTACAGCCTCGCGCTCGTCATCGGTCAGCGGCTTCAGCGGCCGCGGCGCCAGCGGGGCTTGCGCTTCTCCAGGAATGCTTTCATGCCCTCACGCGCGTCGGGCAGCTGGCTGGTCGCGGCCATGACCTCGACGGCGTAGGCGTAGGCCTTCGGCTGGTCCAGGTCGATCTGCGCGTAAAGGGCCTGCTTGCCGATGCCCTTGCTCTCCGCGGATCCCCGGGTCACCCGGTCGAGGAGATCCTGGACGGCGGTGTCGAGCTGCCCGGCCGGCACCACCTGGTTGACCAGCCCCCAGTCCAGCGCGGTCGGGGCGTCGATGACGTCCCCCGACAGCGCCATCTCGGCGGCGCGCTTGCGGCCGACGTTCCTGGCCACCGCCACCATCGGCGTGTGGCAGAACCAGCCGCCCTTCCCGCCGGGCGCGGCGAAGCCGGCGTCCTCGCTCGCCACGGCGAGATCGGCGCTGGCCACCAGCTGGCAGCCGGCCGCCGTGGCCAGCCCGTGCACCCGCGCCACCACCGGCTGCGGCACCTGCTGGATCAGCGTCATCAGCTCGGTGCACGTCATGAGCAGGGAGCGGACGGCCGGCAGGTCAGCGTCGGCGACGTCGGCGAAGTCGTGCCCGGCGCAGAACGCCGGCCCATTACCGGCCAGGACGATCCCCAGGGGGTCGCTGTCGCCGAGGTCGCGGAACGCGGTGATCAGCTCGCGCATGTGCGCCAGGGACAGGGCGTTGCGGCGCTGCGGCCGGTTCATGGTGACGGTCGCGAAATCGCCCGAACGCTCGACCAGGATGTGCTCAAACTCCATGGCAGCCTCCCGTCCGCAGCCTACGCCTTGCCCGGGGGACGGCCCAGGCCGCGGCCAGGGCCCGGGTGGACAGCGCGGCGTTCAGCGTCATGCCGCCATCTTTGCATCATCCCGGTCGGCTGTGCTCCAGCCCAGTTTGGCCGAACGGGCCTAGCGGGCGTCTACCGCGGTGCGGCGCCCTAGCCCATCGGGTACCGGCGGAAGCCGACCGCGTACTCACAGCCGGCGGCCAGGCCGACGAAGCCGGCCATGTTCTTCAGGAATTCGTCCGGGTCGAACTCCCGGCCCAGGCCATCGATGTAGGCCCGGTGCTCGCGCAGCGACGCGACCCCCGCGTCGATGGTCGCGGTGACGTCCGCGAAGTGCGTGGGGTTCCCCGATGAGGCCACGTACGCGTCGCGGATGCCGGTCCAGGCGGGGCCGTCCTCGCTGAACACCCAGCCGTTGGCCGCGTCCCGGCAGGCGTCCAGCACGGCCAATCCCACGGCGCGGTGGTCGGCGTGGTTCACCGGCCCTTCCTCGCCCCAGGTGAGATCGAAGCTCATCGTGATGATCACTTCGGGCCGCAGCAGCCGGAACGCCGCGGCCAGGTCGCGCCGCAGCGGCAGCCCGTACTCCACCACCCCGTCCCGGTGGTCGAGGAAATCGACCTCGCTGACGCCCACGACCGCCGCGCTGCGTTTTTCCTCTTCCACCCGCAGCGGGCCGACCTGGTCGGGCGGCATGCCCGCGATGCCGGCCTCGCCTCGCGTCGCCAGCAGGTAGGACACGGTCTTGCCCTGGCCGGTCCAGCGGGCGACGGCCGAAGCCACCCCGTACTCCAGATCGTCCGGATGGGCCACCACGGCCACGGCGCGGTCCCAGTCTTCTGGCAGCGGCTTCATCGGCCCGCCCTTCCTCATCGTCCTGCCCTGCCGCAACTTTCTCACGCCCGCGGACAGCAGTTCGCGCCAAACGCCCCTCCGCCCCGGAAGGCGCGCCCGGTCCCAGGCCCTGCCCCGCAAGGGCGCCCCCGCTCGCGCCAGGCGCCGGCGTCTTAGGCCTCGTCGGCCGCTTCCCAGCTGGAGTTGTCCGTGTCGTGGGCGGCTTCGGCCGCTTCGCAGGCGGTGATTTCGGGGTCGCCCGCGCTGGGAGCCTCCGCCGTGTCCTGCGCGTGCCTGGCGTCGTAGGCCGTCTGCGCCGCGTGGATGTCGGCGACGTGGCTGTCGGCCCAGTCGATGAGCTGCTCGATGGTCTGCAGGAGGGTCCGGCCCATTGGGGTGAGCTCGTAGTCCACCCGCGGCGGGATAACCGGGTGAATGGTCCGCGAGACCAGGCCGTCGCGTTCGAGCCCCCGCAGGGTCACGGTCAGCATCCGGCCGGTGATCCCGTCGATCCCCCGGCGCAGCTCACTGAACCGCATGCTCCCCTGGCCGAGCCGGTCGATCACGAAGACGGACCACTTATCACCGACGCGGTGCAGGATCTCCCGCGCCCGGCACCCCGAAAGCAGCGGCCGCCCGGTACTGGTTTCCGCGGGCCCGGGCAAGGACGCGGGCAACGACCCCGGCAAGGACCCGGGCACTGTCGCGGCCGCAACCAGGCGCGACGCGTCGGCGTCCGCCCGCATTGCCCCACCGGTACCGGTTACTGCCATGTAACGAGGATACAGGCTTAACGGGAAAGCTTTAAGCTTCAAACAGAAGAACTTGACGCTTCAAGTAACCGTGGTTACTATTGGGAACCTAAGCACAGTTAAGAACTACACCAGTAGAAGCACCATAGGAGAGGCCATGAGCACTGCTGCTACCGAGATCCCCGGCTACGTCGCCGGTACGTGGGCGATCGACCCCATCCACTCCGAGGTCGGCTTCAGCGTCCGGCACATGATGGTGAGCAAGGTCCGGGGCAAGTTCGAGAAGGTAGAGGGCACGTTTACCACCGGCGCCGACCCGCTGCAGTCCACGGTCCACGCCGTCATCGACACCTCGTCGATCACCACGAGCCACAGCGACCGCGACAACCACGTCCGCAGTGAGGACTTCCTGCACGTCGAGAAGCACCCCACCATGACGTTCGACTCAACCGGTGTCCGCCAGGACGGCGACGACTTCCTGCTCGACGGGAACCTCACGATCAAGGACGTCACCCGGCCGGTCACCCTCAGGCTGGAGATCAACGGCTTCGGCCCGGACGCTTACGGCGGCACGCGGGCGGGCTTCTCCGCCAAGGGCGAGATCAACCGGAGCGACTTCGGCATCAGCTTCAACGGCGTGATCCCTGGCACCAACGGCGTGGTCGTGAGCGACAAGGTCTCGCTCGACCTCGAGATCGAGGGCGTTCTCCAGCCGTAACCCCCAAAGTTTCACCCCACGGTGGCGTCATTGTGGTCGCGCGAGCGTCCATGGTGGCGCCATCGTGGCCGTTTGCCGGGGGCCGGGGGGCGTTCATGCCCAGGGCGGCGGGGCAGGCCGTTCTAAGATGGCGCTACCAGGTGATCCCGAGCATGAGGAGGCGAGCGCGATGCCCTCAGGACCCACCTTCGTGATCGTTGGCGCCTCGCTGGGCGGAGCCCGGGCAGCGGAGGCGCTCCGGGACGAGGACTTCGGCGGGCAGATCGTCCTCGTCGGTGCGGAGCCGCACCACCCGTACGAGCGGCCGCCGCTGTCCAAGGGCTACCTCCAGGGCGCCGAGGAACGGCAGTCGATCTTCGTCCATGACGATGGCTGGTACGCCGAGCACGCCATTGACCTGCGGCTCGGCTCCGCGGTCACGGCCATCGACCGGAACCTGCGCCAGGTTGTCCTGGCCAGCGGTGAAACGGTCGGCTACGACAGGCTGCTGCTGACCACCGGAGCGGTACCGGTCCGGCTGCCGGTGCCTGGAGCGGACGCCAACGGGGTCCTCACCCTGAGGACGGTGGATGACAGCGAGCGGCTGCGCGAGACTCTGGCGGCCGTATCGCGGGTCGCCATCGTCGGGGCCGGCTGGATCGGGCTGGAGGTGGCCGCCGCGGCCCGGGCCGCCGGGGTCGCGGTGACGGTCATCGAAGCGGCGGAGCTTCCGCTCCTGGGCGTGCTGGGCCCAGAGGTGGCCCAGGTGTTCCTGGACCTGCACCGCGAGCACGACGTCGACTTCCGGCCCGGCGCCCAGGTGGCCGAGATACTGGTCAGCGCGGACGCGGCCACCGGCGTCCGGCTGGCCGACGGGACCGAGATCAGCGCGGACGCGGTGGTGACCGGGATCGGTGTGGCCCCCGCCACCGGCCTGGCCGAGGCCGCGGGCCTGGACGTCGACGGCGGCGTCCGCACCGACGCGTCCCTACGGACCTCCGACCCGGTCATCTACGCCGCCGGGGACGCCGCGCGCGCCTACCATCCACTGCTCGGCACGTACCTGCGTGTCGAGCACTGGTCCAACGCGCGCCACCAGCCGGTCGCGGCGGCCCGCGCGATGCTGGGCCAGGACGTGGCCTACGACCGGCTGCCGTACTTCTTCAGCGACCAGTACGACCTCGGCATGGAGTACTCCGGGTGCGTGCCCCCGGGTGGCTACGATCAGGTGGTGTTCCGCGGGGACGTGGGCAAGCGGGAGTTTATCGCGTTCTGGCTGTCTGGCGGGCGGGTGCTGGCCGGCATGAACGTCAACATCTGGGACGTCAACGACCAGATCCAGGAACTCGTCCGGGGGGGCCGCCCGGTCGACCCCGGCCGCCTGGCCGACCCGGACGTGCCCCTGGCCGAGACGGCCTGAATCCCAGGCTCAGCGACCCAGGCGGTGTGCGGTGCGCTCCAGGTGCTCGCGCATGATCGTCGATGCGGCGTCCGGATCGCGGCGGCGCACAGCCTCAATGAACTGCTCATGCTCCCGGGTGCCGAGGTTGCCCATCTCCGGGGCCGCCTCCCGCGCCTGCTGCAGTGACATGAGCAGGGGCCCGCGGAAGGACTCGATCAGCATGACCGCGGCCGGGTTGTGCGCCGCCTGCGCCACCCGGATGTGAAACTCGAGTGACAGGTCCATGGAGTAGTCGCCGGCCTCGAGCGCCTCCGCCGACCGTTCGCAGATGCGCTCCAGGTCGGCCAGGTCTTCCTCGGTGGCCCGCTCACAGACGAGAGGGACGATGCCGGCTTCCAGGATCATCCGGACCTCGGTCACGTCGGCCGCGCTGATTACCGAAAGCGTGAGCAGGTCGGCCAGGCCCTCGCCGACCCGGTCGCTGGAGGGCACGGTGACGAACGCACCGCCGCGCGCGCCGACCCGGATCTCGACCAGTCCGCTCGATTCCAGCGTCCGCAGGGCCTCCCGGACGGTGACGCGGCTGACGCCGAAGCGCTCGCACAGGTCCCGTTCGGGTGGCAACCGGTCTCCGGGCTTGAGCTGCCCCTGCCGCATCAGGAGCCGGATCTGCTCGACGATGATCTCGGAGATCCGGCCCACGCTGACCCGGCTGAACAGGTTCGGCTCGGCGCGGGAGGACACAGCAACCGGGGAGGGGGGAGTGGCCTCCCTGGCCTGCACGGTTTCGCGCGACCCGGCCATCCGCGTTCCTCCTTCGCGTGTAACTGCGGTCGCCGCGGACGACACGGCTTCACGGACGCAGGTAAAACGCTCACTCTATGTTAGGCATTATGGTTGGGCCAATCAATCCAGGGTTCCGCTGATCACTTCCCGTGTTCTTTCGCAAGGACCGGGCCGAGTACTGGGATGTCCCGGTCAGCAAGCACACGGAGCAGACGGCGCCCGCCCGGATCCTTCAGTTCCTCGACCCGGCCCGCTCAGCCTGAGCCTGCCCGAACTGAGGGCGGCCGGGCCATGGCCGCTCAGCGGCCGCCCTTGCTCCAGGCGGCCGTGTCGTGGCTGCAGGCGGCGTACCGCTGCGCGGCGCTGACCACGGCCTGGTCCGACGGAAGGCCCGGGCAGGCGTTACCCGTGGCGACGACGGTGACCATTAGCCAGAGCGCGCCCAGCAGGCTGAGCGCCACGATCGAGATCATCATCGCCCGCCGGCCGGTGCCGGCCCCGGTCGCCGGCATGGCCGTCGGCGACGCCAGCTTGGCGAAGCCCGCGAACATGGATCTCAGCCCCGGATCACTCTGGTGGAGACTCTGCTCGATCTGGTCCAGGACCTCTTGCTGGCGCTCGGGCAGGCTCATCTGGTTCTCCGGTGCATCTTTGACTCCCGCTGCCGTGCCGCCTGGGCACTTGTCCGGGCATCTGTCCCTGCTGAGGCGTGCTTTGACGGGAACCGGCAGCTGCAAACAACTATGACATGCCCCCCGGAAGCCAGATCATCCCGCTTGGGCCAGGGGCTGGCGTAAGGTCCGAGTTACCGGAGAGCGGTCTGACAGCGGGGTGGATATGGATCGCCATTACTGGTCACGGCGCATCAGCCAGCTCGATCCAGCCAGCGACTACCACGAGATCTACCGGATCTTGGCCGCTCATGAGTTCCCGTGGGATATGAACCAGTCGCTGTCCTTCGCGCTCTACCGCACCTACGCTGTCCCGAGCATCGGGCGCTTGCTGTACGAGACCAGCGAGTTCACCCAGCGCACGCAGAAGCGCTACGACGACACCGCGCTGATCCTCGACGCCATCTTGGAACACGGGCTGGCCAGTCCGGACGGCCGCGCAGCCGTGCGGCGGATGAACCAGATGCACGGCGCCTACAACATCTCCAACGATGACAAGCTCTACGTACTGGCTGCGTTCGTGGTCATGCCGATCCGCTGGATCGACAAGTACGGCTGGCGGCGCCTCACCAAGGCCGAGCGCGCGGCCAGCGCCAACTACTACCGCGAACTGGGCCGGCACATGGGAATCAAGGACATCCCGCTAACGCACCAGCAGTTCGGTGCCCTCCTCGACCAGTTCGAAGGAGAGCATTTCGCCTTCGACGAAGGTGGCCTGGCGGTGTCTGAGGCGACGCTGCGGCTGATGGCGACGTTCCCGCCCAACCGCTTTGCCCCCCTGAGCGCCGTGAACAGATTCGCCAAGGCGCTGATGGATGATGCTCTGCTGGAGGCTTTCCGCTACCGTCGGCCGTCTGCCTGGGAACGCGGCCTGGCCGCGGGAGCACTGCGCCTGCGCGCGTCGGTGGTGAGGTTCATGCCGGCCCGCAAAGAGCCGTTTTTCGCCCGTCAGCTGTCCAGCGTCCGCAGCTACCCGCAGGGCTACGACGTTGCCCGGCTGGGAACCTTCCCCCCTGGGTGCCCCGTACCGCGTGCGGCCGCCGCGCAAGCCCAGACAGACACGCCATAACCTTGGGGAGGGAGGGCCGGATGCGTATCAGCGATGTACTTCGCGTCACGGGCACGCAGGTCGTCACCGTGACTCCGGACACGCGGGTACGCCGCCGGCTCAGTCGGCCGACGGCCCAGGGCCGCCCTCGAGGGCGGCGATCTGGTCGAGGCGCTGCTGTGCGGGCCATGGCCCGGTTGGGTGCCGCGCCGCGCTTAGGCTGCTGTTATGGCTGATATCCGGGTCGGGACGGCGTCGTGGACGGACAAGACCCTGATCGAGTCGGGCTGGTACCCGCCCGAGGCGAACAACGCCGAAAAGCGCCTCCACTACTACACCCGCCAGTTCCCGCTGGTGGAAGTGGACTCCTCCTACTACGCGCTGCCCGCTGAGCAGACCGCGGCCGCGTGGGCGCACCGGTCCCCGAAGGGTTTCACCTTCAACATCAAGGCGTTCAGCCTGTTCACCCAGCACCCCACGCGGGTGGCCGCGCTGCCCAAGGACCTGCGGCCGGCGGTGGAGAAGGCGGCCGGGGGCAAGCCCAACGTCTACCTCAAGGACGTCGACCCCGCGGTCACCACCGAGGCCTGGGAGCGTTTCCTGACCGCGCTGGAGCCGCTGCGGCAGACCGGGCGGCTCGGCGCGATCCTGTTCCAGTTCCCGCAGTGGTTCGTGATCGGGCGCGCCCGCAAGGAGTACATCCTCTTCGTCGCCGAGCGGGTCGCGCCGCGCCAGGTCTGCATCGAGTTCCGCAACAAGACCTGGATGAGCGAGGACAACCGCGAGGAGACGCTGAAGTTCCTGTCCGATCATCAGCTGCCCTACGTCTGCGTGGACGAGCCGCAGGGCTACCCCAGCTCCGTCCCGCCCGTGCTGGCCGCCACCGCGCCGCTGGCCGTCGTCCGCATGCACGGGCATTCGGACAAGTGGGACAGCCGCAACATCCAGGAGAAGTTCCGCTACCGGTACCCGGAGAAGGAACTGAAGGAATGGGCGCCGAAGGTCCGCGCGCTCGCCGCCGACGCCGACACCACGCACGTCCT
Organism: uncultured Actinomycetes bacterium; assembly: GCA_963732345.1. Lineage (GTDB taxonomy): Bacteria > Actinomycetota > Actinomycetes > Streptosporangiales > Streptosporangiaceae > Bog-532. The sequence continues at coordinate 48,083 of CAVSZI010000009.1, read as the reverse complement.
ATTCAACAACTGCCACGCCGACGACGCCCAGGTCAACGCGCGCCAGCTGGCCGACCTGCTCGGCGCCTGAGACCCGTGGGCGGGAGGGCCCGGGCCGCCCCGCCTGCGGGCCGCTCCGCCTGCGGGCCGCTCCGCCTGCGGGCCGCTCCGCCTGCGGGCCGCTCCGCCTGCGGGCCGCTCCGCCTGCGGGCCGCTCCGCCTGCGGGCCGCTCCTGGCAAGGTAATCGCCGTCCGCGAATCGTTCGGTGAGCTAAATCGCGTTCAGTGATGGACGGCGTGCCGTCCAGGCCCTGCTCGGGGAACTCCATCGCCGCGGTGTCGAAGCCGGCCGACAGCGCGGCCAGCGCTGCGTCGAGGTAGACGGTCAGGTCGCCGTCGGCCCGCGCGCTCCACCGCTCGTAGGCGGCCCGGCAGGCGGCCAGCGTCGAGCGGCCGACGGTCAGCGGGTAGAGCGACCAGGGCGGATGCCCGGCGCGGCTGGCGACGAACTGGCTGACCACGCGTTCCCAGGCCTCGTAGCGGACGGCGGCGCTGGACTGCAGGGAGGGCGCCGACGCGATCAGGTTCATCCGGGCGCGCAGTTCGGGGACGTCTTCGGCCCGGTAGTGGTTCGCGGCCACGACCGCCTGCCGGATCGCGTCCATCATCGGGACCGAGTCCGGCACCTCGGCCAGGGCCTGCCTGATGACGGTGATCTCGGAGTCGAATTCCCCCCACAGCACGCTGGCCTTGGAGTCGAAGTACCGGAAGAACGTACGCCTGCTCACCCCGGCCTCCGCAGCGATCTGCTCGATCGGGGTCTCGTCGAAGCCCTGCTCGGTGAACAGCCGGAGCGCGATCAGTTCCAGCGTCCGCCGGCTGGTGCCCGGAGGCCTGCCCCGGCGCGCGGCGGGCTCGGCCGGACCTGGGTGCGCTGCGGGCCCTGGGTGCGCTGCGGGCCCTGGGTGCGCTGCGGGCCCTGGGTGCGCTGCGGGCTGAAGATCGTCCATGAATTCTCTTTGATAGTAGTCCGGGCTCTTGATCGCGGTGCCGTGTGACGTTAACGTAAAAAATATTCGTCACGCGGTGTCGAATATCCGTACGGTGCCCGTCCCCGCACGTAGAGGAGCTGGTATGAGCGAGCAGTCCCCGACCGCCGATCCCCGTGCCGATAGCCCGGGGCCCGCCGCTCCCGATGCCGAGACCGACACCGGGGAACTGCTGATCGAGGAAATCTCGATCGACGGCATGTGCGGTGTGTACTGACGCCAGCGGCTGCCCCCAGGGGCAGCCGAGGTGAGCGGGGCACCCCTGGTTGAGCAGTTCGAGTTTGGCCTGGCCGCCCCGATCTGCCTGACCTGGGAACTCACCTACGCCTGTAACCTCGCCTGCCGGCATTGCCTGTCCAGTTCCGGGCGGCGTGATCCGCGCGAGATGTCGACCGCCGAGTGCAAGGCGGTGATCGGCGAACTCGAGCGCATGCAGGTGTTCTACGTCAACATCGGCGGCGGCGAGCCGACCGTCCGGCCCGATTTTTGGGAGCTGGTCGACTACGCCACCGAGCATCACGTCGGCGTCAAGTTCTCGACCAACGGCGTCAAGATCACCCCGGAGGTGGCCCGGCGGCTCGCGGCCAGCGACTACGTTGACGTGCAGATCTCCCTCGACGGCGCGACCGCGGACGTCAACGACGCAGTCCGCGGGGCGGGCTCATACGCCACGGCGCTGGCCGCGATGCGCAACCTCGCTGCCGCGGGATTCGCCGGGTTCAAGATCTCGGTCGTCGTCACGCGGCACAACGCCGCCCAGCTCGACGCCTTCAAGGCGCTCGCCGACCGGTTCGGCGCCCAGCTGCGGCTGACCCGGCTGCGCCCGTCCGGGCGCGGCGCGGACGTCTGGGACGAGCTGCATCCCACCGCGCAGCAGCAACGTGACCTGTACGACTGGCTCGTCGCGCGCGGCGAGCAGGTCCTGACCGGGGACTCCTTCTTCCACCTGGCCGCGTTCGGCGAGTCGCTGCCCGGCCTCAATCTGTGCGGCGCCGGGCGGGTGGTGTGCCTGATCGACCCCGTCGGCGACGTATACGCCTGCCCGTTCGCCATCCACGACAACTTCCTGGCCGGCAACGTCCGCGGCCCCGGCGGGTTCGCCGCGGTGTGGCAGCAGGCGCCGCTGTTCGCTGAGCTGCGCCAGCCCCAGGGCGGCGGCGCGTGCACGTCCTGCTCGGCGTATGACGCCTGCCGCGGCGGCTGCATGGCGGCTAAGTTTTTCACCGGCCTGCCGCTCGACGGCCCCGACCCCGAGTGCGTGAAGGGCCACGGCGAGCGGGCCCTGCTGGCGCACGCCGCCGCGCCCGCGCCGCGCCCGTCCGGCGACCACTCGCACCGGACCGAGCGCGCTCCGCGTCCCGCAGCGCCCGGCCGGCCCGGCGCGTCCAGCCGCCCGGCGCCGGTGCCCGTGTCCATCGGCCTGCGCCCACCGCCATCCGCGCTTCGCGCGGTGCGGCCGCCGGATCGCGCGTGTGACGAGAACCCGCTGGCCGGCTTCATGCCGGGCGCTCGGTTAAGCGCTCCTCCGCCCGCCTAGCCAGGCGGCTCCAGCACGCCTTGCCCTACCACTGGCCGGGCCACGGGACCTGGTGCCTGGCCCGTGGCCGGCCCGTCTCACTCACCGGTGACTGGCCCGCGGCCGGCCCCGTCTCACTCACCGGTGCCTGGCCCATGCCTGGCTCCCCTTGAGTCGCCGGTGCCGCGCACCGGCGCTGGTGCCTGCGCCCAGGCGCGAGATTTTCAGAACAGATTTCTTCAGAGGGGAATTTAACGATGGGGAAGCTGGAAGGCAAGGTCGCCTTCATCACCGGCGCGGCGCGCGGCCAGGGCCGGAGCCACGCGATCCGGCTGGCGCAGGAAGGCGCGAACATCATCGCCGTGGACCTGTGCGCGCAGGTCGCCAGCGTGCCATACGCGATGGCGACCCCGGCCGACCTGGCCGAGACGGTCAAGGAGGTCGAGGCCCTCGACCGCCGGATCGTGGCCACCCAGGCCGACGTGCGGGACTACGACGCGCTGAAGGCGGCGCTGGACGACGGCGTCGCCCAGCTCGGGAAGCTGGACATCGTCTCGGCCAACGCGGGGATCTTCAGCTACGGCACGCTGGATCAGCTCAGCGAGACCGCCTGGCAGGACATGATCGACACCAACCTGACCGGGGTCTGGCACGCGGCCAAGGCCGCCATCCCGCACCTGCGCGCCGCGGGCGGCGGGGCGATCATCATCACCAGCTCCGCGCTCGGCCTGGAGGGCATGCCGAATGTGGGGCACTACGTGTCGGCCAAGCACGGCCTGGTCGGGCTGATGCGCACGCTGGCGCTGGAGCTGGCCCCGGACATGATCCGGGTCAACAGCCTGCACCCGACCACGGTGAACACCGACATGATCCAGAACGCCACGACCTACGAGCTGTTCGCGTCCGACCTGCCCGTGGCCGAGCGGACCCCGGAGGTGGTGGCGAAGCGCTTCCAGGCGATCAACGCGCTGCCGATCCCGTATGTCGAGCCCATCGACATCTCCAACGCGCTGCTCTGGCTGGCCTCCGACGAGGCGCGCTACGTCACCGGGGTGCCGCTGCCCATCGACGCCGGATCGGTGGCCAAGTGACCGGCCGGGTATAACGAAAGTCGATTCATCCCACGAGGGGAGCACAGGTGACGGCAGCGCTCGGTGCGATGCGAATCGCGGCGGTGCGGGACCGGGTCCGGACGCGCCTGGTCGGCCGCGAGCACGAGCTCGATCTCGTGCTCGCGGCCGTGGCCGCCGGGCGCGACATCGTGCTGGAGGGGCCACCCGGGACCAGCAAGAGCACGCTGCTGCGCGGTATCACCGCCGAATGGGGCATCCCGCTGGTGTTCGTCGAGGGCAACGCCGACCTGACCCCGGCCAAGCTGGTTGGCCACCACAACCCGGCCCGGGTGCTCCGGGAGGATTACAGCGCCGAGAACTTCGTCGACGGCCCGCTGCTGGAGGCGATGCGCTCCGGCGGTTTCCTGTACATCGAGGAGTTCAACCGGGCCCCGGAGGACACCCTCAACACGCTGCTGACCGCGATGGCCGAACGGCAGATCGCGGTGCCCCGGGCCGGCACGGTCGTGGCCAAGCCCACGTTCCGGGTCATCGCCTCAATGAACCCCTACGACAACGTGGGCACGACCCGGCTGTCGACCTCGGTGCACGACCGGATGTGCCGTCTGGCCATCAGCTATCAGAACGCCGAGGCCGAGCGCGGCATCGTGACGCTGCGCGCCCCGCTGCCCGACATGCCGCCCGCGCTGCTCGGCCCGCTCGTGGCCGACGCGGTGACCGTGACCCGGGCCACCCGCGAGCACGAGGACATCCGGCAGGGCAGCAGCGTGCGCGGGGCCATCGACCTCACGCTCATCGCCGGCCAGCTGCTGGAGCTAACCGACCTTATCCGGGACGGTACGGACACGTACGCGGACAAGGACGCGGACAAGGACGCGGGCAGGTACGCGGGCCCGGCCGAGCCGGGGGAGCGTTACCCGGACATCGTGTTCGACGCCATGGTGGTCGCGCTGTCCGGGCGCATCTTCCTGGACGAGACCGTCGACGCGACGCCCGAGGCGGTGCTGCGGCAGATCTGGGAGGACCACTTCATCCTCGCCCCGGCGACCGTGGATCCCGGTTGAAGAGCCGTCCGGGCCGATACGCCGGTCCACCGTGCCGGAGGAAGACGACATCATCGTGCGGGAGCGGCTGCGCACCCGCCGCTCGGTGGTACTGCTGGCCGACGTGTCCGGCTCGATGCGCGGCGAGCGGGTGCGCACCGCCGCGGCCACCGTCGGGGCGCTGGCCGCCGAGCTGGCCCGCGACGATCTCGCGGTGGTCGCGTTCTGGTCCGACGCCGCCGTGCTGAGCCACCTCGGCCAGCACGTGGCGCCGCAGCAACTGCTCGACACGATGCTGCGCATCCCGGCCAAGGGCCTCACCAACGTCGCCTTCCCGCTCCAGGTCGCGGCGCGCGAGCTGGCCCGGGTGCCGGCCCGGGACGCGCGCGTGCTGCTGCTGTCAGACTGCGTGCACAACGCCGGCCCCGATCCGCGCCCGTTCGCGGCAGGGCTGCCGCGGCTCGACGTGCTGCTGGACACCTCCGGCGAACACGACGCCGACCTGGCCCGGGACCTGGCCCGGCTCGGGCACGGCCGCATGCTGCCAGCGGGCGGCTACCGGGACATCGCCCCCGCGCTGGCCTCACTGTTCACCGGCTAATCCACTCAAGGAGGAGCAATGCCCGTCATCGTCGTCGCCACCATCAGGCCGCTGCCCCAGCACCGGGACGAGGTGACCGCCGCGATGCTGGCCGCCGTCGAGCAGGTGCACGGCGAGGACGGCTGCGAGCTGTACGCGCTGCATCGCGACGACGACCGGCTCGTCATGATCGAACGGTGGGCCAGCCCCGCGGCGCTGCAGACGCACAGCACGGCATCGCCCGCGCTGCAGAAGCTCAGCGCGGACCTGGACGGCAAGCTCGCGGCGCCGCTCGATGTCGTGGTCCTGGAGCCGGTGCTGGGCGGCGATCCGGCCAAAGGCCAGCTTTGACCGACCTGGCCGCGCTTTCCTCTCCCGAAGCGGCTCACCTCGCTGGCGACGGCGCGCTGCTCGCGGTGCCGGTGGCGTCCACCGAGCAGCACGGCGCGCACCTGCCGCTGTCCACCGACACCGACCTCGCGGTGGCCCTGTGCGCGCGGCTGGCCGAGTCCCGGCCCGGCGTCGTCGTCGCGCCGCCCCTGGCCTACGGGTCGAGCGGGGAGCACGAGGGCTTCGCCGGGACGATCTCCATCGGCCAGGAGGCGGTCGAGCTGGTGCTCGTCGAGCTGTGCCGTTCGGCCACGCTGACCTTCCCGCGGGTCCTGCTGGTCTGCACCCACGGGGGCAATACCGAGGCGGTGCGGCGCGCCGAGGAACGGCTGCGCGGTGAGTACCGCGACGTCTACGCCTGGCTGCCGCGCTGGCGGGGTGACGCCCACGCCGGGCGCACCGAGACGTCGCTGCAGCTGGCCCTGGCCCCGCAGTCGGTGCGGATCAACCGCGCCCGGGCGGGCAATACGACGCCGATCGCCGACCTGATGCCCGCGCTGCGCGCGTCATCCGTCAAGGCTGTCAGCCCTAACGGCGTGCTCGGCGACCCGGCCGGGGCGTCCGCCGAGGAGGGGGCGGCCGTCTTCGCCGCCCTGCTGGCGGACCTGCTCGCGTGCGTAGGGAAGTGGTCCGGTGACTGACCCGGGCCTAACGCAGCCCCATGGGTCCCGGCCGGTGCCGGCGGACAGGCCGGTGCCGGGGCTGTCTGCGGGGCCGCCCACCGGGGCGCAGGCCGAGCGGGTAACGGAGCCGCCGGGGCCCGGCGGCGGCGCGCCGCGCGTCGCCCTCGTGGCCGGGGGCCCGGGGGATCGGGGCCGCCACGGTCGCCGCGCTGGCGGCGGCCGGATGGCGGGTGATGGCCGTCGACCGCTGCGCCGACGACCCGGCCCTGCCGTACCCGCTCGGCCGGCGTGCCGAGCTGGAGAAGGTGGCGGCTGACGCGGGCCCGGACGTGGTCATCGCCGAGGCGGACACCCGTGACGTGGCTGCCCTCGCGGCGGCGGTCGCGGAGACCGAACGGCGCTGGGGAGGGCTGGACGCCGCCCTCGCGGTCGCCGGGGTGATCGCCGGCGGCGTCCCCGCCTGGGCGGTGCCGGCCGGCCAGGAACAGGCCGTGCTCGACATCGACCTCGGCGGGGTGCTGAACCTCGCCCGGGTGGCCGTGCCCGCGCTGCTGCGCCGGCCCGAACCGCGGCGCGGGCGCTTCCTCGCCGTCGCCTCCACCGCCGCGACCCGGGGGCTGCCCATGCTGGCCGCCTATTGCGCCGCCAAGGCCGGGGTGGCCGGATTCATCCGCGCCCTTGCCGTGGAGCTGCGGGGCACCGGGATCACGGCCAACGCGGTCAGTCCCGGCTCGACCGCGACGCCCATCCTGGACGAGAGCGCGCGGCTGTACGGGCTGCCGTCGGCCGGGTCGTTCGCCCCGCAGCAGCCGCTCGGCCGGCTGCTCGCCCCGGCCGAGGTCGCCGCCGTGCTGGCGTTCCTCGCCGGGGACGGGGCCAGCGGCATGACCGGCGCGATCGTCCCCGTCGACGGCGGCCTGGCCCTGTGAGACAGGGCCATGCCCCTCACGCCCCACGGCCACCCAGGCTCTCGCGCCCCACGGCCTCGCGCCCAGATTCCTGGATCGCCTGGGCCTACCCTGGACACTCATGGCGGCGTGGAAACTGGGATCGATCGCCCTGCTCGCGGTGGCCGCCAGCGGGGTCGTGGCGCTGGTCATGAAGGTGCTGCTGGGCCGCCAGTTCGTGGGCGGGAACCCGGCCGCGGCCGTGGCTATCCCGTCCAGCGCGTGCCGGTACTGGATGGGCGCGGCCCTCGTGGTGACGGCCGGCTTCTTCCCCGCGCTGGGGTATACCCTCCTCCGTCACGCCTACGGCTGACCCGTTCTAGCCGCGCCGAACCTTCGCCAACCGCAACCATCCCGCGCGCCGGCCGTCCCTCCCGGTTGGCCGGCGCTTGGCCTGACCGGCGCGCAGGTGGCGACGCTCGCGCGGAGCTCCTTTGACGCCTGTTTCGCCCCCGACGAGGCGAAAAAGCGATAGAAAGCCGAGGTCGACGACTTCGCCGCGCGGAACGCACCGGTGCCGGCTACATAAACGCCGCCGGGCTGGAGACGGCCGGACCGCGAAACACGCCCGATACATACGGGGAATATGCAACACGATGCCTTATTTACAGACGGCTAATCACCGTAGACAATTGCGCTGAGTGCCTCTGTAATGGCGGGTGGTCACCTTGGGTGATGGTAGCGGTAGATCGGTAACATGGCTCCTGGTGCGCTGGCCGGCCCAGCCGCCTGACACGCTGGACGTCCGGTTACCGGCGCTTCCCCGGGGCTCTCTGAATTCTCCTGCCTGGCGCCGGATTCACGGCGCCGCCAACTTCCGCGCGGCTGCGCACCAGCAGGAAGCGAGCGATTCATGGTCTGCTACCTCCCCGGAACCGGCACGCTCGCCGTCGTCGGCTTTGCTGTCTATCTCATCTGGCATCAGGCGATCATGCATCTTCTCGGCCTGGTCGGGACCGCTACGGAAATCGCGCTGCTCCTCGGCGCGGCGGCAGCCCTCGCAATCGCCCTGATCTGGACCGCGCGCATGATCCGGCGCCACCGGGCTCAGGCTGGCGCCTGCACGACCTGCCGGTTCCGCTGCCAGCAGGCCCTGCAGGCCCGCCCGAACCTGCTCGTTAACCGGGTCGACCGGCGCGCTCTTCCGCCCGCGCCCGCCCGCCCGGTCAGCCGGACCTGCCACCCGGCCGCCCCCCTCCCCGGAGTGCTCAGGCCGTCGGACCGCCCGGGGTTCACCTCCAGTCGGTCAGCTCCGCCGGCCCCCGTCCCGTCTGCGGCGTCGCGTCCTGCGCCGGCCTCCCGCCCGGCCCTGGCGCCCTGAGACTCACCTGAACCTCCGCCCGCCCAGGGTTGCGGGGTCCCAAAGAAATGGCGTGACTATCGGGTCATGACGGGCACGCGCCCGTCGCGGTAAATGTTTCCTCCTACGTGTCGAGCACGGCTTTACGGATCGGACCCGGCGCCCTGCCGACCGTTTCCGATCCCAGCCGACCGGCTTGCGCGATAGGCCAGCTCCCGCACAGCGAGGTCTGCCATGCCTGCACTAAAGGCGATGCGGTTGAACGTGTCCTGCTAGGTTTCTCTGCGAACTCTCATCAAGTGCCGCCACGTCGCGCACGGTCCATTCGGCACAGAGGCTCTGGGCGGCCCATTGCTCATCGCGGAGCCCGTCGAACATGTCGGCCGCCCGGCGGCGTTCGGCCGCGATCAGTGCGAAAACCTCACCGCTGTCCATGGGCCCGACCGTAGCGCGTGCTCCGCGGCCTCTGCCGGGCGGCGGGGTCAGCTGGCCTCAGCGGCGGGGGGTGCCGCGGTGGCCCAGCGGATGGCGTGCACGGCGGCCAGCCCGGCCGGGCGATGAGGGCGGCTGGCTCTCTACCTGTGCAACCCTGCGCCCGTGGTATGAAGGTGGCCATGGCGGCAGTGGTGCAACACGCAATCGGGGCCGGAGCCACCAGCACTGACGGCTCCTGCGGCCCGGTATCCCGCGCGCCCGCCGGCCGGTAGCCCGGGATGCCGCGTAACTACGTGGTGGTCGGGGCCGGGGTCCTCGGAGTATGCGTGGCGGCCCGCCTGGCCGAGGCGGGCGCCGACGTGACGCTTCTGGAGCAGGCCCAGCCCGGCCACGCCGCCACCCGATCGAGTTTTGCCTGGCTGAACTCCAACAACAAGACGCCCCGCGCTTACCACGACCTCAACTACGCGGGGATGCGGGCGTGGGCGGAGCTTGCCCGGCCGGCCGGGCCGCCCGGCTCCGGCGCCTCCCCGTCCGCCGTCGGCTCCCCGTCCGCTGGGGCCTTCCCGTCCGCCGACGGCTCCCCGTCCGCTGGGGCCTTCCCGTCCGCTGTCGGCTCCCCGTCCGCTGGGGCCTTCCCGTCCGCCGTCGGCTCCCCGTCCGCTGGGGCCTTCCCGTCCGCCGTCGGCTCCCCGTCCGCCGATGGCTCCTCCCACGCCGACGGCTCCGGTCATCCAGCCTGGTACCGGCCGAACGGCAATCTCGAATGGGCGGACAGCGCCGAGGGGCACGCGGAACTCACCGCGCGGGTCCGCCGCCTCACCGAATGGGGATATCCGGCCACCCTGGTCGACGCGGTCGCGGCCGCCGAGCTGGAACCATCCCTGCGGCTGCCCCCGTCGGTCACCGAGGTCGCGTGGTTCCCCGAAGAGGGCTATCTCCTGACCGGGCCCCTGGTCGCGCAGATGGCCAGGCTGGCCGCCGCGCGGGGAGCCGCGCTCCTGACCGGCGCGGCGGCGCGCGTGGTGGGCATCGACGCTGACGGCGGCTCGGTGCACGCGGTGCGGACGGCCACCGGCCAGGTCATACCGGCCGACATAGTGGTGTGCTGCGCGGGACGCTGGGCGCCCCAGGTGGCGGCGCTGGCCGGATCGGTCTGCCCAGTGCCGCTGGTCCCGTGGTCGTCACCGGGTGCGGAAGCCCCGGGGCTCGTCGTGCAGGCCGGACCCGTCTCCGGCCTGGCGCGCATGGTGCACGCGCCGGAGGTCTGCTTGCGGCCCCATTCCGATGGGCTCGTGCACCTGGAGGCGCCGGACGTGGCCGTGGACCTGCACACGCCGGACGTGAAGCTGCGGGCGGGTGCGGCGGAACTGCTGCGCCGCGCCCGCCTGGTCATCCGCGGGCTGGACGACGCCGAGGTCGCCGGGTACCGCGTCTGCGTGCGCCCGATGCCGGCCGACGGCCAGTCCATCGTCGGCTGGCTCCCCGGCGCCAACGGCGTGTACGTCGCGGTGACGCACAGCGGCGTCACCCTCGGCGCGCACCTGGCCCGCCTGATCACGGCCGAGGTGACCGGCGGCGCTCCCGCCGCCCAGCTCGCCCCGTACCGGCCCGCCCGATTCGCCCCCTCCGGCAGCCGGCGCTTATAGGGATCGCCGCCGCTGGCTCAGGCCCGCGAGTCTCAGGCCTCCAGGGCGGCCCGCACCAGGTCGAGGAGTTCGCCGTCGGTGACGTCCGCCGCGTCGCTGGGCCGCAGCCGGATGGTTCCCTTGCTGGTCTTCAGCGTGGGATGGCGGGACGTGAAGTCCGTCTCGCGGCCCTGCTGCCAGCCGTAGACCGAGACGCCGTGCTTCCACGCGCCGACGTAGAGACGGCGCCGGCCGACCTTGTAGGCCGGGATCTGATACGACAGCACGACGGTGGCGTCCGGGTACGCGGTGAGGATCAGCCCGTGCAGCCGGTCGAACAGGGGCCGGTTCTCGGCCGCCATCCCGTCGATGTACGTCCGCACCGCCTCATCCACCGTCCCATTATGGCCTCTTTCAACGGGCCCGGAATCGTCCTCAGGCCCGGCTGGGGGAATCCGGAGCCGGGATCTGCCGGTTGAAGTAGTGGGACCAAAGGAGGCGCAGGGAAGGCGGGCCGCGGATGGGAGCGCTTCGGGATGACAGAGCGTAAGCCGCCAGCGATGAGCTACACCTCGTGGATTGATCAGCAGATCATGGAGGCGGAAAAACGAGGTGTGTTCGATAATCTGCCCGGGACCGGCAAGCCGCTCCCGGACCGGGGCGAAGCGGATTCCGGCCAGGCCTGGTTGCGGGACTACCTGCGCCGGGAGGGCGTGCCGACCGAGGGACTCCTGCCCACCCCGCTGAGACTGCGCAAGGAAGCCGAACGGCTGGCCGCGGAGGTCCAGAACCTGCGCTCCGAGCAGGCCGTACGGGACGCCGTCCAGGATCTCAACCGGCGGATCATGAATTGGCGCCAGGCCCCGACGGGGCCGCCGATATTCGTGCGCCTGGTCAACGAAGAGGAAATGGCCGCCATATGGAGAGCCGCGCACTCGGTCAAGGCGCAGGCTCCACCTCCGGCTTCAGCCTCGGCCGCCGCTGATCCCGGAACGGGAGACACAGCACCTCCACGGCTGGGATGGTGGCGCCGCCTCGGCCGCCTCGGGCGGCTGGGCGGGGCCGTGAGATAACTGGTGGGCAGGACCTATCCAGAGCGGGGGTGCCATGTTCCACGTGGATTCCGAGGTCGGCCGGCTGCGGCAGGTGGTACTGCACCGCCCTGATCTGGAACTTAAGCGCCTCACCCCGGACAACGCCGCCGACCTGCTCTTCGACGACGTGCTCTGGGTGAGCAGGGCCCAGGCTGAGCACGACGCGTTCGCCGGCGTCCTGCGCTCGCGGGGCGTGGTGGTCCACTACTACAGCGATCTGCTGGCCCAGACGCTGGAGATCCCGGAAGCGCGCGCGTACATCCTGGACCAGGTGTTCGACCCGCGCTGGCATGGCCCACTCGCCGCCACCACCCTGCGCGCCGCGATGGACGGCCTCGACTCGCCACGCCTGGCCCGCTTTCTGGCCGGCGGGATCACCAAACGCGAGATCGCCGAATACGGCCCGGAGCCGAAGAGCATCGCCTTCCATTCCCTCGATCCCGACGGCTTCGTGCTGGCGCCGCTGCCGAACTTGCTCTATCAGCGCGACACATCGTGCTGGATCTACGGTGGCGTGTCCATCAACGCGATGCGCCGGCCAGCCCGGATCCCGGAGACCGTCAACGACGAAGCGATCTACCGCTGGCACCCGATGTTCGCGCAGGAAGACTTCGATGTCTGGTATCACGGCGCCGACGCCGCGCCGGCCACCATCGAGGGCGGCGACATCCTGGTCATCGGCAGCGGGGCGGTGCTGGTCGGGATGAGCGAGCGGACTACGCCGCAGGCTGTCGAGGTGCTCGCCCACCGGCTGTTCGCCGCCGGGGCGGCCCGCTGCCTGGTCGCCATCGACATGCCGAAGACGCGCGCGTTCATGCACCTGGACACGCTGTTCGCGATGGCCGACTACGGGGTGTTCACCAAATACGCGGGGATGGGCATGCTGCCCTCGTACACGGTCGAGCCGGGTGCGACGGCCACTGAGCTCAAGGTCACCGATCACCCGCCGGGGGATATGCACCGCGCCATCGCCGCCGCGCTCGACCTGCCGTTGATCAGGGTGCTGACCGCAGTCCAGGACGTTCATTCCGCGCTGCGGGAGCAGTGGGACGATGGCTGTAACGTACTGGCGGTCGAGCCAGGAGTAGTCGTGGCCTACGAGCGGAACGTCACCACCAACACCTACCTGCGGGACAACGGCATCGAGGTGATCGTGGTGCCGGGCGGGGAACTCGGCCGGGGCCGGGGCGGCCCGCGCTGCATGAGCTGCCCGATCGAGCGCGAGGCCTGAGCCGGGACCGCCCGGATCGGGTAACGACCCGGCCGGCCAGTACGAAGCTGGTGGCGCGGCTGGCTGACCGGCAGGCTCAGGTCAGATCGCCGGTGGTTGGCCACGCTGGCGCTGGGAAGGATCGCGGATCGCGGCGGAGCGGGTGATCGGCCGGAATCTCGACGAGAACGATCCGGACGCCATCCGGATCCTCGATCCACATCTCGATCAATCCCCAGGGCTCGGTCATGGGCTCCCGGAGAACACGCACGCCGGCCGCCGCCAGCCGTTCGCGCTCGGCATGAACGTCTCGCACCTGGAGCCAGATCATCACCGAGGCCCCGGCGGGGCCCGCCGCCCGCCCTGACACTTCCAGCAATCCCGGGCCGAGAAAGAACACCACTCCGGGGTCGTCCGGGGAGCCGAACTCCCGGTAGATCGCCAGACCCAGCACGTCCCGGTAGAAACGGCGGCTTCGGTCCAGGTCCGCTGGCCGCAGCAGAATCCGGCTGCTCAGTACCTCCACGTCACTATCCTGGCAGCCCCAGTGGTCGCTGAGCGGAACGTCGCCGCAGCCACGAAGCGATGCGGCGCGTTGGACAATGGGCTGGTGATCGAGGTCGATCCTGGCCGTTTCGAGGAGATGGTCGTAGCGGCGCTGGACGGGCTGCCCGAGGAACTCGGCCGGCTCATGCGCAACGTCGCGGTGACGGTCGAGCACGGCGCGGGACCGCCCGGCCTGCTCGGGCTGTATGAGGGCATCCCGCTCACCAGCCGCACGTCACAGTACGCCGGGGTGCTGCCCGACCGCATCACCATCTACCGCCAGGCGATCTGCGCGATCTGCCGCACCGAGCAGGAGGTCGCCGACCAGGTCCGCCGGACCGTCATCCACGAAATCGCCCACCATTTCGGCATCGGCGACGACCGGCTCAGCGAACTCGGCTGGTAGGACTCTCCCCGGCCCGGTCCATCAGATGACACCGGCATTGGAGGGCTAGGCGCGCACCGTTCCGTGGCTTTCGAAGGTCATGGCGCGCTGCAGGGCCGCCGCGCGAAGCTCGTCAGGGATCTCGACGGGCCCGCCCAGTGCGGCGGCGTTGATGCCCGCCTGCGCGGCCTCCTCGACGACGCCGCCGATCAGGATGGCCAGCTCTGGGGTGCGGTGGAACACCAGCACGCCGTGGTTGGCCAGCAGCACCGCAGGTACCCCTGGGGTGATCGAGGCCCGGATGCTGGCTACTGCGTGCGCGGAGCCGCGCGGCCCGTAGCCCGCCACCGGAACCCCGGCGGCCAGGCCGAACATCGCCAGGGCCTCCACCCAGCATCCGATCGGACGGTGAGCCACCGCGTAGGCCGTGGCATACGGTGAGTGAGTATGCAGAACACAGCCGACATCGGGCTGATCGGCGTAGATGGCCGTATGCATGGCGACCACGGCGCCCTGGATGGGCGGCAGGTCGCCCTCCAGGAGGGTTCCGTCCAGCCCGAGCCGGACGACGGATGAGGCGGGGTGGTTCCGCAGCGACGGGCCGGCCGTGAAGTACATTTCCTCCGCCCCCGGCACGCGAACGCTGACGTTGCCGTGCCCGTTCGCGGAGATCGCCCCGCTGGCGACGACTCGCTGAGCTATATCGACAACCTGACCGGCCAGGTCTTTGTCCATGGCACAGTTCCCCCTTGGCCGCAGCGGCCGGCTCATTCCCATGACGCGAGGACCTATCGCGGCCCGCACCGATGTTCTGGACCCAAGATAACGCGGCAGCCCAGCACGCGACAGCGGCCCATGGAACCTAACATCTGGATTATCCACAACCTCGAAGGGCGGCCACCGCGACAGACGCGGCCCTACGGCGTACGTTCCGCGGCCGGCGCTGAAGCCGCGGCTTGCCGGGCACATGTGCTGATGCGGGATACTTCCCGTATGACCGATCGCAATGTGCTGGGTGGCGAGCTCGAACCGTGCGGCTCCGACCCGGTCACCGGCTTCTACCGGGACGGGTGCTGCACCACCGGGCCGGAAGATCTCGGCAGTCACACCATTTGCGCCGTGGTCACCGCCGAGTTCCTTGCCCACCAGCGCCAGATCGGCAACGACCTGACGACACCGATGCCCGAGTTCCGGTTCCCCGGGCTTGTGCCGGGAGACCGCTGGTGCGTCACGGCGAGGAACTGGCTGCGCGCCCATCACGACGGCGCCGCCGCGCATGTGGTGCTGGCCTCCACTCATGAGCAGGCGCTGGAAATCGTGCCTCTCGCGATGCTAAGGGAGCACGCCGTCGACGTCCCCGCTGATCCGGGCGCCCTGGAGACCTGAGCGTCACCCCGCGGAATGTCACAGTCCGGGCGGCGCGAGCCCCGCACCGGCAGTGAGAAGATGCCGACATGAGCGATCAGGCCCCGGCCCTCGGTCCATGCCTCCAGCGAGACGAGGTGACCGGCGCTGTGGCCCGAACGCGCACATACGAGCTCTCGGCGGCCTGGCCGCCTCGTCACCACGGCCACCGGAGTGATCCATGACGAGCGTCCCGCCCGTCCGCACGGAAGTTCGAGAGGACGACGGGAACGCGGCCCGGCCGGACGGCGAGACCTGGGTGGTGCTGCTGCACCGACCGGGCCCGGCCGCACCCCGCGAGGGGAGCGTGTTCAAGGATCTGCGGTTCACCGAGCACATCGCGTTCCTCGCCCGGATGCGGGAGGCCGGCGTACCTGGTCGCCGCCGGGCCGCTGACCGACGAGGCCGGAGCGGGCATGACGATCCTGCGCCTGCCGGGAGAGGACCAGTTCGGGGAAGCCACCCGGCTGGCGACCGAGGACGACACCAGCGTCGCCGGAGGTTTCTTCACGGTCGCCGTCCGGCCCTGGCACGTCGTCATACAAGCCGGGCCGGCACGCCCGGACGGTCCGTAACCGTGCGCTCAGCCGGCCGTCATGGCTGGTAGGAACCGGGGATCCAGGCAAGGGTGCGGACGCTGATCGCGGCCTGAACGCGGCGACCTTGGGTCACCGGCCCCATGCCGGGCTGTTCCGGTTCCATGGCACCCTAGCTTCATATATTCGCGTCCGATGTCCGAGCCCGGGGCAGGCCAGGTGGATGGGCAAGATCCGGCGCCGGAACGAACCTAGGAGGAGAAGAACCCGTGGCGATGCCGCTCTTTGGCCGGGTGATCGCGGCAGTAATCGGCGGCGTGCTCGTCCTGGCGGTATGGGGAAGCGTCATCGGCGCGCTCATCGTGTCACGGCCGGTGGCCAGCCGGCTGACCCGAGCGGCCGACAAGTTCGTCAACGTGCTGTTCCGGATGATCAACGAGCGCTTGGCCGACTACCGTCGGCGGGACCGGGTGCTCGCCGCGCAGGCCGCGGCGATCCTGCTCGCGCAGCTGCTCGTCTGGCTGGGAACCTCCTTCATCGGGTTCGCCCTGCTGCTCTGGCCGTTCGAGAGAAGCGGCTTGGCGGGCGCCTTCACCTCAGCCGGGTCCGCGATGTTCACGCTGGGCTTCGAAGTGCCAGCCGGCACGACGCCAGCGTTTATGGTCTTCGCCGGCGCCGCGACCGGCCTGGTC
Organism: uncultured Actinomycetes bacterium; assembly: GCA_963732345.1. Taxonomy (GTDB): domain Bacteria; phylum Actinomycetota; class Actinomycetes; order Streptosporangiales; family Streptosporangiaceae; genus Bog-532. The sequence goes on along the minus strand of CAVSZI010000009.1, from coordinate 31,653 downwards.
ATCCTCACGCTGCAGATCGCCTACCTGCCCACCTTGTACGCGGCGTTCAACCGGCGGGAAACCGAGGTGGCACTGCTGAACGCGCGGGCCGGGTTCCCGTCGTGGGGCCCGGAGTTGCTGGCGCGCACGCACTACGCGCTCGGTTCGGGGGTGTCGACCATCGACACCATGCCGGGCCTGTACGCGCAGTGGGAGCGCTGGGCCGCGGACGTCGCGGAAAGCCACACCACCTACCTGCCGCTGGTCCGGTTCCGCTCCCCCCAGCCGTTCTCGTCCTGGGTCACCGCGCTGCTGGCCGTGCTGGATTCGGCGGCCCTGTTCCTATCCCTTTCCCCGAAGTCCGCCCCGGTCGTGCCCGCCCGGCTCTGCCTGCGCGGCGGATTTCAGTGCTTCACCCGGATCGCCCTGGCGATGGGCATCGATGTCCCCACTGAGCCGGACCCGAACGCCGGGATCACCCTCACCTACGAGGAGTTCCTGGACGCGGTGGCCCGGCTGAAGAAGGTCGACTTCCCGATCGAGCGCGACCCGGCCGACGCGTGGCCGGATTTCGCCGGCTGGCGGCTCCTCTACGAGCGGCCCGCCTACGCGGTCGCCTTCGCCGTCGACGCGGTGCCGGCCCTGTGGTCGGGCCCGCGCATGCACCCTGTCGAGCACATCGAACCGTTCCGGCCGCCACCCGGACGGACGGCGAAATCAGCCGAACCGAGCGGTCGTGGCCGCCCCGCCGGGGAACCGGAGAGCCGCCCCGCCGCCGGGACCGCCGGGACCGCCGGGACCGCCGAGGACGCCCGCCGGCTTTAGCGCCGCGTCCATCCCGAGATACAACCACACGAAATACTGAGGCCATGAGTGATCCGAGCTATGCGGAGTCGGTCGTCAGCGTGCCCCGGAGACCGGGCTGCGCGTTGGCGGGCGGGCGGCCCGCTCGGCAGCGGCGGTGATGTTGCGGAGCATCCCGCCGAACACGATGCCGTGGAACGGCGAGATCGACCGCCAGTAGGCGTGGCCAGCCAGCCCGCGTGGCTGGAAGATGGCCCGCTGGCGGTAGGTGGTCTCGCCGTCCTCGTTCTGCCCGACGGACAGCTCCAGCCAGGCCAGCCCGGGCAGCTTCATCTCCGCACGCAGCCGCAGCAACTGCCCCGGTGTAATCGCCTCGACCCGCCAGAAGTCAAGCGCGTCCCCGACCCGCAGGTGCCGCGGATCGCGCCGCCCGCGCCGCAGCCCCACGCCGCCGGACATACGGTCGAGCAGCCCGCGGGCGGCCCACGCGGCGCGGAACGAATACCACCCGGACGGCCCGCCGATGCCCTCGATGATCTGCCACAGCGCCTCGGCCGGGGCGTGCACCACGCTGGTGCGCTCGTCGACGTACAGTGAGCCGCCGGCCCACGACGGATCGCTCGGCAGCGGATCGCTGGGTGCGCCCGGCGTGCCCGCGGAGGACCAGCTGGTGGAGACGTCCCCCTCGCGGGTGTGCCGCAGAGCCAGGGCGATGGCCTCGTCCAGGGGCAGCAGGCCGTCCGGCGGGTCCGGGATGTAGTCCGCGATGTCGTGCTCGGAGGCCACGACTTCGTTCCGCAGCGACTCGACCAGTGGCTTGGCCAGTCCGCTCGGCACCGGCGTCACCAGGCCGACCCAGTGTGACGACAGCCGGGGCGTGAGCACCGGGACCCGCACCAGGATCGGGGTGTCAGGCCGGCCACGGCGGCGTAGCGGCGCATCATGTCCGCGTAGGTGACGATGTCCGGGCCGCCGATGTCGAAGCGCCGGTTGACGTCGGCGGGCAGCGACGCCGCACCGACGAGGTAGCGGAGCACGTCGCGCACGGCAATCGGCTGAATGCGGGTATCCACCCACATGGGGGTGACCATCGCCGGCAGCCGTTCGGTGAGATAGCGGAGCATCTCGAACGATGCCGAGCCGCTCCCGATGATCACGGCAGCCTGGAGCGCGACGGCCGGAACGCCGCTGCCCAGCAGGATGTCCCCGACCTCGCCCCGCGAGCGCAGGTGCGGTGAGAGGGCGCCCTCCTGGCCGGAGATCATCCCGCCCAGGTAGACGATGCGCCCGACCCCGGCGTCCCGCGCGGCGTCGGCGAAGATCCGCGCCGCCTCGCGGTCGCGATCCTCGAAGGAGGAGCCGGTGCCCAGCGCATGGATGAGGTAGTAGGCCACGCCGACACCCTCCAGGGCGCGCCGCACCGCGGCCCGGTCCCGGGCGTCCGCCCGTGCGACCTTGACATCGCCCGACCAGGACCGGTCGCTGAGCTTGGCGGGGTCGCGGGCCATGCACCGGACCGGGTACCCGGCGGCGAGGAGTTCGGGCACCAGCCGCCCGCCGATGTATCCAGAAGCGCCGGTCACGAGGCAGAGCGGTGGGGAGGACATGCCTTCAGTGTCGCATTGATCTCCCCCGGCCGACCCGGGCGGCCCTCACGAACGCCCAGGTCAGCGGCACCGTGGGCGGATCTCGGGTGATCGTCGGAACCCGCGTTGCCCCTACTGTGCGGTCATGGCCGGGTTGAGCCGTACGAGCCGCACCGGGTTTGTCTCATCAAGTTCGGCGACGGCTTGTCGTGACTTCACGAAGTCTGAGAATGAGCGATAGCCCAGAGCCCGCTCGCTAAATGACGGGTCCATGCGCCTCATCTGGCTCTTCACCGCGGAGCTATGCAGCCAGTCCGCGTCGTCCTTTTCCTGGCCGAGCCGCAGCGCCCGTTCAAGGAGCCTGGTGGCCAGCTGCTGCGGGTCTTCGGAATCGAGCTCCGTCTCGTCGGTCACCGCAGCGGCCGGCCGCCTGGTGCGCCGCGAGCCCCGCGCGGGCGGCGCGCTGGCGGATTCCACTTGTTCGGCCTGTTCGCCGGTCGTGGGTGCGGCGGGCAGGGAGGAGGTGCCGGTGGTTGTGATGCCGGGAAGCGCGTCGTAGGTCACGAGTTCGTCGCACGCCGCCGCGAGCGATCTGCTCGTCGATCCTGAGACTCCGACCCCCACGACGTAACGGCCCAGACGCCTGCATCGCTGGGCGAGGGCGATGTAATCCGAGTCCCCGGCCACAATCACCACGTGGGTCAGGTCGGGAAGGCGGAACATGTCCTCCACCGCATCCACGGCCAGCCTGATGTCGGCACCATTCTTGGCGTAGGCGGCGGCGGGAAAGAGCTGCACCAAGTCCACTGCGCGGCTGACGAGCTGTCCACGGTAGTCGGCGTTCACGGGGGCTGACCAGTCCGCATAGGCGCGGGTCAGCACGAGAGTGCCGAACGACGAGGCGAAGTCGATCACCGCGCCGACGTCCACGGTGGCGTGCCGGAGCTTCTCCGCGATGTCGGGATCGGCCGATCTGTCGGCCGCGACGAACCCGCGCGCCTTGGCACGCTGGAACTGGCCCCGGCCATGAACCTGGTCATAACGTGAGATCACGATGTTGTCGAAGTCGATATAGACGGCGACACGGGTGACGCCAGGGTCGTTCATGGTTGCTCTTCTCGCCGGGGACGCCTTCGTGTGGCCAGCCTGCCGGGAAATTCGGAGGTGACCGTCTATCGACATCAGGCAGTCACCAGGCCGCCGGCCTCACGAAGATTACTATTTGCGATGCCGGAGCGGAGTGATGATCTCCACTGTCGCACAACAGCCCTGCACGAGGGGCCGAATCCCAGCTGGCCCCGATTTCTGCCGCGGCCCGGGTCTCAGCTGGCCCGATTTCTGCCGCGGCCCGGATCCACGGGTTTCTTCACCGCCTTGGGGCTGGCGTCTTGGCCCCTGGCGTGCAACCATCTAGCTGGATGGCGAGGGGATGGGCGTGGGTGAAGCTGAAAAGACCGAGAAGATCACCATCAATCTCGGGCTCGTGGATCTTGGCCAGATCGATCTGCTGGTCCAGGAAGGCTTTTACGCCAACCGTACCGACTTCATCCGCACGGCGATCCGCACCCAGCTGGCCACCCGGGCGGCGGCGGTCGACCAGACGGTCGCCCGCCGGACGCTCGTGCTGGGCGCCCAGCACTACACCCGCCACGACTTGGAGGAGATCCGCGACGCCGGCCAGATGGTGCACATCCGTGTCCTCGGTCTGGCCAGCATCGCCGCGGATGTCTCGCCGCAGCTCGCGGTGGCGACGATCGCCTCCGTCGAGGTGCTCGGTGCCTTCCGGGCAAGCACGGCGGTCAAGGCGGCGCTGGGGGGCCGAATCGCGTGAGCCGGCAAGTAAGGAGCTTCACCGCAGATTGCGGCCCGGGACAGCATGCGCTCCCCGGACCAGGACCGGATCCGGCCAGAAAAGTCACGAGAAGGGCTACTGCGATGGACCAACAATGGATGGGCGCGATGGCCGAAGCCACCCGGCTCACCCGCCAGGGCCGGCTGGCCGAGGCGACGGCCCTCATTCAGCGGACGCTGCGAAACCCGCCGCGCGGTGAGCAGCAGCCGCAACCGCGGGATCATGATGCAGCCGACCCTGGCGCGGCCCCGTCCCGGTTCACAGCCCCTGAATCGGGCGGGCCGCCCCGGCCCGCGGGCGCGGTTTGCCGAGCAGGCCAGCGGCCAGCGTGCCGTCCTCGCGCTCTCCGCAGGGCGGCCACTGCACGTCCATGTCCCGCCGAGCGGGCTCCCGGCGCCGATCAGCAGCGGGCCCGGTTCGCCGATCTCTCATACACCAACGCGGCCGGCACGCGCGCGTACAAGCTGTACGTCCCCACCGGCTATACGGGGCAGGCCGTGCCGCTGATCGTCATGCTGCACGGCGGTACGCAAAGCGCCGGTGACTTCGCCGTCGGCACACGCATGAACGAGCTGGCCGAGCGCGACACCCTCATCGTCGCGTACCCCGAGCAGGCGCCCTCCGCCAACACCTTGAAGTGCTGGAACTGGTTCCGGCCTGGCGATCAGCTCGCCGGGCCGGCGAGCCGTCCCTCATCGCCGGGATCACCGGCCAGATCAGGCGTGCCCGCGCCATCGATGCCAGCCGGGTCTACGTGGCCGGTTTCTCCGCCGGGGGCGCCATGGCCGCGGTGATGGCCGCGGCTTACCCCGACCTGTACGTCGCCGCCGGCGTGCATTCCGGCCTGCCGCACCGCGCGGCTCACGACCTCCCGTCCGCTCTGGCCGCGATGAGACGGGGCACCTCGCCGCACTCCCGGCCATCCGCCGCAGGCATCCCGATGATCGTCTTTCACGGTGACCAGGACCCGACGGTGAACCACGTCAACGCCGATCGCCTCGTCGACCAGGGCATCCGCGCGTTCAGCGCGGCGGCTGACCACGGCGAAGCCCCCCGCCATGGCGTCACGGCCGAGAAGGGCAAGGTACCCGGCGGCCATTCCTACACCCGCGCCGTTTACCAGGACGCTAACGGGAACACCCTCATAGAGCACTGGACCGTCCACGGTGGCGGCCATGCCTGGTCCGGGGAAGCCGGCAAGGTTCATACACCGACCCGCAGGGACCGGACGCGTCCGCCGAACTGCTGCGCTTCTTCGCCGAGCACGCCCGAGGCCCGCGCATTCTGTGACCATTTGAGGCGGGCGATGCCGGGCCGGGGGGCTCAGAGGGCCGGCGGGCAGCCGGGCCGGGTGCCGGTGCCAGAATGCCTTCATGGGCAACGTCAGCTCCTCAGGTGCCGGTAACGCGGGCGGCTCCACTCTCAGCATCGGCTCATCCGGGTCGATCCTGTCGATCGGCTCCAACGGGTCGATTCTTTCCATCGGTTCCACGGGTTCGGTGCTGTCGATCGGCTCGGCGGGATCGTTGGCCTCCATCGGCTCGGTCGCCTCGCTGGCCAGCTTCGCCTCCGCGCTGTCCATCGGCTCGCTCTTCAGCTTCGCGTCGGTCGCGTCCGGGTTCTCCGCTTGCGTGCTGAAGGGCTGGGGCGAAGGCGACCCCAGGCGCATACTCCGCTGGCCGGGAAGAGGCGCACGCCGACCGATTCGGGCGGCACGACCGGATACCCCGCCGCCGGGCGAACCTCCCGGGGACCCGGTGCCTGCGTAGTGCTCCCACCCACGTCCGTTCGGCTGGATAACCGGAGCCATCGGCGGTAATCCGCGCGGCTGGTCCCTGTCCCGGCCCGGCGAAGCGGGAGATACTCAAAGCGCTGTCCGTCGACCGTCGTGGGGGTTGAGCGTGGCTGAACTGGCTGCGGGACCCGGGGCTGCGGGACCCGGGGCTGCGGGACCCGGGGCTGCGGGACCCGGGGCTGCGGGACCCGGGGCTGCGGGACCCGGGACCGCCGTGACCGCGAGCACGGCCGTTGACCTGGAGGTCCTGGACGAGATCCAGCGCCGGGTGCTGTGGCTCGCGGTGCGCATGGTGGACGCGGCCAACCACGAGCGCAGCACCGGGGACGGGGTCAAGGTGGGCGGCCACCAGGCCTCCAGCGCCTCCCTGGTCACGGCGATGACCGCCCTGTGGTTCGCCTACCTGTCCGCCGAGGACCGGGTGAGTGTCAAGCCGCACGCCTCGCCCGTGTTTCACGCCATCCAGTACCTGCTCGGCAACCTCGACCGGAAGTACCTGACCACGCTGCGCGCCCGCGGCGGCCTGCAGGCGTATCCGTCGCGGACCAAGGACCCGGACGATGTCGACTTCTCGACTGGATCAGTGGGGCTCGGTGCGGTCGCCCCGCTGTTCGCCGCCGTGGCCCGGCGCTACGTCGACGCGCACTTCGGTGAGCGCCCGCGGTCCCGGTTCATCGCGCTGCTCGGCGACGCCGAGCTGGACGAGGGCAACGTGTGGGAAGCGGTCTTCGACCCGGTCACCCACGGGCTCGGCAACGTCATGTGGGTGATCGACTTCAACCGCCAGTCCCTCGACCGCGTTGTCCCCGGCGTCCGCATCGCGCACTGGAAGGGCCAGTTCGAGGCGGCGGGCTGGCATGTCGTCGAGGTCAAGTACGGCCGCCAGCTGCAGGCCAAGTTCGCGGGGCCCGACGGAGCCGCGCTGCGGGCCTGGATCAACACCATGCCGAACGAGCACTATCAGTCGCTGTTCGGCCTGTCCGGCGAGCAACTGCGGGAGCGGTTCACCGACGGCGCGCCGCCCGGTGTGGACCGCGCCCTCACCGACGTCAGTGACGGGGAACTGGTGCCGCTGCTCACCGACCTCGGCGGCCACGACATGGCCAGCATGCTCGCCGCCTACGCGGCCTGCGACGAGGTCCGCGACCGGCCCAGCGTGATCTTCGCCTACACGGTCAAGGGGTGGGGCCTGCCGATCGCGGGCAACCCGCGCAACCATTCGGCGCTGCTGCTGTCCAGGCAGATCGACGAGATGCGGGCCGGCCTCGGCCTGACGCCGCAGACCGAATGGGACCGGTTCGACGCCTCGACCGCGGCCGGCATTCTGTGCAGCCAGCGCCGGGAGGCCCTGCGCCGGGAGCCGCGCACCCCCGCGGCGCCGGTCAGCGTGCCCGCGGCCACGGGCACGTCCGGTACCAGGCCGTTGTCCACGCAGGAGACGTTCGGCCGGACCCTGGTCAGCCTGTCCCGCGACCAGGCCCTGGCGCCCTACCTGGTGATGTCGGCACCGGACGTGGCCACCTCGACCAACCTGGCCGGGTTCATCAACCGGGTCGGCGTGTTCGCCCCGGTCGAACGGCGGTCATGGCGCGACGACTCCGTGCTGCGGTGGTCGGAGGGACCGAAGGGCCAGCACATCGAGCTCGGCATCTCCGAGATGAACCTGTTCCTGCTGCTCGGCCAGCTCGGCCTGGCCTGGGACCTGTCCGGGCAGCCGCTCCTGCCGGTCGGAACGGTCTACGACCCGTTCGTCTGCCGCGGCCTCGACGCCTTCATCTACTCCGTCTACTCCGGATCGCGGTTCCTCATCGCCGGCACGCCCTCCGGCCTCACGCTCGCGCCCGAGGGTGGCGCGCATCAGTCGACCATCACCCCTTCGATCGGCCTTGAGCTTCCGAACGTGACTTTCCTCGAGCCGGCCTACGCTGCGGCGGTCGACTGGCTGGTCTGTGACGCCCTCGGCCGGATCGCGTCCGGGCCGGCCGAGACCACCACCGCGGTCCCCGCCGAGAACGGCGCCTACTACTTCCGGCTGAGCGCGCGGCCGCTGGACCAGGCGCCGTTCGCCGCCGCCACCGACCGGATCGGCGAGGCGGTGCTCCGCCGCCAGGTGCTGGCCGGCGCCTACCGCCTGGTCGACGCGTCATCACTGGCCGGAGGCGGCGCGCCGCAGGTCCACCTGGCCGCCTCCGGCGCCGTCCTGCCCGAGGTGCTGGCGGCCGCCGCTGAGCTCGCCGACGAGGGTATCGCCGCGCACGTCGTCGACGTCACGTCCCTGGACCGCCTGCACACCGCGTGGCAGCGCACCCTGCGGCACGGCATCCGCACGGCGGCCACCCCGTCGATCCCCGGTGCGCTGCGCGCGGCGTTCCCGCAAAGGGCGCCGCTGGTGACCGTGCACGACGCCGCCTCGCACGCGATGGCCTGGCTCGGCTCGGCGCTCGGCGTCCCGGCCGTGCCGCTCGGCGTGGACCAGTTCGGCCAGTCCGGCAGCGTCCCTGAGCTGTACGAGCTGCACGACCTGCTGCCCGGCTCGATCGTGAACGCCGCCCTGGCCGCCCTCTCCCTGACCTAGCGTCCTGGCGCGGCCGAGTCACCCGTCGCTGTCCTGGGAGGCTGCCGTAGCCTTCTTGGCGTTCTTCGGGCCCGGCGCGGGCGGCGGGGCCGCGTAGTAGTTGTTCCCTGGGCCGTTCTTCACCAATTCCCAGGCCTCCCCTCAGGTCCGGGTGCTGACGGGGGGCGCCCGGACACTACGGAAGCTCGCGCGCCGGGGCCAGGTAACTATCGCCGAAGAGGCGGACCGGATTGTCCCAGCAGACGGCGCGGAGCCAGTCCGGGCCCAGGTCCAGGCGGGTGAGCGCGGCGATCTGCTCGGCGTAGGGATAGGGGATGTTCGGGAAGTCCGTGCCGAGCAGGACCTTCCCGGTCAGGCCGAGGTCGCGCACGCGGGGGAGCAGGCCGGGCGGGAAGGGAGCGAGCTCGTCGAAGAAACTGGTGAACGCCATCGTCGTGTCCAGCGCGACGTGCTCGTGGTCCTCGGCGAGGCGGACGAAATCCTCATAGTCCGGGGCGCCCATGTGCGCGATGATCGCGGTCAGCCGGGGATGGCGGGCCAGCAGCGGCGCGAAAGAATCCGGCCCGGTGTAGGCGGCCGCGACCGGCGCGTGGCCCGCGTGGATCACCACCGGGATGTCCGCGTCCGCGAGCAGGCCCCAGACCGTGTCAAGCTGCGGGTCTCCGGGCGGGAAACCACCGACCTGGAGGTGGATCTTGAAGATGGCCGCCCCGTCATCGATGGCCCGCCGGACATAATCGACCACTGCCGGCTCGGGGTAGAACGTGGCCGACGGCAGGCAGCCGGGCGTGGTCTTGGCGAACGCGAGCGTCCAGTCGTTCAGATCTTCGGCCATGTCGGGACGGTGGGCGTAGGCCAGCGCGCTGAACATCCGCACGCCCATGGACGCCAGGTGCGCCACGCGCTCCCCGTCCGTCCACCGGTAGCGGATGGGCCAGGTGAGCCCGACCAGCGGGCCGGCCTTGTCGAAGTACGCCCACACCCGGCGGAGCATCCGCGGCGGCAGGAAGTGCACGTGCACATCGGCGAGCCCGGGGAGCCCTAGCGCCCGCCAGAAGGCGGGCACATCCTCGTCGTAAGCGGGCGCGGCAGGCTGGTGTCCAGCCGCAGGCTGATCTCCAGAAGGCACTCTCGTACGGTATCGGCCGGGCCCGTGCGCACCCGGAGGGTGCCCGCCAGCATCGCCCAGCGGGTGCCCGTGCCCACGTTCATGAACCCGCGCGGGCGCATCGTCCTGATCGCCCATACCCTCATGGAACGCGGTGAGCTACCCCGCACGCCCGACTACACCGCCGGCCGCCTGGTCCTGCGGCCGGACAACCGCCCGGAAAACGCCGGAGGAGGAACCATGACCGAAGCGCCCGCCGGAACACATCCGATCGACGGGATCGTCAGTACGCGCAGCCCGCTGTCCGTCGCGGCCACAGCCGAGCGGCTGGCCACGCTGATCGGCGCGGCTGGGGCCACGCTGTTCGGGGTCATTGACCAAAGTTCCGAGGCAGGGCAGGCCGGGCTGTCGCTGCGCGCGACGAAGCTGGTGATTTTCGGCAGCCCGGCGGCGGGCACGCCGGTCATGGTGGCGGCTCCGCTGGCCGCCCTCGACCTGCCGCTGAAGATCCTGGTCTGGGAGGACGACGAGAGCGCGGTGTGGATGAGCTACCTCGACCCGGTGTGGCTCGCCGCCCGCCACGGCCTGACCGGCCCGCTGGCCGCGCCGCTGTCGGCACCCGTGAAGCTGACGTCCGGGGTGATGGCTTGACGCTGAGCCTCCTGCGGGCTGACTGCGCGAGCTGCGCCGCGCTGTACTGCGTGGCGCCCGGATTTTCCGCGTCCGCCGACTTCGCCATCGACAAGGCTCCCGGGCAGCCGTGCCCGCACCTGGACGCCGGGTTCCGCTGCTCCATCCACGCGCGGCTGCGGCCGCAGGGGTTCCCGGGCTGCGCCGCCTACGACTGCTTCGGCGCCGGGCTGCACATCACGCAGGGCACGTTCGGCGGAAGCGACTGGCGCCAGCAGCCGGGCATCGGGCCCGATATGTTCGCCTCCTTCGCCGTCATGCGGCAGCTGCACGAACTGCTCTGGTACGTGACCGAAGCGCTGGCGCTGGGGCTGCCCGGGCCGCTCCGCGGTGAGCCAGCCGGGCCGGTCCACGACGAGCTGACCGGCGCGTCCCACGAGCTGCACCGCCTGACCGAGGGCGGTCCCGGCGACCTGGCCGGTCTGGACGTCGGCGCGCTCCGCCAGCACGTCATTCCGTCGCTGCGGCGGGCCAGCGAGCTCGTGCGAGGGGATATTTCTCCCGAACGGAACCTGTCGGGCTCCGACCTGATCGGCCAGGATCTCCGGGGCCGGGACCTGGGGGGGCCAGCCTGCGGGGTGCCTACCTCACCGGAACCGACCTGGCCGAGCCGACCTGCGCGGAGCCGACTTCACCGGAGCCGACCTGCGCGGCGCGGACCTATGCGGAGCCGACCTCACCGGGGCCCTGTTCCTCACCCAGTCCCAGGTCGACGCGGCCCGCGGTGACGGCGCGACGCGTCTGCCCCTCCCGCTGCGGCGCCCACTTCATTGGCCGTCTCACTGGCCCCGCCCTGGCTCCTCCCCGGGACAGGACACCTGACGGCGGCGCGCATGGACGGTCCTGGACCCGTTCAGGAAGGTGCGGCCGCGGCTGGGGTGTCCGGCTCCGTGGTGCCCCGCGCGTCGGCCGGACGGTGCTCGGTGATCCAGGCGTCGATCCGGTGCCACCAGTCGTACAGCCATTTGACCTGGGCCTCGTGCTCGGCTGACCGTGGCACCTGGTCGAACGGGACGCGCCACCACTGGGCGCGCACGGTCTGGTCGATCGGCAGGTCCCGCCACACGTCGCCCAGGGTGACCAGCCCGTCCAAGCCGGCGTGCGCGACGAAGATGACGTCCGCCTCGGGGCAGGCGCCGATCGCGGCGAGCACCCCGCCCGGCTGCGGCGGCAGCAGGTTCGGCATCTCCCGCGCCGCGGCCGCCAGGTCCCGCCGTCCGCGCCGCTCCAGTCGCTGGATGCCGCGCCGCCAGCGCCCGGGCGTCCAGTTGCCGCCCTCGGGGAAGATCACCAGGGCCCCGTCCTGGTCCAGGCCGCGGGCCAGCCGCTCGATCTCCTCGGTGTAGAGGTGCCGCCCTCCGTCGCGGCGGCCGATGAACACGTTGGGCACGCGATTGGCCACGACATCCAGGATGGGGTCGAGCTGCAGCGCCGCCTTCATGACCAGCCGCGGGCGCCGGTCGTACATGCTGAGCAGGTGGTGCACGAGCAGGATTGAATCGCCCGGCCCCGCGTGCCGGCTGAGCACGATCACCGGGCGCGCCAGGCGCGCCAGGCGTTCTTCCGCCGTGAACGGCGGTCCCTCGATCTCGATCCGCAGCCCGAACGTGTAGATGGCGGAGCGGTATACCTGGGCCAGGAACCATCGCATGGTCGCGTAGTTGCGGTTCTGGAAGGGCTCGGTCCGCAGCCGGCCGCCGAATCCGCTGGCGATCCACAGACCGAGGGACACGAACAGTGCCGCGGTCTCGGCGGCGAGCCAGACGACCGCGAACCACAGCAGCCGCAGGCTCCGCATGCGGCCGCGCCTGGAGAGCCGTGCGAGGCGTCCCACCAGCGCGAACACCACGGTCACGACGGCCAGCACCGGGAACAGCACGATCAGCGCGACGGCGATCACGACGACCAGGGGCGCCAGGATCAGGCGCCGGATCAGACGGGGCGGGAGCATCGTCGGCTCTCCGTCGGGGTCAGGCCCGCGCCGCGAGGTATTTCGCGGACGCGACGTAGGCCCGCTCAATGTTCGCATCCACGTCGCTCTTCTTGCGATAACGCAGATGGGCCAGGTCCGGCTGCTGCTGAGTTCCACCGGACGGCAGGACGTGCACCGTCACGTCGTCCGGCAGCGCCGACATCTCCTCGTGGAAATCGTGCCGGCGGGCGATCTCGAAGGCCACCAGCCCCACTTCCCACAGCCGGCCGGGCGGGGCCAGGGGGCGCTCGATCCGTCCGACGTGCAGGACGTAGACCGTCCGGGCGCCCAGATCAATGGCGCGGCCGATGGGGATGGAATGGACCAGGCCGCCGTCGAAGTAATGCTCGCCGTCGATCTTCACTGGCGGCAGCAGGGCGGGCACCGCGCACGAGGCCAGCACGGCGGGGACGAGCGGGCCGCTGGTGAACCACCGGGCGCTGGCCCTTTCGATGCTCGCCGCGACACAGTTGAAAGGCAGTTTGAGGTCGGCGAAGTCCGCCGCGGGCAGCGCGTCCTGGAGCATCTGGCGCAGCGGCTCGATTGAGTGCAGGTGGTTGCCCGACCGGGCCAGCCGCGAGGCCCGGCTCAAGAGGGTCCCGCTGAAGGTGCGCTGCAGGTGCGAGCCCCGCCAGAGCTCGCCGAGCCGTTCCGCGGCGCCCGCCGGGTCCGCCGCGACGAAGGCGCCGTTGATGGCGCCCACGGACGTGCCGACCACGATCTCCGGCCGCACCTCGGCTTCGGCCAGCGCCCGGAGCATGCCCACCTCATGGGCTCCCAGGATGCCCCCGCCGCCGAGCACGAATGCTGTTGTCACCAGCCAGCCTCCTCACCTTCAGCAAAGCAGAGTGTCAGACCTGCCCGCTAACGTGACCGTCATGAGCGCCAAGGAGGTCGTGGCCGCCTACTCTGGACTCTTCCCGGCTCTGGGGAACGGCGGCTTGGTGCCCGGGACTTCGCCCATGGCCCTGCGGCCGAGTTGCAGGGCCGCGTCGTGGCACACGAAGTGCAGCAGCCGGTGCGTCTCCTGGGCCAGCCGCAGCCTTTCGGCCTCCACCCGGCTGCGCTTGCGGTTCTGGCTGATCAGGTGCAGCGTGCCGCCGGCCGCGATGCAGGCGCCGATGTCGCTGGTGACGTTCGTGTAGTTGCCCCCGATGAGCTCGGACTTCGCGCTCACGTTGACTCCCACCAGGGGCAGGACGATCAGGTAGACACCCAGTCCTATCAGCACGATCACGTGCGGCTTGCTGGACAGGACGCGCGGTACCCAGCCCAGTATCCGGTCCAGCGTGGACTTCGGCTCGTCGGTCGCGAGGTCGACGGTGGAGCCGGTCAGGCTCGAGCCCGGTAGATCGGCGGGCATCTCCGGCATTTCCGGGCTCAGGGTTGCGTCGCTGGATGGCACGTCTTCATGCTTCCTTATGTCGTGGGCGGGCCAGATCTTGCGACGAAACCTACCGTCGTTGCCGCGGTCTCAGGCGGCTAGGGCACGAACGTACGCGCGTCGCAAGCGACCGCAAGGTCCCAAGGGATTGCGTGCCAAATCGCCGGGGCGTGCGACGGAACGGGGGATTCTCACCAGCGGAGCTGGGCGATGCCGTCGTAGTCCGCCGCGGAGTACCCGACCAGCCCGTCGGAAAGCGCGAAGATCCATTCCGCGATCCCCAGGGACAGCGCCAGGCGGCTGCAGCGAGCGCAGAAGTGCGGGTCCTGCAGCCGGACGGAGTCGTCGGCTTCGAGCCGGACGTAGATGAGTTTCGAGCCCTGCAGCATCTTCCAGCCGTCGCCCTCCCGGGCGAGGTTGATGGCCCGCTGCTCGGCGTGCGTCCGGCAGTTGTCGTGCACGCCGAACTCCGCGTACTTGCAGTAGCAGTGGTCTTCGCCGGGGAAGGGCACGCCGTTGGTGCCCCAGGCGACCATGCTGCCGTCCTTGACCAGGACGGCGGCGTGCCGGGTCCGGGCATGGGAATCCTTGGCGAGCCCAGCGGCCCGCTCGACCATTTCTTCTGCCTCATGGCTCTCGTGCCGCTTCAGCGGCCGCCATTCGGGCCGACGCCCTGGTTCCACCGTGATCACCCCTTCGCGCGAAGACTACTAGTACGCACTTCATGGCCCCTTGGCCAGCCTGAGCCGATGGGGCCTGAGCCGATGGGGCCTGAGCCGATGGGGCCTCAGCCGCCGGAACCGCCCGCGATCTCGTACGACCACAGCTCGCTGTCCGTCCCGACCGGGGGCGGAGCCTTGCCGCCGCTCCGTTCGGCTGCGGACCGGTGCCCGTGCCCGAAGGCGGGCGAATGCAGCCAGGCCTGGAACGAGGCCTCGTCGCGCCATCGCGTGACCACCAGCCAGGTCAGGCGATCGTCGGTCGGCTTGAGCAGTTCGAAACCCTCGAAGCCCTCCTGGTCATCGACGGCGCCCGCGCGGGCTGCGAACCGGCGGGCCAGTTCGTCCCCGCTGTCCGCCGGGACGGTAATCGCGTTGATCTTTACGACGGTCATCAGGATTGCGGCGTGGAAGCCCCGGCCTTCAGACCGGGGAGGAAACGCCGCCTCACCTCCTCCAGAATGTCAGTGTTACTCGATAGGATGTTCGAATGTCGCGTTACCGGCTGGCACCGACGGCCGCCCAGCAAGCAGTGCTCCGGGGTCACTGCGCGCATGCCCGGTACGTGTGGAACCTCGCCGTCGAGCAGGGGTCCTGGTGGCGTCCCGGCCGTAAGGGTGCGCCGGGCTACCTGGGGCAATGCCGGCAGCTTACCCAGGCCCGGGCGGACCACCCGTGGCTGCGGGCGGGAAGCCAGATGATGCAGCAGCAGGCGCTGCGGGACTTTTCCGGCGCGATGGGCGGCTTCTTCGCCGGCACCCACCGCCGCCCGACCTGGCGCAAAGCCGGCCGCGATGAGGGCTTCCGTATTGTCGCGGTCAGGGCCGGGCAGGTGCGGCGGCTCAGCCGCAAGACCGGCGCGGTGTGGATCCCCAAGGCCGGCTGGGTGCGGTTCCGCTGGTCCCGCGCGGTGCCGGACGGGGTGAAGTCCTACCGGGTCACCCTGGACCGTGCGGGGCGATGGCACCTGGCGTTCGCCGTGATCCCCGCGCCTATCCCGGCGCCGGGCACCGGCGCGGTCGCCGGCCTGGACCGGGGCGTCGCAGTCAGCGCGGCGCTGTCCACCGGGCAGATGCTCACCGTGCCCCGGCCCGGTCCCGCGCGGCAGCGCCGGCTCCGCCGCCTGCAGCGCAGGCTGGCCCGGGCCAGGCGTGGCTCGAACCGCCGCGCGCGGGTGCGGCGGGCCATCGCCACGCTGCGAGCCCGGGAGGCGGACACGCGCAAGGACTGGGCCGAGAAGACCTCCACCGATCTGGCCCGCCGGTTCGACCTGATCCGCGTCGAGGACCTCAACATCGGTCACATGACCCGCTCGGCCAGGGGCACCATCACCGGGCCGGGCCGGAATGTCCGGGCCAAAGCCGGGCTGAACCGGGCCATCCTCGCCTCGGCCTGGGGCCTGCTGGTCCGCCGCCTGGCGGAAAAGGCGCCGGGCCGGGTGGAGAAGATCAATCCCGCGTTCACCAGCCAGCGTTGCCCGGTGTGCGGGCACATCGCAGCGGGCAGCCGCAAGAGCCAAGCCCTGTTCCGCTGCGTGGCCTGCGGGTACGCCGACAACGCCGACCTGAACGCGGCCCACAACATCGCGGCGGGGCACGCCGTGACTGCGCGGGGAGGCATCCGGGATGCCGGGCCCGTGAACCGCGAACCTCAACTGCATGCCTCCTGACCGGGAGATAAGCGGCTGGAATCCCCCGCCCCTAGGCGGGGGAGGATGTCAAGTCATCGATCATGCCAGCCCGCGAGTGGGGAACGATATAGAAATGGCCGCCGACGACGCCGCCAGTGGGGCTGGCACTGGGCTGGTGCGCGAGGCCGCGGCGGAGCTGTACGCCGGCGATCCCGCCGGATTTATCCAGCGCCGCGGCGACCTCGCGGCACGGGCGCGCGCTTCCGGGGAGGGCGCGGCCGCGAAAGCGATCACGGGCCTGCGCAAGCCGACCCGGTCGGCGTGGGTCGTCAACCGCCTGGTGCACAGTGACCCGGACGTCCCGTCCCGGCTGACCGCGCTCGGCAACGACCTGCGTGACGCGGGCCGCTCGCTGGACGGCCGGAGGCTGCGGGAACTGTCGCAGGCGCGCCGTGACCTGATCGCCGCGCTGACCCGGCGGGCGCTGGCCGGCGCCGGACAGCGCGACGCGCCCGTCGCGCTGCAGGAGGAAGTGGCCGCCACCCTCAGCGCCGCGGTGGCCGATCCAAAGGTCGCGGCGGAACTGGCGGCAGGCACCCTGGTCCGGCCGGTCGAACGGTCCGGCTTCGGCTTCGGTCCCGCCGAGAACGCGGGCCAGGACGCGGGCCAGGACGCGGGCCAGGACGCGGGCCGGGACGGCGACGCCCCGCGCTATGTCGCGCGGCCGGCGCGGAAGCGGGCTGGACCGGAGCGGGCGGGAGATCAGCGGGCCAAACGGGCCGGCCCGGACCGGGCGAAACGGGAACAGGCCGAACGCGAGCGGGCGGAACGGGAGGCCGAACGGGCCCGGGCCGAGCGCGAGCAGGCCGAGCGCGAACGGCGCGAGGCGATCACCGCCGCGGAGCAGGCGGTACAGCAGGCTGTTCAGGCTGCCGATGCCGCGCAATCTGCCGAACGGGCCCGGGCGGAGGCCGTCGGCGAGCTCGAGCAGCAGCTGGAAGACGCCCAGGACCTGCTGGCCGGCGCGAAGCGCAGATCCCGGGCGGCCGCCGCGGCGCTCCGGGACACTCGCCGCGCCCTCGACCGGCTCCGCAAGAGCAGGCCCGCCTAGTCAGCGCCGCCCGGCGAAAACGCGCGCCGGTTTCACGCTGAGCAGGTTTTCGGGCAGGCTGGGGTGCATGGCAGAGACCCTGACCCTGATGGCCGTGCACGCGCATCCCGACGACGAAGCGTCGGGCACCGGCGGAGTGCTGGCCACGTACTCCGCGGAGGGCATCCGCACCGTCGTCGTCACGTGCACGAACGGCGAGTTCGGCGACGCCCCGGGCGGCGTCAAGCCGGGCCAGGACGGGCACGTCACCGACGCGGTGGCCGGGCTCAGGCTGTCCGAACTGCGGCAGTCGGCCAAGATTCTGGGCGTCAGCCACCTGGAACTGCTGGGCTATCACGACTCGGGCATGCCGGAGTGGGACTACAAGACCCGGCCGGACGCCTTCTGCAACGTCCCCTTCGCCGAGGTGACCGGGCGGATCGCCGCCCTGATCGAGCAGTACCGCCCGCAGGTCGTCCTCACCTACGACGACAAGGGCCTCTACCAGCACCCCGACCACGTGTACGCCAGCCAGACGGCGCAGGCCGCGGTAGCGCAGACCGGGATCCCGGCCAAGCTGTACCTGACGGCCATGCGCGGCAGCGACTGGCAGAAGATGCAGGACGCGCTGCGCGAAGCCGGCGTGGACATGCCGGCGATGACGCTGACCGACGAGCAGCGCCGGCAGGCGGCCGCGGAGGAGGCCCGCATCACCACCACCGTCGACATCCGCCCGGTGCTCGCCCGGAAGCGGGACGCACTGTTCGCGCACGCGAGCCAGATCCAGGAATCCTGGTTCAGCCAGATCCCGGCGGAGCTCGCCGCGAACACGTTCGGGTTCGAGCACTTCATCAAGGTCCGCGACACCACGGGCGCTCCCGTCCCCGAAACCGACCTGCTCGCCGGCCTGCGCCCTGACGCGGGCCGCCGATGAATGCCCCGATCCCTCGCGGACCGCGGCCCGGGCCCCCCGGCGGTCGCCGCCGCTTGCCGCGCGGCGCGGAACATGGGCGCTGAACACGAAGGAAACGTGAAGAAAGAGGGCTTTACTGCCGCCACGTCACCGGAAAAGTTAGAGGTTTTTGGTCATGCCGGTGACCGCCCAGGTGACAACCGCCAAAACGGTCCCGCCGGACCGGTGGTGCCGTCAGGTAAATAGTGTGCCGTTTATTTCTGCTGGTCAGAATACTGCCGATGCCAGCTGCCCTCGGACTGGTGCCCCGGGCGCCTGGATCGCCTGGCTGTAGCGGCCTGCCGCGCCCACGGTTCCGGAGTCCGCAACAGGAATGTCACCCTAGGTACATTCCAATTCACAATCTCGGAATCAGACACGAAGTTCGCTACATTCGGCATCATGGTGCTTAGTCGCCGGGGCCACGGGAGGCCAATGATAGTGTCGCAGCCCACGCTGGAGCCCCTGCGCCGATGGGACCCCGACCAGATTGGGCCGTACGCGCTGATCGGCCGCCTGGGCGCCGGGGCCATGGGGCAGGTGTACCTGGGCCGGTCCACGGCCGGGCGGCTGGTCGCGGTCAAGACGATCAAAATCGACCTGGCCGAGGAGCCCGGTTTCCGCATCCGCTTCGCCCGGGAGGTCGCCGCCGCGCGCCGGGTGAGCGGGGTCTTCACCGCGGCCGTGGTCGCGGCCGACCCCGAGGCCGAGATGCCCTGGCTGGCGACCGCCTACGTCCCGGCCCCCTCATTGAGCCGGCTGGTGCGGGTCTGCGGCCCGCTGCCGGTGCCGACGGTGCGGTGGCTCGCCGCCGGCTGCGCGGAGGCGCTGGAATCGATTCACCTCGCCGGCCTGGTGCACCGTGACCTCAAGCCGTCCAACGTTCTCGTGGCCCCGGACGGCCCCCGGGTGATCGACTTCGGCGTGGCCCGCGCCGCCGAGCGTATCCAGCTCACGGTCACCCGGGGTGCGGTCGGCACGCCCGGCTACATGGCGCCGGAGCAGGCCCGGGACTCCCAGCACGCGTCGCTGGCCAGTGACGTGTACTCGCTGGGCGCCACCTTGCTGTTCGCCGCGACCGGCCACGGGCCCTATCAGGGCGAGACGGTCATGGACGTGCTGGTCAAGCTGGCCACCGAGCCGCCCGATCTGGCCGGCCTCCCGCCGGACCTGGCCAGCCTGGTCATGGGGTGCCTGGAACGCAGCCCGCGGATGCGTCCGACCTCGGCGGCTCTGCTGGCCGGGCTGGGCTCCTTCGTGGAGGCCTCCGCCGACCCCGCCGACGCCCATTCCTACCTGCCGGATTCGGCGATGGCGCTGATCGGGGAGTACCAGCGCAGCCCGCAGCCCGCGCTGCGCGCCGGGCCCGAACCCGCCAGCGAGGATCCGACCTCGGCGTCCCACACGGCCCTCCCGGCGTCGTTCACCCCGCCCGCGAGCCACCGGCGCAAAGAGACCCCGCCGGAGGGGCGGGCCAACGGCTCGGCGGTGGCCTTTCCCGGCAAGCCGCCCGGCAACCCGCGAGGATCCCCGCGGTCACGTGCCCGCGCCGCCCTGGTCGCGTCCGGAGCGCTGGTCGGGGCCGCCGCCCTGGTGATCGGGGGCGCGGTCGCCGGGCCCAGACTGTTCCCGTCGCTGAGCGGGGCCAGCCCGTTGTTGCCGCCGCCCGGTGCCGATCCGCCGGCCTCACCGGCGGGCGGCACGAGCTACACGCCGAAATTGACCATGGGGCAGCCCCAGGGTGACTCGTACACCGGTTACCAGATTCACGGCAGCGGATTCGACCCGTCGACTCATGTGTCGGTAGCGCTGGCCGGCTTCGGGACGGCGAAGTTCGAGCCGCAGGTCGACCCCAAGGGAACCTTCAATTTCACGATCGACCAGGACCACGACTTCTTCCGGAAAGGCATCCCGATCGGCACGTACCACGTCCTGGCCAAGGACTCCAACGGAAGGCAGTCGGCCCGCGCCGAGTTCAGGGTGCTTCCCCCGCCCAGCGCGAACCCGCCGCCCGGCCGGTCGCCGCCGGGACCGCCTCCCACCGCCCCGCCCCCGCAGGCCCTGGGCCCGTCTCCTGGTCACGGCGCCGCGCCCAGCGCAGGCCGCTGACCGTCTAGGGCACCTGGGTCCACCACAGGTCCTCCTGCCGGGAGCACCAGACCGGGTCGCTCAGCCGGCCGAGATCGCTCCGGGTGATGATGCCGTGCTCGATCAGGATGCGCACCACCACCTCGTCGGACAGGCGCTTGTCCGGCCCGATCAGGCCGCGCTCGGTGATCTTGCGCCGCAGGACCTTGATGTGCTCGCCGACCCGCGCCGACAGCCGGTCGCGGAATTCCTGCTCGCGGTCGAATCGCTCCAGTTCGTGGTAGGCGCCGGTCGCCTCCAGCGCCGCCCGGGCGATCTCCGGCGTCCGGGGGAGCGGGGTGGTGGCGGTCGGGTCCAGCAGCCAGGGCCGGCACCACATCAGCGCGACCAGGAAGATCTTCGTCATCGGATCCAGGTACAGCGGAAGCAGGGTCGAATCCACGTCCGTTCGGACGCGGCTGTCGTCGGCACCCAGTGCGCCCGGCGTGTCCCAGCCGCGCGCGTTCCCGCTGACCGTCACGGCGAGCGGCTGTCCCTCGTCCAGCATCGCGCGCGAGCCGACCAGCGTGGTCCCGCTGCGCACGAACCAGCCACCGGTGGGCTCGCCCTCTTCCTCCATCCGGGGCAGCCTGATCCGGTACCCGTCGCCCTCGGTGTAGAGCGCGTGCGTACGGCTTATGTTGGCGATCCACGCGCCGTCCGGCAGCACGCTGATCACTCCAGCCCGGCGCGACAGGCCCCGCCCCACGGCGATCGTCAGGTCCGCGTCGGCGCCGCGGCCGAAGACCAGCCGGCTCCCCTCACCGATCTTGACGACCAGCCCGGACGGCGCGGCGACGTGCGCCATCAGTGAGGTGGCGGGCTGGAGCGTCATCGGTGTCCTCGGTCTGCGGTTCCAGGCGGTCTGAGCGCGCGTTCTGAGCGGTCTGCGGTTCCGGGCGGTCTGAGCGGGCGGTCTGAGCGGGCGGTCTGAGCGGGCGGTCTGAGCGGGCGGGCCGGGTGGTGGCACATGCCCTGCCGTATGGAGTGTAGGCCGGGCCGCTGTACCCGGCTCATCCCCGAACTCGGGGATGGCCCGCTACGCAACTCCCTAGTTAGCTGGGCGCAGTGGGGGGACAGAGGCTGGGCCCTCCTCCCTGAGGGGAGGGAGGGGGGCCCGCCCCTTTCACGGCAGCCGGATCGCGCAGACCGTCGCGCAGGAGAATCCGGACCTGGTCCGGGCGCTGGTCATCGCCCCGCCGCTGCCGGGCATCGGCCACCGGGTGCTCGACCCGCAGCCGCAGCGGAAGTTCTGGTACCAGTCCTTCCACCAGCTACCGCTGGCCGCGGAACTGATCGACGGGGCGCCGGCCGCGGTGGGTGCCTACCTGTCGCACTTCTGCGGACGGCTAGCATCGGCTGCGCCGGCGTGCGAGGGTGGGGAAAAGACGTGCGGAGTACTCTCTGGTCTCCCCCGTAAGTGAGCGGAGGCCTCATGGGCCGCGACATTGAGGCAATCAAGATCACCGGCGAGGACCGGCGCAGGTACCGCGATAAGGTGCGGCGCTCGCTGGACGTGTTCGCCCACATGCTGCGCGAGCACCGATTCGAGGGCGAACCGGCGCAGGTGGGCGTCGAGATCGAGATGAACCTCGTGGACTCCCGGGGCGAGCCGTCCATGCGCAACGATGACGTGCTGGCCGCCATCGCGGACCCGGCGTGGGCCACCGAGCTCGGTCAGTTCAACCTCGAGATCAACGTGCCGCCGCGTGAGCTCAGCGGGGACGCCCTGGCGGACCTGGAGAAGGAGATCCGCGCCAGCCTCAACTGCGCCGACGAGAAGGCCCGTAGCACCGGCAGCCGGCTTGTCATGGTCGGCATCCTGCCCACGCTGCGCGAAGAGCACATGAACGAGGACACCATCTCGGCCAACGCGCGGTACCGAGTGCTGAACGAGCAGATCTTCGCGGCCCGGGGTGAGGAGATGCGAATCGCGATCGACGGGCCGGAACGGCTGCTGACCCACGCCGGCAGCATCACCCCGGAGGCCGCCTGCACGAGCGTCCAGTTGCACCTGCAGGTCTGCCCGGAAGAGTTCGCGAACTACTGGAACGCGGCCCAGGCCATCGCCGGCGTCCAGGTCGCCGTGGCGGCCAACTCCCCGTTCCTGTTCGGCAAGCGGCTCTGGGACGAGACCCGGATCACGCTGTTCGAGCAGGCCACCGACACCCGGCCGGACGAGCTCAAGCATCAGGGCGTGCGCCCGCGGGTGTGGTTCGGCGAGCGCTGGATCACCTCGGTGTTCGACCTGTTCGAGGAGAACATCCGGTACTTCCCGGCGCTGCTGCCGCTGTGCGACGAGGAAGATCCCGTGGTCACGCTCGATCGCGGCGGCTGCCCGCAGCTGTCCGAGATGAGCCTGCACAACGGGACCGTCTACCGCTGGAACCGCCCCGTCTACGCGGTGTCGGACGGCGTGCCGCACCTGCGGGTGGAGAACCGGGTCCTGCCGGCCGGCCCGACCGTCGCCGACGTCATCGCGAACGCCGCCTTCTACTACGGGCTGCTGCGCGCTCTGGCCGAGGCGCAGCGCCCGATCTGGACGCAGCTCTCGTTCGCCACGGCGGCGGAGAATCTGCACGAGGCGGCGCGGCGCGGCATGGACGCGCGGCTCTACTGGCCCGGCCTCGGCGAGGCGCCCGCCGCCGAGCTCGTCCTGCGCCGGCTCCTGCCGCTGGCCCGCGACGGCCTGGCCCGCTGGGGCGTCGCCACCGAGCACGCCGACCGCCTGCTGGACATCATCGAGCAGCGCTGCCTCGGCGGCCAGACCGGCGCCGCCTGGCAGACCGCCACCGTCGCGGCCCTCAGCAACCACGGCGCGGCCGACCGCCCGGAAGCGCTCCGGCTGATGACCCAGCGCTACATCGAGCACATGCACACCAACGACCCCGTTCACGCCTGGCGCTGACCCTCCCGCCGGCCCGCCATCCCCACGCGTTTGACCTGGCCGGCGAGCGTTTTAGGATGGCATCTGGGAGATCCGCGGCCCGCGGCAGCGCTTCACCTATTCGGCCCTCATGACCTGGGTCGCCTACGACCGGGCCGCTCGCCTGGCCCGTGACCGCGGCCTGCCCGGGCCGGTCGAGCGCTGGCGCAAGCTCGCCGCGTCCGCCCACCGCTACGTGCAGGAGGCCTGCTGGGACCCCGAGCTGCGTACGTACGTCATGCACCCCGACAGCAAGCTGCTCGATGCCTCGGTCCTGGTGATGCCGCTGGTGAAGTTCGCCGGGCCGACCGATCCGCGCTTCTTGTCGACGCTGGACCGGATCGGCGGCGAGCTCACCTCCGACAGCCTGGTCTCCCGGTACGCCCGCCCGGGGGCTGACGGTAAGGATCCGGCCACCGGCACCCGCGGGCCGAACGGGACCTGCCAGGCCACCCGGACACCCTCCGGGATGGCTTTGACGTCCACGTGGATCCCGGCCGCAGCCCCCCGGTGCTGGAAGCGGGTGAAATCCTCACCCCACAGGCCGGTGAGCTCTTCGCTGGGTATGCCGGGTATCGGGCCGGCCTCGATGATGGTGCGACAGGACCCGTCGCCTGCGGCGATGCCGATCCGCGCGGCCACGGCGCTGCGCCGGACCGGGCCGAGCGCTTCCGTCAGCATCGCGACCAGCTGCCCCCGGGGCTCCGCCGCCACGGTGTCCACCGGGCCGGTGAAGCTGATCTCGGGTGCGGGCGACAACTGCGCGCAGAGCTCCATGATCTCCTGGCGCAGACCACGTTCCCCGGGCCGCTGCTCCAGCGCGAAGATGGCATCGCGGAGCACCCGGACCGTCTGATCGAGTTCATCCACGGACGCGCCGATCTTGTCGCGCACCTCGCCGCGGGGCGCCCGGGACGCGGCGCTCTGCAGCGTGAGCCCCACCGCGAAGATCCGCTGGATGACGGTATCCCGCAGGTCGGCGGCGATACGGTCCCGGTCAGCCAGGACAGTGAGCTCACGCAGGCGGCTCTGCAGTTTCTCGCTCCGCTCCCGCGAGCGCCGGATCCGGTCGCGCAGGCCGTGCGTCGCGACGGAGATCAGGGCCGCCAGCGCGGTCCAGAAGATCGCCCGGCGCGCGATGACCGCGTCCGGGACCGCCACCGGCGTCACGGAGACGATCACCTCGGTGACGACGATCGCGATCACCACGCATACCGATTCCCACCGGCGGTGGAAGAGCGCCGTCCACACCAGGGGGATAAGGATCACGATGCCGACCCCCGAGGTGGAACCGGCGGCCAGGTCGAGGGCCAGCACCGATCCGGTGTAGGTCAGCGGGACGAGCACCGTCATCCAGCTGGGCAGCCGGGCCCACGGCAGCAGGAAACCCGCCGCGGCCAGGAGCAGCAGCAGCACGCTAGCCAGCGCGGCCGGCCCCGACTCGGTACCCGAGGGCAGCAACAGGCTGGCTTCGGCCAGGACCGCGACCACGGCGAACGGGGCCACCCTGGCCCACAGCCCCGGCCCCCGGAACGGTGAACGGGCCGTCTCACCGGGAGGGGCCGATGACGCGGACAGCATCCCGGATTCGGCTCTGGATCCCATTTGCGACAATCTCCGGCGTCCCCGTAGGCACCCGGGCACACCCGGTGACCGGGACTCCTGAGCGCCCAGTACACGTGACGGAGCTGGATCAATGCAGCTCGCGGGACCGAACTGTGACCGTCTCAGGCTGGCGTGATTTTGTTAATCCAGCCGGAATCTTACGCTGCGACCGCCGTTTCTGCATAGGTGAGGTTCCTCACAGTAATGGCATTTAACGGTCCGCGTGACCGGTTCAGCCCAGAGCGGGAAGGCCGTTTGACGCCCAGATGCCGGGGCACCGCTGTTACCAGGGTCTGCGGCAGCGAGGGTGCTGTTCGCATCAGGCCAGTACCCGACCGGGCACTTTTCAGGAAGGAAGCTAATGACCGATCCTGGCCTGCACCATCACCTCGAAATCAAGGACGGCGACGAGACCGTGGCCGCCGCCGACGTCACAGCCCCGCCCGAAGCCGAAGGCACCGCGCAGGCGTCCCTGCGCGCGCCGCCGGGGCATATTCCTCCGGGCCGCCGCGCCAGCCTCGTGGACGCGGTGATGGACCTGCCCGCGGTCCAGGAAAGTTCGCGGCTGGAGGCCGCGCTTCCCCTCGGCGACAGCGAGACGCTCGGCCGGCTCCGGGAGCGCAGCGAGAATTCGACCACCCGGCCCGCCGGAGTAAGCGCGCTGCTCGACGCGGACATCCCGCCCGGCCCGCCCGACCAGGACGCGGGCCGGGACACGGGCCCGGAATGACCGCGGCGGCGCGGAAGTTCCGGCCGGTATGACGACTGTGGGATTCATCGGTGGCGGAATGATCGGCAGCAGGGTGGCGAAGCTTGCCGCCCTGGCCGCCGCCACCCGGTAACGGTTCGCGGCCCACCGGATGCGCCCGGCCCGGAGTGGGTATGGCCCGGCCATGACCGAACCTGCCCGTCAGGGCAGGACGGCGCTCGTTGCCGCCCTGGACCGGATATCCGTCGCTGAGCTGCGCCGCCGCGGCGGCCTGAAATGGACCTACGCCGGGCCGGACGTGCTTGGTGCTTTCGTCGCCGAGATGGACTTCGGGACGTCGCCGGCCGTCGAGGCGGCCCTGCGTGACGTGATCGCGCGGCGTGACTTCGGCTACCTGGCCCCGGCCGCGGTGCAGGAGATGGCCGAAGTGGTCGCCGCGTGGCTGGCCCGCGAGCATGACTGGGTGGTTGATCCAGCCCGGATCCGCCCGCTGCCCGACGTCATCAAGGGCCTGGAGGCGGCGATCACGGTCTTCTCCCGGCCCGCCAGGCCGGTGATCCTGCCCACCCCCGCCTACATGCCCTTCCTCACCGTGCCGCCGCAGCTGGGCCGGCCGATCATCCAGGTACCAATGATCACCAGCGGCGGGCGGCTGGCGCTGGACCTGGACGGGATCGGCGCGGCCTTCCGCGCGGGTGGTCATCTGCTGATCCTGTGCAATCCGTGCAACCCGGCGGGCCGGGTGTACACGCCGGCCGAACTGGCCGCGGTGACGGACGTGGTGGAACGGCACGGCGGCCGGGTGTTCGCCGACGAGATCCACGCCCCGCTCGTCTACCCCGGCCACCGGCACACCCCGTACGCGAGCACATCCAGTGCGGCCGCCGGGCACTCGATCACATCGGTCTCGGCGTCCAAGGGCTGGAACCTCCCCGGCCTCAAGTGCGCCCAGCTGATCCTGACCAGCGACGCCGACGCCGGGACCTGGGCCGCGGCCGGCGGGCTGGCCGAGCACGGGGCGAGCACGCCCGGGGTCCGCGCCAACATCGCGGCGTTCCGGGACGGCGGCGACTGGCTCGCGGAGGTGCTGGCCTACCTGGACGGCAGCCGCATGCTGCTGTCCGACCTGCTCGCCGAGCACCTGCCCGAGGTCCGCTACCAGCCCCCGGAGGGCACCTACCTGGCCTGGCTGGATTGCCGCGGGCTGGGCCTGGGCGGCAGCCCGGGGGAGTTCTTCCTGGACAAGGCGCAGGTACTGGTCAACGACGGCCCGGCCTTCGGGGAGGCGGGGAAGGGGCACGTGCGGCTCAACTTCGCGACGCCGCGCCCGATCCTGACCCAGATCGTCCGCCAGATGGGCCGCGCCGCAGCTAACCGCTGACGGGCCGCGGGTGCGGCCGCGCCTGTGGCCGGCCCCGTGCCTTGCCGGAAGCCCCTGGCCTGCGGGCCAGCTACGTGCCCGCCGGCAACGACCTGGTCATCGAGCGGATGTGCGCGGCCGGGGTGATCACGCTCGGTAAGACCAACGTGCCGGAGTTCGGCGCGGGCTCGCACACCTTCAACCGCGTCTTCGGCGCCACCCGGAACCCGTACGACCAGGGAAGGTCCGCGGGCGGGAGCAGCGGGGGCGCGGCGGCCGCGCTGGCCTGCGGGATGCATCCGCTGGCCGACGGCAGTGACATGGGCGGATCGCTGCGCAACCCGGCGTCGTTCTGCAACGTGGTGGGCTTCCGGCCGTCGCCGGGCCGGGTGCCGGGCTGGCCGTCGCCGCTCGGCTGGACCACGCTGAACGTCAGCGGCCCGATGGCGCGGACCGTCGCCGACGCGGCCCTGCTGCTCTCGGTGCAGGCCGGGCCGGATCCGCGCTCACCCATCGCGCTGGCGGAGCCGGGCGCGCGGTTCGCCGCGTCCGGGAGTTCTTCACCACCTGCGACATCCTGCTGCTGCCGGTGAGCCAGGTGCTGCCGTTCGACATCGACCTGGATTACCCGCCCGAGATCGCCCGGGTGGCGATGACGGACTACCTGGACTGGATGAAGTCCGCCTACCTGGTCTCGGCCACCGGCTGCCCCGCGCTGTCCGTGCCCGCCGGCTTCAGTGCGGGCGGCCTGCCGGTCGGGGTGCAGATCGTCGGGCCGCACCGGGCCGACTTCGCGGTCCTGCGGGCCGGCCACGCCTTCGAGCAGGCCACCCAAGTGGGCCTGCGGCGCCCGCCAGGCCTCTGACCGGGCCCGACCCGCCCGGAGCAGGTGTGCGGGTAATGGAGCCGAGCGGGATCCGGCTGCGGCCCGCCCCGGCTACGACCCGGCTCGCTGCGGGAAGCTCACCGCCACCCTGCCGCCGCCCCGGCCGCCACTGAGCCCATCGCTGGAACCGGTGCCGTAGCGCTGGACGAACTGGCGCAGGATGGCCGGTGGGTGGACGACGTCGCGGTCCGCGGCGCGCGACTTGAGGTCGTCGGCCTCGTGCGGTTCGAAGTACCCGGCGTGTTTGTAGACCTCGATCCGGGTGCACAGCCCGGCCACGTTCAGTTCGGGGTGGAACTGGGTCGCGTAGACGTTGGATTCCGACCCGGAACGCCTGCACCGGGCAGGTGGGGGAGCTGGCCAGCAGCGTGGTGTGGCCCGGCAGCTCGCTGATCGCCTCCTTGTGCCCGGTGAAGGCGCCGAACGTGCCCGGCAGCCCGCCCAGCAGCGGATCGTTCCGGCCGTCCGGCGTGAGGGTGATCTGGACGTACCCGACCGGCTCGGAGTAGCGCCGGTCGACCACGGCGCCCTGATGACGGCCGAGCGCGCCGATGCCGTAGCACGCGCCGAGGAACGGGAAGTCCGCGTCCACCACGGCGTCGAGCATCCCGCTGATGTCGGCCTCGACTCGCCGCTGCCCCGGTGACTTCAGCTCGTCCGGCTGACTGTAGTTGAACGGCCCGCCGCCGAGCAGGATCCCCGACCAGTCCCGCAGATCGACCCTTCCCAGCGCCCGCTGGTCCAGCCGCACCCGGCGCAGCTCGCCGGCCCCGAGGCCGGAAAAGCCCAGGAAGGCCTCGTACTCGTTGTCCGCCGCGGCATCATCAGCGCGGATGCTCAGCAGCAGGAACGGTTTCACCATCTCAGCCTAGTGAGCCCGGGTGACCAGCGCACCCGGCTGCGCTAGTAGGAAGAGGGCGGCTCGGTTTCCCGCGTATCATCCGCCGCACCCAAAGGCTCCGGGTCACGTCGGCCCACTCCTGGTCGATCGTGGGTGCGTTCCGCAACAGAGCCAGATGACGGAATCGCCCATGGTCCACCGGATACCCGGCGGCGGAGGCTAAATGACTTCGCGTTCTCCTGCGACCTAGAGATGTGAGGTTAATGTCAGCTGCGCGGCGAGGGGGGGAACTTTTTTCTCGTTTCTTTCAGCAGGTGACCAAACATCAGGCGGCTCGGTACGCCGCTACGTACGACACCGACGCTGGGCTGGCGCGCTTCACGGAGGGGCTGCAGGAGCGTACGGCGCCGCCCATAGCCGGCCAGGCTGAAAGGATCGGCGCCGGGAGCATCGTCACCGCAATAAAGGCTGCGGGCGACGCCATTGAAATCCCTGTCCGCCCCTTGCCGGCCAAGCTTGAGCAGACCGCCGAACAAGCCGTGACCGAGATCTACACGACCTATTACCGTCCGCTGGTCCGCCTGGCGGTCCTGCTCGTGCGCGACGAGCCAACGGCGGAGGAAGTGGTCCAGGAGTGCTTCATCGCCATGCACGACGGCTGGCACCGGCTGCGGGAAGAGGACAAGGCGCTTTCGTATCTGAAGCAGGCGGTCGTGAACCGGTCCAAGTCGGTGCTGCGGCACCGCAGCGTGGTGGACCGGAACGCGCCCAAGCCCGCGCCGGATATGCCCAGCGCCGAACAGGGGGCTATGTCGCTGCTGGAGCGCAGCGCGGTCATCACCGCGCTGCGCGGACTGCCGGACCGGCAGCGGCAGGCGCTCGTCCTGCGGTACTACGCCGACATGTCGGAGGCGCAGATCGCTGAGATGATGGGGATCAGCAAGGGCGCGGTCAAGAGCCACACGGCGAGGGGGATGTCATCGCTTCGCGCGGTTCTGGAGCAGACCTCCTGAGGCAGAAGCCGGAACCTTAGGCCAGCGAGATCCTCGGGCCAGCGAGATCCTCAGGCCACGCCCGCCCCCGGCGGTACCGGGAAACGCGCCGTGATCTGGTCCAGGACCAGCTCGGCCTTCTCGGCGCAGGCAGTGGCCGTCCGGCGCGCATGGGTCAGGCGAGTGCTCCGGTCAACCGGAGTTCCTCCAGTTCCGCGGCCAGCGCGGCCCGGTGATCGGGGTGGGCGATGGCGAGCATCCGCTCGTACCGCACGGGCAGCGGCGCCCCGCGCAGGTCGGCCGCCCCGTGTTCGGTGACGATCACGCCGGCGTCACTGCGCGGCGTGCTGACCGGCCCGTTGAGCCGCACCACGATCCGGCTGGCCGAGCCAGCGGTGGACCGCAGCGCGATGATGGGGACGCCGCCGGGGGAGCGGGCCGCGCCGCGCAGGAAATCGCTGGCGCCGCCGACCGATCCCACGTAGCGGCCCCGCGCGACCTCGGCGTTGACCTGGCCGGACAGGTCGACCTCGAGCGCGGCGTTGATCGCGGCGAGTTGCCGCTGCGCGGCCAGCACGGCCGGGTCGTGGGTGTAGCCCGTGCCGCGCAGCCGCACCGCCGGGTGGCGGTGCGCGAAGCGGAACAGCGCAGCCGACCCGAGCAGGAAACCGCCCACGGCCAGGCTGCGGTCCAGGGTCTTCCGGGCCCCGGTGACCACGCCCGCCTGGATCAGCCGCATCGCCGCGTCGTTGAGCAGGCCGGAATGAATGCCGAGATCGCGGTGCCCGCTCAGCGCGTCCAGGCACGCCTCGGGCAGCGCGCCGATACCGAACTGCAGCGTGGCCCCGTCCTCGATCAGCTCGCTGACCCGCGCGGCCACGGCCGTGACCACGGGGGAGGGCGGCGCCGTGGCCAGCTCGGCCGGCGGCCGGGACGAGCGGACGCGCGCGGTCCAGTCCGCCGCCGACAGCGTGCGCGCGCCGAGGGTGAACGGGACCTGGTCGTTGACTTCGGCGATCACCACTCGCGCGGTGTCCAGGGCGGCGGAGAAGTAGTCGTCGGCCAGGCCGAGGCTGTGCCTCCCCGCCCCGTCCGGCGCGGACACCTGGACGAACACGGCGTCGGCGGCGAGCCGGCCGCCCGCGAGCAGCCCGGGCAGTGCCCCGTAGTGGACCGGGACGATGACCAGGGCGCCGGCTTCGGACAGCCGCGCGTTGCTGCCGGTGCCGCAGTAGGATTCCAGCGCCAGCGCGTCGGCGTGTTCGGGCCGGATCACCTCCGCGGCCGGGAGCCCGACGAAGCAGGTGACGCCGCCCAGCCGGTGCCGCTGGCGCACAAGCAGCTCGGTCAGGGTCTGCGGCTCGGCGCACCCCTGGCCCCACACCACCCGGTCGCCGGAGCGCAGGTAGCGGGACAGGTCGAGGGCGGCGTCGGTCATCGGCGGCATCGCGCCAGTGGTCACGGGAGGTCTTGCGGCGGCTGGATCTGCGCGCCCGTCCCGGCGGCGCCCTTGGCGGCCTCCACCGCCGCCTCGTGCCAGGCGAACAGGACCTTGGCCCCGGAATCGCCGAGGTAGTAGGCGACCTCGCGGCTCTTCAGCATCGGGTTCATCGGCACCACCGTGGCCCCGGCGGCGAGCGCGCCGTAGAAGGCGACCGGGAAGGCGGCCACGTTCGGCAGCATGACCGCGACCCGGTCACCGGGCGCCACCCCCAAAGACGCCAGCAGCGACGCCGCGCGGCGGGCGGAGTCCCGCAGCTGCGCGTAGGTCAGCACCAGGCCGTCCTGACGGATCGCCGGCCGATCGCCGTGATCGGCCACCGTCTTTTCGAGCGTGGAGCTCAGATTCGCCATCACGCCTCCAGCAGGGGCTCTGGGCCATATGCCACATCCCTCGCATCATCCACCAGGGCGGCGGAAATAGAGCCGCCACATGTCCCCCCATATCGGGACGTTCGCCCCGTGCCCTGGCGCAGCCGTGCCCGGTGGAACGTGAAGCAGCCGCTGCCGCTGGGGGAAACGAGCGGGCTCAGCTGGCTGGGAACTCCTGATCGCCCGGGACACCGTCCGT
>CAVSZI010000008.1:0-141496 GCA_963732345.1 uncultured Actinomycetes bacterium | reverse complement strand
TGCTCATGGTGATGAGAGCATGGTGGGAATCGGGTACCGGCTTTGACGTGGTCTTGGACATCGTGGTGCCGCGCGCATTCGACTGTCCCATCGCGAGGAACGACCTGGCCTGGCTTGTAGGTCTCGGTCGCTGAGGCGCTTTCGGCGCGGCCAGGTATCAGCGGCGCCGCCGCTTTCAGCAGGTCCTCGGCGAACTTCCGCTGGCTGGCAAGCAGTTGCTCGCCGAATTCGTAGGCGCGGGCCACGGCGCCCTCTGGCCCGGGCAGCTTGTCCCCGAAGGGCACACTGACGGACGGCGGCTTGGGGAGATTGTCCGTGAGCGGCGCATAAACGGACGCCAGCTTCGGACTGGCTGTCCTTACGGTTTCGGCCAAGTTCCTGACCACGGCGATCACGGCCTCCTGGCTCTTACGGATGACGGCCAGGAACTCTTCCTGGCCGGAGGTGCTAGCCAATGTCTTAGCCTCCTTTGTCGGCGTCTATTGAAGGATTTCCTTATCGCGGCTCATGTCCTTGCCGCCAGACATACCCAACTCCATCTACCTGCTAGCCCGGAACGCCGGAAGTACTTCAACCGCAGCCAGCGCGTCAGCGGGCAATAGCCACGTCACCGCGGCCCGCGGTTCCGGCCCAGCCGAGTGCAGGCTTCCTTGCGCCCGCGCCCGCTGCGTGCCCGATCGAACGGTCCTGACGGTCACTCACGGGCCATCGGCGCCATGCCGAGCCGGGTCTCGGCTGCACGGCGACATGACAGTCGCAGAGCCAGTACATGACCAAGCACCGGCTGCCGCAGCTCCTGGCCAGCGCCAGGCCAGATGGCATCGACCTGTCTGGCGACCCCGGTGTGCTGGGGCGGTTGATGGCGCTCATCGACGACCCCGACCCCGACTTCGCGATCGTCACCCCATAGTGGCGCGATCACGCCGGATTCCCTCTCCCGGACCACGCCGGGCGGGGGATCGCTGCCGATCGCCGTTGATCGGAGGACGGTCATTTGCGGGCCCGATGCGTCCGATCGGACGGCCGCGAGGGACGCATGACGGTACTTAACGGAGCTGCCACTGGACAACACGCTGTATCACGCCAGCCCGGCGAGGTCATGAGCGTAGGCGGCTGTGTACAAGGCTTGTGGATGAACTGTGCAATATGCCCGGATGGCGGTGCGATGCCAGGGGACATGCCTGGAGACCCTGGCGGCCACGCCCCAGTTACCAGCCCAAATGCCATTGATTCGATGGGCAGCGAGAAGATCCGGAAGGGATTGAGCCCATGCCGGCGCCAGACAGTTATCCACACGTGACCTGTGGATGTGCAGTCGGAGGCCAGCGCGCGGGGCGTCGGCGCGATGGTGACGACGGCACCGAAGCGCTGCAACTTCCGCGACGATGGGGATCTTCCTGTCCGACGTGACATGCTGACATGCAGACGCCGTGCCGGGGCTGGGCTGGGCAGCTGTCCGGACCAGACGATGTGCCACGGCCTGCCTGGGGCGGCTGCGGGTGCTACGCGGACTTGATGGCGTCCCTGAAGTGTGTGTCGAGCGCTCCCGTCAGGTCAGCCGCTGGTACACGGCGGTGGGGCACATCGATCGTGGCCGGGTACGTCCGCCGGGTGAGCTGCCGGTAATGCCCGGGACTCGGGCCGGGGGTGATCCTGGGCGGCTTGGGCCGGGTGGTGGCCGGGTGGTCCTGACCGCACCGGGCACGGCGGAGGGCACCGCTCGATGAGATCGCGGGCCACGCGGCGCCATACCTGGCGGCCGGTGCCCGGAACCGGCCTGCCGAAGCTCTGCGCGTACACCTCCAGCCGCGGCACCGCCGTGCCCAGCACGTCATAATCCAGGCTCGCCAGCGCTTCCCGGGCGTCGGCTGTGGAGTGCGCCCGCGCGACGCAGCGGTTCAGCAGCACCGCCGAGCGGGCCGGCCGGTCCCGGGCATCCGCGACTTCGGTGATCTCCTCCCGCACCGGTGTGGTGCGGTTGATCTCAATCGGGCTCGGCGCGCACGGGATCACGATCTCGTCGGCGTACCGCAGCGCCGACAGGGCAATGGCGGCGTGGTCTTCCAACTGCGGCGTGTCGATGATCACCACGTCGTCGGCCTGGGCGATCTCGGGCAGGCGGTGGTGCAAGTCGCGTGACGGCAGGGCCACGACCCGGAACGGGAACGCCGCGTGCAGCGGCGCAAGCCGCGGGTCCATGGCCGCCAGGTCGGCCCATTCCAGGGCACTGCCCGAGGGGTCCGCGTCCACCAGCAGCACGCTGTTACCGGCCTGGACGAAAATGTGTGCCAGCCAGACCGCCGATGTGGTCTTGCCCGTGCCCGGCTTGAGGTTGGCCAAGGCGAGGCTAAGGCCTGTCATCCAGGCAGTATGTCAGCGCCCACGGTGTTACGGCAGGCAGTTTGCCGGATGCTGGCGGACGGTGCGCGCACTGGAACTGTGGGTTATGGGGAGCAGGATGGATCTCCCTGCGGACCCGGGCTGCAGGATGCCGCCGCGGCCGATGAGCGGGACGATAGGGCTTGGCACGCTGGACCCGTCTGCGGCCAAACTCCACCGTTGGCACGATCGCAGGCCGGACCTCATCGCCGCTCCAGCCGGCCGTGGCTTCGGTCCCCGCCCTCTGACGGGCTGCCTGTTCCCGCCTGGCTCACCTGGCATCACGGCGCCGTGGGCACGCCTGCCGAGCCCGGCCCGGCCGCGCCTCCGTCGTTGGCACGGTATCGCCACTCTGCCGTAACGCAGTATTGCAGTATTCACGGCAGACATCGCCGGGCGTGCGCGCAGGCCGGGGCCACGGACCGCGAGACGTGCGTTTCGTGCGCAGGATGCGGGGCCCGGCACGCGTGCCGCGACTGCCTTCGCGGCGCGCCAGTCAGACAACAATGCGGCGACCACGTGAACCAGGTCACCGGCTTTGAAGGGTCTGGTACTCGTGAGCGGGACTTAGGTCCCCGGGAGGAAGGGCCGAAGTTCCTACCGTGACCCCGACTGGTCCGCACACAGTAGGAGCCCAGGTCGGTCAGGCTCACCGCAGCGCATGAGTGAAGGGGCCAAATGGCAGCTGAAGTTGGATCAGGCGAGGGCGCCCCCACGCAGCCTGCAGGGTCATCTCGGTGAACGGCAACGGGCAAGGGCGCCGGGCACCGGTGACGCGCCACAAGAGCCGCGGGGCCATGCTTTTGATCGGGCTGGGCGTGGTGGCGCGTCTTCTGCGAGACCCCCGCTTCCAGGCACAGGTAATTACAGCCGCCCTCGGACTGGCCGTGCTGAAACGTGCCGCCCAGGAGAGCGGGACTCAGAACTTCGAACGCCTGAGCGGCTTTTTCGAAGGGAACCGAGTTCGGCTTGAAGACAAAGCCAAGGAAGCACTCGGCCAGTCCAAGGCGCGGTAGCGACAGCCGACGGGTTCGCCTTTTCCGTACACGCGGCACCGTCGCTGCTTCCAGTGTCTGGGCGTCGGCAGCTTGGATGGCTCGGGCCGGTAACGGGCGTGTCGGCTTTATCAACGAGGGTGACCGCTTAGCCGCCGCAGTGCGTCGCCGGCGTTCCAGCGGAGGGCTCCAGCTAGGTCGCGCGCGTGGTCGGCCATTGAGTAATCAGGTTGGGTGTCGACGTCACGCAACGCCTGGTCGAGGTTAAGGTCGTGTTGCTCAAGCACAATTGAGAAGTCCCGCCGCATCGGACTGAGTTGGCCGTATCCGAAGGAGCGATAGATGCGGGGAAACTGGGATCGATAAAGGCGAACTCGTTCGTGAAGACCGGACGAGTGTGACAGGGGATTTTTCGGGCGCTGACGGACGTAATCCGGCAAGATGTCGGCGAAGGCGTGGCGCAGGATCCATTTGTCCTGGCCGTTACGCAGCTTCAGCTCGATGGGCAGACGCATCGCCAGCTGGACAAGTGCGAGGTCGAGGAACGGCACACGCGTTTCCACGCCATGCCCCATGCTGGTGCGGTCGACACGTTGCAGTTCGGTCCGCCCGAGGTTGTGCAGCTTGTGCTGGAACAGGCGCTGGCGCAAGACCGGGTCAGGCTGCCGGTACATCTCGTAGCCACCGAAAAGTTCATCAGAACCGTCCCCGCAGAGAACGACTTTGACACCGCTGCTGTGGACCCGGGCAAAGAGCAGCCTGGAGATGACAGCGTTGATAATGTCGCCGTACTCGGTGAGTTCCGATAGCCGGATGGCCTCGCGGACCTCTGAGAGGTGGATATCGCCCGGGGTGAGCTCAATGACCTCATGGTCGACGCCGAGTTCGCGGGTCACGCGGCGGGCGTACGACACGTCATCGCTGCCGGGAGTCCCGATCGTGAACGCCACGCATTTGGGGTGCAGTTCACGTACGTGCAGGAGCGTCAGGGTGCTATCGAGGCCGCCAGAGAGAATGACGCCGACTGGCAGATCGGTGTCGACCCGAACTCGGATGCTGTCCTCCAGCGCCGCCCGCACCAGCAGGGCGGCCTCGCCGACATCGGTGATTGGCTCGTCGCCGTCCCCCATGGTCAGCAAGTCGACATATGCGGCAACGGCTGGGTCCTCGACGGGGCTTCCCCATCCATGGTGGCCGGGAGGAATTTCACGGACTGGCCCGCCCACCGGGACAAGCGCCTTAAGCTCCGACGCCACGTACAGGTGACCGCCGCTGCGAGACCAGTAGAGCGGTTTAACGCCGAGCGGGTCGCGAGCCAGGTAGACGCGGCCCACCCTCCGGTCAACGACGGCGAACGCAAACTCTCCACGCAGGCGGTGCACCGCCTGTTCCCCCCACTCGAGGAACGCCTCCAGAATCACTTCGGTGTCGCTGTCACTTCGTAGCTCGTGGCCGAGAGCGGCAAGCTCTGACCGCAAGGGACGAAAGTTGTAAACCTCACCGTTGTAGCAAACCGCCCATCGGCCGTCAGGCGAGTTCCAGGGCTGGATGGCCCGTTCCCGATCAACTATCTTCAGGCGCTGGGTGCCGAGGTGGCACCGATCATCGCTGAGCGTCTCTCGCACGTCTCCTCGCGGTGCGATCGCATCCAGCATCCGCTCAAAGACCGTTGTGTTCGGGTTCGGCCCAATAATAAGAGCGATACCGCACATGTTGAAGGCCTTTCCTTGCCGGCGCTAGCAGTCGGCCAGTTGGGCGTCGTAGGTGGCCTGCAGCTCGTTACGCGCAAGCGGGTTTACGCACAAATGCCACGCCTGGCCCTCGTCGATGACATTGAGCTGGCCCGCCTCTTGCCGTTCGATCAGTAGCCGGGCAAGCAAATTGTCCCGGTCGAACCGGCGGAACCACTGCACCTCCACATCGCAGGCGTATCCAACACAGTGAGAACTCGGCAGCATGGCGGCGTAACCGAGCGATCGCAGCCGATGCTGATGCTCGACGCTACGTACCAAACTGGTCACCCAGAGACGAGGGGTACGTGGCGGGAGAGCCGCGGCGACCTCGCGAGCGACCTCGTTGACGACGGCGATAACTGGCGGCCGCGAACGTGTGAAACGCAATCCGGCCGTCCGAGGACGCAGTGCCGGCAGTGCCTGCCGCTGCGCCCAGTCCCGAGCCCGGGCAGGCAACCCCGCCGACTGGCCGCGGTACTGGAACTGAAGTACCTTGGCCGACCTGAGCGGCGTGAGATCCACCAACTCGGTCGAGCGCAGCACATCGATGTCGGAAACGAAAGGAGCCATCCCGCTCCACCATGCCGAGTCAATCTGAGAAAGCAGGGAAATCCGGATAAACGCCGGCAAATCGCTCGCCGAGCTGCGGACACTGGGCCGGTAGTTGCGAATCTCACCGGTCAGGCGCGCCATGACAGTATCCGCACTTCCGTCAGGGCGCGAGAGGACAGACGCGAACTCAGGCCGTCCAAGGCGCTCGACGACAAACGCCTCGGCCGTGACTAGATCGGAGGGGACCAAGCGTCTGCTGGCTTCCATCACCAGATCATCAACCGCGGCCCTGTACTCCAGAAGTTGAGAATTTGACAATATCGAGGCTACCTGAGCAACAGCCTCGGAGGCATCCAGTCGGCATACCGACCTCGTATGCTTAGCCACCGCGTCTTCCTTCCGCGCCGGTTTCCGCGATCATCCGCGCAGCCGCGAAATGATCACCTACCCTGGCCACCGCATGTTCCTGGCCCCGATGCCCGTCCATGACTGCAGGGCGTGCGGCTGTTGATGTCCCGAATCGACGCGGTCGTACGGAGCGGATGGCCACACGCCGCGCACCATTGTGCACCACTGTGACTCCGGACGCAGGTGAAACTAGGAATAGGTCCGGGCCGTTCGGTGAAGTAAGCGTCCAGCGGGTTCAGGCGGCACGTCGCGGACCGTAGTGCATCAAGGGAAGCGAGCAGATTTTGACATCCTCCCCCGCCCCGAACGGCGGGGCTTGCGCCGCCCAAAGCTCTCGGGGTGCTGACGAAGCGGTGCAGGTCCACCGTGGCTTACAGGGCCTGTACCGGGCTTTCTGATTCCTATGTCACGATGGCCGGCCCTCTGCCAGCGCGCTCAACCCTTCCGCGCCGCTCGCTCCGCCACATCATCCGCAGTGGGTGATGGGGCCGTGCCACTGTCTTCCCGGGTTGGCACGTTGACTCCCGAACTCTTCCAGGCAGCCTTCGGTTTCTCGTCGTCCTCTGGGCTGTCCTGGCGTTGGTATGGACTGGGCAGCAGTCTGAGTAGGACGGCAGCAACTTGCCCGGCAGGGCGCACCAACCATCAGGCGAGCCGAGCACCGGGGTTGCGTCGCCAGGCAATCAGCCGAGCTAGGACCGCATTCTGGCCACACGGCTTCCCCGACATCGGGATGCGGGGACAGGTGGTCAGGGAGAATCGGTTGCTATGATGGTCGCTCCCTGGGGGGATTCGATGAAACGCCCTATCGCCGTCATCATTGGCCTGACGATCCTGTTCGGCGGAGCCACGGCGTGCGGCTCGTCGAGCAAATCGACGCACGCCGCAACATCTGCCAGTCAGGCGGCGCCCGGCACTGTTACCCAGACCGCTTCCTCGCCGACCACTTCCTGTGCGAAGGCCGGGACGCGGAAGATCCCCAAGACCCGGCTGCTGGCCGATCTAGCCCTGACCTACGGGGCTTTCCACCGCTATCTGTAGCACGGCCCAGGTTTTTCCTGAGCATGGCCAGGGCTCGGCATCGCCGGCGCGCATCGGGGGCAGGTATGTGTCGTCCAACGCGGGAGGCTGGTGTTGGAGCTGCGTTTGCCAGCGCTGCCGGCCAACGCGCACGACGACGTGATCATCATCGATAGACAGAGGACTGACAGAGGAAGGTCAATGACAGACTTGTCCGCCCCCTTCGCGGGGCTCCCCGAGGCTCCTGTTTTCACTGTCACCAGCTCCGATTTCGCCCACGGCGAGACGCTTCCGACGCCTCAGGTGAGTGGCATCTTCGGTGCGGGCGGCGAGGATCTTTCCCCGCACCTGGCGTGGAGCGGCTTTCCGGAGGGGACGAAGAGCTTCGCGATCACCTGTTACGACCCGGACGCCCCGACTCTCAGCGGATTCTGGCACTGGGCCGTGTTCAACGTCCCCGCCTCGGTGACCGAGCTCCCGGCCGGGGCCGGCAGCCCGGACAGCGGTGACATGCCCCGCGGTACGGTAACTCTCCGCAACGATGCTGGCCTCGCGCAGTACCTGGGGGCCGCCCCGCCGCCGGGTCATGGGCCGCACCGGTACGTGTTTATGGTGCACGCGCTCGATGTGGAACGGCTGGATGTCGACCCGGCCGCCACGCCCGCGTTCCTCTTGTTCAACCTGATGGGCCATACGCTCGCGCGCGGTGCCGTGACCGCCCTATACGAGCAGAAGTAACGGACCGTAACGCCTCGGCGGATCTTCACGTTCTCCGGGGCGACGTAACCGGCCGGGTGCGACGGCCCGGCCGGCGCTGGCTATCGCTGGGCAGGCTCCTGCCGGGCCGGATATGGCCCCCTAGTACCGGCCGAACGGGTGAGCGCGGCCTGACATGATTAGTGCGCGGTGACTTGTGAGCGGTCCGCCCGCGCCTCCATTCTGGCTCGCACACCCAGGAACGTCAGAATCACGATGGCCAGATAGCCGACGTAGACCAGAAGCTGTAGCGGCGTGGGGGCATCGCTGTAGCCGAAGAAGCTGTGCAGCACATCTCCGAAGGCACTGTCCTCCGACAGTACGCGCCCGGAGTGCCACATCGGTGTGTTGAGCACCGGCAGCCAGCCGAGCTGCTGAAGGTTTTCGACGGCGTCGGCCAGCAGCCCCGCGGCGAAGATCATCAGCAGCAGGCCGATGACGGTGAAGAATTTGGCCAGGTTGAGCCGGTGGCCCAGCCGGTAGATAACGAACGCGATGACCAGCGCGCCGGCCAGTCCGATGGCTGCTCCGCTCAGTGCGCCGGCCGTGGAGGTGGAAAAAATGATCGCGAGGGTGAAGACGACGGTTTCCAGCCCTTCGCGGCCGACCGCCTGAAAAGCCAGCAGGCCCAGTCCCCACCGGGCCCGGCCATCCAGCGCCGCGTCGGCCCGGGCCCGCAGCTCCTTTGACAGCGACCGGGCGTGCTTGCGCATCCAGAACGTCATGTACGTCAGCACGGTCGCGGCCACGAGGAAGGTGGCGGTCTCGAAGATCGTCTGCGCGCGCGATCCGTCGTAGCTGCGGATGGTCTCATAGGCCACCGCCCCGCCTGCGGTCGCGAGGATCAGCGCGGCACCGACGCCGAGGAACACGTCACGGAAGTGCTCGCGATGCCCGGTACGGTTGAGGTAGGCCAGCAAGATCGCGACGATCATGCTTGCTTCGACGCCCTCGCGCAGGAAGATGACAAGCGTGGCCAGCATCGATCGGACTCCAGACGGTAGGTCGGCGTGCGAGCGCCAAAAATTAGGCAAGGTTAACCTTACTTGCCTTCCCGTCTCGCGCAAGGGCGGGTCCCGCCGGACGCCATCGGCGCCGGTCCCGGTCGGTCTGCCAGCTGCCGGCCGGTCAGCCGCGCCAATCCGCCCCGGGTTCGACGCCGCGGCGATGTAAGATTCAGGCCACCCGGGGATCTCTGCCGACGTACTGGAGGACGCCATGGCCGCGAGATGGCAATGGAGCGATCTCAGCCCGCGTAGCCGAAGGCTGATCATCGCGGCGGCCACCGCCGAAGCCGGGCTCAAGACGGCGGCGCTTGTCGACATCAAGCGCCGGCCGGCCAGCCAGATCCGGGGACCGAAATGGCTGTGGGCCGTCGTGGTGGTCCTGGTCAATTCCTTCGGGGGAGCACCGATCTCGTACTTCCTCTTCGGGCGGCGACGGTAACCGCGCCTCCTGGCGGTCGACAACTACGGGGACAAGCTCACCGAAGGCGCCGAAGAGAGCGACTGCGCAAGGCGCACGCGGGCACCTGAGCGTAGGGTCATGCCGGGAGGATCACTGATGCGCGTGTGCGTCCTGGGCGCTGGGGCAATCGGCGGATTCATCGGAACCCGGCTGGCCGTCGCGGGCGTGGAAACGTCGGCGCTGGCCCGCGGGGTCACGCTTGCGGCGCTGCGCGCCCACGGCTGGCGGGCGGAGTCCGGCGGCCGCCCGATCACCGCCCCGGTCCGGGCCTCGGCTGACCCATCCGAGCTCGGGGAACAGGATCTGGTGGTCTTGGCCGTCAAGGCGCACTCCGTGCCGTCCGTGGCTTCGGTGATCGGGCCGCTGCTGGGGCCGCAGACGATGCTGCTGACCGCGATGAACGGTGTCCCGTGGTGGTTCTTCGACGGTTTCGGGGGCCCGTGCCGGGGGCATTGCCTGGAAAGCGTGGACCCCGGCGGGAAGGTCGCGGCCGCGATTGCGGTCCGCCACGTCATCGGCGGGGTCGTGCACGTCAGCTGTAGTGTGACGGAGCCCGGCGTGGTCCGGCATCACCACGGCGCCGGGCTGATCGTCGGCGAGCCGGACCACAGCGTCTCCCCGCGCATTCGCGCCCTGGCCGGCATTCTGGAGGCCGGCAGCTTCGAGGTCACCGTGTCGGACAGGATTCACACCGACGTCTGGTACAAACTCTGGGGCAACATGACTGTCAACCCGGTGTCGGTCCTGACCGGGGCCACCGCCGACCGGATCCTCGACGACGACCTCGTCCGGGCCTTCTGCCAGGCGGCGATGCGGGAGGCCCAGGAGATCGGCGCGCGTA
The DNA here is from genome assembly GCA_963732345.1 of uncultured Actinomycetes bacterium. Classification (GTDB taxonomy): domain Bacteria; phylum Actinomycetota; class Actinomycetes; order Streptosporangiales; family Streptosporangiaceae; genus Bog-532. Next base: position 131,345 of record CAVSZI010000008.1, on the reverse strand, counting down.
TCGGGTGCCCCATCGCGGAAAGCCCCGAGGACCGTAACAAGGTCACCAGGAAACTCGGCGCCTTCCGGACATCGATGCTCCAGGACGCCGCCGCCGGGCGCCCCCTCGAACTGGACGCGCTCGTCGGCGCGGTGCGGGAGATCGGCACGGCCGTGGGCGTGCCGTCCCCGGCCACCGACGCGCTGCACGGCCTGACCCGGCTGCACGCTCAGGTCGCTGGGCTATCGCCGGGCTGACGTCCGCCTGGCCAAGATGTCACCTACAGTTCGCGTGTCCGTAAGGACATAGTGACCGGTTGTGGCATGCGCGTGTTTCACCTTGTGAGCATGGCCACGCCGTTAAGGTCGGGTGCGAACGATTCTGTGATGATCGCGATCCGCATCATGGCGCAGCTCCGAGCGCACGGCTTCGAGCGGATGTGGCTGTGGGGCCGCGGCGTCGACCTGGCGCGTTTCAGCCCCGCGAAGCGGAGCGCCGCCCTGCGGCAGGAACTGGCGCCGGGTACCTTCGCGTCCCGGCTTTCCGCCGCTCCGGGGCCAGACGCTATCTTGCGTGCGCCCGGCCACCGGGCCGACACTTGACCACATGGGCAAGCTCGCGTTGCTGGCGTTCGCCGTGCTGCTCCCGACCCTGGTCGGGGGCGCGATCCTGGCCGCCGTGCGCGGCTACCGTCGGCTGAGCAAGCTCAGGCAGAGCTGGCTCAGGCAGACCCGGCCGCTCCCGCCCGAGCCCGTCGACCGGGTCGCTGCCCGGCTGCGGCGGCTGCGGGCCGGGCTGGAGGAGATCGAGAACCAGCCGGGTGGCACCGCCAAGCGGCATCACATCCTCGCGCTGCGCGGCGCCTACCTCGACACGCTGAGCAGCGCGTGCCAGCGGTTCGGGGTCAGCCCGCCGGCCGGCGGCGACCGGGCCCGGCAGTCGGAGATCTACCGGGTCGAAGCGGCCCTCCGGGAGCACGGGCTGGATGTTCGCGAAGCGGCAGTGCGCTGAATGCGCCGCGCCGCCGCCTCGGTCGACCGCGCCGCCGCCCGGGTCGACCGGGCCGGCCGCCCCGGCGACGGGATCCGCGTGCTCGCCGTCTCCGACGAGGTGGAAGAGGGGCTGCTGGCCAATCTGAGCCAGGCCCGGTCGGCCGAGCTGATCGTGGCCTGCGGTGACCTGCCCGCGGAGTACCTCGGCGCGCTGATGAATGCGCTCGACGTGCCGCTCGTGTTCGTGCCCGGCAACCACGACCCTGACCAGTCCGGGTACCGCGTCTCCCGCGCCGGGCTGATCACGCGGGCCGGCTTCCCGGCCCGGGCGCCGTGGCCGTCCGGGGCCATCAGTGCCGACGGGCGGGTCGTCGACGCCGGGGGTCTGCGGATCGCCGGGCTGGGCGGCTGCCTGCGCTACCGCGAGGGGCCCAACCAGTACACCGAGCGGCAGCAGGCACACCGCGCGCGGGCGCTGCGGCAGCGGGCCGGCTGGCGCCGGCGCCGTGACCGCCGGGGCGTCGACATCCTGCTGACGCACGCCCCGCCGCGCGGGGTCGGGGACGGCGACGACCTTGCGCACCGTGGCTTCGGCTGCTACCACCCGCTGGCCGCCGCGCTGAGGGCGCCCGTCCTGCTGCACGGCCACGTGCACCCGTACGGTGCGGTGCCGCCGCCGCTGCGGCTCGGCCGTACCACCGTCCGCAACGTCACCGGCTGGCACCTGTTCGAGCTTGGCTCCGGCCGCGAGCCGGCCGAGATCCTCCCGGGACAGGGTCATGCCCGCTGACACCGGGTTTCCCCGCTCCGACGTGGAAAACGACTTCCAGCGGGCCCGCCGCCGCCAGGTGCTGTCCCGGCTGGCGAGCCGGCTCCGCCGTAGCCCGGACGACATCAATCTGATCCTGCCGTACAACGAGGTCATCGCCGCCCTCGGCTTCCGCGGCGAACGGCATCTCGGGCTCCGCACGATCAAGCTGGACGCGGTGGTGGGCAGCGTCGAGTCCCGGCGTGACTTCGACCGGCACTTCCGGCCGACCTCGGGCCGGGTCCGGGAGCGCTGGGAGCGGCTGGCGCTGGCGCAGCGGCGCGGCGAGTCGATCCCGCCCATCGACGTGTACCAGGTGGGCGACCTGTACTTCGTCAAGGACGGCCATCACCGGGTGTCGATCGCCATGGCCATGGGGCAGCGGACGATCGACGCCTACGTAACCGAGGTACTGACCCAGGTCTCCGCCCAGGGCATCCGGGACCGCCACGACCTGGTGATGAAGAGCTATCAGCGCCTATTCATGGACCGCGTGCTGCTGCCGGAGGCGGCCTACGCCAAGCTTGCCTGCACCGATCCGTGGTCCTACGCGGAACTCGGCGAGAACGTGGAAGCCTGGGGCTTCCGGTGCATGCAGGCCGAGCGCCAGTACCTCGACCGGGCCCAGATCGCCCGGCGCTGGTTTACCGAGGAGTTCACGCCGGTCGTGCGCATGCTGCGCGCCGCCGACCTGGTCGGCTCGGGTACTGACGCTGAGGCCTACATGCGGGTGGCCAGCCAGCGCTACCGCCTCATGCGCACCCACGAATGGAACGACGAGGTCATCGAGCGGCTGCGTCAGGAACCCAGTTAGCCCCGCCGGGGAGTGTCCGATGACCCCGTTCCCGGGTCGGCCGGTACGTGGGCGCCGCCCGCTCCCGGTGCGGTGTCCGTGGCCGTGCCGGCGCCCTGGCCGCCGGTGCTGGCGGCTCCGCCGTCGCCTTCGTCCAGGGTGATGTTCTTTCCGGTGGCCGGGTTGAACACGTGCATGGACCGCAGGTCGGCCCACAGCTCGGACTCGCGGCCCTCGGCGGCCCGCGTCACCGTATCGAGCCGGGCGACCATCGCGTCGCCCCCGCCGGTGTCGGCACTCCCGGAGTCCTCGGCGAGTTCCTGCAGCTCGGCGGACTTCATTTCATTGACGAAGTCCTTGCTGAAGTACACGTACACGTCGGACCCCATCGACTCCAGAACGTCGATGTTGGCCCGGAAGGTGATCCCGTTGCTCTGCTCGTCGGCCGGAACCAGCGCGGCGTCCTGGAAGTCCTCCGGACGGATGCCGATGATCAGGTCCCGCGGCGCGTTCGCCCGTTCGAGCGCCCGCTGCAGGCGGCCCGTCAGCGGCACGTCTCCCAGCGGCGTGTGCAGCGTGTTGTTCTCGACGGTGCTGGGCAGGAAGTTCATCGCGGGCGACCCGATGAAGCCGGCTACGAACAGGTTGTCCGGCCGGTCGTAGAGCTGCTGCGGCGAGCCGACCTGCTGGATCTGGCCGTTGCGCATAACGGCCACGCGGTCGCCCAGGGTCATCGCCTCGGTCTGGTCGTGGGTGACGTACACGGTGGTGGTGCCGAGCCGCCGCTGCAGCCGGGACACCTCGGTGCGCATCTGCACGCGCAGCTTCGCGTCCAGGTTGGACAGCGGCTCGTCCATCAGGAACGCCGCCGGATCCCGCACGATCGCCCGGCCCATCGCGACCCGCTGGCGCTGGCCGCCGGACAGGTTGGCCGGCCTGCGGTCCAGGTGCTGGGTCAGATCCAGGACCCGGGCCGCCTCGTTGACCTTCTCGTCGATGACCGACTGCGGGGTCTTGGCCAGCTTCAGCGCGAAGCCCATGTTCTCCCGCACGGTCATGTGCGGATACAGCGCGTAACTCTGGAAGACCATGGCGATGTCACGGTCCTTAGGCGCCTTGTTGTTTACCACCTTCCCGCCGATGCGCAGTTCACCTTCGGAGATGTCCTCCAGGCCCGCGATCATGTTCAGCGTCGTGGACTTGCCGCAGCCGGAAGGGCCGACCAGGATGACGAACTCGCCGTCGGCGATGTCCAGACTGATCTTGTCGACCGCGAGCGCCCCGTCCGGGAAGCGCTTGGTTACATTGTCCAGAGCGATGTCAGCCACTGTTCTCCCTAGTCCCTAGCCCTTGACCGCGCCTGATGTCAGCCCAGCGACGATCCGGCGCTGGAAGAACAGCACGAAGATGATGATCGGAATGGTGATGACGACCGCGGCGGCCGCGATGGGACCGGTCGGGATCGTGAACACCGAGCCGCCGCTGAAGTACTGCATCGCGGCCGGCGCCGTCCGGGCGGAGATCGTCGAGGTGAACGAGATGGCGAACAGGAAGTCGTTCCAGCAGGCGAGGAAGACCAGGATGGCCGTCGTGACCATGCCCGGGGCCGCCAGCGGCGCGATGACCTTGGTGAACGCCTGGTACGGCGTGGCGCCGTCCATTTTCGCCGCTTTCTCCAGTTCCCAGGGGATCTCACGGAAGAACGCCGACAGGATGTAGATCCCCAGCGGCAGCCCAAAGGCGACGTAGGGGATGATCAGGCCGGCCCAGGTGTTGAACAGGCCGAGCCTGCGCTCGATGCTGAACAGCGGGGTCACCAGCGAGATCTGCGGGAAGATCGCGATCAGCAGCGCCATCCCGATGAGTGCGCCCTTACCGGGGAACTGCAGCCGGGCCACCGCGTAGGCGGCCATCGAGGCCAGCACCACGGCGATGAACGTCGAGATCAGGCCGATGCCGATCGAGTTGAGCAGCGGCCGGGTGAACTGCGTGCTCTTCAGGATCCCGCTGTAGTTGCCCCAGGTCCACTGGGCGGGCCAGAACGACGGGTCGAGCACCGCCGCAGGGGTCTTGAACGACAGCGAGACCAGCCATAGCACCGGGATCAGCGCCAGCGCGATGACCACAAAGTTTGCGACGCCCCAGCCGGCCTTCTGGCGGGGTGTCGTGGTAACGGCAGCCATCAGTGGGTCACCTCTTCGTGAAATCTGTGCCGGGGGCCGCGGTGCCGAAGCCCTTGATGAAGATGATGGCGATGATGGCCACGCAGATGAAGATGAGGACCGAGATCGCCGACCCGATCCCCAGGTTCAGCGCGTTGAACAGGTTGTCGTAGCCGAGGATGGAGACCGATCCGGTTTTGTTGGCGCCGGCGGTCAGGATGTAGATGTTGTCGAAGATCCGGAACGAGTCCAGCGTCCGGAACAGCAGCGCGACGAGGATGGCCGGTTTCATCAGCGGCAGCGTGATCTTGGTGAACCGTTGCCAGGCGGTCGCGCCGTCCACCTTGGCGGCTTTCTGCAAGTCCTCAGGCACCAGGGAGAGCCCCGCCAGCAGCAGCAGGCCGATGAACGGCGTCGTCTTCCAGACCTCCGCCAGGATGATGACGGCAATGGCTGGTATCTGGCTGGTAAGCGGCGCGGCGTTGTTGAACGCGGCGGACAGGTAACCCTGGCCGGGCGTCCAGGCGTACTGCCAGCCGTAGGCGGCGGCGACCGTCACGATCCCGTACGGGATGAGCGCAACGGTGCGGACCGTGCCCCGGCCGAAGATGGTCCGGTGCATGAGCAGGGCCAGCAGCATGCCGAGCACCAGCGTGATGCCCACCGAGAAGACGGTGATGACCACGGTTACCCACAGCGCCGTCCACCAGTAGGGCGACGAGAGGACGGCACCGTAGTTGGCGAGCCCGACGAACTTGACGGCGTTCGGGAGTTCGAGGTTGTACCGCTCCAGGGACAGCCAGACGGCGTAGATGACCGGGTAGGCGGTGACGGCCACCATCACGATGACGGCTGGTGCGCAGAGCATCCAGCCGAGCCGGCGTTCGGCCTTCGCGCCTTCAGACAACCGGCGCTTATGGCCAGCTGGCTGCGCCCTGACGGTCTCGGTCCCGGCCGCTACCTGAGTATTCGCCGTCATTGCGGTCTTCCTTCCCTCGAAGCCAGCCGCAGGCCATGGCGGCTCACGGGACCAGGCCCTTCGATTGAAATGCGTTATTGAGCTGGCCCTTCAATGTTTTCACGGTGCCCACCGGGTTGATGCCGGCGGGCGGGGAGATCAGGTGCGAGATGTCGATGGACACGACCTGATACACCGGCGTCTTGGGCCGGACGCTCGCGTTATTCAGCGCCTTGAGGATGTCGGCGTGGAACGGGTAGTCGGGGTACAGCTTCGGGTCGCTGTACAGGCTGGCGATCGTGGGCGGGACGCCGCCGACCGTCGCGCCGATCAGCTGGTTCTGCCGGTCCCGCAGGCACAGCGCGGCCTGGAAGGCGAGCGCCGGGTGCTGGGAGTACTTGCTGACCGCCAGGTCGATGCCGCCGATGGTGACCTTGGCGGGCACGCCGGGGATGACCTCCGGGTACAGCGCCCACTTGAAGACCTTGAACAGCTTGGGGTTGTCGGTCTTCATACCCGGATACACGAACGGGTAGTTCAGCTCGAACGCGGCCGCCCCGGCCTCCATCTGCAGCCGGTTCTTGTTCTCGTCCTGCACGTCCAGGGAGGGGTCGGCGGCCGTCGAGGTGGCGAGCTGCTTCATGACCGACAGGCCCTTGACCGCGCGGGCGTCCAGGGTGACCTGGGTGGCGTCCGGGTTCAGGATCGTGCCGCCCGCGCTGTTCACCATCGTGTTGAACCAGACGGTGCTGCCTTCGTACTGCGCGCCCTGGATCTCGATGTAGTGCGGCTTGCCCTGCTTGGCCAGCTGCTCGGCATCGGCGATCATCTCGGCCCACGTCTTCGGCGGGGTCGGCACCAGATCGGAGCGATACCAGAGCAGCTGGGTGTTGGTGTTGGCGGGGGCCGCGACCAGCTGGCCCTTCCAGATCGCCGTCTGCAGCGCCGGGCCGATCGTCCCGTTGACCACCGCCGCCTTGTTGCTGCCGGTCCACGGCAGGATCCAGCCGGCCTGAGCGAACTCGGCCTCCCAGGTGACGTCGAGCGCCATGATGTCGATCGTGCCGTCGTTCGCCGCGAGCCGGCGGACCAGCTGCTGGCGCTGGCCATCAGCGGCCTGAGGCAGTTGCTGGAAGGAGATCTTGTACGCGCCGTTGCTCTGCGCGTTGCAGTTGTTGATCTCGGTCTGCGTCGCCGGGGACGTGTCCGGGTACTGGTAGTAGTTCAGCGTCACCGGACCCGTGCTCGCCCCGGCCGAGCCGCACGCAGCCAGGGCCGTGCAGCCCAGCGCGGCGATGCCCAGCCCAACCTTGGTGCGAAGCAGGCGCGTGGGCGGGCGGGGGACGCGGCCCCGGGTGCGCCGGATCAGCCGGGCCGGACGGTGCGAGTCAGCCATCATGATGCCTCCAGCGCGGTATAGCCGCGGCTCTGCTGAGCTTGCCTAACTGGATGTCCTGCGGGTTCAGGTCCGGTCACCGGGCACTCGCCCGGCCCGTGGCCACGGCTGGCCGGCTCAGACGGAGGGCAGGAGAACTGACGGGCAGGTGTGCGCCGCGACCAGACCGTTCGCGTGCGGCCCGCGGGCCGCACCGTGGAACGGCCCGTCCTCGGCCCGGGACGTCCATGCCCGACCACCCCACTTCGTTGTTGGTGGCCTACCGGGGCCGGGCGATCCGGCACCAGCGTCTTGCCCGATCCCCGGCGAGCAGCGGAGATCTATACACACATGAAAACGCCCCCAGCCGCTGTGACGTCAAGAGGCAAAAGAGTTTCGCGAGAACCGGTAGGGTGTGCCACAGTGGCTGAGTGTGTGGATTTGTGTCTAAATGGGCTGATTGAACGAAATATCAGGCCGAAAAATAAACAATAACGATCAGAAAATGACCAGAATGAGGTTGTAGTGGTGATCAGATCTTTACCGGATTGACGCGATCGAGGGCGGCTGCCGGGCCTTGGGGGTGACTGCGGGAAAATAGTCATATGGACTTTCGCACCCTCGGGCGCAGCGGCTGCGCGGTATCGAGCCTGTGCCTGGGCACCATGACCTTCGGCACCGAGACCGACGAAGCCGGCGCGCACTGAGACCGACGGGCACGGGATGTCGTGGTCGACATAGCTTGGCCCCGGCGTGCGCCGGGCGGCCCTCCCAAGGCTGGGCCCGGCGCTGACGCCGGGCCCGCGGCGCCAGACCCTGCACTACTGCACGCCGGTCAGATCCTCGCTTTATCATTTCCACTTGAAGTGGACAAAAAGGCGGCCGAAGTTTTTCGAGTCCTTCTCCAGCCGGTGGTACTTCGCCTTGATGTCCTTCTGCTCAAGGAACCGCAGCACGTGCTTCTTCAGCTGCCCGGAACCCTTGCCCGGGATGATCTCCACGACGGGGGCCTTCTTGGCGACCGCCTCATCGATGATGTCCCGCAGCGCCCGGTCGATGTCGGCACCCCGGTTGTAGATGTCGTGCAGGTCCAGCGTCAGCTTCATGCCGGCGTGTCCAATCTGGCCCAGGGCAGCGCGGGGCGGCCCCGCCGAGCGCGGGATAATCCGACGGTACGACAGTCGTCACGGGAGAGAGAACACATGCTGTTTGGAGACGAGCACGTCAGGCGGTACGAGGAGACCGACGGCGCGGAGGGGCACGACTGGCAGGGTACGACGACGCTGATCCTCACCACGACCGGCCGCAAGAGCGGGCAGCAGCGCCAGCACCCCTTGATTTACCAGAAGCACGGCGACGACTACCTGGTGGTGGCGTCCAAGGGCGGGGCCGACGAGCCGCCGTCCTGGTATCTCAACCTGGTCGCCAACCCTGATGTCCGCGTCCAGGTCATGGGCGACAAGTTCGCGGCGCGGGCCAGGACGGCCACGCCGGAAGAAAAGCCCGAGATGTGGCGGCAGATGGCGGCGGTCTGGCCGGCTTACGACGACTACCAGAAGAAGACCAGCCGCGAGATCCCGGTGGTGGTGCTCGAGCCTGTCTCGTGACCGCTCCTGCCCCGGCGAGCCGGTTATGCCGAACGGGCCACGGTGACGCGTCATCGTGGCCCGGACGGCCACCCTGTCGGAGCGGCAGGGTGCGGTGGTCCTGCGGCGGGACGGTTCCGGAGTCAGCGCCTGCCGGAACCAGCCGCCGCCGCGGCCGAACCGGCCGCCGTCCCGGCCCGATCCGCCGAAGATCGGGCCGCCATCGGCAGTACGGCGCAGATGAGAGCCAGGCTTGCTCCTCTTAAACGAGCCAGGCATAGCAACCGGACAATACACGCCGGAACAGGTATCTACCCGCTTAGCAGGATGTGTGTGGCGCATCATAGGGCGCCAGCGCCCCACCGGTCTGACCCCGTCCAGGCCAGCAGCGCGTTTAGTGCAGCAGGGCGTCCGCTGCCAGCGCCGCGAACAGCAGGGTGAGGTAGATGTTCGACTGGTGGAAGAGCCGCATCGTCTGGACCGGCTGTCCGTGGACCGCGCGCCAGTGCATGCGGTGCACCTCGGCCAGGAACGCGCCGCCCAGCAGGATCGCGGCCGCGCCGTAGAGCGGGCCGGTGGCCAGCGGCCACACCGCGACGGACGCGGCCACCATGAGCCAGCTGTCCACCAGGCTCTCCGACAGCACCCGCCGCAGCGACGCCACAACCGGCAGCATCGGAATGTCGACGCTCCGGTAGTCGTCCTTGAACTTCACCGCGAGCGCCCAGAAGTGCGCGGGCTGCCAGAAGAAGACGACCAGGAAGAGCAGGAAGGGTGCCCAGGACAGCGATCCGCGCGCGGTGGCCCAGGCGATGAGGACCGGCGCCGCCCCGCAGATGCCGCCCCATAGCGTGCTCTGGGATGTGCGCCGCTTCAGGAGCATGGTGTAGACGACGACGTAATAGAGGATCGCCCCGAGGGTCAGCGCGGCGGCGAGGAGGTTGGCGGCGGCGGCGAACAGGCTCACCGAGACCACACCCAGAACCGCGCCGAAGATGAGGGCCGCGCGCGGTGACACCGTATGGGTAGCCAGCGGCCTGCCCCGCGTCCGCCGCATCACCTGGTCGATGTCCCGGTCGATGTAGCAGTTCAGCGCGTTGGCACTGCCGGCGGCCAGCGTCCCGCCCGCCACCACGACGGTCGCGTCCAGCAGCGACGGCAGCCCGCGGTCGGCCAGGAACAGCACGGGCACGGCCGTGATCAGCAGAAGTTCGATGATCCGGGGCTTGCACAAGGCCACGTAGGCGCGGATGATCTGGCCGGGCGCAGGACGTGAAGCTCTGCCGCGACGGGCGCCATGTGTGTCCGCGGAGCCCGGCGAACTGGCCTCATTGCCTGCGACGAGCGAGCTTCGCCGGGTGTCGACGGCACTCAACGAAAACCGACCACCTTCCGGCTGACGGGGGACAGCGTGGCGCGGGGCGCCCGCGGCGTACGTGGGGGCCCGGCACGCGCACGGCGCGGCGGGCGGGGCAAGCTTGATGGCCCGACAGCCACCATGAAGCCTACATGGCGTCGTAATGACGGTTGCGGGATCCCACCCGTTGCCCGGCCCCGGCTGCCCGGCCAGACCACATCCCTGCCCGGGACGCGCTGCCTGGAGATCTTCGGGTCGCAGCTGGCCAGCCGGCACCTCGACCTCGCGGCGCGGGTGCTGCGCAGCGACGCCTCCGTCCAGGACGAGACGGCCATCAGGTAGCTGGAGCGACCGCAGCCGTGCCGATTGTGCGGCAGCTTCGGGCCGTCAGGCCGATCGGCCGCGCTGGGACAGCGCGTCGATGGTCACGGCGGCGAGCAGGACCAGTGCGGTCACGATGTAGGTCGCGGCCGCGCTCAGGCCGAGCAGGCCGAGGCCGTTGTAGATGGCGGCCACCACGAGGCCACCGAGGAGGGCGTTGATCATCTTGCCGTGCCCGCCGAACAGGTGCGTTCCGCCGATGACCGCCGCGGCCACGGCGAACAGCACCAACTGGCCGCCGTCGGTGTTCGTCGAGATCGAGCCCAGCCGTGAAGCCAGGACGATGCCCGCGATGGCGGCGGTCAGCCCGGTCAGCGCAAAGGCGAGCGTCCGGATCAGGTTCAGGTTGACGCCGGCCCGCCGGGCCGCCTCGGCGTTGCCGCCGATCGCGTAGATGTAACGGCCGAAGCGGGTCCGCCCGAGCACGGCCGTATAGACGACGAGCACCCCGAGCACGACGAGCACCACCCAGGGCACCCCGCGCAGCGACACCAGGCCGACGCCCCGGTCGGCGTTGCCCACCAGCACGACCACAACGCCGGCCACCGCCATGACCACGATCTTCAGCAGGGTGACGCTGAGCGGCGGGGTGACGAGGCTGGCGGCCCGGCGCTGGCGGTCGCGCAGCAGCAGGCTGGCCGCGGCGGCGGCCACGATGACCACCATCACGATCCACCCGGCGACCGGGCTGAGCTGGCCGGTGGTCAGCCCGTCGATGATCGAGTTGGAGATCGGGATGGAACCGCCGGGGCCGTGGCCGCTGCGCGCCACCAGCAAGATCAGCAGGCCCTGCAGGCCGAGCAGACCGGCCAGGGTCACGACGAACGACGGCAGCGCCAGCCTGGTGATCAGGAGGCCGAAGATGGAGCCGATGACGGCCCCGGTGGCCAACCCGAGCAGGATCGCCACCCACCAGGGCAGCGTGAACACCGCCCAGGCGGTGATCACGGCGCAGACCGCGCCGCTGTACCCGACGGACAGGTCGATCTCGCCCAGCAGCAGGACCCAGACCTCCGCCATGCCCAGGATGATGTACGGCGAGCCCTGGATCACCAGGTTGACCAGGTTTCCCGGGGACAGGAAAAGCGAGTTGCGGACCTGGAAGTAGATCACGATGGCGATCAGGCCGAGGGTGACCGGCAGGGCGCCGCTCTCGCCGCTCCGGATCCGGCGGAACATGAGCCGCATGTACTCGCCCAGCGACCCGGCCATCACCTCCGGACCGGCCGCCCGCTCCGCCTCGGTGGCTAGCTCGTCGCCCTGCTCGGCCGACTCGGGCGGCTGGTGAGTTTCGGTGCTCACGGCGCCTCTCCTGTGTGATTCCCCACGGTCCCGTTGGCGGGCGTGCCGCCAGCCGGGGCGCGGGGGTCGGTGCCTGGCTGGCTCGCGCTGCCTGGCTGGCTCGCGCTGCCTGGCTGGCTCGCGCTGCCTGGCTGGCTCGCGCTGCCTGGCTGGCTCGCGCTGCCTGGCTGGCTCGCGGCGTGGGCGGGCTCGCCCGGGGCTGCGCCCAGGCGGCCAGACCGGCCGGTGGTCATCAGCTCCACGATCGACGCCGTATCGAGTTCATCGATGGGCGCGACGGCGGCGAGACGGCCGAGGTACAGGACAGCGACCCAGTCGGCGACCTGTATGACGTCGTTCAGGTTGTGCGAGATGACCAGGACTCCGATGCCGCGGCTGGAGAGCTGGTCAATGAGCTCCAGCACGACGCGGGTCTGGGTGACGCCCAGTGCCGCCGTGGGCTCGTCCATGATCACGAGCTGGGCCTGCTGCATCACGGCCTTGGCCACCGCGACCGCCTGGCGCTGGCCACCGGACAGGGAGCCGACCGGCTGGCGGATGGAGCGCACCGTCACCACCGACAGGTCGGCCAGTGTCTGCTTAGCCGCCAGTTCCATGCTGATCTCATCCAGCTGGAGGTACTTCATTTCCTCGCGGCCGAGGAACATGTTCTGCACGATGTCCAGGTTGTCGCACAGGGCGAGGTCCTGGTAGACGGTGGCGATCCCGAGGTCGGCGGCGGCCTTCGGGCTGTGCAGGTGCACGGGGCGGCCCTGCCAGAGGACCTCGCCGTGGTCCGCCTGCCAGATGCCGGAGATGGTCTTGATCAGGGTGGACTTTCCCGCGCCGTTGTCGCCGACGAGCGCGGTGACCTGGCCGACCGGGATGGTCAGGTTGATGTCGCTCAGCGCCCGCACGGGGCCGAAGTTCTTGCCGATGCCGCGCAGCTCCAGCAGCGGTGGCTCCCGGGCGGTGCGGCCAGCCGGGTTCGTGGTCTCTGCCGCGGGAGACGGCGCCCGGCCGCCTGATGAGGCGGGCCGGGCGCCGTCGGCGGCGCTTGGTGTGGTCACCAAACACGTCCGTTCTGGTGCCGGGATTTTACGGTCATGGAGTGATGTTGTTGGCCTTGCAGTCGCTGGCGTAGCTACCGGCGCACAGCTGCGAGGCCGGAACGAAGTTGTCTGCGACGACCGTGCTGTTCATGTTGGACGGGGTGACCCACATCGGCGTCAGCAGCACCGACGCGACGATTGCCTTGGTCTGCGTATCGGTGACGTGGCCGTTGGCCAGCGCCGTCGGCGGGGTGACGCCGGCGCGCAGGTATATGGCCAGCGCCGCGGCGGCCTGGGCCTCCAGGTAGATGGGCTTGTACGCGGTACCGCACTGGTAACCCGCGAGGATGTTCTGCAGGCCGACGAGCGTGGCGTCCTGCCCGGTGACCGGGAAGGTCTTCGGCTTGACACCCAGCGACTGCAGGTAGTGAATGATCGGCGCGGCGTTCTCGTCGTTCGGCACGAGCACCGCGTTGATGGTCTTGTGTGCGGTGTACTGCTGCTGGAACTCGGTCTCCGCTGTGGGCGGGTCCCAGGTTCCGGCGGCCTGGCCGACCTGCTTCCAGGTGCCGCTGGAGAACTTCGGCGCCAGCACAGCCTCATAGCCCTGGGCGAACAGGGTCGCGTTGTTGTCGGTGGGCGCGCCCCTCATGACGAGCACCTGCGGGCTCTTCACGTTCCAGGCCGCGGCGCAGGTGACCATGCCGTTGCCGATCAGCGTGCCGACCTTGACGTTGTCGAAGCTAACGTAGTACTGCCTGCTGCCGCCGAGCGTGAGCCGGTCGTAGTCGATCACCGCGACGCCGTGCTGCTTGGCGTAAGATTCGATCTTCGCCCCGGTGCCGGAGTCGAGCGGGTCCACGACCAGCACGGTCGCGCCCTTGGTGATGGCCTCCTGCGCGTCGGTGAACTGCGTACTGTCGCTGCCCTGTGCGTTCGCCACGGAGAACTGGGACGGCGTCAGGCCCGCCGTCGTAAAGGCCTTCGTCAGGTATGGCGCGTCGAATTCGGTGTAACGCGCTGACGTAACCGTGTCCGGCAGAATCACGGCGACGCTGCCTTTGCCCTTGGCCACGAGCGGCTTCAGCTGTGACATAACAGAGAAGTCTCGGGTAAATGACGAAGCGGAAACGCTCGGCACGCTGCCGGACGAGCCGGAACTGGAGCTTGAGGCGGACGAAGACGGCGTACTGCTACCGCTGCTACTGCATGCCGCAAGCGCGACACCAGCGGTTATAGCGACCGCTGACGTCCAGCTAATTCTGGTCAACAGATTCAAACAAATCACCTCGACTGTAGGCGGGTCCGCAGTGAGGGGTGCGACTTGCGCCCTTCCGCGCGGGAGCTACTGCGAACTCAGCTTTTGACCGAAACCATAAACCTAAGGGAATTAACGCGCCCTTAACATCGCCGCGCCGCCATAAAAATAGTGTTAACACGCGGCGAGAAAGAGGCCATATCGTTACTCCGGCGCGAAACGGTAGCCCGCCCGCGGCTGGGTGAGGATCAGCGGCTCGCCCCCCTCGACCTCCAATTTCGCCCGCAGACGGCGCACGTAGACACGGACGTATTCGGTCTCGGTCTCATATCCATGACCCCATACACGGCGGAGCAGGTGTGAGTGCGTCAGCAGCTTCCCGCGGTTGGTGGCCAGCTCCCGCAGCAGGGCGAACTCCGTGGGAGTCAGGTGTACCGGCTGCCCGAGCCGGGTCACCTGCTGCCGGGCGAGGTCGATCGTGATGTCCCCCGCGACCACCACCGGTGTCTGCGGCTCCGGCAGCACGGCCGGCCGCGTGCGGCGCAGCGTGGCGGTGATGCGGGCCAGCAGTTCCTCGATGCTGAACGGCTTGGTCAGGTAGTCGTCGGCGCCCATGTTGAGCGCCGTCACCTTGTCGCGTTCACCGCCGCGCGCCGATACCACGATGATCCCGACGAGGGACCGCTCGCGGATCTGCCGGCACAGCTCGAACCCGTCGGCCTCGGGCAGCATCAGGTCGAGCAGCACGATGTCCGGGTCCTCGGTTTCCAGCAGTTTGAGGACCCGCATACCGTCCTGGGAGACCACGGTGTCGAAACCCCGTACGGCCAGGTTCGACCGGATCAGGTCGACGATGTTGGGGTCATCCTCGACCACCAGAACGCGGGTGTTGGCGGCCGGATCAGCCACGGTGGTTTCCTCCCCCGGCGGCGCCGCCGGGTACCAGGACCGCCACGTCACCCGCGCGATGCTCCGCGGTCTCGGCGAGATGGTCGGCCGCCTCGACCGGGAGGACGACGCGGAAGCGAGAGCCCCGGGGCAGCCGCCGCAACTCGATGCGGCCGCCGTGCGCCTGGACAATCCCGTGCGCGATGGACAGGCCGAGCCCCGCTCCGCCCGTCCGGGTCCGCCGCTTGCGCCCCGCCTCGAACGGCGCCACCGCCAGATCGTCGGGTATGCCCGTGCCGTCGTCGGTGACGCTGATCATGACCTCCGAGGGTGTCTCGACGTCCGCGGTGACCAGGACGCGGGTGCCCGCCGGGTTATGCCCGACCGCGTTGTTGATCAGGTTGACGAACACCTGTTCCAGCCGGTCGTGATCGGCCCAGACCGCGGGCAGCCCCGGATCACACTGGACCGAGACGGCGGCCGTCCCGGCCGGCGGCAGGCAGGCGATGGCCGCCTGGAGCACCAGCGGTATGTCACACCAGTCCGGCTGCAACCGCATGAGACCCGATTCGATGGTGGAGAAGTCGAGCAGGTCGTCGACGAGGCGCCCGAGCCGGGCCGACTCGGCGGCGATGCGCTCGAGGAATCGGTCCTGAGAGCCACGGTCCCAGGTCACGTCCGGCTGCATGAGACTTGAGGCGTATCCCCGGATCGCGGTCAGCGGCGTGCGCAGCTCATGGCTCAGCCGGGACAGGAAGTCCCGCTGCAGTTCACCGGACCGGCGCAGGGCGGCGGCCTCCTGGTGGGCCAGGCCGGCCTCTTCCCGGTCCAGGGCCAGCCGCAGCGAGTGCGCCGCATCTTCCATCAGAGCGTTTTCCTCCTGGGCGGCTTTCCCCGCGCTGGGCTGTTTCCAGCTCGCGAGCAATACGGCCAGCCCGTTCGCCGCGGTGAAGGGCACCAGGCGCACCCGCCGTCCCTGACTGCTCGTCAGCTGCCGCGTGGCGCCGTCTCTGCTGGCCTCGGCCAGCACGGAGTCCGCGGCGACCCGCAAGGCGGGGGACGCCGTCGCGGGGTCACCGCCCGGCGACCCGGCGAACGCCCGCCATCGCGGGACTTCCCCGTCCGGCCTGGTCACCAGGGCGACCTCGTCGGCCTGCAGACCGTGGCGCAGCGCCTGGACGGCGATGACCAGGCCGTCGGTGACCGGGATGGGTCCTGCGAGGTTCTCCAGCATCTCGCGGATCGTCTCCAGCACGCGGTTGCGCGCGGTGGCCTGTTCCAGCAGCCGGTCCCGCTCGACCGTGCTCGCCGCGTACCCGGCGTACAGGGTGACGAGCTGAAGCTCCTGGCGTTGCGGCAGGCCGGTCCGCGGCCGGAAGACCGTGATGATGCCGCTCAGCCCGCCCGGCCCGGCCACCGGAACCGACCAGGAACTCGCGACCCCGGCAATCCTGGCCAGATCAGCGAACGGCATCCAGGCCGTGCTGGCCCGCACGTTTGCTTCGATGACCGGCCTCTCCGACTGCGCGGCCAGGCCCACCGGGCCGCCCGCCGGCCCGAAGGGCAGCTGGGCCCACGCGGCCAGCTGGCCCGGTGCGAACCCGAGGGAAGCCGCGCAGATCAGCCGCTGATCCCGGACCAGATGCATGCACAGCTGCTCCGTGCCGAGGGCCGCGCCGAGCGCGGACAGGATCAGCGACAGGCTCGATGAGGGATCGGCCGACACCAGCCGGTCGGCGAGGCCGTGCAGCCGGGTCAGCTGGCGGCGCGCGGTGGAGTCCACCGGCTGTCCCGACAGCAAGGCCACCACGTCGTCCGGGTGGGTGCTCAGCGGGTCCAGATCGGCGACGATCCGGCCCTGCCGCAGCACCAGGATCCGGTCGGCCAGCCGGAACATCTGGTCGATATCGTGGCACGCGAGCAGGATCGTGGTGCCCTTTTCCCGCAGCCCGGCGATGAGCTCCTCGACCTGGGCCGCCTCCATGACCCCGAGCGATGCGGTGGGTTCGTCCAGGGCCAGCAGCCGCGGCTGGCTGCCCATGGCGCGGGCCACGGCCACCAGCTGGCGCTGGCCGCCCGACAGGGAGCTGACCAGACGGGCGGTGTTCCGGATCGGGATACCGAGACTGTCCAGCAGCGACGCCGCGGCCGCGTGGGAACGGCTTTCGGAGAAGATCATCCGGCGCGTCTCCCGGCCGAGCAGAACGTTCGCCGCCACGTCGAGGTTCTCGCACAGCGCCAGGTCCTGCCAGACCACGGCGACGCCCTGGCGGGCCACAGCGGCCGGGTTCGGATCGACCCGGCGGCCGGAGAGGAAGATCTCGCCCTGCGTGGGGGTGATGTCGCCGGCGATGCAGCGTACCAGCGTCGTCTTGCCGGCCCCGTTCTCCCCGGCCAGGGCGACAAGCTCACCAGGGCGGACCGTGAGGTTCACCCCGTCCAGGGCCCGCACGGACCCGAATGTGACACCGAGACCGGACACGGACAGCAGCGGCGCCGCCACTACCTGGGCCAACTCGGAAGCTGCGATCATGTCCTCATTGTGTGGCCTGTCCCGCGCCCTCGCTACTTGAGGGCGCGGGAGGCCGCGTCGACGGTGGCGTAGGACCACGGGCCACCCGGATGCGGGTGCAGCGTGACCGCGAGATCTGGATCAGCCTGAGGCACCGAGCCTCCCGAGCGATATTGTTCCGGAAGAGACGTGACGGCCGGATGGGACGACGCTGGCATCTCCAGCGCCTCCTGGCCGGATTTCACGCCTTACCGGACAGGTGCCAGGTGCACCTGCCGGGAAGTTCGCAGCAGACAACTTATCGCATCCCCGTGGCACCTCCGGGCACCGCAGACGGCGCCCGCGTGGGACGGCGGGCCGGCAGGAAGGCGCGATGAGGCGCGATGAGGCGCGATGAGTGGTCCTGAGCGCGCCGAACCGATGGACGTGCTGTTCCCCGGTGACGGTGAGATGGCCCGGCGGATGCGCGCCTACCCGTGGCCGAACTCGGCGCTGGGCGACCCGCACGGCTGGCCGGCGAGTCTGCGCACCGCCTGCCGGATCTGCCTGACCTCCCGGTTCCCGATGATCGTGTGGTGGGGCGAGCAGCTCAGCTTCTTCTACAACGACGCGTACCTCCCACTGCTGGGCACCAAGCACCCGGCCCTGGCCAAGCCGGGCGAGGCGGTGTGGACCGAGATCTGGGACATCATCGGCCCGATGCTGGACTCCGTCATGGCCAGCGGCCAGGCCACCTGGTCCGAAGACCTGCTGCTCCCGATGAACCGGCACGGCTACTGGGAGGAGACCTACTGGACCTACTCCTACAGTCCGCTGCACGACGACCAGGGCACGGTCCGGGGCGTATTCACCGCGGTCAGCGACACCACCGAGCGGGTCATCGGCGAGCGCCGGCTCGCCGCGCTCCAGGACCTGGGGACCCTGGCGGGCAGCGCCCGCAGCGCGGCCGAGGCCTGCCACCTCGTCGGGCGGGCGCTCGAGCGCGCGGCCGCGGACATCCCGTTCGCCGCCATCTACCTGCGCCAGCCGGGGACAGACGAAACGATCCTGGCCGCGAGCAGCCCGGCGGAGGAGATGCCCGTTCCGCTCGCCTCAGGCCCGGGTGGCTGGCCGGCCGGCGAGGTCCTGCGCAGTGGGCAGCCGGTGACCCTGACCGACGTGGGCGCCCGCTTCGCCGCGCTGCCAGCCGGCGGCTGGCAGACTTCCCCCGCCCAGGCCGTGGTGCTGCCGCTGCCGGGTGAGACCGGCGGCCAGACGGTCGGGGTGATCGTCCTTTCGGCCAGCGCCGGGCGCGCGCTCGACGAGGCCTACGTATCCTTCCTCGGGCTGGTCGCCCAGCAGGCCGCGGGCCTGATCAACGGGGCTGTCGCGTACCAGTTCCAGCAGCGGCGGGCCGAGGAGCTGGCCGAGCTGGACCGGGCCAAGACCGCCTTCTTCTCCAATATCAGCCACGAGTTCCGGACGCCGCTCACCCTGATCATGGGACCGCTGGAGGAACTGCGCACGCGGCTGGCGGCCGATGACCCGACCGTCCGGCAGGAACTCGACGTCATTCACCGCAACGGCCTGCGCCTGGGCAAACTGGTCAACACCCTGCTCGACTTTTCCCGCATCGAGGCCGGGCGGGTGCAGGCGCGTTACGAGCCGGTGGATCTGGCCGCGTTCACGGCCGACCTGGCCAGCGTCTTCCGTTCGGCCATGGAACGGGCCGGGCTGTCGTACCAGGTGGACTGCGCCGCCTTGCCGGAGCCCGTCTACATCGACCGGGAGATGTGGGAGAAGGTCGTTCTCAACCTGCTGAGCAACGCGCTGAAGTTCACCTTCGACGGCACCGTCAGCGTGACGCTGCGGCCGGAGGGCGGGCAGGCCACCCTGCGGATCACCGACACCGGAGTCGGGGTGGCCGCGGGCGAGATGCCCCGCTTGTTCGAGCGTTTCCACCGCATTCCCAACGCGCGCTCGCGGTCCAACGAGGGCAGCGGCATCGGCCTGGCCCTGGTCCGGGAACTCGTCGGCCTGCACGGCGGCACGATCACCGCCGACAGCATCGAGGATGCCGGAACGACGTTTACCATCCGGCTGCCCTTCGGTCACGATCACCTGCCGGCCGCCAACGTCGCCCCGGCCGCGGGACCGGACATGGTCTCGGCCGCCGCCGACCCATTCGTCGAGGAGGCCCTGCGCTGGCTGCCTGGCGGTGAGGCGCCCCTGGACGCGCTGCCGCCCGCCGTGGGTGCCCTGCTCCGCGAATCACCGGGCCCGGCTGGCCCGGCAGGCCCGCCGAGTCCGGCGTCCACGGCGCGGGTCCTGCTCGCGGACGACAACGCCGACATGCGTGAATACCTGCAGCGGCTGTTGCGGGCCAGCTACCAGGTCACGGCGGTGGCGGACGGGCTGACCGCCCTGGATGAGGTGCGCGCCAGCGCACCCGATCTCGTCATCAGCGACGTGATGATGCCGGGCCTGGACGGCCTCGCCCTGGTCGCCGCGCTCCGGGCCGATCCGCGCACCGCCGACGTGCCGGTGCTGCTGCTGTCGGCGCGGGCGGGGCAGGAGGCCGCGATCGAGGGCCTTGGGGCCGGCGCGGACGACTACCTGGTCAAGCCGTTCTCCGCCGCGGAACTGCTCGCGCGGGTGCGGGCCAATGTAGAACTGGCACGGCTGCGCAACCACCACGCCCGGTGGCGCGCGGCCCTGATCGACTCGCTGCACGAGGCGTTCTTCCTGTGCGACGAGGCCGGCACCGTGGTCGAGATCAACGCCGCGTTCACCGACATGCTCGGCTACGGCCCCGAGGGGCTGCCGTACGCGGCCGAGTACGCGTGGTGGCCCGGGGAGGACACCGAGCCAGAGGCTCACCGCCAGCTCGGCGAGGCCTTCGGGCAGCTCATGAGGCAGAGCAAGGGAAGCTTCGTGGCACCGGTCACCCACAAGGACGGCCACCGGCTGTGGGTGGCGGCCAGCTTCAACGAGGTCCAGGACCCGG
Organism: uncultured Actinomycetes bacterium; assembly: GCA_963732345.1. GTDB lineage: Bacteria > Actinomycetota > Actinomycetes > Streptosporangiales > Streptosporangiaceae > Bog-532. Next base: position 110,977 of record CAVSZI010000008.1, on the reverse strand, counting down.
ACACCGGCCGGCGCATGGTCGTGGGCACCCTGCGCGACATCACCGCGGAGCACTACGCCGGGCAGCGCGAGGCGGCCCTGGCCGCCATGGGCCTGCTGCTCTCGCAGGCCAGCAGCGTGCCGCAGGCGCTCCAGGGTGCGATCAACGAGCTGCGGCGACTCTGGCAGGCCCGGCGAGTGCTCGCCGTCACCTGGGAGGGCGGCAAGGAGCCGTCGCTGATGTCGACCGGAGCTGAAACGATCTGGGCCGACCTGCCGGCCCCGCTGCGCGAGCGGATCAGCGCGCTCCGGCGCCAGCCCCTGCTCAGCCCGGCCGGCGGCAGCGCCGCGGCACCGGGCGACGCCCCGGCCGTCGACGGCTGGGCCGCCGAGGTCGGGATCACCGTTCAGTATCCGCTGGGCTTGCTGGCCGTCTGGATCGACGTGGACGCCGGCCGCCCGTTCAGCGCCGAGGACCGCGCCCTGCTGGCCCTGTTGTGTGGCTACCTGGGCCAGGCGCTGCACCGGGTGCACCAGACCGATCAGCAGCGGGAGACGGCCCTCGCCCTGCAGCGGGCCATTCTCGGGCCGGCCCGGCTGCCGGCCGGTTTCGCGGCGCGTTACGAGCCAGCCAACCGCCCGCTCGAGGTCGGCGGGGACTGGTACGACATCGTCGAGCTGCCCGACGGGCGGATCGGGATCGTGGTCGGCGACTGCGTCGGGCACGGCCTGGACGCCGCGACCGTGATGGGCCAGCTCCGCAGCGCCTGCCGCGCCCTGCTGCTGCAGGACGCGAGCGCCGCCCAGACGCTCACCGCCATGGACCGATTCGCCGCCCTCATCCCCGGGGCCATCTGCAGCACGGTTTTCTGCGGGATCCTCGATCGGGACGAGGGCCGGCTGACCTACAGCAGCGCCGGCCATCCGCCGGGCATCCTGGCCCTGCCCGACGGGCGTACCCAGCTGCTGGAGGACGGCCGCTCGTTCCCGCTCGCGGTGCGGCCCGATATCGAACGGATCGAAGCCAGCTGCACCGTGCCCGCCCGGGCGGGCCTGCTACTGTACACCGACGGCCTGGTCGAGCGGCGCCGCCGCTCCATGGACACCGGGATCGCCCAGGCTGGGGCGGCGGTCCATCGGGGGGCCTCCGCGGCCGTCGAGGACCTCGCGACCGCCATCATGACCGCCATGGCCCCGGATGGCGGCTACGAAGACGACGTCGCGCTGGTTCTCTACCGCCACCCCGCCCCCCTCGAACTGACTTTCCCGGCGGATTCGGCCCAGCTCGCACCGGTCCGGGCCGCGCTCCGGACCTGGCTGAGCCGTTGCGGCCTCAACCACAAGACGATGCAGGACGTGCTCGTCGCCGCGGGTGAAGCGTGTGCCAACGCCGTCGAGCACGGTCACCGGCACGCTCCCGGCGAGCAGATCCGGCTGCGGGCCGCCACCACCGTCACCCAGCTCCGGCTGACCATCACCGACACTGGCCGCTGGAAGATCTCCCAGCCGGTGGACGGCACGAACCGCGGGCACGGCATCCCGCTTATGCGCGCCCTCATGCAGCAGGTAACCATCGAGCCCGGCGATGCCGGCACCACCGTCGACATGCAGCTGAGGATCACCCCATGACCACTCCGCTCACCCTGTCCACCCACCCGCGACCGGACGGGATCCCGGTCGTGACCGCCGTCGGCGAGATCGACATGAGCAACGCGGGCACCTTCCGGGAGGCGCTCACCCGCGCCTCGGCCGCTAACGGCCGGCTCGTGGTCGATCTCACCGGAGTCGAGTACCTGGACAGCGCCGGCCTTACGGTTCTGTTCGCGCACGCGGCGCACATCGAGCTGATTGCGACGCCGCTGCTCGCCCCCGTGCTGACGATCTCCGGCCTGGCCGATATGACGACCATGCACCAGATAGACGTCATCGCCGACGGCGATGGCACTCAGTGAGATTCGCGGTTGACCTGATCCCCGCTGGAACCGCGAAGGAAGTCCAGATCGGCTCCAGTCTCGGCGCCCTGCACGCTGTTGACGTACAGCAGTTCCCAGCCGCGCCGGGGCTGCGCGACGGCCTCCGCCATCGCCGCGGCGACCGGGCGGTCCCGTAGCGCGTCCGCGGTCAGTTCCACCTCGACGCGGCGTGCGGGCACGTCGAGCACGATCCAGTCACCGGTCCGGATCTTGCTGAGCGGGCCGCCTGCCGCCCCCTCCGGGGCGACGTGCAGGACCACCGTCCCGTAGGCGGTACCGCTCATTCGGCCGTCGCAGATCCGGACCATGTCCCGCGCGCCCTCGCGCAGTAGCTTGGCCGGCAGCGGCACGTTCGACACCTCCGGCATCCCCGGGTAACCGCGCGGGCCGCAGCCGCGCAGCACGAGCACCGAGTCGGCGTCGACGTCGAGCCCCGGATCGTCGAGCCGGGCGTGCAGGTCCTCGACGGAATCGAAGACCACCGCCCGGCCGCGGTGCTGCAGCAGGTGCGGCGAGGCCGCCGCCGGCTTGATGATCGCCCCGCTGGGCGCCAGGTTGCCGCGCAGCACGGCGATGCCGGCCGCGTCCTGCAACGGCTCCTTGCGCCCCCGGATGACCTCACGGTCCCAGATCTCCGCCCCGGCCAGGTAATGCACCAGCGGGCGGCCGGTGACAGTCAGCGCCGCGGGGTCGAGCAGGTCCTCCACCTCATGCAGCACGGCCAGCAGGCCCCCGGAGCGGTGGAAGTCCTCCATCAGGTGCTGCCCGGCAGGCTGCAGGTTGACCAGCAGCGGCACGTCGGCGCCGATGCGGTCGAAATCGTCCAGGCTGAGCGGTATCCCCAGCCGCCCGGCGATGGCGAGCAGGTGCACGACGGCATTGGTCGAACCACCGAGTGCGGCCAGGGCGACGATCGCGTTGCGGAACGAGGCGGCCGACAGGACCTGGCTGGGACGCCGGCCCTCCCGGGCCATTTCGACGGCCAGTACCCCGGTGCCGTGCGCCTGGCCGAGGAGCCGGCTGTCCGGAGCGGGCAGGCCGGCCGTGCCGGGCAACGTCGTGCCGAGCACCTCGGCCAGCAGCCCCATCGTGGAGGCGGTCCCCATCGTGTTGCAGTGCCCCCGGCTGCGGATCATCGACGACTCGGACCGAAGGAATTCCTGTTCGGACAGCTTGCCCGCGCGGACGTCCTCGCTCAGCCGCCACACGTCGGTCCCGCAGCCGAGCGGCACGCCGCGGAACGTGCCGGTCAGCATCGGGCCGCCGGGCACGACCACCGCAGGCAGGTCGACCGACGCCGCGCCCATCAGCAGGGCGGGGATGGTCTTGTCGCATCCGCCGAGCAGCACCACGCCGTCGATCGGGTTGGCGCGGATCATCTCCTCGATGGCCATGGCCGCCATGTTCCGCCACAGCATCGCGGTGGGGCGGACCTGTGTTTCGCCCAGCGACACGACCGGCATGTCGAGCGGGACCCCGCCGGCCTCCCACACGCCGGCGGCGACGTGCTCGGCGACCTCGCTCAGGTGCCGGTTGCACGGCACCAGGTCCGAGGCCGTGTTGGCGATCGCGATCTGCGGGCGCCCGGTGAAGGCCGAGTCGGGCGCGCCCCGGCGCATCCACGCCCGGTGGATGTACGCGTCCCGATCCCGTCCGCCGTACCACTGGGCGCTGCGCAGATCAGACATGGTTTCCTGCTCCCGGAATCTCGACCTAATATTCGGAACGCCATGGACGTTACCCTCGCAGCCGCCGCCGGCGCGGCGGATCAGCAGGTAGCCGGGCGTGCGCGCGTTCGTCATCACCGGGCCGGGCCAGGGCGCGGTCTGCGACATCGACCCGCCGTCGCCATCGCCGGGCCAGGTGGTCGTGGATGTCGAGCGGGCCGGCGTCTGCGGCACGGACGTGGAGTTCTTCACCGGCCACATGGCCTACCTGCGTACCGGTGAGGCGCAGTACCCAGTGCGCATCGGCCACGAATGGTGCGGCGTTGTCATGCGGGCCGGTGATGCGGCCACCGAGTCCTGGGTCGGGCAGCGGGTCACCGGGGACACGATGCTCGGCTGCGGGCGGTGCCGGCGCTGCCTCGGCGGGCGGCAGCACCTGTGCGCGGAGCGGTACGAGATTGGCGTCCGGGGCGGCTGGCCGGGCGCCCTGGCTGAGCAGCTCCTCGTGCCGGCCAGCGCCCTGCAGCCGATTCCCGCCGGTGTCGGCGCGGCCATCGGCGCCCTCGTCGAGCCGGGCGGCAACGCGCTCCGCGCCGTCCGCGCCGCGCTGGCGGGGGGCGGGCAACGGCTGCTGGTCATGGGCCCGGGCACCATCGGGCTGCTCGCCGCCCAGATCGCCCGGTCCTTCGGTGCCGAGGTGCACCTGCTGGGCCGGGACGAGCGGTCGCTGCGGTTCGCGCGCGAGCTCGGCTTCGGCGCCGCATGGCTCCGGGACACCCTTCCGGATCTGCCCTTCGATGCGGTCCTCGACGCGTCGACGGCGCGGGAACTGCCGTCGCTGGCCGCCGGGATCGTGGAGCCGGGCGGCCGCGTCGTCTATATCGGCCTGTCCGCCGAGCCCAGCGTGGTCGACACGCGGACCCTGGTGCTCAAGGACGTCACCGCGACCGGCGTGCTCAGCGCCTCCGGTGGCCTGGGGGAGACGACCTCCCTGTACGCCAGCGGGGCCGTCGACCCCCGGCCCGTCGTCGCCGCGACCGTCGGGCTGGAGCAAGTGGCCGCCGTGCTGGCCGGTCACCGGCCGCCCGAGTGGGGCGACGCCCCCAAGGTGCACATCGACCCGCAGTGCTAGCCCGGGGGGTCGACCACGCGGGCCCCCCCGCATGCGCTCCGCGCCCGCGCGGTTCCGTTCGGCCATCCCCTCTCCCGCGCGTGTTTCCCCGGCGTAGTTCTGCACGGCTCCAATCCCGTGGCCGTTTCCTCCCGTAGGAAGAGTTGAGCGACGGGTGACCGGCCGGCCCTGACGCGGGCGCGTGCGATCGCACGCGCCGTCGCGAGCCGAGGAGACACGCGAAATGGGCAGGGGATTTGTCGGAAAACGAGCGGTAGGGCCGCGACCGCGGGTCCGCGCCAGGTGTACTTCGTCAACGACGACACCAACAGCCTGAACGTCCTGCGCGCACCGTGAACGTCGTGCGCTGACAGCAGGGGGCACTGAGCGCTGCCGGCCGCCTGAGGGGGCCGCCGGCAGCGACGCGTCAGAGGTGCCCCGGCCCGCTAGGAGTCGCGGGCCGCCCAGGCCAGGAACTCACGCGCGGCGCGGGTCCCGGATGCCATGGCGCCCTGCACCGAGCCGGTGGCCCGGTGGTCACCGCACACGTAGCGGCGGGGGGCGAGGCGGGCGGGACGGCTGAGCGGATGCGGCGCGGGCATGGCCGGCAGCGCGCCGTGCACCGGATAGGTGGCCAGGTGCTCCCAGCCGGACGTGTCCGCGCCGTACATTTCCCCGATCCGCGCCCGCACGTCCGGTTCGCGCCCGCTGGCGTCGCCGAGGACCGAGGTGGAGACGAGCGACCGGCCGTCGGCCGCGTACGCCGGGGTGACCTCGGTCAGCACGACCGTGTTGAGGATCTTGCGCTCGGTGTCGACGAGCAGGGTCGGCTCGGCCAGCGGGGCGGACGGCGCCGCGTGGTAGAAGGTCGTCACGGTGCGCGTCGCCGCTACGCTCAGGTCCGGGAACAGGGCGGCGGCCTCGGCGGCGCCGGTCGCCACGATCACCGCCCGCGCCGCGATCCGGGTTCCGTCCTCCAGTTCGGCACCGTCGTCGGTGAGCGCGCGGACGGGCGTTTCCAGCCGAACGGTCCCCGCCGGGAGTCGAGCCGCGAGCTGCTCCGGGACCGCCTGGATGCCGCGCCGCGGCAGGCACAGGGTGCCGCGCAGCATGCTCCGCCAGACCAGGTGGAAGAAACGGCCCGACGTCTCCAGCTCGTCCTCGAGGAAGACCCCGGCCAGGAACGGGCGGAAGAACAGCTCGCAGAGCGCGGGTGAGATACCGGCCTCGGTCAGTGCGGCGAACGTGGCCCGGTCCGGCTGCCGCTTGATCAGGCTGACCGGCAGCAGCATGTCCGCGGCGCAGAGCCGCGCCAGCGCGATCGCGTCGGACGGCCCGGCGAGGCGCCCGCACAGCAGATCCACCGCGCCCCTGGGCTGCCGGGTCGGGTCGGCGAACCGCAGCCGGCGGTCCCCGGCGTGCAGTAGCACGCCCGGCGTGAACGGCCTCAACTGCAGGGCCGGCAGGTTGATCCGTCGCTTCACCTGCGGGTAGGACGTGTTGAACACCTGGAAGCCGCGGTCCAGCAGGAAACCCCCCTGCCGGTCGGTGCGCATCCGGCCCCCGACGCCATCGGAGGCGTCCAGGATCTGGACCGGCACGCCGGCGGCGGTCAGATCAAGCGCGCAGGCCAGGCCCGCGACGCCTGCCCCGATGACGACCACGGGCGGTTTGCTGCTCGGTGGCATGGGTCTGTCCCCCCGGCTCTGGTGTCCTTCTGGCTTCCGCCCTCCAGATGTACTTTCTACCCAGCCTGCCCTACCCAACCCCCGGGCGGTTCGGACGTGCGGATCGTCTGGGCGATGCATAACATCGCTCGGTCCTCGACCAGCTTCCTCAGTTCGGGCCAGGACTCGGCCAGGGCGGGGTGCAGCGGGTAGCTGCCGACCTCGTCGACGGGGATCCAGCGCAGGTCGCTGGTCTCCCAGTTGGACCGGATCGTGACGGGCGAGGCCGGCGGCACGCGCACGGGGAACGTGACGTAGGCCCATCCGCTGACGCAGCCGTACCGGTGGCCCTGCGCCGCCTGGTCCTCGGCCAGATCCAGGCCGGCGGCTTCCTCGTCGGCTTCCCGGACCGCCGCTTCCCAGGGCGTCTCACCAGGCTCGATCGCCCCGCCGATCGTGCCCCACGTGCCGCCCTGGTGGGTGCCGTGGCTGCGCAGGGCGAGCAGTACCGCCACGCTGCCGGCGGTGACGGCGAACGGCAGCAGGCCAGCCGCGCCCTGGACGCCCCAGTGCCGCCCGTGCACCTCGCACATCACCCACCCGCTCATTTCCACCAGCCTAGGCGCCGCCGGCCAGTACGCTGTGGGCCGCCAGCAGACCGGCGGGCGGGGTGGGGGAAGGCGTGATGACGGGACGTCTGGGACTGCGGAAGCGGGATCCGGTGACGCCGAGGTAACGCCCGAGATCGACGTGAGCTGGCCGGACGCGGGTCAGCTGAGCAGGGCGCGGCCGTACCAGTCCCGGGCGTGGGCCACGCCGGGCAGCGCATAGAAGTAGCCGCCCCCGAAGGGCTGGACGTAGTCGACGAGCGGCTCGTTGATCAGCCGCTCCTGGATCGTCTCGAACTGGCGGCGCACATCCTGCTGGTACGCGACGAAGACGTGCCCGGCCTGGATGCCGCCGTTCTCGTCGGCGCCAAGGTCGTAGTTGTACGAGCGGCGGACGATCCGCTGGTCGGCGGTGGCCGGCGTCCGGGGGTTGGCGAGCCGGATGTGCGCGTCCAGCCGGATCACGTTCCCATGCGGGTCGGCCCGGTAGTCCGGGGTGTCGGACTCGGCGTTGCCGTCCAGTGGCGCGCCGGTGTCGCGGCGGCGCCCGAACATGCCTTCCTGCTCGTTGATCGAGACCCGGTCCCAGAACTCGACCAGCATCCGGATCAGCCGGACCACCTGGTAGGAGCCGCCCTGCGCCCACTGCGGCTCGCGCGGGTCAGCAACCCAGACCAGGCTGCTGGCCAGGGAACCGACCGGATTGGCGGTCCCGTCCTTGAACCCCAGTAGGTTCCGCGAGGTGCCGGACGGGCGGGGCGGGGAGTTGTAGCCCGCCATCTTCCAGCGGAGCTGCATCGCCCCGCGGGTATGGCGGGTGATGTCGCGGATCGCGTGATGGATGGTGTCCGGGTGGTTGGCGCACAATTGCAGGAGCAGGTCACCGTGCAGCCACGCCGGATCCGGCGCGTCGTTGGGGAACGCCCGCATGGGGCTCAGCTTCCGCGGCTTCAGGTGGCCCAGGCCGAAGCGCTCGTCGAACAGGCTCGACCCCACCGACGTGGTGACGGTGAGCCCGTCGGCCGGAACGGACGGCCCGAGGACGTCACTGTCGGATGGCGGCTGCCCTATCCCCAGGTCCGGCGGGGCGCCGCCCGAGGTGAGGAACCGCGCCCGGTGCGTAAGGACCTGCATCAGGCCGGCCAGTTCGGCCTTGCTGCCCGCGATGCTGTCGAAGGCGGCGAAACATGCGAACGACTGCTTGGCGGCCGGGCCCGGCGTCAGTACCCCCGCCTGATGGGCCCCATGGAACGGATAGGAGCGTGGCGCCGGTGGCTCCTGAGCGGTGCTGCCGTCCGCGCGGGCCCCGCCGATCAGTACCCCGCCGGCCAGCGCGGTCCCGGCGGAGCCGGCGGCTGCTCCCTTGAGGAAGTTCCGTCGGCTGACACTCATGCGTGCTTATCTCCTTGCGGCGCGGGCGGATCGGCGGTCCGGCCTCTGGGTGGCCTGGCTTCTGGGTGGCCTGGCGGATCACGGTCTGGCTCAGTGACCGGGGGGAACCTCGAGCAGGTCGGGTACGGACGAGAGCGTTTCCAGCAGTGCCCCGATGGCGCCGTCCACGTGCTGCCGGGCGGACAGGGAGGCTGCGCTGAGCGAGGTCCACCGCCCGTGCTCCCGGGTGGCCAGCAGCGCCTGCTGCAGGGTGCTCATCTGGGCCTGGGCGGTGGACAGCAGCCCGGGCGCCCGGGCGTCGATGAGCGGAGCCAGTTCGCCCAGCACCACGCGGGTTACCTGCAGGTCCGCGTAGGTCTCCGGAAAGGCGGCGCCGCTGCCCTGGTCGTCGAGCCCGGACAGGTGGTCGCGCAGCGCGTCCTCGAGGATCTCGTGAGCCCGGATGGGCAGGTTGGTGGGATCGCCGGCCAGGTCGCCGGAGGTCAGATTCTTCTGCACGATGGCTACGTCCCTGGCCAGCGCGCCGGCCACGGGCACGAGGGATGCCGCGCTCTGACCGTGCCACAGGCCGTACTCGAGCCGGTGCAGGCCGGTGAAGGCCTTGTCGTTGACACCGTTCACCAGGCCGCCGGGCAGCCCGTCCACCGCGAGACCGTCGTCTCCGAAACTGTCGTAGGAGGCACCAGCCTTCTCCCAGTCCAGCTGGGCGGCCAGCCAGTCGGTCCTGGCCGCGGACAGGTTGCCGCCCCGCAGGTCCTTTGTGAGGGTGGCGACGGCGCCCGCCAGAGCCTGCAGGTCGCCGGCGGCGTACGCCTCGTACTTCCGGTTCGGGCCGGTCAGTTCCTGCACGGTGACCGGCTTCACCGCGGCCGGGGCGGCCTGGCTGGTCTTCCCGCTGACCTGCACGGCGGCCGAGGTCGTGACGGTCTGCCCGGACATCCGGCAGTTGAAGGTGTAGGAGCCCGGGCCGAGCGTCGCGGACATGTCGGCGGTGGTGGCGGGGCCCAGGGTCTCGATTTCCGCCACAATGGCGCCTGCGGCGTTGACCAGGGTGACCTCACCGGCCTTGCTGGACTGGTTGTCCACGGTGAAGGTCTGCGACCCGGTTCGGGCCGCCGTCCAGTCCTTCGCGCAGCCGGTACTGGTCACCGTCACCGCGGTGGTGGCGGACGCGTTCGGCGCCGGCAGCGCGGCGATCGCGGCGCCCGCGGCGATCGCGGGAGCCATGATCAGCACCGCCGCCACGGCCCACGGGCGGCGCGCGGCCGGATGCTCCCAGCGCGCTGGAGCGGCCTCCGGGCTTGCGGCCTCTGGGCTTGCGGCCGGTGCTGCGGTGACCGGCGCGGTCCGGGCTTCGGCGGGTACTCCCGCGGCGCTCGCAGACGGCGCAGGCGGTGCCGCCTTTCTTGCGGCGGTCGCGGCCCGGCCGGCGTGAACGAACAGCGGGATGACCACGGCCAGGTAGACGACCCAGGCCACGACCTGCAGCACCGTCATCCTCGGGGACAGTTCGGTGGCACCGGTCACGATCGAGGCCCACCACGAGTTGGGGTCCACGTGCGCGGTCAGGTCGAACGCGACCCAGCGCTGCCCGGACAGCAGTCCCGCGTCCTGCAGGTCACCCAGGCCGTAGGACAGCACGCCCGCGGCGATGACGATGAGCGCGATAGCGGTGCGGTTGAAGAACACCCCGACGTTCAGCCGGACGGCCCGCCGGTACAGCAGCCCGCACAGCACCACCGCGGCCGCCAGGCCGAGTGCCGCCCCGGCCAGCGGGGAAATCGTCTGCCCGGACCCTTTCACGGTCGTCCACAGGAACAGCGTCGTCTCCAGGCCTTCCCGGCCCACCGCGAGAAAGGCAGTGATCGTCAGCGCCCCGGCACCGATCGCCGCCGCGCGCTGGACGTCCCCGCGCAACTGCGCCGAGAGGCTGGCCGCGGTGCGGCGCATCCAGAACACCATGCTGGTGACCAGGCCGACGGCCAGAACGCTCAGCAGGCCGCCGGCCGCATCCTGGGCCCGGCTGGACAGGACGCTCGTCGAGAAGGTCAGGACCGCCGCAAAGCTCCCGGCCACCATCACCGCGCCCAGCACGCCCAGCCACACCGGGGCGGTCGGCGCCCGGCGGTTCCCGGCCTCCGGCGCGGCTGTCTTGCGCACCGCGGCCAGCAGGATGCTGACCACCAGGCCTCCCTCGAGACCCTCGCGCAACCCGATGAGCAGGTTCGGAACCGCATCAGCCCATGTCACGCGAACTAAGGTAAGGCAAACCTAAGTGGCTCGTCCAGAAGCTCGTCCAGAAACCTGTCCGCTGGGCCGGTGTAATCTGGCGTATCCGCCGGGGCGCGACCCAATAGGGTTCGTCTGGGCGTCCGCGCAGCGCAGACGCGTGTTCGCGACGGGAGGCTGGCGCGTGGAGGGGACGCCCGCCCGGCGCGCGAAGGCCTCGCGCAGGCGGGGGGCCGCCGCCGCCACCACCGCGGTCGCCGTGGCGGCCCTGCTGGCGGTGCTCCAGGGATGTGACGCGCACGCATCCGCACCGCATGCCCTTACCCGGACCAGCCCCGCATCGGCCGGCTCGGCGGCCGCGGGTGACCGGGGGAGCCCCTCCTCTTACCCCACCTCGCCGTCGTCCGTCCTGCGGCAGAATCCGCTCGGGACGATGGCCGCTTCCTACGTCGCGTCCCGCAGTGGCACCGTCGTGGCCGCGGTCTACGACGTCGCCGCCGGGCAGACCTGGACGCTTGGGCCGCAGCATCCTCAGGCGGAGGCGAGCATCGTCAAGCTCGACATCCTGGAGACGCTCTACGCGCAGCAGGGGAACGGCCCGGCGCTGGCGGGTACGGATCAGTCACTCGCGCAGCAGATGATGGAGGACAGCGACAATGCTGCCGCCACTAGCCTGTGGAACGCCGTGGGCGGCCCCGGGCGGATCCAGTCGTTCAACACCGCCGCCGGCCTGACGCACACGCTGGCCTCGTCCTGCGTGACCTGCCCGGGATTCGCCTGGCCGGGTTGGGGCCTGACGACCACCACCCCCGCCGACCAGATCGCGCTGCTCCGCGAGCTCATCGAGCCCAGCACGCTGCTGACGGACGCGCAGCGCCAGAATGCACTGGGGTTTATGGAGAACGTGACGCCGGGGCAGCGCTGGGGGGTGACCGGTGGTGTGCCGCCGCAGGCGACGGTCGCGCTGAAAAACGGCTGGCTGCCCCTGAACAGCGCGAGAACCGACTGGCAGATCAACAGCATCGGCTGGGTCAAGGGCAGCGGGCGCGATTACCTGATGGCCGTGCTCACCACGGGGAACCCGACCGAGCGGTACGGGATCGATACGATCAACCGGCTGTCCGCGATGGTGTGGGGGAATCTGCGGTGACCTCGCAGACACGCGGCCACCGGCCCAAACGGACCGGCCCCGGGAGCCTGACCGTCAGAGCTGGCTGGTCCGGTACCGGGTCAGCCCGTACTTCGCGGCGATCGCGTTCCACATGGCCACGAAGGCCGTCTTGTCGCTGGTCGCCTGGATGTCGGGGGCACCGGAGGCCTGGAAGTTAGCGTCGGCGTGGTCGCCCGGCTCGCAGCCCCTCGCTGCCTCGTCCTGGGCCCACCGGCCAAGGTCCTGGTCCACCGCGGCCGATGCCTGCCACGCGCCGGTCAGTTCCTGGAGCATCGGCGCGGGCAGCGCGGAACGCCCGGGCAGGCCCGCGAGCTGCTGGAGCAGACGCTGACGCGAGGCGGCCGCGGTCTGGAATACCTGCGGGGCCTGGCCCAAGGTGGCCGTGCAGTCTTCAACGGCGCCCACCGCGTTCACGATCGAGCTGCGGTCCGCGGCTGTCTGCGCCAGGAGAGTGGCCAGGCCGGCCGCCGCGGTCCGCTGTGACGGCGCGGTCGCGGTGGCCCCGCGCGCCGGCTGCTTCGCGGTGGGCTGGGCCGCGGCCGAGCCGCCGCCCGTGATGCCGTGCAGGGCGTGCGCGATCAGCAGGGCAGGCACGACGATGACCGCTGCCACCAGGGCTATGAGGCCAGCAAGCAGCAGCCGGCGGGGACGCGGCCGATCGCGGTCGGCCTCCTCCACGTCGTCGGCTGACGGGGGCGACGGCTCCCACTGCGGGCTGAAGCCCACGTCGTTCATCCAGTTCTGGGGGAACTGGGCCGTGTCCGAGGGCGCGGGCGCCGGGTAAGCCGATCTCGCCGCGGTGGGCGGCCCCGAGAACGCGGACGCGGACGGAAGCGCGGCCGCGTCGGCCGCGTCGGCGGGGTAGGCCGACGGCAGCGCCAGTCCCTTTGACGGGGACGCCGGCCTGGTCTGGGTGGCGGCGATGTCGTCCCGGGGGAAGGGAGGGCCGTCCGCGGCGTCTCGCGGGAAGGGAGGGTCGTCGCCCGGGAAAGGAAGGCCCGCGGCGGTGTCATCCCGCGGGCGGGGAGGGCCTGCGGGCGGGAAGCCGTGACCTGCGGGCGGGAAGGGAGGCCCCTCCGGCGGGAAGCCCTGACCTTCCCGCCGGTAGCCGTGGCCGTCCGGCGGCAGAACGGAGCCCTCCGATGGCAGCCGGGAGCCCTCCGGCGGGAACGGAGCGTCTTGCGGGGGATAGCCGGAACCGGGCGGCGGGAACAGGGCCCCGTCGGGTGGGACGGCGGAGGCGTCCCAGCCGGGGGATGGCGGAGGGGCCTGGAGGTTCCGGGGGCCAGCGCCGTGCTCACCCGTCACGCCAGGCTGCGGGCTGTTCGCTGCGGCGCTCCGTCCGCAGTTCGCGCAGAAGCGGGCGTCCTGCTTCAGTTCGCCGCCGCATTGAACGCAGAACCGCCGGTAGCCCCCCATGCGTCTCCTGATTCGCTCGCGGGTACGTCGGATGTGCGTACGTAACGACCGGGAAGACCCTCGATCGCGCCAATCCGGGCCAGCATATTGGCTTTACTCTGATCGAGAGGGGGCATTGCGACCTCTGGCCGGCGGCCTGCTCCGACGCTCTCGAAGAGCACGAGGGTGGCCGTCAGCGGCCGTTGCGCCGGAAAGGGCTGCCCGTCACCGGGCGATGAACAGGTATTCCGAAGCCGTCCGGCGGCCCGCGGCGGCGTGCGTGCCGAACGAGTAGCTGTGCTCGACCGGACGGATCCGAACGTCGTCCTTGACCTCGTGCAGCAGGTCCTTGATGGCGGCCACGTCCGGGACGGCGTTGGAGGAGTAGGACAGCACGATGACGGACCCGCTGAACTGCGCCAGGGTGCGGCGCAGCGCGCTGGTGACGGTCCGGGCGTAGGAGAACGGTGTGTACCGCTTGGCCAGCTTCTTCGTCCGGGTCTGCGGCATGATCTGCTGGCCGCGCCAGTACGTGCTCAGCCCCTCCAGGAAGTGGTAGCGCTTGATATAGCAGTTGTCGTCTCTCGGCGGCGCGTACGGCGGGTCGAGGTACACCACGTCGAAGGGCTTCGAGCCGACGTCGAAGACGTCCCCGGTCAAGGCGGCGCACGGCTGCCCGCTGTCGAAGACCACCCGGTTGTACCCGGCGGCCCGCTCCCGGAAGTGCTCGCGCAGTGGCAGCCGCAGGTCGCGGCGGCCGTCGTCGTAGCGCAGCCCGGTGACCGTGAAGACGCCGCGGGGCTGCTTGCGCGCCGCCGCGAGGACCAGCGCCGAGATCGCCATCGCCCGTTTCGGGCCGGTCATCCGGTCGACGTGGGACCACGCGGAGTCGAGAAACCGGCGGTCCTCGCCGGTGAAGTACAGGCCCTCGAACGTGCGCTGGATGAAGTCCCGGTCATCGGCGGCTGGCCCGCAGATGGCGCCGATGTCCTCCGTGGTCAGGGTGACGCCCTGGTTGACCACGGTGGCCTCGACGATGGCCGCGGGAAAATGCAGGAAGTCGTTGGCGGTCACCTGGTAGCCGAGCGCCTTCAGCAGGTAGGAGACGACCCCGCTGCCGGAGAACGCGTCGAGCGCGGTTGTCCCGCCCACCTCGGCGAATATGCCGGCGAGGTGCGGGACGAGCCGGTACTTCGAACCCATGTAGCGCAGCCGGGGAAACGCGCTGGTCCGGGTGACGGCGCCCGGAAGATCGGCCCGGTACAGCCCGGCAGCGGCGGTCACGCGCACCATCGTCGCATGTGGCCGCCCACGGGGGGACCAGGGCGCGCCGGGGAGGCGCGGCGTCCGGTCACACTCGCGTAGCGGTCCAGGCCAGCAACACGGCCAGGAGGCGTAACGTCACGGCACGCGGGTCAGCGCGGCCGCATCGGCCGCGCCCTCACCACCGGAAACAAAAAAATGTGCCGAAAGTACGTGCCGGTCGTCCCGCTGTGTCGCCCCGGCTGTCACTCTGGGGCATTCGCACCAAAACCCGGTAGCCGCGTGATCTTGTCGCAACCCTGGCCCAGACGTACGCTGCTGTCTGCTGCCCGCTCGCCGGGACGTGGCGCGCGAGCAGCGTGATCGTGGGGGCCCCGGTGAGTGCAGAGCTTGGCCCGGTTCTGGCCGCGTCCGTTTTCTGGAAAAATCGGGACAAAACCCAGAAATCCAGGGCTTTTCGGTAAGTCGGCGTGCGGATCGGTACACCACTGACGCTGGCTCCGCGTCACCTAGGGGACAACGAGGAGAAGACGTGAACGTGAAAAGAGCCGTAGCCGCCGCCGTAGGTGTCCTCGGGACACTCATACTCGTGGCTGCACTTGGCGCCGGCTACCTCGCGGGTCACAGCAGCAGTGCGCGGGCCGGGGCCAGTACGCCCACCACCGCGGCGCCGGTCAGGGCGACGCTGGACGCGATAGTCTCCGCTGACAGCTTCAGCAGGCCGGCGATCTTCGGCGATGACAACAGTGTGTCGGCGATCTTCGGCGACGGCACCGGCGTGTCAGTGACGACCACCTCCCCCAGCACGACCACTACCGGGAACACGATCACGGTGACGCCTACGGGCGGCACTGGGGTCGTAACGCCGGCGATCTTCGGCGACTAGCGACGATCCAGCCGGCCGAACGGCCTGACTGGGGTGGACACCGGCCCGGGCACTTGCCTCAGACGGGATCGGCTCAGCGCGCGGCTCTCAGCTCGGCCGACGCGTTGTACGCCTCGTCCAGGGCGGCGGTCATCATGTCCGCCGCCTGCCCCGCGGCCGCGAGCGCCTCGGTCACTTCGGTGACGGACAGGTCCGGGTCCTGGCCGGAGTCGTGCGCGACCTGCCCGTCCTCGTGGTGGGTGACCAGAAAGCGGGCCAGTTCCTCACACAGCTGTGGCAGGCCCTGGCCCATCAGACCAAGGCTGGCGATGATGTCGCGGACCTCGCTGGGGCTGGTCAGCTCTCCACCGCCGTGCGTCAGGTGATTCAGCGCGCGGATAGCTTCGGCCGCCTGGCGGGCGATCTCGCGCACCGTCATCGTGCTGGCCAGCTGGTTGGGCATCTGTCTCCTCGGGGGCTCACTCGTGCGGGGCCGCCCACCACGCTACCCGCGCCGCGGCCCAGATCCACGCCCGGGCACCTGCGGGCCCGGCCGCGCGGCCCGGTCGCGCCCGGCGCGCGGCGCGTCAGGCCGCGTCGTGGAAGACGAGGCCGAGGCTGAACCGCTGGCCGGAGCGAATCACGGACACCCCGTGCCGGACCGGCGCGGCCGGCCAGCCGCGGCGGGACTTCACCGGGCGGTCGCGGGTCGTGAACACCAGCCCGTGACCCTGCGGGATCAGTCGCCCGGGGTGAGCAAGGGCCCGGTCAGGGCGCAGCCGTAGGCGTCCAGGTCGTCCCGGACGGTGTCCCAGCGGGTAGCGTCGACGCGGTACGGCCACCGGGTGCCGGGGCTCATGCGGCTGCCTCCAGGCTGAGCAGGGTGCGCTTGGCGTCCGGGCCGCCGAGGTAGCCGCCCATGCGGCCGTCGGACCGTACGACGCGGTGACAGGGCACGACGACCGGCAGCGGGTTGGTCGCGCAGGCGGTGCCGACCGCGCGGACCGCCTTCGGGTGGCCCGCCAGCTGCGCGACCGCGGCGTAGCTCGCGGTGTGCCCGTAGCCGATCCCGGGCAGATGGCTCAGCACCGTGCGCCGGAACCCGGCCGACAGCCGCAGGTCCAGCGGCAGGTCGAAGCGGCGCCGGCGGCCCGCGAAGTACTCGCTGAGCTCCCGGGCCGCCGCCTCCAGGCGGCCGGGGGCGTGCAGGATGCGCGGGCTGATTTGGTCGGCCAGGGACTGCAGGACGGCCTCGTGGTTCTCGCGGGCGTAGGCGACGCGGATCAGGCCCTGCTCGGTCGCGGCCAGCAGCAGCGAGCCGACCGGGCTATCGATCGTCCGGTAGGCCACGTCCAGGATGCCGTCGCGCTGCGCCGCGGCCGTCAGCCGCTCGTGCAGCCGGCTCAGCTCGCCGGAGGCGGCGGGAAAGGCGCGCGCCAGGTCATGGGCCAATTCATCGGGGTTCCGTTCATCGGGGTTCATCGTTCGCTCCTCACGTGAGCGGCCGGCCACGAGCGCCGGAGTCTGGCGATGCCGTCGGCGGCGGCGCGCCGCGCGGCGTCAGCGGTGCCGCCCAGGATGGCGGCGACGTCGGCGTAGGGCAGCCCGGCCAGGTAGTGGTAGGCCACGGCCTGTTTCTGCCGGGCCGGCAGTCGGCTCAGAGCCTCAGCGAGATCGCCGTCCAGGCCGTAGCCCGGCGGGTTACCGCTGTCCGCGGTGGTCCCGGCGTCCGGGACCTCGGCGAGCGGGACGGTCCGCCGGGCGGCCGCGCGGGTGACGTCGATGGCCTTGCGGTGCGCGATGGTCACCAGCCAGGCCTCGACGTTGGCGCCGGCCGGGAGGTCCGGGTACGCCTTCATCGCGGCCAGGAACGCTTCGGACCAGGCGTCGTCGGCGTCATCCGGCCCGAGCACAGCCCGGCACACGCGCAGCACGGTGGCGCCGTGCGCAGCGACCACCGCCTCAAACGGCTGTTTGCCTGTCATGACCTGAAGACGTCCTGAATCTGGGTTACGTGAGTCGCGTGCTCGTTTTTCATCATGCGGCCGGCGCCCGCGGGCCCGGTAACCTCACGAACGCCCGGCCCTGGCGCGTCTTCCCGTAAACGGGACATCGTGGGAGCAGACCATGACGGACACCGCCACGGTCGTGATCCCGTGCCACCGGATCATCGGCAGTACCGGGAAGCTGACCGGGTACGCCGGCGGCCTGAAGCGCAAGCGTTTCCTCCTGGACCTGGAGCAGGCGCACGCGGGGCTTGCCCCGGGCCTGTGGTGAACCGCCGTCAGCCGGTGCAGCCGACGATGCGCAGCGCGAATTCGCCGTACTCGCGGGCCACGTAGGTGTCCGGGTAGCGCCCGCTGGGCCGGAACCAGGACTTGGCGCCATTGCCCATCTCGAGCACGGCGAAGGCGGCCAGGTCGGGGGTGCGCGTCTGGAAGCGGCCGCTGCGGTAACCGCTCTCGATGATCCGCCGGACCCGCCTCGCGTACTGGTCCCGCTTGGCCACGATGGCCAGGCGGTTGGCGGGTTCCAGGCTGCCCACCTCGTTGTTGCACACCGTCACCTCGGCCGGGTAGCGCAGGAAGTCCAGCACCAGCGACTCCGTCGCCCGCCGCAGTTGCTCGGCCACGTCATCGATCCCGGCGAGAGCCTCGTCGAGGGCGGCGATGGCCCGGTCCATCGCCTTGTCCATGATCGCGTAGAGGATCTCCTGCTTCGAGACCACATGGTTGTACAGGCCGGGCGCGCTCACCCCGAGCACCTCGGCAATGTCCTTCATGGACGTGCCGCGATAGCCGCGGTTGGCGAACAGCGCGCAGGCGGCGTCGATGACGGTGGCCCGGGTGGCCGCGGTTGACCTCTCCACACCCAGAAGCCTAAGGTTAATGAACGTTAATTCGGAAGACAGGGCGCTGCGGGCGGCCGCCGGTGCAGGCGAGGAGTCCACCATGACCGCATCCATGAGCTGGGAACTCGACCGCGAGCACGAGGAGTTCCGGGTCAGCGTCCGGGGGTTCGTGGACCGTCAGGCGGTGCAGCAGGCCGTGGCCGCCGAAGCCGCCCCCACGGCGTGATAGGCGTGTCCGGACTCTGGTTCGAGCAGCTCGAGCCCGGCCTGCGGGTGGAGCACGCCACGACGCGGACCGTCACCGAAACCGACAATGTGCTGTTCACGACGATGACCATGAACCCGCAGCCGCTGCACCTGGACGCGGAGTTCGCGGCGACCACCGAGTTCGGCCGGCCGCTGGTGAACAGCCTGTTCACCCTGGGGCTGGTGGTCGGCCTGGCCGTCCCCGAGCTGACCCTCGGCACCACCGTGGCCAACCTCGGCTTCTCCCGGGTGGACTTCCCCGCCCCGGTGTTCACCGGCGACACCATCCACGTGGTAACCGACGTCGTCGAGGCCCGCCGGTCGCGGTCCCGGCCCGGCACCGGGATCGTCACGTTCGAGCATCGCGGCATCAACCAGCGCGGGGAGACGGTCTGCGCGGCCGTCCGGGCGGCGATGATGCGGTGCCGCCCGGAACCCGGGCCCGGTGCGGAGCGTCCGGCCCCGGAAGGCCGTCCGGCCCCGGAGCGCGGGCCGGCGCCGGGACAGGACTGAGCGTGCCATGCCGGAGCTGAGCCGCGTCCGCAGCGCGCTGTTCATGCCAGGGACCCGGGCCGACATGATCGCGAAGATCCCCCGCTTCGCACCCGACGTGGCGATCGTCGATCTGGAGGATGCGGTCGCGCCCGGGGACAAGGCGGCCGCCCGGCGCACCGCCGCCACGGCGATCGACGCCCTGGACCCGGACGGCCCGAGCACCGTGCTGGTCCGCGTCAACCCGGTCGGCACGCCGTGGTTCGCCGCCGACGTCGCGGCCGCCGCGGGCAGTGCCGCGGCTGGTGTCGTCGTGCCGAAGCTGGCCACCCGGCCGCAGCTGGGAGAGGTCACCCGCGCGCTCGCGGAGTACTCCTGGGCCGGTGCGCTGATCATCGCTGGCATCGAGACCGCGCTCGGCGTCGCCGACGCGCGAAGCCTGCTGGCGGATGGGCGAGGGGTGCCCGGGGGGCCCGGCAGCCTCAGCGGAGCCTACTTCGGTGCGGAGGACTACATCGCCGACATCGGCGGCCGGCGCAGCCCCGGGGGCGACGAGGTGCTCTACGCCCGCAGCCAGGTGTGCCTGGCCGCGTATCTGGCCGGCGTTCCCGCCATCGACCAGGTAGTCGTCGATATCGCCGACGACGATCAGTTCCTGGCCGACGCGCGCCGCGGTCAGAGCCTGGGCTATCAGGGCAAGATGTGCATCCATCCCCGTCAGGTCGGGCTGGCCCACCAGGTGTTCACGCCGGCCCCCGAGGAGGTGGCGCACGCCCGAGCTGTGGTCGCGGCCGGTGAGGCGGGGGTCGCGGTGGTCGACGGCCAGATGGTCGACGACGTGCACGTGCGGATGGCCCGCGCCGTGCTGGCGCGCGCCCCCGGGACGCGGGTCCCCGGGACATCCGGCCCGGCTGGGGCGCCGTGAGCCCGCCGCGGACCGCCGAGTTCAAACCGGTGCTGATCGCCAACCGGGGCGAGATCGCGCTGCGGGTGGTGCGCGCGTGCCGCGACGCCGGGATAACCAGCTCCGCGGTCTACGCCGCCCCCGACGAGGGCGCGCCGTTCGCCAGCCTGGCCGACGAGGCGGTCGCGCTGGACGGAACGGGCCCCGCCGAGACCTATCTGAACATCGGGAGACTGCTGGCCGCGGCCACGCTCTGCCACGTTACGGAGCTCCCATGAGATCAGGCCTCACGATCGGCACGTCCGGGGCGCTCGGCGCCATCGCCGCGGAAGCCCGCCGCGCCGAACAGCTCGGATTCGACCTGCTGGCGTCCGGCGAGCACGTCTTCTTTTATGGCCCGACGTCCAATGCGTTCCTCACCCTGGCCACGGCCGCCGGGGTCACCGAGCGGGTCCGGCTGCTGAGCGCGCTCACCATTTTGCCGCTGTACCCGATGGCGCTGGCCGCGAAGATGGCCGCCACGCTCGACCTGATCTCCAACGGGCGCTTCGACCTCGGCATTGGCGTCGGTGGGGAGTATCCGCCGGAGTTCGCCGCGGTAGGTGCCCCCGTCGTGGGCCGGGGTTCGCGTACCGACGAAGCGCTCGAGGTCATGGTGCGGCTGCTTTCCGGCGAGCGGGTCTCCGCCGAGGGGCCGTTCGGCTCGCTGCGGGACCTGCGGCTGGAGCCGCCGCCCGTTCAGCGGCCGCACCCGCCTATCTGGGTGGGCGGCCGCCAGACGCCCGCGATGCGCCGGGCCGGCCGGTTCGGTGACGTCTGGATGCCGTACATGGTCAGCCCGGGATCCTTCGCCCGCAGCCTCGCCCAGGCGCGGGTTTTCGCCGAGCAGGCCGGCCGCCCCGCCGGATCACTGACCGGCGCGCTGTACATCTGGGGCTGCGTCGACGATGACGCCGGGCGGGCCCGGCGGGAAGCCGTGGAGTTCGTGAGCGGCGTCTACCGCCAGGACTTCGGCCCCCTGGCCGACCGGTATCTGCTGCACGGTGACCCGGACACGGTCACGGCCCGGCTCACCGAATACCACGTGGCCGGCGCGGAGACGGTGATCTTCAGTCCCGCCTGCGCCCCGGAGCGGCACGCCGACGTCACGGCGCTATTCGCCCGGGCGGTGCGCCCGCGCCTTCCCCCGGCGTGAGGACGGCCGGCGCGGGCTGGCCGGCCTGGCTGATCGGGCTGCGCCGGGGACTGGCGGCCCCGGCGCTGGTAGGCGGCAGCCGCCTGGGCGGGCGCGGCGATCCTGGCCTGCAGGCGGCGGGCCACGTCGAGGTGGTCGGCGGTCCAGATCATTCTGATCGCCGCGGCCGTCCCCTGCCCGTCGGTGCCGCTCAGATCACGCTGCACGGCGTCGATGAGACGCTCGTCGGCGGCCCCGTCGGGCGGAAGCTCGGGGGGCACATCACCCGATCCGGCGAGCGCCCGCGCCATCGCCTCGTACCAGCCGAAAACCAGCGTCTCGGCCCCGAGCACCTCGTTGCGGGCCGCGCTCCGGTCCCCGGCGGGTGCGCCGCCTTCGTCATGCTGCCACAGGTCGACCACGGCGTCGGCGCTCAGCCGGAGGACGGCGACCCCGCTGATCAGCGCGGCCACGTCCGGCAGGGGAAGGTGCTTCGGGCCGCGCTCGGCCAGGAAGCCGCGGAACGCGTCGTCGAGGCGGCGGGCCGCGGCGGCGGCCCGCAGGCTTTCGTCGCGCGGCGCCGGAGTCGCGGGCAGCCGCCGGTCGCAGCGGACGACACCGAACATGACCGCACGGTTGAGGTAGCGCGCGGTCTCGGAGTACGCCTCGGAGAGCGCCTGGCCCAGGGCTGAGGCGGCGCCCCGGGGCCAGAACAGCGCGCCGACGCCGACGCTGACCGCACAGCCGATCGCCACGTCCTCCACCCGGACGAGACCCACCTTCCAGCCGGCGGGCGCGATGATGTTGTAGAGGATCAGCAGCGTGATGGTGAAGGCCGCCTGGCCCGCGGCGAAGGAGATCACGGCCGGGGCCAGCCCGGCGACGAGGACGGCCAGCGGGAACAGGATCCACAGCACGGTGGTGTTGGTGCCGATAGCGACGATCAGTGCCCCGCCGATCACGAACCCCGCGACGTTTCCCAGTAGCCCCCGCAGCGCATTCTGCCCGGTGCTCAGCGCGTTGGACCGCAGCACGGTCAGCGTGCCGAGCACGACCCAGAAGGAGTGCTGCACGCCGGTCAGGTCGGCGACGAGGACGGCCAGCCCGAGCGCGACCGCACCGCGCACGCTGTTGTGCAGCCAGACGGAATGCCAATCCACATGGGCGCCCGCGCGCTCCTGCGCGGACGCCAGCGCGCCGCCCGCTCCGTCGGGCTGACGGCCGAGCAGTTGCTGCCACCACGTCCGCTGCCCCGCGGCCACCGCCCGCTGGATATTCGCGGCGATGGCCGAGACGGCGAAGCTCAGCTCCTGGGCCCGGAAGGACGGTTCGAGCGAGCTGACGTACTCGGCCGCGGACCGTCCGGCGCCCCCCGCCGCAGACTCCGCATCCGGGCCGGCCGCGATCGCCGACATGGCGGCGCGCTCCATCGCGTCCCGGGCCTGGCGCAAGCGTTCCAGGCCCGGCTGGAGCTCATCCGGCCCACCCCGGGCCGTGCCGAGCAGGGCGCCCCCTCGCTCGAGCAGGTCGGCGGCGGCCAGCTTGACGTTACATACCGCGCTGAAGGCCGGCCCGGACGGGACGCCGGCGGGCATCCGGTCGAGGATCGCGCCCAGCCACACGAGCTCGTCCACCAGCCGGACGAGAAAGCGCGCGGCCGTCGTCAGGCCGGTGGGGCGGTAGGGGGTGGCAAAGAACGACGACCGCAGGCTCCGGATCGCGGCGGCGGAGTCGGCGGCCGCAGCGCCGGCGGCCGCCCCATCAGGGCCGATGCCGCGGGCATGATCGACCTCGGCGCGCATCCGGCGTGCGAGCTGGGCACACGCCCGGACCAGGGGCATCCGCAGCGGGTCACTCGCCGGGGCGGGCCATAGCACGGTGATGGCGATCAGGGACGCCGCGCCGGCCAGCAGCCAGCCACTGAGCCGGGCCGGGATCGAGCTGACCGGCCCGGGCAGCGTTACGGGCAGGATGAACCCCAGCAGCAGCGCGGTCGACGCGCTGGCCAGCACCGAGCTCACCACCCCGGCGAACAGGACCGCGAAGCCGGCGATGCCCATACAGATCGCCGCCAGCCAGACCGTACGCCCCGCGAGGGTGCCCAGGCAGACGAAGATGGCGCCCACCAGGATCAGTGACACCTGGGCGGCCAGCCGTTCGCGGGTCCGGCCGCCGAAGGCGACGAACAGCAGCATCGCGAGCGAACCGAACGCGGCGAACGTGGCCAGCGTCGCGTCCCCGATGACCTTCTCGGCCAGCGCGAGCATGGCCGGCATGACGATCGCGGCCCGGCCGGCCCGGCGCAGCGCGGACAGGCCCGCGTCACGGGACCGGAGCCACTGCAGGCCGATCACACCACGGCCCGGGGCCGTTGCGCGGTCAGGTGGCATTGAGCAGGTCGCGGGCGGCCGACTCGATGTGCTGAGCATCGACCCCGGCCGCGGCCAGCAGTTCATCCCCGGTGCCCGAGCCTGGCATCTCCCGGACGGCCAGGTGCGTCACCCACAGCTTCTGCGGGCCCGCCTCCAGCAGGGCGTCGGTGACGGCGGAGCCGAGCCCGCCTTCTGGGTGGTGGTCTTCGGCCACGATCAGGCGGCCGTTGGTCACCGCCGCGGCGGCGACGAGTGTCTCGGTATCGATGGGCTTAACCGAGTACAGATCGATGACACGGGCGTGGATGTCGTCCGCGGCGAGACGATCGGCGGCGGCCAGGCAGGCGTGCAAGGTCACCCCCGCACCGATCAGCGTCACCACGTCCCGCTGACTCGAGCGCAGGACCTTCGACCCCCCGATGGGGAAGGTTTCCGTGCCGCCGTACAGGACCGGGTAGCTCCCGCGGGTCGTCCGCAGGTAGCTGACGCCGGCCCGGTCGGCCATCGCGTGCACGAGGGCGGCCGTGCTCGTGGCGTCGCTCGGGTACAGCACCGTCGACCCGTGCACCGCGCGCATCATGGCCAGGTCTTCCAGCGCCATCTGGGACGGGCCGTCGGCGCCGATCTCCACACCCGAGTGGGAGCCCGAGAGCCGGAGGTTCGCCTGCGAGATGGCCGCCATCCGGATGAAGTCGTAGGCACGGGTGAAGAAGGCGGCGAAGGTGGAGGCGAAGGGGACGTAGTGCCGGACACTGAGCCCGACGGCCGCGGCGACAAGCTGCTGTTCGGCGATGAACATCTCGAAGTAGCGTCCCGGGTACGCCTTTGCGAACTCGTCCGCGTGGGTGGAGTTGCTGACTTCGCCGTCCAGGGCCACGACCCGGGGATTCTCAGCGCCGAGGTCGACGAGGGCGTCACCGTACGCCTTGCGGGTCGCGACCTGGTCGCCGATCGAGTACGTCGCCGTCGGCCCGGCTGCCCCCGCGCCGCCCGCTGCCGCCGCCGCGGCGGGGGGCTTCGGAGCCGGGCTGGGCCGCGGGCCCCGGATGGTCAGGTGGCGCTCACCGCCGAGCTCGGCGATCGCGCGGTTGGCCATGTCCGCGGGAAAGGGCCTGCCGTGCCAGCCGTTCTGGTCTTCGACTTCGGAGAACCCGCGGCCCTTGATGGTGCGGGCCAGCACCACGGTCGGCTGGTGGCCGGACGTGTCCCCCGCGGTGGCCAGGGCGTGGTCGATCTCGGCCAGGTCATGTCCGTCGATGGTCAGGACCCGCGCGCCGAACGCCTCCGCCCGCCGGGCGTAGGCCTCGAGGTCCCACTGCAGCTCGGTGGGCCCGCGCTGGCCGAGACGGTTGACGTCGACGATCGCGATCAGGTTGGACAACTCGTAGTACGAGGCTTTGTCGGTGGCCTCCCAGATGGAGCCTTCCGCCATCTCGCTGTCCCCGCACAGCACCCAGACCCGGTACGGGAGCCGATCGAGGTACTTGCCGGCCAGGGCGACCCCCACCCCGTCCGGGAGTCCCTGGCCCAGCGATCCGGTGGCGACGTCCACCCACGGCAGTACCGGCGTGGGATGACCCTCCAGCCGGGACCCGAAGCGGCGGTACCCGGTCATCAGCTCCTCGTCGGACACCACCCCGACCGCCTTGTAGATGGAGTAGAGCAGCGGGGAGGCATGGCCCTTGGAGAAGATCAGGTGGTCGTTGGCGTCACTGCGCGGGTTGTCCCAGTCATAACGCAGGTGCCGGCCGATGAGCACCGCCAGCAGGTCGGCGGCGGACATGCTCGACGTGGGATGGCCGGACCCGGCGCTGGTGCTGGACCGGACAGAATCAACCCGCAGCTGAGCGGCGAGTTCCGCGGCTTCGGCGAGGTCGATCCCGGTGAGCGACTGAGGCGTACTGGCCATGTCAGAGACTCTTTCCCCTTGATCGTCGGGTAGCCATCGAACAACCGGCGGGCCGTCGTTGTCCAGTCTTCCAGGTTGCCTGCCGGGACCGTCGTCCCGGCGCCCCGGGACGTGCGGCCCTGCCTGGCCGCGAAGCCGCCCCGCCACGCTCACAGTGACCGGGGCGCCACGCCCGCCTCGCGCAGAAGGGTCATGGACATGAGCGGATCGAACATGGTTGCCATCCTCGCGCCGGTCGTGGCGCTGCCCCTGATGGCGTTCTGGCTGGTCATGGTGTTCCACTCTGACAGCCACCCCGGCTACCGTCACCGCCCGCCGCTGCCCGTGCCGGACGCGACGCCCGCGTCCCGCCCGGGGGTGACGTCGGAACCGCGCGGTGAACGGGCGCCTGCCGGGGGCCCGGACGCCGTCCGGCAGCATGAGGACAAGGGCAAGGTCCCCGCCGGGCTTTAGCGGACAAGGCAAGGTTCCCGCAGGGTGTTGGGGACACGGTCAAGGTTCACGGAGCGTTGAGATCGCGGTCTGCCCAGTGTGGCCAGCGGCATTTCCCGTGGCAGATAGGCCTTTCGCCCCTGGCTACGCCGTCGCCGCAGGTCAAGCTTGATCTCGCGGGTGATGTTCCGCAGCGTCCGTGCGCGGCCGCAACCCGGGGGAGGCGGGATGGATGAAATTGCGGTCCTGGCCCTCCCGTGGCGCGCTGGTCACCATAGCGCTGGCGGTGCTGACGGGCGTGGGGATCGTGGGCTACCTGAGCTTCGGCTACCCGCCGTGGGTGGCGGTGTCGATGACGTTGCTGACGCTGACCACGGTCGGGTTTCCCACGGGGAGTCATCTCTCGACCGGCGAACTGGTGTTCACCGCCGGGCTGGCATTCCTCGGCGTCGGCCTGTTCTTCGTCATCCTGGCCCTGGCCGCCGCGGCGATGGTGGAGGGCCGGGTCAGCCTGTTTTCGCGGAGCCGCCGCATGCGCCGCCGTCTTGACGAGCTGCACGGGCACTTCATCGTGTGCGCCTACGGGCGGGTCGGCCGGGCCGTCGCGCGGGAGCTGGCCGCCGGGCATGTGCCGTTCGTCGTCGTGGACAGCAACCCCGGGCTGAAGGCGGATCTGGAGCAGGAGGACTGGTGCTACCTGATCGGCGACGCCTCGGACGAGGCGGTGCTCCGGAAGGCCGGGATCGAACGCGCCCAGGGACTGATCTGCGCGGTCGACTCGGATGCGGAGAACGTCTTCATCACCATCGTCGCCCGCTCCCTCAGCCAGGATCTGCTCATCGTGGCCCGGGCCGCGCGCGAGCAGTCGGCCGACCGGCTGTACCGGGCGGGCGCCACCCACGTGGTCTCGCCGTACGCGACCAGCGGCCGGCGGATGGCGAACCTGGCCGTCCGGCCGCACGTGGTGGAGTTCTTCGATGTGGCCCGGGCCGGGCACCACGACCTGCGGCTGGAGGAGCTGGCGATCACCGAGGGGTCCCCGCTGGTGGGCCGGACCATCAAGGAACTGCGCGGGCCGGCCGTACCGCTGCTGGTCCGTCACCCCAACGGGCAGCTGGTCGCCAGCCCGGCCCGCGACCTGCGCCTGCAGGCCGGCGACGTGCTGGTCATCTTCGGTGAGGCCGCGGACCTGAGCCCGGTCGACCGCGACTGAGGTCCGGGCGCTGGCTAGCCTTCGACCGGCCCGGGATGCTATGTACGAGGTAGCGTCCCGCGCAGCTGCCACCGGCAGCGGCCCAGCGGCCCGTCGGCCCCGCGGCCCGGACAGGCGGGCGACCCGGAGGTGCACCGCAGTGACCCACGAACCTGAGAAGGCCATCCTCGCCGGGGGATGTTTCTGGGGAGTGCAGGATCTCGTCCGCAAACTCCCCGGCGTGATCTCCACAAGAGTCGGGTACACCGGTGGCGACGTGCCGAACGCGACCTACCGGAACCACAGTGGCCACGCCGAGGCCATCGAGATCATCTTCGACCCGGAGAAGATCTCCTACCGGGATCTGCTCGAGTTCTTCTTCCAGATCCACGACCCGACCACGCGGAACCGGCAGGGCAACGACATCGGGACGAGCTACCGGTCGGCCATCTTCTACACCGGCGACCAGCAGAGGCAGATCGCCGAGGACACCATCGCCGACGTCGATGCCTCGGGTCTGTGGCCGGGCAAGGTGGTCACCGAGGTCGAGCCCGCTGGTCCGTTCTGGGAAGCCGAGCCCGAGCATCAGGACTACCTGGAGCGCTATCCCGACGGCTACACCTGTCACTTCGTCCGCCCGGGCTGGAAGCTGCCGCACCGTTCGGACAAGGTCACGCAGTGACGGAGCAGGCCAGGCCGCGGCGGTTGGCGCCCCGGTCAGTGGTGGTAACGGAATTCAGCCGATGGCGGCGGCGATGATCTCCTGCGCCTGCTTCTGGATCGCAGCGAGATCGTCAGGCCCGCGGAAGGACTCGGCGTAGAGCTTGTAGACGTCCTCGGTGCCCGATGGGCGGGCGGCGAACCAGCCGGATGCGGTGACGACCTTGAGGCCGCCGATCGGGGCGCCGTTGCCAGGGGCCTCGGTCAGCGCCGCGGTGATCTTCTCGCCCGCGAGTTCGCTGGCTGTGACCTGTTCCGGGGAGAGCTTGGCCAGCGCCGCTTTCTGCTCCCGCGTGGCCGCGGTATCGATGCGGGCGTAGGCGGGCGCCCCGTAGCGTTCGGTCAGCTCGCTGTAAAGCTGCGACGGTGAACGGCCGGTCACGGCCGTGATCTCCGAGGCGAGCAGGGCGAGAATGATCCCGTCCTTGTCCGTGGTCCACACCGATCCGTCGCGCTGCAGGAACGATGCCCCGGCGCTCTCCTCACCGCCGAAGGCCACGGACCCGTCCAGCAGCCCGGGCACGAACCATTTGAACCCGACCGGGACCTCCAGCAGCGGTCGGCCCAGGCCCTCGGCGACCCGGTTGATCATCGACGAGCTGACCAGGGTCTTGCCCACGGTGCCATGGGGTGGCCAGCCGTCCCGGTGCCGGAAGAGGTAGTCGATGGCCACCGCGAGGTAGTGGTTGGGGTTGAGCAGCCCCGCGTCCGGGGTGACGATGCCGTGCCGGTCGGCGTCGGTGTCGTTCCCGGTGGCGATCGTGAACTCGTGCTGGCGGTCGATCAGGCTGGCCATCGCGTACGGCGATGAGCAATCCATCCGGATCTTGCCGTCCCAGTCCAGGGTCATGAACCGGAACGTGGGGTCGACGTGGGGGTTGACGACGTTCAGGTCCAGGCCGTACCGCTCGCCGATTTCGCCCCAGTAAGCGACGCTCGCCCCGCCGAGCGGGTCAGCGCCGATATGGATCCCGGCGTTCTTGATTGCGGTTAGGTCCACGACCCGGTCCAGCGCCGAGACGTAGTTGTCGAGGAAGTCGAACGTCCCCGTGGTATCGGCCGCGGTCGCCCGGGCGTACGGGATCCGGCGCACCCCCGTGAGCCCTTCGGCGAGCAATTCGTTCGCGCGGTCCTGGATCTGCCGGGTGATGTCGGTGCCAGCGGGGCCGCCGTCGGGCGGGTTGTACTTGAAACCGCCGTCCAGCGGCGGATTGTGCGAGGGAGTGACGACGATCCCGTCGGCGCGGGGGCCCTGCCCGGCTAGATTGTGCGCCAGGATCGCGCGGGAGACGGCGGGGGTTGGCGTATACCCGCCTCGCGCGTCGGTCAGCACGTGCACGCTGTTCGCGGCCAGCACCTCCAGCGCACTGACCTGGGCCGGCTCGGACAGCGCGTGCGTGTCAGCGCCCAGGTACAGCGCCCCGTCGATCCCCTGGGCGGCGCGGTACTCACAGATCGCCTGGGTGGTGGCCAGGATGTGATCCTCGTTGAACGTCGCCGTGAACGCGGATCCGCGGTGACCCGAGGTACCGAACGACACCCGCTGCACGGGGTCCCCGGGATCGGGATGGACCGTGTAGTACGCCGTGACCAGCTTCGCGACGTCCACCAGATCCTCAGCAGCCGCGGGCTGTCCCGCACGTGGATCCACCATGCCGTCATCTTGACACGTGCGGCCGCCCATGGGCACCCGGGGCGCAGCACCTTCGAACGGCGGCGAGGCGAGACGCGCCGAACGACGGCAAGGCGAGCGGGGCCGCGGAGCAGGTCCGCGGCCCGCCGTGTCATGCGCTGGTCAGGTCCCGAACAGCTGGAATTCCCGCAGGGAGTATCCGGCTCCGCCACCTCGTCGAGATACGCGACGGCGAATGCACCCACCCGGCCGGCGAGCGGCGAGATGATGCGACTTCGAACCTGCTGTTCCGTGGGAAGCCGGCGGCCGGACCGTCAGACCGCTGGCGGACCGCAGTCCGGGGCGCCCGCCGGACCGCCGGACCGCACGCGGTCAGCCCCGGCGCGCGATGCGGTCCTCGATGGCCCGAACGCCCTCGCGGAAGGCTGGGCGGCCCGCGGACCAGCGCTGGGCCGCGGTCTCTTCCGCCAGCGCGTCCGCGTACCCGGGGGTGGACAGCGCGGAGCGCAGCGTGGCCGCCAGTCGCTGTACGTACACCTTCTCCTGGTGCGCCAGGCGCTGGCCGAAGGCGACGGCCGCGTCCACCAGGCCCTCCCGGACCAGCTTCGCGGCCAGGCCCACGTCCACGGCGGCCTGGGCCTCCCAGACCTCGCCGAACAGGCAGGCGAGCGTGGCTTGCTGCTGGCCGACCGCGCGGGCCAGCAGCCAGGCGTGGCCACCGCCCGGGTGCAGCCGCAAGGCCGTGAAGCGCGTGTCGAACAGCGCCCCCGGGCCGGCCAGTCGCACGTCGCAGGCCAGCGCGAGATTGAACCCGGCCCCGACGGCCGGCCCGTTGACGGCGGCGATGGTCGGCAGTGGGCAGTCCCGCACCCGCAGGAAGCCCTGATAGACCGTTTCCACGTCGTCAAACTCGCCGGCGGCGGCTCCCCGCAGCGTCGCCACTTCCGCCCCCGCGCAGAAGGCGCTCCCGGCTCCGGTGACCACGACGCACCGGGTCGCGTCGTCGCGTTCGGCACGGTCCATAGCCGCGGCCAGGGCGTGCACCAGCCGGCTGCTGAAGACATTGCGGCGCGCCGGGTCGTTAAGGGTCACCACCGCGACGCCGTCCCGCTGCTCCAGCCTGACCAGGTCATCTGCGCCGTCTGGCACCTGCCTCGCCTCCTCCGGTCAACGCCCGACAGTACCGGGAGGCCCTCTCTCACCGGTCAACTGGCGGGCCATTGACAAGCCGCGGCCCTTAAGACACGGTCGTAGCGCAGACGATTGTGAAGCAGGTCACATCGTGGCTGACCGGCGCCCCGCGGGGCGCCCTGGACGGTGATCCACTATGGATCCGGACGCGGTAGACGCGAAGGGCGGCCGATGGCCGGGACAGACCTAACCCACCGGCTGGGCTGGCTCGGCGCCGGCCGGATGGGGTCCGCGCTGGCGCTACGACTGCTGGCGGCCGGATGTGACCTGACGGTATACAACCGGACGAAAGCCAAAGCCGAGCCGCTCGCGACCCGCGGGGCCAGCATCGCCGACACGGCCGCGGGCCTCGGTGCAGCCGATATCGTCTTCGTCACGGTGGGCGGGTCGGACGATCTGATCGACGTGCTGCTCGGCCCCCGGGGCCTGATCACGGCCCCGTCCGTGCCCGCGATCGTGGTCGACTGCTCGACCGTCTCCGCCGAGGCCTCCCAGCAGGTCCGGGAGCGCCTGGCCGAGCGCGGCACCGCAATGCTCGCCGCCCCGGTGATGGGCAACGCGAAGGTGGCCGAGGCCGGACGGCTCACACTGGCGGTCTCCGGCCCGCGCGAGACGTTTGAGCAGGCCCGCCCCTACCTGGACCTGCTCGGTGCCGGAGCCACATACGTCGGCGAGGGGGAGACCGCCCGGATTGTGAAACTGTGCCACAACCTCCTGCTGGGGGTCGTGACTCAGTCGCTGGCCGAGGTCACGATCCTCGCCCAGCAATACGGGGTCAGTCGGCACGCGCTGCTGGAGTGCCTCAACAACAGCGTGATGGGCTCCACGTTTTCCCGCTACAAGACGCCCGCGCTGGTGAACCTCGACTTCCATCCGACGTTTACCGCGTCCCTGCTGCGCAAGGACTTCGACCTCGGGCTGGCAGCAGCGCGGGAACGCGAGGTCCCGCTGCCGGTGGCTGCTACGGTGCACCAGATCATCCAGAGCCTGGTCGGCCGCGGCCACGGTGGCGAGGACTTCGCCGCGCTGCTGCAGATGCAGGCCGACTCGGCCGGGGTTTCCCTGCTCAGCGAGAACGTGGAGGTATCGGACGGGCTGGAGCCCGACCACGCCGACGGGAGACCGGGCGAGCTCGGAGGGCCTGGCGGGGCCCATCCAGATGCGGGGGGATCGGCATGAGCAAAGCAATTTTTCACTCATAAACCCCCAAAGGGAGGACCGGGACGAGACCTCATCGGTCCCGCCGTCAGAACGGGGTCCGGTTCCTGAACATAAGAACTTCTGGTGGCCGGGCGTAAGTACTGGACCGCCGGAGGCGCGCTGGACACGCTGCGGGAAAGCCAGTCGCACCTGAACACCCCGGCCGGGCGCGGGGAAGTACGCGGGGAGGTACGCGGGTAAGGACGCGGGCGCTCAGGCGGCCAAAGCGGCGTAGCGGCCGTTGCCGGCTACGAGGCTGGTGTGGGTGCCGGCCTCGGCGACATGGCCGTGGTCCAGGACGACGATCTGATCGGCGTTGCGCACGGTGGAAAGCCGGTGGGCAATCGTGATCGTGGTGCGGCCCCGGGCCAGGGTGTCGAACGCCTTCTGCACAGACCGTTCGGTTTCGGTGTCCAGGGCGCTGGTGGCCTCGTCCAGCACGAGCACGCGCGGGTCGCGCAGCAGGGTCCGGGCGATCGCGATCCGCTGCTTCTCGCCGCCGGAGAACCGGTGCCCGCGCGAGCCGACCATGGTGTCGTAACCGTCGGGCAGGCTGGCGATGAGGCCGTGGATCTGGGCGGCGCGCGCCGCGTCCTCGATCTCGGCGTCGGTGGCCCCGGGCCTGGCGTAGCGCAGGTTCTCCCGCACCGTGGTGTGCAGCAGGTAGGTCTCCTGGCTGACTACGCCCACGATCGCGGCGAGGTCGGCGAACCGCATGTCACGGAGGTCGATGCCGTCGATGCGGACGCTGCCGCTGCTGGGGTCGTAGAGCCGGGCGATCAGCGACGCCAGCGTAGTCTTGCCCGATCCGGTCTCGCCGACCACCGCGAGCGTGCTCCCGGCCGGGACATCCAGGTCGACGCCGGTGACGGCCGGCCGGTCGGCGCCGGGGTAGGTGAAGCTGACGTCGGTGAAACGGACGTGCCCGGTGACCTGGGCCGGATCGATCTCGGCCGGGTGGGCGGGCTCGCCGACCTCGACAGGCAGGTCGAGGTACTCGAAGATCCGGGCGAACAGCGCCAGCGAGCTGATCACGGACACGCTGGTATTGAGCAGGCCGGTCAGCGGCCGGAACAGGCTGTTCTGCAGGGTGGTGAAGGCGATCAGGGTGCCGATGGTGACCGTGCCGGCGGTGACCGGGAGGCCGGCGGCGAGATAGATGATCGCGGGTATCGCGGCGAAGATGATGCTCAGTGAGGCCATCCGCCAGCGCCCGGCCAGCTGGGAACGCAACTCCAGATCGATCAGCCGGGCCGAGGAGGCCGTGAACCGCTCGACCAGCGACGGGCCGGTGCCCATGGTCTTGGCCAGCTGGGCGCCGTTGATCGACAGCCCTTCCTCGATGGTGACGTTGAGGTTGGCCAGTTCGCGCTGCTGCTCGGTGGTGATGGCGCGGCGCATGCGGGCGACCTTGCGGGTCAGGTAGATGGCCGGCGGCATCACGACCAGCGAGATCAGGGAGAGCCGCCACGACAGGGCCACCATGGCGACCGCGGTGGCGACCGCGGTGGTGAGGTTGGCCGCGATGGAGGTAGCGGTAGAGGTCACGACGGACTCCATGCCGCCGATGTCGTTGGTGATCCGGGACTGGACCTCGCCCGTGCGCGTCCGGGTGAAGAACGCGATGGACTGCCGCTGCAGGTGGGCGAAGACGCTGGTGCGCAGCTCGTGCATGACGTGCTGGCCGACCCGGGTACTGATCCACGTTTGGACGACGCCGAACGCGGAGGTGATGGCGGCCACGGCGACCATGCCGATCACTAGCCAGGCCAGCAGCGGCAGGTTCTTGGCCGGCAGCGCGGTGTCGATGACCGCGCGGAGCAGGAACGGCGAGGCCAGCCCGACGAGGGACGAGGCGACGATGATGGCGGTGACAATGGTCAGCGGCCAGCGGTAGGGAAGGAACAGCCGCCCGATGCGGCGCAGCGACACTTCGCGGGCCTGCGCCTTCTCCTCGGCGGTGATGGACTTCGGGCCGCGAGTCCGGCCCGTGTTGCTGGTGTCTCGATTCGTGTGGGGGGACTCCAAGTGCTTCTCGATTCTGCCGGGTGGGCCCGTGCCGGATGCGCGGACCCTGGGAACGCCTATGCTGAGGTAACCTCAATGTGAGGCTACAACATGAAACGCTGGTAGACTATTCCACATGGCCGAGGAGCATGATAGGAGGCGCGTTCGCGCATCAGCCGGCGAGGAGCCGCTGTCCGAGACCTTCTGGGCGGTCGCGCGGCGGCTGCGCGAAATGTCCCAGGAGACCCTTGCGCCGTGGGACATCAGTCCGTCCCACCTTCGCGCCCTGCGCGTGCTGAAGCGGTACGGCACGATGCGCCTATCGGAACTGTCGGACCAACTGCACATCGCGCCCCGCTCGGCCACCGAGGTCGTGGACGCGCTCGAATCCCGCGGCCTGGTCCAGCGGAGCCCGGACCCCGGCGACCGGCGCGCCACCCTGGTCGAGGTGACCGGCCAGGGCGCCACCATCCTCGAGGCGATCCGGGCGGCCCGCGGGACCGAGGCCGAACGGGTCTTCGGGCGGCTCAGCCCGGCGGATCGCGCCGACCTCGCCCGCATCCTCCGCGCGCTCCAGGACTGATCCGCTGGCGGTGACAGGGACGGAAGTGACCGGTGGGGCTATGGCGGAAGGCTCATCCGTCCGCCCGGCTGGCCGTGCTCCCGCCGGGAAATGACGCGCCAGCCCACGGTCGTTCTGGTCTCCCGCGCCGCCTACAGGCCGGGCTTCTTGACCGTGGCGTTGCCGTCGACGACCATTTCACCCTTCTGGTTCGACACGGTAGTCCGGAGCTTGATGATTCGTTTGTCGTCGCGTTTCTCGGTCACGGTCACGGTGACGGTCACGGTGTCGCCAATCTTGACCGGAGCGGTAAATCTGAGGTCCTGGCCGAGGTAGATAGCGTTCGACCCGGGTAGCTGCATCCCCAGCACCGCCGAGATCAGGCCCGCCATGAGCATCCCGTGTGAGATCCGCTCCCCGAACATCGACTGCTGCGCGTATTCGGCATCGACATGAACCGGATTGAAGTCCCCGGTGATGCCGGCGAAGTTGACGATGTGCGCTTCGGTGATCGTCCTGCTGAGTGACGCGTTATCACCGATCTTGATATCGGAATAGGCTAGCTCGGGCATATTCTCGCTCCGCCTTTCACGGTAAGAACGCCGGCGTTCCCTGCGCGGGTGCAGATTAACTCTTCCGTGCGCTGGGGGGATACACCTGGTCCAGGCCACCGTCAAGCGTTCGCTTAACTGTTTCGCTTAATTCTTAATAGACAATTCAGGCAAGTGTAGCGGACACTGAGGAGGAGAGGCCGCAGCGCAGCGGCCGGGACAGGGCCCGCGGCCCGGACATTCGCACATGGGTGCCGCCACCAGCGTGGCGGCACGGTTTCCGGACGCCCTGCGCCCTTGACGCAAGGTACGGCCAGGAGGCAACCATGGAAGAAATCCTTGACACCATCCTCGATCCCAGCAGCCAGACGGAAGACTTTGCCGGGCTGCCGCTCCCCGAGGCCTACCGGGCAGTCACCCTGCACCGGGACGAGGAGCACATGTTCGACGGTCTCGCCGTTCGCGACCGAGATCCCCGCAAATCGCTGCACGTAGAAGACGTGCCGGTCCCCGAACTTGGCCTCGGTGAGGCGCTTGTCGCGGTCATGGCGAGCGCGGTCAACTACAACACCGTGTGGAGCTCCATCTTCTCCCCGGTCTCCACCTTCGCCTTCCTGCGCCGCTACGGAAAGCTCTCCGAGCTCACCGCGCGGCACGACCTGCCTTATCACGTGGTCGGTTCCGACCTGGCGGGCGTGGTGCTGCGCACTGGTCCCGGGGTGACCGTGTGGAAGCCCGGCGAGGAGGTCGTTGCCCACTGCCTGTCCGTCGAGCTGGAGAGCTCCGATGGGCACAACGACACTATGATGGACCCGGAGCAGCGCATCTGGGGCTTCGAGACCAACTTCGGCGGCCTGGCCGAGCTGGCCATCGTCAAGACCAACCAGCTGATGCCCAAGCCCAAGCACCTCACCTGGGAGGAGGCTGCGACGCCGGGGCTGGTGAACTCCACCGCCTTCCGGCAGCTGGTCTCGCGCAACGGCGCCGGCCTGAAGCAGGGCGACAACGTGCTCATCTGGGGGGCCAGTGGTGGCCTGGGCGCGTACGCCACCCAGTATGCCCTGGCCGGCGGGGCGATCCCGATCTGCGTCGTCTCCAGCGAGCGGAAGGCCGAGCTCTGCCGGTCGATGGGCGCCGAGCTGATCATCGACCGCGCCGCCGAGGACTACCGGTTCTGGAAGGACGAGCACACCCAGGACCCCAAGGAGTGGAAGCGCTTGGGCGGCAGGATCCGCGACCTGACCGGCGGCGAGGACGTGGACATCGTCTTCGAGCACCCCGGCCGGGAGACGTTCGGCGCCTCGGTGTACGTGACCCGCCGTGGTGGCACCATCGCGACCTGCGCCTCGACCTCGGGTTATATGCACGAGTACGACAACCGCTACCTGTGGATGAGCCTCAAGCGCATCATCGGCTCGCACTTCGCCAACTACCGCGAGGCATGGCAGGCCAATCGCCTGATCTCCAAGGGCATGATCCACCCGACCATGTTGACGGTCTACCCGCTGGACCAGACCGGCCAGGCTGCCCTGGACGTCCACCAGAACCTGCATCATGGAAAGGTCGGGGTGCTGTGCCTGGCGCCGCAGGAGGGCCTGGGCGTGCGTAATCCCGAGCTGCGCGCCAAGCACCTCACGGAGATCAACCGGTTCCGGAACGTGTGAGGCGGTCCGGAACGCGTGAGAATGAGGTCGGCATGACTGAGCCGTACGAGCCGCCGCGGGCCGCGCGGGCCCAGCCGGGCCAGCGCCCTGACCGGGAACGTCCCTGGCTGATGCGGACCTACGCGGGGCACTCGTCCGCCAGGGAGTCCAACGCGCTCTACCGCCGCAACCTGGCCAAGGGCCAGACCGGCCTGTCCGTGGCGTTCGACCTGCCCACCCAGACCGGCTACGACGCCGACCATGTCCTGGCCCGCGGTGAGGTCGGGCGGGTCGGCGTCCCGGTCGGGCACCTTGGTGACATGCGGGCCCTCTTCGCGGACATCCCGCTGGAGCGGACCAACACCTCGATGACGATCAACGCCACGGCCATGTGGCTGCTGGCGCTGTACCAGGTCGTCGCCGAGGAGCAGGGCGCCGATATCGCCGCGCTGACCGGTACCACGCAGAACGACATCATCAAGGAGTACCTCGCGCGCGGCACGTACGCCTTCCCGCCCGGCCCCTCGGTGCGCCTGACCACCGACGTGATCGCCTACACGGTGGCCCGGATGCCCAAGTGGAACCCCATCAACGTCTGCAGCTACCACCTCCAGGAGGCCGGGGCGACCCCGGTGCAGGAGATCGCCTACGCGCTGTGTACCGCGATGACCGTACTGGATGCCGTCCGCGACTCCGGGCAGATCGCCCGGGAGCAGATGGGGGACGTCGTCGGGCGGATCTCCTTCTTCGTCAACGCGGGCGTCCGCTTCGTCGAGGAGATGTGCAAGATGCGCGCCTTCTCCCGGCTGTGGGACACGATCACGCGGGAGCGGTACGGGATCGGCGACCCGGCGCTGCGCCGCTTCCGCTACGGCGTGCAGGTCAACTCGCTGGGGCTGACCGAGGCACAGCCGGAGAACAACATCCAGCGCATCGTGCTGGAGATGCTGGCCGTCACCCTATCCCGCGACGCCCGCGCCCGGGCCGTGCAGCTGCCCGCCTGGAATGAGGCGCTCGGCCTGCCCCGGCCCTGGGACCAGCAGTGGAGCCTGCGCATCCAGCAGGTGCTTGCGTACGAGTCCGATCTGCTGGAGTACGGCGACCTGTTCAATGGGTCCGCCGTGGTGGAGGCCAAGACCGCCGAGCTGATGGCCGGCGCCGAGGCGGAGATCGCCACCGTGCAGGCGATGGGCGGGGTGATACCGGCCGTGGAGTCCGGTTACCTCAAGGCCCAGCTCGTCGCCTCGCACGCGGCCCGGCGGGCCCGGATGGAATCCGGCGAGGACAAGGTCGTCGGCGTCAACTGCTTCCAGGCCACCGAGCCCAGCCCCCTCACGGTGGACCTCGACACCGCGGTCCACCGTGTGGACCCCGCCTACGAGCAGGCGGTGCTGGCCGACCTGGCCACGTGGCGCGCCCGGCGCGACGAGACGGAGGTCCGCGCCGCCCTTGGCCGGCTCCGGGCTGACGCGGCGCGTGAGGAGGTCAACCTGATGAGCGCGACCCTGGCCTGCGCGCGGGCGGGGGTGACCACCGGCGAGTGGTCGCTCGCCCTGCGGGAGATATTCGGCGAGTACCGGGCCCCCACCGGGATCGGCGGGGCCCCGCTGGCGGCCACCGGGAAGAACGCGGGCATGGCCGCGGATATGGCCGCGGTCCGTACGGCGGCGGCGGCCACCGCTGCGGAGATCGGCGCGGGCAGGCTGCGCCTGCTGCTGGGTAAGCCCGGCCTGGACGGCCACTCCAACGGCGCCGAGCAGATCGCCGTGCGGGCCCGCGACGCCGGGCTCGAGGTGATCTACCAGGGCATCCGGCTCACCCCCGATCAGATCGTGGCGGCCGCGGTCGCCGAGGACGTGCACTGCGTGGGGCTATCGATCCTGTCCGGCGGCCACGCCGAGCTGGTGCCGGAGGTGCTGCAGCAGTTGCGCCAGGCCGGCGCGGGGGACATC
Organism: uncultured Actinomycetes bacterium; assembly: GCA_963732345.1. Lineage (GTDB taxonomy): Bacteria > Actinomycetota > Actinomycetes > Streptosporangiales > Streptosporangiaceae > Bog-532. The sequence goes on along the minus strand of CAVSZI010000008.1, from coordinate 72,624 downwards.
CCGGTGGTGGTCGGCGGCATCATCCCGGCGGCGGACGCTCAGGTCCTCCGCGCCCAGGGCGTAGCCGCGGTCTTTACCCCGAAGGATTTCGAAATTACCGCCATCATCGGCGGAATCATCGATGAGATACGCCGCGCGCATAAGCTCCAGCCATGGCCAAGCCGGCCGGGAGCCCTGGCCGGGGCCGCAACCGAAGGATGAGACGACCCGACATGATGACCGAACCCGCCGTCGAGACCGACCGCCAGCGCCCGCGCCGTTCCTGCCTGGCTGTGCCCGGCAGCAGCCCGCGTTTTCTGGAGAAGGCCCAGGCCCTGCCCGCCGACCAGGTGTTCCTGGACCTGGAGGACGCATGTGCGCCTCTGGTCAAAGAAAGCGCCCGGCATACCATCGTCGACGCGCTGAATACGGGTGACTGGAGCGGCAAGATCCGCGTTGTCCGGGTCAACGACTGGACCACGCACTGGACCTACCGGGACGTGATCACGGTGGTCGAGGGTGCGGGCCCCAACCTGGACGCCATCATGCTGCCGAAGGTGCAGGACGCCGAGCAGGTCAAGGCGCTGGACCTGCTGCTCACCCAGATCGAGAAGACGATGGGCTTCGAGCCCGGACGGATCGGCATCGAAGCGCAGATCGAGAACGCCCGCGGCCTGGTGAACGTCGACGCGATCGCTGCTTCCTCACCGCGGCTGGAGACCATCATCTTTGGCCCGGCCGACTTCATGGCCTCGATCAACATGAAGTCGCTGGTGGTTGGCGAGCAGCCTCCTGGCTACCCCGCGGACGCTTACCACTACATTCTCATGCGCATCCTGATGGCCGCCCGCGCTAACGATCTGCAGGCCATCGACGGTCCCTACCTGCAGATCCGCAACTCCGACGGCTACCGTGCGGTGGCTGCCCGGGCCGCGGCCCTGGGGTTCGACGGCAAGTGGGTGCTGCACCCCGATCAGATCGCGGCCGCCAACGAGATCTTCTCCCCTTCACAGGAGGACTACGACCACGCGGAGCTGATCCTGGACGCCTACGACTGGTGCACCTCGGAGGCGGGTGGCGCCAAGGGATCGGCGATGCTCGGCGACGAGATGATCGACGAGGCCTCCCGCAAGATGGCACTGGTCATCGCGGGCAAGGGCCGTGCCGGGGGCATGCAGCGCACCTCCAAGTTCGAGCCCCCCCAGGCCTGAGCGGCTTCCCGGCGAGAGACCCACCCGTAACCGAGGCAGAAGAAGGACACCCCAGATGCAGTTCGGACGGATCTACGAGGAGTTTGAGGTCGGGGCGGTCTACAAGCACTGGCCCGGGAAGACGGTCACCGAATACGACGACCATCTGTTCTGCCTGCTCACCATGAACCACCATCCGCTGCACCTGGACGCGAACTACGCCGCCGAGGCCACTGACTTCGGCCGGAACGTCGTGGTCGGCAACTATATCTATTCGCTGCTGCTCGGCATGTCGGTGCCGGATGTCTCGGGCAAGGCCATCGCGAACCTCGAGGTCGAGTCACTGAAGCATGTGGCGCCGACCTTTCACGGCGACACGATCTACGGCGAGACCACCGTGCTCGGCAAGTGGCCGTCCACGTCCAAGAGCGACCGGGGCATCGTCCAGGTCGAGACGCGCGGCTACAAGCAGGACGGCACCCTGGTGTGCGTGTTCCGCCGCAAGGTGATGGTGCCGACCGAGACCTACATCAAGGAGCGTGGCGGTGAGCAGCCCGGGCGTCCCGAGCCGACCACCCGAGCTCCTCACGACTAGCGGAACGGAGCCGCGCCATGGAACGCCTCGCAAAAACCGAAGGCCTGACCGACATCCAGCGGGACATCCTCGCCACGGTGCGGGAGTTCGTCGACAAGGAGATCATCCCGGTCGCCAGCGAGCTTGAGCACAAGGACGAGTACCCGGCCCAGATCGTCGAGGGGATGAAGGAACTCGGCCTGTTCGGGCTCACAATTCCCGAGGAGTACGGCGGTCTTGGCGAGTCGCTGCTCACCTATGCGCTGGTGGTGGAGCAGATCGCCCGCGGGTGGATGTCGGTGTCGGGCATCGTCAACACCCACTTCATCGTCGCCTACATGATCGGCCAGCACGGCACACAGGAGCAGAAGGAGTACTTCCTGCCCCGGATGGCGGCCGGCGACGTGCGCGGCGCCTTCTCCATGTCGGAGCCGGGCATGGGCTCGGATGTCTCAGCGATCCGCACCCGGGCCGAGCGAGTGAAGGGCGATGGGGTGGAGGGTGGGGACTACGTCATCAACGGCCAGAAGATGTGGCTGACCAACGGTGGCACCTCCAACCTGGTGGCGGTGCTGTGCCGGACCGACGAGGGCCACGACGCGCCGCACCGGAACATGACCACGTTCCTGATCGAGAAGGAGCCGGGCTTCGGCGCCAACCCCACGGTGCCGGGCCTGACCGTGCCGGGGAAGATCGAGAAGATGGGGTACAAGGGCGTCGACACGACCGAGCTGATCCTGCATGACGTCCACGTCCCCGCCACCCGGGTTCTCGGCGGTGCCCCCGGTCAGGGCTTCTACCAGATGATGGACGGGGTCGAGGTCGGCCGCGTCAACGTCGCCGCCCGCGGCTGCGGAGTCGCCCTCCGCGCCTTTGAGCTGGGCATCTCCTACGCGCAGATCCGGCACGCCTTCGGCAAGCCGATCGTCGAGCACCAGGCCATCCAGTTCAAGCTGGCCGAGATGGCCATCAAGGTCGAGGCCGCCCATCAGATGATGGTGGTGGCGGCCCGCAAGAAGGACTCCGGTGAGCGCAACGACCTCGAAGCCGGCATGGCCAAGTACCTGGCCTCCGAGTACGCCAAGGAGGTCGTGGAAGACTCCTTCCGCATCCACGGCGGTTACGGCTTCTCCAAGGAGTACGAGATCGAGCGCCTTTACCGGGAGGTGCCGATGCTCCTGATCGGCGAGGGCACGGCAGAGATCCAGAAGATGATCATCGGACGCCGGCTGCTGGAGGAGTACCGGATCCCCCGCTAGCTCTCCGGTGCCTGCGGCGGGCCCCCGGCGCCCGGGGCCTCGGGCTCGTAGGCCAGCCACACGACGCCGAGGGGCGGCAGCGTGAGGGCGGCGGAGTAGTCGAGGCCGTGGCAGCCGATGGCCTCGGCCGTGACGGTACCAATAAGGGCGTTGCTGCCACCGAACGTCGCGCTGTCGGAGTTGAAGATCTCCACCCAGTGCCCGGGCTGGGGGAGCCCGACACGGTAGTCGGGGCGGAGCACGGGGGTGAGATTCGCCAGGCAGGCGACGCTGCGCCCGCCTGACGCCGGGAACCGGAGAAACGACAGCACACTGTTGTCGGAATCGTTCGGGTCGATCCAGCGGAAGCCGGTCCAGTCGAAATCCTGCTCCCACATGGCCGGTTCCCGGCGGTAGACGGCATTGAGCGCCCGGACCAGGGCCTGCATCCCGGCGTGCTCGGGGTAGTCGAGCAGGTGCCAGTCCACGCTGCCGTCGTGCCGCCACTCGTCGTTCTGCGCGATCTCGCCGCCCATGAACAGCAGTGGCCGGCCGGGATGCGCCCACATCCAGGCGAGCAAGGCGCGCAGGTTGGCGAACTGCTGCCAGCGGTCCCCCGGCATCTTGCCGAGCAGCGATCCCTTTCCGTGCGCCACCTCGTCATGGCTCAGGGGCAGGATGAAGTTCTCGCTAAAGGCGTACAGCAGGGCGAACGTCAGCTCGTGGTGGTGGTAGCGCCGGTACACCGGATCCTTGGAGAAATACACCAGGGTGTCGTTCATCCACCCCATGTTCCATTTGAACCCGAAGCCGAGGCCGCCCAGGTAGGTGGGGCGGGAGACGGCCGGCCAGGACGTGGACTCCTCGGCGACGAGCATGATGGAGGGGTGGTGGCGGTAGACCACCTCGTTGAATTCCTTGATGAAGTCGATGGCCTCCAGGTTCTCCCGGCCCCCGAACCGGTTGGTGATCCACTCGCCCTCCTGGCGCGAATAGTCCAGGTAGAGCATGGAGGCGACCGCATCCACGCGCAGGCCGTCGAGGTGAAACTCCTCGATCCAGAACAGCGCGTTGGCGACCAGGAAGTTCCGGACCTCGTGGCGTCCATAGTTGAACACCAGGGTGCCCCAGTCCGGGTGCTCGCCCAGGCGGGGGTCGGCATGCTCATACAGCGCGGTGCCGTCGAAGCGTGCCAGCGCCCAGTCGTCCTTGGGGAAGTGCCCGACGACCCAGTCGACGAGGACCCCGATGCCGGCCTGGTGCAGCCGGTCGACCAGATAGCGGAAGTCGTCGGGTGTCCCGAACCGCGCCGTCGGCGCGTAGTAACCGGTCACCTGGTAACCCCAGGATCCGGAAAACGGATACTCCGCGACCGGGAGGAACTCGACGTGGGTGAATCCGAGGTCGGTGAGGTACCCGGGCAGGACCTCAGCCGCCTCACGGTAGGTCAGCGGGCGCCACCCGCCCCCGGCGTCCTGGGTGAACCGCCACGAGCCCAGATGGCACTCATAGATCGATATCGGAGCGTGTAGCAGGTCGGTGGCCGCCCGCTTGGCGAACCAGGCCTCGTCCTGCCATTGGTACCGGCTCTGGGTGACGATGCTCGCGTTGGCCGGCGGTACCTCGGCAGCGAAGGCGAAGGGGTCCGCGCGCAGGCTCAGCTGCCCCTGCTGGCTGACCACCTCGAACTTGTAGTGAGCGCCAGCGCCCACCCCGGGCAGGAAGATCTCCCAGACCCCGGAGCTGCCCAGGGCCCGCATCGGGTGCATGCGGCCGTCCCAGCCGTTGAAGTCGCCGACGACCCGGACCGCCTGCGCGCCCGGCGCCCACACCGCGAACGACGTGCCGGACGTTGCCTGGTGCACGCGCACCTGGGCGCCAAGATGGCGCCAAAGCCCCTCGTGCCGCCCCTCGGCCAGCAGATGAAGGTCAAGCGCCCCCAGGGTGGGCCAGAACCGGTACGGGTCATCGACCGTGACCACCGCACCGTCTGGATAGGCCACCTCCAGAAGATAATCGGGGATGTCCGATCCTTCCCTCGCACCGGCGAACACCCCGGCCGGGTGCACACAGCGCATCTCGATCCGCTGCTCACCGACGAGAATGGCCATGCTGGTCGCGTTGGGACGCCACGCGCGGATCACCACATGTTCGCGGCCGTCGGCGTCTCGCACCGGGTGGGCGCCCAGCACGTGGTGCGGATCGTGGTGCTGTCCAGCGACCAGGCGTTCCAGGTCGAGATCTTCCCCGCTGAGAACGACTTCGCTCGATGTGCTCATGGTGGCCCCTTCTGTGCGGCGATTCCATGCAAGCTCAGATCAGGCGTACGCACCATGCCTGGATCGGATTTTAATGATCACGGTATGATCAGCCGCCGCGCGGGGAGCGGCTCACCGGACCGCACGCTGCGCTCGGCCCGGCCAGCTAGCAGGGACAGCGAATCACCGGGCCTGCTCGGTCCGCGACCGCGTATAGGCCGGGAAGATGACGAGTGACCCCAGCAGCGTGCTGTGCGGGGCTGGGCCAGATGACAGGCATGCCCGTATGGAGCGGCACGCGAGGATCGATCCGGGCCGGCCACTACCTGGCGGTCAGGACGCAGAGTTCGTTGCCTTCGGGGTCGGCCAGGACGGTCCAGGACTCGTCGCCCGCCTGGCCGACGTCGGCCAGGCGGGCCCCCTGGCTCCGCAGCCGCGCCACCTCGACCGCGGGATCCTCGCCGCGATGGGGAGCTACGTCCGGGTGGATCCGGTTCTTGACCTGTTTCCGGCCGGGCACCCGCAGGAATTCCAGGTAGGGCCCGGTGCCCCCGGGGGACCGGAGCCCCACGATATGGTCCTCGGCGTATGTGACCTGCCAGCCCGCCGCGTCCACCCAGAACCGTGACAGGGCCGCGGGATCGGCGCAGTCGGTGAGGATCGCGGCGACCGGGCCCGTGTCGAGGTGGATGCCCCGCGGCTCCAGCACGCAGAACTCGTTGCCCTCGGGATCGGCGAGCACGGCCCAGGGCACGTCACCCTGGCCGATATCGGCCGGCGCGGCTCCCAGATCCTGCAGGCGGCTGACCAATTCCGCCTGGTGGACAGCGGACGTAGTGGCCAGGTCCAGGTGCACGCGACCCTTTGCGGTCTTCGGTTCGGGTACCGGGACGAAGACGAGGGGCACGGCGGACGGGTCTGGGTACTCGTAACCCGCGGGCCAGATGTCCACTTCCTCGGCGGTCTCGTCGGCTATCACCCAGCCCAGCGCACTGGCCCAGAACCGTGCCAGTGCGGCCGGGTCGTCGGCGTCCACCACGAGATGTACCAGGCGCGTCGGCATAGCCTTAGCCTTTCAGAAGACGCCGCGGGACTAGGCACCAACGTGCGCGTTCAGCCAGTCCTGAATTGGCTCGGCGCGCGCAAAGAACTCCAGGAGGCGGGGCTTGGCCTGCGAGGTGGCCAGCCATTTCCCGGCCGGCCACTGTCTCCAGGCGATGAGCCCCTTCATGCACAGCAAATCGATCCGGGGATGGTCCTTGGGATAGCCGCGGGGAGCGGTCTTTACCCGGTCATGAGAGGTGACCTCGATACCCGCGTCCCGGATGGCGGCCACCGTCTGCGCCAGGGCCGGGCCTGGCTCGGCATCCACGGCCTGGCGGTAACGCTGGAGCTGGTCGGCGCTCATCATGTACATCCCCCGCCCGGCGGCCAGGCCGGCCGCCGAAAACTGGATATACCCGTCCTGGCCGATCGCCGCGGCGATGGTGGTTTTGTAGGGCGACTTATCCGCGCTGAACCGCACATCACGGTACGGCCGGAAAATGCGGCCCGGCCCGAGCCGGCCGGCGAGCTCGGACAGCAGCTCTTCCATCGGACGGAGGACGGCCTCCTCGTAGACGGCTTTGTGGGCCTGCCAGTAGGCCTTTGAGTTGTCCTCCTCCAGGCCGTCGTAGAAGTCGATCGCCTCGGCGGCCCAGCCCCGGAATCCCATCCCCGAAATGATAGTGAGGCTGGAGCCGGTTCCCGAACCCCGGCATACGGCCCGGATCATGGAAACTCACCCGCAGCAGGTGATGACGGCGCCGGGTGCTGACGCGAGCGTCGGAACTATCCGCCCGGCCCACCACGAGGCCGGGCAGTAGGCCGCGGTGATCTGTGAGCAGGGCCGCAGCGGAGTGGTTCCGATCAAGGGAGAGCCCACCATGGCACTACACGAGCGTGACACCGTCCGTGACCAGCTTGAGGACTGTTTGTTTGCCGATCGGGACCTGACCAGGCCGGTCGCCAAGTACCGGTTCCCTCAGGAAGCAACGCTGCCCAGGGACGCGTTCCAGCTGGTGGCGGACGAGATAATGCTCGATGGCAACGCGCGGCAGAACCTGGCCACGTTCTGCCAGACGTGGGAGGAACCCGAGGTTCATGGCCTGATGGAGCTGTCGATCAACAAGAACATGATCGACAGGGACGAGTACCCGCAGAGCGCCGAAATCGAGCGGCGGTGCGTGCATATGATGGCCGACCTGTGGAATGCGCCCGAGGCGGCCAACACCGTGGGCACCTCGGCCATCGGCTCCTCCGAGGCCTGCATGCTGGCGGGGATGGCGGCCAAGTGGCGGTGGCGGGCCAAGCGCCGGGCCGACGGCAAGCCGGCGGACCGGCCGAACATGGTGTGCGGCCCGGTGCAGGTGGTATGGCACAAGTTCGCGCGCTACTGGGACATCGAGATGCGCGAGGTCCCGATGTCACCGGGCCGCTACATGATGGATGCCGCTTCAATGCTGGAACGAGTGGACGAGAACACGATCATGGTCGTGCCGACACTCGGCGTCACCTACACCGGCGCGTACGAGCCGGTGGAGGAGATGGCCGAGGCGCTGGACAAGTTGCAGGCCGACACCGGCCTGGACATCGACATTCACGTGGATGGGGCCAGTGGCGGTTTCCTCGCCCCGTTCTGCGCGCCCGGGGTCGTCTTCGACTTCCGCCTTCCCCGGGTCAAGTCGATCAGCGCCTCGGGGCACAAGTTCGGGCTGGCTCCGCTGGGTGTGGGCTGGGTCGTCTTCCGGGACAGTAGCGAGCTCCCCGACGATCTGATCTTCCACGTCAACTACCTGGGCGGCGACATGCCGGTGTTCCAGATCAACTTCTCCCGGCCGGCCGGGCAGGTCATCGCCAGCTACTACAATTTCCTGCGGCTCGGTCATGAGGGCTACCGCCGCGTCCACCAGGCGTCCTACGACATCGGCCAGTACCTGGCCACCGAGATCGTCAAGCTCGGCCCGTTCGAGCTGCTGTGTGACAGCAACCCGAACACCGGGATTCCGACGGTCACCTGGCGGATCCGCGACGGCGAGGACCCCGGCTATACCCTGTTCGACCTGGCCGACCGGCTGCGTGGCCGGGGATGGCAGGTGCCTGCCTACACCCTGACCGGGACGGCCTCCGACATCGCCGTGCAGCGCATCCTGGTCCGGCTCGGCGTGAGCCAGGACATGGCAGACCTGCTCCTGGAGGACTTCCGCGACGCGGTGGCCCACTTCGGCAAGCACCCGGTCACCGTGTCCATGACGAAGGAGGAATCAGGCGGGTTCAGTCACCTGTAGCGGCCCGCCGCAGGGCCGCGACTTCCTACCGGACGATGGCCCTGGGCGCGGTTTCCGGCCGTTACAGGACCTTCGACGGGGGCTGCACGGCGAAGGGCAGCAGCCGGTCATCTCCCTGGCCGACCACTCCGTAGCTGGCCTCGGGCATCTCGATCCAGGCGCCGGGCAGGTCACCGATCGGTTCGGAGACCACGAGCCGCGCGTCGTCGGACACCTCGAACAGGACCTCCCGGCCGGGATACAGCTGCCGCACCGCGCGGACGTCGCGGCTGAAGAACAGCGACCGTGAGCTGCCCTCGGTGGAGTAGCGGAACGTCCACAGCCCCTCGCCGTCGCTGGTGGCGATCGTGCCCTGGAAGGGATAGGTGACACCGCGCCGCCGCCCGGCGGCCTCCACGAACCCGATGGCCCGCGCGACAGCCCCTGGCGGATCGTCCTCAAGGCCGAAGCTGAGCGCCAGGTAGAACAGGACCTCGGTGTCGGCCTGCCCCTTGATCTCGAGATAGAGCGATTCGTCGACCGCGAGCACCAGGTCGCGCTTGATCGCCGCGAACCCGTCGATGAATCCGTTGTGCATGAACAGCCAGCGGCCGTAGCGGAACGGATGGCAGTTCGTCTGCTGAACGGCCGACCCGATCGCCGCCCGGATATGCGCGAAGAACAGTCGCGAGCGCACGTGGCCCGCGAGCTCACGCAGGTTCGCATCATTCCAGGCCGGCTCGACGCTGCGGAAGACCCCGGGGGCCGGCGCGGCGTCATACCAGCCGACGCCGAATCCATCGCCGTTCGTCGTCTCGGCCCCCAGCTTCGAATGCAGGCTCTGATCGATCAGCGAATGGGCCGGTGTATAGAGCACATCCGAGAGCAGGATGGGTGAACCGGTGTAAGCAAGCCAGCGGCACATGCGTTACTCCTCTCCGTCCATGGACGGGAGCCCTATGTACGCCCTTTCTGCCAGCCGCCCGGCGGGCAGGAATCACCCGTACGGGGTGAACGGCGGCGCCTGTTCACCCACCGGGGGTGATGTCCGGGTCGCGGGCCAGCCGAATGATTGAGGGTGCGCCCCTTAACCACCACAACCCGGCAGGGTGCCCGAGGGCAACCTCGCTGACGTGAATGAGAAGGCAGGCCAAAGAAATGACAATTGCCGCTGCATCGTCGTCATATCCGCTACTGAACATTTTCTGGACGATTCTCGAGGTCTTCCTGTGGGTGATCTGGTTCTGGATCCTGATCATGGTGTTCATCGACATCTTCCGCAGTCCTGACCTGTCCGGCTGGGCCAAGGCCCTGTGGTTCCTGTTCGTGCTGTTCATCCCGCTGATTGGCGTGCTGGCCTACCTGATCGTGCGCGGCGACTCGATGCACGAGCGGTCGGCGCGGCAGGCTGTCCGCTACGACCAGGAGGTCCGCGCTGTTCAGGACTCCGCCGGGAGCAGCCCCGCAGAACAGCTGACGAAGCTCGCTGACCTGCGCGACCGGGGGGTTATCACGCCCGAGGAGTTCGACCGCGAAAAGGCTAAGATCCTGGTCTGAGGCGACCGCCGCCATGACAGTAACGACCGTTAAAGAACAACGGAGGATGATGCCATGACTAACGGTGAGAACAGCAGGACTGGACCGCAGTTCGAGGCTGGCCCGCTGATGACCAGCGCGGTGCTGGTAGGAGTCGGCACCGTCCTGGTCATGGCAGGTCTGGCGGTGGGGGGTTCACATCTGGCGCTGGCTACCCGGCAGTGGGTCAGGGAGATGGAAGTGCCGCCCAGCGAGCTCGCGAAGCTCAAATGGGCGCAGGCCAGGAACGCCGCTGCTGCCGCCGCCACCGCCTGGCAGAACGGTACCGCGGTTAGTCCCGCCAGCGCTTCCTGACCTTCCGGCGGCAGGCCTCAGGCAGGCTGGAGCCCGGGTTACCCGGGCTCCAGCCTGCTGGTATTTATCCCGGGGGTGTCCCGTCCGATGGCACATCCGGGTCGTGCAGACGGTGTACCTCCATGATCTGCACACCGTACGTCTCCAGCCGGGCGAGAAGACCCTGCAGGGCGGCCTGATCCCGGAGCGGGCCGTGCAGGACCGTTTCGACCGGCTCCACCGAAGCGACCAGCCGCTCGAAGTCGAGCAGGGCTTCGGGCGGCAGGACTCCGACGACGCGGATTTCGTAATAGAAGGGCGGCAACGGAGCCCCCAGCGGGTCGCGATGAAAACGGGTCAGCCCCACGATCCCGCTGCGTGGGCAACGGCGCCCCATGCACGGCGGGTGAATCCGTCACCCTGGTGAGATTTCCCGCGGGGTGATGACAGGTCACCCTCATGCGCGAGACCACTGAGCTACAGACGACCTAGCCCTACGTACGCGGTCACGCGAACGCGGAACTGACGCCGGCACGGTGCCGGCCGGATCAGAGGACCACGGATGGTGACGAGGACGGATGCGGACCTGCCAGTTCGCTCTGGCGTGCGGGCGGACGGTGCCGACGATCCCGTCCTGACCTCCAAGATCACCGTGCCCAGCCTGCCCGGCTGGGCGGTCGAGCGCGCGCGCATCGAAAGGCTCATTGCTGCGGGCGTGCGAGGGCCGCTCACCACGATCACCGGTCCTCCCGGCTCCGGCAAGTCCATGGCGATCGCCTCCTGGGCGGCCAGCAGCGCGGACCCTGGCCTCCTGGCCTGGGTCACCCTCGATGACTACGACAACCGGCCGGAGGTCTTCTGGTCCTACGTCCTGGCGGCCTTGCGGCGAGCTGGGGTCGCCGTCCCGCCGGTTTCGCCGGCTGCGGACGGCGGGACCGCCGACCACATCTTCCTGCTGCGGCTCGCATCCGTGCTGGCGGCCCAGGAGCGGCCGGTGGTGCTGGTCCTTGACGACGCCCATCTTCTTACCGAACGGGACCTGCTGGACGGCCTGGCCTACGTGCTGAGGAGTGCGGCGCCGGGCCTCCACCTGGTTGTCTCGTCACGGATGGACCCGCTCCTTCCCCTGCACCGGTACCGGCTCGCCGGGGAGCTGACCGAGATCCGGGTGGACGACCTCGCCTTCAGCCTTCCCGAATCCACCGCGCTCATGGCCCAGCATGGCATCACGCTGTCGGCCGGAGCGCTCGAGCGTATTGTCGCGCGGACCGAGGGCTGGGCGGCGGGCATTCGCCTGGCCGCGATCTCGCTGGACGGCCATCCCGACCCTGATCAATTCGTTAAGGAATTCGACGCCGAGGACAGTGCCATCACCAGCTACCTGGTGGACGAGGTGCTGAACGGCCAGCTCGCCTCCACCAGGGAGTTTCTCCTGCGGACGAGCATCCTGAACCGGGTGAACGCGGACATCGCCCGCGAGCTGACCGATGACGAGCGAGCGGCGGACGTGCTACCGATCCTGGCCAGCGCGAACGCGTTCATCCGGCCGATTGGGCACGGGTGGTACCGCTACCACTCGCTGTTCAGCGCGGTGCTGCGCCTGAAGCTCCGGCGTGAGCAGCCGGGCCAGGTGACCGAGCTCAACCGGCGAGCTGCTCGGTGGTATCAGCGGAGAGGATTCCTCACCGAAGCGGTGCGGCACGCCGCCGACGCGGGTGACTGGCCGTTCGCGGCCCGGATCGCCCTCGATGAGCTAGCGATAGGCCAGCTCATCGAACCGCGGGGCAACCGATCGCTCGCCGCGAGTTTCCGGCGCATGCCCGCGGAGCCGGCCTGGACGCAACCTCAGCCCCTGCTGGTGGAAGCGGCGATCGAGCTCTCCGCCGCGGACGGCCTTCCGGGGGCGGCCGCGCTCGGCGCAGCGGAAGGCATCCTCGATCAACTTCCCGCCAGCGACGAGATCCCGGCCCGGCTGGCCGCCGCGCAGGTCCGGCTGGCCGTTTCCCGCCGCGCCGGGGACCTCGATGCCGTGCGGGCCGCGGCTTCCCAGGCCGGGACCCTGCTCGAGAAGATCCCCGGGAGCGTGATCGCACGGCATCCTGAGACCCGCACGCGGGTGCAAACCGGCCACGGAGTGGCCGGGCTCTGGTCGGGCGACCTCGATGAGGCGGCCGCTACCTTCACCTTCGCGCTGGCCGCGATGTCCGATCCCGGCGGCACGTACGAGCGGGCTGACTGCCTCGGGTATCTCGCGCTCGTCGAGGCCCTGCGCGGGCGGCTGAACCAGGCCACCGAGCGGGCCGGCCAAGCGGCAGATGCCGCCAAGAGCAGCAGTGACGGGCTGGCCGAGTTCACCAGCCCCGCCGCGGCTGTTGCCCGCGCGTACGTTCATCTGGAACGCGACGAACTCCCGCAGGCGCATGGCCAGCTCAAGCTGGCCAACAGCGCTCTGCGGATAGCTCCGGACAAGCTGATCGGCGCCATCGCCTATCTGGTCGCCGCGCGCTGCCGGCTGGCCGAAGGCAGTACCAGGGCTGCGTCGGATCTGCTCGGCCGGGCCCGGCAGGGCTGGTCGCCGCCGCCCTGGCTGGAACACTGGCTGATGCTCATCGAGTCGCGGGTGTATGCCGCAGCCGGGGATATCACGTCCGCCGTTGACGTCGCCGAACGCGCTGAGCCGGAGTCCGCGCTGGACGCGGCCGTCACGCTCGCGCAGGCATGGCTGGATGCTGGCGATCATCAAGCTGCGGAGCGCGCCCTGGCCATCGGGATGGCCAGTCCGGGTGACCCGCGCGGGCGGATCCGTCTGGAGGGATGGCTAGTCGATGCCCGGCTCAGTTATGGCGACGGCGACGCAGGGCGTGGTCGCCGATCCCTCGAGCACGCCCTGCGGCTGGGTAAAGCCGAGCAGCTTCGGCTGGCCTTCGCCGCGGAGCGCGTCTGGATGCGGCCGGTGCTGCGGCGCGATCCCGAGCTTGCGTCCGGCTATCAGGACTTGCTAGAGACCGGACCGGCCACGGGCCGGCTCGCGGTCCCGCCGTCCGGCACGGGCCAGACCACGCCAGTGATCGTCGAGCAACTGAGCGAGCGTGAGCGTGAGGTGCTGCGGCTCTTGTCGGGAATGCTCAGTACCGCCGAGATCGCCAGCGAGATGTACATCTCGGTGAACACCGTCAAGACCCACCTGAGGAGCATTTACCGTAAATTGTCGGCGGCCCACCGCGGCGAGGCGGTCCGGCGCGCGCGGCAGCTCAGGCTGATCTGAACCCGCCGCGGCGAGCCTACAGGACGCCGGCCCGGTGCCCTTTCTCGACGGCGCCGAGCCGCGTGCTGACGTCAAGCTTGCGGTAGATCGCCCTGGTATGGGTCTTGATCGTGTTCTGCGACAGATGCAGTTCCTGACCGATCTCGCGGAGCGAAAGCGAGCCCCGGAGCAGGCGCAGCACCGTCACCTCTCGCTCGGTGAGCGGATCCGCCAGTGACTCCAACGTCGGCGGCTTCGTTGCGATCTCCCGCTCCAGCTGCTCCAGCCGGGCCAGTTGAGTCTCGGCGCCGTCCGGCAGCAGGGTCAGTATGTCCCTGGCTTCCCCGAGAAGTGCGGCCGCTCCGGGACGGTCACCGATGGCGGCCAGCAGCGGCGTGAGCCGGAGCAAGGTTTCCAGCGTCGGCCATGGGCTCAGCCCGGGCCACCGCCGGCGTGACCGGAGCGCACGGTCGAACTCGGTGCGCGCCTGCTCCGGACGCCCCTCCAGCGCGTGAATCGCGCCGATGGCTGCGTGCGCGAGGGAACTCTGCGGAGCGTAGCCGAGATTGCCATCGCCCGCGGCGTGCCGGACGGCGCCGGCCAGTTCCCTCGCTTGCGCGGAGTTGCCCTCCTCGGCCGCCACGAGCGACGCGGCGGAAAGGGCCATGATCCGCACGAGCGGGACGGACGGCTCACACTTGATGGCCTGCCCGAGCGGCTCCGCCGCCCCAGGCTGCCCGGAAAGGTAGAGGCTGAAGCCGAATGCCGTCAGCGCCAGCGCTGACCAAGGCGACGTCGGATCGAGTCCCAGCTCAACGGCCCTCGCGGCTGATTCTCGCATGGCCCGGATGCCGTCGAAGCCAAAGGCGCCGCCGAGCAGCGCGGCCGAGAACTCCAGCGACGGCATGCCATCCGGAAGAGGACCGTCATGCTTTCCTGCCCTGACGACCGGAAGCCAGCGCCGCACGGACTCCCGCTCGCCGAAAAGAGCCGCGACCCACGCGGCGCTGTGCGCCGCCAATGGGTGGGCGGCAATCTGGCCGTCACCGAGCGAGCGCAGCCAGCCGCGAAGCGTCGCCACCCGGCCCGAATTGACGTAACCGAACCAGTGGCCCGCGATGAGATCGACGGCCCCGGCGATGTCACCGCCGGCCAGTGCGTGGCTGATCGCCTCGTCCGTCGATCCTGACTGCCGATGCCAGGCGCTCGCTCGCTGGTGCAGGGCCGGACCGATGTCCGGCTCGGCCCTGGCGAGCTGACCGCGGAGCACTTGCGCGAACAGATGGTGATAGCGGTACCACCGCCGGCGCTCGTCGAGCGGAACGACAAAGAGATTCTCCCGCTCCAGCATTCCGGTGATGTCCGCGGAGTTGGACGTCCCGGCCACGGCGTCGCAGAGCGGCGCACAGAATCGGTCGAGAATGGCCGTCCGCGCGAGAAACTGCCGGATGTCGTCCGGCTGGCGACTGAGCACCTCCTCGGCGAGAAAGTCGACGATGAACCGGTTGTTGCCGGAGAACTGGCGGATGAAGGATCGTGGACTGGAGTGCCCGCGCAGGGAGAGCGCCGCGAGGTAAATTCCGGCGGCCCATCCCTCGGTGCGCTTGAGGAGAACAGCGAGATCAGGCGGGCTGAGGTTGTCGCCGGAGACATTACGGACCAGTGCCGCCGTCTCCGCGGGCGTGAACCGCAGCTCGGGCGCCCGGAACTCGAGCATTTCCCCACCCGCCCGAAGCCGCGCCAATGGCAGCGGCGGATCAGCCCGGGTGGTGAGCACCATCTGGGCCGAGGGCGGGAGATGAAACAGCAGGAAAGAGATCTGGTCGTGGCAGCTGCGTTCCCTGATCACGTTGTAGTCGTCAAGCACGAGAACGACGGGTGCGGGGAGCGCGGCCAGTTCGTTGACCAGGAGCGGGAGGGCCGTTCCGGTGACGTTGGAGGCCTGGACCCGCAGGGCCCCGAGGACTTTATCGCCGTCCAGATCGGGGCATGCTCGCTGCAGCGAATGCACGATATGCGACCACAGGCGGCCGGGGTCGTCGTCGCCACGGTCGAGGGAGACCCAGGCGAATCGCCGATTCTCCGTCGCGCTGGCCCGCCACTGCGCCATGAGAATGGTCTTGCCGAAACCGGCCGGGGCTTCAGCAAGGATGAGCTTGGCGGCCGTGCCCGTCAGGCGGTGAATGAGCTCCTGCCGCTCCACCCATTCCTTGCGCAGGCTGGGAGCGTGAAGCTTGGTCTCGATGGGTACGCCAGGGCGCGCGCTGGACGTCGGAACGGGCACCGCCCGCAGACCGCGCTTCCCATCTCGAACTGCGCTCCTCACCTCCTCAAGATTTTGTTATGTCCACCTGCATTACCAGGGTCCAAGGTCCTTGGCGGGGAGGACGCCAACCTGGCCGCCGGATCACCCGCGGCGGGTGGGGCGCGTATGAGCCCGGCTTGATGGACTGGCCGGACATCACCGGCAGAGGAGAAGGAACGCAATGGCTGATCTGATCGCGATCGGATATCCCGACGAGGCCACCGCCGAGGCCGCCGCCGATGAGGCACGCCGGCTCGCTCAGGACCTCATCATCCAGCCCGACGCCATCGCCGTGATCGTTCGGGACGCCAGCGGCGACTACCACGTCCACACGCAGCACCACCTGGTCGGCCGCGGAGCGACCTGGGGCATGTTCTGGGGCCTGCTGTTCGGGCTGTTGTTCTTCATCCCCGTCTTCGGGATCGCCATCGGCGCCGGGATGGGCGCGCTGATGGGCAAGATCACCAAGTCCGGCGTCGACAAGGAATTCCAGGATCAGGTGCGCGACCTGGTGCAGCCGGGCACCTCGGCGCTGTTCCTCATGCTGGAGAAGGTCACCCCCGACAAGGCCATCGACGCGATGAGCAAATACGGCGGCACCGTGCTGAAGACCTCGCTGTCCAAGGAGGGCGAGAAGGAACTGCAGGACGCCCTGCACGGCGAAAGTGCGGGGTAAAACGACCTGGCAGCCCAGGTCGGCTGGCCCACCCGGGCGTGCTCACCAGGGGGCGTGATGCGGGCATCGCCTGCCCGGAAAGGGCGGCGATGCCCGCATCATTTGGCCCTGCCCACCACCGGAACCCGGCGATGGGCAGGGCCTGCTGCTGCAGGGGAGCCTCGGCAGGTACGCCTGGAAGACGTCAACGAGACATCGGGCCGAGTCTGGCCGCACATACCGTCCGGCAGTTGTTGTATCTGTCAGGTGACCAGCAGGTAGATGCTCTTTCCGGTGAGCCAGAGGCCAAGCAGCAGGAAGATCACGATGATCACCTGATCCCGGTTCGTGTCGAGCCACTTACGCAACCGGTCCAGCCGGACGCCGGCCGCGGCGGGTGCGAAGGCCGCGTACAGCTCCAGGAACAGGAAGCTGGAGGTGCCCAGCAGGCAGAAGAGGAGCAGTGTCACGTAGTCCCCGGTAGTGGAAAGCTTGGCCTGAGTGACGGTCGCGGCGCCGGCCGCTACCAGGGTCCACGGCTGGAGGAACGCGGCGACACCGGCCGCGGACCAGATGGAGAGCCGGTCCAGGCTCGCCATCCAGCCCGGCGGCTTGCGGGGACGGCCCATCCGGCGCCGCTGGCGGACCGCGAGCAGGATCAGCGCGACACCGAGGGCCAGCTTGACGGCCAGGACGGCGGTCGACGGGGCGGTCTGCGGCTTGGGCGGCGCTCCCCCGGTCGTGAGGACGACGGCGGCGATCACCGCGACCAGGCACGCCAGCCAGCCGAGGATGAACGCCAGTCCCTTCATCGTGCCCTTCTCGGCGCTCAGCAGCAGGATGAAGGCCGTCAGCGGAAACGGCTCCAGGGTGATCGCGAGCCCGATGAGCAGAAGGTCAAGTACCATATTGCCGCCATGCCCGGATCAGCCGGGCGTCACAGGCCGCGCTCGGCGGTGAGCCGTCCCGATGTCACGGCGTCGACGAGAGCCGCGTGGTCACGCTCGTTCTGGTCGGCGTAGGCGGCCGCGAACTCGGTGATGGCCCGGTCGAAGACCTCCGACCCGCCGAGGTAAGCGGCGATGGCGATCCGGTCCCCGGACCGGGCGTGCGCCCGGGCCAGCGTCCAGCCGCAGAGTTCCCCGTACATCCGCAGGCCGGAGGGCACCATGGTCTCTATGTCGACGGAGAATTTCCAGTCGCGCAGCTGGCGGACATAAAAGTCGCGAGGCTGGCCGTCCAGGCCCGCTTCGGTCCGCTGCCAGCCCAGGAAGATGTCACTGGACGCCTGCATCAGCCGCTGGCCTGCCACCACCCGCTGGCCCTGGTTGGTGTATTTGCTGGCCCCGACGAAGCGGCTGAGCACCGAGGCCTCGGCCTCCTTCACCTGCAGGAACAGCGGATCGGCCTCGTCACGGCCGAGCATCAGCACGATCCAGCACCGCGTCCCGACGCTGCCGACGCCGACGACCTTGCGGGCCATGTCGCCGAACTCGAACTGGTCGAGCAGGTACCTGCGGTCCGTTTCCATCGTCCGCCCGTACGTGGAGATCATGCCGCTGAGCTGCGCTGCGAGGGACGTCCGCTGCGCGGTGTCCGAGATCAGCTCATCGATCGGAACCACCAGGGGCGGGTCAGAGATGATCCGCGGGCGCCCGTCCACCATCCGGGTCAGCTTGGCCACTTCCTGTATGCTGTCCCTGGTCCGCGCCTTGGCCAGGCCTTTCTGCACCGCCTTGCGCTGCCGCGGCTGAATCTGGGATTCGAACTGCGCCCGCAGCTGGTCCATGTCCGCACGTGCGTACCAGACATCCAGGTTGGTCATCCCGGCGAAGCTGCGCATCGCCTGCCGGTAACGGGCCACGGCGGCCGAGACGATGCCGCGGCGCTGTTTGCCGGGGAACCCGTTCCCGCGGGCCGAGACCTCCAGGCTGGCCGCCAGCCGTTTGACATCCCATTCCCACGGGCCGGGCAGCGTCTCGTCGAAGTCGTTGACGTCGAATACCAAGCGGCGCTCGGCGGAGCCGAAAATGCCGAAGTTCGACAGGTGGGCATCACCGCACGCCTGGACGGCCAGCCCGGACACCGGGGTGATGGCCAGATCGCTGGCCATCGGCAGGGCGGCGCCGCGGAAATACGTGAACGGGGACACCATCATCCGGCCGTACCGCACGGGAACCAGCTCGGGCACCCGCGCCTTGCCCTGCTCCTCCAGCAAGCCGATCGGGTCGGGCCGGCCCGGGGGCGGGTCGAAGACCGCGTGGCTATCCCGGGGAACGTCGGCCCGCGCCTCCTTACCACGAGCCGCGCGCTCCGCCGGGGTCAGCCGTCCCACCCCCGAATCGAGCTGATACCGCCGCTTCACCCCGGAGGGAGCCTCAGCCGTCCGTGCACTCATCATCGGCTCCTCTCGGACCGCTATCCCGCACAAGCCACGATTGCGTGCGGGCTGGCCGACCGCCTCACCCTGCGAGGATGAAGCCGACGCCCTTTTGGCCGGGATTATCTTCACAGGCCACGGAGCAGGGGTTATCTTCACAGGGCACGGGTCGGTGCAGGAGACGCCGTTGACGATGGGCGACTCGTCGCGGCCGGGCCGCGCGTAGATCCACTCAGCGCTCGACCCTTGAAGATGGGGCCCCGTGGGAATCGAAGGGAACGCACCGGAGCTGCCGGCCTCATTGCCGGCGGACGGTAACGTTCCTGGCCAGACCGGCGCCTCCCGGCACCGGCGGCGCCCCCGGTCGCGGTGGGCCGCCTGGCGCGCCCGCGCCGGCCAGCTGAACCGCGCGATCCGCGACAGTGACTTGGCCGCCGTCGAGGAGGGGGTGCTGCGGCTGAGCCGTTCCCGGCGTTGGCTTTCCCCCCTCGTCTTCGCCGTCGGCGCGCTGGGCATGCTGTTCGAGGGAGTGCGGCTGCTGTTCACCAACTGGCGGCTGACCCTGATTCAGGTCCTGCCGGCCATGTGGATCTGGCTCGCCATGATCGACCTCAAGGCTCATGTCTTCCACGGGAAGTCATTTCATGTGCTGGACGGGCCGGTCGTGATCCCGGTCGTGCTGGCCGTGGCCGCGGTCACGGCGGCGAGTTTCTTCCTGAACGCCGTGTTCGCGTTTTCGATCGCCGGCGGGAGCCAGCCGGTGATCAGGCCCGCGTTTAGGCAGGCCCGGTCGCATCTGCCGATCGTGCTCGGATCGGGCTTTGCGGTGGGCGTGTGCCTGGGCGTGGCGACCGTGGTGTTCTCCCGGTGGGGGCTGAGGTGGTTCGGGCTGTCCCTGAGCATCGTCATCGGGGTGATGATGCTCTGCTACGTCGCCGTCCCGGCCCGGCTCATCGGAATGAAAACCACGCGTTCGAAACGCGACAAGCTGACCGCGACCGCGGTGGGCGGGGCCATCGGAGCGGTGGTCTGTACCCCTCCGTACGTCCTCGCCCGCGTGGGGCTCCTCATGCTCGGATCGCACACCTTGTTCATCCTCGGCTGCGTGGTCCTCGCCGTCGGGCTGACGTTGCAGGCTGGTGCCACCGGCGCGGTCAAGGCGGTCAAGATGAGCGCCAAGCTCGTCTCCGGTCATCAGCCGGCCGCCGGCGGCGATGTGTCTTCGGGCGGGACGGCTCACCCGGCCGGCAGCTAGGCTGATCGCCGGAGCCGTGGTGCATCACCCTTACCGGATGATGCGCCGCCGCGGAGCCGGCCAGATGCTCTCTGAGGAGAGAAGGAGGCAGGACCATGGCCATTGGGCCCGTGCAGCTGATCGTAGTGGGATTCAACCATCCCGACTTCCACGGTGAGATCATCGCCGAACTTGAACGGCTCCACGCGAGCGGCACGGTGCGTGTCATCGACTCGCTGGCCGTTTACAAGGACGCCGACGGCGAACTGGCGGTGGAGCACCTCAGCAACCTCAGCGAGGCGGAGGCGATCGAGGTCGGCACCAAGATCGGTGCGCTGATCGGCCTGGGCATCGAGGGTGAGGAGGGAGCGGAAGCCGGCGCGGCCGCGGGTGCCGAAGTCGCCGCCGCCGAGGGCGGCGTCAACGTTTTCACCGAGGAGGAGGGCTGGGATGTGCTCGAGGACATCCCGAACGACTCCGCGGCCGCGCTCGTCCTGCTCGAGCACCACTGGGCGGTGCCGCTCCGTGACGCGATCGTCCGCGCCGGGGGCTTCCGGCTCAGCGACGGCTTCATCAGCCCGCTCGACCTCGTGGCGATCGGCCTGGTCACGGCGGAGGAAGCCCAGGAACTGCACGACCTGGAAACGGCGGCTGCGGCAAAGTGACCGCCTCGAGTATCTGGAGGGCTTAAATGTTCGGAGCACGCAGAGTAGCCCGGCGCACGTCACGGCGCACCGCCCGGCGCGTCTCCCGCCGGTAACCGCAGCGCGAGCCCGCCAGGCGCCGGCTAGCGAGCGGCCGTTAGCGGTAAGACGACGAGCGCCTCCGACCTGGCGATCGTGGCCGGCGCGCCGCCGCCGGTGGGCCGAAGGGAAGGTTGCGGGCTCGGCGGTGCTGGCGGCGGCACGTACGCCTGCGCGCTGGCGTGGCAACGGTTTCATCGTGGCCTTCGTGGGCGGGATCGCCTTCGGCGCCATCAGCGGGCGGCGCGGCGAGCGAGGTTGGAGAATCGGGAGCACGCACGGCATGTCCATGACGAGTTCTGCATCACCGGCCGGCGCGACCGGTCAGGAGGCGTCGCCCGCGCGAGCCAAGAACGCGGCCAGGAACAGGGATCAGCGTGGGGCCATGGTGTGGATTCCGGGCGGCACGTTCCTGATGGGCTCGGCCGTCTTCTATCCGGAGGAGCGCCCGGTGCACCGGGTCACCGTGGACGGATTCTGGATGGACCGTCATCCGGTGACGGTCGCGGAATTCCGGCGGTTCGTGACGGCAACCGGTTACGTCACCGTCGCGGAGCGGCCACTGGCGGCGGCGGACTACCCCGAGGCCGACCCTGATCTGCTCGTACCCGGATCGCTGGTGTTCCAGCGCACGACGGGCCCGGTCGACCTGCGTGACTACCAGAACTGGTGGGCCTACGTCCCTGGTGCCTGCTGGCGGCGTCCCGAAGGACCGCGCAGCGACTGCCGTGGCCGGCAGCGGCATCCGGTGACCCACGTCGCGGCCGAGGACGCGGACGCCTACGCCGCCTGGGTGGGCAAGCAACTGCCGGCCGAGGCCGAGTGGGAGTACGCGGCCCGCGGCGGCCTCGACGGGGCCGTGTACGCATGGGGCGATGAGTTCGCGCCGGGCGGCCAGCAGATGGCCAACACCTGGCAGGGCGAATTCCCCTGGCAGAACCTGCTCACCGACGGCTACGAGGGTACCTCGCCGGTGGGGTCGTTCCCGGCCAACGGCTACGGGCTCGAGGACATGACCGGCAACGTCTGGGAGTGGACGAGCGACTATTTCACTCCGCGCCATCCGTCCGACGCCGCTGATGCGTGCTGTGTGCCGCGGAACCCGAGGGTGAGCACCCCGGAGAGCAGCATGACCGCGGGCACGCCGGTCACGCCGGGCGCGCATCTACCGCGGAGGGTCATCAAGGGCGGCTCGCACCTGTGCGCACCCAGCTATTGCCTGCGCTACCGGCCGGCCGCCCGCCAGGGTGAGGCCGTTGACACCTCCACGTGCCACCTCGGCTTCCGGTGCATCAGCCGCGGCGGGCCGCCCGTCACCCAGTAGGGCTATGCGGATCGTGGGCTGGCTCGAACGGCAGGTTCGCCGCGCCGACCACTTCCAGCAGCGCCACGTCGCTGCGTGCGGGCGCCCAGACCCGCAGGCGCCCTGACGGTGCACGTCGAGTTCGGTAAGACGACGATCACCGGGTGGCGGACGGTACCGTCCGCCACCCGGTGATCTTGGCCTTCTCTCCTGCTTACTCCGCCCTACTCACGCGCCAGCATCGCCTGAGCCTCGCGCTCGAGATCGACGTACGGGTCCCCGCTGACGTCGACGGCGACGCGCTTGATCGTGCCGCCGGTGAAGGTGTGCGGGTGCTCGCCAGGGTAGTCACCGGTCACCGGCTCGCCGCTGTCACGGCCGACGCACAGACCCTCGCCGGCCAGGCTGAACAGCCCGGGCTGCGTCTTGATCCGGCCTTCGCCGACCTTCTTGTCCCCGTGGTACAAGGACAGGATCCCGGTGGAGATCCCGGGCGGATCCTCGCCGTCCTTGTCGAACGAGGCGGACAAGATCAGGTCCAATCCGGTCGGGACGCCCTGGTTGGCGTCGATCTTCTGCTCCATCATGCCGACGAAGTTATAGACATAGTGCAGCCGGTCGTCCTTGATGTACAGAGCATGACCGCCGAACCGTGACCCGTGCGCGAACAGCACGCCCTGTGCTCCAGGGGCGGGGATATCCACAAGCGCGCCGATGCTGTAGGAGCGATTCCGGATGTTCACCGCCTGGGCCTCCGGCACCTCCGCGGTGTCAGGGAAGTAGGCGTACCGCTCGCGCGGTGCGGCTAGCTGCGGTCGCGGCGTGGTGATGATCTCTACGGCGCCCCGGTCATCGAGCGGGAACGCCCCGTTGTCACCGGCTTCGGCGAACCACAGGTTGACCAGTTCGCGGAGCTTTTCCGGGTGCTCGGCGGCCAGGTCGTGTATCTCGGCCCGGTCGGTGTCGGTGTGGTAGAGCTCCCAGGTGTCGTCGTTGAAGTGGCTCCAGCCGCTGATCGTGGGGTGGGTGGTGACGGCTTTCCAGCCGTCGTGCCAGATCCCGCGCGAGCCGAGCATCGAGTAGAACTGGGTCCTGCGGGCCGACGGCGCGGACGGGTCACTGATGCTGTAGCGCATGCTCACCCCGTCGAACCGGGACTGGACGTGGCCCTTGATGGTGGCGGGTGGCTCGACGCCGAGGGTGTCCAGGATGGTGGGCACGATGTCGATGGCGTGGTGGTACTGGTGCCGGATCTCGCCCTTTTCCGCCGCCGCGCCAGTGGTCGCTGAGGGCCAGGAGATGATGCATGGGTCGGCGGTGCCACCGTTGAATTCGTACCGTTTCCACATCTTGAACGGCGTGTTGAACGCCATCGCCCAGCCATTGGGATAATGGTTGTAGGTCTTCGTCCCGCCCAGCTCGTCGATCATGGCCAGGTTGGCCTGCATGTTGTCGGGGAGCCCGTTCGCGAAGATGTTCTCGTTCACCGACCCGTTGGGGCCGCCTTCGCCGCTCGCCCCATTGTCCGACACGAGAATCACCATCGTGTTTTCCCGCTGCCCGGACTCCTCCAGATAATCGAGCAGGCGGCCGATGTGGTGGTCGGCGTGGGCCAGGAATCCCGCGTACACCTCGGCCATCCGGCAGAACAGGCGCTTCTCGTCCGCGGTTAGCGAGTCCCAGGGCCGGGTGACATCCAGCGGCGGGAACGGCTGGCCGTCGGGCCCCTGACGGGTCTCGGGCGTGCCGATCGGGTTGATCGGGGGCAGTTCGGTGTCGGCTGGGACGATGCCCATCTCCTTCTGCCGGGCCAGCGTCTGCTCCCGGATGGCCTCGTAACCCATGTCGAAGTGGCCCTTGAACTTATCGGCCCATTCCTTAAAGACCTGGTGCGGTGCGTGCGCGGCGCCGGGCGCGTAATAGAGGAAGAACGGCTTGTCCGGGGCGACCGACTTTGCGTCCTTGATGAACTCCAGCGCCCTGTCGGTCAGGTCGGTGGTCAGGTGGTAGCCCTCGGCGGGCGCCTTCGGCTGGTCCACCGGGTGGTTGTCGTAGACCAGGTCCGGGTACCACTGGTTGGTCTCCGCGCCCAGGAACCCATAGAACCGCTCGAACCCGCGGCCGGACGGCCAGTTACGCCGGGTCGACGCCAGGTTCATCTCCACGGTCGGGCACAGGTGCCACTTGCCCGTTATATACGTGTTCCACCCGCGTTCGCTGAGGATCTCAGACAGCATCCCGTTCTCCGGCGGGATGGTGCCGCTCGCGTTCGGGAACCCGACCGCAGCCTCGGTGATGCACGCCATCGAGTTACGGGTGTGGTTGCGCCCGGTCAGCAGGCACGAACGGGTCGGGGAGCACAGCGCCGTAGTGTGCCACTGGGTGTAACGGATCCCGTCGGCGGCGAGCCGGTCGATATTCGGCGTCTCGATGGGGCCGCCGTAACTGCTCATGGCCGAGAAGCCCACGTCATCGAGCACGATGTAGACGACATTGGCCGCGCCGTCCGGCGCCCTCGGCGGCTCGAACGGTGTCCAGTCCGGAACCGAATCGCGGATATCGACGTTGATCGTGCCCTTGAACGGCTCGCTCATTTCTTACTGCTCCTCGCGGCCCGGCGGTCATCTGGCGGGATCTCCACCGGGGAGATGACCTCCCGGTTTCAGTCACAGAGACCCACCGTGAATGCTCGCCGCGCGCAGGCAGGCCACGCATCACCCGCCATGGGTGAGTGGTCAGGTGAGCGACATGACCGTGACCCGGAGCTCGCGCCGGAGCATGAGGCCGCCGATGATCTCGAAGATCCCCATGACGATGAACCAGATACCGAGCAGGATGGCGAGGACGGTCAGCGAGGAGGAAGGGTTGGCCGCGACCACGATCCCCGCGATTACGCTGATGACGCCGAAGGCGACCCACCAGGCGCGGCCTTCGCGGGCGTCGCTGGAGATCCCCCCGATGAGCGCGGCTACCCCCTGGACGATCCAGGTGATACCGATGATCAGGCCGACAATCGCCACGGTGAGATGCAGATGACGGATCAGCACGACGCCGACGACGATGAACATCAGGCCGGCGATGCCGAGCCACACCCGGTGCGCTTCCTCCGGGTCGAACACCCGGATCAGGTGAAAGATCCCCGAGATGATCATGAGGATGCCGAGCAGGACCGCAACCACATTCAGGGACCCGCCGGGATGAAAGGCGACCACGATCCCGAGGATCAGGGTCAGCACGCCCACGATCAGCGTCGCCTGCCACGACGATCCGGCCAGCAGCGAAGCAGGAGGAGGCGGCGGCTGCGCGTCAAATTCGGCGTCAGAATCGGCGGATAGCATCGGCACTCCTTCGCCCTCGCTTACGGGCTTGGTCCCTGGACAGCGGCCCGGGCCGATCGTGCTCGGGGTCGCCTTTTGCTCGGGCTGCCGCCCACCCCCATCCTCCGCGCGCACGCAACCCGGTGCCCTCACCCGCCCCGGGTGATTACGGCCCCGCGCCGCGGCCAGACCCTCAGGGGGAGCGGATGCCGGAGGTGCCATCCGCGGAAAGGGGGCGGCCGCGATGGCCGAGGGCCCGATCGTTCCTGACCCGCTGCGGGCCAGGAGCCCGCTGAGAACGCCCCGCGCGGCCGCGCTCGCCGGGATCATCTTTTCCGTGCTCCTGATGGCCACGCTCGTCCTGCTCAGGCTCTCTGTCCCCGCTCGTCCCGAGGTCCCCGGAGCATGGCTGACCGATTCGCGGCGCCGGACAGCGGTGGCGGTCGCCCTGAACATCGTCCCATTCGCCGGGATCGCGTTCCTGTGGTTCATCGGGGTGATCAGGGACGCGGATCGGCGAACGTGAGGACCGCTTCTTCGCAACCGTGTTCCTGGGCAGCGGCCTCTTGTTCGTCTCGATGCTGTTCGTGGGCGCGGCGATCGCCGGCGGCCTCATCGCGGAAGTGCCGTCCAGCCCGCCCGGCCCGGGCACCCTGGCGCTGTGGCCGCGACGTTCAACTTTCGCTGATCGGTTATTGTGCGGCGGTGTGTCCATAATTATATCTCTTATACTTTTTTTGGATCACCGTCTCGTGATGATTTACTTATTTTTCTTCTCCTTCTTGTTCTAACATTTATTTACGCTGGAATCACTGTCTTACCGCTGCTGCGGGCACGAGATCGTCGGGACGTTCTGGGTGTGTACTTTTCTTCGCTATCGGCAGGTGTTTTCTTTGGTGTAATTTTTGGATTTTTTTGTTTATCTTTTTGTCTAAACTTACTAATTATTCTCTCACTCAATTATTTTTTTTTTTTTTTTTTTTTTTTTTTTTTTTCGTCACCTCGATCCTGCTCAACGTCTACGCGATGCGGATGGCGGCGGTGTTCACGCTGACCACCGTCACCATCGCGCGCCGCACCGAGATCGTCCGCCGGTGGCTCACCGTCGCCGGGCTGCTGAGCGCACTGGTGCTGCTGATCGGGGTAGGCCTCTCACCCTGGGTGGAGCTGCTCTTCCCGGCCTGGATCCTGGCGCTGAGCATCGACATCCTCGCGGCCGGCCTGAAAGCGTCGTCGGCGGGCACCCCGGGAGCGGCGCGGGCCTGATACGCGGGGGGTGGGGACCTGGGCCCGCACTTGGGGGTGGCATGCCCGGGGGGTGAATCCGGCCGGTTCTCCCACGGGGCGACTGTCCCAGGGGCCGACTCTCCCACGGGGGCGATGGTGCGCCGCCGAAGGAGGGCTGGCCGCGAGGTCACCCCGGGAGGGTGATGAACATCCGGGCGCCCACGACCCAGCCTTCTAACGGGGACCACGGTGAAACGGGGAGCCCTGTCGAACGTGGAGAGGATGACAGGTGGGCGTGCAGTCCGGGCTTGGCGCTCAAGTGGAGAGCTTCCGCGAGGCGCGCCGGAACCTTGAAGAGTCAGTCCTTCCGCTCGCCACCTCGGTGGACGGACGCCGGTTCTCTTTCCAGGTCTCGCTGCACGGCCTGGAATTGCAGATCGGCGGCTATGTGATGCTGGAGGGCGGCGGTACTGCCCACCTTGGGCAGATCCTCAGCCTCGAACTCGACCAGCTGAGCACGGAACTGATGCTGCCGGCTCATGCGGGGGGCGGCCCCGAGAACCGGACGCAGATCCAGATCCGGTACGCGCGCGGCGACGGCGTCATCCTCGAAGGTGACCCTGCGCCGTTTCACGATGCGCTGGTTCGTGCCGCCACCGCGGCGGACCTGCACGCCTGGCTCCAGCGCAGCGACCGACGCTACGCCCAGCTGCAGCTCGGCGAGCTCGCGCTGGCCCCGGGTGTGCCGTGCCTGGCGGATGCGGGCGGCTTCAACCGGCATACGTTCCTTTGCGGCCAGTCGGGGTCCGGCAAGACCTATTCGCTCGGGGTAATTCTCGAGCGACTGCTGATCGAAACGGACCTGCGCGTGATCGTGCTCGATCCGAACTCCGACTTCGTCCGCCTGGGGGACGTACGCGGCGGCGCCGACCGGGCGCTGGCCAAGCGCTACCAGGAGGCGGCGCGCGGGGTCGCCGTTTACTCCTCCGACGCCCCGGGAGAGCGAAGGCTCCGGCTGCACGCGGCCGAGATCGATCCGGCCACGCAGGCAGCCCTCCTCCGCCTGGACCCAATTCAGGACCGCGAGGAGTACGCGGCGCTGGCTGAACTGCTCGCACGCGACGGCCCACCGAACCTCGGCGCACTGACCGAGGACGAGAGCCCGGAAAGACGCCGCCTCGGCCTCCGCATCCGCAATCTGGGCGTCGAGCGCTTTACGGTATGGGCCCCCGCCGAGGCCGGTTCGGTCCTCGGCGCGGTCCACGATCAGGGCGTCCGCTGTGTGGTCATCGACCTGGGCTCGCTGCCCAGCCGCGAGGAGCAGTCACTCATCGCCGCTGCGGTGCTGGGCGACCTGTGGCGACGTCGGCAAGAGCGCCGTCCGGTCCTGATCGTGATCGACGAAGCCCACAATGTCTGCCCGGCCGAGCCTCCCGATCAGCTCGTCGCGATGGCGGCTGAGCACGCTGTACGGATCGCCGCCGAGGGCCGTAAGTTCGGCCTGTACCTGCTGGTGTCGACGCAGCGCCCGCAGAAGATCGCCGAGAACGTCCTCTCCCAGGCCGACAACCTCGTGCTGATGCGGCTGAACTCGCTCGCCGACGCGGCTTTCGCCCAGGCCGCGTTCTCCTTCGTTCCGCCGAGCCTGATCGAGCGCTCGGTCATCTTCCGCCAGGGCGAGGCCCTGATCGCCGGAAAGATCTCGCCCGAGCCCGCCCTGCTCCGCTTCGGTGCACGGGTCTCCGAGGAGGGTGGCGCCGACGTGCCCGCGACCTGGGCGCCGCCCGCTGATCGGACCTGGGCGGCCCCGCAGGAATCTGGCCGCAGTTCGGGTGTTCAAGACAGGTACTCCGCCTGCGCGCGACTGGATGAGCCTGCTCAGCAGCACCGCCCGGACGCGATGAGTTCACCGTTACCGCGTTCCTGTCGGCGTTCCGGTCCGCGTCCGACTCTGTGCGTGCTCGTCCCGCTTTCGGCCGACGGTGTGAAGACGGGATTGGCAAGCGTAGGGTAGGGAGGCTGCTCCGGACCCGGCAGCGGCGCCCGTGAACACAGCGGGAGCCGCGCAGGATCCGGAGTTTTCACGTTTCAGGCTGCACGCAGAGATGGAGGCGACGGTGACGGCCATAGGCTCGCCCCCCGCGGGTCCGCTTTACGATGCCCGGCGCCGCGTCTACTACGCCAAGCCGGTCCTTCGCGGCTGGCTGCACTTGTTCTGGTTCGCGGCGTCGCTGGTGCTCGGCCCGCTGCTGCTGGCCCGCGCGCACGGGGCCACGCAGATCACGGCGGTCGCGGTCTACTCGGTCAGCGTGAGCGCGCTGTTCGGGTTCAGCGCTCTGTATCACCGCGGTACCTGGACTGCCGTCTGGAGGCAGCGCCTGCAGCGCCTGGACCATGCGATGATCTTCTTCCTCATCGCGGGTACGGCAACTCCCGTTTTCCTGCTCACCGCGCGCGGCGCCTTCGGGCTGGTCTGCGTGGTCGTGATGTGGACACTGACACTCGCCGCGGCTGCGATTCACCTGGCGTGGATGAGCGCACCAGAGCTTCTGGTCGGCGCGACGTTCGTTGGGCTGGGCTGCGCGGCGGGCCTTGCGCTGCCGTGGGTGTGGATCCATGCCGGCGTCGCTCCCGCGGCACTGATACTCGCGGGTGGCCTGCTCTATATCGCCGGAGCGCTTTCCTATCATCGTCGCTGGCCCGACCCGTACCCGTCGGTGTTCGGCTACCACGAGGTCTTTCATGTCTACGTCTGCGCCGCCGCGGCCTGCCAGTACGTCGCGATAGCGCTGTTCATCCACTGAGGCGGAGGCCTCTATGACCACCTCGTGGTGCCGGCCAACCTGCGGCCGGCACCACGAGGCGTGGTGGGATTTGCTGCGGTTATGCGGATGGGCCAGCTGAGCGGCCAGGCGCGGTGCCGGCGAGGCCGTCGTCGCTGGGCTGCTGGTCGCTGGAGGGGGTGTCTTGCCGGGGTGGGTGCCCGGGTCGGGTGTGTGGGCGGGGTGGCCGGCGAGGATGTCGGTGGCGGGGGAGGGGGACCGGCGGTGCCGGCCGGGGTCGTGGTCCGGCTGGTTAGATGGATGAGGGCGTTCTGGTCGCCCCGCTCGCGGCCGCGACGGGGTGGGCTTGTTGCTGGTGGGCCTGGGCGCGGCGGTGACAGCTATTGGCCGGCCCGGTCATTTCAGTTGCCCGGTTATCTGCATTACCGTGGCGCGCTCGCGGCGAAGTAATTGGCCGGCGCATAAAAAATCCGGGCCTGCCGTGCCACCGCGGATTACGCGGATGCACCTGCCAAGGTCCGGAGCAACATTTTCCACCATACGCGCCTTTTCCCGGTATGGGAAATTTCGCTGCTGAATGTGGCCACGGGCAGGCTGCTCTGCTGCGCCCGGCCCGCGCGAGTGCTGGTGGCCAGCACCAGGCAGGTGAGGAGAAAGATGATCATGACGATCGGCCTGCGGCGAGCATTGCCGCCGGCTGTCCGGACCGGTTCAGCTGGGCGTGGACCTTGAGGAGGCGTTCGTCCGGCTGCGGGCGCACGCCTTTGCCGGCGGCGCCGCACTGGGCGATGCCGCCGACGATGTGGTGAATCGCAAGCTCCGCCTGGATCCCGATCCGGATTCCCCGCTCCCAGTATGAAGGGCGCCTGGCAGGCCAGTGCGGGCGGGGCAGGACTGATGACGGGTCTAATGTGACAAATATGGCGACGACCGTGGATGTACGCCTGGCGCAGGTGTTCGTCGAGCTGGCGGACACATTGGTAGCCGGCTTTGACCTGATGGAGTTTCTGCACACACTCACCGAGCGGTGCGTGGAGCTCCTGGACCTAAGCGCGGCGGGTCTGCTGCTGGCCGATAGTGGAGGAACGCTCCGCCTGGTCGCGGCGTCGACCGAGCAGGCCAGGGTGGTGGAGCTGTTTCAGATCCAGAATGACGAGGGTCCCTGCCTGGAGTGTTACCGCACCGGCCAGGCCGTCATCATCAGCGACATCCAGGCGGACCAGGCGACGGCGCGCTGGCCGCAGTTCGCCGCTGCCGCGGGCGAGATGGGGTTTGCCGGGGTCCACGCCATCCCGATGCGGCTGCGTGATCAGGTCATCGGGACGCTCAACTTGTTCTCCGCCTCCCCGGACGGTCTGGATCCGGCGGTCGCCCGCGCCGCGCGGGCGCTGGTCGATGTCGCCACGATCGGGATACTGCAAGAACGCGCGGTCCACCAGCAGGAGATCGTCGCCGGGCAGCTGCAGGTCGCGCTGAACAGCCGCGTCATGATCGAGCAGGCCAAGGGAATCCTCGCCGAGCGGCTGCGGACCACCCCCGACGAAGCCTTCATCATCCTGCGCCGCTACGCCCGCGACCACAACCACCCGCTGACCCAGCTGGCTAGCGACGTCATCCGCGGGACCGTCGGCATTTTCCGCGACAGTCAGGCCTTAGCCAGGCCCACGCCGCGTTGGCAGCGGCGGGGTATCTGCACCTCCGAATATGGAGTTCAGCGCATGACAGCTGGTGCCTGCGGCCTTCGGCTATCGGATGGTTGTGCCGTCTGCTGTGAACCGGTGCTGATGAGTGCGGGTGCGTGCCGCCAGGCGAGGCAGGCGAAGCGCCGAGGGGGATCGGCGACAGGTAAGTGACGGCCCGGTACAGCAGGACAACGCTGTCACCTGGGCGCCGACTGCGTGCCCGGCACCCGCGGCCAGGGTTCCGACCAGACCGAGTTCGGTGATCCCGACGCCGCCGGGGGTGATGGACAGGGCGGTAGCAGCCGGATGAACGCGAAGGCGGCCAGGGAGGTCTGCCAGGGCACCTGGGCCTGGGACAGGCCGGTAGCGCGCAGGCACACCAGCAGGACGAGCCACAAGGTGAGATAGCTGGTTACGGTGGCGGCGGTGTTCCGCCAGCCTCGGGCCGTGAGCAGGGCACCGGCCCGGTCGCGGAAGCCCGACAGTGATCCGGCGACGTCGGCGGGCGATGGACGGCGGGCCAGCCGGCTAGCGATGACCAGGGGGCGCTGCAGCGCGCGCCCCGCGCGTAGCGCGAAGGCCCGGCTGTGCAGGAGCAGGCCGAGGCCGCAGGCCATGGTGGCGAGCAACGCCACGCCCACGGCTGCGGCCGTGATCAGCGCGGCGCCGGGCCGGCTGTCGGTGGCCATGACCAGCAGGGCGAGTACAGGCAGGCCCAGCAGGGCGAAGACGTTCCAGATCCCGGTCACCAGGGTGTAGAGCACGTAATCGGCGGCGCCGAGGCCCCAGCTGGAGAGCATCGCCCAGCTGACGCCCATGGCGAGGGCGCGCCGGCGGGCAGGGCGTTGGCGACCGCGTTCGAGCCGAGACTGACCGCTGCCGCCTGGCGCCCCGGATACACGGCAGTACCGCGCGGATCGTGATCCAGTAGCGGCCATGCTGGCGGTTGCGGCGGTGCCGACGAGCAGGGCGTACGGCCAGCTCATCGCGCACACGCTGGCCCACACGCGGCGATAAGACGCGACATGCGGCAGGGTGAACCCGAACGCGGCCGCGATGACGACGGCCGACACGCGGGCCGCAGGAGCTTGCGGGCGGTCCGGGGCCGGGCGGGACCCCTGCGGGCTGAGCCCGCGGGCCGCCCAGCTCAGCGTCCGGCACGGTCCGCACCCAGGACATTCCCATCACGGCAAGCAGCCCCGGAGGCGCCAGACCACAAGGACAAGGACATACCTGGCTTCGCGCAGGCAGCCGAGCAGAATCCGGATGCCCATGACCGACTCCTCAGTCAGTGAAGAATTGACGTGTGGGTAATCGGTCCTGCCCGACAGGTCGCGGTGAGAAATTACGCCTAGCGGGCTCTCGCCCTTTCTGGGCCGTCGCGCCTTTCCGGCGTCGGCCCGGACACAAAAAAACTCCGTGCTGCGCCGCTCCCGTCAATTTCACGGGGCAGCTGCCAGGATCCGGAGCAAACCTCACCTTACGCCCGCCCGGCACCCGTGTCTATCCGCCTGACCAGCCAGAAATAACAGCGCCGGGACACCAGCAGCGGCGAATCCACCGCCGGTAAAGACCCGAGCAGCTTCGTCAGGGCGGGTGAGTTCGTGATCCGCGCCGCCATGTCGTGGCCCAGGGCCCGCATCTCGGGCTCGGCGTGCCTCGTGTGCGCGGCGAAGCAGAGCTCGCCAGCCCGCGAGCGCATGGTCCGTGCCCAGTAGCGGACGGCAATCACTTTGAGCAGTGGGCTGTGCAGTACAGCGAGGTTGCGCGGCAGCCCTGCCGTGCCGCTAGCGCGCAGGGCGGCGAATGCCTCGGTGATGGCCTGGCACATGAGCGTCAGGGTTGCGCGGTCACCGGCGAGACGGACGGGATCGATTCCGCACCGGAAGAGGGCCGCCGCTATGCACGCGACGAATGCGGCGTGGTAGGCGAGCCATCCGTCCATGTCAGCTACCCGCTGGACAGCGAACCCGCGGTCCGCGAGGGCCGCTTCGAGCGCTGCCAGCCGGGAATCAGATGTCTGCGGCAAGGCCGTCGGCTGCTGCCGGATGCGGACGTAGTCCGCGGTCCCGCCGGTCATGACGCCGCCGACGCCAGGGAACCCGAGGTAGGTATCGCCGGGTATTTTCGCCGGTGATGGCGGACCTACCTGCCGGATTGTTGCCGAAGAAGACGAGGGCTGGCTTCCCGGCCAGGCCGGTGAGCCCGGCGCAGGCCGCGGCCAGCTGATCACGCCGGACCGCCACCAGGACGACGTCATAGTCGCCGCTGGCATCCGGCACGACAGCGGTTTCCGCGCGGGCGTGCCCACCGCCGAGGACATCCCGGGCGGAAAGCCCTCCGGAGGCGACTTCCTCGGTCCTCACCCCGTGACTCAGCACCGAGACGGTGTTCCCCGCTGCCGCGAGGTGCGCCCCGTAGACGGTTCCGATCACGCCCGCGCCGACGATGAGCACCTTCACTATGAGCTCCCAGGGTCAGTTATCAGCGAGCTATTTCCCAAATCCCGTGTTCTGCGCCTTCGTGGTGCCGCCCGCTGGCGGCGGACAGGCGCCCCAGGTGGTGGGCGGTGGGTCCGAGGGTGAGCAGACCTCAGCCGTCTGCACCGAACATGATCAGGCCGGCCGGCAGGCCGGTCACCGGCTGCGGATGCCGGTGACCGTGCGGCCCGGTGCTGATGAGTGCGGGTGCGTGCCGCCAGGCGAGGGCGCCGAGCGGGACCTGACCAGGCAGAGATAACAGCGCCGGGACACCACAGGCCCTCGGGTATGGGCAAGGTCATCGGGCGCGTCGCCAGCGGGTACGACCATGACAACCATGCCTTCCTTGCGCCCGGATCCACCGCTGATAAAGACCCGAGCAGCTTCGTCAGGGCGGGTGAGTTCGTGATCCGGGCCGCCATGTCGTGGCCCAGCGCCCGCATCTCGGACTCGGCGTGCCTCGTGTGCGCGGCGAAGCAGAGCTCGCCGGTCGGCGAGCGCATGGTCCGTGCCCAGTAGCGGACGGCAATCACTTTGAGCAGCGGGCTGTGCAATACAGCGAGGTTGCGCGGCCGCCCTGCCGTGCCGCCAGCGCGCAGGGCGGCGAATGCCTCGGTGATGGCCTGGCACATGAGCGTCAGGGTTGCGCGGTCACCGGCGAGACGGCCGGGATCGATTCCGCACCGGAAGAGGGCCGCCGCGATGCACGCGACGAACGCGGCGTGGTAGGCGAGCCATCCGTCCATGTCAGCAACCCGCTGGACAGCGAACCCACGGGCCGCGAGGGCCGCTTCGAGCGCTGCCAGCCGGGGATCAGATGTCTGCGGCAAGGCCGTCGGCTGCTGCCGGATGCGGACGTAGGCCGCGGTCCCGCCGGTCATGACGCCGCCGACGCCGGGAAATCCGAGGTAGGTGTCGCCGGGCATTTCGCCGGTGATGGCGGACCTACCTGCCGGATTGTTGCCGAAGAAGACGAGGGCTGGCTTCCCGGCCAGGCGGGTGAGCCCGGCGCAAGCCGAGGCCAGCTGATCACGCCGGACCGCCACGAGGACGACATCGTAGTCGCCGCTGGCATCCGGCACGACGGCGGTTTCCCCGCGGGCGTGCTCACCGCCGAGGACATCCCGGGCGGAAAGGCCTCCAGCGGCGACTTCATCGGTCCTCACCCCGTGGCTCAGCACCGAGACGGTGTTCCCCGCTGCCGCGAGGTGCGCCCCGTAGACGGTTCCGATCACGCCCGCACCCACGATGAGCACCTTCACGACGAGCTCCCCGGGTCAGTTATCAGCGAGCTATTTCCCCAAATCCCATGTTCTGCGGCTTCGTGGTGCCGCCCGCTGGCGGTGGACAGGCGCCTGGCGTAGTGGGCGGCGGGTCCGAGGGTGAGCGGGCCCAGCCGTCGTCTACGTCGACCATGATCAGGCCGACCGGCAGGCCGGTCACCAGCTGCGGATGCCGGTGACCGTGCTGGAGCTAGGTCAGGGATCGGCGCGGCTGGTGTCCTGCGGGTCCAGTGCCTCGTGGGCCAGCGGTGGCTGGGGTGTGGCCTGCCGGGAGTCCTCGCCGCCGGGCAGCGCCTCCGGCACCGGGGTGGCGCCAGCCACCGCCATGCCCGCGTCCTTGCCCGCATCGGGTACCCCTGTGCCGGCCTCAGGCCATTGCTTGAGCTCCACCTGCGGGATCAGCCAAGTGGCCAGGAAGGCGAGCGCGGCGATCGGCACCGCGACCAGGAATACGGTCTGGATTGACTCGGCATAGCCAGCCACGAAGCCCGCGTGCACCGCGGCGGGCAGGTGGGATAGCAGCGCCGGGGTGGCGTCCGCGCTGCTGAAGCCGTGCGGCAAGGTGACCCCGTGCAGGTGCCTGGCCAGGTTGCCGATCAGCACGTTGGAGAAGATGGCACCGAAGATCGCGGTACCGAACGACCCGCCGATCGAGCGGAAGAAGGTGGCGCCGGAGGTGGCGACGCCCAGTTCGCTGTGCGGCACGCCGTTCTGCACGATGATGACCAGGACCTGCATGACGCCGCCGATGCCCATGCCGAGTACCAGCATGTACAGGGCTTCCAGAGCGGTCGGGGTGGTGACGCCCATCAGCGACAGCAGGTACATGCCCAGCGTCATCAGCGCGGTGCCAGCGATGGGGAAGAACCGGTACTTGCCGGTCTTCGAGATGATCTGCCCAGACGTGATCGAGACCAATAGCAGCCCGGCCATCAGCGGGAGCAGGTACACCCCGGAGATGGTCGGCGAGATGCCGCGGACGACCTGAAAGAACGCGGGCAGGTAGGTAATCGCGCCAAACATCGCGAAGCCGACAATGAAGCCGACCAGGCTGGTCACCGAGAAGGTGCGCAGCTTGAACAGGTGCAGTGGCAGGATCGGTTCGGCGGCCCGCCGCTCGACCAGCACGAACACGCCGATCAGCAGGACCCCGGCCAGGCCCAGGATGTAGATGGGTGTCGACCGCCACGGGTAGGTCGTGCCGCCCAGGCTGGTCAGCAGGATTAGCGAGGTGACGGCGAGCGACAGCACGGCGGTGCCGAGGTAATCGATGACGTGGTGCACCCGGCGCAGGTGACCTGGCACCTGGCTGGCCACCACGATCAGCGCGATCACGCCGATCGGCACGTTGATGTAGAAGATCCACCGCCAGGTCAGGTTGTCAACGAACACCCCGCCGAGCAGCGGGCCAATCACGCTGGCGACGCCGAAGACCGCGCCGAACAGCCCCACGTACCGGCCGCGCTCGCGGGGCGAGACGATGTCGCCGACGATCGCCTGCGCGCCGACCATCAGCCCGCCGCTGCCCAGGCCCTGCACCGCGCGGAACGCGATGAGCTCCATCATGGACGTGCTCAGGCCGGACAGGATCGAGCCGGCCAGGAAGATGACGATCGCGGCCTGGAAGAAGATCTTCCGGCCGTACTGATCGCCCAGCTTGCCCCACAGCGGCGTGGACACCGTGGTGGCGAGCAGGTAGGCGGTGATCACCCAGGCGATGTGCGAACCGCCCTTGAGGTCCCCGACGATCGTCGGCAGCGCCGTGGACACGATCGTCTGGTCCAGCGCGGCGAGCAGCATGCCGAGCATGAGCGCGCCGATGATGATCAGGATGCGGCGGCGGCTGAGCCCTGGCAAGGCGCCGTTGCCGGCGACGTCCGCGGCGGGCGCGGGAGTGGCTGAGGCCATCAGTGGTTGTCCTTCCTGTCCGCCACGGGCCCTGGCAGGGGGGTCTGGGAGGGTCGTCCCCCCGGGCTGGCACAGACGTGACGCAGATCGCAGCGCTCGGGCAGGCCGTCGGCGACCGCCCGGAACGCCAAGTCGATGAGCTGGCTGAGCGGCACTGTCCCGCCGGAACTGGCCCAGAACGTCATGCTCGCGCGGAACACGCCGGACGCCGTGGCGGCCAGCAGCCCCGGATAGGGATCCCATTCCGGATCGGTGCCGAGCCGCTCGGCGAGGCCTTCGGTGATGGCTCGCTCGACCATCGCCATCTGCGCCGCGTGGGCCGCGCGCAGGTGCGGGTCGGCACGGGCCTCCTTCATCCGGCTCAGCCACTCCGCCGGGTCGCCGCCGAGCTCACTGAGCTCATCGGCCACCGCCAGGGCGTCGCTAACCATGACCATGCGCAGCGCATCAAGAACGGGCTCGCCGGGCGCTTGCTGCACGATGCGCTGGCGCAGTTCGGAGGCCCGGTCTGGATCGGCCCCGAAGAGCGCCGCCTCCTTGGACGGGAAGTAGTTGAAGAACGTGCGCGGCGACACATCCGCCGCTTCGGCGATGTCGTCCACGGTGACGTGCGCGAAGCCGCGCTCGGCCACCAGGTCCAGCGCTATCCGGCGGAGTGACCGGCGGGTAGCCAGCTTCTTGCGCTCGCGCAGGGAGACGCGAGGCTCGCCTCCGGAAGCCGTACTTGCCAGGGTCATCGTGCGCTCACTACAACTTTGCATGAGATATAAATTTGCACTTGGAGCAATGTTACATGACGAGCAACAGGAGCCGGTCGGCAGATGTTCCCGGTCAGCCAGCCACGGCCGGCCGGCCTGCCCGGTTCGCACGCGAAGGGCCCTGAACGGGGTGAGCGCCCGATGGGAACGATGCGGTGAGTCCGTGACACCTATCCCGTCCGGCCGGGCCGGGCACGGGGGTAAGGGGGGATTACCCGCAGCGCCGCTCTGCCGACCGTGAAGGGGAGAACACACCAGGCAAAGCGCCTGCATGGCCGGAGGCTTGCGTGGGTGGCGATTCCGTGTGCCCGAATTCGCCGCTTATGAGAAACTATTGCGCCTGAGGGGATTTGAACCAATTGCACA
Organism: uncultured Actinomycetes bacterium; assembly: GCA_963732345.1. Lineage (GTDB taxonomy): Bacteria > Actinomycetota > Actinomycetes > Streptosporangiales > Streptosporangiaceae > Bog-532. Next base: position 34,543 of record CAVSZI010000008.1, on the reverse strand, counting down.
TCGGTTCGCGCCAGCCGCTGAGTTCCCGCTTGGGTACAAACCCGTTTTTGGTCTGCATGCAGCCGCCATCTGGGTATGAGGCCGAAATTCGGCGCGTACCGGCGTGTCCTTAAACGGAACTACACGCCGACCCCACTAACGTATCGGTACGAAACATGAATCCCTGACCTGGAGCGACGGCTGCCATCGAGCGTTTGGGCTGATCGCAAAGTAGCCCTACCCGCTGAACGACAGGAAGTCCCGTCGTCCTGTCCCTTTAATGGTGCTTAATTTCGGCGATACGCGTTGGGAAGTGACGATCATGCGCTTCCGCAGGCGGGAAGGCGCAGCCGACCTATTCGGCTCTGCCCGCGACGGCTCTGGGCTCAGCCGTCGCGAGATACTGGCGGGCGGCATCGGCACGGGTGCCCTCATAGCGTTGCCGGATCTGGACCCGAGCGGCCGCTCGGGCGTCCGGCCTGCCGTATCTGGCCGGGACGCTTTCCGGTATGCCTTCCTTTACGGTTTGCCTGACCCGGGGACGTCCCCTGGCGCGTCCGTCGTGGCTGTGATGTGCCCGGCGTCGCGGTCAGCACCGCGGAATGCGCCGGTCCGGTTCGCCACCAGGCTCGCGGCCGCACCGGTCCCATCACCTGACCAGACCACCACCGCCCTGGCCACGATGCACAGGGTAGACGACGGCGCGAGGGTTACGCTGACCCTCATAGACACCGCCTCGGCAGCCATCGCCGAGCAGGGGTCGGTGACCCTGGCCGGCGTCCCAGATGGCGCGAATATTCTCGTTACCCCGGTCTTCGCTCCTGGCTCCGCGATTATCGCCCTGGTCCTGGCCATCACGGTGCCAGTGAGCAGGCGCCTGATACACAAGGCGCGCCCAGCCGGCGGCGCCGGGACGAGCCAGTGGGCGACAACCTGGAGCTCGCATCATGCGCTGGCCTATTTCGACCGGCGCAGCGGCTCCTTCACGGGACCATTTCACCTCTCCAACGAGCCGTCTCTCGCATTGTCCACTGCGGCCGCCAACAACTCCGACCTGTTGCTGTGGACGACCAGGGAGCCGCAGCCCGGCGATCCCGCCGAGACCCGGAGCCAGGCGCTGCTGTCCCGGGTGAGCGTTTTCCCGCTGGGTTCGGGTGAGGCCAGGTTTTCAGGACCAGCCCCTGCGCCATGGCCAGCCGGGGAGCCGGTCGTCACGCTTCCGAACGGTGATGTAGCGCGCCTAGTCAGAGGCCGCGACGTGCAGGTCTGCTCCGCCCGGACCGGAAAGGTGACTGAGCTGACCGTCGCGCCGCTCAGCCGCATCCGTGCGAAGCCGAGTGCCGTCACCATGCAGACACGCCCGGACGGCACCGTGTTCATGACCAAGCCGGGGGCCGGCGTTGCCGTCGTAGCCGATCCGGCGGACTCGTTCCGGGTCAGGGCGCATACCCACTTTCCGGTACCCGCGTCGCCACACGGCGCTCCGTGGAGCAAGGCGGTGCTGGCACCAGCAGGTGACACGCTCTACGTCGTCGGCTCGGCCCGCACCGGGGGCCTTTGTGCTTACGATGTGGCCTCCGGCGCGCTGACCGCTTCCTACAGCGAGGGGCGCCATTATGCCGGGCTCTACCAAATGCCCAGCGGGACCCTCCTCGCGGTGGGGACCGAGAATCCCCGGCTCGCGTTCTTCTCTTCCGCCCTCAGCCCGCTTGGTACAGCCAACACGAGCCTTCACGTGTCGGCCCTGTTCTGAGCCAGCAGCATCGTCGTGCAGGTATCGGGCCTTTCGGAGGATTGCTAGCTATGAGCGGATATGACACCGCAGGGAAGATACATAACACTTACACGTCAGCGCAGCGTGAATTCGGCGTGGACCCAGCCTTCTGGATCAGGTATTTCACCCCGTCCCCGGCCGCTGACCTGTTCAGCGACGATGCGGTCGCAGAAAGCCAGGGGGCGTGGGACAGCGGGGGCAACTACGTGGGCTGCATCTCGGCCCCGCGGCAGTCCCGGCTGAGCGGGTCCGCCGCGGAGGGCCAGGCCGATGCGCAGGCCTTCTGCGCGTCGATGCTTGCCGCCTATCATGCGGTCGGCCCGCTTCGGCTGCCGTCCAACGGTCACCTGTACTGCTGGCTCGACCAGGAATATTCGACGTCGCTGAGCTCGGATTACTGGGATGCCTGGGCATATTACATAGCGGAATACGATTTCGCGGGCCTGGGCATCTATCCGCTTTACCCCTGCCTGTACTGCGATCCATATTCGCCTTACGCCAATTGCTCGACCATCGCCAATGCGCGAGGCTTCGCCGTGCCCAGCGCCATCTGGTCGAGCGAGCCCGAGCCGTGCGGCAGCCTGGCCGAACCGCCCCACTGGCATCCAGATGAGTGCCCGACGGTGCCGACCAGGCTCTGGCAATACGCTGAGCAGGACGCGTGCAACCTGTCGTCCAATGTGGACCTCGACGTAGGGGGCCCGGGATTCGTGACGGCCCGCTTCTGCTTCCAGGTCAGCTCGAGGCCGTAGCGGGAGGCTGAGTGATCGGCTTTGACCAGGCCACCTCGTCAATCGTCACTGGGTGTGTCGTCAGTTGCGGCGTGGTTCTCGTCGTGGCCGGGGCGAGCAAGCTGTACCGCGGCGCGCGAGGAGTCGATGGTGCCACCGCCATGAGCCGCGCGCTGCGGATGTCCCGGCGCCGGTGGAGACGCGCCGAACTGACGGTGGGCGCCGCGGAGCTGGCGGTGGGCGTGCTCGTGTGCAGCGGAGCGTCGCCGATGCTCGGCGGCGCCGGCCTGGCCTCGTCCGGGGCGGTGTTCTGCGTCTTGCTCGGATATGTGCGCGTCAAGCGGATCCCTGGCGGCTGCGGGTGTATCAGGTGGCGCCCGGCACCCGAAACGGCGCCGGAACCGGCTACCTGGCGGCCGATCGTCCGCAGCGGGATGCTGCTCTGCGCGGGCATCATCGATGTGATTGTGCCGGCAGATGCAGCGCGCGCGCCTTACCTGGCCTGGTTCGGTGGCGGACTGCTCGCCGGGGGAACTGTCCTGGTGCTGCTGAGCATGCGCATGCCCGTGCGCACCCCTATCTGCCGGAGGCCGCTCCGGCGCCGGATGCGCGCCACGCTCCGTGTGCTGGCCGGGCATGAGATGTTTGCCGCGATGACCACCTCGGCCGGCCCCTTCGGGCCGGTGGCCCGGTACCGCCGGACCAGATGCACCGACGAGTTCTGGTTTTCGGCGGCGGCCGGGCAGGGCCAGGCCGTGGTATTCCAGGTGAACCACGCTGCGCCCAGCGGTCGACTTGCCATACACGTGTCGCTGCGGGACGGCCGCACGCCGGGATCGACGTGGCCGGCCCGGGCGGTCAGCATCCAGGACTTGCCCGGGTAACGGGAGGGAGACGCAATGAGGTTCAAGGTGGTGCGTGATTCGCAGGCACGATCGGCGGTCGGTCATCGGCTCGCCATTGACGGAAGCCGTAGCCGAGCGGCTACCGTGGGCGCTCTGGCCGTGGCGGCCTGCGGACTGGCCGTGACCGCGTGCGGCAACCAGAATCCGCCGCAGGCGGCACCGTTCGCGAGAATGACCGGAGGTGCGACGACGGCGCCGGGCTCGCCATCACCCGGCAGCATCGAATCCTGTGTCGCGTCCCAGCTGAAAGTCAGCATCTCCAACAGCGGGGCTCTCGCGGGCCAGGCCGGTGGTTACCTCAGATTTACCAACGACAGCCACACCCCGTGCCGCATGACCGGCTGGCCCGTTGTGACCGGGCTGACCGCCGCAGGGACGGCCACGCTCATGCAGCACGCGCAGTCGACCATGTTCGGCGCCTGGCATTACACGGCCCCGCCACCCGTCGTGACACTCCAGCCAGGAGATTCCGCCTACGCGGTGGTCGTGGCCGATGATCAGCCGGCTGGAGGGCAGGGTCGCTGCCCCGCACCATACGTGCGCCTTCGGATCAGCCCGCCGGGCGGTTCGGGAAGTGTGGTTATCTCCGCGTGGCTGCCTGGCGCCGGGTCGTACCTGCCGGCTTGCACGTCGGTGAATGGCTCGACGACAGCTGAGACGTCGACGATTACCACGCTCTCTAGCCTTCCGCACTAGGCACCGACCGGACGAGGGCACCGGGCCGGGGCCGAGTTGAACCTCGACGGTCACAATCCTGAACCGGCCGAGGGTGCCGGGCCTAGTGACCGCCGCCGCCTGCGTGCGGCGGCCCGGTGCCGTTCACGCAGTCGGCTACTCCCCGCCGAACTTCTTGATCTCCTCGAACTCGGTCTCGGTCAGCTCGCGCGGCACGTCATCCTTGGCGACCTTCGAGCTCTGCACGTAATGCCGGATGCTGTCGACGATCTCGGGGTTGGCCAGCGTGGTGACGTCTCCGACGTCGGCGAAGTTGGAGATCGACGCGATAACCCGGCGCATGATCTTGCCCGACCTGGTCTTCGGCATGTCCGGCACGATCCAGACGTTCTTCGGACGGGCGATTTTGCCAATCTGGGTATCGATCGCCGCGCTGACCTTTTGCTCTAGCGTCTCGCTCGGCTCGAAGCCGGGCTTGAGCGAGACGTACACCTCCACGACGCGCCCCCGGATGTCATCGATCACCGGTACTGCGGCCGCCTCGGCCACCTCGGGAACGGTGAGCGCGGCGGACTCGATCTCCTTGGTGCCCAGCCGGTGCCCGGCCACATTGATCACGTCGTCGACGCGGCCGAGGATCCTGAAATAGCCGTCGGCGGCCTGGAGAGCGCCGTCACCAGCGAAGTAGGGCCAGTCGTGCCAGTCCGTGCTGTCTGGGTTCCTGTTGTACTTGCGGTAATAGGTGGCCACGAATCGCTCGGGCTGACCCCAGACGCCCTGGAAGATGCCCGGCCACGGGTTGCGGATACAGATGTTGCCCGCCTTGCCGCTCCCCGCTGGTACCTCGTTGGCGTCCTCGTCAAAGATCACCGGATAGACGCCGAGGACACCGGGCCCGCAGCTGCCGGGCTTCATCGGCTGCAGAGCGGGCAGCGTGCTGCCGAGAAAACCGCCGTTCTCGGTCTGCCACCAGGTGTCGACGATGGCCGCTTCGCCCTTGCCGACCTCGGAGTGGTACCAGCGCCAGACCTCGGGCTCGATCGGCTCGCCCACCGTGGTCATGTGCTTGAAGTGGTAGTCATACTTCTTCGGCTCCTCCGGGCCGACCTTACGCAGCATCCTGATCGCCGTTGGCGAGGTGTGAAAGATGTTCACCCCCAGCGTCTCGGCAATCCGCCAGGGCCGCCCGCCGTCGGGATAGTTGGGCACGCCCTCGTAGATCACCGTCGTCGTGCCCAGGGCCAGCGGTCCATAGACGATGTAGCTGTGGCCGGTGATCCAGCCGATGTCCGCCATGCACCAGTACACGTCATCGGGGTGAATGTCCTGGTAGTACTTCGACGTCCCCGCCACGTAGGCGAGGTAGCCGCCCGTGCTGTGCACGCAGCCCTTCGGGCGGCCGGTGGTGCCGCTGGTGTACATCAGGAACAGCGGCGCTTCGGCCGGCATGGATACCGGGTCGACGGTCGCTCCCCGATGCTCGCTGAGCAGCTCGTCGACGAAGAAGTCACGGCCGTCGGCCATGGGGGTCTTTGACGCGTACTCCCCGTCCCGGCGCCGCCAGACGAGCACCTTGTCGACCTCCTGGCCTTCCTGGCGGGCTGCCTCGAGCGCCTCGTCGGCCTTGGCCTTGTGGTCCTGCATCTGGCCGCTGCGGTAATAGCCGTCCATCGTGATCAGGACCCGGCTGCCGGAGTCGGCGATCCTGTTCCCGCAGGCGGTACCGCTGAACCCGCCGAACACCTCCGAATGGATTACCCCGAGCCTGGCGCAGGCGAGCATGGTGACCGCCAGCTCGGCGACCATCGGCATGTGCAGTGTCACCCGGTCGCCGGTCTTCAGGCCGATTGAGTCGCGCAGCACCGCGGCGAACTCGTTCACCCGGCGCTGCAGCTCTGAGTAGCTGATCTTCACGTGTTCGTCGGACTCCAGTTCCGGCACGAAGACGATCGCGGTCTTATCCGGCGTGGCCTCGGCGTGCCGGTCCACGCAGTTATAGGAGGCATTGAGCTTGCCGCCGACGAACCACTTCCAGAATGGCGGGTTACTGGTGTCCAGGATCGTGTGCCAGGGCTCATCCCAGACGAGCAGGTCCGCGTACTCCTTGAAGCAGTCGGGGAAGTGCTCCTCGCTGTACCGGTCCAAGATGGCCGGGTCCTTCGCATTAGCCTGCTCGACGAACTCCGGGGGTGGCGGGACGTACTCCTCCTCGCGCCAGTGCACCGCGATCTGTGCCTCGGAGGTCTGTGCCCCAGGGACCTGCGGCTGCTTGCTTTCTGCCATTGCCTTGTCCTCTCGCCGGAAGATAACTTTCAGGGAAGAAGGGCATGCCTGCCTAAGCCTCATCGAGCAGGCCGGCGCACACGCCGAACTCCCGCAGCTCGTCGCAGACCCCCGCCTGGCGGGTGAACGCCGCCGTGTCGCCTCGGTGCAGCGAGTCCCAGCACAGGTCATCTGCCACTGCCAGTGCGCGCACGATCACTAAGCCCAGTGCCGGGATCGGTTCTGTCTCGGCCGCGTGCCGCAGCGACCACGCGTCACGCCGGGCCGCCTCGGTACTGGCCACCGCCTGCAAGTGCGCGAGCAGCACCGATAGCTCTCCCGCCAAGTACTGCCGCGTCATTTTCATCGCCAGCCCCGCTGGCCCGTGCCGCCGTACCCCGCGGATGCGGCCGCACCGGTCTGTATAGCATCCGGCGCCGCAATGCTGCCCATTTCAGGCCGCGCCCAGGCTCCGGAGGTGGAGGCCAAATATACCGCTGGCCGGCATTTATCGCTGGTGACCAAGGTCCCTGCTGACCATGACATTCGGCCGTGAGGAATCCCATAGCTGAGAGAAACGCTGGCCAGGTGCAGCATCCCCCGGCAGCGGATCACCAGAGGGGAGAGAAGATGACACGCACCGATATGCACTACACGTCGGAGCATTCAGGGGAGCGGGCGGCGGCAAAAGCGTCCTCGACCGCCGGTCCGTACGCCCGCGGCGGGGACACCCGCGGCGGGGAAGGGCAGCACCACGGGCGATGCCACCATCGGGTCAGGGACGTGATGACGACGTCTGTGGTGACCGTCGACCGGATGACCCCCTACCAGGAGATCACCGTGCTAATGGCCGAGCACAAGATCAGCGCCGTGCCGGTGCTGACTTTGGGCCGCCATGTCGCCGGGGTGGTATCCGAGGCTGACCTGCTCAGGGTGCTGGAGAAGAACGCGCGGCCCGCCCAGCTCGAATCCGGCGGCCGTCTCCAGCGGTACGCCGGCGACAAAAAGCACTTGGACCTCACGGCGGGTGAGCTAATGACCTCGCCGGCCGTCACGATCCACCCGGACGCAACGCTGCCGGCCGCCGCGCGGCTGATGAACAGCAGCCACGTCAAGCGGCTGCCCGTAGTCGACTCCGGCACGGTGTTCGGGGGTGGCGTCGGCGGCGACCTGATCGGGATCGTGAGCCGCTGTGACCTGCTGAGCGTCTTTCTGCGCCCAGACGAGGACATCGCCTGGGAGGTCCGCCAGATGCTCACCGAGATCCTGCTCGCGGACCCGGCACGCGTCACCGTACAAGTGCGAAACGGTATCGTCACCATGGCAGGCCAGGTCGGGTCCGCCCAGCACCATGACCTGATCCGGATAGCGGTCCGGCTGACCTGGAACATTGACGGTGTGGTGGATGTGGTGAACAGGCTCGGCGCATCGATCACGCCGAGCATCCCAGCACCCGACCTGCCATACCGCGACACGCCGCTCAATCCCGGGGAGTTCGTGGCCGATGCCTACGACTTCACTGAGCAGCTGCTCACGTCCCAGCGGAAGTTCGCTGAGACGATGGTCGAGGTAACCAAGCCGCTGTTGGGCATCAAGCAAGATGCGGCGGCGAAGGACGACGACACCAAGTAGCACCCCGCATACACCCGCGTGCCGCGCAAGCCCTGCTCGACATGCCTGCCACCGACATCAGCGGTCCCGCGTCCCAGTCCACCAGACGCATGGCGCTCCAATGAGCTGCGATACCTCGTGAAGGCCTGCGGTTGTGTCAGTGAATTTCCTGCCATTCATCCGGCTGCGCGCCGTGTCCGCCGCGCCTGACCTGCGTGCAGGCGGCGTTCCCGGCCGCGGGGCATCGATCTGGTCAGCGGAGCGCGGCGATGTCCGGCGCGCCGAGCCTTGCGGCCTCGGCTGTGTCGTCGTCGGGCTTGGTCTGCGAATCCCGTTCGGCCCGCACACGCGCCAGGTAATGGTCGATCTCCCGCTGCTTCTGCTCGTCGTCCCACTTCAGGACGTCTGCTATGAGTTCGGCCACGGTGGGGGCCGCGGTGACGCCACGGTCCCAGGACTCGATCGAAATCCGCGTGCGCCGGGCCAGCACATCGTCCAGATGACGGGCGCCCTCGTGGGTGACCGCGTAGCGTGCCTCTACCCGCAGGTAGTCGTCCGCGGCTGGCAGCGGCTGAGCCAGCGACGGATCCTCCCGCAGCATGGCCAGCAAGTCATGCGCGCAGGACCCGTACCGGTTGAGCAGGTGCTCGACGCGGACCGGGTGGATGCCGGCGGTCTTGGCCAGCGTGCGGCGCTGATTCCACAGCGCCCGGTAGCCGTCCGCGCCGAGCAGTGGCACCTGATCCGTGCAGGATTCCGGCACCCGGCTGTCCAGGCCGCGGGCCGCCTCATTGACCGCGTCAGCGGCCATCACGCGGTAGGTCGTGTACTTGCCGCCGGCCACGACGACCAGGCCCGGAACCGGGTGGCCCACCACGTGCTCGCGCGACAGCTTCGACGTCGACTCGGACTCACCGGTCAGCAACGGCCGCAGGCCGGCGTAGACGCCTTCGACATCCTCCCTGGTGAGCGGCGAGTTAAGCACGGAGTTGACGTGCTCGAGCAGATAGTCGATGTCCCGGGAACTGGCGGCCGGGTGAGCCTTCTCCAGCGACCAGTCGGTATCGGTGGTCCCGATGATCCAGTGCCGTCCCCAGGGAATGACGAACAGCACGCTCTTCTCGGTCCGCAGGATCATCCCAGTGTTGGACTGCAGCCGGTCCCGGGGCACGACGAGGTGAATGCCCTTTGAGGCCCGCACGTGGAACTGGCCGCGGGTATCGGCGAGGGCCTGGGTGTCGTCGGTCCATACGCCGGTGGCATTGATGACCTGCCGGGCCCGCACCTCGAAGTTCCGGCCGGTCTCCAGGTCGATCATCGTCGCGCCCGTCACCCGCTCGCCCTGCCGCAGGAAGCCGGTGACCTGGACTCCGTTGGCCGCGTGCGCACCGAAGGAGACGGCGGTCCGCACGACGGTCATCGTATGCCGGGCGTCGTCCACCTGGGCGTCCCAGTACTGGATGGCGCCGGTGAGGGCATCCTTGCGCAGGCACGGAGCCTCGCGCAGGGCCCCCTTCCGGGTCAGGTGCCGGTGATGCTTGAGCCCGTGCGCCGTGCCCGACGTGAGCGCCATCCCGTCGTACAGCAACACCCCGGCCCCCACATACTCGCGTTCCCAGTGGTTCCGCAGCGGATACAGGAACGGCACGGGCCGCACCAGGTGCGGGGCAATGCGGTCGAGCAGCAGTCCCCGCTCGTGCAGGGCCTCTCTGACCAGGCCGAAGTCGAGCATCTCCAGGTAGCGCAGGCCGCCGTGGATGAGCTTGCTCGACCGGCTGGAAGTCCCGCTGGCCCAGTCCCGCGCCTCGACGATCGCCGTCGTCAGCCCGCGCGTCACCGCATCGAGAGCGGAGCCGGCGCCCACGACGCCGCCGCCGACGACCAGAATGTCAACTTCGTCCTCGGCCATCCGGGCGATCGCGCCCTCCCGCGTCGCGGGGGACAGTTCCGCCGTGGAGCACAGTTCCGGTGCCACGAGATCAGCCGACCTCCACCCAGTTGAGCGTGCGCTCTACCGCTTTCTTCCAGCCCGCGTAACCGTCCGCGCGCTGCTGGTCATTCCATTCTGGATCCCAGCGCCGGGATTCGTTCCAGTTGACCTTCAGCTCCTCGGTGTTCGCCCAGAATCCGGTGGCCAGCCCGGCCGCGTAGGCCGCGCCGAGCGCGGTGGTCTCCGCGACCACCGGGCGGCTGACCGGCACGTTGAGAATGTCGGCCTGCAGCTGCATACACAGGTTGTTCGCGGTGACGCCGCCGTCGACCTTCAGGACCTCCACGTGCACCCCGGAGTCCTGCTCCATGGCCTCGCTGACGTCGCGGCTCTGGTAGCAGATGGCCTCCAGGGTGGCCCGGGCGAGGTGGGCGTTGGTGTTGAACCGGGATAGCCCGACGATGACGCCGCGGGCGTCGCTGCGCCAGTACGGCGCGAACAGCCCGGAGAACGCCGGGACGAAGTAGATGCCGCCGTTGTCGGGCACCTGGCGGGCCAGCGATTCCGTCTCGGCCGCGCCGGAGATGATGCCCAGCTGGTCGCGCAGCCACTGCACCGCCGATCCGGTGACCGCGATCGAGCCTTCCAGGGCGTAGATGGGCTTCTGGTCCCCGAACTTGTAACAGACGGTGGTCAATAGCCCGTTCTTGCTGCGCACCAGCTCCTCGCCGGTGTTGAGCAGCATGAAGTTGCCGGTCCCGTAGGTGTTCTTGGCCTCCCCGACATCGAAGCACACCTGCCCGACGGTGGCGGCCTGCTGGTCCCCCAGGTCGCCGGTGAGCGGGACGCCCCGGACGGTGGAGAGCCCCTGGACCTCGCCGTAGCCGCGCGGGTCCGAGGACGGCCGGATCTCGGGCAGCATCGCGCGCGGGATGTTGAAGAACCCGAGCAGCTCGTCGTCCCAGTCCAGCGTCTCCAGGTTCATCAGCATCGTCCGGCTGGCGTTCGTCACGTCCGTCACGTGCGAGCCGCCATCGCGGCCGCCGGTGAGGTTCCAGATCACCCACGAGTCGGTGTTGCCGAAGATGGCGTCACCGTTCTCGGCGGCTTGCCGCACCCCGTCGACGTTCTCCAGGATCCACTGGATCTTCCCGCCCGAGAAGTACGTCGCGGGCGGCAGGCCGGCCTTGCGCCGGATCACGCCGCCGCGCTCGTCGCGGTCGAGCGCGCTGGCGATCCGGTCGGTACGGGTGTCCTGCCACACGATGGCGTTGTAGTAGGGACGGCCGGTCCTGCGGTTCCACACGACCGCGGTCTCGCGCTGATTCGTGATCCCGAGCGCGGCCAGATCGGAGGCGCCGAGTTTCGCGTTGTTCAGCGCAGTCTGGATCACCGCGACGGTCCGTTCCCAGATCTCGACCGGGTTGTGCTCCACCCAGCCGGCCTGCGGCAGGATCTGCTCATGCTCCAGCTGGTGCTTGGCCACCTCGTTCCCGGAGTGGTCGAAGATCATGAACCGGGAGCTGGTTGTGCCCTGGTCGACGGCGCCGACGAAATCTGGCATGACCGCCTCCTTTACGTTGGATCGGGGCCGGCGGCAGCGCCGGCTGGAGTCGGGTTACGAGCCAGAGCCGGACTTGTCGGGGACGCGGTCGCCGCCTGGAGGGGTCTCCTCGATCGGACCGCTGACCTGTTCGGACATCTTCAGCCGGGCGTGCAGCACGTCGCCGACGAACAGGTCGTAGATCAGGACGCCGATCACGCCACCGATCAAGGGCCCGACGATGGGTATCCACCAGTAGTTGCTGAAGTGGAAGCCTCCCGTGCCGGTGTATGTCCCCGGCAGGGCCACCTTTCCCCACCCGGCGATCCAGGCGAAGAGCCGGGGCCCGAAGTCACGGGCCGGGTTGATGGCGTATCCCGCGTTCGCGCCGTACGAGGCGCCGATCGCCGCCACGATGAAGCCGATGATCAGCGGCCCAAGGTTCGAGCCGACCGCCGTGTTCCGGGCGTCGATGACGGCCACGACGAGCATCACCAGGAAGGCCGTGCCGACGATCTGGTCGATCAGCGGCCCTCCTATCGAGCCGTGGAAGTACGGGGCTGGGAACGTGGCGAAGATGGAATAAGAAGCCAGCGCGTTGCCCGCGCTCTTCGGCGTGTGCGCCGCGAGGTCGTACGCGTTGATCGCGGCGTTGTACACCAGGAACACCAGGGCGGCGCCGACGAAGGCGCCGAGCACCTGGGCGACCCAGTACGGCGCGACCTTCCGCCAGGGGAAGTTGCGCCGCACGGCGAAGCCCAGCGTGACGGCGGGGTTGAGGTGCGCCCCGCTGACGCCGCCCGCCACCCATACGCCGAACGCGACGGCCCACGCCCACCCGAACACGATCAGCAGCCAGTCGCCGGCGGCCAGGAAGATCGTGGTCGGCGTAGCGGCACGTCCTGAGCCGGGCAGGGCGGCCACGGCCATCGCCACCACACCGTCACCGAACGCGAGAATGACGAAGGTGCCGAGGAATTCCGCCATCAGCTCGCCCCAGAGGCCGCCGATGCGGCCGACCATGCGGCCTTCGCCTCGTGCCATCAACGGGGTAATGTCAGACATCACGCCCCCTTAGCCCTGTTCCGGGCGGCCGTTGGCCGCTCCGGCCATAACTGGATGGTCCGGCTATCAACGGGATGATCGTTTAGCTCCAAAAGTTAACTTACGTTGCCGATGTACAGTCGGCAATGTTTCTGCAGCGTAAATCTGAATTGATGCTCCAGCACACTGCTGTTGCTGGCATGAACTCAAGTGGTCAGCCGGCTCGCAGCAGGGCCTTCACGGCCGGGATACGGCCGGCCGCCATGGACAGTTCGGTCACACCCAGCTCCACCAGCCGGGCCGCGTAGCGGTCATCGGCCGCCAGCTCGCCGCAGACCGAAACGTCGGCGTTGCTCCGCGCGGCGCCCGCGCACACCTGGTCGAGCAGCCGCCACACGGCCGTGGCCGACGGATCAGCCAGCGCAGCCACACCGGGTTCGGCGCGGTCAGCGGCCATGGTGTACGCGACCAGGTCGTTGGTGCCCACCGACACGAAGTCGACCTCCGCGCCGATCTCGTCCGTGGCCAGGGCCGCAGCAGGCACCTCGATCATGACCCCGACCCGGTCCGGCCGGGCAGCCGCGATTCCGTCGGCCGTCAGCGATCCGACGGCCCGATCGACCGCCTCGCGGAAGGTGACCGCCTCCGCCGCCACGGTGACCATCGGTGCCATGACCTCCACATGGTGGCCGACCCCCGCGCGGCAGATGGCCCGCAGCTGGGTGTGCAGGACATCGGGATGGCGCAGCAGCCACCGCAGCCCGCGCACGCCGAGGAAGCCGTTGTGCTGCGGGTCCAGGGCCAGGGCCCGCATGGGCTTGTCGCCGCCGACGTCGAGCACGCGGACCACCACGGGCCGTTCCCCCAGCACCTCGAAGATCTCGGCCAGCTGGGCGGTCTGGGCATCCTCGTCCGGCAGTTCCGGTAGGTCGATCATCAGCAACTCGGTCCGCAGCAGGCCCACGGCGTCGGCGCCCGCGGCCACCGCGGCCCGCGCCTCGGCCACCGACCCGATGTTGGCCGCGACCCGGATGGGCCGGCCCTGGAACTGCACCGGGGCGCCGGCGAGCTCGCGCTCCCGGGCGCTCCGCCGCGCGGCCGCCTCGACCTCTTCCTGGCGCTCGGCGAGGTCGGGCGGGTCGACTTCGACCGTGCCCGCCGTGCCGTCCACATCCAGGACCGCTCCGGGCCTCAGGTTTTCCAGCTCCCGCCCGGCGCCGAGCACCATGGGCACGCCGAGATTGCGGCCCACCAGCACGGCATGGGCCGTCGGCGAGCCCCGGGACAGGGCGATGGCGACCGCGCCGCGTTCGACGGCCCGCGCGACCTCGCCCGGCCCGAGCTCGTCGGCCACCAGAACGGCCCCCTGCAGCGCGCTGGCCGGCGGAATCCGGTCGACCACCTCGCCGAGCTCGTTCAGAACCGCCGTGCCCGCTTCACGCACGTCCGCCGCCCGGGCCGCCACGAGCTCGTCGGCACTGGCGGCGAGCTGCTCCGCAAGGGCCGTCACCGCGTGCCACCAGGCCGGCTCGGCGGCGAGCCGGCCGGCCAGGCCGCGCTCGGCGGCCGTCCACAGCTGCGGGTCGGCCACGAGGACGGCGTGCGCTCGGCTCATCGGGTCGCCGGCGGCCAGTCGCCTGGTCGCCGCCTCCAGCGCAGCGTTCAGGCGGCTGCGCTCGCGGTCCGCGCCGGAACCGGGGCGGTCCGGGACGTCCGGGACCGCCACGCGGACCGCCGGGCCGATCGCCCGGCCGGGCGCGCCGCGCGCCGGTGCTTGTGCCGCTGCTGCTTCGCGGCGAGAGAGCCCAGACGGCGCGGAATCGGCCGGCTGGGCGCTCCCGGGTCCAGTAGTGCTCGCATCGTCCTCGCCGAATCCGGTCTCCATCAGCCCCTCGACGCGGTCCAGCGCAGCGCTCGCGTCCGGCCCGGACGCCGACAGCTCGGCGGTTTCGCCGCCGCGGAGCGCCAGGCTAACGACGCCCAGCAGGCTGCGCAGATCCGTGGCCGGTTTCCCGCTGCGCCCGATCCGCACCTGGGCGTCGAGGCTGGCCACCTGCCGGATCAGCTCAGCGACGGGACGGGCGTGCAAGCCCAGCTTGTTGCGCAGTCGCACCGAGCGGGTCAGTACCGGTGCCGTGGGCCGGGCGGCAGCTTCGGCCCCAGCCCCCGCAGCCCCAGCCGGCACGGTGGTGCGGCCCTTCGCAGCCTCAGCTCCAGTAGCCGTGGGAGCCTCCGCCCCAGCAGCACCAGCCTCCTCAGCCCCGGCTGGCCCGGCAGTCCCGGTCTCGGCCGGTCCGGTGCCGGCCGCAGACCGCGCGGCGGCGGTCACCGCGGCCCGGCCAGCGCCGCTCTCGGCCTCCACCGCGGCCGCGATCGCCCCCTCGACCAGCGGCGCGTCCACGATGTCGATCCGCTCGGCGAGCTGCGGGTCCAGGAACTCGATGGCGGACTCGCTGGTCAGCCGCGCACTGCCCAGGTCATACAGGACGACGATTCCCGCGGCCGAATCCGCGCGCTGGAGCGCGTCAGTGATGGCGTCAAAGGACGTCCCCAGGCCGCCGTCGCTTCCGCCGACCCCGATGATCGTGACGTCCGGTGCCATCTGAGCAGCCAGCTGGGCCACGCCGGCGGCCAGCTCCGCTGAATGCGACACCGCGACGATAGCCACCCGCCGGCCGCTCATCCCTTGGCCGCCTCCGCGAGGGCGCCCAGGATCACCGCGGTCGAAGTGGCGCCCGGGTCGGCATGACCGGCGCTTCGCTCACCCAGATACGAAGCCCGGCCCTTGCGCGCGACGAGGGGAATCGTCGTGGCCACGGCGTCGTGCGCGGCGGCGGCCGCGGCCTGCAGCACCTCCGCCACCGAGTCGCCCTGGGCCGCCTCGACGGCTGGCACCAGGGCGTCGACCATCGTCTTGTCCCCGGGCACGGCCTTGCCGCGGGCCTGTACACCGCCCAGCGCCGCGGCCAGCGCGGCCCCGACCGCGGCCGCGTCCAGCTGATCGGTGTCGCCGACCGCCGTCGCGGCGCGCAGGAACGCCGTCCCGTACAGCGGCCCCGACGCGCCCCCCACCGTGGACATCAGGGTCATGGCCACGAGCTTCAGGACCGCGCCGGGCGCCATCCCCGGATCGGCGTCCAGCTTGGGGACCACGGCCTTGAAGCCCCGGTTCATGTTCTCGCCGTGGTCGCCATCCCCGATCTCGCGGTCCAGGCGCGTCAGCTCGACGTGCTGGTCGGCGATGGCCGCCGCGACCGCCCGGATCGCCGCGGCCACGCCTGGCCCGTCGCAGCCGCCGCTCACATGCCCCACCGGAGCGCGGCAGTGTGCACCGGCGCGTCCCACAGCTGGGTCAGCTCATCATCGAGCCGCAGCAGGGTCACCGACATGCCCTGCATCTCGAGGCTGGTGATGTAGTTCCCGACCAAGGATCTGCTGACCTCGATCCCTTGCTTTTCGAGCAGGCCGGCGGCGATGCCGTAGGCGAGGTAGAGCTCGAGCAGCGGCGTCCCGCCCATGCCGTTGACCATCAGCAGGGTCCGGTCACCGCGCTCGAAGGGCAGGTCTTGGACGACCGGGCCCAGCAGGTCGGCCACGAGATCGTCGGCGGGCTCCATCTTCATGCGGTGGCGGCCGGGCTCGCCGTGGATGCCGATGCCCATCTCGATTTCGTCGTCGGCCAGGACGAAACTGGGCTCGCCGGAGTGCGGCACGATGCACGGCGTCAGGGCGACGCCCATCGAGCGGACGTTGCCGATCACCCGTCCTGCAATCGCGGTGACCGCGGCGAGATCGTCACCGCGGGCGGCCGCCGCGCCGGTGATCTTTTCCAGCAGCACGGTGCCACCGACTCCTCGCCGGCCCGCGGTGTAGGTCGAGTCCTCGACGGCGACGTCGTCGTTGATGACAACGGCAGAGACGTCGATGCCCTCGGCGCCCGCCAGCTCGGCGGCGGTCTCGAAGTTCAGCACGTCGCCGGTGTAGTTCTTCACGATGTGCAGGACCCCGGCGCCTCCGTTCGCCGCCTGGGTGGCCGCGAGCACCGCGTCCGGGGTGGGTGAGGTGAAGACAGCCCCGGGGATCGCGGCGTCGAGCATTCCCACGCCGACGAAGCCGCCGTGCAGCGGCTCGTGTCCGGAGCCACCGCCCGAGACGATGGCGACCTTGCCGGGTACCGGCGCGTCGGCCCGCACGATGTAGTCGGGCCCGAAATTCACACGGACGAGATCGCGATGCGCGGCCGCGAATCCGATCAGCGCCTCCGAGACGACGTTGCCTGGGTCATTGATGATCTTCTTCACGTGGCACTTCCCTGGGCGGGACGAGACGAATGTTGACAGCTCCCTTCATACCTCTGAGCACTTCAAGCCACCAGGCCCCACAGCTGCAAGTCTCAGCGGGTCACGTTATCGCCAGGGCCGGCCGGACCGCGCTGACCAGTATCTGGCAGGCGGCTCGGCGAGGTCGAGGCGCGGCATTTCGGTCACAGCGAGCGCTCCCAGATTTGACTCCAGATGGCCGGGTGTCACCGCTCCCGACAGCACCACGCTGGCCCACGGATTCGCCAGCGCCGCCGCGATCGCGATGGCGTCCACGGCCACGCCCTGGGCGTCGGCGAGCGCCGTCAGCTCAGCCGGCGTGCCGGCCGGATCGCCCCCAGGAGCCAGGCGCCCGTTGGCGAGGGCTTCCTTGATCAGGATGGCCCAGCCGGCGCCGGCGGCTTCTGCTGCTGCCGGACCGACCGATGGCTCCAGAAGATTCCAGGTCACCTGGGCGCTGCTGAACACCGGCTGCCCGCGCACCGTCGCTTCGAGCGCGCGGCGCAGGGTATCCGCCTGGCCGGGACCGCTGGTCGTGATGCCGACGATGATGCCCTGGGCCCGCAGGTCGGCGAGCGCGGCCAGCAGCTCCGGGTCGTCCAGCGGCCCGGAATCGGTGGTCAGGGAGTGAACCTGATAGAGCGCGAGCCGGTCCCCCAGAAACGCCCGGGTCTCGGCGAGCTGGGTCGTGAACATGGCCAGCGAGTGTTCTTTGATCTCCTGGTGCTCGGCGTCCAGCCGCCAGTCGCCGGTGTAGCGGTAGCCCCACTTGGACCCGGCAACGGCGGCCGGGACGCCGCGCTCAGCCAGCCACGCACCGAGGAACTCCTCGGCCCTGCCATAGGACCGGGCCGCGTCGAAGTACCGGATCCCGGCGTTGTACGCGGCGTCGAGCATGGTGAACGTGCGGGCCGCCAGGCCGGTGACGCTGCGGTCGGGCAGGTCACCGGCCCGACCGGTGGTGATGTAAGCGGGACGGCCGAGCGCCGCAAGCCCCAGGCCGATCCGCGACACCACCGGGCCGTCTGGGGCCAGGCGTGTGAGCGGCATGGGGGTCGTTCCGGGGTCATCGCTGGACACGGCAGACACGGTACGCGGTAGCGGCGTCGGCATGTAGTACGTCCGCCGCATGACGTTTGCCCCCGATCACGTGGCCATCCTGCGCTGGAACGACCCCCGCGCCATTGTTGTATCAGGCAGCCATTTCATGGTAGCCGTGGTGACATCGGTCACCCTGTGACACGGTCTCCCGGCTACCCCGGGACCGCCATTTCCAGGGCATCGAGGGCCAGCTCGGCCTGCAACGTATCCGCGACCGGCCAGCCGACACCATCCGGGCAAAGAAATCGAGAATAAACGCGGATTAGGCAAGGCCACCCGGCGTCCCGGCATAGTGATGTCAGCCACCCGCCGCCGGTTCAATGCCCCGACGGTGAAGTCCCGTTCCAGCAGGTCAGACGGTCGCCCGTGCCCTGCCGGGGCGGGCACCGTTGTACGCGCGGCCTCTTCTCCCGCGGGCCGTCGCCAGCGGCGGACCACCTCGGTGCTCCCGATGAAATGCGAGCGGCCGGACGGTCCCGACGTGTCGGGTGAAAGCCGTTTCGTAAACGGCGCACCTTCCGGGATTCGCTCGGGTTTGACCTGTCGCCAGGTTGTCTGCTCCGGCATCGTCGGCACCCCTGGTCCTGCACTTTCTATTCCGCGCTCACCATGTCGTTCGGTGACCAATTCAGGATGATCGGTGGTCCGGCGGCGAACGGGGATACCTCCACTGGCTGGCCGACCGTGCTTGTGGGCGCGCAGCTCTCCTGGGCGATCCATGAGGAAAGCCGCTACCGGACTGCCGTCTGACGTGCTCTTGCCAGCAGTTGCATTCCTGGTGCACGTCGTGGCCGGCTTGGCGGCGGGCGGTCTCGGATCGAGCCTGGCTTCCCGGCACAGGCAACGCCCGCCTGGTGTTCCTGCAGCGGCAGGGATGCCCGGCAGGCGGGACGACGGGCGGTCATCGCGGCCGGCCCCATCTGTCGGTATCGCGCGCATGGGATTACCTTCGAATCGTGCTCAAGCGGAAAATTGAGTTGCCGCCAGTACACCTCTGCCCAGCAGACGAATGGCGCATCGTCGAGGCGCGGTACTCAGATGAGTTCGTCGGGTTTGGTGGCGCCCGGGACTTCGACGGCCGTCTGTCCTTCGCGCCCCGGCTACCGAACGCCTGGAGCTAGGCTAGATGAAAGGCTCAGCAATATGACTAATAGCGTGATACAGCCAGCCGATATCCGCGAGGTGGCGGTGATCGGGCTTGGCCTCATGGGCTCGGGCATCGCCGAGCTAGTCGGCCGCAGCGGCCGCCGCGTCGTCGCGATCGAGATCAACCAGACTTTCCTGGACCAGGGCATGGCCCGGCTGCGCGCCTCCCTGGACAAGGCGGTCAGCCGGGGCAAGCTCACCGATACCGCACGGGACGAGATACTCGCCCGGATCCGGCCCACGGACGACATCCCGGCCGGGGTGGCCGGCGCCGACCTGGTGATCGAGGCCATACCAGAACGCATGGAACTCAAGCGAACCCTATTTGACCAGCTGGACGAGGCCTGCCGGGCCGATGCGATCCTGGCCACCAATACCTCCTCGCTGTCGATCACAGAGATCGCGGGTGGTACGCGGTATCCGCCCCGGGTGGCGGGGCTGCACTTCTTCAATCCTGCTCCGGTCATGAAGCTGGTCGAGGTAATTTCCACGGTGCTCACCTCGCCGGCGACCGCCGAGACGCTGGCTCTGCTGTCCCGTGATCTGCGCAAGACTCCCGTCCAGGTCAGCGACCGAGCCGGGTTCATCGTGAATGCGCTGCTGGTGCCCTACCTCAACCACGCGGTGCGGCTGCTGGAAACTGCGCAGGCCACCCGCGAGGACATTGACAAGGCGGCCAACGTAGGGCTCGGCCTGCCGATGGGGCCGCTGACGCTGCTTGACCTGATCGGCCTGGACACGTCTCTGGCGGTCCTTGAGGTACTCCAGGCTGAGTTCGGTGGCACCCGTTACGCGCCCGCGCCCCTGCTGCGCAAGCTGTGCGACGCCAGGCTGTTCGGCCGCAAGAGCGGACGCGGGTTCTATGACTATCGGAACAGCACTCCGGCGGCCGCCGCTGCGGATGACGACCTGGCGGCTGCGCCTCTTCCCGCCGAGGTCGCGGTCATCAGGGAACCGGACGGCCTGCTTGACGAGCTGGCCAGCGACATCGCGGCGGCCGGCATCAGCGTCGTGCCGCAGCCATCACCCGAGGCCGGCCTGGTCATCGTGGTGGCAGACCCGAAGCACCGGGTCCTGGACGCGGCCCTGACCGTGGGCCACCCGGCCGATGTGGTCGGTATCCACTTCGTCGACGCAGGTGACGGCAAGCGGGGACTCGCAGAGCTGGTGTTGCCGGACGTGACCGCGCCAGGCACGGCTGCCAAGGCGACCGCGCTCGCGGTCAGGCTCAGCCTGGACGCGGTCACTACCCGGGACCGGCCGGGATTCCTCACCGAGGCACTCGCCTACGCGCAGTTCAACGACGCGGTCCGGATGTTCCAGGACGGTTATGCCAGTCCAGCCGACATAGACACCGCGATGATGCTCGGCTGCGGTTACCCCCGCGGGCCGCTTCAGATGCTCGACGACGCCGGCCCGGCGCACGTCGTCAGCGTGCTCGAGGCGATGCACGCCGCTACTGGTGACCAGGCGTTCACCCCGGTGCCCCTGCTGGCCGAGTACGCCACCGCCGGGATCCGGTTCCGCAGCTGAACGCGGCGCAGCGCCAGAAACACGAAGGCACGACCCGCACACCCGAAATGCTTGCGTTCCCTCTTGCCGTCTCCGGACGGTGGCGGCCAACCGCCGCCGGTTCTGGGGTTCGAGGCCGGCGAGCACGGCGGAGTTACGATCTGTAATATGGCGCTGCCTGGGGCTTGACGATCCCTATCCGCACTATGACTCAAGCGGGCCGCGTGTGCCTCGGTGAACGACTGGCCCAGACGCATCGGCCTTATGCCGGTGAGGCGTGCCGGACGAGGTAACACCGCGAAGATGCGCGTTACCGATCGCCCGTATCCCCGCGATCTCGGTCGTGTGGCCTTCGTTGATCCACTTGCCGATGAGGACCGCAAGCGCCTGGTGGCGGCCCGTCGCGGACGGGCGCTGCCCGGTGGGTGTTCTCAACCCCAGCGGCGACGTTGACGACGCGAGCGGACTCGGTGGTGGTATGGGGACCTTCAGGGCGGGGAGGATGTCAATCCGCGTGGCCTTCGACCAGCTTTTCGACGGTCATCTGACGAGCCAGCCATCCGCATCATCGCACCTGTCGTACGCGCCGCTCGATCAATGCAACGGTTCCAGCCCGCTTTCCCGCGCGGCGTCAGCTGTCGTTGCCGCTCAGCGGTACTCCCTTCGCCGACAGCGGGCCGATGCCGAGCGCGAAGATGTGGATCCCGCTGACCCGTCCTCCGCCCGCCGGGATGGTGCCCCCGGCTGGCAGCGTCACCGCCTGGACCGTCTTGCCCGGCGCGATGGCGGCTGACGTGTAGAACACGTAGACCGTCTGGTTCCGCTTCCCGGCCGTACCGCTGGCGGTGGCAGCGTTGGAGTCGTTGATGTACGTCAGCGTCGCGATAATGTCGTTACCGGTGTCTGGCTTGTCGAAGTAGTTGTCCAGGGTAATGGTGAAGCTGCTCGTGCTGCCATCGGTGTAGTAGATGGTCCCGGTACCGCTCTCATCGCTGGGGCTGCCGGCGCCGAGGAAGCCGAGCGTGGTGCCGGACCCGGACAGCAGGATTGTCTGCCCCTGGGCCAGCACGTTGTCCGGCTGGCCGGGCGGGACGTCCGGCCAGGTGAATGTGATCCCGTCGTGTGTAACCGCCGCCCCCGCCGCGAGGCCCGCCGCGGTGAGCGCCTGCGCGGAGTAGCTGTTGCCGACACCATCGAAGTTCGCGGCCGTGAGGTCCGAGTCGTCGCTGATCCCGGTGTTGTTGAACGCGCCGCCCAGGGTGGCGTAGGCGCGCAGCACGCTCACGCTGGAGTACGTGATGCCGCGCTGTCGGCCGGCGGTGTAGACAGCCTGCACCGTGATCGGGGCCTGGCCGGGGTTGGCGCCAGCGGGGACGGTTACCTTCCAGGTCACTCTGGGAATCTGCCCGCTGCGCACGCCGGTCACGGTGACCGGCGTGGCCGGGCGGGCCGTCCAGCCGTCGGGCGCAGTGGTGGAGAAGGCGACGTGGTCCAGGGCCAGCAGGCCGTTGTTGGTCAGCGTCGCGGTCACCGTCGTGGTGCTGTCCGGCGCGACGAGCGCGGGCGCGGCCGTGACAGTCAGCGATCCGTAGGGGACGGGCGCGCCGGCCGATGGCACCTCACGGATCCTGATCCGCGCGACGGCACTACCGAGCATGGGATGGCTGGCCTTGACCGTTACCGTGCCCGGCGAGCCGGGCAGCGAGCGGATCCAGGCCGCGGCCGCGCCGCCCGTGGCGGTGAAGTCGACGGGGTTGTCGCCGACGAGTACCCCGGGTCCGTCGACGGTCAGGGTGACCGTCCCGGTCACGTACGGGCGGGGCGCGCCGAACTTGTCCACCGTCCGGAACGCCAGCCTCGTCGCGTCCACGCCATCCCCATCAATCTCGGCGTCGTCGGCCGCCAGCGACAGCCGGTCGCCCGACGGGTCGCCGGCCAGGGACCGGGACGCGACCCTGACGCCGCCCAGGTAGCCGTCGATGCGCAGTTCCGGCTGGGCCGAGCCGTCTACCGTGCTGAAATCCACGAACGACGGCGGGTACGGCAGATGGCCGTAATCGGCGGTGTCCGGCGTGACGGTCGCGAACGGCTGCCCGCCGACGTACACCTTGAGCTGTTCGAGATTGGAGCAGATCATCGCGGGCCCCAGGTTCGTCACCGGCGACGTGGGGCCGAAGTCCCAGTAGAAGGCAGGCGCGATGACCGGCCTGAGCTTCGGGTCGGCCTGTGCCTGGTAGATGGCGGCGCCGGGCTTGGGGATCCGGAACAGGTCGTGTACTCCAACGTACTTGACCCCCTGGTACTCGTTGCCGCTGCCCGATGGGTAGTCGAAGCCGGCCCAGGCGAGCAGGCCGCAGTAACGGTCGTCGGACGCCGCAATGTGCTGCACGGTTGCGTGCGCCGTTGCCTCGCCCTGCTGGACGGCCTGGGTGTCGGTGCGCCGGTAGTAGATGGCCGGTCCGGACAAGGTCCCGATGGCCTCGCAGACCAGGTACGGCTTGCCGGCCGCGTCGACAGGAGGATCCAAGGTCGGTTCCCGCACCCCGCCGGGGCCGGTCACGCTGCTGTAGTCGTGGTTGCTGTAGACGTCGAACACGAAGCTGGCGTCGGTCGTCGAGCCGTCGCCTCCGGTCGGCCTTGAGTCGTCGAGGGAACGCACGAGCTCGTTGTACAGGGCGTACTCCTCGACCTGCTCGCCCGCCTCGTTCGGCATCGCGCCCCACGCGATGACCGACGGGCGGCTCCGGTCCCGGACGATCATGTCGTGCACGTCCTGGTACGCCGCGGCCTGCCACGCGGCGTCGCCGAAGTAGCCCCAGCCGGGGATCTCCTCCCACACCATGAGCCCGAGCTCGTCGCAGGCGTCGTAGAAGTCCTCCGACTGCGGATAATGCGAGCAGCGGACCATGTTGCAGTTGAGCTCGTTGCGGAGAATTTCGGCGTCTTTCGCCTGGACGCGGGCGGGCATCGCGCCGCCGGCATAAGGGAAGAACTGATGCCGGCTGAGTCCGAACAGCTTGACTCGGTTGCCGTTGAGGTAGAACCCGTCGAGCTGGAAGGACGCCTCGCGGAACCCGGTCCTGACCTGATAGTCGTGCAGCGGGCTGCCGTCCGTCGTCAGCGTGGCGACCACGGTGTAAAGCCTTGGGTTGTCCGTGTCCCAGAGCGTGATGTCCGGCAGGCCGGTGAGCGTGGCGGTCACCGTCGCCTGGCCGGCCTTGCTGATCGTGACCGGGACCGTCGCGGAAGCCAGGGTCCGGGTGCCGTCCACCAGGTCCACGGTCAGCCCGACCTTGCCCGAGGGGACGACAGCGGCGTCGACCGTGATCTGCACCACGACCTGCCGCGCGCTGGCGTCCAGTACGTTGACCGGCTTGGCGAACACGTCGGCGAGGAAGATCTGCGGTACGGCCCGCAGGCTGACGTCGCGGTAGATCCCACCGGGCTGCCAGAAGTCGACAGATGTGCTTATGTAGGGGCCGGCCGGTCCGGGGGCGCGTCGAGGTTGAAGGTGGAGTCCAGCGTCACGGCCAGCACGTTGCCCTCCGGCTGCAGGTGGCCGGTGATCTCGGCGCTGAACGGCAGGTAACCGCCGAGGTGGTCCGCCACCTGCGTCCCGTTCAGGGTGATCGTCGAGTGGGTCATGGCCGCCGAGAAGTCGAGGAACACCCGCAGGCCGCTCACGTCGGCCGGCGCATCAAAGTGCTTGCGGTAGACCCAAACGTGCTCCCAGGTGGAGGGGTCCCAGTTCTGCCAGGACAGCGGGGCCACCGTGTGCGGCAGCGTCACCGTCGCCAGTGCGTTGTCGTCGAACCCCGGCTGGTCGCTGCCTGCCGCCGCCGGGCCGAACAGCCAGCCGGCGTCGAACGAGACGATCCTCGCGGCGGGTCTCCTGGCGCCGGCCGTCTGCGCGGTTTCCCGCGGGGCCGTTCGCTCGGCCGCGCGGGCCCCCGGCCCGCGCGCACTGAGCACGGACGAAGCCGCCATCCCGGCTGTTCCGCTGGCCGCCGTGCGGAGGAACAGCCGCCGTGACATGGGTACCTGCGGGCGGCTCCCGGCTGCGCGCGATGGTTTTCCGGATGCGCGCTGGGGGTCGCTGGCGGGCAGGTGAGAGTCGCGCACCGGAGTCATCCCTCCGTCAGTCAGATGTTCGGTTCCGCACAGATTGACACCAATTACCGCAAATATCTATATTTCTGACCGAAAATCAAGTAATTAATTCGCTCTTACGCGCAGCATGCCACCGCAAAGTCACATCACCAGCCAACGTAAGCCCGGCGGGTCGGTCGGCGTCGGCGTTCGTGCTCCTAGGGCTCGGGACAGTCCTGACACTGTGCGGGATCGGAACGAACCCGCGGACCTCGTGGTCAACCGGATCCGGGACACGGCGGACCGCTTCATCGCGGAGCTGGCTCGTCCCGGGGCCGGAGCGCCGCGGGCGGCCGTGGTGGCGGCGCCCGAGATCACCACCGTTGACGTACCGCTGCTATTCGAAGCCGGGAAGCAGACGGGACAGGTCAGTTTCGACCAGTACGGCCAGGTCGTCGGGCCTGTTCATCCGGCCCCCCACCCGGTAGTCCGCCCGGACGGGGAAAGAAGGAGCCCCATGCTCGGTTCAGCGCGGCCATTTTCCGGCCAGCCCGGCCCCCGCTCCGGCCAGCCCGGCCGCGCGGCGAGCGTGGCCGCCGGCCAGTTCCGAGGACACTGCAGCCGACGCTGGTGGCGCGGTGCGGCCGCGCTGACCGCCGTCGGTGCGATGGCCGTGGCCGCCGGGCCGGTCGGCGGCTAGCCGGACGGGGTTACCTCGTACCACAGCCCGCCGTTCAGGTTGAGCCTGTTGCCGTTGGCCTGGCCCGCGGCGGTGTCGCCGGCATAGGTGTACAGGGGATGGCGGTCGTAGGTGGCCTGAACCGACCCGTCTGACCGGGTGATCGTGCCCAGCCTGCCCGTGACGCCCGGGCCGGCGGTCGCGGCTCCCCGCACCGGCGGCCAGTACGCGGCGCACGTCCCGTAGCAGGCCGACCTGGTGGCGGTATCCGGGGCGAACCAGTACAGCGTGCGTCCCTTCGCGTTCGTCAGCACCGTCACGCCGCCGATATGCGTGGTCTTCAGGCTGCCTCCCGCCGCGGTCGCGCCCGGGCCGTTAGCCGCCGCCACCGAAGCGCCGAGCACCGCCAAAGCCGCGATCGACACGCCGGCCACCGAGGCCGCAACCACCCGGGTACCCGGCACGCCAGCCCGCAGGCCGGCCAGCAGGCGCCCGCCGGCCCCGCCCGGCGCGGCCTGGCCGCCGGGCGCAGCCGCCAGAGCCGCCAGGCCCGCCAGGGCCGCGAAGGCAGCCACCTCTAGCACCCCGGCGACGATCCCCGCCGTCGTCCGGACCTCCTTGAACGCGAACAGGCCGATCCACAAGGACAGGAGGTAGCCGCCCAGGGTGGCCAAGGCAAACCCGGCGCCGGCCGCCGCGGCGAGCCATTCGCCGGTCGCCAGCACCACGGCACCGAGCCCGAAGGCCGCGATCACCTGGAGCAGGAACAGCCAGCCGATCGTCGGGATCGACCGGTAGCCGGTCAGGTACAGGTCAAGGTGAATCGCGCCCGTCGCGAACAGCAGCCCGCCCCCGGCCAGCCGCAGTGCGAGCCGTGTCCTTGTGCGCGTGGCTGGCCGCCTCTGCTCCGTCACCTCGTGCTCCTCCGGCAGCCGGCCGTCACCCGGCCGCTCAGTAGCCGCCGCCACCGGAGCCCGATGACGAGCTCTGGGCCGGCGCCGCGCCGCCGGAAGCGGTCACCTCGTGCCACACACCGCCGGACAGGTTGAGCCCGTTGCCCTTCGCCTGACCCGGTGCGGTATCACCGACATACGTGTAGAGCGGATGCCCGTCGTAGGCGGCCTGCATCGAGCCGTCCGAGCGCGTGATCGTCGTGAGCGTGCCGGTGACGCCGGGGCCCGCGGTCGCCGGGCCCTTCACCGGTGGCCAGTATGTCGCGCACGCCCCGTTGCAGTTCGACCTGGTTGCCGTGTCCGGGGCGAATGAGTACAGCGTGAAGCCCTTGGCGTTGGTCAGCACGGTCACGCCGCCGATTGTGGCGGTCTTCAGGGCCGTCCCGGATGAGCTCGCGCTGGCCGAGGCGGCGGAGGAAGCGCCGGCCGCTGACGGGCTGCCCGGGCTCTGAGGGGTCGTCGATGAGCTGCCGCATGCCGCAGCGATAAGCGCCATGGCCACCAGCCCAAAGGGAGCCCATATCGTTTTCTCATGCATTGGCCGTCTCCATTCGAAGCGGAATTTACGAGATACCCGTAGTACGTGACACAAAGCGGATTTGCCTGGCGCGGACCGGAAATTCTGCAGGCCACGGTCAGGATCGGTCAGCGCGGCCTTCCGCTCCGTTATATCGGCCTTGCCTGGGCGGCCGCCGCTCAAGTGCCGTGAACAGGACCAGTCACGGACCATGGATCCCACCAGGTGACACCCGCCAGCGGGATGGCAGTCCCCACGAAGGACCAGTTTCTGGACCGGCATATCACCGCGCTGACCGAGGCGGGCTGCATCCGGATCTTCGCCTACAAGAAGCCCGGCAAGAACGTCGAACGCGAAGAACTCTGGAAGGCCCTGGACTACCTGCGCGAGGGCGGCACCCCCCTGGTCGTCCCGTCCCCGGACCGGCTAGGCCGCTCCCTGCGCAGGCAGGGCCGGCAGAACCGCGAACGTGATCAGGCCCGCCAGCTACGCTAAACGGTCCGGGCCAATCCATCGGCGCCGGTCTGAAAAGCTGTCGCCTCTACTTTATTCATACAGCACTTATGCTTAATGAGGTGCGCCAGACGTGCGGCAAGACCGCCACCCGCATCCTGACCGACGAGCAACTCGCCGACTACCAGCCCTGGTTCGACAACCAGCGCCGGTTCCGCGAACTCGTCGCTGAACTCGAAGCCCTCAGCCTCGCCATCGCCGAAGCCGATCCACACTGGAAGCGCTAGAACCCGGCCTGTGTGGCCAAGCCCGCTTAACCTGTGGGCACTCCATCAGCCGCAGGCCATCTGCCCAGCTCAGCCCCGAACATGAAGACCTCACCGACCGCAGGATAAAGGAGTCCGCCATGCGCCGACTGATCCGGCAGCTCGTGCGCATCGAGACAGTAGCCGTGCTGGTCACCGCGTGGCTGGCTGGCGCGCTCGGGCTTGGGCTGGCAACAGGCGCGGGCGCGGTGCCGACAGTGGCACTGATGGCGCTGGGACCGCTGCTTGGCGGCCTGCTGCTGCTGATCAGGCACAGCCTCGACCTGGCCAGCCGGATCGGCAACCTGGCCGGCGAAACCACGCGCACGCACGACACCGTACGGCGGGTCGGAGCCGACATCGAGGAGATCAAGAAAGAGATCAAGAAAGAGATCAAGCAGACATTCCGCCAGCTGGAAGCGTTGCAGAACCTGGGTGCCGTGCTGCCAGCCAACGACGTGGTGCCCGCCACCCGGGGCTGGGCAGCGTCGCCAGACCTGCTCGTGGTGCTGGTCGACCTGGTTATCAGCGAACGGCCGTCGCTCGTGGTGGAATGCGGCAGCGGCGTCTCCACGCTGTGGCTCGCACTAGCGATGCGGCGGTTCAAGATCGACGGCCGGATCATCGCGCTCGATCACGACCCGGTTTTCGGCGGCAAGACCCGCGACTTCCTGGCCAGGCATGACGTCCGCGACCTCGCCGAGGTACGCGACGCCCCGCTGGAGAGCTTCAGCCTTGATGGCGAGACCTACTCGTGGTACGCGAGGCGGGCATGGGAGGACCTGACGGGGATCGATCTCCTTTTCGTTGACGGGCCCCCCGCGACCACCGGTCACCAGGCCCGGTATCCGGCGCTGCCGTTGCTGAGCGGATCGCTGAGCCCGGTTGCCACCGCCGTCCTCGACGACCTCGTCGTGCCGGACATGCACAAAGTACTGCAGCGCTGGCTTGACGCGTACCCGGATTTCGGCTCCGAGATCCTCCCGCTGGAGAAACAGGCCGCGGTGCTGCGCCGAAGCTAGCCGGCCAGTAGGCCGGCGCCGACGGCCAGTTCCGTCTTGGCTGCTAGCAGGTCGGGCACCGGTAGGTGGACGGCGCGCGCTGCTAGCCTCCGGGCGGCGTGTGCATGAGCTTCTTGTTGACGAACTCGTCGATGCCGAGCGGGCCGAGCTCGCGGCCGACCCCGGACCGCTTGGTGCCGCCGAACGGCAGTTCCGGGCCGCCCAGCTCGGCGGTGTTGATCCACACCATACCCACGTCCAGCCGGTCGGCCACGTCCATGGCCACCTGCTGGTCGCTGCTGAACACCGAGCCGCCCAGGCCGAACGCGCTGCTGTTGGCCAGCTCGACGGCCTCGTCCGGGTCGGCCACCTTGTACACCACGGCCGCGGGGCCGAACAGCTCCTCGCGGAAGGCGCGCATGTCCGGCGTCACCCCGGACAGCACGGTCGGCTCCACGAACGCGCCGGGCCCGTCCAGCCGGTGCCCGCCCAGGTGTACGGTGGCGCCCTTGCTGACCGCGTCCTCGATCTGGGTCATCAGGTTCTGCGCCGCTTGCTCGGAGGACAGCGGCCCGTAGCTGGTGGCCGGGTGGGTCGGGTCGCCGGTCACGTAGCCGGACATGGCCGCGGTGAATTCGGTCATGAAGTCGTCGTAGACGCCTTCGGCCACGATCATCCGCTTGGACGCGTTGCAGGCCTGGCCGCCGTTCTCCATCCGGGCCGCGGCCGCCGTCTTGGCCACCGCGGGCAGCTCGGCGCCGTCCAGCACAATGAACGGGTCGCTGCCGCCCAGCTCCAGCACGACCTTTTTCAGGTGCTGCCCGGCGGCGGCGGCCACCGCCGATCCGGCCCGCTCGCTGCCGGTCACCGACACCCCGGCGATCCGCGGGTCCGCGATCATGTGCGCGACCTGCTCGTTACTGGCGAACACGTTGATGTAAGCGTCCTGCGGCAACCCCGCGTCACGGAAGATCTGCTGCATGGCCAGCGCCGACTCCGGGCACTGCGGCGCGTGCTTGAGCACGATGGTGTTCCCGATCATCAGGTTCGGCGCCGCAAACCGGGCCACCTGGTAGTAGGGGTAGTTCCACGGCATGATCCCGAGCAGCGCCCCGATCGGGCTCTTGCGCACCCAGGCCGACCCGGGCAGCCGGCTGTCCAGCGGCTGGTCCCGCAGCAGCTCGGCGCCGTGCTCGGCGTAGTACCGGTAGATGTTGGAGGCGAACTTCAGCTCGCCCAGCGCCGCCTTGGTGATCTTGCCCATCTCCCGGGTGATGATCGCGGCCAGCTCGTCCGCGCGGTCCCGGTACAGCTGAGCGACCTGGCGCAGGATCCCGGCCCGATCCTCCAGCGGCGTCCGCCGCCACGACCGGTAGCCCCGGTCCGCCCGCCCCAGCACGTCGCTGATCTCCGCGTCGGTCGCCGTCGGGTACTCGCTCTCCAGCTTCCCCGTCGCCGGATTCACTACCTGGTACGCCATCAGGCTCCCTCCATCGCGATCGTCAGTCTTCCCCATTACACGCCAGCCCCCGCAGCCCGGGAAACTGGGACGGCTTAGGCGGGGGAGCGGCGGGTGAACCGGGCCAGTTCTCCGTCCGCGACCTTAACAGCGCGGCGCCAGGGCGCTGGCCGCAGCGGCCTGGGTGAGGCGGGGTGACGGGCAACTGCCGGTCCAGTTTCCGGAAGTTCTCCTCCACCTGACGAAAGTCAGCGAGCAGTTCCCGCGCGGTCACCGAGAACTGCTGGTAGCGGTCACGCACCGCGGTCCCGTCGAGCATCGGCATATCGCCCGCCTCGACGCGGGCTATCTGATCGTCATTGCGGGAAAAGATCGCCGGCTGGCACGGCGGCAAAGGTGAACTCCTAGACGATGTCCTGGGCAGCCGGGAGTCAATCGCCGGCTCGGACCAGGGTAAGTCGTTCCAGGCGTTCTACGGTTTCCTGCTGTCCCAGGCGCGCCAGGAGGAGCTGTCCGGCCTCTTGGACCGCGTGCACCAGTTCACCGAGATCGCCGAGCACGATCCGCGGCTGCGGCATGTTCGCTACGACTGGCTGGATGCCGCCGAACGGACCCAGGCGACCGTCCGGCAGCTCTCCGAGCAGCTGCGGCGGTTCCTCGATGACCAGGTGTGGTTCGAGAACCGCCGGGTGATCGACATCCTGCGCGGCATCGAGTCGCATGCGCTCCAGCTCCGCGACATGCGGAACATCCCGGTAAATACCGAGCTGGACGCGCCCTCGCCGGCCATCCGCCTTCCCCTGGAGCGCCCGCTGTACGCGCCGGTCGAGAAGACACGTATTGACAGCGAGCAGGTCCGCAACGCCGACGAGGAGACCGATCCGGGCGCCCTATTCGAGCAGGTCTACGTGGATTCGGGCACAAGAACAACATTCCGAGGCGGCAACTGGACCTGCGGGCCCTGGCTGTGCCGCGAGCTGAAGCTGGCGCCTGAGGCACTGCCGTTCGCCGGAGAGCTGATCGCGGTGCGCCCGGAGGAGGCGGACTGGGAAGGCGCCGCCGAACGCCTGCTGCACTCCTTCGCGCTGTCCGTCCTCGTCCCCGATGGGCACTACGCCGTGGTGTCTGACTGGATCAACGGCCACCACCTGAACGGGCGCATCGTCTACTACCGGGTCCCCGAGACAGCACGGGCGGGACGGGCGGCGCCCCCAGCGCTCGGCGGGAAGACCCTGGCCGTCAAGCTGGAGCTCAAGGACACGCCCTTCGCTCCATGGCTGGAACGGGAACTGGCCAGCCGCGCCGACGTTGAGTGCGTTGAGACGATGGCGGAGTTCCGCCGGCTGCCCCGGGCGATCACCAAGGCCGGCCAGATCAAGGGCGGCGGGGGGCGGCATGAGAAGGACGACCGCAAGCGCATCGACGACCGCAGCACGTATGTGCTCGGCTGGTCCAGCGAGCGGAAGACCGATGCGCTGCTGAACCGGGCCACGGCCCTGGCCGCGCGGCTCACCGCGATCAGCGCGGAGGAGGACCGGCACAAGAAGGCCAGGGACGGGTCGATTGAGCGCGGCCAGGTGCTCGCGGGACTGGACCAGACGCGGGGGTTCGCCGAGATCGATTGGCAGTCAATGGTGAACCGGGCCGAGGAGCTGAAATCCGAGCAGCGTGCGCTGGAGCATCGATCCGTCCGAATCGGCTCTGTACGCCGAGCTCATCTCTGGCGCCCATGCTTCGTCAGTCCGCCTGGAACAAGAACGCATCAGCTTCTCCGCGGTCGAAAAGGCAATCGCCGGCCGACCGGGCGTCGTCAGAGTTGTCGGTCATGGCGAAGGATCCGGTTGACGCGACGCTGGCCAGGTTTCCCGCTGGGCCGGAAGACGACGCGGGAACTCAGCGCTGACCCGGGCGTCAACGTGGGTGAGCGTTGGCTCCTGCTGGACCTGATGCGGAATCGCCCAGGGTCGGTCGGCTGGCGGCGTCCTCGCCGACCTCGGCCGGTACGGCGCCGTGACGCCCACGCTTGCGCCGTTTACCGTCGATGAGGTCGCTGAGCTGGTCGATCCGGCTGCGGCGCCCGACGTGCACAAGCGCACCGGCGGCCTGCCCCGCTGGTGGCCGGCGTACGGGCCGGTACTGTAGACGCTTTTGACCTCTGGGAGCCGCGCGCCATCACACGCGGATCGCGTGCGCATGATCACCAGCCAGATAGATGCTGCGCGGGCGGTGGCGCGTCGTGGCGCCGGGATTTGTGATCGGGCATGGTTCTGAACTCCGGGGCCAGTCCGCTTGCCCAGATCGCCTCGTTGCTGGAACGATGGGGGCGTGAAGCTCGGAATCTTGTGCGGCGGCGGCCCAGCCCCGGGGATGAACTCGGTGATCTCTGCGGCCACGATCGAGGCCCGGAACTCCGGGTGGGACGTCCTGGGGATCATGGACGGCTTCCAGCACCTCATCGAAGGCCGGATCGAGGAGGCTCGGCCCCTGTCCATCACGGACGTGTCGAGGATCCACGTCCAGGGCGGGTCGATCATCCGGACCTCGCGGGCCAACCCGACGGTGCGCGACGAGGACGCCTCCGACCCGGACTGGAGGCTGCACGCCTGTCTGGAGTCGCTGCACAAGCTGGGGATCGACGCGCTCGTGACGATCGGCGGGGACGACACCGCGTTCTCAGCGTCCCGGCTGGCCGAGGCGGCCGGCGGGGGCCTGCGCGTGGCGCACGTGCCGAAGACCATCGACAACGACCTGCCGCTACCGGGCGGCACGCCGACCTTCGGCTTCGAGACCGCCAGGAGCGTGGGGGTCCAGCTCGTCAACAACCTGATGACCGACGCCATCACCACCCAGCGGTGGTACCTGGTGGTAGCCATGGGCCGCTCAGCCGGCCACCTGGCCGTGGGCATCGGAAAGTCGGCCGGGGCCACCCTCACGCTGATCGCCGAGGAATTCCCCCGCGACGAGCCCATCCGGCTGTCGCGCCTGGTGGACGTCCTGGAGAGCTCGATGCTCAAGCGGATCGCCCACGGCCGCCCCTTCGGCGTGGCGGTGCTCGCCGAGGGCATCGGCCTGCGCCTCCCCCCGGACGAGCTCCAGCAGGCCATGCCGGAGGCCGAGCGAGACGAGCACGGCCACGTCCGGCTGGCCGAGCTCGAGCTGGACCGCCTGCTGGCGAAGCAGGTCAAGGACCGCTTCAAGGAGCGAGGGGAGAAGGTCACGGTCGAGGG
The DNA here is from genome assembly GCA_963732345.1 of uncultured Actinomycetes bacterium. Taxonomy (GTDB): domain Bacteria; phylum Actinomycetota; class Actinomycetes; order Streptosporangiales; family Streptosporangiaceae; genus Bog-532. Next base: position 1,328 of record CAVSZI010000008.1, on the reverse strand, counting down.
CAAGAACATCGGCTACGAACTCCGGTGCGCGCCCCCCATCCCGTTCGACATCGAGTACACCCGCGACCTTGGCTACGGTGCCGTCGACTACCTGAAGCGGGTGCTGGAAGGCGACGAGCCCGGCGGCATGGTCACGATCCAGGAAGGGCACATGGTGCCGCTGCCCTTCGGGTCGTTCAGCGACCCCGAGACGGGGCGGGTGCGGATCCGGCTGGTGAACATCGAGTCGAGCTCGTACCAGGTGGCCCGCGAGTACATGATCCGGCTGGACCGCGAGGACCTCGAGGATCCGGAGAAACTCCGCCCGATCGCAGCGGCCTCAGGGCTCACGCCCGAGGCCTTCCGCGACCGGTACGGCTATCTCGCCGAGGGCTGAGCCCGGCCGCCGAGAGCGAGCAGGTGCTGTTCGCCGAGCGCTGCCGCCCATGGGCCGATCGTGCCGGTAATGGCTGCCTCGGCGGCGCGCCTGAACGCCCAGCCCTTGCCGGTTAGCGTTAGCGTTACCAGCATCCCACCGCCACCGTGGAGGAGCGCCTGTCTTGGCCGAGTATCCGTGCCCCCGATATCGCGGCGGCCGTAGGCGTCTTGGGCTGTCGGCCGCCGCCATCACCGGATGCGCGAATCCTTCACCTGTCGCGGACAGACCTGCGTGGCCTTCAGCTCGATGGCGGCGACCTGGCAGGAACTCAGATGCCGCACACGAACCTGGCCCGTGCCAGGCTGCGCGAAGTACGCCTCGATCGATCCGATCTCGTGGACACTGATCTGCGCCAGGGCGAGCAAACGCCCGGACTGCCCGATCTCGTGTTCTTGTTCCGGGAGCGCGGCTATGCGCGGCAGGTGTTGCGTGGTCTGTCGCCGGGGCGGGAAGTCGGTGGAGGCGGCCAGGCTGGTCCGCTTCTGGAAGTCTTCGATCCGCTTGCGCAGGGTGTCGATGGTGGATTCGAGTGCCCGGGAGCCAGTTCCTTGGCAGCGCCGAACAGGCCGTAGCCGGCGTTGCTGACGATGGCGTCGATCCGGCCGGGCCGGCCGAGGGCGCGGTCGACGAGCTGCCGGACCGCGGAATGGCCGGTCATCTCCAGTACCTCGGGAATGAACGTGTCCGGGTAGCGGCCGGTGCGGTCGGTAGTCGATGCTGACCCCGGCGAGCATCGCGACCTCCTCCCGGCGCAGTCCTGTCACCCGGCGGTTGCCGCCATAGGCGGGCAGGCCGGCCTGCCCGGGGGTGATCCGCGCCCGCCGGGAGGCGAGGAACTCGCGGACCTGCACTCGGTTGTCCATGACGTCACGTTAGGTGCTCTCGGCGGCCCGGCCTGAGTTCCGTCATA
>CAVSZI010000007.1:0-157696 GCA_963732345.1 uncultured Actinomycetes bacterium | reverse complement strand
GCCTCCCGTCACGCGGCAGCGGATGGGCTTGCAGAAGGTGGCCGAATTGTGGCTCAGCGGCAGAATTTCACCAGTTGTTGATTTGTTTTCTGGAGAGCTCTATCGTTCTTGGCGTGAGGGCCATGATCGTCAAGGAGTTCCGGGAACTTGTCCGTGATCGGCGCACTCTGGGCATGCTGGTCGTGATGCCGCTGCTCTTGTTGGTGATCTTCGGCTATGCGGCGAACTTCTACGTCTCCAGCCTCAAGACGGCCGTCGTGGGCCCGCAGGCCTCGCAGGTGGCCAAGATGCTGCCGTCGCTCTTTGATGTCACGGTGACCGAACCATCGGGCACGCAGGCTGACGCGGAGACGTTGCTGCAAGACAACAAGGTGGACGTGGCCTTCGTTACCGGGCAGACCCCAGCGCTCGCTCTGGTGAACGGGTCCAACTTGTTCGCCGCGCAGTCGGCCGTGGCCGCGCTCAACAAGGCCGGCAACAAGGTCAAGACGCAGGTGCTCTACAACCCCGGCTTGAAGACGTCGTGGGTGATGGTCCCGGCGATCATTGGGCTGATCCTGACCTTTATCGGCACGATGATCACCAGCATCGGCATTGTGCGGGAGCGGGAGGCCGGCACGCTGGAGCAGCTCGCGGTGATGCCGATCAAGCCGAGCCAGGTGATCCTGGGCAAGATCGCACCGTACTTCCTGGTCGCATCGGTCGACATGATCATAGTGACCGTGCTGGGGATCGTCCTGTTCGGTGTCCCGTTCAACGGGAGCCCGCTGGCGTTCGCGCTGGGGGCCGGGATCTTCCTGTTCGTCGTGCTCGGCCTCGGCGTGTTCATCTCAACGATCTCGCAGACAGCCGGCCAGGCGATCCAGACCGCGTTTTTCTTCCTTATCCCGCAGATCCTGCTCTCCGGGATGATCTTTCCCCTGGAGGCGATGGCCGCTGGGGTCCGCTGGATCGGTTACCTGCTGCCGCTGACTTACTTCACCATGATCTCGCAGGGGATCATGCTGCGCGGAGAACCGATCACCGCGCTGTGGCTGCCGTTCCTCGTGCTCACGGTGATGGCAGTAGTGATATTCACTGGTGCAACGCTGCGCTTCCGCCGGGACCTGGCGCCGGGACGACCCGCGAGCCCGGCTCGCAAGCAGCCGGCCGCGGCAGAGACGGTGGGCACTGCGTGATGTTCGGAGTGCGCTCGGCTACGGTGCGGTTCGGGCATACGCTCGCGCTCGACGATGTGACCGTCGAGGTGCCTGGCGGATCGGTGGTCGCGGTGGTCGGCGGAGACGGCGCCGGCAAGTCCACGTTGCTGCGCGCGCTGGCCGGCGAGGTGCCGCTGGACGGTGGCACGATCGAGGCGCCGCCGAAGCAGCGCCTTGGCTACCTGCCCGCGTTGGCGGGCAGCTGGGCCGCGCTGACCGTCAAGCAGAACATCGATTTCGTCGCGGGCATTTACGGCCTGGCCGGCGAGGAACTCACAGCGCGCCGCGCTGAGCTGCTGGACCGGGCGTCACTCACCCCCGCGGCCGGTCGGCTCGCCGCACGGCTGTCCGGAGGGATGCGCCGCAAACTCGGCTTCATCATGGCGATAGTGCACCGGCCCGCGCTGCTCATCCTCGATGAGCCCAGCACCGGCGTTGACCCGGTAAGCCGCATCGACCTGTGGCGCCTGGTGTCGGAGGCTGCGGCGTCGGGCACGGCGGTGCTCATGTCGACGACCTACCTTGATGAGGCCGAACGCGCCGCGCAGCTCGTCGTGCTCGACAGCGGCCGGATACTCGTCCAGGGGTCTTACGACCAGGTGCGTGCGGGCTTCGCCGGCGTGGTCACGCAAACCGACGAGCCCGTCCGCGCGGAATGGGCCTGGCGCCGGGGACGGGTGCAGCATGAGTACTGGCCCGGCGCCGGCCCGCCGCCCGGAATCACGGTCGTCGCGCCCGACCTGGAGGACATCGTGATCGCGCTGTCGCTCGTGCGCCGCAACGAGGTTCTGTCATGACGGCCGTTCAGATGCGCGCCAAGCATGTGACGCGCCGCTTCGGCGCGTTCACCGCGGTGGACGACGTGTCAATGCAGGTGCAACCGGGTGAGGTAGTCGGCCTGCTCGGTGCCAACGGAGCGGGAAAGACCACGCTCATCCGGATGCTCCTGGGCCTGATCGCGGTGACCTCCGGCAGCGTCGAGCTGCTCGGCGGCCCGCCCGACAGGGAGCGCCGCCGACGGCTCGGGTACCTGCCGCAGGGCCTGGGCCTCTACGGCGACCTGACCGTGCGGGAGAACTTGTCGTTCAGCGCGCGGGCCTACCGCGCTGCGGAGCCCGTGCTACCACCCGCACTGACAGCACACGCCGACGTCCTGGTACGCGAGCTGCCGCTCGGGGTACAGCGCCAGGTTGCGTTCCTCGCCGCCCTGGCGCACTCACCCGAGGTGCTCGTGCTCGACGAACCGACCTCAGGCGTGGACGTGCTCGCCAGCGCGGCATTGTGGGACACGATCCGCACGCAGGCCGAGCACGGCGGCGGCGTCCTGGTGACGACGCACTACATGCAGGAGGCCCAGCAGTGCGACCGGCTGCTGCTCATGTCGAACGGCCAGCTAGTAGCCCAGGGCAGCGAGGCCGACATCGTAGGCTCGACAACTGCCGTCGCTGTGCGCACTAGCGACTGGGCGCAAGCCTTCGCCGCGCTCAACGCCGCGGGTGCGCCCGTCATGCTGGAGGGCCGGGCGATCCGGGTGGCCAATGCCAGCCCGGCCAAGCTACAAGAAGTGCTCAACGCCGCTGGCATCGAGGCCACCATGCAGCCGGTTCCCGCGACGATCGAGGAACGGATGCTAGTGCTGGCTCGCGCGGCGAACGCCTCCTGATGCCCACGCGAGGGCGACGTCCCCACGGCAGCCCAGACGCACGCCAGGCCGTGCTCAACGCCGCCCGGGAACTATTCGCAGAACGGGGGTTCGAGCGAACCACCATGCGCGCCGTGGGCACCCGAGCCGACGTCAACCCGGCGCTCATCTACCACTACTTCGGTGACAAGGACGGGCTCCTAGCCGCTGTGATCGAGCCGCCCGTGGATCTGGCGGCCGTACTCACCGGGATCGGCGACGATCCCGGCCGGGCAGGAGAAGAGATCATCAGACGAGCCATCAGCCTGTGGGACAACCGCCCCGACATCCGCGAGCGGATGCTTGCCATGCTCCGGACAGCGCTATCCCACGACCACGCCGCCCGGCTGCTTCGCGACATGCTCAGCTCATTGCTGCTCGGCGCACTCGGTGCTGTCGTGGCAGACGACCAGCGTGACCTACGCGCCGCGCTCGTCGGCTCGCACATGGGAGGCCTCATGCTCGCCCGGTACCTGCTCAGGCTGCCGGGCGCCGCAGCCGCCACCCCCGAAGATCTAGTTCAGGCCGTCGGACCGGCTATCCAGCGCTACCTCACCGGAACCCTTACCCCCGCGGAGGCACGGCCGCAGGAGACGGCGGTCAAGATCGTTGGCCCAACCTCGTGACCCGGGTGCACATTGGTCATCAGCACCAGGACCCGGACCAGATTCTTGCTCGCTCGCTCACAGCCGCTCAGGGCCGGGCCATCGCGCGCTCCGATTAGGATGCGCGGTTCTGCAGTCGCTCGCTGGGACAGCACGCTGTCCAGCGCGCGGATTCGGTGGCTTCGCCAGCCTTGGCCCCGGCGCTCACTCCCACGATCCGGCGGCTACGAGGATGGACAGGCCGGACAGAAACTACTGCGAGCGGGCCCCCAGCCAGCGGTGAACCTTAAGCCAGAGCCCTTGCTGGGCCTCGGCAGCCGTCAGCATGCCGATGTGCCCGCCCTCCAGCACGCAGAATTGCTTGTCCTGGCTGCTGACCAGGTGCATAATCGCCTCAGCCTGGGGCGCCCGGCAAATGATGTCCTGTGTGCCTGCAATACTCAATAGCGAGCATGTGATGTTCTTGGGGTCGACGGGGCGCCCCCGCAGCTGGAACTCCCCTTTCACGAGCTTATTGTGCTGAATCAAGTCGTGAATCATTTGCCGAAACGCTTCGCCGGCGAAAGGGATACCCTCGCTCACCCACTGGTTGAGGGCGATCCAGGTTGCCAGCGACGGGTCCTGGCTCAGGAGCTTCCCATGCCCAAGGAAGGTACCGAGGCAGTCAGTGATCAACTTGAGCAGGCGGGGGGTGCTCCCGACGAATTCGGGAGGCACGTTCCCAAAGGGCGCCACCAGCCATTCGGGGTGAACGCCCGGAGCAGTGATCCATCGAAACCACCCCAGGTTCTCGGGGGAGAAATCGATGGGGGTAGCGTAAAGAATGAGGTTCCGGAGATGAGGGCCTGGGAAGAGGGCCGCGTACATAGCGCTGAGCAGGCCCCCGATGCAGGCCCCAAAGAGGGTGACCGCCTCGGCGTGGGAAGTCCTGAGCACCTGCCTGACCGCCTCGGCAAGATAGTCGAGCACATAATGGTCGAACGAGAGCGCGTGATCCTCGTCGCCCGGAATCCCCCAGTCGAGCAGATAGACATCGAAACCCCGCTTGATCAGATACTCCACGAAGCTGTTGCCCGGGATCAGATCTAGGATAAAGGGCCGATCGATGAGCGCATAAACCAGCAGGAGGGGAACCGGGAACCGCGTCTCCCTTAACGGCACATAGCGGTACAGTGTGGCCTTGTTCTTGGTCCAGATCACCTCCTTGGGCGTCTGACCGGTCGCGACCTTGGCTCCGGCCAGCAGGAACTGGAGCCACAGGCGGTTATACCTGAACGTTCGCTCAACGGCGGAGGCTGATGGTGCGATCCGGTTCTCGGTCATGCTGCCCTCCTCCGCTTTGTGGCTTGAACTCTCCACCGCACCGGATAAGGCGCCGCGCCATCGGCGCCCCATGAACCTCGACGGTCACGCTCTCGCGATCCCCGTCGCCCACGTGACGGCCTTCGACCAGAACCCATCACCGGTGACCACGCATGTCTTTCCCACCCTCACCCTGACCCCGTCGCACCTAGCGAACCAGGGGCAAAGGTCCACGCAAGAAGAGCCAAGATTCCTTCCACCTCGCGATGAGCGGGCAGCAGACGGGTGACTGTCCGCTCGGCTCACGGCGCCATCTGATGACCTGCAGTTCTGGATTGCAGCCCAGCTCGGCAAGCCCTACCTCTGGGGCGGCACCGGCCCGGCCGGCTGCGACTGCTCCGGGCTGGTGATGATGGCGTACGCGGCGGCCGGGATCTCGATCCCCCGGACGACGTTCCAGCAGGTGCCGGTGGGCACGCCGGTATATGGGCTCGGGGAGATGACTCCCGGCGACCTCTTCCGATTATGGAGCGGGGTTTGCCGGGCCCGGATAGTGCGGGCGGGTCCCGTCGGTGCTGGCTGAATCCAGCAGCTGCCGCAGGACCGCTGTGTAGGTGTCCAGTGCCTTGCGGCCTCGCTGGCTGAGGCTGACCGAGGTCCGGGCGGTGACGCCGCTGCCTGACTTGACCGTCGCGACGTAACCGGCGTCCTCGAGCTTGCGCAGGTGGGTGATCAGGTTGCCGGGGGTCAGCCCGAGCAGCTCCTGCAGCCGGCTGAAGGACAGGTTGTCCCCGTCCCGCAGCGTGGCCAGCGTCACCATCAGGCGCAGCCGCGCGGGCGCATGGATGACCGGGTCAAGCTCGGTCTCAGCGGTCATGTGCGCGGAGCCCGGTCTCGATGACCGCCACCAGCAGGAACGCCCCGCCGCCAGCCAGCGCACAGGTCGCCAGGATGGTCGCGGGTGCCAGCCATGCACAGCTGGCACCGACGATCACTAGCCACGCTCCGAGGGCGAACGCCGACCAGTCCCGGGCAAGGACGAAGGCAAGGATATAGGTCAGCCCGGCCAGCAGCACAGGACCTGCGAATCCCACGAACGTGACCGTCCGGGTACTAACGGAGCCGCTGATCGAGGACGCGACGATGAGCAGGATCAGGTATCCGATCGCCCACGTGCTCCCTATGATGCGGCGGTGCCGCACGGACTGGCCGTCGATGCCCGCGACCGCCTTACTGGCGATGACCAGGACGGCCGCGACCGCGAAACCGGCCAGCACGAACACCGCCGCGATCGAGACACCCGAGGGCCCTGTGTAGGGGTGCTGGCCGCGAACGGACAGCCACATCGCCCCGTAGCCGATGAGCATGACCAGCCCCCACGCCGTATAAACGAAAGGCGCGCTGATGACTAGCTCCTTGCGAGCGCGTGCGCGGGCATCCCGCACGACGGTTGCCGCTTCCTGCGCGCTCATGTCCTGGTCCTCTAGCACGTCGGCCTCCAGGTCTGCTCGGAGCCAGAGCGAAACTTTGTACTTCAAAGCTATGCTGCTTTGCAGCTCAAAGTCAAGATGTACCTCGGCGCTGGGACTGTTGCCTGTTGGTTACGGGCGCGCTGCTCGGTATGGACGAACCCGAACTGTAGTACCGGCCCCCGCGCGTCACGTACGCGAATTCGTCCGGATGGCGCAATTGGAAAGGGCCGTCCATTCCTGCCGTATTCGGACCTTGGACCCTGCCCGCAACCGGCGGCCCGGCGGCCCGGCGGCCCGCGCGAGCGTGAAAACTAGCAAGGCCAATGCACGAAGGGCATCATGTACACCTTCGGCACGATGGCGCTGCTGGGGCTGGCAGTCCTCCTCGTGGCCAAGATCGGGAACCGCTACCTGAGGTTCGTGCCCGGGGCATGGGCATTCGCGCTGGTGGCGCCCGGCGTCCGGGCGGCCTGTCGAGGGTAGCGTGTCCGGGCAGGTATTCTGCGGGCACGAGGGAGACGGCCGTGGTGGACGTTCACCAAGCCGCTTTCACCGCAGCGGTCAGACGATGGATACGGCCCTGGCCGGGCCGGCGCGGGCGAGGATCGGCCGGTCAGCTGCGGGGCAGGTGGCGAGGGTCGGTGAGCATGGGCAGCGGCTGGGAGTTCTGGATCGACCGTGGCGGCACGTTCACCGACGTGGTCGCGCGCCGCCCGGATGGCACGCTCGCGGTCCACAAGCTGCTCTCACAGGACCCGGGCCGGTACGCGGATCCCGCCGTCGCCGGCATCCGGCATCTGCTCGGCGTGCCGGACGGCGATCCCATTCCGGCGGAGCGGATCTCCGTGGTCCGCCTCGGCACGACGGTCGCGACCAATGCTCTCCTGGAGCGCAAGGGCGAGCCGACCGTGCTGGTAATCACCCGCGGATTCGGCGACGCGCTGCGGATCGCCTACCAGGACCGGCCCCGGATCTTCGACCGCCAGATCGTCCGCCCGGACATGGTCTACGCGCGGGTGGTCGAGGTCACCGAGCGGATCGGGGCCCGGGGCGAGGTCGTCACCGCCCTGGACGAAGACGCCGTACGGTACGACCTGCGGGCCGCTTACGGCGACGGCTTCCGGTCGGTGGCGGTGGTATGCATGCACGGCTACCGGTACCCGGCGCACGAGTCCCAGATTGGCGAGATCGCCCGCGACACGGGTTTCACGCAGGTGTCGATGTCGCATGCGACCAGCCCGCTGATGAGGCTGGTATCGCGGGGCGATACCACGCTGGTGGACGCCTACCTGTCGCCCATCCTTGATCGTTACGTGGATCAGGTCGCCAGCGAGCTGAAAGGTGTCCGGCTGCAGTTCATGCAGTCCAGCGGCGGCCTCACCGACGCCCGCCTGTTCCGGGGCAAGGACTCCATCCTGTCCGGGCCGGCCGGCGGCATCGTCGGCATGGCCCGCACCGCGGAGGCGGCGGGCTTTGCCAAGGTGATCGGGTTCGACATGGGCGGCACCTCGACTGACGTGTCCCACTATGTGGGCGAGTTCGAGCGGCAGTACGAGACCCAGGTGGCCGGGGTGCGGATGCGGGCGCCGATGCTGAGCATCCACACGGTCGCCGCCGGCGGCGGATCGGTCCTGCACTTTGACGGCAGCCGGTACCGGGTCGGCCCGGACTCGGCCGGGGCACGCCCCGGCCCGGCGGCCTACCGGCGCGGGGGCCCGCTCACGGTCACCGACGCCAATATCATGCTCGGCCGGATCCAGCCAGCGCACTTCCCGAGCGTGTTCGGCGAGCACGGTGACGAGCCCCTGGATGCGGGGATCGTGCGGCAGCAGTTCGCCGCGCTGGCCTCCCGGGTCGGGGACGCGGCCGGCGGCCGCGGGCAACCGCCGGAAGCGGCCGGCGGCCCCGAGCGCCCGCCGGGACCCGGGGAGCCAGCCGCCCCGTCCGGCACCTCCCCCGCACCGGGACCCGGTGAGCCGTCCGGCATCTCCCCCGCAATTGAGGAGGTCGCCGCCGGATTCCTGGAGATCGCGGTGGCGAACATGGCGAACGCGATCAAGAAAATCTCGGTGCAGCGCGGCTATGACGTAACTCAGTACGTCCTGGCGACGTTCGGCGGTGCGGGCGGGCAGCATGCCTGCGCGGTGGCCGACGCGCTCGGCATCACCCAGGTACTCATCCACCCGCTGGCCGGGGTGCTGTCCGCCTACGGAATGGGACTGGCGGATGTGACCGCGATGCGCGAGATCGCGGTGGAGGCACCGCTCACGGCCCGGCTGCTGCCCGAGCTGGACCGGGTGGCGATGAGCCTGCACGCCGACGCGCTCGCCGAACTGGCGGAGCAAGGGATCGAGTCCCGCCGCACCCGGGCGGCGCGCCGGGCTCACCTGCGCTACGAAGGCACCGACACCGCACTGCCGGTCCCGCTCGGCGGCGTGGCCGAGATGGTCACCAGTTTCGAGCAGGCGTACCGGCAGCACTTCTCGTTCCTCATGCGCGGCAAGACGATCCTGGTGGAGGCCGTGTCAGTCGAGCTGGCCGCCGCATCCTCCGCGCAGGCCGGGAAGCTGCCGAACGGAATGCCGCGGGACCACCCGCCGCGGCCGGGGCAGGCACGCGCGGGAGCCACCGCGGCCATGTACGCGGCGGGCGCGTGGGCGGACGTACCGCTGGTCCGCCGGCGGGACCTGCGGCCCGGCCAGCGGGTGGACGGGCCAGCGCTGATCGTGGAGGACTTCGCGACCACGGTGACCGAACCGGGCTGGAAAGCGGAGCTGACCGAGCTCGGCGACCTGCTGCTCAGCCGTGTGGCGGCACCAGAGCGGCGCCTGGCCGGCACCGCGGTGGACCCGGTCATGCTGGAGATCTTCAACAACCTGTTCATGTCGGTCGCCGAGCAGATGGGGGTGCGGCTGCGCAGCACGGCGCAGTCGGTCAACATCAAGGAGCGGCTGGACTTCTCCTGCGCCATCTTCGACGCGGACGGGGGCCTCATCGCCAACGCCCCGCACATTCCGGTGCATCTGGGCTCGATGGGGGAAAGCATCAAGATCGTCGCGCGCCGCAACGCGGGCCGGATGCGCGCCGGTGACGTCTACGTGCTCAACGACCCGTACCACGGCGGGACGCACCTGCCGGACATCACCGTGGTGACCCCCGTGTTCGACGCCGACGGGCGCGAGATTCTGTTCTATGTGGCATCCCGCGGCCACCACGCGGAGATCGGGGGCATCACGCCGGGCTCGATGCCCGCGTTCAGCGCGCGGATCGAGGAAGAAGGGGTGCTGATCGATAACTGGCTGCTGGTGCGGGGCGGGGTGCTGCGGGAGGCGCAGACCCTGGACCTGCTCCGCTCCGCGCCCTACCCGTCCCGCAATCCGGACGTGAATCTGGCCGACCTGCGGGCGCAGGTCGCCGCCAACGAGAAGGGCGCGCAGGAACTGCGCCGGATGGTCGCCCACTTCGGGCTGGACGTGGTGCGGGCCTACATGCGGCACGTCCAGGACAACGCCGAGGAAGCGGTGCGCCGTGTACTGGCCGGGCTGATCGGCGGCGAGTACGCTTACCCGCTCGACAACGGTGCGGTCATCCAGGTCGCGGTGCGGGTGGACCGCGCGGCCCGGACCGCGGAGGTCGACTTCACTGGTACGTCGGCGCAGTTGCCGGGCAATTTCAACGCGCCGTCGTCGGTAGCGATGGCGGCCGTGCTCTACGTGTTCCGCACGCTGGTGGCCGATGACATCCCGCTCAACTCCGGCTGCCTCAAGCCGGTCCGCGTGATCATCCCGCCCGGATGCATGCTGGCGCCGGAGTTCCCCGCGGCCGTGGCGGCCGGGAACGTGGAGACCTCGCAGGCGATCACCGGGGCCCTCTACGCGGCGCTGGCCGTCATGGCGGAAGGGTCGGGCACGATGAACAATGTCACCATCGGCAACGAGCGTTACCAGTATTACGAGACCGTGGCCAGCGGCTCGGGCGCGGGGCAGGGTTTCGCCGGCACCGATGTAGTGCAGACCCACATGACCAACTCCCGGCTTACCGACCCCGAGGTGCTGGAATGGCGCTATCCGGTCCGGCTGGAGCGGTACGCGATACGGCGCGGCAGCGGCGGCGCCGGGCGCTGGCCGGGCGGCGACGGCGGCCGCCGCGAACTCCGCTTCCTGGAGCCGATGACCGTTACCACGCTGAGCAGCCATCGCCGCATACCGCCCTACGGGATGGCGGGCGGCCAACCGGGCGCGCTCGGGCGGCACTGGGTGGAGCATGCCGATGGCCCGGTCACCCCGATGCGCGGATGCGACTCCGTGGCCGTGGCCGCCGGGGACCTGTTCGTGATCGAGACGCCCGGCGGCGGCGGATACGGGCCACCAGGCCGGTAGCGTCTGGACCGCAAGGATTCCCGGGCATGGAGCAGCCGCAAGGCACGCCTTGTACTACAGTCGCGGTTTCCCGGTGCGTGTCCGGGCTGCCGCTCAGCGTGATGCCCTGGCTGCCTGATGATGTTACATTCCGTCACCTCCTTCCGGTCGGCGCTTGTTACCCCTTCCTGGTGGTGATCAGCCGGGTGCTGTAGTGATGCCAGCGGGCGATGGCCTGATGCAGCCGTCGCCGGAGGGACCAGCGCAGCGCGAAGGCGAGGCGGGCGCGGGTGATCAGCCCGGCGGCGTGCCGTGCCAAAACTCATTCATAGCCGCTGACTTGGCCTGTTTCCCACGGCTAGGCTGCTCTGCGGTATTCGCTGATCAAACCTGTGCTGTGCCAAAACTCGTCCATAGGCGCTGACCAGGCACTTTGAACTCGCTAGACCGCTCTGTGGTACTCGCTGATCAGGCCGCCGATGACCCGCCTGCGCTCGATCCGGGCAGTGATATCGACGACGTGGCCAGGCCGACGCAGCGGGGGTTCCTGCTGCATGCCCTGGTGCGGACGGTGCCCGTTATAGCGCCGGACGTACTCGGCCAGGACCTCGGTGAGGTGCCGCTCGCCGAAGATCAGCACGTGGTCCAGGCACTCGCGGCGCAGCGTCCCCACGAACCGTTCCGCGTATGAGTTCGCCCGCGGTGACCGGACGGAGGTCTTGATCACCCGCGCGCCATTCCCGACGAAGACCGATTGACCTGTGTCAATGCCTGCTGGAGCCGGGCATGGACAACACGCCGGATTGGCTGGCCGCGTCCAGCGCTCTGCAGGGCTGATCGCGGACTTCGCGGCTTGACTCACGGCGGCGCGACTCAAGTGTCGATGCCGTGGGGCCCGCCAAAGCCTTACGACAACCATGCCCGCGGCCTGCCCGGGTGGTGCTACTCGCTGTTGGCCAGGCGCCCGCCGGTCCGGCCGGCGCCTGGCCGCCTTGCTCTCAAATCACCGCGGGCGGCACATCGGGCACGGTCCCGGGCTTGGCCACGCCCTTGAACGTGAACTGCGCTTGCGGCCCGGTGCCCTGCACATCGATGGTGACGATCTGGCCGGCCCTCAGCTCGCCGAAGAGGATCTTCTCGGACAGGTTGTCCTCGATCTCCCGCTGGATCGTGCGGCGGAGCGGCCTCGCGCCGAGCACCGGGTCGTAGCCCCGCTCGGACAGCAGCGTCCTGGCCGCAGGCAGCAGCTCCAGGCCCATGTCGCGGTCCTTGAGCCGCTCATCCACCTTGGCGATCATCAGGTCCACGATGGTGACGATCTCCTCCTGGCTGAGCTGGCGGAACACGATCGTGTCATCGACGCGGTTCAGGAACTCCGGCCTGAAGTGCTGCTTCAGCTCCTGCTGCACCGTGGTCTTCATCCGGTCATACGAGCCGCGCGACTCCCCTGCGGTGCCGAAGCCGACAGGGACGCCCTTGGAGATGTCCCGGGTGCCCAGGTTGGTGGTCATGATGATCACCGTGTTCTTGAAGTCGACCACCCTGCCCCGCGCGTCGGTGAGGCGCCCGTCCTCGAGGATCTGCAGCAGCGAGTTGAAGATGTCCGGATGGGCCTTCTCGATCTCGTCGAACAGGACCACGGAGAACGGCTTGCGGCGCACCTTCTCGGTCAGCTGGCCGCCCTGTTCGTACCCGACGTACCCGGGCGGGGAACCGAACAGCCGGGACACGGTGTGCTTCTCCATGTACTCGCTCATGTCGAGCTGGATCAGCGCGTCCTCATCGCCGAACAGGAACTCCGCCAGCGTCCTGGACAGCTCCGTCTTACCGACCCCCGACGGGCCGGCGAAGATGAACGAGCCGCCGGGCCGCTTCGGGTCCTTCAGCCCGGCCCTGGTCCGCCGGATGGCCTGGGACAGCGCCTTGATGGCGTCGTTCTGGCCGATCACCCGCTTGTGGAGTTCGTCTTCCATCCGCAGCAGCCGCTGCGATTCCTCCTCGGTGAGCTTGAACACCGGGATGCCCGTGGCGGTCGCCAGGACCTCCGCGATCAGCTCCTCGTTCACCTCGGCGACGGTGTCCATGTCGCCGGGCTTCCGCTCCTTCTCCCGGGTCGCCTTCTTAGCCCGCAGTTGCTTCTCGGTGCCGCGCAGGGCGGCGGCCTTCTCGAAGTCCTGGGAGTCGATGGCCGACTCCTTCTCCCGGCGCACCTGGGCGATCTTCTCGTCGTACTCGCGCAGGCCCGGCGGCGCGGTCATCCGGCGGATGCGCATCCGCGACCCGGCCTCGTCGATCAGGTCGATCGCCTTGTCCGGCAGGAACCGGTCGCTGATGTAGCGGTCCGCGAGCTGGGCAGACGCCACGAGAGCGCCGTCGGTGATCGACACCCGGTGGTGCGCCTCGTAGCGGCCACGCAGGCCCCTGAGGATCTCGATGGTGTGCGCGATCGTCGGCTCGGCCACCTGGACCGGCTGGAACCTGCGCTCAAGCGCCGCGTCCTTCTCCAGGTGCTTGCGGTACTCATCCCGCGTGGTGGCGCCGATCGTCTGCAGCTCACCGCGGGCCAGCATCGGCTTAAGTATCGAGGCCGCGTCGATGGCGCCCTCGGCCGCGCCCGCCCCGACCAGCGTATGCAGCTCATCGATGAACAAGATGATGTCCCCGCGGGTGCGGATCTCCTTGAGGACCTTCTTCAGCCGTTCCTCGAAGTCGCCCCGGTACCTCGACCCAGCGACCAGCGCGCTCAGGTCCAGGGTGTAAAGCAACTTGTCCTTCAGGGTTTCCGGCACCTCGCCCTGGACGATCTTCTGCGCCAGCCCCTCCACGACAGCGGTCTTGCCGACGCCGGGCTCGCCCACCAGCACCGGGTTGTTCTTGGTGCGCCGGGACAGCACCTGCATGACCCGCTCGATTTCCTTCTCCCGGCCGATCACCGGATCGAGCTTGCCCTCGCGCGCGGCAGCGGTCAGGTTCCGGCCGAACTGGTCGAGCACAATCGAGGTGGACGGCGCCGTCTCGGACGGCGGGCCCGCGGCGGCCGGCGCCTTGCCCTGGTCTCCGTGCAGCAGCTGGATCACCTGCTGGCGGACCCGGTTGGGGTCGGCGCCCAGCTTGACCAGCACCTGCGCGGCGATGCCGTCGCCCTCGCGGATGAGGCCCAGCAGGATGTGCTCGGTGCCGATGTAGTTGTGCCCGAGCTGCAGCGCCTCCCGCAGCGACAGCTCGAGGACCTTCTTGGCGCGCGGAGTGCAGGGGATGTGGCCGGAGGGTGCCTGCTGGCCCTGGCCGGTGATCTCCTCGACCTGCCGGCGCACGGCCTCCTGGCTGATGCCCAACGACTCCAGGGCCTTGGCGGCCACGCCCTCGCCCTCGCGGATCAGGCCGAGCAGGATGTGCTCGGTGCCGATGGAGTTGTGGTTGAGCATCCTGGCTTCTTCCTGAGCCAGGACCACAACCCGCCGCGCCCGGTCGGTGAACCTCTCGAACATCTCGTCGCTTCCTCACCGAGCGGCGCGGGGAGGCAACTAAAAAGTCTTGCTTGTCCCTTCCGCATGCTAGCCCGCACGCCGGGCGAGGTTGCGCATGCGAATGTCGCACAACCAAAACGTACCCCGTCGCCAGGGCGTTCACCCCAAAGGGAGCAGTGTTCCCAGCTGCGCCGGGAGCGAACACGCGCTGCGGACCCGGCAACCGCTCCAGATGACGACCGAACGGGATCAGCAACCGGTGCAGGGCCGCATGGCCCAGCCGCGTCTCCGACCCGGCCCCCATCACCAGCACATGCGTACCGGCCGCGAGGCCCATCACCGCGATGGTCCGCCGTGTGCGTGCCGAGAATCCCGTCCACGGCTTTGACCAGCAGGGTTGGCCTTCCCAGCCGCCCGACCGTCACGATCGCCGGTCATGTGCCTGCGGTTCGCTTTCCTTCTCATCACGCGGGTGGCCAACGTGGCTGCGGCTGTCCCGGCGTGAGGAGGCATGGCAGACCGCAGAGATCTTGATCCTGCGCCACCAGCTCGCCGTCCTGCAACGGCGGCGGCCGCGCCGCCCTCACCTGACCTGGGCGGACCGGGCACTGCTGGCGGCCCTGCTCAGCGTGATACCGAAAGCGCGGCGTCAGGGGCTGCGGCTGCTGGTCACCCCGGACACGATCCTGCGCTGGCACCGCGACATCGCCCGGCGCCGCTGGGCTGCCAGATCCAAGCGGGGCAGGACCGGCCGCCCGACCGCCCGCCGGAACATCAAGACCCTTGTCCTCCGGCTAGCCAGGGAGAACCCCGCAGGGGGATACCGCAGGATCCACGGCGAGCTGGCCGGCCTGGGAGTCAAGGTCGCGGCGTCGACCGTATGGGAGATCCTCAAGGCCGGCGGCATCGGCCCCGCGCCGCGGCGGACCGGGCCGACCTGGCCGCAATTCCTGCGCTGCCAGGCCGAGGCGATCCTGGCCTGCGACTTCTTCACCGCCGGTCTGCTCGACGGCACCCAGGCCCACGTCCTGACCGTGATCGAGCACGCGACCCGGCGGATCCGCATCCTCGGCGTCACGCTGCATCCAACCGGAGACTGGACCGCCCAGCAGGCCCGCCACCTCCTCATGGACCTCCGCGACCAGGCAGGGCGCGTCAAGTTCATAGTTGATCCACCCTTGCACTGTGCTGTTGAACATACGGGCAAGCTCAGGAGGTGGACCGTTCTTCTCACCGCAGGCGGCGGCCGCGACGGGCCTTTGCGCGGCGGCCGCGACGGCGGCGTCCTTTTCCGAAAGATCACCGGCGAAGGCGTCATGGAACGACGCCCGGTCGATGGAAAACTCGACGGCGGTCTCGGCGCCTGATCCGGTGGGATAGTTCGACGGGCGGATGGCGGCGTTCAGGACGCTGTCAGTGGATCCCGCTTCGATCTCCTGCAGGGCCTCGCCCTCGTCGGGGGCAAACGCAGCCACATAGACCAGGCCGACGACATTGCCTGCGTCCGTGGCGGCGTTCGTGATGATGGCGCCTCCATGGGAGTGGCCGACAGCCAGGACCCGTCCCGGAATCTGGCTGAACACGCTCGCGACGTAGGCAGAATCAGCGGTTATGCCGCGCAGCGGATTGACGATGGCCCGGACCGGGACGTTGGCAGCTTGCAGTCGTTCGATGACGCCGCTCCAGCCGGTGCCGTCGGCGAACGCGCCGTGGACCAAGACGACGGTCACCGGTCCGGTGGCGGAGGTCGTATCAGTCATGGTCATTCCTTCTCCGGTGGGCGGCAGCGCGCTGTCCGGGTACTGACCGGGTCGCGTCATCCGCCCGGCACTTCGGGGGTCAGGCCCTGATGAAGGCGAGCAGGTCGGTGTTGAACTCGTCCTTATAGGCCGTCGTCTGGGCCAGGCCGTGCGGGGCGCCGGGATAGACCTTGAGGGTCGCATCCTTGACGATCTTGGACGACTTCAGCGCGGAGGCGACGATGGGCACGATCTGGTCGTCATCACCGTGCGCGATCAGGGTCGGGACGTCGATCTTCTGCAGGTCCTCGGTGAGGTCGGTCTCGGAAAAGGCCTTGATGCAGTCGTACGCGCCCTTGACGCCGACGGTCATGCTCAGCAGCCAGAACGAGTCACGTAGGCCTTGCGAGACGGTGTTGCCGGGCCGGTTGGCGCCGTAGAAGGGAGCGCTGAGGTCCTTGTAGAACTGGGACCGGTCAGCGGACAGGCCGGAGCGCAGACCGTCGAACACCTCGATCGGCAGGCCCTCGGGGTTGGCGTCTGTCTTGAGCATCAGCGGCGGGATCGCGCTCAGCAGCACGGCCTTGGCCACCCGGGAGGTGCCGTGGCGGCCGATGTAGCGGGTCACTTCGCCGCCGCCGGTGGAGTGGCCGACGAGGATCGCGTCGTGCAGGTCGAGGGCCTCGATGAGCTCGGCCAGGTCGTCAGCGTAGGTGTCAAGGTCGTTGCCGTTCCAGGGCTGGCCAGACCGGCCGCCGCCGCGGCGGTCATGGGCGATAGCCCGGTAGCCGTTGGATGCGACCAGGAACAGCTGGTCATCCCAGGCATCAGCGGTGAGCGGCCAGCCGTGGCTGAACACGACAGGCTGGCCCGAGCCCCAGTCCTTATAGAAAATCTCGGTGCCGTCATGAGTCGTGATCTTCGCCATCAGGGTTCTCCTTCGATGGGGCAGGTGGCTAATAAGCCCGAATACCTACGGGCAGCAGCCCGCAGTGTCTACTGGCGCCTTTGGCTGGCAATCCTGAATTACTGGCAATCCTGAATTACTGGCAATCCTGAATTAAAGGTGAAGTGAGATTACGCGCCGCGCAGGGTCGTAGGCAGAAAATGCTCACGAATGACACGGCGCGCATAAGTGGCATGCCGAAGATGATGTCAGCGCAGGCTCGGACGAAATGTGCGCGAACCCGGTATGGCTAGGGAGTTGGTCTCAACCGGTGGAAGCAATTGAGCTGAGGCTATCCCCGGGATTATCAGCAAGGAGGAGCTCTGCGAACACTTCTGCTGGCGTCCTGAATCCGAGTATAGCACGGGGCCGCTCATTTATCTCATTGGCCACGGCCTGAAGATAATGTCTGTCACCAGTGATTTCGGTGCCTTTCGGGATATACTCCCGAACTATCCCGTTGGTGTTCTCGTTGGTTCCCCGCTCCCATGGAGAATGCGCGTGCGCGAAATACACCGGGATATCCGTTGCGAGGGTCAGCGCGGCGTGCTGGGCCATCTCGATGCCCTGGTCCCTGGTGATCGATTTGCGCGATTCGCAGGCATGTCCCGCACAGACTCGATGACGCCCTCGCGCCGCGCCGGCGTCCCGGCCGTCCGGCGTGCGACCGGGACCAGGTAGCGGCTCTTGCACTCCACCAGCGTGCCCATCGCGGTCTTCCCGGCCTTGCCGATCACCAGGTCACCTTCCCAGTGGCCAGGCACTTTGCGGCCTTCAGCCTCCTCAGGGCGCTGTGGATCGAGACCATCCCGACGATCCTGGCTCCTTTGAACGGGCCCGGCCGCGGGGCTGGCGTCGCGCCCTGCCGGTCCGCAGCGCGACCTCCATCGCCGCCAGCTCGCCCTTCGGCTATGCGTACAGCCAGGTGTAAATGGCCTCATGTGAGATGGACATATCCGTCTCCCCGCGGTTGCTCTCATAGCACAGCCTGCCCGAGATCTGCTGCGGCGACCGGGCTCTGCGCAAATCGCAGGCCACACGTTCCCCAGCCGCGGATCCGCATCGATCTTCCGGCATTTCGGGCGCCCCCGCGACTTTCCCGCACCGGTATCGGCATGGTGCGCCCGGTATGCCCGCCGCCCGCGTGCCGGGCGATCTCCCGCGACACCCCGACGGGTTCCGGCCGATCGCGGCGGCTATGTCTTTTTGCTGCATATGCGCAGCCAGGCAACTCGTGATTTCCTCCCTGTCAGCCAATGTAATCATTTCCCGTCTCACGCTTCCCCCGATTCACTCGCGCGTTCGCCAGAGCCTCTCACCAGGGAAATCCTTCACACGGAGATCCCATACGTCCCGTACAGAAAACCGCCCGTTACACCCCATTGCCAAGACCGCTGCGATCGAGTACTTGACGTCCGACGGGCCGCCGACGAGGGTGCTGGCCACTCTCGCATCAGGTCAGGGCCGGTCGCCGGTAATTTCTCATCCACACCTACCTCCGGGCGTGCATACACCGAGCCGCCGGGGGCCTGGAGCAGCATTACGGTCAATGTCCTTTTTACCCTCGCACCGCAGCCGCTGAATAGCAAGCGACCGGGGAAGATCATGCGTCCAGCAGTTCCGTCGACGCTCCCCACATGGCCGCCCGCTGCCCGGGAGTAGCCAAATAGCCGCGGTCCCCGGGACCGTTAGCGGTCGGGACGAGCAGGAGCTTCCTGCCAGCGGAAGTGACAGCAGCAGTGACAAGCGGCCACCCGATCTGGCTCACTGCCACCGATCATGGCGAGGGCCAGTCCCGCCCGGCGCGGGAGCGCCCGCTGGCCCGGCTACTGGCATCGAGCGACGGTGCATCGGCGGTTCGGGTCAGGCCGAAAGTGCGGCTTTACTCGGCCGGAAACGGCGATTTGCAAGCAGGGGATCAAGAGCTCGGCCGCGGACGCAACCGTGCCCGTCTAGGGGCGGTCTGGGAAGGTCCGGCGATCAGGCCGCCCTCTGAGCATTGCGCGCGTCGGCAACGGAGCGTCAGTCTTGCTCCATGGCGTGACCCCGACGCGCGTCCACACGACGGGCGGCGAGCACGCCGAAGGCTGCCGCGGCCAGAGCGGCGACCCCGCCGATGAGGACTGGGGCGCGGACGCCGACCGCGTTGGCGATCGCCCCGACGATTGGTCCGCCGATCGGTGCGGTGCCGACAAGGAGAACGGTTTGTAGAGCGAGGACCCGCCCGATCATGTGCGGCTCCGTTCGGAGCTGGGCAATGGACGTCGTCGCCGTCATGTAGGCGACGCTGGCGGCGCCAACCAGGGTCACCACCAAGAAGGCGAGGGCGACGCTGGGGACGGCTGAGAGGACAAGCATGGCCGCCCCGAGCCCCGCGGCACCGACCGCCACCGTCCGGATGGTGACGGTGGAACGCCTGGCGACGAGCAGCGCCCCGACTAGGCCGCCTGCGCTGAAGGCCGAGTAGACGAGGGTGTAGGTGCCATTGCCGCCGTGGAGTCCCTTCTCGACGAAGAGGGGGAATACGACTGCGAAGTTGTAGCTCAATATTCCGATGAGCAGGAGCATGACAAAGGTGATCCAGAGGTCTGGTACGCCGAAGATGTACTTGAGTCCGGCCCGGACCTGTCCGGCCCCACGAGGCGTCACCGGCAGCCGGTGCAGCTCGGCCGAGCGCATCATGGCGAGTGCGGTGAGGACCGCCGCGTAGGACATGGCGTCAGCCGTGAAGCACCAGCCGTAGCCGACCGTCACGATGAGCAGGCC
The DNA here is from genome assembly GCA_963732345.1 of uncultured Actinomycetes bacterium. Classification (GTDB taxonomy): domain Bacteria; phylum Actinomycetota; class Actinomycetes; order Streptosporangiales; family Streptosporangiaceae; genus Bog-532. The sequence goes on along the minus strand of CAVSZI010000007.1, from coordinate 138,161 downwards.
GGCGAGGGCGGGTCCCGCGATGCGAGCCATGCTGTTCATGGCGCTGTAGAGCGTCACGGCGTTGGGTATCTCGTCGGTCGGCACCATCTCGTTGACGAACGACCGCCGGACCGGGTTGTCCAACGCCAGCAAAGTACCTCCTGCCACGGCGATGCCGTAGAAAGCGGCGAGCGGTGCGTTGTGCATGAATGCCAGCGCCGCGAGCGCCAACGATTCGCACATCTCGAGCGCCTGCGTGACATAGAGGAGGTTGCGCTTACTTGATCGATCGACGATCACACCTGCCCAGGCAGACAGCAGCAGGATCGGGCCGTACTGGCACGCCACCAGCAAGCCAAGAGCCACGCCGCTTCCGGTGCGATGCAGGATGAGGAGGGTTAGAGCAACATTGGTCAGCCAGTTGCCGGTCTGGGAGATGGTTTGGCCGATGAAGAACAGGCGGAAGTTCCGCCACCGGAGGGACGACAGAGTGCGCTGGACGAAACTGGGCCCCTGGGCAAGGCTGTCGTCGTCCACCGGATCAGGCTATGCAGGCCGAGAGGATCACGGTGATCTCAGCCGTGGGACTCAACGTTCGTAATCGCCGGTCAGCCGACCTCTGGCGATCACCGGTACGGAGAGGGATGACAGCAGGGCACGGGGCCTAACTCGATCAAGTCTCGCCGCATCAGGGGTGGTGCTGACTTCGCTTGAGGGCGAAGACTTGGAATGTGTAGCGATGTGGCCCGTGGCCCTTGATCGGCTCGGGTCCGTAGTATCCCCGACTTATTGTGGATCGCAGGATCCGTACCCCGGCGGCGGGCGCTTTTGCTGACAGCACGCCTGGGGGTAGGTGATTGGGCGAGTGGAGCCGGGACGGATCGATCAGCACCAGGCAGTGCACGGCTGGCTTGGATGTGGGACGTCGAGGTCCTCGACCACGAGCACCAGCTCTGTCGTCTCGGGTGGCGGCGGGCTCCAGCTCAGATCGGGGGACACGTTATTTCCGCCAACCCGCTTACCGGCATGCTCTCGTGGGATCGACTGTCCTTCCCCGAAGTCTTCGCTCGTCACGATGAGCAGTTCTGGTCCCTGCAGGTTCGGGCGGTTCCACGCCGAATGGATGTCTCTGCCTCGGCGGTTCTTGAGGAGCGTGCCGAGGAGCGTCATTTCGTCCTTGTGCGTGCCGAAAACCTCGTCCACGTCATGCGACCAGGTGATATTCGTTTATCAGGCCACCGACGTGAGTCTGCCTTCGGACGTGGTACTGGTCGAGATCGACCGGCTCGGGCAGCGGTTTCAGCGGCGCGGCTGCGTTCGGAGAGCGGTGAGGGCGGTGCTGATTATGGTGGGTTTCGTACTGGCGCAGAACCCGCCGCAGATGGGCCTGGTTCCAGACGAGAGTGCGGTCCAGGAGCTCGCGGCGGCATCCCCCGACCCAGCGTTCCGCGATCGCGTTCATGCGGGGCGCCCGCACGTTGCACAGCACGGTCTGGATCCCGGAATCGGCAAGGACCGCGTTGAACGCGGTCGTGAAGTTGGAGCCGCGGTCGCGGATCATGAACTTGGCCTGGCGCGTTCGCTCGCCGAGGTCCATACGAAGCTTGCGGGCTTGCTGGGCGGTCCATTCCCCTGTGGGATGCACGGTGACTCCGAGGATGCGGATGCACCTGGTGGCGTGCTCGATCACGGCCAGGACGTAGGCCTGGGTGCCGTCGAGCAGGTCGGCCGTGAAGAAGTCGCACGCCAGGATCATGTCGGCCTGAGAACGCAGGAATTGCGGCCACGCCGGCCCGGTCCGCCTCGGCGCGGGGTCGACGCCGCTGGTCTTGAGGATCTCCCATACGGTCGACGCCGCGACCTTGACTCCCAGGCCGACTAGTTCCCCGTGGATCCTGCCGTAGCCCCATTCGGGGTTCTCCCGGGCCAGCCGGAGAACCAGGGCCTGGATGTTCCTCCGGGTGGCCGGTCGGCCGGTCTTGCCGCGCATGGACCGCGCCGTCCAGCGGCGCCGGGCGATGTCGCGGTGCCAGCGCAGGATCGTGTCCGGGTGACCAGCAGCCGCAGTCCCTGGCGTCGCGCTTTCGGTATCACGGCGAGCAAGGCCGCGACAGGGCCCGGTCCGCCCAGTTCAGCTTCGGGCGGCGAGGCTGCCGCCGCTGCGGGACCGCGAGCTGGTGGCGCAGGATCAAGATCTCGGCGGTCTCCCAGGCCTCCTCACATCGGGACAGCCGCAGCCACTCGGCTAGCCGCATGATCAGGAGGAACACGAACCGCAGGCACATGACCGGTGATCATCACGGGCGGAGCGCCGGGCGAGCAACCCTGCTGGTCAGAGCCGTGGATGCGATTCTCGGCACGCACAGCACCTTGCAAACCCCAACGTAGACACGGACCTTCAACCCGTGAGCAATGCACGGGACAGGCTCGTAATGCGTAGCCAAAGCGTGCCCGATCGGACAGTGAACCAAGGGGATCCACGGTCGCTCACGGATACACACGGCTGCGCCGCCTGGTGCGGGAGACCCGGACCAGGCGGCGCGGCAATATGCGCCACTAGAAAGACTTGTGAGCGGACCGTCAGCTCGCAGAGTGTGGGGGTGAGGAGTAGCGCGCCACCGTAAAAGCGATGATGAGCGGCACATCGAGCGCGAAGATCACGAGCATCACCACCAGCAGAACCAGCGGAGCGCCCCGGGTGTGATCATGGATGAACGCGAAGCCGATCATCCCGGCCGAGATGACGTAGGCCAGCAGCGCCCACCGGAAGACAAAGAAAAACCGTTCCCACGCGAACATTTGCAGCCTGGACAGGAGGAAGGCGGTCGTGAGGAGCAGCGCTGCGCTGATGACCGCGAGAGCGGTCGGCACATCGAGAGGCGGTCGGCGAGGGACATACGACGCCAAGAGGATCCCACCGATGACCACCAAGGCCAGGGAGCCGATGGTCAGTTCGGCTACCGGAGGAAAGCGCCGGTGGATCGTCGGCGCCGCCGCCGCGGCCAGCTCGCCGCTCATTGGGTCGCCACCCTGGTCATGATGATGAGGGTCGCGACTTGCATCAAGCCGGTGATCCCGGCGGTATAGAGGAATCGCTTCATCAACAGGGCGATGACCGCCCCGTCCGGCCTCGACTTGCGCATCTCCACGAGGACGGTGATGTTGGCTGGTTCAAGCACGCCGAGCGCGATCACTGCCATCACCCCGACGACGCAATAGGAGACGATCAGCCAGGTGTGGTTCGGGTTGGAGGGCGCGAGGTTCCCCTCTTTCAGCGCCAGCTGGAACCCGGCCGCGAGCGTCATCAGGACCAAGGTGGGCATGAGGAGGACCATCTTTGGCATGAACCGGGCCGCGAACTCCGCTCGTGCCGGGATGGACAACCGGCCCAGGATCGGCCCGATGATCAGCCCGACGAAGAGATCGATCGCCGTCCACAGCGCGCCGCCTACGACATGACAGAAGGTAAGGGCCCACAACCAGTTGCCCGCGATGGAAACGATGACGAACACGACGACCGCGGCCACGATCGGCAGCCCCTTAAGAGGGACCACCTGGATCTGGGAACGAGGCGGACCTGGCGCAGCCGCAACGATCCCCGCCTGCACACGTCCGGAGTCGGTCATGGAAACCCCCCAAAACCCCCGGCTAAGGTTAGCGCCATATCGGTGATCACTCCAGTGGCCAGGACTAGTGGCCCTAGGGCTGGCCCTACATTGACCCTAGGGCGGCCAGGACAAACGGGGTAAATGCAGAGGAATCACTAGGGCCGAGCCAGGTGAGCCAGCAGGTCAGAGGCTCAGTAGCGCTACCCGAGGGCACCGGATCGGCCCCTGACACGGAAGAGACCGGCGGATTCCGGAAACAAGGCGCCGCGGGTAACAGCCTCTGCAGCGCGTCCTGAGGGAAGCGCTATCTATGAGGCTAATCGGATCTCGAGGAGAACTGATTTACAGTCCCATCACTGGCGATGCTGTGTGCCCGACGGGCGCCCGGTGATCCCTGCCGTAACGCTGTCTGAGCAGGTCTGGGCGCTACGAAGGAATCCTCTCCGGAGCCGTGTGCGCAGGTTCGGACCGGTTCGCCGCCTATAACGGCACCGCGCCGATCGAGGTGTCCTCCGGCAACCGCATCATCTACCGCCTGTCGATGCGCGGGAACCGGCGCCTGAACCACGCGATCCACATGGCCGCGGTCACCCAGGTCCGCTACCAGCACAGCGGCGGCCGCGTCTACTACGACAAGAAGATCGCCGAGGGCAAGACCGGCAAAGCAGCGCTGCGCGCCCTCAAGCGGCAGATCAGCGACGCCATCTACAAGCACCTGAAGGCCGACGCCGCGCGCACTGCCCAGGGTCCGGGAGGGCAAGCGGGGAACAACTCTGTCGCCAGCGCGGCCTGCTCACACCCCGAACGCCAGCTCTTCGGCCAAGCCACTCCCGGACCTGTCCCCACCCTACGATCCCGGCCCCAGAAGGCCACCTCACGCACCAGAAAAAAGGCCGCCCAGATCACTTGACACAAAGAGGCATCGATCTGGGCGCTGTGCCGAAGGTCGTCGCCAGCGATGGACTGGGCGCATAACGGGGTGATCTGCGCGCGGCCGCCAGGACGCCTCTGGGGAGCCTGGCCGGCGCGCCCGGCGCTGATCTGGAGGGCCTGATCCTTGATCGCCTGGCTCGCCAGGCTGCCCGGGCCGTCGGGCTCCACCTGGTTGCGGCTTCGGCAGGCGACGACCAGCAGGTGCTCGTCAATCCAGCAGACCTCGGGTCTGGGCAGGCGGGCCAGGAACGCAGCGGTGGACGCGCGCAGCTCCTCCGGCGTGTAGAAGGAGAACGTCGAGTAGTGGCGCCCCTCGGCCTGGGCCTGGAGCCGCTCGGCCGTGCTCTCGCGCGGATGGCTGAAGGTCTGTGTGGCCAGCACGGTGAGCCCGCCGGTCCGCCTGACCGCGTCCCGGAATGCGGCCTCGCTGTGCAGGCGCTGCTCGTGCTCGGTGAAACCCGGGAAGTAGCGGCCCCAGACCGTCCGCGCGTTCTGCTGCGGGGTGCGGGTGTAGATGAACAGCTGGCCGCCGGGCGCCAGCACCCGGGCCACAGCGGTCAGGAAGCGGCCGAGGTCGAAATGGTGAACGCAGTTGAACGCGGTGACCAGATCCAGGCTGGCGGTCCGCAACGGCAGCTGTTCGGCGGCTGCCAGCAGCGGCACCACCCCACGGGCGCGGCCGCAGTCGCCGGCCTTGAGCTGTGCCAGCATGGCCGCCGAGACGTCGCTCGCGACCAGCAGCGAGCCCTCGGGCAGCAGCGCGCGCAGCAGCCGCGTGTACCGTCCCGTCCCGCAGCCGATATCCAGGCCGGTGACGGGGCGGTCCGGCAGGAACTGGCCGATCCTGCGCACCGGCGCCTCGTCGGTGGTGCGCAGCGAGTCGTAGACGGCGGCTACCCGCTCGAAATGGCCGCCCACCGTCACCTCCGGCACCTCCCCCCGCTGGGCCTGCCAGCGACTGTCATGCGCTCACCCTTGCTCAGTTCACACACTGTTCACCCGCACGACAAGACCAGGATCCCCATGGGTGCCGTGTGGCGTGCGTGTGGCGCACGGCAACGTCACTGCGACGGGCCTGGCATCATGAGATGCGATGAGCGATTCAAGTTCCCGCCCGGCCGTGTGGTGAGCTGCTGAGGCGGTGCAGCGGCTGATTCCCTGGCGGGCGGACGCCGCCGGTTCTGTGCGAGTCCCGGGGGGAGTGCCTTACCGCCCTTTGTGCGTAGCCTGGCATCGGGCTGTCCGGATTGGATGGCTGATGTGCACGACCTTGCGAGCGGAGCGGGTTCGCGGGCCAGGACGCCAGGGGGATCTGGTCGTACGGAAGCTGGCAGGCTCTGCGCGCCGCGCGCAGTGCACCACCTCGTGGAGAGGGTGGAGAGGATGCTGATGAGCGCATCGGCCGCTCGACTGGTCGAACAGGTGGTGGACAACGCCCGCTATCCCCTGCGGGATCCGTCCGGCACCGGCTGGCGGGATGTCGTCTCTCGTGTCCGGCAGGACCTGCATACCGTTGGCTGCAGCGTGCTGCCCGACTTCGTTCGGCCCGCCCTGCGCGAGGCGCTGCGGCGGGAGTGCGAGGAGATCGCACCTCGGGCTTACTACGACGTCGAGACGGTCAACGCGTACAATACCGACGCGGACCCGTCTCTGCCGGACGGTCATCCGGCCCGGATGACGATAGAGCGCGGCAACGCGTTCGTTGCGCGCGACTGCATCCCCGATGAGCTCATCATCCACCGGCTCTACACCAGCCCGCTGTTCCAGCTCTTCGTCGCCAGGTGCTTTGCGCTGCCCCAGGTCCACGAGCTGGCGGACCCCTTGTCCGGGCTGTGCCTCAACGTCATCGCTCCGGGACGGGCGCATCCGTGGCATTTTGACACGAACGAGTTCACGGTCAGCATGGTCACCCAGGAGCCGGAGGCGGGTGGCGTGTTCGAATACTGCCCGAATATCCGGTCGGCGCGAGCGGAGAACTTCGAGGATGTCCGCGCCGTGCTGGCCGGACGCGGTGAGCACCTGATTCGCCGCCTCGCGTTGCGTCCGGGCTATCTCCAGCTGTTCACGGGCCGCTACTCCTTGCACCGCGTGACCTCTGTGGACGGGACGGCGCGTCACTCGGCGATCTTCGCCTATAGCCAGCGTCCCGGCGTGATCGGCACCGTCGCGCGGACGCGGCAGCTCTTCGGCCGCGTCGCGGCCGCGCACCTGGCCGCCGAGGGCCGCGCGGTGCGGGTCGACCAGCTGATGGACTAGGGCGCCGCCCTGCCCGTTCCCCGTTCCGGACACCGAGATCAAGGAGGATCGTGCGCAGCAGCCAGGAACTGTCTCCGCTGACCTTCGGCAACGAGGATCGTCTGCCACGCGTGCCGCTGCCCACCTTGGAGGAGAGCTGCGACAGGTTCCTCGAGTGGTGCGGGCCGCTGTTGACCGCCGACGAACGGGCGGCGACCGAGACCGCGGTGGCATCATTCCTGCGCCCCGGCGGTCCCGCTCGACAGCTCCACGCCGCGCTCGAGCAATACGACGCCGCCGATGGCGTGCACAGCTGGCTCGACACGTTCTGGCCGTACCGGTACCTGGGCCGCCGCGACCGCATCGCGCTCAACGCGAACTTCTTCTTCCTCTTCGAGGACTCCGATCAGGGACAGGTGGAGCGGGCGGCGGGGCTCGTCGCCGCGGCTATCGGCTATAAGCTCCTGCTCGACGAGCAGCTCATCCCGCCGGCCATCCAGCGAGGAGAGCCCCTGTCCATGGAGCAGAACAAGTACGTGTTCTCGGCCACCCGGATCCCGGGACCGGTGCAGGACAGCGTCCGCACGCCCTACAGCGAGGACTGGCCGGGCCCGTCCCGGGAGCGCCACATCATGGTCTTCGTCCGCGGCAACATGTTCCGCCTGGACGTGATCGGCCCGAACGGCCGTCCGCACGCCCTAGACGAGATCGCGGCCGGGCTGCGTGCGGTGATGGAGGCCGGTGCGGCCCCGGCCGCGCCGGGCACGGCGGTCGGGCACCTCACCACGAAGGCGCGGGCGGAGTGGGCGGCGAGCCGGCAGGCGCTGCTCGACTGCGATCCCGGCAACGCGGGCAAGCTCGACGTGGTGGAGACCGCGCTGTTCTGCCTTTGCCTCGAGGACGCAACCCCCGAGGGCCCCCGGGAGGCGTCCGATCTGCTGCTGCACGGCGACAGCGGCAACCGGTGGTTCGACAAGGCCCTGTCGCTGATCGTCTTCGGGGACGGGACGGCGGGCCTCAACGGCGAGCACTGCAAGCTGGACGGCACCACCATCGTGAGCTTCATCGACGCGGCCCTGGGCTCCTCGGCGGAGGAGCACTCGCGCCGGTCGGTGGCCGAGTCGCAGGGGACCCCGACCTGCGCACCCCTCGATTTCGTACTCGACGCCGGCCTGCGGGCCGATGTGCAGGCCGCCGCCGCCGCGTTCGCCGCGTACGCGGCCGACACCGCGTCCTGCATCCTGTCGATCGACCGCATCAGCAGCGAACGGGCCAAGCAACTGCGGATGTCGCCGGACGCGTTCGCGCAGATGGCCTTCCAGCTCGCCCACCAGCGCGCCAAGGGCCATGTGGGGGCCACGTACGAGTCGATCGCCACCCGGCACTACCGGCGCGGGCGCACGGAGGCGATGCGCGTCGTCACTCCTGAGGTGGTGCGGTTCGTGACCGCGATGGACGACGTGCAAGCGGACGAGCGGACCCGCAGGGCGGCGTTCCGGGCGGCCGCCGAGAAGCACGTGGAACGCACGCGGGAGTGCCAGATGGGGCACGCGCCCGAGCAGCACCTGTGGGAGCTGCAGCTGATCCAGAAGCGCCGCGGCGCGGAACTCGGCGTGACCGAGCCGCTGGCCCTGTACGAGACGCCGGGCTGGCTGAAGATGCGGGACGATTACCTGAGCACCAGCGCCGCACCGTCCACCCACATCCAGTACTGGGGTTTCGGGTCGACCAGCCGGAAGTGCATCGGCGTCGGCTACGTGTTGCTCCCCGATCGCTTCGACCTCTACCTGAGCACGCCGCGAGCGGTGAGCGAGCAGATGTCCGTATTCGCCGGGAAGCTCCCGGAGGCGGTCCGCGAACTGGAGGATCTGCTCACCGCCGAAGACAGTGGATGATCGAAGCTCAGCGGCTGAAAGGGGTGCCGATGCTCGATGACGGGGCGTTGACCAGTGATCGCAAGGCAGACTTCACCTGGATCTACAACCAGCCGGATCCGAGGGCGTACTTCCGCACCCTGAACGACCTGGAGTACCAGGTCCCACAGCAGGCGCTGCCCATCTTCAAGGCCGTGCTCGCCGCGTCGGTGCGGGAGGGGCGCCCTCGGACGGTCCTCGACGTCTGCTGCTCCTACGGGATCAATGCCGCGTTGCTGCGTTGCGAGGTCGATCTGGGCGAGATCGGCGCCCGCTGCACCGACACCGAACGGGCCGCCCTCCCACCCGACGAGCTGATCAAGGCCGACGCGGAGTTCTACGCCCACCGGCTGCGCCGCCCCGACCTCGCGGTGCTCGGCCTGGACGTCTCGGCGCCCGCGATCGCCTACGCCGTCCGAGCGGGCCTGCTGGCCCGGGGCTGGGCCGAGGACCTGGAGACGTCCGAGCCGTCCCCGGCGCTGGCCGCCGGCGTCCGGGACGTCGGCGTGATCATCTGCACCGGAGGCGTGGGGTACGTCGGGCCCCGGACCTTCGACCGGCTCCTGCGTGCCATCGGCGATCCGCACGGCCTCTGGCTGGCGATCTTCGTATTGCGCGTCTTCGCCTACGACGAGATCGCCGACACGTTCGCCCGGTACGGCCTGGTCACCGAACGGATGCCGGGACTGACGTTCCGGCAGCGGCGCTTCGCCGACCCCGAAGAGTTCGAGGCGGCGAACCACGACGTCGTCCTGCGCGGCCTGGACCCGACCGGGAAGGAGGCGGAGGGCTGGTACCACGCCGACTGTTTCCTCACCCGCCCGGCAGCCGCAGCTGCGGAGACACCGATTGCCGAGCTACTTGCCGGAGTTCTGCCCGATGGCGGTCGATGAGCGGCTCGCGTCTCATCGACCGCGGTGGTGTCCAGCAGAGCGGGTCCCGTAGGCCCTGGTGACATCGCGCACGTGGGATGGCTGCCAGCCGGAGCCATCTGGATATCACAGTGATACGTCACGCCGCGACCACGCCGGCCTCTGGCCACGGTAAGCGGCTGGCTTGCGGCCCGATGCCATATCGATGGTGACCTTGCGGCCGTGGCATTGTTGTGGGTGCCGAAAACCTATGCCACCAGGCGATATTCGTGGATGACGCCCCCCACGCGGTCATGCTGCCGGACCCGGAAATGATCCAAGTCGGTGACGCCATCTGGCAGCGGCCGGAGTGGCGCGGCCTGGTCCAGGGCGCGGTGCGGTCGGTGGGAGGTGCAGAAGTCCTCGTAGTCCCGCAGCACCATCATCAGGTGGCGCAGGTTCCAGATCAGGGTCCGGTAGGTTCCGGGCTTGCTGGACGACCCAGGACTGGACCGGGTGCTCCGTGGCGCCCAGGACCCGGACGCGCCGGTTGCCGTGCTCGATCACCGCAAGGACGTATACCTTCGTGTCATTGAGCAGGTCAGCGGTGAAGAAGTCCAGCGCCAGGATCCCCCGCGCCTGCGACCGCAGGAACTCCGCCCACCCAGGGCCGTCCCGGCGGGGCGCCGGGTCGATCCCGGCGTCCTTGAGGATCTGCCACACCGTCGACGGCGCCACGATGATGCCGAGCCGGGCAAGCTCACCGTGGATCCGCCGGTACCCCCATGACTCGTTCTCCCTCGCCAGTCACAGCACCACCGACCGAACATTACGGCGCACCGGCGGCCGGCCGGAACGTCCCCGGCGGGACAACCGCGCCCAGCGGCGGCGGACAGTGTCGCGGTGCCAGCGCAAAATCGTGGCTGGAGTCACGATCAGCCGCAAACCCGGCCAAGCGCTCGACCGGCAGGGTCCCGGCGAGCAGCGCCAGCCACGCCCGGTCCGGCCACGTCAACCGCGAATGAGCCCTCGGCCGCTCGCGCCGGGCCACCGCGAGCTGATGGCGCAGCATCAGGATCTCGGTGTCCTTCCACCACGCCTCCCGCCGCGACAGCCCCAGCACAGACACGGCCCGGGTGACGACAAGGAAGATCGGCTTCAAGCCCACAAACCGAAGATCATCGCACGCCAGCCCGAACCAGACCTGCCCGCCAGGCACCGTTCACGTGACCGATCCGACGGCGTCCCGTAAAGCATCTGCCCAGGTGGCGCAGGTTTTCGGCACCCACAGGATATCTGGCCGGGCGCCATGGCTGGCCGCCGCTCGCAGCCTACGTGCGTGCCTGGGGACCTGCCTTGGGACTGCACCGCATTGCAGCGTGCCGCGATGTCGTCCGGGCCGCTACCCGCCGTCTCAAGCTAGGCCGGACGTGGCGTGTCGCCCGCGCGGCCGGCCCGTTCGGCGGCGGCGGTGATGTTCTGGAGCATGCCGCCGAAGACGAGGCCGTGAAACGGCGAAATGGACCGCCAGTAGGCATGACCGGCGAGCCCGCGCGGCCGGAAAATCGCCCGCTGACTGTAGGTCGTCAGCCCGTCATAGTCTTGGCCCACCGACAGCTCCAGCCAGGCCAGGCCAGGCAGTTTCATCTCCGCGCGCAGCCGCAGCAGTTTTCCTCGCTCGATCGCCTCGACCCGCCAGAAATCCACGGCGTCGCCAGCGAGCAGATGGCGCGGGTCGCGGCGGCCGCGGCGCAGCCCGGACCCGCCGGCCAGCCGGCCGGGCAGCCCGCGGACGGGCCAGGCGGCCGGGAAGGAGTACCACCCGGTCTCGCCGCCGATGCCCTCGATCACCCGCCACAGCGCCGCGGGCGAGGCGTGCACCACGCTGTTGCGCGCGTCGACGTACAGCGATCCGCCGGCCCACGCCGGGTCGGTCGGCAGCGGGTCGCTGGGCGCGCCTGGGGCCGCGGCCGACGACCAGCAGGTGGAGACGGCGCCCTCGCGGGTGTTCCGCAGAGCCAGGATGATGGCCTGGTCGAGGGGCAGGAGCCCGCCGGGCGGGTCCGGGATGTACTGGGCGATGTCGTGCTCAGAGCAGACGACCTCGTTCCGCAGCGACTCCACCAGCGGCATGGCCAGGCTGGCGGGAACCGGGGTCACCAGCCCGACCCACAGCGACGACAGCCGCGGCGTCAGCAACGGCACCGGCAACGGCACCGGCACGATTATCCGCGGCGTGAGCCCGGCCACCTCGGCGTACCGGCGCATCATCTGCGCGTAGGTGAGCACATCGGGGCCGCCGATGTCGAAACGGCGGCTGACATCGGCCGGCAGCGCGGCGCTGCCGGCCAGGTAGCGCAGCACATCGCGGACGGCGATCGGCTGGATGCGGGTGTCCAGCCATTTGGGCGTGACCATGGCCGGCAGGAGCTCAGTGAGGTAGCGGAGCAACTCGAACGACGCTGATCCGCTGCCGATGATCACCGCAGCCTGCAGCGCGGCCGTCGGCACGCCGCTGGCCAGCAGGATGTCGCCGACCTCCGCGCGGGAGCGCAGGTGCGGCGACAGTTCCCCGGCCTGCCCGGAGATGATGCCGCCCAGATAGACGATGCGCTGCACTCCCGCGGCTTTCGCGGCCGCGGCGAAGATCCCCGCCGCGGCGCGGTCGCGCCGTTCGAACGACGCGTCCGTGCCGAGGGAATGGATGAGATAGTAGGCGACGTCCACGCCCTCCAGGGCGCGCCGCACAGCGCTCTCGTCGTCCACCGCGTCGGCGACCGCGATCTCGACATCGGCCGACCACGGACGGTCGCTGAGCTTCCCCGCATCGCGCGGCATGCACCGGACCGCGTATCCCGCGCTCAGCAGCTCCGGGACGAGCCGTCCGCCGATGTACCCCGAAGCACCAGTAACCAGGCAGCGCACCGGCGATGACATACTGTCAAGTTTTACACGGGCCCGCCGGGGCGATCATGAGCGCGGGGGCGGCCAGGCCTGCGCCGTCCCGCCCGCGCGTCGAGTCGATCTGGACGTTCCCCGAAGGCTACGAGGTCACAGCCCGGGCCGCGACCGAGACCGCCACCCGGCTCCGGCGCAATCAGGACCGACCTGGGCTTGGATCCCAGGCGAGCTGTCCGGCATCGATATCGCCTCCGTAGCGGACGGCATACCGAGATCGGTAACGGAACGTAAGTGTCTACCAGGAAAAGTGTGACGAGCACGTGATGAAGTGCTGATCGCTCCGGCTGGTACCCGATCGAGGCCAGCACGCCGGAGAAGCGGCTGCGGTTCTATACCCGCCGCCCGGCCGGGCCGAAGCTGCGCAAGATAGGCATCGGCCCGGTGATGACGATTTTGTCGTTATAAACCCGGAACGGCGAGACGCTGATCGCGGCCGGGGCTGGCGACACACCGAAGACCACCATCCGCCCGCCATGGCCGAGCAGCCCGACGCGGTCTCGATCGCCTCCGGCACCCCCGTCGCATCGACCGCGACCTCGAAGCGTGCCCCATCGAGCGCGCCGGCGTCAGTGACGGCCTGGGCAGCGGTGATCATCGGCCTACCGCCCTCGCGCCAGCATCCGTGGTATCGAACGTCCAAGGCGGTCTCCAATGTCCGCGGTGCTGGTGATGGGTGCCGTGGCCTGGTGTCGTCTGGCTTGGTGGTCAGGGCGGTCCGGTGGCGAGGCTGGCGAGGGTCCTGCGGCGCCGGCGCCGGGTTTTCGGGGGCAGGCCCTTGGTGGGTTGCGGGCGGCTTTCGCGATCTTCTTGTCGAAGTGCAGCCCACGGATCTTGAGCCTGCCTTGGCCGCCCGGCAGCCTCCCGGGCCGCTACTCTCGTCGCATGTCCGAGAGTAAGAGCATCGAGACGTTCATCGCCGCCTGTCACGAGAAGGGCGAGGAGGGCGACGGACAAAGCATATGAGACCTTAATATTGGCCAGAATTATGACCGGTTTCTATACTGGCCTCTATGGAGACCATACCCATCACGGAAGCGAAGGCCCGGATCGCCGAACTCGCCGACCGGGTCGCCCGCGAGCACGATCACTTCACCATCACCCGCAACGGCCGCGCCGACGTCATGCTGATCTCCGTCGCCGAGTACGAATCCATGCAAGAGACCCTTGACATCCTCAGCGATGAGGAGGCGCTCGCCGACCTGCGGCAGTCCCGTGAAGACTTCGCCGCCGGCGATACCTTCGACGCCGGGCAGGTCCGCGCCGAGCTGGAGCGGCGACGGCGCGGAACATCCTGACCGGCGATCCGCAAGCGCCCGGACCAGAGGCCGAACGACCGTACACCGTCATCTTCCCCAGGCAAGCCCGACGCAACTTGCACGAGAACCTGCCGCTCGACGTCGCTGCCGCTGCCATGGAGACGATCGACGGGCCTCTCGCTACAAGCCCGCACCGCGTCGGCAAGCCACTTGATGAACCTTTCGACGGTTACCACTCCGCGCGGCGCGGGACCTACCGGATCATCTACCGCATCAACGAGGACAAGCACACTGTGGAGATCCACTCCATCCGGCACCGACGAGACTCCTACCGGACCTGACCGAGAGAACCGTCAGGCGTCCTTCGGCTCGGGGATGACCTGCTGGCGGCGGCTGCGGGACTGGCACGAAGCCGGGGTCTGGCACGGCTGCACGAGTCGCTGCTGGCTGAGCTGAACGCCGCTGGCGCGCTGGACTGGTCGAAGGCGGTGATGGACGGCTCTCACGTGCGGGCACTGAACCGCGACCCAAAACGGGCCCGAGCCCGGTCGACCGTGCCCGGCCAGGCTCCAAGCACCATCTGATCAGCGAAGCGCACAGCATCCCGCAGGCGGTGTCGCTGACCGGCGGCAACCGTAGCGATGTCACCCAGCTCATGCCCTTGATCCGGGCCATCCCGCCGGTGCGCGGCTGCCGCGGCAGCGGCCGGCCGCGGTATACGCTGACCGCGGCTATGACCACGACAAATACCGCAAGCAGGTCCGGGCTGCCGGGGTCAAGCCCGTGATCGCCCGCCGTGGCACCGAGCATGGCTCCGGGCTGGGCGTGCACCGCTGGGCCGTGAGCAGAGCTTCGCCCTGCTGCACTGGTTCCGCCGTCTGCGCGCCCGCTAGGAGATCCGCGACGACATCCACGAAGCCTTCCTCAGCCTCGCCTGCGGCATCATCTGCTGGCGCCGACTGGTCAACATCCCACTCTGTTAGAAGTTCTAAGCCCGATGAGGAGAAACGGAGGCGGCAGCCCGTAGGAGCTGCCGCCTCCGCCGTTTGAGGCCGCCCCTATGCGGCTTGGTCGAGGATGCGCTTGACCTTGCGGCGGTCGTCGTTGATCTTGGCTGGCATGGGTTGCCCCTCTCCCGCCCGAGGGAGCCGCGGGGAGCCAGGAACGGGAGCCAACACAGGTCGACTCCCCCGGAATAGCCGCGACGCCGTTAGGGCGTTATCGCAGATGAGAGGCTCCCCGGCCGACTCCCTCAGATCAGGCCAGACGGGCCGGTCGTGACTCGGGGTCAAGGGGTCGCGGGTTCAAATCCCGCCGTCCCGACTGGTCAGAGGCAACTTCCGATCAAGGAATCGGCCTCTGAGTGACTAATTGAGTGACTATCGGCTCAGATGCCGTAGCGCTCTCGCGGAAGATGCGGTCCATCGCCTCGGCCCCCCCGACGATGACGGGCCGGATCTGCTGCCGGTACACGGTCTCGGTGACGGCCGTGCTGGTGTGGCCAACCAGGCGCGCGATGTGCTTGATCGGCATGCCGTCATCGGCCAGCAGCGACACGAAACTGTGCCGCAACTCACGGGGTGTCCACTCCCCCGCCGGTCCCCGGGCGCGGCCCGGACCACACAGTGCCATACCGGCCGGTCCAGCCCGCGTGGCCCGAGGGCGGCGTGCGGCTGAGTGAGCAACCCGGCCAACCGCCGGAAGTCCCGCCGCCCGCGCGGCCGGATTGCCGGTTCCAGTTCGGCCGCCGCGGCCCCAGCGAAGGCCGCCGCCCCGCAGACCGTGACCTACGTGGTGCAGGGCTCGTCCGCCCAGGTGACCTACGGGCCGGACGGATCGAGCCTGAATGGCACCGTGCCGGTGCGAGTTACTCGGCCACCCGCAGTACTACTCGATCAGCGCACAGCTCAACGGTGCCAGGTCGGTCATGTGCAAAAATCCTGGTGGACGGCAAAGTGACCTCCGTCGCGCACGCGACGGGTGCTTACAACATCGCCGACTGCGAAATCGAGCAGAACCCACTGTCCGGCACGTGGGAGGACACCAACTCGCAGTAGGGGAGGTTCACGGTCACCGGCCTTCACCCGAAGGACACGTACGGGCAAGCTCGGCGGTCGATGCGATATCCGGCTTCGTGAGTGGCTCGACCGCACGCATTCCTCATGCATGTAGGCGTCATACTTTGGAGACCACCTGGGGATCTCACGACACGGGGCCCGAACCGGGCGAGAATCGGTAACGTTCCCGGAGCAGGAACCTCTGAAAACCGGGGAGATAGAAATGGAGGACATTCATGAGCAGCCCCTACCAGCCGTACCCGCAGGACCCGCGAGGCGGTTACGGGCAGCCGCCGTACCCGCCGCAGGGAGGCTGGGACCCCAGCCAGCGGGGCTACCTGCAGGGCGGGCCGGTCGGCTTCGGGGAGGCGATCTCCCAGGGTTTCAAGAACATCGTCACCTTCAACGGCCGCGCCTCACGATCTGCGTTCTGGTGGTTCTTCCTCGGCGCCATCATCATCGATCTGATAGGCGCCATCATCGGGAACGCGGCCCATGCCGTCGCGATCCAGTACATCATCTATGTGGTCGTCGCCATCGGGACTGTCAGTCTGGCGGTCCGGCGGCTGCACGACTCCGGCAAGAGCGGGTTCTGGTGGCTCATCGGCTTCATCCCTATCATTGGCACCATCACGCTGATCGTGTTCTACTGCCTCCCCGGGACGCCTGGGCCGAATAAGTACGATGCATAGCGGGACAGTGAGCAGGCCAATGGTGATCTGCGGCTCCAGCCGCCGCTCCTTGGAGAACCCGGTCTCGCGGAACCCGTCACCCTCATCAGACTTGAATACAAGGTGGTGACGTCATACAGGACCAGCTGAGAAGCAGTTCAAGACCCATGCGGGCCATCCCAGCAGAGAGCAGTCAATTGGGGTAGCCGCTGCTTCATCTCCTCTTGGTCATCAAAGTCGAGGTCCCAGCCGCCGAGTAGCTCGAGAGGCTCCAGCCGGTAGGCGTCGCTAGGGAGCTCGTCGCCGGTCGCTGCTCTGTGCGCCTGCGCGGGGATGTGCAGGGCAGACTCGCACTCCGCAATCGCCTGGTTCGCTACGGCGAGACGAACCGCCGCCAACCTGACAGAACGTGCTGGGAATCAACGATCTCCTGGCGCGGAAGCGCGGCGAGCAAGGTGATCGCCTGGGCTGCGACCGCCTCGTCCTGCATTGGATCGATGACCTGGCCGCGGGCGGACGCCACAAGCTGCCAGAAGCCGCGAGCGTCCATAGGTGTAGAGAATGTCACGTGCGACGGACCGTCCAAAGATGGAATGCAGCAGCCGGAGCGTGCGGGTACTGCATTGGCGTGATTCAGTGGTCAGCCATTGGTCTACGTCCCCGGCGGACAATTCGCGTAGTTTCCGCCTGCCGAGGGTGGGCAGGATATGCGTCTTAGCCAAGGTGGTGTAGTTGGAGACGGTGGCCTCATCACGGCCCCGCAACCCGTAGGTGAGCCAGTAGGCCACCGCGTCGGCGACGGTGTAGCCGTCTACCGGAGTGGGCACGCCGTCGTCCTGGTCGCGGAGGAGTTCGCGGAGCTTGGTTTTGGCTTGGGTCTTGGTCTTCCCGCTCGCCCGGCGGGTGATCCGCCTGCCGCGGGTGTCGTAGCCGATGGTCACGGAGTGGATGAGCCGTTCCGCGTGAGTCCCGGGTGGCGTCGGCGTACAGGTCGACGGTGGCCGACCGCGTGCGCGTAGCACGGAGGGCAATAAACACTTGGGACGCCGAGTCCCTTGGACGCGAGGGTCTGGGCGGCAGCCCTCAGCATCAGGCGGGTGCACCATTTGGTCGGTCCGCTGTGTCGGACGGGGGTCATACATTCGCATGGTGACCCTTGGTGATGACCCGCGTCGGAACGGCCGGCTAAGTGCTGTCGCTGCGGCTGAGCGGGAACCGGAGGTAGGCGGCGATTCCGCCGGGCGGGTCGGGGACGGCCTGAACCTGGCCGCCGTCATGGAGGGTGCTGGCGGCTATTTCCTCAATCAGATCCGGGACAGCGAACGCCGCGCTATCTCCGTGGGCGCAACCGGTTCCGGTCATGCCGAGCGCGCCGCACCGTCGGCACGCGAACCCCGGCACAACCCCCTCGGCGGGTACGGCAAGGGTGTGGACCGCGCGCCGGCGGACCGCAGTCAGGCATGCCGCCAGGCCAGTTGCGGCGAGACCGCCGGGCGGCTCCTGCCGGATCCGGGTGATCAGCTGCTGCCCGGACTTCTGCACCCAATCCCTGATGATGGGGGCGGCGAGTGCCCGGACCCGGGCGGGCGTCATGGTGGAGGTGTCCGCCAGGAAGCTGCCGGTGAAACGGTCACGCAGGTCAGGCGGGAGGGTGGCGAGGAACTGCGGGATGGTGTCGGCGTGGCCGCCCACGACGAGCCGCTCCTGCCCGGGGCGGATGGCGTGGGCGAGGATGCCGGCGGTGTCGTGGAAGTGATGGTGGGTGAGTTCGGCGATACGCTCGTTGACCCGGTGGGATTCCAGGCCGGACCAGCCGCCATATCGCGGGCTGCGCACGCCTGCTGCCGTCGGCTGGGTCACCATGTCGATCCGGTCTCCCGCCACGGCGAAGAGCCAGGCGTGCCGCCGGTCGACCACCACGACGCGGTAGGCGGGCTGCCGCTGCAGCGCCACCAGCAGCGGCCGGACATGCGGTCGCGGCCCGAACACGGCCTGCTCGCCGAGCCCGGCGGGCAGCGGGATCGCCTCCGCCAGGCCTGCTGGGCCGCAGATGAAGAAAGCAACGCAGTGCCCCAGCCAGTCGCGTGCCCTGTCCTCCAGCAACCGGCGGACGGCCTGCCGGGCGTGCGCCAGCACCCGTCCGGCGTCCGGGCCGTCCGGCCCGCAGGGGCCGCCCGCAGCCGAGTCGAGCAGGTCACTCGCCCGGGCCGGCAACCCGTGCAGCGCGGGCAGGTCCACCGGCACCTCCAGGTAAAGCGACAGTACGGGCGGGTCTTCGCTGCGAGTTGCGAGCAGCTTCTCGACATCGGCATAGCTGACCATCACGCGCCCCCTGTTCCGCGGCGCCGCGGAATCGGTGCCGCAAGGCATGATCGTCATCAGCGCCTGGCGCCAGGCGCTGATGACCTGCCTGGTTCGTCCCGGTCGCCGCTCAGCTTTGCTGCGGCCCGCCGGGGCGGTGCTCTACCAGCGTGCCGGAGGATGGCATGAACACGCTCTCGTGACCGTCCTTCCACCGGACCAGATACGGCGCCGCGCCATCCTGCCCGTGAACCTCCACGATCACGCCCTCGCGGTCCACGTCACCCACGTGCCGGCCCCTGACCAGCAGCTCATCACCCGCAACCGCACGCATCGCCATCCCTCCTCCGCCTCGATGCCACGACGATCGCGCCGGTGCTTCAGGCGAAACAGGGCCAAAGGTCCGCGGTACTGGATCCTGGACATGCATGTGGATGGGTTCCGGTTCGACCTGGCCTCAGCGCTGGCCCGGCAGCTGCATGACGTGGACCGGCTCGCCGCCTTTTTCGACCTGGTCCAGCAGGATCCGGTCATCTCGCAGGTCAAGCTGATCGCCGAACCGTGGGACGTCGGGGAAGGCGGCTACCAGGTCGGCAGGTTCCCGCCGCTGTGGCTGGAATGGAACGGCAAGTACCGCGACTGCATACGGGACCTGTGGCGCGGCGAACCCGCTGCCCTGCCAGAGCTCGCCCAGCGGCTGACCGGCTCCAGCGACCTGTACGAGACCAGCGGGCGGCGGCCGGTCGCGTCGGTCAACTTCGTCACCTGCCACGACGGATTCACCCTCGCCGACCTGGTCAGCTACAACCGCAAGCACAACGAGGCCAACGGCGAGGACAACCAGGACGGCACCGATGACAACCGGTCCTGGAACTGCGGCGCGGAAGGCCCGTCCGGCGATCCGGCCATCAGCGAGCTGCGCGCCCGGCAGGTCCGCAATTTCCTGACCACGCTGTTCTGCTCACAAGGCGTTCCGATGCTGCTGGCGGGTGATGAGATGGGCCGCACCCAGCGGGGCAGCAACAACGCCTACTGCCAGGACTCGCCGTTGTCGTGGGTGGACTGGGAGAACGCCGCCGAATACGCGGACCTGGTTGACTTCACCTGCGCGCTGTCCGCGCTGCGCCGGGCGCACCCGGTCTTCCGGCGGCGCCGGTTCTTCAGCGGGCGGCCCGCCCAGGCCGGCCCGGGCGGCCTGCGGGACATCATCTGGCTGACCCCGTCCGGCCAGGAAATGACCGATGCGGACTGGCACGCCGGCTACCCCAGGTCGCTGGCGGTATTCCTGAACGGTGAGGCCATTACCGAGCCCGGCACCCGCGGCAAGACCGTCCGCGACAACAAGTTCCTGCTGCTATTCAACGCGCACAGCGACGCCATTCGGTTCGTCCTGCCCGGCGCCGATCACGCAGACGGCTGGCATGTTGTTGTCGATACGACGGCGCCACCGAACCGGCCCGGCACCAGCACCGGTGACCGGCCGGCGATGCTGCCCGGCGGCGCGGCGGTCGACGTGACCGGCCGTTCGGTCATGGTGCTGCGCGCCGCCGACGGTCCGGCAAGCGGAGCAAGCCCGGCCAGGACGGTTAAGCCGCGGCCTGGCGGCTAGCGTCGCGGTGATCAGCACCAGCGCGAAGGTGAGCGGGCCAGCGGCCCCGTTGCACCGCTATGATGTTGGCGGGGAAGTGCTGCTCCGCTTCCCTGGCGGGGCGGCCGCTGCGCCCTGCCAGCCACCAGCGGTGAACGGACCGAGGGACGTCGCTCGGCGGATGGCAACGACACGATCAGCTCCGGCGGGCTTGCTTGAGCCGGATGCATGCGGCCAGCCTGCGTGCTGGCGGCCGATTGCCCGGTCATGGTTTCGTTGGTGTGACCATCTATTCGGAGACGCAGAAGCCCGCGTGCATCTGACTTGAACATCCGAGCAGACGGCCAGGGAACGGAGGTATCTGCCGTGGAGACGTCAGCGGTCCTCGCCAGCGCCCAGGACCGGGTAGTCGACGAAGCGGTCGCCGCGCTCGAGCGAAACGATCAGGCACACCACCGGGCAGCCGGCGCGGGGGAGCGCCGTCGTTACGTCCGGGATCTGTTCGGGCTCATCGTCCAGTGTGTGCGCGAGGGCGGCACCGAGCCGGTGATGGCGTCGTCGCAGCAGGTCGCGGCGGACCGTTTCGTGGCCGGTTTCGATATTGCCGAGATCCAGGGGGAATTCAGCGTCCTGGAGGAGGTGCTCTGGCGCCTGGTCACCGACGCCCTGGCCGGCGACCAGCAGATCGAGGCGCAGCGGCTGGTGAGCACCATCCTCGGGGCGGGCAGAGACGCGGCGGCGCGAACCTACGTGGCCCTGGCCCGCCAAGGCGGCAGTGCGCTGGGCGAGCAGCCCGCGGCGCCGAGCGGCGGTGGCGATGCGGCTGGGGCTGCTGGCCTTGCGGACGGTGCCATCCGGACCGAAGTCCTCGGGCACGTTGGCATCATCACTCTTGCCGACCTGCGCAGGCGCAACGTCATTAGCGCCCGGATGGTCAACGGCGTCGTCGCCGCCCTCAGGAGCCTGCAAGCCCAGGAAGCGCGCGCCGTTGTGCTCCGCGCCGCGACGGGAATGGACGTCTGGTCCGCCGGCCAGGCCATCGACGAGCTTCCCCGTGGCGGGCGCGACCCGGTGGGTTACAACGAACCCCTCGGGCAACTGCTCCGGGCCATCCGCATCTTCCCGGCGCCGGTCATCGCCATGGTGCACGGCTCGGTGTGGGGCGGAGCATTCGACCTGGTGCTCAGCTGCGATCTGGTCATCGCCGACGAGACGGCGACGTTCGCCATCACTGCCGCAAACTTGGGCCTGCCGTATAACACAGCCGGGCTCCTGCACTGCCTCGGGCGGCTGCCCATCAACCTCATCAAGGAGATGTTCCTTACCGCCGCGCCTCTCGACGCCCAGAGGGCCAGGGAATGGCTGGTGGTCAACCACCTGGTGGGGTCCGCCGAACTCGAGGGGTTCACCTTCGGGCTGGCCGCCACGATGGCGGCGAAGTCACCCATAGCCATCGCGGTCATCAAGGAACAGCTCCGCGTCCTGACCGACTACCAGCCCGTTGCAGCGCACGTGTACGAACGCGTCCAGGGGCTGCGCCGGGAGGCCTACGACAGCAGCGACTATCTCGAGGGCCTGAGGGCCTTCGCCGAGAAGCGCCCACCGGTCTTCCGGGGCACCTGACGCCACCAAACCCCGGCGGTTCAGCACGCCTGCAGGGCCTGTGGGGTTCCAGAACTCGGCCACCGGTCTTGACCTTGGCTTCTATGCGGCCCGCTCGTATTCGCTGATGAGGCCCAAGTAGAGCAGGCGCGGCGGCGGAAAATCGCCTTTCGCTGGATCGACAAGGTAAGAATCAGCCGCAGCGGCCTGGGGACTTCCAGGTCCTCGGCCATGCGGGCGTTCGCAGCCGGGAAGACCCAGCGCCGTCATTAGGTGCTCTCACCATGGCTGCGGTCATCAGTCCCGCCTCGCGGAGCCAGGAAATGCAGCGAGGCGATCTTGAGACTTGGCGTATGGTCCAGACCCGATCGGGACTCGTTCAGGCTGCCTGAGCAAGTACTCCCGGAAGCGTACGCCGGCACCCAGGACCGCCGCCAGGGCCCGCGGACCCTTCCATCCACTTCAGGTGAAGCCAGCCGCCGATCTGAGTCACTTCGGGAGCGGTCTGCCGGCCGTCGGAAGTAATCCCGCAGCCCCCAGCTGTGAGCCCGGGCTTCGTTCCAGTCTGGGACGGAGGAAGGAGGGTGTCCTGCGAGTACATGGGCTCGATCGGCAGCCCGGACTCCGACTCCCGCGCCATGCACTGACGCGGTCGTGCTCGCGCGCGATGGCAAGGGCGTGGTCATGCGGCCCGCTGGCCGTCGTGGACGGCGCCACCGTGGTCGGGCGTGGCAACGGTCGACGACATCTAACAGTGGCTCAGCCGCCGCCCCCGCCGTACGTCACTGACAAACAAGGCCGTGGGCCCTCCTGTAGGGGACCAAGGGCGCGCCTCAGCTTGACCGTCCCTGTCGGGGTCATCCGGCAGCGAGCAACCGGCCGGGCTGCGCGATGAGCCAGACGGACGTCGGGCCGGAAGATCGCGCCGGCGGAGCGGCTCGGGGCAGGGCGCTGCTGGACCCTGGGAGCGACCTCACGCGGCCTGGAGATGGCACCGTCGGCGTAGCCGGGTCCGGTGCACAGGTCATGGGCGTTGGTCATGGTTCCGGGGTGCGGGTGCTGGAGGATCCGCTGACGAATAAGGGCACCGCGTTCTCCGAGGAGGAACGCTCCGCGCTGGGCTTGCGTGGCCTGCTGCCGGGCGTGGTGGAGACGCTGGAGCAGCAGGTGCGCCGCAGGTACCAGGCCTACCAGCAGCAGCCAACCGACGTCGCCCGGCACATAAACCTGCGTGCGCTGCAGGACACTAACGAGATGCTGTTCTACCGGCTGGTGGCCGACCATATGGAGGAGATGCTGCCGATCCTCTATACCCCGACGGTCGGGCTGGCCTGCCAGCGTTCCAGTGAGATTTACCGCCGTCCGCGCGGGCTTTTCATTGCCTACCCCGACCGCGACCGCATCGGGGAGATCCTGCATAACCGCCCCCGGCGGGAGGTCGATGTCATCGTCGTCACCGACGGGCAGCGGGTTCTGGGCCTGGGTGACCAGGGTATCGGCGGCATGGGCATCCCGATCGGCAAGCTGTCGCTGTACACGGCACTCGGCGGCATCGATCCCGCGCGCACCCTGCCGGTCTTCCTCGACGTAGGCACTGACAATGCCGAGCTGCTCGACGACCCCATGTACCTGGGCTGACGGCACCGCCGTATCACCGGCGCCGATTACGACGATTTTGTCGACCGGTTTGTCCAGGCAGTGCGCGCCGAACTGCCAACGTGCTGCTGCAATGGGAGGACTTCGCCACATCGCACGCCCTGCCCATCCTGGAGCGCTACCGCGACCAGCTGCTCAGCTTCAACGATGACATCCAGGGCACCGCCGCCGTGGTCCTGGCCGCGCTCTCGGCGGGGGCAGCGGCCACGGGGTGGCGGCTGCGCGACCAGACAGTTCGCCAAGGTCATAGACACCTTGGGTAAGGATCCGGCCGGACAGGAGATAACTGCGGCCTGGATCAGCAAGGAGAAACTCCGCGACGCCCTGAACCTGCGGGCCCGCGTCACCGGCTCGGTCCCGTGCGAGCGCGACGTCCGCGGCCGGCTCTTTGCCTTCTACGACTGGTGCGCCCGGAACGACGACATCCCCGGGCTGCTGTCCCTGGCCAGGACGGTATCCCGGTGGGAAAACGAGATCGTCGCCGCGGTCCTGCCCGGAATAGTTCGCATCGAGGGGGCACCGGCTGAGCCGGGTGTGGGCGAGCGTTGCGAAGTTGAAACTGTACTTGAACGGCTCGGGCCCTACTTGAAAACGTTCAGGACCAAGAACAGGAGGAGTGTCGCTCCGACGATGTACAAAGTGGCGCCGCCGGTGTGCCGCCAGGCAGTCGTCCGGTTGTTACGCACAGCTGCCTTGCCATCCTTGACCCGTCGCCACGTGGCGCGAGCTTCCCCGTAGCGGTACGCGGCCACCCCGGCTAGAACGCCGCACACCACAAATAACGCTGCCATCCGCCCAGCTTGCCACTGTCCTGCCGAACCGGACAATTACTGGTTCCCACCCAAGCGCACCGTCGGCCACAATTGCCCCAGGCAGTCTCAGCAGTTGGGAAACGAAGTGACAACCGGCGCAAACACTGACGGACTTCCGTGTATAGCCGCGCATCTTCAAGTGCAGGTCATCGTCAAGCTCTCGCTGCTAATTTCGACGATGGGGCGCCTAGCTAGGGGTCAAGGGATCAACAGCTCCCGCCTGACAACACATCTTGGAGACCACTTTGGGGACCACACGGCATGCAACCGGCTGAACAAACCGCACGTCCAGCACGGAACGCACGAACGGCATACACGCCCTGAGCAGCGATAACCTCTAGCCTACCGTTCTGGGGGTCAAGGGGTTCAAATCCCCTCAGCTCCACCCAACAGAGTATCTGCAGGTCAGCGAAGTTTTGAGGCGATTCCCTTCCCGCCTTGCTGATCTTCGGGAGCCAACCGGGGAGCCAATGGAGTTGTGGTTTCCCGTCGGCTAGGGCTACGCGGACGGCGTGGCCCTGGCCTTGAGAATCCGGTTCATGGCCGTCGCGCCCTTGGTGAGCGCGGGCCTGATCTCGTGACGGTACACCGTCTCAGTGACGGCAGTGCTGCTGTGCCCGACCAGGTCACTGATGTCCTCCAGGCGGACATCATGAGCGCTCAGGATGGACACGAACGAGTGCCGCAGTTCGCGGGGCGTCCATGCCCCGCCGAGCCTGGCGGCCCTGGTGATCTTCTGGAACTCCTTCCGTACGTGCCAGCGGTCCAGCGAGGTTCCGTCCGCACGGCAGAACACGAGATCGTGTTCCTGCCACATCTCCCCCGCCGTAAGCCGTTCGGCGACCTGGCGGGCGTGGTGCTGACGGAGCGCCTGTACCGCCTTGGTGGGCAGTTTCAGGACGCGGCAGCTCTTGCGGGTCTTGGTGTCGCCCTTGACCCGGACGGACCGGTAGACGGCCACCGTGCCGGCCTTGAGATCGACCTCGTCCCACGTGATCGCCCGGGTCTCCTCGGTGCGGACCCCGGACAGCAGGGACAGCACCACGTAGGCCGCGAGCCGGTAACTGCCGGACTCGACGGTCTCGAGGAGCGCGACGGCCTGGCCCAGGGTCATGGCCTTCGACGGTCGGCCCTCTTGCCCCTCCGGGACATCGACCAGGCTCGCGACGTTGCGCCGTACCTTGTCACGGGCCTGGGCCTGGTCGGGTGGCCCGGGGGAATCGCACCCCGGGCCACCCGACCAGGCGGTGACGGCGTCCTGATCAGCGCCCAGGCCGGTGACGAATGAGGTCAGCGCGGGCTCACCGGCGGCAGCGGCCGTGGTCATCCACTGTCGAGCTCGCGGCCCCGGCGGCCGGTCATCAAGGCTGCGAAGGCCCGCACGTGCGCGGTGACGGCGGCCAGTTCCGGGGAGCTGGCCAGGATGGCGTCCAGGCTGGCCTTGTCACCCGGGCTGAGATCGCCGGGCCTGGTCATGATCCAGGCGGTGACCGTGCGGGGCTTGGGCGGTCCCGGGGCTGGGACGGGCATGACGGCGTTTCCGCGGAAACGCGCCAGGTAGTCCCGGACGCTGGAGTAGCCGCCCGGATAGCGGGGGGCGGATCTCCTGCCACAGCACTGTCGCGTTGATGCAGCCGACGTTCCACCATTCTCGCAGGTAAGGCTCATAGTTACGCAGAATGCTGGCGCTGCGGGGGGTCCAATGGCGGACGACTAGCTCGCCCGAGTCAGCGGCGCGGGCGAACCGGCGCACGGTGTTGCGGACACTCCGAGCTCCGCGGCGATCGCGGCCATGCTGCGGCCGGCGGCCAGCAGCCGGTGAACCTCGGCGTGCCGGCGGCGCGTCCGACCGGCGATCCCGCCGGTGCGCTGTGCGGCAGGCGAGGCCGGGTCCTGGGTGCCTGCCTGATCCTGGGCGGCCAGAGGGGGCGCGCTGACCGCAGCGATCAGGTGCTGGCGGTGCCGGGCGACCGCCCGCTCAACGGCCTCGCCAAGGTTGTGCCACAGGTGCCAGCGGTCAGCGGCCTGGACCGCTTCGGACGCGCTGCGGGCGCCGCCGTCTAACGGCACAGTCGGATATCAGAACTGTCTGAATGCCGTGGCCGGCAGCGTTGTCTGTAGGGTCACGGCATGGCTGATCGTCGCTTCGAGCTGGTCTGTGAGATCGGTAGGGTCACCAGGGCGGGTATGAGCTGCGGGAGATCGTGAACGCGATCTTGTACCAGTCCCGGACCGGCTGCCAGTGGGACTACCTGCCGCATGACCTGCCGCCGCGCAGCGCGGCGTACTACTACTTCGCCCGCTGGCGCGACGACGGCACTGACCAGGCCATCCACGACCTGCTGCGCTGGCACGCGCGGGAGAAGAAGGGCCGCAAGGCCGACCCGAGCCTGGTCGTGCTGGACACCCAGAGCGTGCACGCGGCCTCCTCGGTCCCGGCGGATACGACCGGGAAGGACCCCGGCAAGAAGGTGCCCGGCCGCAAGCGGTGCCTGGCCGTGGACGTCCTGGGACTGGTCGTCGCCGTCGTCGTCCTGGCGGCCTCGGCGCACGAGAACGCCGCTGGGATCGCCTTACTGGACCGGGTCGCCGCGCAGGCCGGCACGGTGCGCAAGGCGCTGGTGGACCAGGGCTTCAAGAGCTCGGTCGTGTCCTACGGCGCCGCCGTGGGCATCGACGTGCAGGTCGTGGAGCGCAACCCGGCCGACCGGGGCTTCGTCCCCCAGCCGAAACGCTGGGTGGTGGAGCAGACGTTCGGCATCTTGTCCTTCCACCGGCGCCTGGTCCGCGATTACGAGCACCGGCTCTCCAGTTCGGCGTCGCGCGTGTACTGGGCGATGACCGACGTGATGGCCCGGCGACTGACCGGCACGTCCACGCCATCGTGGCGGATCACGTGACCGCGGCGGACCCGGGCAGGTTCCTGCTGGACAAGATCGACGCGCGGGAGCAGGCACTGACCCGCGAAGCCGGCCAGGCACAGGCCCGGATCGACGAGCTCACCGCCAGGCTCCGCGAACTCGAAGAGGCGATCAGCGACCTGCAGATCACCCGCAAGACCCTCATCTCCCTCGCCGGGCACGACGATGGCCAGCCCGCCGCAGAGCCAGCCGGGCCACCTCCCGCGGTACCCGATCACCCCGCCTACCAGCAGATCCTGACCGCCTTCGCGGACCTCCGCCGTCCCCTGCGGGCCCGCGACCTGTGCCTGGCCCTGGACCTGCCGGTCGCGGCCAAGAACACCGAGAACATCCGCTCCAAGCTCAAGCGCCTGGCCAGCCGCGGCATCCTCGTCGAGACCGAACCCGGATTGTTCGCTCAGCCACGTCCACAGCCCGGCCCGCAGCCCTCCAGCCAGGACGCCTAATCCAACCCAGCCGACGAAAAGGACATCAACTCGCGAAACGTCCTCTCAGAGGACGATTCGCGAGCTTATGCCCGTCTTGTCGTTGTGTGATCAGGTGGATCTGTGGTGTTACGGCCGGTCGGCGGGCCTGGCCATGCTTGGATGGCCAGATGATCGAGCGCAAACGGTACCCCAGTGATTTAACCGATGAGCGCTGGGCGCTGATCGAGCCGGTGATCACCGCGTGGAAGGCCGCGCACCCCTCGGTCAGCGGTCACCAGGGCGGGTATGAGCTGCGGGAGATCGTGAACGCGATCTTGTACCAGTCCCGGACCGGCTGCCAGTGGGACTACCTGCCGCATGACCTGCCGCCGCGCAGCGCGGCGTACTACTACTTCGCCCGCTGGCGCGACGACGGCACTGACCAGGCCATCCACGACCTGCTGCGCTGGCACGCGCGGGAGAAGAAGGGCCGCAAGGCCGACCCGAGCCTGGTCGTGCTGGACACCCAGAGCGTGCACGCGGCCTCCTCGGTCCCGGCGGATACGACCGGGAAGGACCCCGGCAAGAAGGTGCCCGGCCGCAAGCGGTGCCTGGCCGTGGACGTCCTGGGACTGGTCGTCGCCGTCGTCGTCCTGGCGGCCTCGGCGCACGAGAACGCCGCTGGGATCGCCTTACTGGACCGGGTCGCCGCGCAGGCCGGCACGGTGCGCAAGGCGCTGGTGGACCAGGGCTTCAAGAGCTCGGTCGTGTCCTACGGCGCCGCCGTGGGCATCGACGTGCAGGTCGTGGAGCGCAACCCGGCCGACCGGGGCTTCGTCCCCCAGCCGAAACGCTGGGTGGTGGAGCAGACGTTCGGCATCTTGTCCTTCCACCGGCGCCTGGTCCGCGATTACGAGCACCGGCTCTCCAGTTCGGCGTCGCGCGTGTACTGGGCGATGACCGACGTGATGGCCCGGCGACTGACCGGCACGTCCACGCCATCGTGGCGGATCACGTGACCGCGGCGGACCCGGGCAGGTTCTGTCGAGCCGCCTACTCGCCCGGACCTGACGCGGGTGCGTCACCAGATCGGGGTGCTGAGCCTGGTCGCGGATTCATTCCTGATTCCCGATAACCACATTGGGCGGGCGACGGTGTCGAGCGTGGCGGTCGCGCATGAGGTGCAGGCGATGGGTGCCCGTGGCATCGCGTGCCTGAACTCCCGGGATCGTAACTTGCTTGGGTTCCGCCGGGATCTGCTCACAGCGGCCGCGTATGGGGTGGACCGGTTCTTGTTCGTCTATGGCGACAAGCCCACCGTGGGCGGCCGGACCAGTGAGCTGACAGTGCGGACCATGATGGACGAAGCGCGCGGTGCCGCGGCGGATCCGGCATTTGCCGGCTGCCGGCCGTTTGGCGTCGGGGTCACGTCCGGCCTGCGCCCGGTTCCTCCGTGGAAGGCTGCCGCCGACTTCACATTCGTGCAGGTCAGTTTCTCAGTCGATGCCCTGCTGCGGTGGCGTGAGAGCGCCAGCTTGCAGGTACCGGTCTATGCGGGGGTGATGGTGCTGGCCAGCGCGGGCATGGCCCGCAAACTGGCGTCCGCTATCCCGGACATCGACATCCCCGGCCAGCTGATCGACGATGTTGAGCGTGATCGCGGCGCCGGGGTGGACGCGGCGTGCGAGCAGATCCTGGCCATCCGCGACAGCGGAGCCTTCGACGGTGTGCATCTGGTGCCTGTCAGCCGTTATCGGGAGGTCGCAGCACGTCTGGAACGTGACCTCTAGGCACTGGGCAGCGGGTCCGCGCGCTGATCTCTTGCCTGGGCCCGTTCCTGCGTGTGGCCGCGGCGGCTGACGTCGGCGGCGTAGGCGGTCCAGTCCCCGGCGGAGATCTTCTGCCACTGGATCGCGGCCTGGACGTGGATGCCGAGTGTCAGGATCTGCCGCACCGTGGCGGCTGCGATCGGGTGGCCGAGCTTGACGAGCTCGCCTTGCACCCGCCGGTGTCCCCACGTCGGGTTGTCTGTCGCGATGCGGATCACGACCTTCCTGATCGCGGCTGCCGTGGACGGTCGGCCGGGCCGCCGCCGGTTCGTGTAGTCCCATTTGCGGGTGACCAGCCGCCGGTGCCAGGTAAGCAGCGTTGCCGGGGTCACCGCGAAGACCTCGCCCCACCAGCGCCGGGGAATCAGCCGGGACAGCGCCGAAAGCCACAGCCGGTCGGCCGGCTGGTAGCGGACCCGGCCGATCTGGCGGCGCAGCACCGCGTTCTCGTGCCGGAGGTTGGGTAGGACCGCGGGCGCGGTTTCGGTGTTGCCACCGTCCGTTTCCCGCGAGCCCCCCACCGCACCCGGCGTGCGACTCTCACCGCACCGGGCGCTCTACGTGTCTTGCCCTGTCGTCAGCTGCTTGGCGCGGCCGGCGAAATTGCGTCCTGCCCGCGCCGGTTCGGCCGGAACCCATATGAGCACGGCTTGAAATCCGCCTCGAAAATAGGCTCAAGCACCAGCTTCAGGCTGGCCTGGACCACCCGGTCAGCGAGGGTAGGAATACCGGGCTTCCGGAGTTTCCCGTTGCTCTTAGGTATCAAAACCCGACGCACTTCCACCGGCCGGAAAGAACCAGACTTCAACTCCTCCCGGATACAGCCCAGCAGCCCGATCACCCCATCCCGGGCCTCGACACCGGCCGCAGTGGCCTTGTCAATTCCCGGAGTGCTGGCGCCCTTGTTGGTGGACACGGGTTCCC
Organism: uncultured Actinomycetes bacterium; assembly: GCA_963732345.1. GTDB lineage: Bacteria > Actinomycetota > Actinomycetes > Streptosporangiales > Streptosporangiaceae > Bog-532. The sequence continues at coordinate 107,657 of CAVSZI010000007.1, read as the reverse complement.
ACGCGACCACCAAGAACGCCGGATCATAGACGAGGTTGAACAGATCACCGAAACGGCGGCCCGCATCCCGGGCCGCCCACAGGTGCAGTTTGGTCTGCATACTCCGTACCGCGACACCAGCCGAATACGGATCCGCCCAGGACACGACGCCGGTATTCACCGGCGCATCTTCGGACATTACTTTCTCTCCCCGACTGACACGCTGCCGCCCTTCCCCGTGCACAGCCGCCGCTGCCGCTTCTTGACGATCTGCGGCTCGAACGTCCCGGCCCGGTCCCGCGGCACGTCGATCTGCACCTGGCCGGTGGCCTCGGTCAGCACCGTCTTGGCCCGCGTGCCATTCCGCACGTTCCCGGTCTCACTCCCGGCCGGCCCATGCTTCTCATGGCCCAGATGCTCGGTGATCTCCTCGTTCAGCGCCGTCTCCAGCACCGTCTTGGTCAGCTGCTTCAGCAGCCCATCCGGGCCGGTCAGGGACAGTCCCTGCTCCCGCGCCCGGCGCACCAGCTCCGCCGCGGCCGCCTCTTCAGCGGTCGGCTCCGGCCTCGTCTTCCTCGCAGTCACATCGTCCAGTGTCGCGGTCATCACGGCACCTTTCCCGCCATGCCCATCAAGCCCGGCGTGATCGGGCCGGAAACACCGTTAGATCCACAGTCCCTAGCGGTGCTGACGGGTCCGTTGTTACCGGCACCCCGGGAAATCCCAGAGTTCAGGCGAACTGAAGGGTCTTCACGATGAACCTGAGGGCCTTCATGCTCTATGGCTCGTTCTGGCCCTTGGGTTCGCGGGAACTGGCGGGATGTTGCTCCTCGGCCCTGGTGGTGAGGAGCGAGCGGGCGTTCTCGGCGTAGCGGATGGCGGTCTTGGGGTCGAGGCCGAACACCGCTGCCAGGTGCAGCGGGTCGGGTCCGTGGGCGAGGGCTTCTTCGAGTTGCCGGTCGACGCGCAGCCGTTCCAGGGTCGCGGCCTGGCCGCGGAGTTTGGCCTTGGCGAAGTAGATCGTGCTGACTGGCCCGGTGCCCATCGCCGATTGCTGGTTGATGAGCAGGTGCGGGTTGGCGGTGTCCGGCCAGCGGGTGCGCCGGTAGTCGAGCCAGTCGAGCAGGATCTGGTGGGTGAACTCGTCGATGGGGCGGACTCGTCCGGCGATGATGAGCCTGCGGTTGCCCATGTCGACGTCGTTGAGATGGGCGGCGCGGATGGCGCCGGCGCGGGCGGCGTGGACCGCGGCGAGCACGAGCACCAGCCGGGCTGATGGGGTCGCGGCGGCCTGAGCGGCCTGGTCGACGTCGTCCTGGCCGAGGGGCTGGGCGATGCCGTAGGGGTGCTGGCCGACCTTGATGCCGCTGGCCGGGTTGCGGAAGACGATCCCCTTCTTCTTGCAGAAGGCGAACAGCGACCGCAGCGAGACCAGGAAGCTGGATCGGCGTGTCCCGTGCAGGTCGCCCAGGAGGGCCTGGATGTCGCCGGTGGTGACCTCCCGCAGGTGGTCGTAGCGCTGTGACCAGTCCAGCAGCGCGGGGCGGGCATTGTTCATGTGACGCCAGACGGTCTCCAGGCTGCGGGCCCTGGACCGCGGCCCCCCGTCGCGCATGGTCCGCAGCCACGACCCGGCCTCCCGGCCGATGCCTTCGGCGAGGCCTTCGAGCTTGCGTTCCAGCCAGCCCTCGAAGGAGGGGCGCCGGTCGTCGGCGAGCACGCCCATCTCCTGGAGCACCTCGGCGGCCCGTCCGGCGCTGATGTCCCGGGCCCGCAGTGCCGGGAAGATCCCGGAGTAGCAGATAGTGTCGCCGGCGGCGTGCCCGGACAACACGATGATCAGCGCCCGGCGGACACCCAGGCGGATCCCGCGTTTCCAGCCGCGGGCCTCACCCCGCCGGCGGGCCAGGTAGATCGCCCAGATGAGCCACGGGTTTTGCAGGTCAGCGTCGCTGTCCTCATCGAAACGGGTGAAGTCCTTGCCGCCTTCGAACAGCCTCGGCTGGAGCCATCGGACGGCGGGACAGGAGGCGGGCGCCGGCGGCGGTTTGCGCGGAGCGCCCCGCCGGTCGTGCTGACGGGCCGGCCCTTCGGCCCGGCGGCCCTTCATCCGGTCGAAGAACAGCTGGTGGCAGCGGAACGTGCCGGCCTGCAGAACCGAGACCGCTCCTCGCGGCAGCCCGCCGGCGAGCTGGGATTCGCGGCGGGCCTGCTGCCAGCACAGCCGGCAGTGGCCGTCCTTGACCGCGAGCACGCGGCCGCATCCTGAACACTGCTGTTCGCCCGGGTAGTTGTGCCGCCATACCCCGCATGCCGCGCAGCGGCGGGCGCCCAGGACGCCCCAGGCCAGGCAGTCGATGCAGCTGGCGGCGCCGTTACCCGGTCTTCGGGGCGGCACCTCAGGCCGGCGGGAGCGATCGGCCGTCCCGGCGCCTGGGCGTCACCGGCGGCCCGCCCGCCGGCGAGGACGCCGCGGCCGGCTGGTCCGGCCGCTCACCGGTCCGTTTCACCAGCTCCGGCTGCGGGATCAGGAGCTCCCCGGCCCCGCAGCCGAGCACGGCGCAGATGACATTCAGGTCCGACAGCTTGATGCTCGCCGGGTTTCCGGACCACAGCCCGGACATCTTCCCGGCGCTGATGGCCAGCCCGTGGCCGGCGAGCATCCGCCGCAGCTCGCTGGCCTTCCAGATGCCGCAGTTGGCGGCCGCCAGGCGCAGGTTCCACTGCATCGCGGCTGCCCGGTCATCTCGGCAATCCCTTCAAACGGGCGACGGCACGCTGCTGACCTGCGATCCAGGCGTCCTCGATATGGGTTCCGGGGACGTGCACGTACTGCATGGTCGTGGCGATCCAGGCGTGTTTGATATGTGGGTGATCTAGAGGCAGTGACATGATCGCGTGGCGCGGCGTGTCACCCGGCCGGAAGGGAACCACCCGTTGGAATTCATGCCATGCCTGGTCCGGTCGACAGGAGATGACGGCGTCCCGGTGATCAGGCTCGGGCATCCGCTGCTGGATGACTACCTGGCGTTCGTGGCTGCCCGGGCCCGGGCCAACACCTGGCTTGCCGTGGCCTTCGACCTGAAGATCTTCTTCGGGGTAGTGGCCAAGCCGCCGGCGGAGGTCACGGCTGCGGACGTGTTCGGGTTCCTGGCAGCTCAGCGCGCTTCCCGGCATGGCGGGAGGGTGGTGCGGCTGGAGGATGGCGAGGCGGGCCTGGCAGCCCGGACGATCGCCCGGCGGCTGTCGAGCGTGCGGGGCCTGTATGCGTACCTGTGCGCCCGGGAGGACACCGGCGTGCACCGCAACCCGGTGCCAGGAAGCCTGGCTGCCCGGCGGCCGGGTGCGCGGCGTGGCCGGGGCGGGGTGCCGCTGATCCGGACGCCCCGCACGCTGCCGCGGGTGCTGGCGCCTGGCGAGGTCGACGCGTTGCGGGCGGCGTTGCGGACTCACCGCGACCGGGCCATGGTCGATGCGATGGTGCTGGGCGGGCTGCGCCGCTGCGAGGTGCTCGGCTTGCGCCTGGAGGATCTCAGCGCCGGTGAGCGGCGGCTGTTCGTAGCCGAGGGCAAGGGCGGCCGCCAGCGGATAGTGCCGGTCTCGGCGCGGTTCTTCGCAGAAGTGGGCGCCTACCTGGAGTCCGAACGGCCAGGGGCATCTTCGGCCAGGCAGGTGTTCGTGGTGCTGAAGGGCGCCCGCCGCGGCGAGCCGCTGTCGGCGGCCGGGCTGGATGAGATCCTGGACGGGGCCCGGGATCGTGCCGGGCTGGACCGGGCAACCTGCCACCAGCTGCGCCACACGTGCTTCACCCGGCTGCGGGAAGCGGGCATGGCGCTGGAGGCCATCCAGGCGCAGGCCGGTCACGCCTCGATCGAGTCGACCCGCCTCTACCTGCACCTGGCGAACGACTGGCTGGAGAAGGAGTACCTGCGGGCGGCGGAGGCGATCGAGGCCCAGGTCGCGCCGGCGGCAGTGCGGTGAGCGGGTCACCGGCCCGGCGGCCCTGCGTCGAGGACCTGGTCGGCGCCTACCGCGCCGACCTGGTGGCGGCCGGGATGTTCGCCGGCCATCCGGTTACCTCGGTCGCCCGCATGTTCTTCAACCGCGTCGGTGCCGCCGGGTGGGCGCAGATGCCCCTGGCAGACCAGTGCGCCTTGCCGCTCAAAGACCGGCGGGTGATCGGATGGCTCATCGTGACCGGGCGGCTGCGTCCGAGCCCCGACTACCTGGTGGCCTGCCGGCCCTACCTGGGGGAAGTCGCCGCTCATCATCACCGGGCGTTCCATGTGCGCTTCGCTGAAACCTCCGCCGGGCTCGGCTTCGGGGCTACCGTGACCCGCCTGCAGTGGTCGGCGCTGGCCAAGGTGACGGCGCTGGCCGGGCTGGCCCCCGATCAGGTGACCCAGGCGGTCATCGACGAGGGCCGGCAGGCGCTGACTGCCGCCATCGGCCGTCACCACCCCGGCAGCCACGGCCCGGGGGCGCTGAGCGCTGCGCTGTTCGGATTGCAGACCACCTTGTTCCACCTCGGCGTGCTCGACGCCGCTCCCCGCAAGACCAGCCCTGACCGCTCGGCCGAGCGGGCCGCTGAATGGCAGTCGGCGGCCCCGCTGCTGGCGTCCACCCTGACCGGCTACATCGCCCAGGTGCGGCTGTCGCTGCGGGCCTCGACCATGGTGCGCGTCGAGGGCGTGCTGCGCGAGTTCGCCTGCTGGCTGGCCGCCAGCGCACCCGAGGTCGCCTGCGTCGCCGACCTGCGCCGCCGCCACATCGAGGCCTACAAGCTGCACCTGGCGGGACGGCCATCGGCCCGCGGCGGGAAACTGTCCCGGATCAGCCTCGCCGAGCACCTCGGCGCCCTGCGCGCCTGCTTCGAGCGGCTCACCGAGTGGGACGGCGACGACGTCCCCGCCGCCGTGCTGGTCTTCTCCGGCGATCTGCCGCTCCGCGACGAGCCGCTGCCCCGGTTCCTGGACGACGGCGCGTTCACCAAGCTGCTGCAGGCCACCCGCGCCGACCCCGACCCGTTCGTCCGCCTGGCCGTGGAGTTCCTGGCCCGCACCGGCCTGCGCAAAGGCGAGTTCCTGGACCTCACCGTCAACTCCGTCGTGCAGATCGGCGCCGCCTACTGGCTGCACGTGCCGCTCGGCAAGCTCCGCACCGACCGCTACATCCCGCTGCACCCCCAGCTCAAAGACCTCCTCGACACCTGGCTCGCCGCACGGCCCGCCAGCCTGCGCACCCCCTACCTCTTCGTCGAGCACGGCCAGCGCATCGGCCAGGGCCGCGTCGACCGGGCCGTCGCCAAAACCGCGCAGGCCGCCGGGATCGGCCACGTCAGCCCCCACAGGCTCAGGCACACTCTGGCCACCCAGGCGATCAACCGGGGCATGAGCCTCGAGGCGATAGCCGCCCTTCTGGGGCATCGATCGATGCGGATGACCATGGTGTATGCCCGCATCGCCAATCGCACCGTGGCCGAGGAGTACTTCGCCGTCGCCGAGAAAGTAGAGGCCCTCTACGACGCCCCCAAGACCCTGCCCGCAGGAGCCGAGGGCGCCGAGATGCGCAAACTCCGCGCCGAGATGCACCAGCGGATGCTCGGCAACGGCTACTGCGCCCGCCCGGTCGGCCTGGACTGTCACTTCGAGTCCATCTGCGAATCGTGCACGTTCTTCCAGACCAGCATCGAGTTCCGGCCCACCCTGCAAGCCCAGCGCGACGACGCCGCTATCAAAGGCCAGACCGGCCGGCAGAAAATCTTCGACGGGCTGCTCGCCCGGCTGGAGGAGACCGCCTCATGACCAGCCAGCCACTACGCCTCACCGAACCCGGTGAACTGCCCGCGCCACGCACCGACGCCGACAGCGCCGCCGTCCTCGCCGAGGCCGTCGATGCCCTCGCCGCCCTGCGCACCCCCTACTGGCTCGGCGACAGCGCGGTCGGGCTGCACGCCCTCGCCAGCCTCATCACCCAGGCACACACGATGATCCCCGACGCCGTTCACGCGGCCCGCGACCAAGGCCACACCTGGGCCGAGATCGGCCAGCTGCTCAACCTCTCCCCGGCAGCCGCATCCCGCCGATACCGGACCACCACATGATCCACTTGACAAAGATCACCCACATAATGCCCCAAGGTGGCCTGGATCGCGATCAGGTCCATGCCGCCCAGATAGAGCTGGCTTGCGCAGAAATGGCGAAGGACGTGGGGAGTGACCACGTCGGGCCAGTCCGGCAGGTGCGTCCCGGCGGCCTTGGCCAGCGCCGACCGGAGCGTCTTGATGTCGGGCAGGTCGAGCTTGCAGGCCTCGTTCACCCGCAGCCCGACCTCTGACAGGAGCCGGCAGGCAGTGTAGCTGCGGGCGGCCGGGGCGAACTTCCGGCAGGTCGCCAGTTCTTCGCGCCATCCGGCGAACAGCCGGCCCACCTGGGCGGCGGTCGGCGGGATCCGCAGCCTGGCCCGCTGCCGGCCGAGGCCGGTTCATCTCATCGATCGGGCACTCGACGATCCGGCCGGTCATCTGGTGGATCTCGGCTTTGTGGCGGAGCTCGAGGAACAGGAAGTAGGTCTTGAGCGCCTGGGCCCGTGACAGCCGGGTGCCCTTAGCAGTGTCGCGCAGGACCTTGCCGACGTACGCGTCGGCGTCCGCCGGCTCCATGTCCCACAGCGGCCGGCCGAACCAGGCCCGGACCTGCTCCAAGTGCAGGACGTCAGAGGCGATCGTCCCGTCCGACAGCCCAGCCGCCGCCCGGGCCAGCACGAAACCGGCCAGTAAATCGGTCTGCAGCGCCGCCAGATCCTCCGCCGTCACCGGCGCCCGCGCCACCCGCAGGTCTCGTACCACGGCCAGGCTCAAACCTGGGCCTCCTTGCCTTCACTGATCCAGGAAGACCAGCGATAGACACGATAGACCTTCGGGAAACCCGAGAAACCATCACAGGACAGGACAGAGACGGATCGGGGAAGGAAGCCCCAGATCTCCGGCAATAGGGAAGGGCGGGTCCGTGACATGCGGTTTTGTCCGCGCTTATCTGTGCGTAATTGTCAAAACAATGGTAGGATAGTGGCATGTCAGCGGCGGTTGCGGCCATCCTGGAGGGCATGCCAGAGCCCCGCGACCTTCGCATGCGCGAGCACGATGGCCGGTGCGTGATCACGGCCGGGCCGGTGGTGCTGTTCGAGTATGCGGCCGGGGACATCGTGATGCGGAACATCGCGCTGGCGGCGCTGCGGCAGCTGGGGTTCCGGGGCCGGGTGGTCGCGGCGGTGCTGGGCTTGTCGGAGGCGTATGTCGCGACGCTGCACAGTGCGGCGCTGCGGGACGGGTCAGCGGCGCTGATCAGGCAGGACCGGCGGGGTACGCCGGGGAAGGTGACCGCGGCGCAGCGGGAGAAGGCCAGGGCATGGCGGGATCAGGGCGTGTCCGACGCGGAGATCGGGCGGCGGCTGGGCGTGGCGCACACCACGGTCAGCCGCGGCCTGGGGCCGCGCGGGCAGGCGCCGGCCCGGGAAGGAGAGCCCGGCTGGGCGCCTGCTGAGCCCCTGTTCACTGAGGCCGGGCGTGAGCCTGAGCGTGAGCCCGAGACCGAGACCGAGACCGAGACCGAGCCTGGTGCTGGTGCTGGTGCTGGTGCTGGTGCTGGTGCTGGTGCTGGTCGTGGCGGCCTGCCGCCTGGCGGAGGGCTGCCGGCCTGGCCGCTGCCGGCCGAGGGCGTGTTCGCGTCGCGGTATGCCGGGGCGATGCTGCTGCACGCGTTCTTCGCGCGGACAGATGCGGGCAGCGCGCTGCCCGCATCCGGTGACCGCCGGCCTGCGGATGTGGCGCTGCTGTCCGCGGTCAGCATGTGCTTCGCGCTGGGCGCGGACACGATCGAGCAGTTCAAGCACCTGGCCGCCGCCGATGCCGGGCCGCTGGCCGGGCTGGCGGTACTGCCGGGGCTGCGGACGCTGCGGCCGGTCCTGGCCCGGATCGCTGATGGGGCCGACCCGGTAGCGGTGCAGGCGATGTTCGCGGCCGCGATGCTCACCGCGGACCCGGTGACCTCCGGCGTGTACTACGTCGATGACCATTTCGTGCCCTATACCGGGGCCAAGCCGGTCGCGAAGGGCTGGAACAACAAGCGGGGCCGCGCCGAGCGGGGCCGCGCCGATACCCATGTCACCGCGCACGACGGGCGGGCGGTGTGCTTCGTGACCGGGGAACCCTCCGGGCTCAGCGTCACGCTGCCCAAGGCGCTGGCCGAGCTGAGGAAAGCCGCCGCGCCCGGCGCGCGGATCATGCTCGGGTTCGACCGGGGCGGCGCCTACCCGCAGGTCTTCGCGCACTGCCGCAGCCAGGACGTGCACTGGGTGACCTACCGGCGGGCACCGCTGGCCGTCCCTGTCATGCTGCCGGTCATCACCACGATCACATACGGCGGCCGGACTCGGCAGATCGCCTGGGCCGAGGAGACCGTGCAGGTCAAGGACTACGGGCAGGCCCGGCAGATCACGCTGTTCGAGCACGGCAGGGTCGCCCTGCAGATCCTCACCTCCGACACCGAGGCGTGCCCGGCGGACATCCTGGCCTGGCTGAAGTCCCGGTGGCGGGAGGAGAACTTCCTGAAGTACGCCAGCCAGAACTACGGGATCGACAAGATCTGCGACTACCTCGCCGGCATCGAGACGAACACCAAGATCGTGGATAACCCGGCCCGCAAGGCCGCCACCGCCGCCGTCCGCGACACGGAGAAGACCCTCGCCAGCGCAGAACGGGAGCTGGCCAGGCTGCTCGCGGACCCGGCCATCACTCCCGCCGTCAAGAACGCCAGCATCCCCGCCCTGCAGGACAAGATCACCCGTGCCCGCCAGGCAGTCACCGCCGCCGCCGCGGCCCGCAAGGACATCCCCGCGAAACTCCCCGCCAGCGACATCGATCCCGACGCCAAGGTCGCGCTGCTGCGCGCCGGGCGCCGCGGCCTGCAGATGGTCCTGCGGCTTCTCGCCCACAACGCCGAGCACTGGCTATCGAACCAGCTCAACGCCTACCTGCGCGACGACGACGAATACCGCGCCACCACCCGCCAGAGCATCATCCGCGGCCTGGCCGGCACCATCACCTGGACCCCCGCCGCGATCACCGTCCACCTCGAGCAGCCCGGCGCCCCCCGCATCGGCCGTGCCCTGGCGCTGCTCATCCAGGAGATCAACGCCACCCCGCCCGCCATGCCAGGCGACAACCGCCCCATCACTTACCACCTCATCCCACGGCCCGGCATTTAACCCCAAGCGCACAGCCTTTGCCGGAGATCTGAGCCCGGGTCCTGGGGCTATAGAAGTTACTGAGACCTCAGGGAACTCTGGGGTTATTTTTTATCCCCTCGCTCAGCCGCTACCGGCGCCTCTCCGGTACCAGCACCTGCTGGAGGGCGTCGAAGTCCTCGACGCATTTGCCGGTGCCGAGCACGACTGATTCCAGCGGATTGTCGGCCAGCTGGATCGGCATCCCTGTCTCTTGGCGCAGCCGCTCATCGAGGCCGCGCAACAGGGCACCACCGCCGGTGAGCGCGATACCGCGGTCCATGACGTCGCCGACCAGCTCGGCCGGGCACGTGTCGAGCGTGGTCTTGACGATGTCCACGACGGTGCTGACGGGTCCCTGGATCGCGTGCCGAACCTCCTCGGCACCAATCACGATGGTCTTCGGCAGGCCGCTGACCAGGTCGCGGCCGCGGATCTCGGTGTGCGGTTCATCTGGCGACGGGTAGGCCGACCCGATCGCCATCTTGATCTCCTCGGCGGTCCGTTCGCCCAGCATGAGCGAGTACTCCTTCTTGGCGAACGCGATGATCGCCTGGTCCATTTCGTCGCCGCCGACCCGGATGGACTGGGAGGTCACGATGCCGCCGAGCGAGATCACCGCGACCTCGGTGGTCCCCCCGCCGACGTCGACGACCATGTTTCCGGTGGGCTCGTACACCGGCAGCCCGGCGCCGATCGCGGCCGCCATCGGCTCTTCGATGATGTACACGCGCCGGGCACCGGCCTGGCGCCCGGCTTCCTTCACCGCGCTTTGCTCCACGCCGGTGATCCCGCTGGGCACGGCCACCACCAGCCGCGGCTTGGCAAGGTGGTGGCGGCGGTGGACCTTCTGGATGAAGTAGTGCAGCATCCGCTCAGTGATATCGAAGTCAGCGATGACACCGTCCTTCAGCGGCCGGATCGCCACGATGTTGCCGGGCGTCCGGCCGATCATCCGTTTGGCTTGGACGCCGACCGCGACGATGTTGCCGGTATTCGTGTTGAGTGCCACCACCGACGGCTCGTTGAGCACAATCCCCCGCCTGCGCACGTACACCAGGGTATTCGCGGTGCCGAGGTCGACCGCCATGTCACGGCCGAGGAACGCCAGCATATTCATGAGAAACGAGCCTTCTAACGAAACTATTTTCTGATGACGTTGAATGCGGATACCGGCTGCGGCGGTGGCACCGTGTCATTTATCGACCGGCGCGAAAAGGTTAACGAGCTCCGTCATTTGCCGACCGGCGCGAAAAGGGTAACGAGCTCCGTCATTTGCCGACCGGCGCGAAAAGGGTAACGAGCTCCGGGAAGAAGATCTTGATCTGCCTCAACCCGGATGCGCGGAAGTGCGGCGTGGGCCCCCATGTCCCCGGACCGCGCACCGTATGCGGGCGCCGGCCCGGACCTGACGCTTGCGACCGGCCGGGGCTAACGCCGGTGCCTGTAACGGCTTGAGCGATCCCCGGGCGGGTTGGCGAGCGTCCCCGGCCGGTTGCATCAAGGGGGATGATCTCCGTCAGCATGCGGTATGCCGGCGTGCCTAGCGTGACGAGTCCACGGCAGCCAGCTGGGCACGGGCCTGACCGGAGCGGGCGGGCGTGCGATCGGGGTGGTGCCTGTCGCGGCCGTCCCCAGTGTGCCCCTGCTGCCGCGCCGGCGTGGTTGCGCCGGCGCCGTTGGTGGCGGCCAGCTCGCGATATTCGGCCGTAAGCCGCCTGGCCTCGGCGGATAGCGGTGAGCTGGCGAGCTGCCGGAGTTCCCAGCCGGCCAGCTTCGCGGTGGTGGCGGCAGCGGCCGCGCCGACCAGCACGGGTGTTGCGGCGGTGGCGGCGGCTATCCGGACGGTATAGGCGGTGGCACGCATGAGGGTGCTCATGATTTTCTCTCTCCTGCAAGGTCTGGGCGGTAGCTGCACGCGTGCTACGGTGCCCGGCATGTGACAGTCCGTCAGGGTGAGCACGTGCGCGGCTTCCCGCCCAAATTAACTGGAATCGTCTTGCTCGGGCCATGAACGCGAGTCAGCCCTCAAGGGCGTTGCCGCGTCCATTTACCAGCCCTTACGCCAGCGAAAGCGAGGCCACCGGCAGCGGCTCTGCCATAGTGCTGTGATCAGTGCGGCTGAACCGCACGATAACCAGATCATCATCGCCCAGGTCCGTCAGCTGACTGGCCAGCGCCACAAATCTCATCGGCTCCTGGCCAGCCCGCTTTGCGTAAGCAGACTGCAAGCCGAAAATTAACTTGCCGCCGATCTCCGGGCCGAGCCCGGTTATCCGACCGTCCTCAGCCCAATATCTCGGCCATTATTGATCTTCCTTCCTTGGTGACGGGCCTGGTAATAGGTTCCCGTCTCCAGGTCACGCAGCCGGACCTACGAGATCTCTGACCGGCTCAGCCAGGATTTTCCTGGTCTGAGGTTCCCGCATTTCCACCGTAGCTCGGGTCAGCATAATCTGCAATTCGGCTGTAGTCCCACGGCCACTCAAGATTGCTTAAACGCAGCGAGCACGAATTGCTCCGTAAATTATAGCTATCTTTTAAGTTGGGTGCGGCTCCTCGAGAGGTACCTGATACCGGGGTGACTGGGTATACAGGGAGTGTCTAGGGCAAACCGGGATCAATGGGTGCTGGTCTGCGGTATTGGTGCAGGTCGCAGGGTCGTGGAGGGCCGGCGGCGGTGCCGGCGCGGTACCTGCGGCTGGCGAGTGCATGCATCAAAGGGGCCGCTGCCTCAGGCTTGGTTGCTGTCAAGGGCGTCCAAGACGACAGGAGGCGGTGGCCGTGGAGCCGGTCGCCTCACCCGGGCGGCCGGCCAGCCGGAGTGACGGGGAGGGCGGCGGGGCGATGCGTTCGGGCGGTCCCGGGCGTGTTTTGAGGAGGTGATCGCCGCGCTCGCCGATCCGGCGGTTGGGCGGCTGACGCATGCGCAGATGGAGCAGATGGAAGAGCAGCCGACTGCGTTGTCGCGGGAGCTGGTGCGCACCTTGCATCAAGACTCCCTGGACCTGCGGGCGGCCCGGGAGGAGCACCGCGGGCGGCTAACCGGCTCAGACCAGGTGGCGCGGGATCGTGGAATAGGGGCACGAGCGGACGGTTGCGACGGGGTTTCGGGGAGGTCACGGTGACCCGGATGGCCTACCGCCGCCGGGGCGCGGCGAACTTGTACCCGGCCGACGCGGTACTGAACCTGCCGCCCGTCAAGCAGTCCCTCCGGCTGGCCCCGGCTGGCGGCGGCCGAGGCACCGCGCGTGTCCTCCGATCAGGCGGCCACGGCGATCACCCGCGGCACCAGCGTGCGGATCGGCAAGCGCCAGCTGGAGCAGCTCGCGGTCGCCGCCGCAGCCGATGTGAACGCGTTCTGCGCCGCGCACCGGCCCGCGCCCAGCGGCAGCGACGTCGTGCTGGTGATGACCTACGACGGGAAAGGCGTGGTCATGCGCCCCGGGGCGTTGCGCGAGGCCACCGCCAAGGCGGCTGCGGGCAGCCGGCGGAAGCTGGCCACCCGGCTGTCCCCGGGGGAAAAGAACGGGCGAAAGCGGATGGCCGAGCTAGGCTGCGTCTATGACTGCGCGCCCGTGCCGCGCACCGCCGCTGACATCATCGCCCGCTCGGGCAAGGACCCCGCCCGGGCTCGTCCGGTTATCCTCGCCGAACCACGAGCCCGACCTGCTCTGGCTACTTGGGACCGTCCAGTGGGAAGCCGGTGCCGGGCGTCAGCATAGGCCGTGCTGTCGGAGGCTCTGCCGTTTTGTAAACGACCGGGCCAGTCACTTCCGATATGCCGCTGAGCTGTGGAAATACAGCCGATAGATAAGTGCTGCAGCTGGTCTGGGCGCGTATTTGGCAAGATCAGGCGCCGATGGCCCCGATCTGGGCATTCCACGAGTGTCGAAAGGACAGCCGGTTGCCGTTGCGCCGGTCTCCGTAGCAGCGCGGTCATCGACTTGCTGATCTCGCCCCACGCTCCCATCCCGACAATTTCTCCTGTCCTGCCTGCGGCGGTGACCGATGTCTGAGTGATGAGCACCTGGGATTCGGGAGAGGGTTTCCGGTGGTCATCGGACACGGGCTGGACGCGTTTTACGAAGCTGGCTCGCCCGAGTCCTGAGCCACAAGAACCCGAATACTGACCTTTGTTTTGGTTCCTGGTCCGGCTAATCAAGCGCGTTACGCTTGCCAGGGCTACGTAGCCGCTGGTTATCACCTCGACTGTGCCGAGATTGTCGCTAGCGGCACCCTACTCGCAGACGGCTCCTCGCCTGCCTATGTGCCGCAGCAATCCGCCAGCTCGCTCACCACGGGCATCATTTACGCCAGTAAGCAATTTCAATTCTGCTGGCGATCATCTTACTCCCAGGCACTCAGCGGAACCCTTCCTATCATTTAGAAATAGGTCCCCGGGATCCTCCTGCCAGACACCGACATCCCTGTTGCCGCCGTACCGCGAGCGGGCGCATGGCGATTCCGCGTCGCAATCCAGTCGGAGGCGGCGTGAGAGCCGACTGTTGCCTCCCAGGTAGCTGGCGGGAGAGGTGGCGCGGCAGTGCCGGTCCACCGACCGGTTCAGGCGCCTTTCCCCAGCGTGCTCGGCGATGCCCGCGTTGGTCAGGGCGGCGCGGATCGCGGTGACCTCGTGGCCTGCCTGGTCGGGTGGCCCGGGGAATCGCACCCCCGGGCCACCCGACCAGGGTCTTGGCCGTCCCCGAACCTCGAGGCGATTTCCCGCGTCACCGGATCCGGCTGCTCCGGCGGGCGGGGCCTGGGGACCCTCAAAAAAGAGGACGGATCGGTGAGAAGAATCCGACCGGGAAATTGCTGAGAAATTCCAGGAATCGGCGTCAGCTCGTCAGGCTGAGCCCGTGTCTTGCCTCCGCACGCTCGAAAAGGCCTGCTATTGGATGCGGAATGCCCCTTTTACGCGAGAATAAGGGGCACCATAAAAGTGTTGCTCCGGATCCCGGCAGCTGGACCCCGCGATATCGGCGGAGGCAGCGGCAGGACCGGAACTTTTTTTTGCTCGTACACGGCACCGTGCCGGAAAAGACGCCATACCCGAAGGACGGTAAGAACCCCCGGGAGAACCCCCCTCTCCCCACCGCGATCTCCCAGCATGACCGACCACCGCGTACGTCATGGTCACTGACTTAAGGAGTCGGTCATGGGCATCATCGCATGGATCGTTCTCAGCCTGGGCGCAGGCCTGCTCGCCAATATGCTGATCCCCGGCGGACGATCACAGGGCCTCATCTTGACCTGCGTGGCCGTCGCCGCGCTGCGACGGCCGGGCTGGCGCAGCGCCGGACGTCACTCACGGCGAGCCCCGGTTGCTGGCACGCCTATCCAGTGGGCGTCTCCGCCGTGCTCACCCTGGCACCGGGATCCTCACCTTGGCGGCTCCAGTCGGCGCATGGCGGTACCCCGGCTGACATCACGGACGGTGACGGCAGGGCCGGGATGCGGCGCGCGAGATCCGCCTGATTGTTTCTGGGCGGTTCGGGCGCGGCGATGTCCTCCGCTCGGCGCCGCTCGTAACCGGCGATTCTGCGGCGGCATCCCATCGTGCCCGGCCGCTGCCCATCTGGAGTGCGGGCGGATCGCGCGATCCAGGCGAGGCGCTCGCGGCAGAGCTGGTGACCTTGGTCCCGGCCGCCCGGGACCTACGCCTGCGGAACCGCCCCGCGGCAGCGCTAGCGTGAAGGTTGCCCAAGGGAAAGGGAACCCGGAGGGAAACCGAAGGGGAACCGGAACCGGGCAACGGCCGAAGGGAACGAACCGGAGAACGCCGGACGAAGGGAAACCAGAGAAAGGCGGACGAAGGGGAAGAACCCGGCGGGCAACCGGGAAACCGGAGGAAAGCCCGCAGGGGAAACCGGAGGACGTGAGATGAGGCCCCAGACCGCCCGGTGAGAGCCCGGGGATTTGGGGCCGCACCCATCTACGACACCGCTGGCAGAGTCCTGGCGGGTCTGCGCGAAGATCTGCGAGCGCATTCGCCGTTGATCACCGGGTTGGCGGGCCTATGTCAAGTCCCGCTGCTTGGCAGGGGATCACTCCGATCCCGGCGCCTCGGCGTGCTGACGACGGGGGCCGACAGCGCGAAAACCGTCGCCGTGTACCTCGGCCTGCTCGACGCCGACTTCACCGTCAGCGAGCCGCCGGAACTGGTCGAGCAGCTGCGGAAGCTGGCCGACCGCTACCACCGCGCATGCACCACAGCCGCGACATGACCCCGCCGCGCCTGTTCCCTCCCGGCGGGGCGGGATCGGCACGGTGTAGTCGGCCAGCGCGCTCACCCGGCGGCGCAGCCGGGATGGCAGGACTTGCTCGAGCTTGGCCAGGGCGCGGACCGAGGTCTCCTCGATGCCCGTGACCCGGCTGCGGGCGGCGGTGCGCAGCCCGACCGCGACGGCCACGGCCTCGTCGTCGTCCAGCAGCAGCGGCGGCATGGCCGCGCCGGCGCCCAGCCGGTAGCCGCCGTCGGTGCCCCGGCTGGCGTGCACCGGGTACCCGAGGTCACGCAGCCGCCCGACCTCGCGCCGCACGGTGCGCTCGGTGACCTCCAGACGGGCGGCCAGGTCGGCGCCGGACCAGTCCCGGCGAGCCAAGGTACCGACGGCGGTCGCGGTGTTCCCCCAGGACTTCCGGACGATCCGGACCTTCGCCGAGCGGGCCAACAACATCGTGCGGTACACCGAGTTCGACCGGGGTGGTCACTTCGCCTATACCACCGACCCCGATCTGGTGGCCGGGGACCTGCGGGAGTTCTTCGCCGACCTCGGCTGAGGGGCCGTAACACCGCGATCTGCGCGCCGACCGCAGCGCATCTCCAGCTGCGGACGAGGGCGCAGAGCCCTGGCCGTCGCCCCCTTGGTGAGCGCGGGCCTTATTTCGTGCCGGTAAACCGTCTCGGTGCCTGACGTGCTGCTGTGCCCGACAGGCCGCTGATGTCTTCGAGCCGGACATCGTGTGCGCTGAGGATGGACACGAATGATTGCCGTAGCTCTCGGGGCGTCCAGGCCCCGCCAAGCCTGGCGGCTTTGGTGATCTTCTGGAACTCCTTTCTTGCGTGCCAGCGGTCCAGCGGTGTGCCGTCCTCGCGGCAGAACACGAGATCGTATTCCTGCCACGTCTCCCCCGCCGCAAGCCGTTCGGCAGCCTGGCGGGTGTGGTGAGCGCGGAGCGCCTGAACCGATCAGCCCGTTATCGACGGCGATGCTGAAGACCGCCTGGAGATTTCGATGCCTTGTCCTAAATCCCACGGGTTACGCTGGAGAACCGTGACAGCTTCCGTAAGCCGGCCCGCCCGTGTGGGCCTGCAACTGCAACCGCAGCACGCCGCCTACAAGAAGATCCGCGGCACCGCCGCTGAAGCGGAGGAGCTCGGCGCCGACATCGTCTTCAACTGGGATCACTTCTTTCCCCTGTACGGTGATCCGGACGGCCAGCACTTCGAGTGCTGGACGATGCTCGGCGCGTGGGCGGAGTCGACCTCGCGGGTCGAGATCGGCGCGCTCGTGACGTGCAACAGCTACCGCAACCCGGAACTGCTCGCCGACATGGCTCGCACCGTCGACCACATCAGCGACGGCCGGCTCATCCTCGGCATCGGCTCTGGCTGGTTCGAGAAGGACTATGCCGAGTACGGCTACGAGTTCGGCACCCCAGGCGGCCGGCTCAACGACCTGGCCGAGGCACTGCCGCGGATCGAGTCGCGGCTGAGCAAGCTGAACCCGCCGCCCACCCGCAAGATCCCGGTACTCATCGGCGGCGGTGGCGAGAAGAAGACGCTGCGGCTCGTCGCCAAGCACGCCGACATCTGGCACAGCTTCGGCGACCCCGAAGCCGTCGAGCGCAAGGTCAGCATCCTGCGGCAGCACAGCGCCGATGTCGGCCGCGACCCGGCTGAGATCGAGATCTCCGTGGGCGTGAACGGTAGCCCGGACGAGCTCGGCCCGACGCTACGTTCCCTCGGCGTCTCGCTGTTCACGGTCGGCGTCGGCGGCCCCGACTACGACCTGTCCAGGCTCCGCGACTGGATCGCCTGGCGCAACGCCCAGAACTCCTGAGTCACGGCGCGCGGTCCATCACGGCCCGCTCCGGTGTCGAACACGGGCCTTTCCGGGCTCTGCGGTGTTATCCCGGCATGACCCCTCGGGAGATCGCGGAGATCCGGCCCCGACTGCTGGACTTCGCCGCGGAGATGCTCGGCGGGCTGCGGCGTAAGGATCAGCGTGCCAAGGGTGAGTTCTATGGGAGCGGGCTGCTGACCGACGGGCGGCGCAAGTCGATGCAGCCGGTGGCGGCGCGGCTGGGCAGAGATCATCAGTGGCTGCAGCAGTTCATCACCTCTTCGTCGGGTAGTGCACGTTGGACGGCGGCCCAAAAGGCCGGAGCGTGGCGGGGCCTTGGTGATGTGGGCGAGTTCGTGGACGATCACGTGACGATGGCCGGTGGGAACGCCTCCGCCATCTGGTAATTCTCGTTTCGAGATGTGCGAGTTCGATCCCCTTTGGCTGCGGCCGCGATTCCTGCTCGCCCTGATTTTTCGCTAAAATAGCCACCTTGCGCATCGACCGAACGACCGCCGTTGACTCTGTCTCTCCGGGGGTGTTTGATGTTCGCGATCCGGAGGCTGAGTCCAGCTGCGCCTGGTGGTGACTATGGGAGATGCTAGGCCCCGGTACGACTTCTTTATCGCACATGCCGGTCTGGATCGGGAAGCTTCCGAGCAGCTGTTCGATCTCCTCAAGGGGCGGTCCACGCCCTTCCTGGATTCGCGGGTGCTGCAGTTCGGCGACGACTGGGACCGCGAGCTCACCCTCGCCCAGCGGCAATCGAGGATCACGGTCGTCCTGGTCTCCTCCCGGACCGACGACGCTTTCTACGAACGCGAAGAGATCGCCGCAGCCATCGCACTCGCCCGCAGGGATCCCGGGGGCCATCGGGTGGTGCCCGTCTACCTCGATCCCGACTCCAAGCCCCGTACGGCCTTCGGCTGAAGCACTCCATGCACGTCTCCGCGACGTATCCGCTGGAGGCGGTGGCTAGGGAACTCCTAAAGCTGGCGCCCGGAGAGCGGCCACGCAAGAGGATCAACTACGCGAGCCTCCAGTTCGAAGGCATCCTGGCCAGTAGTGATGAGGAGGAGCTGTTCGCGGTGGCCCTCTCCCCGTCGGGCGGCATCGCCGCCGGCAGCGAGAGCATCGCAGATCGCGTTGCCCCACATCGTCAAATACACCCGATCCGCACGATCGGGACCGACGCGTCCGGGTGACGCACCCGTTCCACCCTTTGTGCGGCCAGGACTTCGAGTTCGTCCCCTACCGCCAGACCTGGGGCGAGGACCGGGTCCACCTGCACGATGAGAACGTGCAGCTGTTCTCGCTGCCTGCCGGGTGGACCGACGTGGCGGCGGCGGACCCGTTCGTCGTGATCGCGGCCGGTCGGTGCCCGTTCACCACCGATGGCCTGCTGGCGCTGGCTGACCTGGCAGACCGGCTCCGCACGCAGCGAGACGGCACCATCACCATCAAGGCTCGGCGGCCACCCCGGCTGCGGGGCCTTACCGCACCCCACATCGGCATTACCAGCGCCGCCTTCATCGGCATCTTCAGCGCCGCGCAACAGGGCGACACCGGCGCCAAGAAGAGCGGCGGCGAGACCAAGCAGGCCTTACCTTCCCGGCGGGCCGGGCCCGCCACCTGCGATAGGTCCACTGCCCGCGGCGAGCCGATCGCGGTTCGCCGCAGACTTGCTTACCATCCTGAGCAGAGAGCGAAAAGCACAGAATTACGGAGCGACAGTGACCGGTACCTGGAACGCGCAGACGCAAAGCCTGGGCGCCTTCATCCGCAATCGACGTAAGCTCGCCCGCCTGTCACTGCGTCAGCTTGCTGAGATGACGTCTCTGTCCGATCCCTACCTGAGCCAGCTCGAGCGGGGCCTGCACCTGCCATCGGTGCGCGTGCTCAAGCTGCTCTCCGAAGCGCTGAACGTGTCCACCGAGACGCTGCTTGCCCAGGTGGGCCTGCTCGACTTGGCTTCCTCCGGGGATGGGGCCGCGGCGGCTGACGAGCCCCCAGCATCGTCGGTGGAGTCTGCCATCAGCGCCGACGAGCGCCTGGCCGACCAGCAGAAGGCCGCACTGATCGCCGTCTACCGCAGCATGCTCCGCTCCTAGCTAGTGCCGCTTGTCCTACATCGCCGGCATGGCGGAGACGTGCAGGCCATTAGCAGCCACGGGAACCAGATCGCCAGGACGCCGATCGCCACCAGCACCACCCCGACGGCCTGCCCGAACGGCTTCCCGTAGCGCCAGAGCTTCTCAACGAGAATGACTACCGCGAGCGCCGCCATGATCGCGACGTTCATCACGCCGACCGCGATCAGCAAGAACATCAGGCCCCAGCAGCACCCGGCGCACGTGGCTCCGTGATGGAGGCCGACCCGGACATCGCGGCTGCGGCCCTTGAAGCCGAGGTAGTACATCAGCGCGCCGATCGGTGAACGGCAACGGCGCAGGCACCAGTCCTTCCAGGGGGTGAGCTGGTAGAGGCCTGCGGTGGTAAAGATCGCAACGCCCAGCCACTTCGCCGCCACCGGGGACGCCGTGAGCAGCCGCCCGGTCCCGGCGAGGGCCGCGAAGGCGACCGCCCCGACCGCAGCCCAGGTCAGCAGGTAACCGGTGAGGAACATGCTTATCCGCACTGCCTGACCGGCGCCGGCCGAAGCACCGGTAATCAGGCGGGTCCACAGCACCGCGACCGGCGCGACTGACGGCAGCATCATCGCGGCCATCATCACGGCCCACAGCCCCAGGAAAGGCAGTAGCTCCAAGCCCATCCAGGGAGCCGCTGGTGCCCGGACCGTTACCAGGCCGGAATCAGCGCGTTCGGATAGCTGGCTGGCAGGGCGCTCGTTTACGGTGGTGGTCGTGCGGGGTGTGCCGTGGTGGGGTCTGGTCTCCTCGGCCGTGGCGCCGGTGCTGCTGGTGGGTGGCTGGACGGTGGCTGCCGGGCTGCAGCCGGGCTCGTTTAACGCGGTCGCCGGCACGATCAGCTCGCTCGCGGCGCAGGGTGCTGCCGACCGGTGGGTGATGACGCTCGCACTGGCGGGGGTGGGGGCCTGCCATGTGGTGACGGGACTGGCGCTGCGGCCGGCCGCGTCGCCAGGCCGGCTCATCCTCATGACCGGCGGAGTAGCTACCGTGCTGGTGGCGGCGTTCCCTGAGCCGGCTGGGGACGGCGGGTCGCTGCCGCATACGCTCTGGGCGGCCGTTGGCTTTGTGGCCCTGGCGGCCTGGCCGCTCGCTGCCCGTAAGCGGGGCCCGTTGGTACCGGCTGGGCTGCGGCCGGGTGTTTCCGCCGGTGCTGCCGGGGTGCTGCTTGGCCTGCTGGTGTGGTTCGGCGCGGAGCTGATTGGCGGGGGCCGGCAGGTCGGCCTGGCCGAGCGGGTCCTAGCCGGGGCGCAGGCGGTGTGGCCGCTGGCGGTGGTTCTGGCCTGCCGCTGGAGCCAGTCTCGCGCCCGGACGCGGCGCAAGAGTCTCGCCGGCGCTGACATCCGGAATTAGGGCCGCCGCCCCCAGTCGACGGCCTGGTCGCAATGACCGTCATTCGCAGGTGGAAGCGCAGGGTGTTCAAGGCTCTCGGTTCAGTCGCGCGCCAACTCGCCGATATGGTCGGCAACCCGGTCGCCAGGGGCGGCCGCCTGGTGTCGCGCCGAACCGGGTGATCTGTATGCCGCTAGGCGCATAGCACGATGGTCGGCCACGCCGGAATCTGCCGGCGAGCGGACGCTCCCGCGCGCCTTTGGACTCCTAGTCGGCGTCCGCCACGGGACACGTCGAACGGCGGTGAAACCGCCGAGAGCCTGCGCGACCTAGGCCTGCTGGAGAAACGATGACGACGAACATCGGACTGTCGGGGCCAGGCCCTGGTGTCCTAAGGACGACTTGGACGATGGCGGGCATAGGTGATGTTCACGACCGCAATGACAACCCAGATCAGCACAATAAGGACCACCTGGGCGGCGCTGATCGAGGTGGTGGTTGACATGACGGATGCATGGAATGTGCCCAGATTGACTGTTGCCTTGGGTGCGGTGCCGGTGTTGGACAAGGAATGCAACGTCACCGCTGTGGCGCCGATACCGAGCCCGACCGAGCCCAGGCCCATGACGACGTTGGCCCAGGCAGCCCGGCTGGGCTGGATGCCTCGCTGCGCAAGCCGAGCGTCTACCTGCTTGTCGATCTCCGAGCTGATCCTTTCGATCAGCCCCTCGGCCAGGGCATCGTTGTACTGGTGACCTAGTTCGCTATGCGCGGCCGCCGCCGCCGCGACATCCTCATGTGCACGCACGTCCATAAATCCACCGTATGTCGCGGCCGGTGGCCGGGGTAAGGGGCTTGACGCTTAAGCATCAAAATGTTCGACAACCCAAGGACGCCAGCGCACCTGATTATCTCGGCAGAAAGCCAGAATCGTACTGGCCATCGACTTATCAATATGGCCTTACAAGCGAGGGATCACGCGGCCAGAGCGCCCTCTGTTTCCCCCGGCTGGCCATTGCGGAGAAATCTTGTGATGATCGGTGCGACGCGGGCCGGGCTGTCCATCAGCATCAGGTGACCGCCGCCCTCGATGGTGTGAAGCTGTGCACGGGGGATGAGCGCCGCCATGATCCGGTGGTTGAGCTGCGGCGCGATCGGGTCGTCGTCGCCGCAGATGACGAGCGTGGGCTGGCGGATCGCCCACAGCCAGGCCAGGCTCGTCCAGCCAAGGAGCGGAGCCATGTTGTGCAGGGCCGTCGGGATGTTCGGCGGGCTGCAGATGGGCATGGCGCGCACGAGTTCTGGCTCGGTGCGCAGGCGGCCGCCGAACGTGTCACCGGCGATCTCCTCCATCCGGCCGCGGTGACTCCCGGGATGGATGATGTGCCAGAGCGCCATCGGGTGGCCGGGGATGGCGAATGGTCCGAAGGAGGTGGAGGCGAGCACCAGGCGGCGCACCCGGCCCGGATGGCAGATCGCCATGTGCTGTGCGACGGCGCCGCCAAAGGATGCGCCGAGCACGTGGGCGGATTCGATGCGGAGCTCGTCGAGCAGGGCGGTGCCAACAGATGCCAGCGCCTGCATGCTCATCGGCAGGGCGGGCATCGGCGAGCGGCCGATGCCCGGCGGGTCGAATGCGATGGTGCGGAATCCGGTCAGGTATGGCATTAGCGGCTCCCACACCTCAGCCTGCGACCAGATGGGGGAGTACATCAGCAGGGGTTCGCCTTCCCCCCGGATCTGGGCGTGGATGCGGAGCCCTCTGATCCGCAGCTCCCGGTGTGCGATGTGTCTTGCCGACGTGATTGGTGTCATGGGAATTCCTCCGTTATCGGCCACGTGGTGCGTCTTGACTTGGAGGCCGCTGACCGTCACCTGTCATTTCGCGCCCTTACCCAGGCTCACGGGGTGCACTGGGCAGGCCTGCAGAACCAGGCTGGACGGGTCGGCCCATGCCGGGCCAGAACGGATCGGCCCACCTGCCGGGGACCTACGTCCCGTTGCCGTGCGCCCGCTCACCGCGCCTGAGCCTGGACGCCGGAATCATTCGCCCACCACCGCCGGAGGCGCCTGGCGCCGTGCGGGAGCGGACCGACGAGTTCCTCGATCTCGGCGAAGCTCTGCCTTACGTGGCCATCCGAGCCATGTCCGGCAAGGTGGTCACGCAACGGTTCGTATTTCCCAGTGCTGCTCTCCCCTCGCATACTCGTCGGAGGCCGCATCCGACGCGGGTCGCCCATGATCACGAAGGCGGCCCCGGTGATGAGGCGGAGAGGGTGCGTATGGCCGAAGGTGATCTGTGCGTCACGGGCCGGGACCTTGAGGTCCTTGAGCAATGCCGCGACAATGCCGGAAGCTCTCGGCTGCTCAGTGCACGTGCGTGGTGCCGTGAATCCCGACGGACATGGCCAAGCCGACGATGAGGACGATGGTCAGGATCACCGCCGCCCAGCCGAGTATCAAGCCCGCGAGCGCCAGGCCAGCCCCCTGTTCTCCGGTGCGCTTGATCTGGTGCCGGGCCACATGGCCGGACACGATCGCCGGGATGGCCAGCACCGGCCCGAACATGAACTGCGCCAGCCCGCAGGCGAGGCTCGCTAGCGCGAGCTCGTTGGTCTTGGCCACCGGGGTCACCGCGGTCGCCCGCGCGGCAGGCAGGTCGGTCACGAGCTGGTCCAGGTCGGCGTAGGTGCGCGCGGACAACGCGTTCTCCAGACGGCCGTCGTACTCGTCCCTGGACAGCCGGCCTTCGCTGTAGGCCATGCTGAGGCATTCCACCACGCGGTCGCGGTCGGCGTCGGCGGCCCGCATCTTCCCCGGTTCGCCACCGGCGGTGAACGCCTGGGTGCGCCCGACGGATTGGATCACGCGAGACGCGGCCGTTCGTCGTCCGCGCTCATGGTCCGCGATCCGCTGCAACTCGTCGGCGAGCGGCGGAGTGTCGTTGTCCGGGACGAGCGTGATGTCGTCGTCGTTCATCTGCACCACCCCTTACGTTGATGGTGCAGCCGGGGCGCTAGCGCGGCAAGTGCCGTTAGTCCCGGCGATAGTCCTGGAGAGGAGATGAGGGCTCACACTGTCGAAAGTTTGAGCTCTGCTCCGATAGAACACACAACCAGTTGACGCTGAGCTATTGACGCTTAAACGTCAACGGGGCTCGCCGGGTGCAGCAGCGAAGTCCAGCAGCAAAGTGCTGCAACCGCGCCGACCGGCACTGATCCGAGACGACCAGAAAAGGCTTCTGACTGCGCTAACGACCGTCAGCGATCCTCATGCGGCTAGTTCGCATCGAGGGGATCAGAGGTCCAAATCCCTCAGCTCTACCAACCAAGAAATAGAGGTCAGCGGGCTCGCTGGGCGGCTGTCTGCAATCAGTCCCGCGATTCGTGTCCGATTTTGGGAACGAAATGGGATCCGGCCGTGGCTGGCGCCACCTGATGACCTGCCGATACCGGCAAGATCCGGCCTCTTTACAGAGGGTCGGCGAACCAGAACCGAACCAGTGCAGCCTAGCGTAATGATGCAGTCATGGAATACCGTTTGGCCAAATCCATGGCTACAGGGCGGCCGGTGCGGGTCTAACGCATCGTCGCCCGGGAGACGAGATAGGCCGCCACGATGTTCGCCACCGCGCCCGCGAGCGTCAGCAGCGCCCAGCCCCAGTAGCCGTAGGCCAGCAGGATGCCGGTCAGCCCGAGCAGCCAGGCCGTGACCAGCGCACGGATGAGTATCACGGTACGCGGATGCCTGCGATCGAAGCCCGTTACCAGGTTCATGATGGTCTCCCTTCGTCACAGGATACGCAAGAGACCCCGGCACCCTCCGGCACAGTGACGAAGGCGACGGCCTATGCGCCGATGGGGGTGAGCGGTGCCGGGCAGTGGGGCAGGGACGAAGACGAGGCCTGGGCGGAACTGGTCAGTGCCCTGGTCCACCGACGAGCCGCCCGATGTCACCGAGATCGCGACCGGGCCCGGTCCGTGCCGCCGGATCCTGCAGCGCTACGCGGCCGGCGAGCAAGGGGCCAGGCTGCCCTGGCAAACCACAGGTCGGAAGACGCCTATCAGCTTCTCGCTGCCGCCGACGATGCGGGCGCGCCGGGCGGCGGGCTGGGGCCTAGGAGACGAGGCATCCTGGACGGTGCGGAGCGCGGTGGCCGCTGGCTGGGAAGGCGGCCGCGAGCGCCTGGGCGATCAGATGCGCACGGGCCGCGTAGCCGGCTGAGGTGTAGTGAATGCCGTCGGCGATGAACCAGCTGCTCTGCGCATCCGCAGCCCAGTCGTAGACCCCCATGTCCGGGTACCGCGCGCAGGCCTGGATCAGGGCGCTGTTCCAAAGCTGCATCTGGCTTTCTGCGTATGGCCCGCTGGTCAGCAGCGACTTGACGTTGACCCACATGACCGGCTGGCTGCCGATCAACGACATCATCCGCCGGATCCGGGTCGCCTGGCTGACCTTCGAGCCTACGTAGACGTCGGCGGTGTCATTGGTCCCGAGAGCGAGCACCCAGCAGCCCCGGTAGCCGTCCCTCACCAGTTGCTGCGCGACGGTGTACGCGTTCGGGTGCCCGTCGAGGGTCTCGACGATCGACCGGCCACCAGAGATCTTCGCGATCAGCCTGGTCGCGCCCACCTGCGCGTACTGCGCAGCGATACGCTGCCGCGGGTCGGGCAGGTAGGCCGGTGAGATGAGGCCGTCGGAGGTGGAGTCGCCGATGTGCACGATGCTCCGGCATGACGAGCGGGCCGGTCCGCTGGCTGCCGCCGGCGCGGAGGTCCGGTCGGGTGCAGCCCGCGTGGTGCTCGGGACAGAGTGCGGTGAATTGCTGGCCGCAGCCAATTTTAGCGGCACAGCTCCCGTCAGGCCCGCACCGGCGAGGACGCACACCACCGCGGCTCCCGCAGCTGGAATCCACACTCGCCGTCCTGCCGCCAGCAGGTCCCAGTGCGCGGAGCGTGCCCGGGCCAGGCACCGGCCGATGGCTCCCTGGCGGACAGGTTCCTCGATGTACCGCCATGACAGTTCCGCCACACCGATGCTGGCCGCTACCTGCAAGGCGCCGCGCACCACCGTGTCCCGGCCGCCGACTGGCGTTGTCAGCACGATGATGGGGTAGTGCCACAGGTAGATGCCATATGACCGGACTCCGAGCCAGCGCAGCGGGCGCCAGCCCAGGGCCCGGCCGATTCTGCTCGCCGGAGACGCCGCCGCTCCCACCACCAGGGCCGTGGCCACGGAAAGCAGCACCATTCCGCCCCGGTAGAGAAACGCCGAATAGTCATTGGTGCGCCAGACCAGCACCACGATAAACGCGAGGCCGGTGACCCCGGCGCCGTCCAGAATCCGGCGCGCCCCGCTCGTGATGCCGCCACGGAGGTGACCGCTGGGCCATACGAACGCCAGCGCGGCTCCGATCAGCAGCGCGAAGGCCCGGGTATCGCTGCCATCGTAAATTCGGGTTGGATCATAGCCGGGCCGGTAGAGCATCGCCATCTCGATCGCGGAAAGGCTCGCCAGCAGCAAGGTCGCCGCCGCGAGCCTCACGCGGGTCCCGCGCCGGCCGCGGGCCCAGCGCAGCCCGAGCCACAGCAGCCAAGGCCAGACCAGGTAAAACTGCTCTTCCACCGCGAGGGACCACAAATGACCGAGCGGTGACGGCGGCCCGAACTGGGCGAAATAAGAACTATGCTGGGCGATCAGCCACCAGTTGGTGACATTGCCCGCGGCGGCGAGGACGACTCCGCGCAGCGCTGAAAGCTCTGGCCTGTCCAGCAGTGTCACCCAGGCCGCGATGACCACCAGCAGGACGGCCAGCGCGGGCAGTAGCCGCCGGGCCCGGCGGCGCCAGAAGTCCGCCAGCTGGAGTCTTCCCGTTGCCTCGTACTGGCCTAGGAGCAGGTCGGTGATGAGGTAGCCGCTCAGGGTGAAAAAAACGCCTACCCCCAGCATTCCGCCCGGAGCCCAGCCCAGGCCCAGGTGATATGCGATAACGGCCAGGACGGCAAGGGCCCGCAACCCATCAAGTCCAGGCAGGTATCGCTGACGGCTATGAATTGGCTTAGGCAACTATTTCCCCCCTGCCGCCTGCCCTGCCCGCACAGCCGCTCGCCGGCGGGCCACCAGATAAGACGCGTAAACCAGCTGGTGCCCAGCGTGCTGGCTGAGCTGACCAGCGGAAATAAGACGGTCACACCTGGGCCGCTTTGCGGACGTTAATACGCGAAATTGCCGCTGTCACGCATGCGCGCGGCGTGTCCGGACATTACGTGGCCTGATTTTCAGGCCGCTGGCCGCTGGCCGCTGCGACTGTCATCGCGGTCATGGGGCAAGACCAGGTGCTGGCAGTGCTCGCCTTGCTGATCGGCGTGGCCTGCCGCAGGAAGGCATCCAGCCCGTAGGATACGCTGCACAGGTCGGCGATGTCCGCCTCATCGGGCCCTTGTCGCCGATGTCGTCCAGCGGCCGGCCGAGCCGCCACCGGCCGCAATACGTTGAGGATCACGCCACCTCAATGGCTTCTTGCAGCGCGCCCCAATCGGGCCGGCAGCAGCCCGCCTGCTGCCACGCCCATGGCCGCAAGGGACATCCCCATCCCGGCCAGCACGCTCTGCGGCGCGATCCGCCGGGTCCGGCGGGCGAGCGCGGCCGCGGCATTGATCCGGTCGCCGGTCATGATGACCGGTCCCTGCGCTGTTCGCGCCGGACCACCTCGAAATGGCCGGCTGGGGTGAGCCTGGCGAGCGCCTCGTCCACCCTGGTGATCGCGCCAGCGGCGCGTTTCGGGCGGAATGGCCCCTTCCCGCAGGACCAATGCGCCTGCCCGGCTCTCGCCGCGGACGGAACCCTGCAGACAGCTGTCCGGCCGGTCAAAATCCGGGTTCCTGCCCGGCCCGTCAGATACATCATGCTCACTTCGGCAGAGCGGAGGCAAAGATGATCAAGACACGGAAAGGGAAGGGCAGGGCCAGCGTCACGTTCACGCTCGATCCCGGCGTAGGCGCCCAGACCGCGGCGGTGTGCGGGGAATGGAACGGCTGGTCGGCCGGCGCTGATGTGATGCACCGCGACGCCGAGGGCGGGTTCAGCCTGACTGTTGCCCTCGACGCGGGACGCGCTTACCGGTTCCGGTACCTCCTCGATGACCAGCGGTGGGAAAACGACTGGGCCGCCGACGCCTACCTGCCCAACAGCTTCGGCGGGGACGACTCGGTCGTGGACCTGACCGCGCTGGTTCAGGCCGCCCCGCCGACCGCGAAGAAGGCGTCGACGGAGAAAGGGCCGGCGAAGACCACGAGGAAAACCGCCGCGGCCACGACGAAGCCAGCCAGGAAGACGACGAAATGAGGCGGTGAGGGCGGCCCAATTGGCCCGGAAAGTACCACGGTCGGGACTGATCTCCGGGCGCGCACGGTTCTAACGTCGGCGGGTTCCGGCGCTCCGTCATGCCCTCTGAACTATTCGTTTAGGAAGCTTGCCGGCATGGGCTGATGGGGCCGCCGGGGCGCCGGAGAGCATGGCGTTGTTCTCGCTGCGCCCGACCGGTACCTCCAGCCGAGCAGACTGCGCGGCGCGCAGGTAGGCGACCGAGGAGCCTCACTCAGCGAGGCGGGGAACCTGTGAGCCGGCCGGAGGGACGGGTACCGGCTCGATATGCCAGATGTCGCGGCAGTAGCCGCGGACGGTCCGGTCGGAGGAGAAGAAACCCGAGCGCGCGGTGTTCAGGATCGACATCCGGCTCCACCGTTCCTGGTCCGCCCAGGCCGGTCCGACGGCCCGGTCGTGGCAGTCGACGTAGGGCCGGTAGTCGGCCAGGACCATGTACTCGTCCCATGTGAGGAGCGAGTCAATGACCGGCCCGACGGCATCGCGGTTCCCGCCGGTGAAGGCACCTGAGGCGAGGGCGTCGACGGCTGCCCGAAGCTCGGCGTCGTCACGGTAATAGGCGCGGGGGTCATAACCGCGTTGCCGGAGGGCGGTGACCTCGTCGGCTGTGAGGCCGAAGAGGAAGAAGTTGTCGGCTCCAACCAGGTCGCGGATCTCGATGTTGGCGCCGTCGAGGGTGCCGACGGTGACAGCCCCGTTGAGGGCCAGTTTCATGTTGCCGGTGCCGGACGCCTCCTTGCCGGCCAGCGAGATCTGCTCCGAGATATCGCCGGCGGGCACCACGAGTTCGCTGATCGTGACGTTGAAGTTGGGGAGGAAGACGACCTTGATCCGTCCGGCGACGTCGGGGTCGGCGTTGACCACGGCAGCGACCGAGTTGATCAGCTTGATGACGCGCTTGGCCTCCTGGTAGTTCGGTGCCGCCTTCGCGCCGAAGATCACCGTGTAGGGCACCGGGACGGCGGCCGGATCCGCCTTGATCCGGTTGTACAGGGTGACGATGTGCAGCAGTTTGAGAACCTGGCGCTTGTACTCGTGCAGCCGCTTGACCATCACGTCGAAAATCGAGCCGGGATCGATGGTGATGCCGGTCGTGGCGAGCGCGTGGGCGGCGAGGTCGAGCTTGTTCAGCCGCTTTACCTCGCGCCACTCCGCCCGGAACTTCGCATCGTCGGCAGCGGCCTCAAGCTCGGACAGCCGGTCCAGGTCGGTCAGCCACCGTTCGTCGCCCAGCCGCGCGGTGATCAGGCCGGACAGGCGCGGGTTGGCCAGGAGAAGGAACCGGCGGGGACTGACGCCGTTGGTCTGATTCAGGAACTTTTCCGGCCACAGGTCCGCGAAGTCCCGCAACGTCGTCTGGGCGAGCAGCCGCGACTGCAGCCCGGCCACGCCGTTGACCGCGAAGGTGCCGACGACGGCGAGGTTGGCCATCCGTACCCGGCGCTCCGGCTCCTCCTGGATCAGGGACATCCGGGCGATGCGCTCATCGTCGCCCGGGTACCGGGCACGCACGTCTGCGAGAAAGAACTGATTGAGGGCGTAGATGATCTCCAGGTGGCGCGGCAGCAGCCGCTCGAACATCTCGACCGGCCACGTCTCGAGAGCCTCGGGCAGCAGCGTGTGACAGGTGTAGGCGAAGGTACGGCGCGTGATGGACCATGCCTGCTCCCAGCCGATCCCGTTTTCGTCGACCAGCAGGTGCATGAGCTCGGGTATGGCCAGGACCGGGTGGGTATCGTTGAGCTGGATGACGACCTGGTCGGGGAAAGCCTCCCAGTCCTGGTTGCGGAACCGGAACCGGCGGATGATGTCCCGCAGCGAGCAGGAGACCAGGAAGTACTGCTGCTTGAGCCGCAGCTCGCGGCAGGCCGGCGTGCTGTCGCTCGGGTACAGCACCTTGCTGAGGTTCTCCGAGTGCATCCGCGCCTCGACCGCCTCCGCGTAGTGACCCTCGTTGAACAGGGTCAGGTCGAGCGACTCCCGGCCGGCCCGCGCCTGCCACAGCCGGATGATGTTGACGGTCTCGGTGCCGTAGCCGGGGACCAGCATGTGGCTGGGTTCGCCGAGCACGGTCTCCCCCGGCACCCAGCGGGCCCGCAGCCCGCCCTGATCGTCGTCCACCGCCTCGGTATGGCCGTAGAACCCGACGACCTGGCGGTCGTCGGGGGCGGGAAATTCCCACGGGTTGCCGTAGAAGGCCCAGTCGTCGGGGTGCTCGACCTGATAACCATTCTCGAAAGCCTGCTTGAAGATCCCGTACTCGTAGCGGATGCCGTAGCCCACGGCCGGCATGTCGAGGGTGGCCAGCGAGTCCAGCAGGCAGGCGGCCAGCCGGCCGAGACCGCCGTTGCCCAGCCCGGGCTCAATGTCGAGAGCCTCGATGTCTCCGGCGGAGACGCCGGAGCCGGCCACGGCCTGGCGGGCGAGGTCGGCGGTGCCGGTGTAGGCGGCGTTCTGGGGGAGCTGGCGTCCCAGCATGTACTCCGCCGACAGGTAGTAGACGAACTTCGGGTTGGCCTCGTAGTTCGCCTGGGCTGTCCTGGTCCGGCGGTCAGCCAGCCGGTCACGGATGGTGACGGCCAGCGTCCAGTAGGCGTCCTGGGCGCTCGCCGACTCCGCCGTCGTCCCCCGCTCGTAACACAAGTTGTCAGCGAGGCCCCGTTCGAAATCGGCCAGTGCGTTACCCGCCCGCCGGTCCTGCGGTCCGTGTTTGATGGACATGCGCCGAATCTAAGCCAAAGCGCCCGATGACGACAGGCCCGCGTCGGCAGGTCCGCGTCTGTCCGCCGGATGGGCTACCACCGGAGCGGCAGTCAGGAGACCACATCCTCGTTCGGCCGCTGGCGGCTCATCACTGCGGTCAACCGCGCCGAAAGCGATCAGCTCATCCTTCTCTCCGGGGAGGCTTCGCTGATACTGTCCGGTTTGCCGTGATCCCGCCGGACTTGAGATGCAGCTGCTGACGGGGCACGGCACACGACAGGGACGGTGAGACAGCCGTGTACGTGGTGATGGTTACGTCGGAATGTGCGCCGGTCGCACAGGCGGGCGGGCTGGGAGAGGTCATCTTCGGGCTCAGCCGGGAGCTGGAGCTGCGGGGCCACGCCGTCGAGATCGTCATACCGAAATACGATTGCATGCGCTACGACCAGATCTTCGGGCTCTCGGTCACCCATAAGGACCTGTGGGTGCCGTGGTACGACCTATACGTGCGCTGCACGGTCTGGTTCGGGTTCGTGCACGGCAGGCGGTGCTTCTTCATCGAGCCGCACTCACCGGACAACTTCTTCAACCGGGGCCACCTGTACGGCTCGCCTGACGACACGACCCGGTTCGCATTCTTCTCGAAGGCGGCCCTGGAGTTCATGCTGAAGTCCGGCAAGCGGCCCGACGTGATCCACTGCCACGACTGGCAGTCGGCCATCGTGCCGGTGCTGCTCTACGAGATGTACCAGTTCGCCGGCCTGAACAATCAGCGTGTCTGCTATACGATCCACAACTTCGCCCACCAGGGCATCTGCAATGAGCAGATCCTGTGGGCGACGGGCCTCGCCCGCCCGGCGCACTTCTTCAATGGTGACCGGCTCCGCGACGACTTCAACCACAGTGCGATCAACCTGATGAAGGGCGGCATCGTCTACTCGAACTTCATCACCACGGTGTCACCGCAGCATGCCCTGGAGGCGACCCATGCCGATCAGGGGATGGGGCTGGGGCACACGCTGCACGTCCACCGGGAGAAGTTCGGCGGTGTTCTCAACGGCGTCGACTACAACGTGTGGAACCCGGAGATCGATGTACTGATCGCGTCGAACTACGGCCCCGATACGGTGGACAAGAAATACGGGAACAAGGACGCGCTGCGGGAGCGGCTGCTGCTGCGGAAGGAGTACAAGCCGATCATCGCCTATGTCGGCCGCGTCGACCGCCAGAAGGGTGTCCAGCTCATTGAGCACGCCATTTTCTACGCCCTGGAGAAAGGGGCGCAGTTCGTCTTGCTGGGTGCGTGCCCCGAGCCTTCGGTCAATGCTCACTTCTGGCATTTGAAGCATTACCTGAACGACAACCCCGACTGTCACCTGGAAATCGGGTTCGACGAGGGCCTGGCCCATCTGATCTACGCCGGTGCCGACATGCTGGTGATGCCCAGCCTGTTCGAGCCGTGCGGCCTGAGCCAGATGATCGCCCTGAAGTACGGCACCGTCCCCATCGTGCGGGCCGTCGGCGGCCTGGTGGACACCGTCTTCGATCGCGATTACTCCGCGCGTCACCCGGACGAACGGGACGGCTACGTGTTCCATCAGCTCGACTACCCGGGGCTGGAATCCGCGATGCTGCGGGCCATTGGGCTGTGGTTCTTTTACCCGGAGGAATTCCGGCAACTCATCCTGAACGGAATGCACCGGGATCACTCCTGGGCCGGGCCCGGCCAGGACTACGTAAACATTTATGACCATATCCGCTGCAATTAAGACCCACATTCATGCCAGAAATAGGAGCCTGAACAATGGGCGAGCTTCCTGAATACGTCGATGGCCTTCCCAACATCTGTGGCTCGGAGCAGCGCATCGAGGATGCGATCCGGGCCCGCGGGAATGATCCCGTCTTCCTGCCGCCGGGGGCCACCGGGTTCGGTGACGTGGACAGTTCCTTCGCCATCGCCCTGCACATGCACCAGCCGCTCATCCCGGCGGGCGGGCCTGATCTGCGCACCGCGCCGATCATCGGCAACCTGCAGGCGATGCTGAACAACCCGGGCGTCGGCGACAACCACAATGCCCCGGTGTTCATCGACTGCTACCGGCGTATGGGCGAGTTCGTCCCCCGGCTGCTCGACGAGGGGCTGGCGCCCCGGGTCATGCTCGAATACTCCGGCACGCTGCTGTACGGACTGAGCCAGATGGGCCGCCACGATGTGCTCGACACCCTGGCCGGGATCACGACCGACCCGCGCAATCGGCAGGCGGCGGAATGGCTGGGCTGCCCGTGGGGGCATGCCGTGGCGCCCTCCACCCCGGTCCAGGACTTCCGGCTGCACGTGCGGGCCTGGCAGCATTATTTCGCCGCCCTCTTCGGCCTGGAGGCCCTCGGCCGGGTCCGCGGTTTCTCTCCCTCCGAGATGGCCCTGCCCAACCACCCCGATGTCGCCTACGAGTTCGTCAAGACCCTCACCGACTGCGGCTACGAGTGGGTCCTGGTCCAGGAGCATACGGTCGAGGACCCCGAGGGCGGCGGCCTCCAGCAGCAGCACCTGCCGCGCCGCCTGGTCTGCGCCAACTCCCGCGGCGACGTCGCCAGCATCACCGCGGTGGTCAAGACCCAGGGCAGCGACACCAAGCTGGTGGCCCAGATGCAGCCGTACTACGAGGCGAAGGGCCTGTCGCGGTGGGAATTCGGCGGCCGCAGCGTGCCGCCGCTGGTCACCCAGATCGCCGACGGGGAAAACGGCGGGGTGATGATGAACGAGTTCCCGCCCAAGTACTTCGATGTGGTCCGCGAGTACTCGGGCACCCGCACCCCGGCCATGAACGTCACCGAGTACCTGGAACGGCTCCGCTCGGCCGGCGTCGGGCCCGACGACCTGCCCGTGGTCCAGCCGCTGTTCCAGTCCAGGATCTGGGGCCGGATGGCCCCCGGCGACGGCCCGGACCGGCTGGCCGAGGTGATCGAGCAGCTTCGCGCCGAGGATGACCGCTTCCACATGGAGGGCGGCAGCTGGACCAGCGACATCTCCTGGGTGCGCGGCTACGACCTGGCCCCGATGGACGAAGCGAGCTCGCTGTTCCACGAGCGGGTCCTGGCCAAGGCCATCCCCTCCGGCGACTCCCGCTACCGCAATGCCCTGTTCCACCTGCTCACCGCCGAGACCAGCTGCTACCGCTACTGGGGCGAGGGCATCTGGACCGACTACGGTGCCGAACTGGCTCGGCGCACCATCGAGATCGTGACCAATGACCTGTAACCGCCAAGGAGCTCCCCGTGGCCGACGTGGCCTTCGCGCTGGTCCTCAACCTGCACCAGCCCGCTTACAACCTCGAGGACCTCCTGGAGCATCACGAGTGGGAGGCCAAAGAAATCCTGTGGGCCATGGACCGTATCCCCCGGTCGCTGTGGGCCTACGAGGATGTCGGCCGGGTGCACCTGTCCGTTTCCGGCACCCTGCTCGAAACCCTTTCCAGTCCCGGCTTCCAGGACCGGGTCTACGGCATTGCCGACTGCGGATCGCTGCTGTGGTACCTGCAGAACACCAAGATCATCCAGATTCTGGGCACCGGCTACTACCACCCGGTGCTTCCCCTCACTCCGCGGGACGACTGTGACGAGCAACTCGGGCGCTGGCAGGGGATCGCCCGGCAGTTGTTCGCGCGAACCAGCTTCCCCGGGTTCTGGCCGCCGGAGATGGGCTTCTGCATGGAGCTCATCCCGGCACTCAAACGCCACGGCTACCGCTACGTGCTCATCGACAGTGAACACGTCGAACCGGTCACCCCAATGGGGTGGGACGAGCTTCGCTACCGCCCGCACGTCGCACGGTTCGGAGACGACGAGATCATCGTCGTGGTACGGGACCGGGAGCTCTCCAACGCCCAGGAGTCGGGGATGGATACTGGCTGGTTCATCAACGAGGTGTCCGAGCGGACCAAACACTGCGGCTTCCCGCCGCTGGTGACGACCTGCACCGATGGCGAGAACGGCGGCTGGTTCCGCAACACCTCGGCGGAAGCCAACTTCTGGCACGTCTTCTACCGGGACCTGCTGCAGCGGGTACGGGACAACCAGAGCGGCGGCATCCGTCCCTGCTTCATCGACGACTACCTCGACCGCAACGGCACCTACGGCGAGGTCACCGTGCGCACGGGCGCGTGGAACACCGGCTGGCATCACGGCTCCGGCTTCACCCAGTGGCTCAGCTCGCCGACCCAGCAGGAGGCCCTGACCCGGGTCGACGAGATGAGCCAGGCCATCCACGCCGCCCGTCGCGAGGCCATCGGCACCTCCGTCCGCGACCCCGGGGTGTACCGGCTCCTCGAGGAAGCCCACTGGCGGGTGCTCCGGGCCGAGACGAGCTGCAACTTCTTCTGGGGCGACGCCTGGCTGCAGCGCTGCCACGACGACCTCGACCAGGCCACCCACTTTCTGAACCAGGCAGGGTCGCGTTTGGCCTGATCACGCACGCGTTGCCGGCTGAAATGGCGCAAGTCGGCCGCTCAGTTGATTATTCGAGCGGCACAAGTAGTTGCTCGCGGGTCAGCTTCCCCCAGAGCGCCGCCGACGGCGCGTCGGGCCTTTGGGTTGCCCTGGGGCGGCCTGCCCGGCCTCCTGGTCGCGGTCGGCGCGGGCAGGCTGCGCCTCAGGCTCGGCGTCCTTCTCGCGGGCCGACTCGGCCGCCTCCCGCGCCCGGGCTGCGTCCTGCCCGGCATCGGCGGCCCGGGACTCGGCCTCGGCCACCCGGGCCTCCGCGCCGCTGACCGCATCGTCCCGCTCCTGCCGCGCCGCGGCCACCCGGGACTCCGCCTCGGCCACCCGGGCCTCCGCCTCGGCCACCCGGGCCTCCGCCGCGGCCGCCCGGGCCTCCGCGCCGCTGACCGCATCGTCCCGCTCCTGCCGCGCCGCGGTCACCCGGGACTCCGCCTCGGCCACCCGGGACTCGGCCTCGGCCGCCCGGGCCTGCGCGCCGCTGACCGCATCGTCCCGCTCCTGCCGCGCCGCGGTCACCCGGGACTCCGCCTCGGCCACCCGGGCCTCCGCGCCACTGACCGCATTGTCCCGCTCCTGCCGCACCGCGGCCACCTGCTCCCCAGTGGCCCGCTCGGCCTGGGCGGCCCGGGCCCGCGCGGCCTCGGCCTCCTGCTCGGCAGCGGCCTTCGCCGCCAGCGCCTCGGCCAGTTGCGCCTCGGCCTGCGCTGCGGCCAGGCGTGCCTGCTCGACCTCAGCCTCGGCGTGCTCGGCGCGGGCCTGCAGCCCGGCCCGGGCCTCCTCGGCCGCAGTGGTCTGCGCTTCGAGCGCGGCGCGCAGTTCGGCCTGGTCCCGTTCCGCGGCCTGGCGGGCCTGCGCCAGCTGCCGGTCCGCGGCCTGGCGGGCCCGGTCCCGCTCGGCGCGGGCCGACTCGGCCACCTCGGCCGCCCGGGACTCCGCGCCGCTGACCGCATTGTCCCGCTCCTGCCGCGCCACGGCCACCTGCTCCCCAGTGACCCGCTCGGCCTGGGCGGCCCGGGCCCGCGCGGCCTCGGCCTCCTGCTCGGCAGCGGCCTTCGCCGCCAGGGCCTCGGCCAGCTGCTCATCAGCCTCAAGTACGGCCAAGTGCGCCTCCCGCGCATCAGCCTCAGCCCGCTGGCGGCGGCGCCAGAACCCGAACCCCGGACGGCCCAGGTCCTGCGGCCCGGACACTGTGCCGCCTTGCCGGGCGAGCATCTGGCGCCGCCGGAACGCGGTCAGCGCCGTATGCGGATCCCCCGTCACCGGGTCCGGCAGCCCGCAGTACCCCGGCTCCGCTGCCGCCCCTGCCTCTCCCGGCCGCGGCTCATTCTCACAGCCCGGATACGCGCATCCGAGGACTTGCTGTCCGGCCTTAATCATCGGCAGGCTCCGTTCCGCTCACAGCACAGGGTGACCAGGCGTCTCCGAGCGGCCGGAACCGGCGCGCCCGGGAACCGCCGCTCCGCGCACTCATTCGCTCGCTCCTGCCAGGTCTTCTCGTCGATTCTGGACCGGCGATCTCGTTACACGGTTCTCGAGCCAGTTCATGGCTTCTTCACGGCTTTCATAGATGTGCGGCGCCAGGTCCCGGCGGTGCAGCTGCCTGGTGAGCTTGAGCCGCATGAAGGAGCTGGTCGTGTACCGGGTCACGCTGGCGTAGTAGCGCTCGGCCAGCCTGCGGACGCCGGAGATGTAGTCGTCGGTCAGGGCCGGGTCCAGGTAGAAGTTGTCATAGTTGACGACCATCTGCACCTTCTTCCCGATGGTGGCCAGGCGTTTGCGGACCGCGGTCCCGATTGCCATGACGTCGTCCGCGCTGACCAGCGACATACCCTCCATATTCAGGAAGAACATGTTCCGTTCGGCGTCGTAGGCGAACCGCGCCTCGAGTGGCATGGTCAGCAGATCGTCCTTCAGGCCCATCGGCCCGGTGCCGAAGATCCGCGCGTCCATCAGCTTCGGCTCGCCGCCGATGATGGGATCGAATCCGATGTGGGCAAGTACGTCCTTCTCGAGATCCACCCCCGGGGCGATCTCGATGAGCTCCAGGCCGCTGGGGGTGAGCTGGAAGACGCACCGCTCGGTCACATACAGCACCGGCTGGCCGGCGACGGCCGCGTACTCGCCGCTGAACGTCCGCTGCTCCACCTCGGCGAGAAACTTGGGCGCCACGACCCCATCGGCGATGACCAGCCGGCCATCCTGCACCCGGCAGCGGCTCGACACGACGAAGGTCCCGACGAACACCAGCCGTTTGGCGTTCTGGCTGATGTTGATGAATCCCCCCGAGCCCGCCAGCTTCGGCCCGAACCGGCTGACATTAACATTGCCCAGACGGTCCGCCTGGGCCATGCCCAGGACTGCGGCGTCGAGACCGCCGCCGTCATAGAAGTCGAACTGGGACGGCTGGTCCAGGATGGCTTGCGCGTTCACCGCCGAGCCGAAATCCAGCCCTGCGGTCGGCATACCGCCCATCGCGCCGGGTTCGGCGGTCAGCGTGAGGTAGTCCAGGATGTGCTCTTCGGCCGCCACATTAGCGACGCCTTCCGGTATGCCGATGCCGAGATTCACCACGCTGCCTGGTTGAAGTTCCATCGCCGCGCGGCGGGCGATGACCTTCCGCTCCGTTAGGTCCAGCGACGGGACCGAGTTGCGGACCCGCCGCAGCTCTCCGCTCAGCGCCGCGGAGTAAGGCGTGCCGAAAGTCTGCCAATGGTGCTCGGGCTGCGAAACGACGACGCAGTCGACCAGAATGCCCGGGATCTTCACCTCGCGCGGGCTCAAGCTGCCGTTTTCGGCAACCCGCTCCACCTGCACAATCACCAGGCCGCCGGCATTATGCACCGCGGTGGCCACGGCGAGCGCCTCCATGATCAGCGCCTCGCGCTCCATGGTGATGTTTCCCCCCGGATCGGCGGTGGTACCGCGCAGGAAGGCCACATCGAGCGGCAACGCCTTATAGAACAGGTACTCCTCGCCACCGAGGGTGATCAGCTCGACGCGGTCCTCGGTCGTCCGCTCATTGATCTTTCCGCCGCCCTGTCGCGGGTCAACGAAGGTACCGAGTCCTACCCGGGTCAGCAGGCCGGGCTTGCCGGCGGCGGTGTCCCGGAAAAGTTGCGAGATAACACCCTGCGGCAGATTATGCGCCTCGATATCATTGCCCACCGCCATCTTCCCCAGCTCGGGCGCCAAGCCCCAATGGCCGCCCACGGCCCGCTTCAGCAGGCCCTTATGGGCCAGCCGGTCCAGTCCCCGGCCGAGCCGGTTCCCCGCGGCCATGGTAAACACCAGCCCGAGGTCGCGGGGAGTGCCCGTCAGCAGGAACCGCTGCTCCAGCGCCAGCGCCAGCTCCTCGGCGAAGCACTGCCCCATAAACCCTTCGACCACGACCGAATCGCCGTCATGAATAAGCCGTACCGCCTCGGCGGCGGTGACGATCTTGTCCCGCACCGAACTGCCGGACAAGGCTTCCGCGGGGATACGCATTGATGTTCCTCCTAAAGCCGATCCGAGCGAACCGCCGTTGACGGGGTCGGCTGACGCCGCCCCGTGATGTCCCGGCCAATCATGAGAGCCTGGGTCGTTTTGGGTGCCTCGAATTCCTGTAGACGTGTCGATCGCGCCAGGAGCGGCACGCGCCGCGGGTAATAACCTCGCGTGCGGTCTTGCGGGGTCATCGCGGCGGAGCCCGCCGGGTCCGGGCGAAGATGGTGGTGCGGCTCTCGCGAGCGGCGAGCAGGCAGGGTCCGGGCCGGCCAGACCGCACATCTATCGGACGGCATTCCGTCAGCTAACGGCATTCCGCGAATCAGGCGCAAGAGTCCTTGGGCGGGCTGTTGCCCCGTCATCGCCTGGGACCTGCGGGGAGCGCCGACACCGCGGCCTCCAGGACGGCGGGAACTTCCGGCCCGGGCGACCTTCACAGGTGAGCCCTCATCCGTTTCCGCCGTCACTATCTGCCCGATAGGCTCTAGCGTGCCGTTGCATAGGAGCCCTCGTGCCAGAGATTGACTCTAGCGTCCCCCACATAGCCCGTGTCTACGACTACTGGCTCGGCGGGAAAGACAACTTCGCCGCAGACAGGGAACTCGGTGAGCGGACGCTCCAAGCCTACCCGAACCTGGTGTTCTCGGTGCGCGCCAACCGCGCTTTCCTCGCCCGGACGGTGCGCTTCCTCACTGCCGACATGGGGATCAGGCAGTTCGTCGACATCGGCACCGGGATCCCGACCGCCAACAACACGCATCAGGTCGCGCAGCGCGTGGCGCCCGACTGCCGGATCGTCTACGTCGACAACGACCCCATCGTCCTTTCGCACGCCAGGGCGCTGCTGACCAGCAGCCCGGAGGGCGCGTGCGCCTACATCGACGCCGACTTGCGGGACCCGGAGAAGATCCTGGCCGAAGCGGCGCACACGCTGGACTTCACCCAGCCGGTCGCGGTGATGCTCATCGCGGTCTTGCAGTTTGTCGGCGACGACGCCGAAGCCAGCGGAATCGTGAACCAGCTGATGGACGCGTGCGTACCCGGCAGCTTCGTTACGATCTCGCACCCGGCCAGCGATATTGACGCCGAGCAACATACCGAGATGGTCCGGCGCCTTAACCAGCATGTGGCGGAGAAGGCGATGCTGCGCGATCGCGCCGGCGTTGCCCGCTTGTTCAACGGGTTTGAGCTGGTCGAACCCGGCCTGGTCCGGGCCGTCAAGTGGCGGCCGGACACCGACCTCGAAGCGGCCAGCCCCGCGGTTCTCTGGGGTGGCGTCGCCGGCAGGACCTAAGGTAACGACAGGCGCGACGATGATCAGGCGTATGCCGAGCCGGGCGCCGTCTCCTCGGGTCAGCCGGTGGTGGTGGTTGCGGCGGCGGTGATGACGTCCATGAGGCGGCCGCGGCGCTGGTATGCCGAGCGCTGGGCGGCCGCGCCATTGCCGCGGTGGAGTACCGCGTCGAGCAGGTCGGTGACCAGGCTGGTGTCCCCGGCGTCGGCCAGGGCGTCGCGGACGTGCCCGGCGAGCAAGCCAGTCACCGCGGCCGCCTTGTCCGGCCGGAAGGTGACCGGGTTGATCAGCACGTCGTCCAGGCCGGACCGGCTGGCCCGCCACGTGGCCAGCCGCAGTTGCTCGGTACGCGCCGGCCGGACCGGCAGGCCCGCCTGCCAATTGCGGGCCTCGGTTTCCACCAGCCCCCGGATCAGCGCCGCGATCAGCACGGCATCGTCGGCGTGCTGGCACACGTCGGCGATGCGCACCTCGATGGTCGGGTAGTGCTGGGACAGCCGGGCGTCGAAGTACACCATGCCGGCATCCAGCAGCGTCTGGGTGTCGATCATCTGCTGCACCGTGGCCTGGTAGGCCGCTGCCGACCCGAACTGGCCGGTCGGCCCGGAACAGGGCCAGCGGCCCCACGCCTGGTAGCGGAAGCTTGCGTAGGCACTTTCCACGCCCTGCCAGAACGGGGAGTTGGCGCTCAGCGCCAGCAACGTCGCCAGCCACGGCTGGATCCGGTCGAGCACGGCGACGCCCTCTTCGGCCGAGCCGATCCCGACGTGCACATGGCACCCGCAGGTGAGCTGTTCCTGAGCGGTCAGCCCGAAGACCGCAGCCATCGCCTGGTAGCGGCTCGTCGGCACGACCTCCGGATGTACCGCTAAAGGTGAGGTGCCGAGTGCGGCGACGGTGACGCCCGCACCGGCGGCCGCCGCGGCGGCCGTGGCCCGGCACCGGCGCAGCTCGCGGCTGAGCTCGTCGAGCGAGCGGCAGGGCCTGGTATCGATCTCCAGCTGCTGCTTGTGCAACTCGAACTCAAGCGGCTGCACCGCCTGCGGCTCGCCCGCCCAGCGCTCGCCCGCACCCGGCTCCTCCGCCCCCGGGCCAGCCGCCCGCATGACGGCGCCGGCCAGCGCCCGTGGGCGGCCGGTGCCAGGCTCGACGATCAGCAGTTCCTCCTCCACCCCAACGCTGCGCACGGTTCGCCCTTCCGCCGGCCGGCGAATCACCGGGTCGCTCGCTCCCCCCGAATCTTCACCAGAATTGTGAAGCCCCCCTTGCCGCGGTGTTACAGCCGTGGGTCGACCGGCCGTGGCCCTAACATCAAGCTGGCAGCGCCGCCGGAAGCCAGCAACTATCAGGGTGAGGCATCATGAAGACAGTTCTCGTGCTGAACGGACCGAACCTCAACCTGCTCGGGACGCGCGAACCAGGCATCTACGGCCTTCAGACGCTCGCCGACGTCGAGGATCTCTGCCGCGCCGAGGCCGCGAAGTACGAGCTCAAGGCCGACTGCCGGCAATCGAACCACGAGGGCGTGCTCATCGACTGGATCCAGGAGGCCGGAAGCCGGCAGGCGACCGGGGACCTGATCGGTGCTGTTTTCAACCCAGGTGCCTACACCCACACCTCGCTCGCACTGCACGATGCCATCAAGGGAGCTAAGCTCCGGCTGATCGAGTGCCACATCTCCAACGTGCACACCCGCGAGGAGGTCCGGGGCCACTCATTCATCTCCCCCGCGGCCGCCGGGATAGTAGTGGGGTTCGGCGTGGATGGCTACGCCGTTGCCGTTCACGGCCTGCACCTTCTCTCGAAAGCAGCCGTCCCTTCCCGCTGACCGGGGCGCGGCGCGGGCCCCTGGCCGACCAGCAGGCCGGGCATACGCGCGCCCGGGGCAGACCTCGAGATAGGTAAACGAACGTGGACGTTACCACCACCACGGTAGACCAGACGGTGCGGCGGGCGGCCGTGCTTGGGTCCCCGATCAAGCACTCGCTCTCCCCCGTCCTGCACGGAGCGGCCTACCAGGCGCTTGACTTGCGTAGCTGGCACTACGACAAGATCGAGTGCGACGAGCCGGGCCTTCCGCGCCTGGTCGACAGCATGGGACCCGAGTGGGCGGGCCTGTCGTTGACGATGCCGCTCAAGCGGGTGGCCCTGACCGTCGCCGACGAGGTATCGCCGCTGGCCGAGGCGATCGGGGCCGCGAACACACTGGTGTTCTCTTCGGCCGGGCCGGCCGGAGGCAGGCGGGCGGACAACACCGATGTCGTCGGCATGATCTCGGCGCTGCGGGAGGCCGGGCTGGCCCGGGTCGAGCAGGCGGTCATTCTCGGCGCAGGCGGCACGGCGCAGAGTGCCCTCGCCGCGGTGCGCGAACTGGGCCACGAGTCGCCGATCGTCCTGGTGCGCAACCCGGCCCGTACCGGTGAACTGCGCGAGACTGCCGGGCGACTCGGGATGCGGCCGACGATCTCCGGCGGCCTATTCGAGGAGCCGCTGCCAGCTGCCGACCTGGTCATCTCCACGCTGCCGGGCGGCGCAGCCGATCCGTTGAGTTCCACTCGCTGGCAACCGGGCACCATGGTGCTCGATGTGGTGTACGCACCGTGGCCGACCCCTTTCGCCAGGTCAGCCCTGGCCGTCGGCTGCCCGGTGGTGAGCGGTCTCACCGTGCTGCTGTACCAGGCGGTTGCGCAGGTCGAGTTGATGACTGGTCATCCCGGCCCGGTGGAGGCGATGCGGACCGCCCTAGTCGCCGCGGTGGCTGCCCGGCAGGGCTGAGCCGACAGGCAAACACGATCTCACCGCATCCGGTCGTAACCGGCCTCCAACGTCGTCTACTGCGGCAAGGCGTCGTTGTGCGAGGGCAGGGTGGGTGGCTGGATGTACGGCAAGTACGGCAGGACAGAGGCGGCCGCCGCGTCGGCGTCCCCGGAGGCTACTGGGCTGGCTTTTGGCTGGTGGCGCCCGGACTGGTGCGAGAGTACCGGCACGCAGAGTTGCCCCGTCATCGCCCAGGGTCGCGCTGGAGCGCCATCACCGCGCTCACCGACCTCCCCTTGACGGAATGTCACATGCCGGCCACTCTGGCAGGCGTACAGCTACCGTCCAGACTTTGCGGAGCGAAAATCATGAACACCGTCACGCGCGCCGCCGTCCATACCGTCCGGATCGCCACCATCACCGCCGCAGCCCCCGTACTGGTCGGCGCGGCCGCCTCGTCCGCGACCGCGGAGCTAGTCGGCTGGGAACTCCAGCAGCTCGCCAGCTCACCGCTGTCCGCCGAGGCCAGGCGGCTTAGAGCCCAATACCGCGAACTGGCCGCCACCAGCGGCGGCGGGGCAAAGACGCCAGCGGCAGCCCAGCGCCATAGTACGCCCGCGCGCTCCGGTAAGGCCTATGCCCAGCCGGTTGCCTCGAACTAGCCGCGCTCGGCACGCGGACGTACGCGTGCGGACAGAGATCGGCGCTGGACGCACGGGCCGGGGAAGTTCCTCAACCCGCCTGGAGATCCTCAAGCCGCCACCGGCAAGGGTGTTAGCTTCCGGCGATCGCAGACGTCAGGGTCCGGGCTGGCGCCTGCGTACAGATAAATCGCGAGTCATTGGAGACTTTGGCTCCGTTTCGGATGGGCGCGCCCGGGAACCCCCCAGAGGTGTCGCTCCCATAGACAGAAGTGGGCGAGGATTATGAGCAAAACGAGCGCTTCCGGGGCGGATGTGCATCGGCTGGACCGGCGGGCCGCGCAGGCGGCCTATGGCGAGCAGGCCCGCTCCTACGACCAGAGGACGGGCGCGTTCCAGTCCTACCGCCGGGCGATCATCGAGGCGCTCCCGGTCCGCCGGGGGCAGGTGGTCCTGGATGTGGGGTCCGGGACGGGGCTGTGCTGCGGCCTGCTCCGGGAGAAGGTCGGCCCGCAGGGCGGTGTCGTCGGCATCGAGGAGTCATCCGAGATGGCGGCGGTGGCGCGCGAACGCATCGCCGGCGAGGGCTGGCGTAACGTCACGGTCGTGGAGTCACCGGCCGAGGACGCGCAGATCCCGGTGACCGCGGATGCGGCTCTTTTCTGCGCCGTCCACGACATCCTGCAGTCCCCGGACGCGCTGCGGAACGTCATGACCAAGCTCCGTCCGGGGGCATGGGTGGCGGCGGGCGGCGGCAAGTGGGCCGCGCGGTGGATGGTGGGCGTGAACCTGCAAGCCAGGATGCTGCACGCTCCCT
Source organism: uncultured Actinomycetes bacterium (assembly GCA_963732345.1). Classification (GTDB taxonomy): domain Bacteria; phylum Actinomycetota; class Actinomycetes; order Streptosporangiales; family Streptosporangiaceae; genus Bog-532. Next base: position 63,267 of record CAVSZI010000007.1, on the reverse strand, counting down.
TTGTGCGGAGCTTCGAGGGTTTCGACCGGCCATGGAGTCATCTGGAGCGGCTGATCGAAGACGTCCACGTTCGCGAGCTAGCGCTCGGCAGCGGTTATATCGTGACCGGCCAGGCGCCCCAGCCCCTGTCCTAGCGAAGGACCCGGTCCCGGGCGGACCGGCTCCCAGACGGTCAGGGTGCGCTAGGTAGCCCGGACCGGCGGCGTCAGGCTGGCGTGCGCAGCGTGCGGCCGCGGCCAGGCGCCACCGACCAGCAGGCCCCGAGCAGCGCGGGGGCGAACAGGTGCGGCGCGTTGACGCAGGCCCCGTGATCGGCGTCCAGGTGGTGGACCGATGCGCCCGGGATCGCCCGGGCCAGCTCAAGCTGGCGGCCTGGCGGCACCACACGGTCCCGGTCCGTGACGATCACCGCGGTGGGCACATCGACCTGGCTGATCCAGCTGTCCGAGGTGAACTCGCAGACGGCGTCCATGGCTGAGACGACGGTAGCCAGAGTGGTCCGGCGCAGCTGGGCGCGGACCCATGTGCCTGTTGCCGGGTCGTCAACGCGGCCCAGCAGCGCCGTGCCGAAAGCCTCGGCGCCCATCAGGTTCAGCATCGGGTTCCAGCGCAGCGCGGCGGCCACCGCCGGCATCGCGCTAGCGGCCAGCTGCTCCGCCGGTGATCCGCGGACGTTGGTCGCGGTGGAGCACAGCACCAGACCGGACAGCAGCGCGGCGTGCCGCCGGTACAGCAGCTGGGCCACCATACCGCCCATGGAATAACCCACGGCGGCAAACCTGCGGATATCAAGGACGCCGGCCAGCGCGGCGATATCGTCCGCGCAGTCCTCAAGCCGGAACCGTGAACTCAGCCGGATCCCGTCGCCGTGGCCACGCAGGTCGGCAGCGACGACCCGGAAATGACGTCCGAGCGGCGCGAAAACCTTCCCCCAGTTCAACTCGGCCGTGCACGCCACCCCATGGATAAGCACGACCGTGTCAGCGCCGCGCGGACCGGCGCACTCCCACACCTGTGTCGTCCCGCGGCCGGGCAGATCCACCCGCCGCGTAAACGGCATCGCTGCTTCCTCAAGCATCCGGCGTTTCTCCATTCGCTGCACCCACGGCACAGTCCGATGCCGGCGCAGGCGCAGGCGTTGGTGAACCAGCACGACGTCGCCAGCCGGGCCTGAGCCGCAGTGAAGCTGACGTCCAGCCGCGCGTCGTCGCTGACGAACATCCCAGCAGTAGACCGCACAGGTCCCCGCCAAGCCATAGGGCATAGGTCCCTGCCGCCCGGCCGGAAGTCCGATTCGGCAGGCCGTCGACATACTCGGCGAGCGGCTCCATAAGCTCACTTCCCGGGGCTCACTTCCCGGGGCTCACTTCCCAGGGCTCACTTCCCGTGGCTCACTTCCCAGGGCTCACTTGTGCCGGATGTGCTCGTAAATATCCAGGTATTCCTGGCCGGGCCGGGCCCACGAGTAATCGGCGCGCATGCAGTTGGCCACGAGCTTGCGGAACTCGCCCGGGCGGGTGGACCACAGCCTGAGGGCGCGGCTGAGCGCGGACTCGATGGCCTGGTTGTCCGTATGGTGAAACACGTACCCATTGCGCTCGGCCAGCGGGCGCCCCGAGTGGTCGTGGTCGAACACGGTGTCGATCATGCCGCCGGTCGCCCGCACCACGGGCACCGTTCCGTACCTCATCGCGATCAGCGGAGCCAGCCCGCACGGCTCGAACATGCTGGGCACCACCAGCAGGTCCGCGCCCGCATAGATGAGATGAGCCAATTCCTCGCGGTAGCCGATTTCGAGGTGACAATCCTCGTTGTCGTTGAGGTAGTCCTTGAGGTGCCAGAAATGGTCATTGATGCTGTCCTGGTGGTAGGCGTCACCGATGAGCACGAACTGACCGCCGTGGGCCAGGGTGTAGAAGAGGGCATGATGGACCAGGTGCATGCCCTTCTGCTCGTCCAGCCTTCCTATGTACGCGACAATTGGGCGGCGGCCTTTGCGCAGCCAGAACCGGTCTCTGAGCGCCTCTGCGTTCTGGTGTTCGCGCCCGATGTTGTCGATCGAATAACAGGCCGGCAGGAGCGGGTCTGTCGCGGGGTTCCATACGTCGTAATCGATACCGTTAAGTACTCCGCGGAACTTGCCCTGATGCTCCTTCAGGGTGCGGCCGATCCCAAAACTGGCGTCACCGTACAGCGCCTCATCGGCGTGACTCGGGGATACCGTGGTTACAAAATTCGAATACACCACCCCGCCCTTCATCGGATTCAGACCCCGGTAGCGGAAGTCATCGCCCAGCCGGTTGGCATCCATGAAATGCCCGCGCCGGCCAAGCTGAGTAGCCCAGAGCACCCGCTCGTCACTGGTGCCCTGATGACGGAAATTATGTATGGTGTAGCACACTCTCTGGTCCGGCATTACCTCGCTGTATTGCTCATACAGCAGGACGGGGACCAGCCCAGTCTGCCAGTCGTGACAATGAATGATATCGGGGCGCTTATTGGCCCGCAACATGAACTCGAGGGCTGCCTTGGAAAAGAACGCGAACCGCTCCGCATCGTCTCCGTACCCGTACAGCCGGTCCCGGCCGAAAAAGTCAGCTGCCGAATGTGGATCGATAAAAAAGCATTTCCGCCCGTTTGCGTAGCCGAACCACACCGTGCAGCGGACTGCTTGCCCGTACCACGGCACCCACAAGTCGTGATACGTCGGCTGCAGGCCCCATATATCTGAGTACTGCAGGCCGGCATACTTCGGCAGGATGATCTCGACCGCGTGGCCCCTGAGCTCCAGTTCCCGGCTGAGACCGGACACCGCATCACCGAGCCCGCCAGCCTTAGCGGCGGGCGCGCACTCGGACGCCACCATCACGACATACACCACGCACCCACCCCGCGGTGATCGCTAGAGCTCCGCTGGTCCACCTGCCCACCCCCGCTTTGGCCGTCGGTCGGCCCGGTCCCGTGTCTCCAGGGCGAACGTTACGATGACCTGTCCGCAGACATCAGGGCCGATGGGCCCATGACAGCGCTCCCGGGAGGGCTCCCTAATGAGATCGTCGACGTGCGTACTGGCGCATCCTCCGCAACCCGTGCCGCCGAATCGGGCTTTAGCTCCCGGCGAGGGTGATCGCGGCGTTAAGGGCGTCGAGGGCCGAACTTTGCCGCCCAGCATCGGCGTGGTCGAAGGGCCCGGTCCAGCGCAGCCCGAATTCGTTGCCCGCGTTCTTGTCGTTCTCCCAGATGGAGCGGGCGTTAGCGAGGATGAACGCAGTGTAGGCGGGGCGGCGGCTGTGCAGGTAGAAGTCGTGGAAGTGGCGGACGAAGATCCCTTTGAACTGAACCTGGTCCCCGTTGCAGCCTCCGGTGGACGCCTCGCAGGGCTCGGTGAGAATGCCCGGCGGACTCGCCGACGGCGGGGTGGTCAGCTCGCTCAGCACGGCGTCGGCGATGAACTCTCCCTGCTGCAGGTAGGCGCGGTCACTGGTGATCTCGTACATGGCGGCGAGGCCGCCGAGGATCACGCCCTGGTTGTAGGTCCATGTCGTGCCGCGATTGTTCACGCAGGCCGGCGTGAGCCCATCATTGACCAGGCCGCTGGCGCCGATCATGCCGCTCGCGCGCAGCCACTCCCATGTCCGCAGCGCCGATGACCGGTAGCGCTCGTGGTCACCCCGCGTGCGCTGATACAGCCGGGCCGCCAGCGTGAAGAACAGCTCATTGGTGATCGCGTTCTTGTATTTCCTGTCCGTGTTCCACCACAGGCCGCCGCGGCACGTATCATCCCAGCCGCCCTGGTTGTAGGCGAAGATCCTCTCGGCGGCGTCGAGGTAACGGCGCTCACCAGTAAGGTCATACGCCGCGACCCACGCCAGCGCCCACCACGCGTTGTCGTCGTAGAACCTGTTGATGAAATGACGATGCCGCCGCCGGGCGCCCCGGAACGTCGTCTCGATGACCCCCGCATAGCTGCGGTCACCGGTCCGCTGTGTGTAACCGATCACTGCGGTCAGAGCGTTGGCAGCGTTCCACCAGCCGGTCCCCTTCCACAGGCCGGTACGCGGAACGTACCACCGCTGCAGCGCGCCGATTCCGGCGGCGGCGCAGGCACGGTAGTCGGGCTCAGTCATGCAACTACTCCAGCGACGAGGTCTGCTCCACGGTGCCCGGCAGCCGGTTCGGGGCGCTGGCAGCCGGGCCTGGATAACGCGCGCCCACCAGGCTGATCTCTGGCGTCCTAGCGGAACACCCGGCTGAACCGGCGGGCGGTCAGTCGCCTGGGCGAGCGCGCTGGAGCCTAACAGATTCTGTCACGCTGCGTCACATTCGCGTGTCGGAGGCGGCCGGTATTACGCGCCTTCGGGCTTGCGCCCTAGACTGGACCGGGGCCTGCAGGGCACTCCAGCCGTCGAGAAGCAATCAATAAGGCGTCCGGGGCCCGCGAACGGGTGGCGCGGCGAGACCTGCGCCGACAGTAGATGCGCAAAGTCCCGCCGATGGAGGCATCCCCCAGGTGACACAGGCGTCCGTAGATCCGGCCGGTCCGCGTGGATCGGTCCGGTCGGTCGACCTGACTAAACCGGACAGTCGCGACCAGGAGCGCGGTCCGGCCGGTCCGGTCGAGCGGCTCATGAGCACGGTGATCCGCACCCTCGCTTGGAGCAGGCTCTCCGAGCCCAGGGTCGCCATCACTGTGTCCGGAGTCGGTCTGCTGCTGGGCATGCTCGTCGGGGCAACGGCGCCGAACGCCGAGACGTTGCCCATCACGCTGCCACTGTCGTCATTCTTGCCGTCGCTGAGCCACACCATCATCATCGCGACAGCGATGCTCTATGCGGGAGTCATCCTCGCCTGCCTGGGGCTCGCCGGGATGCTGTGGGCGCATAGCCGAGGGTGGCGCCCCAATCCGCGTTACCTGCTATTGGGAAGTGCGGCCATCGTCGCGGTGATGGTCAGCCTCACCCCGGTTGGCTCATCGGATACCGGTAGCTATGCGGCATATGGCCGCATAGCGGCGCGCGGCGGGAATCCGTACACGACCAACCCGCAGGCATGGGGCGACTACGCATACAGTTTTGCGGTCGGTAGCCTCTGGAAAAAGCAACCTTCCGTATACGGCCCGATCGCCACCGTCATCCAGAGATTCGCGGCGTCGATCGGCGGCGCGAATGTCGCCACCACCGTCTGGGTCTTGATGATCCTCAATGGTGCCGTGTTTATCGGCGTCGGATTGTTGCTTCTGAAGACCTCTGACGATCCCGTCCGGGCCACGCTGTTCTGGACCGCGAACCCCGTCCTCATCCAGCAGCTGGTTAGTGGCGGTCATCTCGATACGTTCGTGGCGGCGGCGACGATCTGCTCGATCCAGGTGGCGCGTCGCATCCCGGGTGTCCGCGGCGACGTACTGATCGGCGTATTGATTGGCCTTGCCTGCGGGGTAAAGATCTACGCGGTACTCATCGGGATCGGACTCGCGTGGCCGCTGCTTCTTCGGCACGAATGGATGCGTGCGGCCCGGGTCGCGGTGGTGTCACTGGCGACGCTGGCGCTGGAATACAGTTTCTACGGGCTTGCCGCGCTGAAACCGCTCTTCGGCGGGCTGAAGCTCGTTACGCTGCCATCGCCGTGGTGGTCTTTCGATAAGATCGGGCTGGCGCTAGGCATTAGCCATAGCACCATGACAACGGCCATCAGCTGCCTTTGGCCGGTCGCATTGATCGTCGTCGCATGGCTCATTTATCGACGGATCTCTTCGGACCAGCCACAGGAAGTAGTGATGCCGTTCGCGCTGACCTTCGCCTGGGTCCTCGTCGCCCCATGGGTATTTGCCTGGTATACGGCGGCCGCATGGGCCGCGCTCACCCAACTTCCGCGCAACCGGATGACCCGATGGCTGGCGATTGTCACTGTCTTCCTCGCCCTGTGCCTTTCCAGCGGCGGCCAGGCTGCTCTCGGACGATAGTTCGGCGAGCCCTCCGTGGACGGGCGGGGGGCGGGGGCGGGGATGGTTAGCCTGCTCCCGACGGTTACGCACGACCGGATCGCTGACCCGGCTGGATGGGGCGATCCCCGACTGATTGGTCCTGCGGCGCGGTGCGCGGTCAGCGCGGGCCGGCGTCGCCAGCGGCCCGAGTGGTGCGTCAGGTGATCTAACGTAATGACGACCACCTGAGCTACGGGCGCATTAGGGTGCCGAATCATGAATGATTGGCCCAACGGCTGGTACCGGGATGAACCCGGGCAGCGTGGAGCAGGTCAGGTACCGTCCGCCGGAGCGGGCGGCGGTCGCGGCGCATGGCCTCAGCAGCCACCCGCGGGGCGGCCCCCTGCTCCGCTCCCGACGAGGCGCCCGGGACTGGGCGGACCGGGGACCGGCCGGCGGCGGAGGTTCTGGGGCCAGCCGGGCCACCGCGGGCGGCGGATCGCCCTGATCGCCGGCGCGGTCGTGGTGGTCCTGGTCCTGGCCGTAGTCACCTCATACTTCTACCTGGACTCCAAGCTGAACCGGTCGGTCGCGCTCCCGGCCTCCTCGGTCCAGTCCGCGGGGCAGAACTGGCTGATCGCCGGGTCGGACAGCCGGCAGGGCCTCTCCCGGCAGCAGATAGACACCCTGCACGTCGGGCAGGACTTGGGGACCGAGAACTCGGACTCCATCATGCTGCTGCACATGGGCAGCGGCAGGCCGGTGCTGATCAGCATCCCGCGCGACTCCTACGTGCCGATCCCGGGCCACGGCACCAACAAGATGAATGCGGCTCTCGGGTTCGGCGGGCCGACCCTGCTCATCCAGACCATAGAGAACGTCACCGGGCTGAACATCAACCATTACATGGGGATCGGGTTCGGCGGGCTGGTCAGCGTGGTGAACGGGGTGGGCGGGGTGAACATGTGCCTCCCGACGGCGCTGCACGACTACGACTCCGGCGCCAACCTTCCCGCGGGCTGCCACACCCTTGACGGCGCGCAGGCGCTGGCTTTCGTCCGGGACCGTCATTCGTTCGCCAACGAGGACCTGCAGCGTGAACAGGATCAGCGTGCGTTCCTCAAGGCGCTGCTGGCCAAGGCCACCAGCCCGGGCGTGTACCTCAACCCGTTCACCGCGCTACCGTTCGGCTCCGCCGCCGCCAGCTCGATCTCGGTCGACCAGGGCACGCACCTGTACAACCTCATCTCGGTGGCGATGGCGCTGCGTAACCCGCAGACCGGAACCGTCCCGATCGCCAACGCCAACTACCCCACGACCAACGCGGGCGACGCCGTGCTCTGGAACCAGACCGCGGCGCTGCAGCTGTTCAACGCGCTGAAGGACAACCAGCCGGTACCGGCGAGCCTGCTGAGAGGGACGACCGTCGGCTGACGGAAGTCCCGGCCCGGGAACATGCGATCGCACAGGTTCGTTAGCGGGTGCTGGCGAAGCGAACGACGGCGCGGTCGAGGGGCAGCTGGTCGCGATGGGTGCCGGACGGCTCAGCCGGGACGAACGGGAGTGTGCCGGTGGGCTGCAAGCCGAGATTGTCGTCCCAGATCCGGTCGGGCACCCGGCCGAGAAGCTGGAACTGATCAAAGACGTAGGGCACGCTGTCGGTCGGGAAGAACTCCGGTGTCGTCATGATCTGGAAGTGCAAGTGCGGAGTGGTGGAGTTGCCGCTCGTCCCGATCAGCCCGAGGAGCTCGCCTCTGGTCACCTTCTCGCCGATGTGCACCTTGACGGACCCTGGATCGAAGTGCGCGTACAGCACGTACAGGCCGGGGCCGATCTGGACGGTGACGTGGTTGCCGACCGTCTGATCAATCGGCGGCGGCTTGGGCGGGTACGGTAGCGCGGTGCTGTTCGGCAGCCCGTCCTCGCTGTCGACGACGGTACCGGGCGCCGCCGCGACGACGGGCTGGCGATAGGAGAAATAGCTGGTGACCTTGGACGGGTCGCCGGCCCAGGTCCGCATCCGGTTGTCCAGCATGAAGAAGTCGATGGCAAAGCGCTGTGGCACCGACAACTGGCCATTAACCGGTGCCAGCCCGCGCCGGTGATGGGTGTCGTCACTGCAGCAGCCTTCGCTCATGAACCAGGTGCCGCCCTTGACCGGCGGCGTCAGCACCGTTGCGCTGTGCAGGCTGGTGTCGACGGGCTTGATCACGTCGTCGAATGGGACCGGCGCGGCCCCGCCCGGCGGAACGATCGCGCCGACCACCCGGTGCTCGAGCTGACGGGGCACCGGGTGCCCCGCCGGGAGCGACACGTCCAGCCAGACAACCCATGTCGCTGATGAGGGGATCGTGGTCGACCGGGCACCGGTGGTCGGGTCGTCGCTGTCTTCGTCCCCGGTCGGGCCGCCGACCGGGGTGAACGCTGCGGTCAGGATGCTACCCGTCAGATTGAGCACCGCCTCATGCGTCGAGGCATCCAGAACCTGAACCTGGTCGACCCGCACGGGCAGGGCGGTCACGTTCAGCAGCAATAGTTCATAGGCCACGTGGATCCGGCCGTCACTGCCCTGCACCGGCTCCGGGACGGTCAAGGTGGATGCGGTGACCGGCGTGAATTGCGTACCGGGGCGCAGCCCGGCGCGCAGCAGGGCCGCGGACAGCGCAGCGCTGCTGTCCTTCGCGGGAGCGGTCACGCCGGATGGCGAGGTGGTCGCCAGCAGCACACCGAGCACCGTGATCACCAGGCAGCCGCAAACGGTTACCCAGGCCCACTTCGACTGCTTCCGGCGAAAGCGCACTATCACGAATCAGTCCCCCCGCGTGGTTCCCCTCACCGCTCACGGCCATCATCCCAAACCTGCGCCCCATCCGAAAGCGCCAGCTGGCGCAGCGGTTTGCGCATCACCAGGGCGTGGCAGCCGATCTTCGCTTTGTGCTGCTTGGGCGAGAACCCGGGTAAGGAGACGAATACCGATTCCGGGGGAGATCTCGACGTGACGCTAACGAGGTAGTGGCCGTGACCGAGAGGCCCATGCCGCCGCTCGGGTTCGGGTCCGTCGCAACGATCCGACCTTGGTCACGATGTGCAACGCGCCGGGGTAGGGGTGCAGGGCTTCCCTGATGATCTGGTTGGTGACGTGCGGGCCGTAGAAGTCGCTGGTGTCGATGTGCGTGATACCCAGCTCGATCGCCTCGCGCAGCACGGCCGCGGCCGCGGCGCGGTCGGCCGGGGGGCCGAACACGTGCGGGCCAGCCAGCTGCATCGCGCCGTACCCCATGCGAGTGACCGTCAGATCCTCGGCCAGGGTGAATGTCCCGCGGGGAAGTGTTTTCGTGGCCAAGAGAATTCCTCTCCTTGTTGCCGTTAGTCCACGGGCGTCCCGCCGATGCCGGTAACTCGCGAGTCCCTCGGGCATATTCCCGTATAAACGATTGGTTCGGGCCCCTGACTTCCGCCTTGACCTGGTGCCCGGCGAGGCTTGATCAAGACAGCTAGCCCAGCGTGGTTGGCGCAGGCGAATAACGGAAATGAGGAAGCCGTGGGGCTCTCGGGCGCGACGGTGCTTCTGACGGGTGGATCCTCCGGGATTGGCGCAGCGACGGCGAGGGCGCTGGCGGCCGCAGGCGCCAGAATCCTCGTGGCGGGGCGGAACACGGCGCGGCTGCGGGCCGTCGCCGCGGAGACGGGCGGAATCGCGCTCGCGGCAGATCTTGCGGCACCGGACGGCCCCGCTGCGCTCGCCGAGGCGGCGGTGCGAGCCGCCGCCGTCTGGGAGTCCGACGGATACGAGGCCGCAGTCGACGCGGTCCCGCTCCAGGCGCCGGCGCCAGAGCCGATGAGCTGGACCGTGCCCCTGCCCGGTCTGCCCGGTCTGCCCGGTCTGCCCGGTCTGCCCGGGCCTGGATCCGCGGCCGACGGGATGGTGATCGCGACCGTGCCCAGACTGGATCACGCTGAGCCTGCCGGGCATCGGCCCACGGGACCGCTGCCCGCGACGAGCGGCATCGACATCCTGATCAACAACGCAGGCGTTGGCTGGGCCGGCCCGCTCACGGAAATGAGCGCCGCGAAGGTCGCCCACGTGGTGACCGTGAACCTGACGGCGCCTATCGAGCTGACGAGGCTGCTGACGCCCGTGCTCGGCGCCGGCGGCCGGGGCCGGGTGGTCTTCATCTCCTCTATCGCCGGCACTACCGGAGTGACGCAGGAGGCGGTCTACGCGGCGACCAAGGCGGGACTCGCGTGCTTCGCCGAGAGCCTCAGGTATGAGCTGGCGGGCACGGACGTTGGCGTGTCGGTGGTCGTCCCCGGTGTCGTCGACACGCCGTTCTTCGCCCGGCGGGGAAGTCCTTACGGCCGCAGAAGACCCATCCCGGTGTCCGCGCATCGGGTCGCCCGGAGCGTGCTGACCGCTATCGAGCGCGATCAGGCGATGACTTTTGTCCCGCGCTGGTTCGGCTTCCCAGCATGGCTGCACGGCACCGCGCCCGGGACGTTCCGGGCGCTCGCCGCCCGTTTCGGTTAAGCAGACTCCTCGCTGCCCCGGTGCCGCAGGAAGCGGATGAACTCGACGCCCTCCCGCAGCCGCCGCTTCATCATCTCCGGGCTGCGCAGCATTTCCGCGGACATTTCCGCGATTTTACCCGCGCGGAAATAGAACTGCTTGTAGAAGTCCTCCACGGAGTCATAAATCTCAGTCCGGTTGAGGTTGGGGTAATTGAGCGCGGCGGTTTGGATGCCGCGCTCGTCGGTCAGCTTGGTCTCGTCCTCGGGCAGCCAGCCGTTCTCCCGCGCCTGCCGGTACAGGGCGGTTCCCGGGTAGGGAGCGGCGATTGAGACCTGCAGCGAATGCGGGTTGATCTCCTTGGCGAACCGGATGGTGTCCTTGATGGTCTGCGCGGTCTCCCCGGGAAGGCCGAGGATGAAGGTGCCGTGGATGGTGATGCCGAGATCACGGCAATCCTTGGTGAACTGGCGCGCCCGCTCAACCCGGACGCCCTTCTTGATATTGATGAGGATCTGCTGGTCCCCTGACTCATATCCCACGAGCAGCAGGCGCAGGCCGTTCTCCCGCAGCACCCTGAGCGTCTCGTACGGCACGTTCGCCTTCGCGTTGCAGGACCAGGTCAGGCCGAGCTTGCCCATGCCGCGGGCGATCTGTTCGGCGCGCCGCCGGTCGTCGGTGAAGGTGTCGTCGTCAAAGAACACCTCCCTGACCGTGGGGAACAGCTCGGTGATGCGGGCCATCTCGCCCAGGACGTGCTCGGCGCTCCGCGTGCGGTAGCGGTGACCACCGACCGTTTGCGGCCACAGGCAGAAGGTGCAGCGCGAGCGGCAGCCGCGCCCCGTGTACAGCGACACGTACGGGTGCTTGAGGTAGCCGATGAAGTAGTCGTCGACGTTCAGGTCGCGGTGATACACGTCGGTGACATACGGCAGGCGGTCCATGTCTTCCAGGATCGGCCGGTCCGCGGTGTGCGCGACCGTACCGCCGGGATCCCGGAACGTCAGGCCCTTCACGTCCGCCAGGGGCCGCCCTTCGGCAATCTCAGCGATGGTGAAGTCGAACTCCTCGCGGGCGACGAAGTCGATCGCATCCGACGCGAGCAGGGAGGCCTCTGGTTCGACCGCGACCTTGGCGCCGACGAACCCGACCGTCAGCGCCGGGTTCGCCCTTTTGAGCGCCTCCGCAACCTGGGCGTCCCCGGTGAAAGACGGTGAACTCGTATGCAGCACCGCCAGCTCGTACTGGCGTGCCAGCGGTAGCACGTCGTCCAGACTGAGGCCCGCCGCGGGCGCGTCGACCAGCCTGCTGCCGGGCACAATCGCCGCTACCTGAGCCAGCCACGTCGGGTACCAGAAGGACCGGATCTCCCGCTTCGCCTGATAGCGCGAGCCGGCCCCGCCGTCAAACCCCTCGTAGGAGGGAGGGTGCAGGCATAGCGTACGCATCATGTGGACCACCTCCCTGGGTACACAACCGAGTGTCCCACCGGCCGGGTGGTGCGCATCACCCAGCCGGCTACCGGCCGTCCGCTACGCCCGGTGCGGGAACTGGCCGAAGTCAGGGGTGCGCTTGGCCTTGAAGGCTTCGCGGCCCTCCTTGGCCTCCTCGGATCCGTAGAACAGCAGGTTGGCGTCGTGGGCGAGCTGCTGAATGCCCGCGTAGCCGTCCTCGGCGGCGTGAAAGCTCGCCTTCATCAGGCGCAGCGCGAAGGGCGAGAGCGCCAGCATCTCGCGGCACCACTTCACGGTCTCCTGCTCCAGGTCGGCCAGCGGGACCACCGCGTTGACCAGGCCCATCTCCAGAGCCTGCTGGGCGTCGTACTGCCGGCACAGGAACCATATTTCCTTGGCCTTGCGCGCGCCCACCACCTGAGCGAGCAAGGAGGCGCCGAAGCCACCGTCGAACGAACCGACCCTCGGCCCCACCTGGCCGAACCTCGCGTTGTCAGCGGCGATGGCCAGGTCGCACACCAGCTGCAGCACCTGGCCGCCGCCGATCGCCCAGCCGGCCACCATGGCCACGATCGGCTTGGGCGTACGCCTCATCTGCACGTGCAGGTCGGTGACGTGGAAGCGGCCCGTGCTGGTCGCCTCGGCCTGGTAACCGCTGTCGCCGCGCACGCGCTGGTCACCCCCGGAGCAGAAGGCCTTTTCGCCGTCACCAGTCAGGATGATGACGCCGACTGACTCGTCCTCACGCGCCTCGTTCAGGGCGTGCGATACCTCGATGAGGGTCTGCGGCCGGAACGCGTTGTGCACCCCGGGGCGGCAAATGGTGATCTTCGCGATGCCGTCGCCGGTGGTCTCGTGCCGGATGTCCTCGTATTTGCCGGACTCGTGCCAGGCAATCTCCGCCGGGTGGCTGGGGGGCTCAGTCATGCTGTCCATTCTGCACGCGAGCTACCAGTCGTGACCCCGGGCCTGGCGGGGATCCTGATGAGCAGTTCCCCGATAACCATCGTTAGCAGCCGAGAAATCGCTCCCCAGGCTGTACTTGTCATTCCGGCAGAAGCATTTTCATCATCTCCCGCTGCCTTGAAAACGATCGTTTACAGGAGTAGTTTCCGTTCCAGTAGCCTCACGGACGAGACGGCTCCGGCCAACGAAGGACGGCATCTCCATGGACCAGCTCACTGACGTGACGTACGAAGTCGACCATGGCCTGGCCTGGATCACGATCAACCGGCCGGAGCGGTACAACTCCTTCCGCGCAAACACGGTCGATGAGCTGGTCAAGTGCTTCAAGCGCGCGTGGAGCAGCGACGAGGTTGGCGTCATCTGCCTGACCGGAGCCGGCGAGAAGGCGTTCTGCACCGGCGGCGACCAGAAGCAGCGCATGGAAACCGGCGACTACGGGCCGTCGGACAGTGGGCTGTTCGAGCTCGACATGCTGCACCGGGTCATCAGGGACGTGCCGAAGCCGGTCATCGCGGCGGTCAACGGCTTCGCTATCGGCGGCGGGCACGTGCTGCACGTTCTGTGCGATCTCACGATCGCCGCGGACACCGCCCGGTTCGGCCAGAACGGGCCGCGAGTTGGTTCGTACGACGCCGGGTTCGGCACCGGTTACCTGGCCCGTGTGGTCGGCGAGAAGCGCGCCCGCGAGATCTGGTTCCTCTGCCGTCAGTACAGCGCCGAGCAAGCCGAGGCGTGGGGCCTGGTCAACAAGGTCGTTCCCGCCGACCAGCTCAAGGCCGAGGTCCGGTCGTGGGCGGACGAGATCCTCCGCCTCTCCCCCACCGCGCTCAAGGTGCTGAAGCAGTCGATGAACATCGACACCGAGCACTTCGCGGCGATCGGGCAGATGGCCTTTTCCAGCCTCAAGCTGTTCGGGGACTCCGCCGAGGCCAAGGAGGGCATCACGGCCTTCAACGAGAAGCGCGCCCCGGACTTCTCCGCCTACCGGCGCAACTGAGGCCGCCGGCGGGACACCGCGCCTGAGACGCCCGGCGCGATCTGCCTGGCCATCTGGCCCCTCTTCCACCGATCGATCGTTTACACCAGGCGATCGCCGGATGATGCCAAAGGGCACGACACTGAGCATTACGGGGATAACGACCGTTTACAAGCGGACGCTATGATCGTCTGGTGGACCGGGAACGAACGATCTTGGACACGGCCGCGGCCGCCTTCTACGAGAAGGGCTTTCACGGCGTCGGCGTCGATGAGCTGGGAAAACGGGCCGGGCTGAGCGGGCCGACGCTGTACCGCTACTTCTCCAGCAAGGACGAGATCCTCGCCGCGCTCTTCAACGAGGCGATGGATGAGCTCGTCAGCGCGACCGCGATGGTCCACGATGACCCGCTGGCGGATCTGAGCCGGCTGATCCGGCATCACGTCGGCTATGCGGTGAGCCAGCGACAGCTGGTCAACGTGTACCAGCGGGAGGACCGGTCACTGACCGGGGCATGGAAGCGCCACTTCAACCACCGGCGCAAGCAGTACGTGGCCCGTTGGGAGGCGGTCATCGCCCGGTGCGTGCCCGGGGCCGCTGCCCCGGAGGTCGCCGCGGTGACCCAGTCCATCCTGGGCCTCATCTTCTCGATCGCCTACTGGCCGCCGCAGACCGCCGAACTGCCCGGCCTGGCCGACCTCGTCGTCGGGTTCGCCACCCGGGGCCTCTCCGTACTCCGGTCAGACCATTGAAAATTTCAGCCGATCCATGGGAGGCCGAAAATCCGGATCAGCCCGGCGGCGTCGTCGACGTGAAAGGTCAGCAGGCCCCATCCGGCGCCGAAGACAGCCCGGCGGTAGGCCGGATCGTCCCCGGGCGGCATCACCACCGCGTCCCAGGGTTGCCTCCACCAGTTCCACGACCCGGTCCAGCAGCGCGCCGTAGGCCTCGGGCGGCAGACCGTGGAGCTGGACCAGGGCGTAAGCCTCAAACCGGGCCCGGTAGATCACCGGCGGTTCAGGCGGGCCGGCCAATCCGGGATGACGTCCTCGATCGGCCTGGGGCCGGGCCGGGAATGGCCCGGCCCCAGCATGAGCCCGACATGAACCGTTCGGGTTACAGCAGCGTGGTGACCGCCTTGACCTCGGTATAGGCCTCAAGCACCTCATGGCCCATCTCGCGGCCCCAGCCGGACTGCTTGTAGCCGCCGAACGGCAGGGCCGCGTCGAACACGTTGTAGCAGTTGATATAAATACTGCCGGCTCTGATCTTCTTGGCCAGCGCGTGGGCCTTGGAGATGTCCTTGGTCCAGATGCCCGCGCCCAGGCCGTACGGGGTGTCGTTGGCTGCGGCAGCCACCTCGTCCAGGTCGCTGAACGGAGCAGCGACCACCACCGGCCCGAAGATCTCCTCGCGCACGACCGTCATCTCCGGGTGCGTGTTGGTGAGCACGGTGGGCTCGACGAAGTAGCCGCGGTTGCCGTGGCGCCCGCCACCAGACAGGGCGGTGGCGCCTTCGGCTATGCCGGAGTCGACAAGGCCGGTCACGCGGCGCAGCTGCTCATCGGAGACCAGCGGGCCCATCTGCGTGTCCTGCTCCAGTCCGGGGCCGAGCTTGATGGACTTGGCGATCTGGGCGACGCCGTCGACCACCTCGTCGAAACGGCCCTCCTGGACGTACAGGCGCGACCCGGCGACGCAGCACTGCCCGTGGTTGAAGAAGATCGCGCCGGCGGCGCCCGCGATCGCGGTGTCGTCGGCATCGTCGAACACGACGTTGGGGCTCTTGCCGCCGAGTTCCAGGCTCACCTTCTTCAGGTTTCCCGTCGCCGCATTGGCGATCAGCTTGCCTACCTCGGTGGAGCCGGTGAATGCGATCTTGTCTACGTCGTGGTGGGCCGCGAGCGCCGCCCCGGCGGTCTCGCCGTAGCCGGGCACGACATTCACCACTCCGTCGGGGATTCCGGCCTCGGCGATGATCTCGGCGAGCAGCAGCGCGGTCAGCGGGGTCTGCTCGGCGGGCTTGAGCACCACGGTGTTACCCGTGGCCAGCGCCGGGGCGATCTTCCACGCGGCCATCAGCAGCGGGAAGTTCCAGGGGACGATCTGGCCGACCACGCCGACCGGCTCGCGCAGCGTATAGGAGTGGAAGTTGGCGCCTGGCATGTAGGGCACCGAGATGCTGATCGTGTTGCCCTCGAGCTTGGTGGCCCAGCCGGCCATGTAGTGGAACATGTCGGCGGACAACGGCACGTCGGCGGCCCGGGCGACCGCGAAGGGCTTCCCGTTGTCCAGCGACTCGAGCTGGGCAAGCTCGTCCAGGTGCTCCAGGATCAGATCGCCGATCCGCCAGATGATGCGGCCCCGCTCGGACGGGGTCATCCTGCTCCACGGGCCTTCTTCGAACGCCCGGCGCGCGGCCTTTACGGCCCGGTCGATGTCCTCGGCTTCCCCTTCGGCGACCCGGGCGAGGGTTTCGCCCGTGGCGGGGTTGGGGGTCTCGAACGACTGGCCCGACGCCGCATCGGCCCACTGCCCATTGATGAACAGCTGCCGCGGGGTGCCGAGGAACTCCTCTACGTTCCGTTCCAGGGTCACTGTCATGAACACTCATCTCCCTTGCCGCACGCACTGACAGCCACGCGACCTCGGCGGCCGCAATCGCCGCCCTGTGCGCGCCTCGCCAGCCGGGGCACGGCCTTGCTAACCAAGGCACATCCGATAGCCCCATTGTCCGCCGGCCTGGGCGCCACGACACCTGTCCAACTGGGCGGACCAGCACACCCGGTTGGACGGCATCGCTACTGCCCAGTCGTTTGCGGCCCGCCGACCAGAAATACGGTCGTAAGCCTCTCTTGACAGCCAGGTAATCCTGGGAAAGTTTGGCATAGCAGGTCAGGAGTCCATGTGACCAATCTTCCGGGGACGCTCGCGATGATTGACAGCGACGTGCCGCCTGCCGAACGGTGGCGCGAAAAGAGCCGAAAAGAGCCCCGGCCAGCTAGCCGGCCCGCTACGGGGCGCGGCGGACAGTCCCTTCCCACCTCGCTCCCTGGCCAAATTCCATGCCCGGACCACTGCGCGCTAAATGCCATCCGGCTGATCACGAACCATCTGCGGCCCGCCCAGCTGCGGCCGAAGGACGCCAGCCCGCGCCCGGCCATGGCCCAGGGGTCATTGGAGGCGGGCATGGCGTTCACCAATGCCATCCTGGGTGCGACGCAGGCGACGAGCCATCAGGTCGGCGGCCCGCTGGACCTCCCGCGCGGCGTGCTGGCACTATTGCGGGCTGCGTCGTGACCGGTACGCCGGTGAACGGACGAGTGGCCGGGGATGGGTACGGGTATCGATGACCCTGGATCACGAGCAGGTCGGCGGCATAGCGGCACGGCCGAGCGCGGGGCTGGAGGTGGCCGGTACCGATCGCGCCATCTTGAGGGTGCTGGCCAGCCAGGCCGCCGTGGCGCTGCACAACTCGTTCCTGTTCCAGGCGACGACCCAGTTGCGCGGCCGCACCGATCAGCTGTACGACGCGACCACGAGGCATGCCGGGGACCTGGCTGCGCGCAGCGCAGAACTCGCCGAGACGCAGCGCCAGCTCGTCACGGCCATGCAGCGGCAGGCACTGGACGACGAGCGGCACCGCATCGCGCGCGAACTACACGACAGTGTGGCCCAGTCCGTACTGTCCGCTGGCATGACCATCGAGGTGTGCCGGGCGGAGCTGGAGAGTATGGGCGGCCCGGCCGGTGAGATCGCCGGGCGCCTGGCCACGGCGAAGGACCTTACCCGGCATGCTGCCGAGCAGCTGCGCGCCTCGATCTACGCGCTGCACCGGACGGCCGAGGACTCCGCGGCCCCGCTGCCCGTCATGCTGCAGCGGCTGTCCACGGTGCACCGGCCCGCCAACCTGCATGTCAAGGTGATGCTGGAAGGACATCCCGTCCCGCTGCCCCCCCAGGTCGAGCAGTCATTGCTGCGATGGACCGGGGAGGCCCTGTTCAATGCCGCGGCGCACGGCAAGGCCACGCGCGCGCTGGTCCGGCTGCGTTACCGGGCCGGCGCGGTGGCGCTCAGTGTCTCCGACAACGGGACAGGCGACCCGGCGCAGCTGCGCCGCGCGCTGCGGCTGTCGTCCGCAGCGGACCTGTCCGGACGGCACCGGGGGCTGGCGAACATGATGGCCATGGCGGAGGAACTGGGCGGGACACTGTCGATCCGCCGCTCCTCGTCAGGCGGGGTCTTCCTGCGCCTGGACATCCCCCTATCCCTGCCGGGGTCCGTGCCCGGGTCCCTGCCCGGGTCCTTGTCCGGGCGAAACGAAGCCGGCCGCGGGCCGTCAGCGAAGGACCGTGGCGACGATGCCTGAGGCACAGCCGGACCGCGCGCGCCCGGCGGGGGAGACTCCGGTCAGGATCGTGCTCATCGACGATCACGCGATCCTCCGGCAGGGCCTGCGTTCGCTGCTGGAACGCGAGCGCGACCTGCAGGTCGTGGGCGAGGCCAGTTCGGCCGGAGAGGCGCTGGCCGTCGTTGACCGGGCTCGCCCGTCGGTCGTGCTGCTCGACATGAAGCTGTCGCCCGCGGCGGACAATGATGGGCTGGGCCTGTGCGCCCGGCTGACCAAGCTGTATCCAGGGCTCAGGGTGCTGGTGCTGTCCACCTTCGTCGACGATGCGCTGGTCGTCAGCGCGATTCAGCACGGGGCGTGCGGCTACGTGGTCAAGGACGTCGACACCCTGGAGCTCGTGCGTTCAATCCGCCTGGTCGCCCGGCGGGGAAGCGCATTCGACTCGCGCTCGGCCGCCGCCATGGCGCGGTCGATTCACGCCCCGCCGGCACACTCGCCCCTGACCGACCGCGAGCTGGGCGTGCTGCGGCTGGTGGCCAACGGCCTGAGCAACCGGGGTATCGGCGCGCAGCTGCACCTGTCGGAGACCACCGTCAAATTCCACGTCCGCAACATCATGCGCAAACTCGGCTCAGCCAGCCGCGCCGAGGCGGTCTACAAGGCCACCCAGAACGGACTGGACCTGACGTCCCGCTGAGCTCCAGGCGGCGCTCAGTACCGGCCGCGCCCCCGGGTACCTGCCCAAGCGGACGGGACAAGGGCGGCCGGAAGCATGGTGACAGGGCGTGCGGCGCTCCGTAGCGTCACGAGCATCGGGTGCCACCGCCGAGCCGCCCAGGTGTCATCGCCGATCGCCACAGGAGGATTCCCGCGCTGTGAGCACGACCCTGACCGGGCCCATCGATCTTGGGCCGCGCCGCGCGCCCTGCCGGGTGATGTTCGGGCCGCATGAGACCAACCTCGCCCGGCGCCGGGAGATCTCGGCGCGGCACGTCGCCTACTATGCGCGGCGGGCGTCGGGGGGCTGCGGCGTCATCGTGACCGAAACGGCGAGCGCGCACCCGTCGGACTGGCCCTACGAGCGCGCGCCGCTGGCCGCGGAGTGCGGCCCGGGCTGGGCCCAGGCCGTCGCGGCCTGCCGGCCGCACGGCGCGCTGGTGCTGGCCGGGCTCGGGCACGCCGGGATGCAGGGCTCCTCGGCGTTCTCCCAGTCCGCGCTGTGGGCACCGTCGCGGGTGCCGGACGCGAGTTCGCGCGAGCTGCCCATGGCGATGGAGGACGCGCAGATCGACGCGCTGGTGGACGGATTCGCCGCCGCCGCCGCGCTGGCCGCCGGATCCGGGCTGGACGGTGTCGAGATCAACGCCGGCCAGCACTCGCTGCTGCGCCAGTTCCAGTCCGGGCTGACCAATCAGCGCGACGATGGCTACGGCCAGGACCGGCTGCTGCTCACCGAGCGCGTGCTGCGCGCCGTCCGGGACGCCCTCGGGCCCGGGCGGGTGCTCGGGCTGCGACTGTGCTGCGATGAGCTGGCCCCCTGGGCCGGAGTGACTCCGGAGATGGCCGCCGAGCAGGCCGCGCGGCTAGCCGGCCAGGCGGACTATCTCGTGGTGGTGCGCGGGTCGATCTACTCGGTGCCGACGACCCGGCCCGACCTGCATACCGAGCCGGGCCCGGGCATCGAGCTGTGCCGGCAGATCCGGGCCGCGGTAGGCGGAGCCGTCCCCGTGGCCCTGCAGGGCAGCGTGGTCGACCCGGGGCAGGCGCAGTGGGCGCTGGACGACGGGGCCGCCGATCTGGCGGAGATGACCAGGGCGCAGATCACCGATCCGGACCTGGTCGCGCGGCTGCGCAGCGGCGAGGCGGGACGAATCCGCCCCTGCTTGCTGTGCAACCAGGCGTGCATGGTGCGGGACAACCGGAATCCGGTCATCACCTGCGTCATCGAGCCCAGCAGCGGCCATGAGCTCGACGACGGCGACACCGCCGTCCCCGATCTAGCCCCCAGCCCGGTGCTGGTCGTCGGCGGCGGCCCGGCCGGCCTGGAAGCCGCCCGCGTGCTGGCCGAGCGCGGGCACCGCGTTTTCCTGGCCGAACGCGGACCGGAGCTGGGCGGCATGCTAAAGACGGCGGCCCTGGTCCACGGACGGCAGCGGCTGGGCGTGGTGGTGGACTGGTGGCGCCGGGAGCTGGAGCGGCTGGGCGTGACGGTCGCGCTGGAGCACGAGGTGGCCGCGTCGGAGGTGGACGACGCGCTGGCCAAGCGCATGCGCGTGCTGCTGGCCACGGGCTCTGTCGCCGGCCCGCGATTACCGCATCGCCGCGGGCGCGTGCGTGCTGGAGGCCGCCGACCTGCTCACCCGGGTGAGCTCCGGTACGCTCGGCCAGCTGCCGGCCGGGCGGGTGGTGGTGTTCGACCCGGTCGGCGGAC
Organism: uncultured Actinomycetes bacterium; assembly: GCA_963732345.1. Lineage (GTDB taxonomy): Bacteria > Actinomycetota > Actinomycetes > Streptosporangiales > Streptosporangiaceae > Bog-532. The sequence continues at coordinate 42,662 of CAVSZI010000007.1, read as the reverse complement.
CGGTCGGGGTCGGCGTCGCCGAGTTGCTGGCCGCGAACGGCCGGGCCACGTCGATCGTCACCCAAGACCAGATCGCCGGCGCCCAGCTGGCCCTCACCGGCGACCTCGCCGAGGCCAACTCACGGCTGCAGCGCGCGGGCGTCCACCGCGAGCTGCGCAGCCTGCTCCGGGTGGTCACCGACGATCATGTGCTGCTGGAGGACCGGTGGACCGGAGAGCAGCGCACGGTGGAGTGCGCGCTCCTGGTGCACTGCGGGCACCGGCTGCCGGAGGAGACCTTGTACCTGCACCGGCCGCACACCCGCCGGGCCGGCGACTGCGTGGCACCCAGAACGGTACTGGAGGCAGTGCTGGAGGCGCGCCGGGTCGCGCTGGCGATGGGCGTGGCCGACGAGCAGGCCGCCTCGGCCGCGGGCCGGGCCCTGACCGCGACCATGACCGGAGCCGGCCGATGAGCGCGACCAGCCGGTACCGGTACCTGTTCTCGCCGCTGCGGATCGGCCCGGTGGTCGTCCGCAACCGGATCGTGTTCTCCGCGCACCTGACCAACTTCGCCGAGGACGGCCTGCCCAGCCAGCAGCACGCCGACTACTATGCGGCCCGCGCGGCGGGCGGCGTCGGGCTCATCATCACCGAGGAACACTCCACTCATCCCACCGACTGGCCCTACGAGAAGCTGATCCACGGCTTCCACCGGGAAGTCATTCCCGGGTACCGGAAGATCACCGCGGCGGCGCACGCGCACGAAGTGCCAATTTTCGCGCAGCTGAACCATAACGGCGGCCAGGCCTCGTCGATGTTCTCCCGGCTTCCGGTATGGGCGCCCAGTCCGGTGCCGGACCCGATGTTCCGTGAGGTGCCCAAGGCGGTGGAGCGGCACGAGATCGCCGAGATCGTCGCGGGCTACGGTACCGTAGCCGGGTACTGCGCGGAGGGCGGGTTCGACGGCATCGAATTGCAGTGCTCACACTCCTCCATCGTGCGCGGATTCCTGTCGCCCGCGACGAACAAGCGCACCGACGCCTACGGCGGGTCGCTGCCGGCCCGGGCGCGGCTCCTGCTGGAAATCATCGATTCCGTGCGCGACGCGATCGGGCCGGAGCGTGCGCTGGGCGTGCGGATCTGCGGCGATGAGCTGATCGAGGGCGGCAGCACGCTGGAGGAGGCCGTCGAAGTGGCCCGGATGGTGGAGGCGACCGGCCAGGTCGACTACATCAACACCTCCATCGGGGTGGCCACGGCCACGTTGTTCATGATCGAGGCGTCCATGAGCATCCCGCCCGGGTACGCCTTGTTCATCGCCAGCGCCCTCCGGCGGGCGGTCAGGCTGCCCGTGATCGGGGTGGGCCGGATCAAGGACCCGGTCCAGGCCGAACGGGCGCTGGCCGACGGTCACTGCGACCTGGTGGGCGTGGTGCGGGGGCAGATCGCCGACCCGGATTTCGTCGCCAAGGCCCGCGCGGGGTTTGCGACCCAGATCCGCACCTGCCTGTCCTGCAACCAGGAGTGCGTCGGGCGGATGGGCCTGAACCGGTGGCTGGGCTGCATCGAGAACCCGCGCACCGGCCGGGAGGCCATCGCGCTGCCGCCGCCGCGCCGGCGGGGCCGGCGGGTGATCGTGGTCGGCGGTGGCCCGGCCGGCCTACAGGCCGCGTCCACGGCGGCCCAGCGCGGCCACCGGGTCACGCTGCAGGAACGCCAGCCGCGGACCGGCGGCCAGGTCGCCGCGGCCGCCACGGTGCCATCCCGTGCCGAGTTCCTCGACGTGGTGCGCAACCTGGCGGCCGAATGCCAGCGCTACGGCGTCGAGATCCGCACCGGCGCGGAGGCCACAGCCGCTTCACTGCGCGCCGAGTCGCCCGACGCCGTAGTGCTGGCCACCGGGGCCCGGCCGCAGGCGCCCTACTGGGCCGGCGGTCATCCCCGCGTGGTCGACGTCCGCGATGTGCTCGAAGGCCGCGCCCAACCGGCCGGACGGGTCGTGGTGGTGGATGACCTCGGCTTCCACCAGGCGACCAGCGTCGCCGAGCTACTGGCGGACCGGGGCTGCGAGGTGGAGATCATCACGGCCGGTATGGTCGTGGGCCAGGATCTCGGCATCACGCTGGACATGGAGACCTTCAATGTACGCGCGCACGCCAAGGGCATCCGCCAGGCGACCGACCTGGTGGTGATCGGCGCGGCCGCCGCTGACGGCGCGGCCGCCGTTGACGGGGAGGGCGGCGGTGACGACGAGGCCGACGGTTCCGGCGGCGGCTCCGGGGTGGAGCTGGCCCTGCTCCACCACCCCACCGGCGAGCCGGCGCGCAGGCTCTGCGACTGGGTGGTGTGCGCGGTCCACCAGGCACCGGAAGATTCGCTGTGGCAGCAGTTGCGCGCGGCGCCGTTTGAGGTGCACCGGATCGGCGACTGCGTCACGCCCCGCCGGGCCCATGCCGCCGTGATCGAGGGACACCGGGTGGCGGTGGCGCTATGACCGTGCCCGCTGATCTCGCGGTCCTGGCCGTCGTGGTGGTCCGGGACGGGCAGCTGCCCTTGGGCGCCGACGAGACGGTGACCGAGGCGGGCGGGGCCGCGCTCGTGGTGGGCTCGGGGACGCGCGCGGCGGCCGGGGAGCTGGATTCGGGCCGCCAGGTCTGGCTGCTCGAACGGTCCTCGGTCGCGCCGGGCGCCTTGGCCGCTGCGCTGGCGCCCGTCCTGTCGGGCGTGGGCATGGTGCTGCTGCCCGCGTCACCGGACGGCCGTGATCTCGCTCCCAGACTGGCCGTGGTCATGGGCCGCGCACTGCTCGCGGGAGCGGTCCGGTGCGCGCCCCATGAGGTCGAGCTGACCAGGCTCGATGATCGCCTGTCGCTGCGGGTGGCCGTGGAGGGGCCGGCGGTGGTGACACTGCGGCCCGGACGGCCCGGCAGGGCCGGCCCGGCGGGGCGGGCCGAGGTGACCGAGCTGCCGGCGGCCGAACCGGGCACGCCGACGGCCGAACGAGGCGCCGAGTGGGACGCCGAGAGCGTCGAGGTGCTGCAGCCCGAGCCCAGCACGGTGGACCTGGCCGAGGCGCGCCGGATCGTGGGCGGCGGCGCGGGACTCGTTCCCGCCGGAACGGACGGGGAGGCCGTGATGCGGCTGCTGGCCGACGTGGCGGGCGCGCTGGGGGCGAGCGCGGGGGCCACCCGGGTGGTGACCGACGCGGGCTGGATGGGCTACGACAGGCAGATCGGGACGACCGGCGTCGCCGTCAGCCCCGAGCTGTACGTGGCGTTCGGTATCTCCGGCGCGGCGCAGCACGTCGGCGGGCTGGGCGAGCCGGCCCACGTGGTGAGCGTAAATACCGACCCGTCCTGCCCGATGACGCTGATGGCCGACCTCGGGATCGTCGCCGACGCGCCGGCGGTCCTCGCGGTGCTGGCCGACCGGCTCGGCGTGACCGGGGCCGCAGCGGACCAGCCCGAGGAGGCGAGCCATGCCGGATGACACGATGACCGCCGACGCCGCGGTCGTCGGGGCCGGCCCCGCTGGCGCGGCCGCGGCCCTCGAACTGGCCCGTGCGGGCCGCAACGTGGTGCTGGTGGAGCGCGGGCCCTATCCCGGGGCGAAGAACGTGTACGGCGGCGTGGTGTACGGGCGGATCCTCGACGAGGTGGTGCCGCAGTGGTGGACGGAGGTGCCGGTACAGCGGTGGGTGACCCGCCGCTCCACCATGGTGATGACACCGACCCAGGCGCTGACGGTCGACTACCGCACCAGTGCCTGGGATCACCCGCCGTATAACGGGATGACCATCTACCGCGGCGACTTCGACACCTGGCTGGCCGGCAAGGCGGTCGCGGCCGGCGCTCACCTGGTCACCTCGACGGTGGTCACAGGGCTTTTGCGGGATGCCTCCGGCCGGATCACCGGGGTGCGTACCGACCGGCCGGGCGGCGACATCCGCGCCAAGGTCGTGATCGCCTGCGACGGCGTGAACTCCTTCCTGGCCAAGGAGGCCGGGCTGCTGCCGCGTACCAGCCCGGAGCACACCACCCTGGGTGTCAAGGAAATCCTGGCGCTGCCGCGCGAGGTTATCGACGAGCGGTTCGGGCTGGTCGGCGACCAGGGCCTGGACATCGAGATGCTCGGCTGCACCAGCGGGATTCCCGGCGGGGGTTTCCTCTACACGAACCTCGACACGGTCAGCGTCGGTGTCGTCGTCGGACTGTCCGGGCTGGCCGCCGCCAAGACACGGCCGGAGGAACTGATCGCGCGCGTCAAGACGCATCCGGGCGTCGCGCCGTACCTTCGGGGCGCGGAGCTGAAGGAGTACTCGGCCCACCTGATCCCCGAGGGCGGCTACCGTGCCATGCCCCGGCTGGCCATCGACGGCATGCTCGTGGCCGGGGACGCCGCGTCCATGTGCCTGGCCGCCGGCCTGTGGCTGGAGGGCGTCAACTTCGCGATCGGCGCCGGGCTGGCGGCCGGCCAGACCGCCGCGGAGGCGATCGCGGCCGGCGACACATCGGCCCGCGGGCTGGCCGGGTACCGGCGCCGGATGGAGGCGTCGTTCGTGCTCGCCGACCACAAGCGGTATCGCAACGCGGCGGATATCGTGCTCGCCGACCGGATGCAGCGCGAATACCCGGGTCTGATCTGCGATTTCGTCGAGCAGGTGTTCACCGTCACCAACCCGGCACCCAAGATCGGCATGACCAGGGAGTTCTTTCGCGCGGTCCGCCGCAACCACGTCCAGCTGCGGTCACTCGCGCGGGACGGATGGCAGGCGCTGCGGGCATTTCGATGAGGGAGAAGTGAGATGCACTACCCCGAGGTCTCCTTCGATGAGCGCATGGCGACCGTGGAGTTCCGGGTCGGGGAACGGGCGCACATCACGGTCGACTCCGACATATGCCGCTCCTGCACGACCAAGGACTGCGTGGACGCCTGCCCGGCCGGCCTGTTCGTGCCCACCACCGACGGCGGCATCCTGTTCAACTACGAACAATGCTTCGAGTGCGGGACGTGCTATCAGGTCTGCAACGCCGAGGGTGCCATTACCTGGACCTACCCGGCCGGCGGCGACGGCGTCGTGTTCCGGAAGGGGTGACGGGACATGACCGTGATCGTGGCGGCGATGGGCTGGTCCTGGCAGGAGGCCGACGTTGATCCGCTTACCGGGGCGATCAGCGCCAGCCCGCACGACCGCGGGCCGGACGGGGCCGATTTCGCCGCCCTGGAGCATGCGCTGAGCCTGGCCGAGAAGTGGGACGCCCACGTGGTCGCGGCCACCGTCGGGCCCGCCGAAGCCGACGAGATGCTGAAAGACGCACTGGCTGCCGGGGCGACCGGGGCCCTCCGCGTCGAGCCGGCCCGCCGGAGTTCGCATCCGCGCGCGGCCGAGCTGGTCGGTGGCGGGCAGAACCGTCCCGCCGCGCTCGCCGCCGCCCTACGGCAGCGCTACGAAGTGCCGGACCTGGTGCTGTGCGGCGACCACTCGGCCGACCGGGGCACCGGCTCGTTTCCGGCCTTCCTCGCCGCCGCGCTCAACGCGGCGCAGGCCCTGGGTGTCGTGCGACTGGAACCGGAGGGCGACGGCGAGCTGCGGGTGCACCGCCGCCTGGACGGCGGCCGCCGCGAGGTACTGCGGGTGCGGCGCCCCGCCGTCGTGTCCGTCGAGGCGGCCGGGGTGCGGCTGCGGCGGGCCGGGCTGCCCGAGACGCTGGCCAGCAGGCGCGCCGTCATCCCGGTGGTCGACGCGCCGACAGCGGCCGGACACCGGGTTCCGGTCCTGGGCGCCCACCCGTACCGGCCCAGGCCGCGCGAGCTCCCCGTCCCGTCCGGCACGGCGCTGCACCGCACCCTGGAGCTGACCGGAGCGCTCGTGGAGCGTACCCCGCCCACCGTGGTTGGCCCACTCCCTCCGGAGCAAGCCGCCGAAGAACTGCTCGGTTACCTGCGCCGCCACGGCTATCTGACCCAGCCCTGACGGTGGTCCTGCGCGGCGGAGACGATCAGATCGTTCCCGTCAAGGACGCGGCGGTGAAGCAGCGCGGCTCAGCGAGCGCCGCATTTACCCGCTTTGGCGCCAACGCATGCGCCCCGGTACACGCAAAGACACCTACCTGTACCGGGGCGGCCGGCGGAGGTTCGAGCGCAACGTGAACTTCGAATGTTCGAATGACCGTGTTTGCCGGCCATCGATGTGGACAGTTGGCAGGCGACACAATCAGGGAGGACAAGCGTTATGGCTATTGAGGACAAGGCGGCCCACAAGGCCACGGAAGTCAAGGGCGACGTCAAGGAGAACCTGGGCAAGGTCACCGGCGACCGGGAGATGGAAGCCGAGGGCAAGGGCGATCAGGCCAAGGGAAACCTCAAGCAGGCCGGGGACAAGGTCAAGGACGCCTTCAAGAAGTAACGGGCGGGCAGGCCGCGGGGGCTGCTGTGCTACCTCCCGCGGCCGCTTTCCGCCTGGCACGGCCCGGCCTCACAAGCCACCGAAACGGCCGTGGGCTTCGCGCAGCGTATTCCCCCGTATCAGGGCGTCGGGCAGCCCGTTCTCCTTCGGGACCTTCGCGACGGCACGTTCACGGCCTCAGCCGCCGGACGGCCAGCGCTCTGACGGCGACGTCGGCCGCCACCGCTGCGGCGCCAGCATGTGACTCATGACATCAGAATCGCCGCGCCCCGGCCGTTGTGAGGTACTCCTGGGGCATGAACCCACGTGATTTGCTCGACGCACTGCTGGATCCCGGGACGTTCCGCTCGTGGGATACCGGCCCAGCCGACGTGCGGCCGGGACCGGCCTACGCCGCCGACCTGGCCGCAGCGCGCAAAAAGACCGGGCTGGACGAGTCGGTGATCACCGGGACGGGCCTGATCGGCGGGCGCCGCGTGGCGGTGGCGGCATCCGAGTTCGCCTTCCTGGGCGGATCGATCGGCGTGGCCACCGGGGAGCGCCTGGCGCGGGCCGTCGAGCGTGCGACCGCCGAGCGCCTGCCGATGATCTCCCTGCCCGCCTCGGGTGGCACCCGCATGCAGGAGGGCACCGCCGCCTTCCTGCAGATGGTGAAGATCACGGCGTCGGTCACCGCGCACAAGGCCGCCCACCTTCCTTACGTCGCCTATCTGCGGCATCCCACCACGGGCGGGGTGTTCGCCTCCTGGGCCTCCCTGGGGCATCTGACGATCGCCGAGCCCGGGGCCCTGATCGGCTTCCTCGGGCCGCGCGTCTACCAGGCGCTGAACGGCGCCCCCTTCCCGGAAGGCGTGCAGACCGCCGAGAATCTGCACGCCCACGGGCTGGTCGATGCCGTCGTCGCGCCGGGCGAGCTCGCAGCGTTCCTGGACCGGCTGCTCACCGCGCTTACCCCCGCGCCGCGCCAGGCCCCCGCGCCGCGCGAAGCCGCCGCACCGCCGGAGTCCGCCGACATGGGCGGCGGGCCAGCGTGGGAGTCGGTCCTGCGCACCCGCGAGGCTGGCCGGCCGGGGGCCGCCGACCTGATCCGCGCGGCCGCCACCGATACGGTGCCACTGCAAACGGGGCCGCTGGCGCAGGACGGGCTCATACTCGCCCTGGCGCGGATCGGCGGTCACCCGTGCGTGGTCATCGGCCAGGACCGGCACGGACCGCCGCTCGGTCCCGCCGGGCTGCGCCTGGCCAGACGCGGTATCCGGCTGGCGGCCGAACTGCAGCTGCCGCTGGTCACCGTGATCGACACGCCGGGCGCTGAGCTGTCCGCAGCTGCGGAGCAAGACGGTCTGGCCCCCGAAATCGCCTTCTGCCTGGCCGACCTCGTCACGCACCGCGGGCCCACCATCTCGCTGCTGCTCGGGCAGGGAACCGGCGGCGCGGCCCTGGCCCTGCTGCCCGCCGACCGCACCGTCGCCGCCCAGCACGCCTGGCTGGCCCCGCTGGCCCCCGAAGGGGCCAGCGCCATCGTCTACCGCGACAGCAGCCACGCCGCGGAACTCGCCGCCCAGCAGGGCATCCGCTCCACCGACCTCGCCGCCCTGGGCATCGTCGACCGCGTGATCCCTGAGGCGCCCGGCGGCACCCTCGGCTGCGACCTCGGGCAGGTGCTGCCCAGGGACCTTGGTGACGCGCTGCGTCGGGAACTGGCGGACGTGACGGCGCAGGACGAGGAAGCGCGGCTGGCTGCGCGCGCCCGCCGCTTCCGGCACCTCGGCGTCCCCCTGTAGGCCGGCGCGCGCAGGCCGGCGCGTGCAGGGTCAGACGGTCAGTGGCTTGCTATCCCCGTTGCTCCTGGATTCCAGCCGCTGTTCTGCAACAGCGCGCTGGCCCAGCAGCTGACCAGCCAGTTCGGCCGGCGAGGATGGAGCGATGAGCAGCGCCCGGGAAACCGCCCTCGACCTCATCCAGTTCATCGACGCCTCGCCGTCCCCGTATCACGCCGCCGCCGAGGCCCTGCGCCGGCTGACCGGGGCCGGGTTCACCGAAGTGGCCCAGGCGGAGGCGTGGCCACCCGGTCCCGGCCGCTACGTTGTGGCCGAGGGCGGGTCGCTGTTCGCCTGGATCGTCCCGGCGGGCGCGGCCCCCAGCACCCGGTTCCGGCTGCTCGGCGCGCATACCGACAGCCCGACGCTCCGGGTCAAGCCGCGGCCGGATACCGGCCGCGCCGGCGTCCGGCAGCTCGGCGTCGAGGTCTACGGCGGCCCGCTGCTCAATTCGTGGCTCGATCGCGATCTGGGTCTGGCCGGCCGGGTGGTGGTGCGCGCGCCCGAAGGTCCCCAGGTGCGGCTGGTCCGGGTTCACCGGCCCCTGTTGCGGGTCGCGCAGCTCGCGATTCACCTGGACCCCGGCGTGCGGGACGGCCTGAAGCTCGATGCCCAGCAGCACGTCGTGCCGATCTGGGCGCTCGGTGACCCGGACCCGGGCGGGTTCGCGCGCTTCCTCGCGAAGGAGCTGGCGGTATCGCCGGAAAACGTGATGAGCCACGACGTGGTGACCTACGACCTGTGCGGCGGCACCCTGGCCGGAGCCGATGAGGAGTTCGTCAGCGCGGGCCGCCAGGATGACCTGGCCTGCTCGCACGCGAGCGTGACCGCGCTGTGCGACGTGAGCGAAGAGCCCTCGGCGCAGCACGTCAGCGCGATCGTGCTGTTCGACAACGAGGAGATCGGCAGCCAGTCGGCCACCGGCGCACGGGGGGCCTGGCTGGGCCGGCAGATGGAGCGCAGCGTGCTCGCCCGCGGTGGCGGCCGCGATGATTTTCTGCGGGCCGTGGCGGAATCGCTGCACGTCTCCGCCGACATGACCCACGCCACGCACCCCAGCTACACCGACCGGCACGAGCCCGGGCACTGGGTCGCGCTCGGCGGCGGGCCGGTGGTGAAGGTGAGCGCCAACGTCTTCTACAGCACGACGGCCCCGACGCATGCGGCTTTCCTGCTCGCGGCGGAGCAGGCCGGGGTGCCCGTCCAGTACTTCGTCAACCGCAGCGGCGTGCGCAGCGGTTCGACGATCGGCCCCATCGTGGCCGCGGGCCTGGCGATGCCGACCGTCGATGTCGGCAACCCCATGCTGGCCATGCATTCGGCGCGGGAGCTGACCGGGACGGCGGACGGCGCGATGATGGTGGCGGCGATGAAGGCCTTCCTGACCCCGGCCTAGGCCGTCGGCCGGGGTGACCCGGCGCTTGGCGCAGAAAGACCGAGGGCGGAAATGGTCCGGTACTCCGAGGATCGCCCGGTGCGGGGCACACCGCAGAGCCCGCCCCGGACTGTGCGGCTGCCATCCGGTCTCAGGCGCCCCGGGTCCCGCTCAGCGTGCGGCTCGACACCGTCGCCCAGATGATCGAGCTGGCCGGCGAGGTCAGCCGGGAGCCGGCAGTGTAAAGATGGCCGCATGACCTCGCGGCCGGTGGCTCGGAGGCGGTGGCCGCTGGCCCGGAGGCGGTGGCCGCTGGCCGCGAGGCGGTGGCCGCTGGCCGCCACGGCGGGTCTCGTCGTGGTCGGGCTGGTGACCTCGACCTGGGGCGTCAGGCTGTTCGGGAGAGCGGACTGGGCCCTTCCCGATGACCTGTGGCGGACCCTGGTCGCCGCCCAGCGGCTGCTGCACGGGAACCTGACTGGCTTGTACACGCCGCCGACCGAGCTGGTCAGCTTCCCCGGCGCGGCCGTCATCCTCGTCCCGCTCGTGGCCGTCACCGACGCGGCGGGCCTTTCCCTGCAGCTGCCGGGCCCGCAGAACGGCCATCCCGGCGAGTGGCTGCTGGCCGGGCCCTACGAGATCGCGATTGCGGCGCTGGCCCTGTTCGCCGCGGACGCGATCGCTGAGCACCTGGACGCGTCCTGGCCGAAGCGGGCGGTGCTCGCGGTTGCGGGCGCGGTCGCCCTGTGGGGCGTCACCTTGCGGTTCGGTCATCCCGAGGACGCGGTGGCGATCGGGTTGTTCCTGTACGGCCTCCTCGCGCTGGCCCGGTCCCGGGCCAGAACGCGGACACGAGCGGGCGCACGAACGGGGGCCGGGCGGGCCGCCTGGCTCATCGGGGCGGCGGTGGCGGTGCAGCCCCTCGTCCTGCTCGCGCTGCCCCTGGTGCTGGTGGTCATCGAACGGCGGCAGTGGGCCGGCTTCCTGGCCCGGGCGGCTGCTCCCGGGGCCCTGGTGCTGGGTATCGCGGCCGCGGCGAACTGGCACGCCACCGTCCGCGCGGTCACCAGCCAGCCCAATTCACCGACGGTGAACCATCCCACGCCGTGGACCGCACTGTCCGCGCACCTGGGCGGCGGAATGGTGGCGGCCGGCCCGGCGCGGGCCCTCGCCGTCCTGGCCGCGTGCGGGTGCGCGGTCGCCGCCGGGCGCCGGTGGGGGACGGCGGTGCAGGGAGGCGAGTGGAGCCCGGAAACATTCGCCCGGCTGCTGTGGTGGGTCGCCGTGGCGCTCGCGCTCCGCTCCGTGTTCGAGCCGGTGATGGTGGCCTACTACGTGTGGCCCGCGCTCGCGGTGGCGCTGATCCCGGCCTCGCGGAGCTGGCCGCGCCTGGTCGCGGCCGCCGGCGCGGCGGCGGCGCTGACGTTCGCCGCTCAGCTTCCGTGGCGGGACCCGTGGAGCTGGTGGCTCCTGATGATCGCCGGGCTCACCCTTGTCCTGTGGCTCGTCCGCGTCCCGCAGGCCCGGGCCCGCGTTCTGCAACAGCCGGTCAGGGCAGGCTGGTGACATCAATGGCCTGGAGACGGCCGGCGTTGTTGTCGGTCAGCAGCACCGTCTTGCCGTCGGGCGCCAGGGCGAACTCGCGGCCGAGGCCAGCGCCGAACACGCCGAGGAGGGCGTGACCGCCGCTGAGGGCGGCCGGGATGCTGATGACGGCCACGTTGGAGGCGGCACCATGCTCACCGTGCAGGTTGGTGTCGGCGACCAGCATGCGGCTGCCGCCGCGGACGATGACCAGGGCGATCGGGGCCGCGCCCACATTCACCTTGGCGATCAGGGCATGGCCGGGCCTGCTCCGGAGGGCGGCCGCGGAGAACCCGAGCAGCGTGTCGCTTTCCCGGCTGGTCACCCACACCTGGCTGCCGTCCGCTGAGGTCACCACCCGCGCCGGGTTGCACCCGGCCGCAGCCACCCCGACCAGCGCCGAGGCGGGCGTGGTCTCGGCGCGCTGGAGGTCGACCACGCTGATCGTGCCCGGGGCGGCGTTCTGCGTCCTGGCCCGGGTCATGCTGGTCACGTACAGCCAGCGGCCATCGGGTGAGATGGCCATCCCGACCGGCTGCTGACCGAGGCTGACCTTGCCCACGACATCGGCGGGCCCGAAGCCCTGGCTCAGCGCCCGCTGCAGGTTGAACACCACCATGCTGGCGCCGCCCTGCAGCGTCACGAACGCGAACCTGTCATCCGGTGAGATCGCCACCTCCACGGCCTCGTTACCGAACGAGCTCGTAAGCGTTCCGACCACCGGGTTCTTGCTGCCTTGCTCCGCGGCGGCCACGTTGATCACGCTCGCGCCACTGTTAACCGCCGCGACCAGGAACAGCCCGTCATGCGTGAGCGCCATCCCGCGCTGGGCACCGGGGACAGAAAATACGTGGGCGACCGCCGGCGCCAGCGCGGAGCCGTCCGTGAGGACCGCGACCGAGTTTCCGAGCGTGACGAACGAGAACCTGCCGTCGGCCGTGCTGACCACCCCGAAGGGCTCCCCGCCGGTTGTGGTCAGGGCCGCGCGCACTCCGGACAGCGCGGGCGCCGGGGCGACCGCGGTGTTACAGCCGGGCGCAGAGAGAAGAACGGGCCCGGTCCCGCCGCGCGGGCCGCCGTTCTTCGTGCCGCTGTGCAGGATGGCGAACAAGCCCCCTGCGACCCCGATGACCACGATGCAGGCGGCAGCGGCCACAGCCGACCGTGACCGCCACCAGGGCCGGTGCCGTGGCTGGCCGGCGGGGGGCGCCCCGGGGGGCGGGCCTTCCCGGGCAGGGGGTGCCCCGGCAGCCGGGCCCTCCCGGGCAGGGAGGTGCCCCGGCAGGCGGGCCTTCCCGGGCGGGAGGTGCCCCGGCAGGCGGGCCTTCCCGGGCGGGAGGTGCCCCGGCAGGCGGGCCTTCCCGGGCGGGAGGTGGAGGTGTGGCCGGTCCGGACGCTGGCCCGTCAGGGCGCGGTATGGCGATCGCGGTGATGGTCTCGGCGGCCGCCGCCGGGTCCTCCTGCCGCAGGCCCAGGGCAGCACGCAGGGCCGCGGCGAAGGCGAGGCAGGTCGGGAAGCGATCGGCGGGCGGCTTAGCCAGCGCCCGGGCTATCACCGCGTCAACCGCTTCCGGCAGATCGGAACGCCGGGTGGACAACGACGGCGGGGAGTCCGACACGTGGGCCCACACGATGGCCATGTCGTCATCACGCGCGAACGGCGGAGCGCCGCACAGCATCTCGAACGAGGTGCACGCCAGCGCGTACTGGTCGGCTTGCCCGTCTACCGGGCGGCCCTGGATCTGTTCCGGCGCCACGTACCCCGGTGTACCGAGAAAGTGGCCGACGGAGGTTATCCCCGTCATCGACAGCGACCGCTTACTGAGCCCGAAATCAGCCAGGTAGACGTGCACACGGTGACCCCGGCCCGAGGCTGAGTCGAGCAGCATGTTGCTGGGCTTGACGTCCCGGTGAACAAGTCCGTGCCGATGCGCCGCGTCCAGCGCCGAGGCCACCTGGGTGATGATGTCGCCGGCCCGGGCGGGCGGCAGGGGGCCGCCGGCATCGAGCAGTTTGCGCACGTCGCCGCCCGGCACGTAGCGCATCGCGATGAACAGGACGCCGTCGGCCTCGCCCGCCTCGAAGATGGGGACGATGTGCGGGTGATCAACGGCCGCCGCGGCCCGGGACTCACGGATGAAGCGCTGCCGGAACGCGCCGTCGAGCGCGAGCCCGGGTGCGAGGACCTTCAGCGCGACGTGGCGGTCCAGGCGGATGTCCAGGGCACGGTAGATGACCGCCATCCCGCCCCGGCCGATCTGCTCCTCGATGCGGTATCCCGCTACCTCGGCCCCGGCCGGGAGGTCGGGCCGGGGCTGGTCTCCCCCGCTCACTTCCGGGTCACCGGTGCGCCTATGCCCCAGCGCTGGCGCTGCTCAGGGTGAGCGGGCCGTTGGCGGTGAAGCTGAGGTGCGCGGTGCCTACTTCCGGCTTGGCCGCGCCGGCGAAATCACACGCGCCATTCACCTTCGAGAAGGTAGCCGTGAACTCGATCTCCGCGGTGCCGTGACCGGATGCGCCCGCGTATGCGCCACTGCCGCCCGTGATGGTGTACGGCATCACGTTGGCGTAGGACCCGCCACATGTACTGGCATCCTGGTATTGCGTAAGGGTGCTTTTGCCGTACTGAACGTGCAGGCTGCCGTCGGTAAGAGTGATGTCCGTGCCATCTGTGCAGCGGTAATGGTTGGTCAGGGCGCAGCGCTTGAGAGTGACCGTGCCGCTGGCCGTGACGGCACCGGCGGCCTTGACCTGCACCACGGGCGCGGCGCCCGTAGGGCTCGCCAGCGAACCGGAGATCGCCTCTGCGGCAGCAGGGGTGGGCGTTTTGGGCGGACTGGCACTGGCGCTGCTGTGGGCGGTTCCCGAGCTGCCGCAGGCGGCGACCAGGACCCCGATCCCCAGGCAGAGTGCGCCAAAGATTCTCTTCACTTGTGTTCCCCCCTGACCGTGTGACCGGAACAGACTCCCTGCCGCACAGCCATGACCTCTCCTAATGGCACCAGCATGACGCTTAAGCCCCGGTTTCGGTAGGCCTCTTCTGGTGTCGCTCGGCTCCGCTGCTGAGCGATGCGCCGGGCGCGCTGGCCGCGTCCCAGATCCGCTCGAACTGATCACGCCAGTACGTGTACCAGTGGTCGGATTGCTTCCGGCCGATTTCGACATGCATGCGGGACGACGTTGCCTCGTTGTGGAAAGCGTGAAACTCAACGTTGACTACTCCCCGCCCTGAAGGACGGGGATTCGCGGGCTCACGCCCGGGGGTTCCTGTTTCACAGCCGACCGCACCCGGGAGGACCCGGAGTGTCTGACGTCAGCTCCGCAGGCATCGCCGGGGTTGCCCCCGGCTACGGCAAGACCTGCCGCAAGAATGTTCTTCGCCGCGTTGATGTCCCGGTCGTGCCGGGTGCCGCAGGACGGGCACGTCCAGTGCCTCGTCGTCAAGCTCAGGTCGGCGAGCAGATGCCCGCACGCCGAGCAGGTCTTGCTGGAGGGGTACCAGCGGCCGGTCACGATCAGGTGCCGTCCCGCCCTGGCCGCCTTGTACTGGATCATCTGGCGGAAGATGCCCCACCCGCAGTCGGAGATGGCCTTGGCCAGCGACCGGTTACGGACCATGTTCTTCACGGCCAGGTCCTCAATCACGATCACGTCATGGCCGCGGACCAGGGCCGTGGAGGTGCGGTGCAGGAAATCGGTGCGGGACGCGCGGACCTTCCGGTGCGCGCGGGCGACTTTCGCCCTGGCTTTAGCGCGGTTCGCGGAACCGCGCTGGCAGCGGGCCAGCCTCCGCTGATACCGGGCGAGAGCCTGTTCCCGGCGGGCCAGCTTCCGCGAGTTGGGGATCTTCTGCCCGCCGGAGGTGACCGCGAAATCCTTGATCCCAGGTCCACACCGGCCACCGCGCCGGTGGCGGAAAGCTGTTCCGGGCCGGCCACCTCGACGGCGAACGAGACGTACCAGCGCCCGCACGGGTCCCGGGAGACCGTCACCGTAGTCGGCTCGATCGCCGCCGGGTCAATGCCGGGCCACGACCACACGAACTCCAGTGGCATGTCCATCTTGGCGAGACACAGCGTGCCGTCGCGGTACCGGAACCCGGACCGGGTGTATTCCGCGGACTGGCGGCCGGTGCGGGACTTGAACCTCGGGTAGCGGGCCCGCTTGGCAAAGAAATTGGTGTAGGCGACCTGCTGGTGCCGGATCGCCTGCTGCAACGGGACCGAGGACACCTCGTTCAGCCAGGCCAGGTCCGCGGTGGCCTTCATGGCGGTCAGGTAGGCATTGGCCTGGGTGAAGTTCGTCTTGACCTGCTCGCCGTAATACCGGGCGTGCCGCCAGGCCAGGGTCCGGTTCCACACCACGCGGACACAGCCGAACGTGCGGTTAAGCACGCTGGCCTGCTCCGGCGCCGGGTACGCCCGGCACTTATACGCCGTCCTCACCACAACCAAGCTTCTCCGATCACACCGTTTCGGATAAGCGCGACACGCCGAAGGGGGGAGCGGCGTTTCCTGCCCGGCCTGAAGTCCGGGGTCTCCACGCCGCGACCTTGATGAACCGGCCGTCGCGGGCACTGGGGTTGACGGCCACGAGGCTGAAAGGCGGAGGTAGACGGTCTTGCCCGCCCCGAGCTTTCCCACGATGACCCGGACCATCGAATCGTTCGCGCGGGTCGCCAGGTGACCATAGGCGGGATTACCGCCGAAGTCGACGAATTCGCTGATTACATCCTCGATGTCAGCCCGTGACCCATCCGGATTGCCGAACGGCCCCACCGGGTCGAGCCGACGCCGCCTGCTGCTCATAATCTCCTCACCGGCACGCCTGGCTTTTCAGCATTTCATAGCAATTGGAACAGGCCCAGCCTCGGGTAATACACCCTTCGGCACTGGGCGGTACCGATCGTTATGGGGCGACACCAGGGCCGATACATGACTGCTAGTCATGTATCGGGTGCGTTTTAGTTGTTGGACGCATAGGCACCTGGTCCGGCCAGACCTGCGCGCCGTCATCAGCCTGTCCGTCGGGCTCGTGCTGGCGGCCGCCCTGGCCGTCGGCCCGGGACGCGCCGGGCCGTCATCGACGCACAGCGCGAGAACTGCTCCGCTGGCGCGACGCCGGCCGCCTGCCCGACGCGAGCCTGCGGATCCTGGAGCGTGAACTCGACCACGAGGAACGCATCTTTCCCGGTCCTGGCGGTCACTGAGGCGCCGCCGGTCTAGGCGCGAGCGGCTTTGTCCGCTAGACCTGGTCCGGGGTGTGCGATCAAACCTGCCCAGGTGAATGAGGAGAGTGCCGATGTCCAGCGACCTGGATCCGGTTGAGACCGGGGAATGGCTTGAGTCCCTCGACGCGGTGCTGGAATTCGACGGCCCGGGCCGGGCGTATTTCCTGCTCGATGAGCTGATCGAGGAGGCCCGCCGGAACGGCGCGCCGGTGCCCTACTCGGCCAACACCCCGTACCTGAACACGATCCCGCCGCAGCGCGAGCAGCGTAGCCCCGGCGACCAGGCGATCGAGCACGCCATCCGCTCCATAATCCGGTGGAACGCGGTGGCGATCGTGCTTCGGGCCAACAAGGAGTCGTCGGAGCTGGGCGGGCACATCGCGAGCTTCCAGTCCGCCGCCACGCTGTACGACGTGGGCTTCAACCATTTCTGGCACGCGCCCTCGGCGGGGCACGGCGGGGACCTCGTCTATATGCAGGGCCACTCGGCGCCCGGCATTTACGCGCGGGCGTTTGCGGAAGGGCGGCTTACCGAGGACCAGCTCGACCACTTCCGGCAGGAGACCGGCGGCCGCGGGCTGTCCTCCTATCCGCATCCGTGGCTGATGCCGGAGTTCTGGCAGTTTCCGACGGTCTCGATGGGGCTCGGGCCGCTGATGGCCATCTACCAGGCCCGGTTCCAGAAGTATCTGTCCAACCGGGACCTGGCGGACACCGGCAACCGGCACGTGTGGGCGTTCCTGGGGGACGGGGAGATGGACGAGCCCGAATCGCTGGGCGCCATCTCGCTGGCCGGCCGGGAGCGGCTGGACAACCTGATCTTCGTGATCAACTGCAACCTGCAGCGGCTGGACGGCCCGGTGCGCGGCAACGGCAAGATCATTCAGGAGCTGGAGGCGCTGTTCCGCGGGGCCGGGTGGAACGTGCTCAAGGTGATCTGGGGCAGCGGCTGGGACCCGCTCATCGCGCGCGACACCAGCGGCATCCTGCTCAAGCGGATGGAGGAGGCCGTCGACGGGGAGTACCAGGACTTCAAGTCCAAGAACGGCGCGTACGTCCGGCAGCACTTCTTCGGCAAGTACCCCGAACTGCTGGACATGGTGGCGGACATGTCCGACGACGAGGTGTGGGCGCTGGCCCGCGGCGGCCACGACCCGGCCAAGGTGTACGCCGCCTACGCGGCGGCCGTCGAGCACCCCGGCCAGCCCACGGTCATCCTGGCCAAGACGGTCAAGGGGTACGGGATGGGTGAGGCCGGCGAAGGCCAGAACATCACCCACCAGCAGAAGAAGATGGCCGAGAACACGCTGCGCGCGTTCCGGGACCGGTTCGGCATCGACGTGCCCGACGACAGGATCGCCGAGTTGCCCTACCTGCGGCCGGCCGAGGACAGCCCGGAGATGCGCTACCTGCGGCAGCGGCGGGAGGCCCTGGGCGGCTACCTGCCGGCCCGGCGGACGAAGTCCCAGCCGCTGGAGGTGCCGCCGCTGTCGGCGTTCGACAGCCAGCTCAAGGGGACCGGGGAACGGGAGATCTCCACGACCATGGGGTTCGTCCGGGTGCTGAACACCCTGCTGCGGGACAAGAAGATCGGCCGGCGGGTGGTGCCGATCGTGCCGGACGAATCGCGGACCTTCGGCATGGAGGGCATGTTCCGGCAGTTCGGCATCTTCTCCCAGAGCGGGCAGCTGTACCAGCCGGAGGACGCCAACCAGCTGATGTTCTACCGGGAAGACCGGACCGGCCAGATGCTGCAGGAGGGCATCACCGAGCCGGGCGCGATGTCGTCCTGGATCGCCGCGGCGACCTCCTACAGCACGTCGGATACACCGATGATCCCGTTCTACATCTATTACTCGATGTTCGGTTTCCAGCGCATCGGTGACCTGGCCTGGGCGGCTGGGGACAGCCGGGCGCGCGGGTTCCTCATCGGCGGCACCGCCGGGCGTACCACCCTCAACGGGGAGGGGCTGCAGCACGAGGACGGGCACAGCCACATCATCTCGGCGACGATCCCCAACTGCGTGTCCTACGACCCGACGTTCGGCTACGAGGTCGCCGTCATCGTGCACGAGGGAATGCGGCGGATGTACGCCGAGCAGGAGGACGTCTACTACTACCTGACCGTGATGAACGAGAACTACCGGCACCCGCCGATGCCGGACGGCGCCGAAAAGGGCATTCTTCGTGGCATGTACCTGCTCGCCGAAGGCCAGAAGAGCAAGGGCAAACCCCGGGTGCAGCTATTGGGCAGCGGGACCATCCTGCGCGAGGTGATCGCCGCCGCGGAACTGCTGGACGCCGACTACGGGGTGACGGCGGACGTATGGAGCGCGCCCAGCTTCACCGAACTGCGCCGCGACGGACTGGCCACGCAGCGCTGGAACATGCTGCACCCCACCGAGCCGCCCCGGCAGAGCTGGGTCGAGACCTGCCTGAACGGCCGCCCCGACGGCCCCGTGGTCGCCTCGACCGACTACATGAAGGCCTTCGCCGACCAGATCCGGCCGTTCGTGTCGCGCCGGTACCATGTGCTCGGCACCGACGGCTTCGGCCGGTCGGACTACCGGCGCAAGCTGCGTTCCTTCTTCGAGGTGGACCGCTATTACGTCGCCGTCGCCGCGCTGCACAGCCTGGCCGCCGACGGGACCGTGCCGCCCGCCACCGTCGCCGACGCCATCGCGCGGTACGAGATCGATGCCGACAAGCCGAATCCGCCTGAGGTCTAGCGAAGGGGTCCACGATGGCAACAGCGACCGAGGTTCGCGTGCCCGACATTGGCGCATTCGAGAACGTGCCGATCATCGAGCTGCACGTGAAGGTGGGTGATCAGGTCAACGAGGAAGACCCGCTCGTCACGCTGGAGTCCGACAAGGCCACGATGGACATACCAGCCCCGCTGGCCGGCCAGGTGGTGGAGATCCCGGTCAAGATCGGCGACGAGGTCAGCACGGGATCGGTGATCCTGACCATCGCCGCCGGGGACGGAGCGGTCACGCCCCCGCCGACGCTGGTAGAGCAGCAGGAGCCGGACGTGGCCGGGTCCGCTCCGCCTCCGGCCCGGGCGCCGGAGACCGCCGTGACGCCACGTCCCGACGCGCGGGCGGCGGTTCCGGTTCAGGCCGGGGAACAGTCCAGCCAGGCCGCTGACTTCGCCGGGGTGCACGCCAGCCCCAGCGTGCGCCGGACCGCGCGCGAGCTCGGCGTGGACCTGACCGCGGTGGCCGGCAGCGGGCCCAAGGGACGGATCACCAAGGACGATCTGCTCGCGTACCTGCGCGGGCCGTCCCCGGCGGGCCCGTCCGCCGCGGCGCCGGCCGGGGCCGGTATCCCGGAGATCCCCGCGCAGGACTTCGCCCAGTTCGGGCCGGTTGAGACGCGCCCCCTGTCCCGCATCAAGAAACTAGCCGGGCCGCACCTGCATCGGTCGTGGCTGAACGTGCCGCACGTGACGCACCACGACGAGGCGGACATCACGGTACTGGACGCCTACCGCCGGGAACTCGATGCCGCCGCGCGGCCCGACGGCTACCGGGTGACCCTGCTCGCCTTCCTGCTGAAGGCGTCGGTCTCCGGGCTCAAGAAGTTCCCGGAGTTCAACAGCTCGCTGTCGCCGGAGAAGGACAGCCTGATCGTGAAGGGCTACTACCACCTCGGAGTGGCCGTGGACACCCCCGATGGCCTGGTCGTCCCGGTGATCAGGGATGTGGACCGCAAGGGCATCATCGAGCTGAGCCAGGAACTGGGCGCGGTCTCGGCCCGGGCCCGCGATGGCAAGCTGGCGATGGCTGACCTGCAGGGCGGCACGTTCACGATCTCCAGCCTGGGCGGCATCGGCGGCGTCGCCTTCACCCCGATCGTGAACGCTCCCGAGGTGGCGATCCTCGGCGTGGTCCGTTCGGCCACCAAACCGGTGTGGAACGGCGAGCAGTTCATCCCGCGGCTGATGCTGCCGCTGTCCCTCTCCTACGACCACCGCGTCATCGACGGCGCGCTCGCGGCCAGGTTCGCATCGCATCTAGCTCATGTACTCGAAGATCCGCGCCGCCTCATCCTCTAGGGAACGCCATGGCTGACATTGAGGTCCGTATCCCCGACATCGGGAACTTCGCCGACGTCCCCGTCATCGAGATCCACGTCGCCCCCGGCGACACCGTGGCCGCCGAGGACCCGCTGATCACGCTGGAATCGGATAAGGCCACCATGGACATCCCCGCCCCCGCCGCCGGGACGATCATCGCGGTCCGGGTGGCCGTGGGCGACGCGGTCTCCGCCGGTCACCCCATCGCCGATCTGGAGACCGGGCAGAAGCTCACCGAACCGCCCCCACCCACCGCCGCTCCGGCCGAACGGCCGCGGGCCGCCACTCGCGGGGCGCCCGGCGACGTGCACGCGGAGGTGCTCGTGCTCGGCGCCGGGCCCGGCGGGTACACGGCCGCGTTCCGCGCCGCCGACCTGGGCCAGTCGGTGGTCCTGGCCGACCAGCGGCCGGCCCTGGGCGGCGTGTGCCTCAACGTGGGCTGCATTCCGTCCAAGGCGCTGCTGCACGCCGCGCGGGTGGTCGCGGAAACGCGGGAGATGGCTGCGCGCGGGGTCCGTTTCGGAGATCCGGACATCGACCTGGACGCACTGCGCGGCTGGAAGGACGGGGTCGTCTCACGCCTGACCGGCGGCCTGGCCGGGCTGGCGCGGCAGCGCAAGGTCATCACCCTGCGCGGCACCGGCCGGTTCGTCTCGCCGAACCTGGCCGAGGTCACCGCCGACGACGGCAGCGTCACCACGGTCAGCTTCGACCGCGCCATCATCGCGGCCGGCTCGTCCGCGGTCCGGCTGCCGTTTATGCCGAACGATGACCGCCGGGTGCTCGACTCGACGGGGGCGCTCGACCTGGCGTCGGTCCCCCGTCGCCTGCTGGTCATCGGGGGCGGGATCATCGGGCTGGAGATGGCAACGGTCTACCACGAGCTCGGCGCGCGGGTCACCGTGGTCGAGCTGATGGACCAGCTCATTCCGGGCGCCGACCGGGACATCGTCGCCCCGCTGGCCAAGCACATCCGGGGCCGGTACGAGAACATCTACCTCTCGACCAGGGTGACCGGGGCCGAAGTGCGCGCGGGCACGGACGCGGACGCAGGCGGGGTCCAGGTCAGCTTCGACGGCCCGGACGCCCCGGACCACGATGTATTCGACCAGGTCCTCGTGGCTGTCGGCCGCGTCCCGAACGGGCGGCTCGTCGGCGCGGAGAACGCCGGCGTCCTCGTCGACGAGCGGGGGTACATTCCCGTCGACAAGCAGCAGCGGACCAACGTGCCGCACATCTTCGCGATCGGGGACGTCGTCGGGCCGCCGATGCTCGCGCACAAGGCCACCCACGAGGGCCGGGTCGCCGCGGAGGTGGCTGCCGGGCAGCGGAGCTACTTCGACGCGAAGGTGATTCCGTCGGTGGCTTACACCGATCCCGAGGTGGCCTGGGCCGGGGTGACCGAAACGGAGGCCAAGTCGGCGGGGGTGCCGTACGGCAAGGGCGTGTTCCCGTGGGCGGCCAGCGGCCGGGCCCTGTCGCTGGGCCGGGACGAGGGCGTCACCAAGCTGCTGTTCGACCCGGCCACTGAGCGGCTGATCGGCGCCGGCCTGGTGGGGCTGAACGCCGGTGAGCTCATCGCCGAGGCCGCGCACGCGATCGAGATGGGCGCGGACGCCGCCGACATCGCGCTCACCATCCACCCGCACCCCACGCTGTCGGAGACGGTCGGGTTCTCGGCCGAGGCGTTCGAGGGCACCATCACCGACCTGTACCTGCCCAGGAAGAAGGCCGCTCCGAAGGGGTAGCGCGGGTGGCCGGATTCGGCGGCGTGCGCGCCGGTCCGGTCGGTCCGGGAGACTAGGAGCTTGACGTCCTCCTCGCCCTGAAGGACGAGGACTCCTGCAGAAAGGCTGACGATGCGAACCATAGCAAATGATTGATCTTCCGGTGCGGTACTTCCGCGGCCGTGACGGCGCTCAGCTCGCCTACCGCGAGACGGGCCGGGGCCGGCCGGTGGTGCTGATCCACGGCTACTTCTCCAACGGATCCGTCAACTGGGTCAAGTACGGTCACGCCGCGGCGATCGCGGACCGCGGGTTCCGCGTCATCATGCCGGACCTGCGCGGCCACGGTGAGAGCGCCAGGCCGCACGACCCGGCCGCCTATCCACCGGACGTGCTGGCGGACGACGGGTTCGCGCTTCTCGCTGAGCTCGGGCTCACCGACTATGACCTGGGCGGCTACTCGCTGGGCGGCCGGACCGTGCTGCGGATGCTGGCCCGCGACGCGACGCCGGACCGGGCCGTGGTGGCGGGGATGGGACTGGACGGGGTGCTGTACGCGACCGGCCGGAACGACCATTTCCGCCACATCCTGGAGAACCTCGGCACGTTCGAGCGCCGCTCCCCCGAGGGGAAAGCCGAGCTCTTCCTGAAGAGCACCGGCACCGACCCGTACGCGGTCCTGCACCTGCTGGACGCCAACGTCGACACGCCCCGCGAGAAGCTCGCGAAGATCGACGTGCCGGTCCTGGTGCTGGCCGGAACCGAGGACGACGACAACGGCCCGGCCGAGGCCCTGGCCGCCGCCCTCCCCCGCGGCCAGGCCGCCCGGGTGCCCGGCAACCACATGAGCGCCGTCGCCCAGCCCGACCTGGGCAAGGCGATCGCCGCTTGGCTCGCCGACGCCCCGTAACCCGCCTCGGGGCTCGGGTTGCCTGGCACGACGTCGCTGTCGCCTGCATCGACCTGACCGGGCCCGGTGAGGGGAGCTAGTGGTTCTGTCCGTAGGTTCAGCACAGTAACTGCGGTGCGGCCACCGGCATGGGAGCGACGCGTTCGAGGACGATGATGCCGCTGGCCAGCAGGACCGCCAGGACGGTCAGAGACGGGCCGAGGACGCTCAGCCCGGCGAAGCCGATCAGCAGCCCGATGAGCGCCGAAAGACCAGATCCGCCGGCCGCCGCCGCGCCGACCTGCCAGGCGATGACGTGCTGGGCGCGGCCCCGGCCGATCCGGTTCGGGGTCAGCGCGATCAGGGCCGGGAACACCCCGGCGAGCGCGACTCCGAGCACCGAGAAAGCGGCCAATGTTGCGGGCGTGCCCGGCTGCCACCAGATCACCGCCGTGGCCACGACGGCGCCCCCGCTCCCCCACCAGACGACCGTGGACGGCGGCAGGGGCCGGGGCAGCAGCGCCAGCACGATCCGGGCGCCGGTCAGGGCGCCCCAGAAACCGAATGTGGCGATCCCGGCGGCCGAGGCGGACAGGCCCAGATGCCCGCGGCAGAAACTCGCCTCCCACTGGCCGGCTGCCACCTCGACGCCGGTGTAGAGGAAGAAGATCGCCATCCCGGCCGCGACCACGAACGACGACCGGCGCCGGGACCACCCGTCGCTTGGGTGCGGGGGTACCGCGGCCGGGCCGCCCGCGCCATCCGGGCCGCCCGCGGCCACGGCCGGGCCCGGTCCCGGCGCGGGCCGCGCCCGCTCGTGCCGCCGCTGCACCAGCCACGAGACCGCGATGACCAGGTCCAGGAGGACGAGGGCAACGTAGGCGGGACGCCAGGACGACAGCACAACGGCCGCGGTGACGAGCAGCGGCCCGATCGTCGTCCCCACCCCGTACGCGGCGTGCAGGAGGTTAAGCAGCCGAGGCCGCCCGGACAGGCCGATGGCGGTATTCAGTCCCCCGTCCATCATCCCGGCGGCCGCACCGAGCAGGATCGAGACGAGGAACACCAGCCACATGCCCGGCGCCAGCGCGAACCCTGTCGCACCCAGCGCGGCGCAGGCGCCGGACAAGGCGAGCAGCACGGGCACGCCGAACCGGCGGATCAGGGTACCGACAAAGGCGCTGACCACGACCGAGCCGACCGTGATGACCAGGAGAATCAGCCCCAGGTCGGCGATCGGCGCCCCGAAGCTCTGGCGCATGGACGGCCAGGCGGTGCCCAGCATCCCATCGGGCAGGCCCAGCACGGCGAAGCTCCCCAGGCTCAGCACGTCCAGGCCGCGTCCGGTCCTCATCGCCACAACGACACCCGACGCCACCTGCCTCCGTGCGGGATTCTCGGTTGAGCTGAGAGGCCAGGCTACGAGGCTGACCGGCGAGACCGAGTACGCGGGCGGCTAACTAACGAGGGGAGCTTCCCGGGCCACATCCGGCGATGCGCCTCGATGATACGTTCCGCTTTCAAGTACAGGGACCCAAGGGCCCGACTGGCGCGGCCGAACCGCCCGGCCGATCGGTAATATGTTTTATCGAAGGACGGGGACGGGTTTTAGATCAATCGATCATGTGTTTGAATATATCCTAAGAGCAGTGCATACACTGGGATTGAAAGCTACCCGTCAGGAGACGCCATGGTTGGAGCCGTAACCGCCGGTGCGGGGCACCCGGTGGTCGCCGCCCTCCTCGGGCTGGTGGCCGCGGGCCTCGCCGGCATGGTGGTCGCCATGGCCTGGAACGTGCACGTGCGCCAGTTCCGGCTGGCGGAACTGCTGGCCCGCCGTCAGGCCGCCGTGACGGCGGACCTGGACACGACCGCGGGCGCGGGCTTGCCGGATTACGGGGTGAACGGGACCGGCCATCCCGAGGTCGACCTGGACGAGGTCGCGGGCCCCGCGGGAGGCGCCGGGCCCGGCGGGGTCGCGGGGCCCGCCGGGCCCGGGCCGGCGTCGCCGGTGGCGATCGACGGGCCGGACACGGTACTGATCGGTGAGCAGGCCCACTACCGCGCGCGGCTCTCGGGCGGCGGCACGGTGGTGTCCTGGGCGGTGGGCGGCGGCTCGGTGTCGCAGGCTCCCGACCCGGCCTATCCCGACGAACTGCTGCTGACCGCGGACCAGCCGGGCAACCTGACGGTGATCGTACGGGTCCGCAAGGGACTGGCCGAGCGCCGGGCCACCAAGGTTGTCACCGCGGAGGAGGGCGTGACCGCCCCGGCGCCGCCCTTCACCCTGCAGCTGTTCCTGCAGGGATGGCCACTGGTCGTCGTCGCGGTCCTGGTCGTCGGGCTGGCCGGCGCCCTGGTCACCCTGGGCAGCTTCACATCCGCCGACTTCATCGCGGTGGCCGTCCCGCTGGTCGCCATGCTCGGCATGGCCGCCGTCGTACTTGGTGTGGTCGACGCACCAGGCCGTTCCGGCCGGGGCCGGACGCCGCACCGCCGGCGCGCCGAGGACCCGTGGTACGGCCTGCCGAACCACTCCTACCCCACGGCGCGGGCCGGCGAGACCGTGAACCCTAACTGAGCCGCCTGAATCACTGAGCCGCCTTAATCACTGAGCCGCCTGAATCACTGAGCCGCCTGAATCACTGAGCCGCCTGAATCACTGAGCCGCCTGAATCGGCGGCGCGACCCGGCTCGGACCGGGTGGTCGCGGCCCGGACCGCGGGCATGCTCCCAGCCGGGCCCGTTCGGGCCCGTTCGGCCATCTAGTGGCACGCGACGCGATGATCAGCAGGCCGGGGAACCGGCTGCGGCGCGTCGGGCCGGTCCCACACCGGGAAGGTCCAGAAGGTGATGTTCCCAGCGGCTGGGATGCACGCTCCGGCCAGGAACTGCCGGGCCAGCGAACGGACCCGCGGCGCTCGCGGCGGGCGCATCTGCACGATCGCCAGCGGGCCGGAGCGCAGCGCGACGGCGTGGATGGCGAATCCGCTGAACTCGCCCACGATGCCCAGCAGCCACCACGGGCGGCGCATCAGCAGCAGCAGCAGGGACGGGCGTCCCGCCGGGGTGTCCGGCGCCGCGGCGGCCTGGTGCTGCTGCAGCGCGGCACCGGTCCCGTAGAGCACCGCGGCGATCAGGGCCGCCAGGATCGCTGTCACTGAAGTCCCCCGTTCAACTAATTCACGGAACATCCCGCCCCCGGAGGGGTATTCCGCGCGGCCGGTCTCGATCACGCCGCCATCGCGGCCAAACTCTTCGTGACCGACAAGGCCATCGGCAAGCACATCAACAACATTTTCGGGAAGCTGGACCTGCCGGACCACGACGACAACCGGCGCGTGCTGGCCGTCCTCCGCTACCTCCAGAGCTCCGCGGGCCCGGAACAGGCGCCTCTCAGAGGGTGATCCACCCCGTCACGACGGTCGCGCCGTGGGTGGTGCGGCAGTGCAGACGGAAAGGCATGGCCGGGATCGGGCGGATGGGGAAGCAGCCCACCTCGTCCACCTCGATGCGGGCGACGACCCCGGCGCCGGTCTGCAGCTCGATCGTGGCCTCATCGGTCGGCACCAGCTGGCACAGCAGCGAGTCCTCGTTGACTTCCATCTCGATGGTCAAATGGTCCGAGGTGAAGGTGAGCGCGCGGATCGATGCGGTCTCGGACCGCACGCTGGCCGAAGGAGCGCGGTCCCGCAGCGAGTCGTAGGTGAGCTGGGCCAGCTCGGCATCGATGTTGTGCCAGGCGTACGCGTTCCGGCCGGCCTCGGTGAATTCCGCCGGGACGTCCCGATGGGCCTGCAGCGAGTCCTTCAGCACGGTCAGCAGTTGATCGTCGTCCCAGATGTCAGGCACGCCGCCTGCCTCCTATCTCGTGACCGCCCGCGTCCGTGGCCCCTCGGCCCTGGCTCTTCGTGTCGTCCGGCACCGTGTCGCTGAAGGCGGCCAGGGCAGGAGAACGTCGCAGGCGGTTCAGGCAGCGTGCTCGTTGCGGGCCGATGCTCCCCACGGAGATCGACAAAGTGGTGCTGATCTGCGCGTAGGGCAGTGGGGGGTCGCTGATCAGCATGGACAGCAGCCGTCGGCAGCGCTCGGGGAGCTCGGCGAAGGCGGCGCGCAGCGCGGCGCCCAGTTCCGCCGCCATGATCTCTTGTTCGATGATCTCGGCGGGCTGGTCCCGGGAAGCCTGGCTGGCTTCCGGCAACTCGGAATGGTCATACTTACTCGCTGCCCGCAACAGGCGCAGGCATTCGCGCTGGGTGGTGGTAGCCAGCCAGCCAGGCAGGGCCGCCGGCTGCCGGAGGTTCCCGAGCTTCTCGACCAGCAAGAGCCAGACCGTCTGGCCGACGTCATCGACGTCGGTCCGGCTCAGCTGGTATCGCTTGCAGATGAACCACACGAGCGGGGCGTACCGGTCGATGATCTGGTTCCAGGCGTGCTGGTCTCCGTCGCGGGCGCGGGCGACGAGCTCGATAACCGCCGGATCATCACGCATAGCCGTCCTCTGCGAGCCCGCTGGCGCGGGGCATGCTCGCATCATTCAACGCGGGGGAACGTTGGGCAAGATGGCGCGGGGCGCTGTACCCGGATCGGGGTGCAGCAGGCCGTACAGGACATCACGGGCCGAGCGCCGTCCGGGTATCACACCGGCAGCGATCACGCCGGTCACGATGCCGGCCGCGAAGGAGCATCCCGCCCAGTTGGCGGTGCCTTCGAACACCTCGTTCCTGGTACGGGGCCTGCCGTTCTCGTCCCTATCCGTGGTCGCGATGGCAACCTTCCCGCGGACGTACGCACCATCCAGGTCGACACCCCGGGCGTACAGCGAAATCCACGGCGCGGGACGCGGGGTGAAGGGCGCGAGCCTCCCGTCCCGGTCGATCGCGCCGACACCGATGACGTTGGTCAGGGCGGCCGGGTAGGAAGCGCTGGCGGACGTGACGCCCTTGGGGACCCGGCCGGGCGGGAGATCGTCGGCTTGGCCGTTGTTCCCCGCCGCCGCGACGACCACCGTCTCGGGCCCGAACCGCTGCACGGCCGCCTCCAGCACGAGCGGGACCGCGTCGTCGTCGGTCATGATCTCGCCGAAGGACAGGTTCACGACGTCGGGACCAGCCTGAGCCACCTCCGCCTGCGCGACCGCCGCATCCCAGGCCGACCCGTCGCCGTGGCTATCAAGCACGTGACGCAGGTAGAGCTGAGCGTCCGGCGCCTGCTGCAGGATGCACGAGGCGACGAAGGTGCAGTGCCCGTCGAATTCGGTGAATTCGTGCTGGCCCGGGTCGAGCAGGTCCTGGTCGCGGCCGACGTAGTGGTCGGCCAGGCGTTCGTGGCGGTACATTTTCGTGTCCAGCAGGCCTACGCGCACGCCGCGACCCGGCTGGGGGTTGCCGTGCGCCACGTCGGCGGCCCCGGTGAAGCTGTTGCTGGTGGGGGTGGGTTCTCCCTCGCCACCGCCGCCGGTGTGCGGATATCCCTTGACCATGGACGGCTGGTAGTTCTTGCCGATCCTCAGCTGCCAGCCCGGGTACCGGCCGGCGAACCGGAGCTCGATGCCCTTGATCAGCAGCGCGAGGCCAGAAATCGGGCAGTGCTCGCGGTGTGCATTCTCGCGCTCGGTCCGGTAGCGGCTCAGTTCCGGGCCGATGGCCGGATCGGCCATGAGCAGCGGGACCGCATTTTCCACGCCCGTCAGGCCGTTGAGGCAAGCCATCCCCAGGGCCGGGCTGGAGTCGGTGCCGTCCCAGCCGATGTTGAGCTCGCGCAGCATCCTTTGCAGGATGCCGAGATCGGCCAGGGTGACAACGAGCTGATCGTCGTGGAACGCTTCCACCCAGCCGCGCCTGACAGCCATATTTCCTCCCGCGGAGTGTGATGGGCTAGGACATCCCTAGCCGTACAGAGCGCACTCCCGGCCGGCTGATACACGCAACGGAAGAATATCTTGACTCCGGCCGCTTCGGTCATGTCTAGAATCGGACGTGGCGGCGGGACTGGACGAGCAAGCGCGCGATGCGCTCCGGCTCGCAGAGGCACATCCGGCCGAATCGGCGGTCCAGGCCCGCATGATCGCCCACCAGGCGCGCCAGGACCACGACCTCGCCTCGCAGTCGATCGCCGAACGGGCCCTGGGCCTGGCCGCCCTGCAGCTGGAAGATCCGGACGCTGCCCTGCGGCATCTTCGGGCGGCGATGCGGCTGGGCCGTCGGGCGGGTTCGCCCGGGCTAGCCGCCGAAGCCCAGATGAGCCTGGCCTTCGCTTTAAACGTACGCGGGCGCGGGCGCCAGGCGCTGCGGGAAATCGAGGCGGCGCTGTCGGGTCTGAGCGGCGTGGCGCGGGCGCGGGCGCAGGCGCAGCGCGCCGCGCTCCTCAATCATCTCGGCGGGCTCGACGATGGCCTCCCCGACTACCAGGCCGCGCTGCCGGTGCTGCGCCGGGCCGGTGATCACCTATGGGTGTCGCGGGTGCTGTACAACCGCGCCGTCCTGTACGGCTACCGGCAGGAGTTCACCGCGGCCGAGAACGACCTGCACGAGGCCGCGGAGCTGTGCACGAAGCACGACCTGGACCTGTCGCTGGGATTCGTGCATCAGAACCTCGGCTGGATCAGCGGCCTGCGCGGTGACGTGCCGACCGCGCTGCACTATCTCGACCTGGCCGAAGGCCGGCGAGGGCGCACGGCGCCCCGGTGGGCGAGCTGCTGGCGGACCGTTCGGAACTGCTGCTGTCCGTGCGGCTGCTACCAGAAGCCATGCAGGCGGCCGGGGAAGCGGTCGGGGAATTCGAGCGGCAGCACCGGAACATCCTGCCGGACGCGCGGCTGCTGCTGGCGCAGGCGGCCATCCTCGACGGGCAGGCCGACCGCGGGCTGGAGCAGGCCCGCGCTGCGGCGCACGAGTTCGGCCAGCAGGGGCGCCCGCGCTGGGTGGCGCTGGCCCGCTTCACCGTGCTGCGGGCCCGGCTCGCCGCCCATCCGGACGCAAGCGCCGGATCGAGCGTCAGCGTCCGGTCGCTGGAGCACTCCGCCGACGAGCTGGACGCCACGGGCTGGGCTTGGTCGGCCCTGCAGGCCCGGCTGCTGGCAGGCCAGCTGGCCGTTGAGCGCGGCTGGATGAGCCGGGGCCGCCCGCAATTCGAGCAGGCGGCCCGGCGGCGCCGCCGGGGGCCCGCGCTGCAGCGGGCGCAGGCCTGGTACGCCGAGGCGTGGCGGCGGAGGGTCAGCGGTAACCACGGCGGCGCGATGGCCGCTGCCCGTGTCGCCTTGCGCGTGCTGGACGAGCACCGGGCCGGCCTCGGGGCGACCGATCTGCGTGCCCACGCGTCCGGGCACCGGGGCGATGTGGCCACGTTCGGGCTCCGGATGGCCTTCGACAGCGGCCAGCCGGCCCGCGTCCTGGAGTGGGCCGAGCAGGGCCGGGCCAGCCACCTGATGCTCCGGCCGGTCCGCCCGCCGAGCGATCCTGAGCTGGCCGCCGCGCTGTCGGACCTGCGAAGCACCGTAAGCGAGATCTTCCAGCTCCGGGGCTCCGGCGGCAACACCGCCCGGCTGGCGCGCCGCCAGCTGGCCCTGGAACGGCGGATCCGTGACTACCACCGCCGCCTGCGCGCAGACCAGGGCTCCGCACCATCGCGTTCGCAGCTGGTGCCCTCGACGCTGGTGCCCTCGCTGCGCGACTCGCTGCGTGAGGCCGCCCTGCTCGAATTCATCTCGCTAGACGGCACCTTGCACGCCGTGACGGTCGCGGGCGGCCGGATCCGGCTCTGCTCGCTCGGCCCTACCGCACGTGCCGCCGAGCTGACTGACCGGGCCCGATTCGCGCTGCACCGGCTGGCCCGGCACCAGCCCAGCGACGCCAGCAAGGGCGCGGCCCGCGTCCTGCTCGATGACGCCGCCGGGCGGCTGGACGCCTTCCTGCTGCAGCCGGTGGCCCGCGAGGTCGCCGGGCGGCCGCTGGTGGTGGTGCCCACCGGTGCGCTCCAGTCGCTGCCCTGGTCGATCCTGCCGTCGGTCGCCGGCCGGCCGCTAACGGTGACGCCTTCGGCCGCGCTGTGGAGCGGCGGGCGCCCGGCCCCCGGCCCGGGCGGACCCGTCCTGGTCGCGGCCGGCCCGGGCCTTCCCGGAGCCGAGAGGGAAGCCATGGCCGTCTCGGCGCTGCACCAGGTGACCGCGCTGGCCGGGCCGGCGGCGACCGTCGATGCCGTTGCTTCCGGCCTGGACGGGGCGAGCCTCGCGCACCTGTCGGCACACGGGCGCATCCACCCGAACAACCCGCTGTTCACCTCGCTGACGTTCGCCGACGGCCCGCTCACCGTGTACGACGTCGAACGGCTCCGCCAGGCACCGCAGGTCGTCGTCCTGGCCGCCTGCGACGTCGGCCGGTCGGCGGTCCGGGCCGGTGACGAGATCATGGGCCTGTCCGCGACGTTCCTGGCTCTGGGCACCCGACACATCATCGCTTCGGTCGTCCCGGTCCCCGACGCCGAAACGGTCCCGCTCATGATCGCCCTCCATCAGCGCCTGGCCAGCGGGGAAACCCCTGTGTCCGCGCTGGCGGAGGCCCAGCGGCAACTGGGCCACAGCCATCCGGCCGCGATGGCCGCGGCGGCCGGGTTCGTGAGCATCGGAACCGACGTGACCGTGCCGCCCCGCGCCGCGTAGGGCCGGGCGCCCCGGCGCGCCCGGCCGCGAAATCGCGCCCGGCGGATGTATCAGTTCGCCGGGCGCGTCCTCCTACCTCCAGGAAGGCAGAGCCATCGACACGGGAGGCCAAAGGTCCGGGTTCTACCTGCCGGACGTCAACGTGACCAGCGGGTCCGCCGAATTCCGCACGGTGGGTGTCTACGACACCGTCAGCGGTCCGGATTCGGTCCCGCCCCAGCCGGCCAGCTACCGGCGCATCGAGCTTTACGGCACTGCGCAGAACGTGATCCACCCGCTTCAGACGCCCTAGGCGACCCGGGCCACCACTGACCGGGGGCAGGAGCCGCGTGGGGGACGGCTCCTGCCCCTTGCCGCTCAGCCGCGGCAGGCGCTCTCCGGACCGGCCGGGTCCGGCGGAAAGCCGGCCGGGTCCGGCGGAAATGATAGCGTTGACCGAAATGAAGACTCTGTTGAGGATGTTCTTCGTAGTGCTGACGGGGCGAGGTGCTGCAATGGGGGCTTCGCGGGCGCCGGCGGCCCTTTGCCGGTAGTGGGCAGGACGTTGGTCCCTGAGCGATTGGGGCCCCAGGGGGCATTGTGGGTCCGTGTTTGCTGCCCATGAGGTCACCGTGGCGGTGCGGTTCGAGGTCGCGGCCGCGCGGCTGACCCACTTCATCAACCGCGGTGCGCTGCGGCCCGCGTCCGAGACCGCCTACCTGGGCGGCCAGGCGGCCGGGCTGCGGGTCGGGCCGTTCGGCGGGGTACGCGGATTGTCGAAGCTCGTCCGCGTCCAGTTCACTGAGCCGGTCCGGCGGGACGACTCGGTCACGATGGCGCTGCGGTGGGAGGCGACGGGGACGACCGGTGAGCTGTTCCCGGTACTGGACGCGGACCTGACCCTGACCGGCGACGGCGGGGGCCAGACGCGGATCCGCCTCGACGGCTCCTACCGGCCGCCCTTCGGGCGGGCCGGGGCGGCACTGGACCGGGCCGTGCTGAGACGGCTCGCGGCGGGCACCATCCAATCGCTGGTGGAAAGCGTGGCG
This sequence comes from uncultured Actinomycetes bacterium, assembly GCA_963732345.1. GTDB lineage: Bacteria > Actinomycetota > Actinomycetes > Streptosporangiales > Streptosporangiaceae > Bog-532. The sequence goes on along the minus strand of CAVSZI010000007.1, from coordinate 9,884 downwards.
GACGCGGTCGCCGACCCGGCGCCGGGGCTGAAGCCCGACGAAGAGCCGGCCGCCCGGTGGTGGCCGGTGCCCGAAGCGGGAGAAACCTGACCGGTTTCAGCGGGCCGCGAGGTCAATCTGGACCGGACACCCGGCGGCACCGGTGGATGGGGGCGTGATGAGACTCCCGCCCTCTCACGGGTGGGTGAGGACTTAAGCCCCTGTCCGGATAATCACCTGGTCTAGTCGGATTGGGGGTATTTGAGTCGAGCTGAGGTGTGCCGTGAATGCGATGAGATCGCGCACAAGGCCTTCCGGACGGCGACCGGCGGGGGCGGGCCGGTGACCACCCCGCCCGCGGACACGTACGCGCTGCTGACCGACGGCAGCACGGTGGAGGTCAGGCCAGCCCGGCGGCAGGACCATGAGGCGGTGCGCGAGATGCACGCGGCCATGGCACCGGAAAACATGTACCTGCGGTTTTTCAGCATGAGCCCGGGCGCGGCCGAGTGGGAAGCCAAGCGGATCTGCCGCGAGCCGGATTCCGACCATGCGGCGCTGCTGGCCTGGCAGGGCGACCGGCTGGTCGGCGTCGCCGCCTACGAGCTGGCCGGGAAGCCCGGCGTCGCGGAGGTCGCGTTCGCCGTGCCCGATGACATGCACGGCCGCGGCGTCGCCAGCCTGCTGCTAGAGCACCTGGTCTGGCTGGCGCGGCAGCGCGACCTGAAGGCTTTCACCGCCGAGACGCTGGCGGAGAACTCCTCGATGCTGCGGGTGTTCGCGGATGCCGGCCTGCCCGCGAAGCGGCGGATATCCGGCGGCGTGGTCGAGCTGACCTTCCCCCTGCCCGACCACGACAATTACCGGCTGGGCAATTACCTGGAGACGGTGGCCAGCAGGGAAAGCCGGGCGGACGTGGCGAGCCTGCGCCCGCTGCTGCGGCCGCGATCGGTCGCCGTGGTGGGCCCGAGCCGGCGCGGTGGCACACTCGGCCGGGCCATCCTGCGCAACATCGTGACCGGCGGCTTCACCGGGCCCGTCTATGCGGTCAATCCGCACGCCCGGACCATGGAGGGCGTCCCCTGCGTGGCGTCCGTCGACGACCTGCCCGGGCCGGTGGACCTGGCGGTGATCGCGGTGCCGCCGTCTGCGGTGCCCGAGGTGGCGGCCCAATGCGGCCGCCACGGGGTCGGGGCCCTCATAGTGATAACTTCCGGCCTGGGCGCGGCGGGCGCGGAACTGCTGGCCGTCTGCCGCCGGTATGGCATGCGGCTGGTCGGGCCCAACTGTTTCGGCGTGATCGTGCCCTGGATCGGCCTCGACGCGACCTTCGCCGCCAGCCACCCGGTCCGCGGTGTGGCTGGCCTGGTCGTGCAGTCCGGCGGCGTGGGGATCGCGCTGCTCGAGCAGATGTCCAGGCTGGGTATCGGCGTGTCCTCCTTCGCGTCGGCCGGCGACAAGTACGACGTGTCCCCTACTGACCTGCTGACCTGGTGGGCGCAGGATGAGGTGACACAGCTAGCGGTCCTGTACGCGGAGTCTTTCGGCAACCCGCGCAAGTTCGCCGGCGCGGCCCGCCGGATCGCGCAGCGGATGCCGGTGCTGACGGTCGTCGGCGGCCGGTCCCCGGCGGGCCACCGCGCGGCCTCGCACGCCGCGGCGGCAGCGACGCCGCTGATCAGCCAGGAGGCCATGTTCGACCAGGCCGGTGTCATCGCGACGAGGAGTCTCGGCGAGCTTGTCGATACCGCTGCGCTGCTCGCCTGCCAGCCGCTGCCGGCCGGCAACCGGGTCGCGATCGTGTCCAATGTCGGCGGCGCGGGCGCGCTGGCCGCCGACGCCTGCGCCGACCACGGCCTGCAGGTCGTGACGCTCGGCGCGGCCACCCGGCGCGCGCTGCGCGAACTGCTGCCGGCCGCTGCGGTAGTGACCGGGCCGGTGGACACCAGCCCGGTGGTGACGACCGATGCCTTCCGTGCCTGCCTGGAGGAGGTGGCCGCCGACGACCGCGTCGACGCGATGCTCGCGGTGGCGGTGCCCACGGCTTTCTCCGACCTGAGTGCCGCGGTGGCCGAGGCGGTCGTCAGCAAGCCACTCGCGGTCGCCCTGCTCGACCGGGGCGAGTCCGTGCGACGGCTCAAGCGCCTGCCCGTCGCCCAGCCGCCGGCCGGCCCGCCCGCGGCCACCGGCCCAGCGGGCGGTCCCCCGGCCGCCGACCCGCCCGGTCAGGCGGCGGCCATCATCGACGTGGCGGCGGCGGCCGTCACCGGAGTGCCCTGTTACGCCGACCCGGACAGCGCGGCCCGCGCGCTCGGCCACGCGGCCCGCTATCAGGCCTGGCGCGTGCGGCAGGGCGGCACGGTCCCCGAGCTGAGCGGGCTGCGCACGGCGGACGCGCGCGCCCTGGTCACTGGTTTCCTGGCCGGCTCGCCGGCCGGCGGCTGGCTGCCCGAAGCCAGTGCAGCCGAGCTGGTGTCCTGCTATGGCGTCCCGCTGGTGGCCACCATTCCGGCGGCCAGCGAGCAGGAAGCGGCCGCGGCCGCCAGGCAGCTCGGCGGCCGCGTCGTGCTCAAGGCGGAGGCCGAGGGGCCGGGCCACCGGGCCGAAGCCGGGGGCGTCCGGCTCGATCTGCGCACCCCGCAGGAAGTGGCCGAGGGCTACCGCGCGCTGGCGGCCGACTTCGGGCCAAGCCTGCGGCGGGTGCTCGTCCAGCCGATGCTGGCCGGCGGTGTCGAGGTGATGATCGGCGTGGTGCAGGAGCCCGTGTTCGGGGCGGTGGTGGTGTTCGGGTCCGGCGGGGTGACCACCGAGGTGCACGGTGACCATGTGACCCGGCTGACCCCGCTGACCGACGCCGACGCCGACGCGATGATTCGCGCGGTGCGCGCCGCGCCGCTGCTGTTCGGCCACGGAGACACACCGCCGGTGGACACCGCCGCGCTCGCCGACGCGCTGCTGCGGGTCTCCAGGCTCGCCGACGATCTCCCTGAGGTCAGCCAACTGGATCTCAACCCGATCGTCGCCAGGGCGGACGGCGCCTGGTGCGTGGACGTGCGGGTGCGGATCAGCCCGGCCGAGCCCAAGGATCCCTTCCTGCGGCGGCTGCTCTGAGTACGTCGTGCTTCCGGCCACGACGCCAGCGGCACAATCCGGGACGGCGAAGTCTAAACTAGCCCGGACTTGGAGTGCGGCGATGAGCGCCAGGCGAACCTGCTCGACGACCGCGGCGTGGCTGTCGGCCGGAATGGCGGCTTCCAGCTCGGCCAGGTCGGCCGCGAGCCCCTCGTCGCGGAAGACGCCCGCCACCCAGCCGGAGAACTCGTGGCGAGGGCAGTGGTGGCGCAGCACGCCCCGGTCGCAGCGGCCGAGCTCGGCTTCCAGTTCGTCGAGGTTGGCCGCGACCGCCCCGGTGGCGGTATCGGGCCCGGTCTTGAAGTAGAACCGGCGGGCGGGCTCGACGCCGACCTGGTTGTACTTATGCGCGTGGCGCAGATGGGGTGTAATCCGGGGCCCGAGGGTGAACGCCATCGCCCGGCCGGGGCGCTGCCGCCAGGCCAGCACCGCGCGGCCGCCCGGCCCGGTGAGAAGACGGGCGATCTCGGCGCGGGGCATATCGGCCACTGCCGCGGTGATGTCGACGAACCGGCTGTCGGGCCGGGCGGAGCCGAGCGTGATGACGGCGTCGAGGGCGAGCAGGGCGTCGGCCGACAGCTCCGTGGGCTGCCAGGTGACGAGCAGGTAGCCCTTGGCGGCGGGGTCGAGCATCCGGCGCGCGCTCACGTCCCGCCCGATGGGTACGTGGGCCTCGTCGACGACCACCCACTGCGGCACCCCGGTGGCGGCCCGGTGGGCTTCGACGGCGCTGGCCAGGTCCGCCGCGTAGGCGGCGCGGGCCGCGGCGTCGAGGTGGGACAGGTCGGTGACCACGCTGGGGTGGCCGTGCCGCAGCAGGCGCACGACCTCGCCGGGGGCGGCCAGGCGGCCCTCATGACCCCCGGTGATGATCACGTCACGTAGCTCGCCGAGCCCGTGATGGTCGCCTTCGGGGTCGAAGACGACCAGGGAGTAGCCGAGGCGGATCAGCTGTTCGCAGATCAGCCCGGCCAGGTAGGACTTGCCCTTCCCGGTGCCGCCGCAGACGGCGATGTTGAGCTGCGAGCCGGGCAGCGTGACCGGCTCGCCGCCGTCGTCGGTGCCCAGCGTGACCTGCCAGCGGCGGGGATACAGGTGCACCCGGCCGGCCAGCAGCGGTCCCAGCAGCAGGTCGGCCACCCCCTGGCCGTCCGGCAGCGCCAGGACCATGTCGGCGTGCGCGCGGAGGGCGCCGACCGCGTTGGCGACGGCCACCCCGACCTCGCAGGCATCCAGCAGGCTGTGGTCGTTCTCGGCGTCGCCGACGCCGATCGTGTTGTGCGGCGACAGGCCCAGATCGCCGAGCGCCTCGCGCAGGCCGGTGCCCTTGGTCACCCCGGCCGGCAAGATCATCAGCTCGCCCCGGTTGCGGACGAGCCGGCAGTCCAGGCCGAGCTCGCGGACCGCCGCCAGCGCGGCCGGCTCGTCGGCGGCGGCGCCGGCGACTATCACCTGCCCGCGGCGGTGGGCGACCCCGCGGCCGGTCAGCGCGGCGCTGACCGCGCCGCCGACCGGGGCGGCCAGCAGGCGGACGCCGCCGTGGGTGACCAGCAAGGCGCCGTTCTCGGCGACGACCGCGTCGACGTGATCGTCGACCTCCGGGAACACGGCGCGCAGCTCGCTCATGATCCGCCCGGTAACCAGGATCAGCCGGACCCCGCGGGCCCGCGCCTCGGTGAGCGCGGCCAGCGTGGCGGGCGCGACCAGGCCATCAGCCAGGGTGCCGTCGAAGTCGAGGGCCACCGCCCGGAAGTAGCCGACCCCGCCATCTGCCATGGCCCCGACCAGCAGCCGGTCCGGCCGCCCGGTGCCGCCGAGCGCGAACACCTCCTCGCCGCGGCCGGCGTCGATCACCAGGGCGTCGAATCCGCCGGCCCGGATGGTGTCCAATGTCTCTCGTGCCTCGCCGAGCTCCAGGCGCAATTCCCTCATGACGCGGGCGGCGCCACTGAACAGCTCCTCACCACTGCCACTGTCGACGCCGAGGGCGCCGAATCCGTCGGCCCGGACGGCGCGCAAGGCCTTTCGTGCCTCGCCGAGCTCCAGGCGCAATTCCTCCCGGGGGTTTCCGGGCATCGCGTCCGTGGCATCATCCGCCGTCACGGGGAACCCCGCCCCGCGCCACCGGCGTAGCCCGAACGCGGCGTGTCCGTCACCTGGAACGTCCCGCGATACCGGTCACTTCGGCGCGCCCTTTCGCGGCCGGAGCTGCAATCCGACGAGGAGCCGGTCGGTGTCGGAGAGGTCGCCGACGATTTTCCTGATGGGCGGCGGCAGTTTCTTGACCAGCGTGGGTACGGCCAGGATCTGGTCGTCGGCGGCCAGGCGCGGGTTCTCCAGCAGGTCCACGATCTCGATGTGATACTGCCCCGCCAGGTACTGCTCGCAGGCAAGCTGCAGGTTCTCGATGGCGCGGAGGCTGTTTGGTGAGCGTCCGGTCACGTAGAGCCGCAGCTCCCAGTGTTCAGTGGTGGGTGCCGGTGCCCCGGCTCCGGTATCGGCGTCGCGGGGTCCGGTCATCGCGGCCCTTCTTCGCCGAGCGAGGCCGGATCGGCCCAGCGCTGCTCGGCCAGGGCCGACCGGTCCGCCTCGGCGTCCGCCGCCTGACGCTGATCGCGCGCCTCGATCCGCTCGAGCTCGGCCCTTTCCGCGGCCAGGTCGTCCTGCAGCACGGCGAGCTGGGCCTCGGTCTCCACGATACCCCGGCGCAGTTCGCGCCGGCGACGCATGAGCTCCTCATCCCGCCGCAGTTCCGCGCCGCGCTCCTGGGCTTCCTGCACGAGGCGACCGGAGCCGGTCAGCACGCCCGCTGGGCCCACGTACACGTCGACGAGCTCGGCGCCGCGGTCGGTAAGCACGAACTCCCGCGCCTGGTTCGAATGGGCGCTGCCCCGCGACTTCAGCACGTACAGCAGCCGGTTGCGCTCACCGTCCGACTCGACGTTGCGCAACAGCAGCCAGGTGTCCACCAGCGACGATATGCCCACCATGCTCGCCTCGTCCTCGTGCGCCAGCGTGGTCGCCATCGCGGTGATCCCCGCCGCCTTGAGCAGGTCGATCTGGCGGCCCAGCATCGAGGTCACCTCGGGACCGGTGGGCCCGTGGGTGAGGCTGGCGATCCCGTCGAGCACGCCGACCGCCGGCGCGAACTCCTCGATCAGCTCGGTCAGGATGGCCAGGTGGGTCTCCAGCCCGAAGGCGGTCGGCCGGGCCGCCCACATGCGCAGCAGGCCCGCCTCGACCCAGCGCCCCAGGTCGAGCCCCACCGATCGCATGTTGCGGATGACCTGGTCGGGTGACTCCTCGAACAGGACCAGCAGCGCCCGCTCACCCCGTGCGCACGCCGCGTTGATGAGGTGCGCGCCGAGCGTGCTCTTACCCGTCCCCATCGTCCCGCTGACCAGGATGGTCGATCCGCGGAACAGGCCGCCGGCCAGCATGTGATCAAGGCGGGCCACGCCGGTCGAGATCCGGTCGTCGGACGCGGCGTAGTCAAGGGTAACCGACGTGATCGGCAGTACGACGAAGCCATGGCCCGAGATCAGGAACGGGTACTCGTTGGTTCCGTGCGCCGACCCACGGTACTTGACTATCCGCAGACGGCGGGTGGAGACCTCCTCGTGCATCCGGTGGTCGAGAACGATCACGCAGTCAGACACGAACTCCTCGATCCCGTGCCGGGTGAGCGAGTCGCCGACCCGCTCGCCGGTCACCATGGCGGTGACGGCGCGGTCCTCGAGCCGCCGGAACAGCCGGCCGAGCTCCGCCCGCACAATGGCCTGGTTCGGGAACGCGCCGTACAGCCACTCAATGGTGTCGAGCACGACCCGCTTGGCCCCGATGCGCTCGATGGTGTCGTCGAGCAGGGCGAACAGCGGCTCAAAGTCGAACTCCCCCGACTCGACCATTTCCGAGGGATCCACTTGGAAGGCATGCACCACGAGCAGCCCGTCCCGCTGCAGCCCGTCGAGGTCGAATCCGAGCGAGGCAACGTTGGCGCTCACCTTGCCGGCCGACTCCTCGAAGGTGACCAGCACGCCCGGCTCGCCGTACTCCCGGGCGCCCGCGACGAGGAACTGCAACCCCAGCAGCGTCTTGCCAGATCCGGTGCCGCCCGTCACCAGGGTCGACCTGCCCCGCGGCAGCCCGCCCGCGGTGATCTGGTCCAGTCCCCGGATCCCCGTCGGGGCCTTCGGCAGCCGGGGACCCAAATCGCCCCCGGCCAGGGCTGACGCCAGATCGGTTCCGCTATGACCGGATGCCATATTTCTCCTAAAGGCCGGATTCCTCCTAAGGCCGTTAGTAGTCTCCGGCTTCCCGGCTGCCGCGGGCAAGGGCCGGAAGTCCTTGCCCCTCCGCTCTTCCCGGTCCCGCACCCGCCGCGCCGGCCCAGGCGCGAGTCCTGGCACCTCACGGGTCAGTTCAGGCGCGGTCGGACAGCACGACGATGGAGCGGGGACTGACGGTGATGTGATCACCGGCTGCCCGTCCCGCCGCTGCGGTACTGCCGGGGACCGCCGGGTCGTAGGTGTCGAGTTCGATGCGCCACGCGGCCCGGTCCCTGATGGCGGGGAGGGCGAATGGGAGGGGCTCCAACCGGGCGTTCACCAGGACCAGGAAGTCGTCATCGAGCAGCGGCGTGCCGTCCGCGGCCTGGTCGGGGTCGTCGGATCCGTCCAGGTAGAGCGCGATGGCCGGGGCCCTCGCGACCGGCCAGTCGTCGTCCGTCATTTCCGTGCCGCCGGGGGTGAACCAGCGCGATTCAGACGCTCCGGCTTCCCCCAGGAAACGGCGGCGGCGAAACACCGGGTGTGCCTTGCGGAAGGCGACCAGCCGTCTGGTGAAGTCCAGCAGCTGCGTGTCCGCCCGGGACCAGTCAACCCAGGAGATCTCGTTGTCCTGGCAGTATGCGTTGTTGTTGCCTTGCTGGGTCCGGCCCATCTCGTCCCCGCCCAGCAGCAGCGGGACGCCGAAGGACAGCATCAGGGTGGCCAGCATCGCCCGGGACTGGCGCGCCCTCAGCTCCAGGATGGCGGGGTCAGCGGTCGCGCCCTCCGCCCCGCAGTTCCCGGAACGGTTATCGCTGGTCCCGTCATTGTTCGCTTCCCCGTTGGCCTGGTTGTGCTTGTCGTTGTAGGAGACAAGGTCCCGCAGGGTAAAGCCATCGTGGACGGCAATCAGGTTCACTGACGCGGTTGGCCGGGAGCCCGGGTAAAGGTCCGGCGACCCGCAGAAGCGGGTGGCGAACTCACCGAGGCCGACGTGATGACTGCGCCAGAAATCGCGCATCGTGTCGCGGTATGTCCCGTTCCGCTCGCACCACAACGGCGGGAACCGGCCAAGGTCGTCGCTGTCGATCTGGCCGACATGCGACAGCTCGGCGACCAGCTTGGCCCTGGACACCACCGGATCCTGGGAGACGAGATCGAGGAACGCCGATGCTCGCGCGGAGCTGTCTTCCTGGCGGCCGGGCGTGCTGGCGAGATCGAAACGGAAGCCGTCGACGCGCATCTCCGTCAGCCAGTAACGCAGCGAATCCATCATTAGCTGCAGCGTCACTTTATTGTCCGCGTTCAGAGAGTTTCCGGTGCCCGTCGTATCGACGTAGTAGCGCGGGTCGTCGCCGTCCAGGCGGTAATACGCGGGGTTGTCCAGGCCGCGGTAGCACAATGTCGGGCCGAGGTCATTGCCCTCGCCGGTGTGGCTGAACGCGACGTCGAGCAGCACTTCGAGCCCGGCCGCGTGCAGCGCGTTCACCATCGCCTTGAACTCGCCGACCTGGCCGCCGCGCTGCCCCGCCCGGACCGCCGCCGAATAGCGCTGGTGGGGCGCGAAATAGCCAATCGTGTTGTAACCCCAGTAGTTCGTGAGCCCCTGCGCCACCTGGGACGCCCCCGAGACGCTTTCGTGCACCGGCAGCAGCTCGACAGCGGTCACGCCGAGATCGGTCAGGTGCGCGATGGCCGCTTCGTGGCCCAGGCCGGCATAGGTTCCGCGCAGCTCCGGCGGGATCTGCGGATGGCGCATGGTGAAACCCTTGACGTGCAGCTCGTAAATGATCGTGTCGGCGAGCTGGTGACGGGGCCGGGCATCGTCCCGCCAGCCGAATGCCTCGTCGGCTAGCACGAGGCTCCGTGGCACGCTGGCCGCGGAGTCCGCATCGCTCGGTGCGTCCGGGTCGCGGGCCGAGTACCCGAACACCTCCGGCCCGAACGTGGTGGTTCCGCTGAACGCCCGCGCATAGGGATCCAGCAGAAGCTTCGCCGGATTGCAGCGCAGTCCGCGGGCCGGATCGTAGGGCCCGGTGGCCCGGTACCCGTACGCCTGGCCCGCCGCTATCCCGGGTACGAAGGCGTGCCAGACGCCGGCCTCGTGGTCCCGCAGCGGAATCTGCGTCTCCGCGCCGTTCTCGTCGAACAGGCACAGCATCATCCCGTCGGCGACGCTGGAGGCGACCGCGAAATTCGTGCCGCCGTCACGGGCCGTGGCGCCCAGCGGGAACTGGCTGCCGGGGAGCGGGTCCGGGGGCTGCCCGGCAGCCGCCGTCATGGCCGGGCCCGCAGGTCGACCCCGCGGATCCCATCGCCGGCAGAAGCCGCGTGCTGATGCCGATGGTGCCCGGCCATGTGATGCCTCCCGCCCGGACGTCGATTTCGCTCGCTCATACACTCCCGCGAAGTCACCGTGATGACGAGCGGCGAGCCGGCAGGGTCCAGGCCGGCCAGATCGCATCTAGCTAACGGCATGCCGTGAATCGGGCGCAAGTGCCCTGG